>NZ_JANFDG010000017.1 GCF_024609765.1 Shinella pollutisoli
CGGCGCCATCACCGGCATCGGCTGCGTGCTGCCGAAGGAGGTGATCCACATGTGCAACCTCGCCAAGGCCGCCGCCAAGGGCGACCCGGATGCGCGCGCCCGTGCGCTGGAGCTGGAGGCGGCGCTCGCCGTCCTCTCCTCCTTCGACGAGGGCCCGGACCTGGTGCTCTACTTCAAGCACATGATGGTGCTGAAGGGGGACAAGGAATACACGCTGCACTTCAACGAGACGGACGTGCTCTCCGACAGCCAGCGCGGCTATGTCGAGGCGCAGCTCAGGCTGTTCGACACCTGGTATGGCGAATGGAGCAAGCTGCCCGGCGCCGTCCAGGCCTGCAAGCCGTAAGCACCCGCCTCCCCGGACAGAAGGCCCTTCCGCACAGCCTGTGCGGGAGGGCCTTTTCCTGTGCATTCCGGGGTACGAACGCGGGCGCGTTCGTGCCACATTCGCCGTGGCCCGGCTGATTCTGCGGGGCCTGCCACAGGTTCACAACCAGGGCGCGGGCGGCGGGCGAACGGACCCCTGCCGCGCCGGAGGGAAGCGATGACGACGAAAGCCTTCAACCAGCCGCTCGGCGGCAACGAGATGCCCCGTTTCGGCGGTCCCGCCACCATGATGCGCCTGCCGACGCAGCCGACCACGGAAGGGCTCGACGCCTGCTTCGTCGGCATCCCCATGGACATCGGCACCTCGAACCGGCCGGGCACGCGCTTCGGGCCGCGGCAGATCCGCACCGAGAGCTGCATGATCCGCCCCTACAACATGGCGACGCGCGCGGCGCCCTTCGACAGCCTGCAGGTGGCCGATATCGGCGACGTGGCGATCGACACGTTCAACCTGCCGAAATGCATCGACATCATCACCGACGCCTATCGCGAGATCATCAGGGACGGCTGCAAGCCGCTCACCCTCGGCGGCGACCACACGCTCTCCTACCCGATCCTGCGCGCCATGGCGGAGAAATACGGCCCCGTCGGCCTGATCCACGTCGATGCGCACGCCGACATCAACGAGCACATGTTCGGCGAGCCGATCGCCCACGGCACCCCCTTCCGCCGCGCGGTCGAGGCCGGCGTGCTCGACACGAAGCGCTGCATCCAGATCGGCGTGCGCGGCACGGGCTACGCTGCCGACGATTTCGACTGGCCGCGCGAGCAGGGTTTCCGCGTCGTGCAGGTGGAGGAGTGCTGGCACAGGTCGCTGACGCCGCTGATGGAGGAGGTCCGCGCGCAGATGGGCGACGGGCCGGTCTACCTCACCTTCGACATCGACAGCCTCGACCCCTCCATCGCGCCGGGCACGGGCACGCCGGAGATCGCCGGCCTCAACACCATCCAGGCGCTGGAGATCATCCGCGGCTGCTGGGGCCTGAACCTCGTCGGCTGCGACCTCGTCGAGGTCTCGCCGCCCTACGATCCCTCCGGCAACACGGCGATCACCGCCGCCAACCTGCTGTTCGAGATGCTCTGCGTGCTTCCGGGCGTCCAGCGCCGCCAGAGCAATTCCGGCGAAAGCGCATAGCGGCTTCACATCCGCAATCGCGAGAAACAAATCACCCTGTCAACCCGAAGAAGGAGAACAACCATGATCAAGCGTCTGAAACCCGGCAAGCGTTTCTGCCAGGCCGTCGTCGTCAACGGCGTCGTCACCACGGCGGGCGTCACCGGCGAGGGAGCCGACACCGCCAGCCAGACCCGCCACATCCTATCGCAGATCGATGCGCTGCTCGCCGAGGCCGGCACGTCCAAGGCGAAGCTGATCAGCGCCAGCATCTGGCTGCGCGACATCGCCCATTTCGCGCAGATGAACGACGTGTGGGACCAGTGGGTCGACCAGGACAACCTGCCGGTCCGCGCCACGGTGGAAGCGCGTCTCGCCACGCCGGAACTGCTGGTGGAAATCCAGGTCAGCGCTCTCGTCTGACCGACGATGGAGCCGGCCGGGCTTCCCGGCCGGTTCTCCTCAGATGAGGCCGAAGACCACGGCGCTCACGAAGAGGAAGGCGGAGACGACGGCGAGGCTGCTGACGAGCGCCTGCCGCTCCGCGCGGCGGGTGCGGCGGCTGCCGAGCGTGCCGGCGCCGGCCGCATCGAGGGAACCATGGGTGGATCGGCCGCCGAAGATTGCATTGCGCATCGCCATCATCCCTTCGTCCTCAGGCCGTTTGCCGGCCTCCCGGAAAGACGGGCCTCATGGCCCGCCCGTTCTCGAAGGAAATTTATACAGGAACCCTATAAGATTGGTAGGGTATTTTTTCTCAATTCCGCCACAAAGATGAACGGGCCTTCCGCCTGAGGCTCATTCGACGATCGTCGCGATGCGGAACTTCCGCTTCTCGAGCTCCGGGAAATAGGTCGCCGCATCGAAATAGCTTTCCGGCGCGTGCACCCCGGGCTTCCTCGGATGGGCGAGGATGAGCTGGGCGGCGATGGAGGCGTTCATCGAGGTGCAGGCGTCGACATAGGGCGCATAGAGCGGATCGGGCGAGACCGTCACCTCGACGCGCACGGTGCGCGCCACCCCGTCCTTGCGGCCGCGGCCGATGGCGAAATGGATCTCGTGGCTCTCCTGCGCCGGGATCTTCTCCGCGTTCCTGCGCATGTTGCGCTCGATCACCTTGTTCAGCACGTCGAGCGGCTTCACCCTGACGCCGCCGATCGTGACCGGCTCGTCGAAATCGCCGAAGCCGGCCTTGACCAGCCCTACCCATGCCTCGTGCTCGCGGTGCGGCAGGTGCAGCTTCCAGGAGAATTCCCGGATGCCCTTCTCGCGGATGCCGTCGGCGAGCGGCACGGTGAGCTGCTCGGAATGGGGCGAATGCATGAACTCGCAGCGCCCCCAGGGCTCCGGCAGATCGAGGAACTCGCGGCCGCTCATCGGCGGGCATTCGACATGCTTTCCGTCATAGAACTGCGTGCTCGGATGGGCGTATTCGGCGAGCACCGTCGAGACGCTGTAGGGCGGCACCAGCACCGGGTTCTCCTCGCCGGTGAGCTCGGCCGCCCAGTAGAGGTTGATCCGGTCGATCTCGTCCAGCTGGTCGGCGACAGCCCGGCAGATGACGTTCGACATGCCCGGGTCGGCGCCGCAGCCGATGACGGCGGCAACGCCCGCCGCCTTGAAACGCTCGTGCTCGGCAAGCTGCTTGACCGTATAGGTGCCGAGTCCGCCGAGGTCCATGTAGGCGACGCGGGCGGCAAGCGCCGCCGCGAAGATCGCCATCTGGAAGCCGAGCAGCGTCGGCACGCAGTTGATGCAGATATCGGCCCCGG
Organism: Shinella pollutisoli; assembly: GCF_024609765.1. Lineage (GTDB taxonomy): Bacteria > Pseudomonadota > Alphaproteobacteria > Rhizobiales > Rhizobiaceae > Shinella > Shinella pollutisoli. Next base: position 3,274 of record NZ_JANFDG010000017.1, read on the forward strand.
CGATCGCCCGCTCCAGCGCCGCGGCATCCGTCACGTCGAGATCGACGAGCGCGATGCGCGGGTCGCCGAGATCGGCCGCCAGCGCCTCCATCTTCTCCCGCGAGGCGTCGCAGAGGCGGATTTCGGCGATGTCGATAATGGTGCGGTCGGAGACGAGGTCGCGCACGATGCCCGCGCCCATGAAGCCCGCGCCGCCGAGAATAGTGATGATCATCGGTCTTTCCTTTGTCTGTTCAGGCGTGCTTGCGCCCGCCGTCCTCGTAGAACCAGTCGTCCGGGTAGGGATACCACCAGTCCTGCACGACCGGCTTGTGGTCGATGATGACCATCTTCGAGCGGCGGAAGGTATCGAGGCCGAGGCGGGAGAGCTCGCGGCCGAGGCCGGATTTCTTCCAGCCGCCGAAGGGCAGCGCGTCGTTGTCGATCAGCGGGTTGTTGACCCAGACCATGCCGGCCTCCAGCCGCTCGGCCGCCTCCATCGCCTCCTCCAGCGACGTGGTGAAGATCGAGGCGCCGAGGCCGAACGCGCTGTCGTTCGCCCGCGCGATCGCCTCGTCGAAATCGGCAACCCGCATGATCGCCGCGACCGGGCCGAAGCACTCCTCGCGCAGGATCGCCATGTCCGGCGTGCAGTCCGTCAGGATCGTCGGCTCGTAGAACCAGCCGACCGGCTCGCTTTCCGGGATCTTTCCGCCGGTGACGACGGTCGCACCCTTCGCCGTCGCATCCTCCACCAGCCGCATGACCTTCGCCCGCGCCGCCTCGCTGACGAGCGGGCCGATCTCGGCGCGGGAAAGGCCGTTGCCGATCCGAAGCCGCCGCGTCTCGGCGGCGAATTTCTCGACGAAGGCGTCGTGCACGGCGTCGACCACGAAGAAACGCTCGGCCGAGGTGCAGACCTGGCCGGACATGTGGAAGGCGGCGGTGACGGCGCCGGCGGCGGCCACGTCGAGCGGCGCATGCGCCGTCACGATCAGCGGGTCGGAGCCGCCCGCCTCGATCACCGCCGGCTTCATCTCGGCCGCTGCGGCCATCGCCACCGCACGGCCCGCCGCGACCGAGCCGGTGAAGGCGACGGCATGCGTCTTCGGCGAGGCGATGAGGGCTGCCGCAAGCTCCGCGCCGCCCGGCAGGCAGGCGATCAGCCCCTCCGGCAACGCCTCGAACACCTCCATGAACTTGAGCGTCGACAGCGTTGTGGCCGGCGCCGGCTTGACGATGCAGGCGTTGCCGGAGGCGAGCGAGGCGGCCACCGTCCAGCACATCAAGAGGATCGGGAAGTTGAACGGCATGATGTGCACGCTCACCCCCAGCGCCTCGTAGCGGGCGTGCTGGAAGGAGCCGGCCTGCGTCGTGCCGGCCACCTTGCCGGCCTCGTCGCGCGCCATCTCGGCGAAATAGCGGAAGGCGCCGGCGCAGTTCGCCACCTCGCCGATCGCCTCCGGATAGGGTTTTCCCATCTCGCGCGACATCAGCTCGGCGCAGCGGCGCATGTCCGTCGCCTCGATGCGGGTTGCGATGCGGTGGAGGACGGTGGCGCGGCTCTTGGCGTCGAGGCGCTTCCAGGCCGTCTGCGCGGCGGTCGCCGCGTCGAGCGCCGCCTCCATCTCGGCCGGCGTCGTGTCGGCGATGGCGCCGACGGCGACGAGCCGCGCCGGATCGGTCACCGCATGGCGCCGGCCGGCGCTCGGGACATAGGCCGGGTGCCGGTAGTGCACGGGATCGGCGGGGTCGAACATGATACTCTTCCTTCGTTGTCGGAGGGTGGGAAAGCCCCCTCACCCTGCCCTCTCCCCGAGGGGAGAGGGAAAGCCGCATATGCCGCCGCCGCCTCCCCTTCTCCCCGGCGGGGAGAAGGTCGCCCGAAAGGGCCGGATGAGGGGGCGGCCCCTTGCCTCACCGGATCATGTAGACCTTCTTCACCGTCTCGTGGACGGTGCATTCGCCCTTCCAGCCCTCAGGGAAGAAGGCGGCGGTGTCGGGGGTGATCTCGATCACCTCGCCGCTTTCGTGCACATAGGTGCAGCGGCCCTCCAGGAAGTGGCAGAACTCGTCGCGGGTGACGTGGCAGAACCATTTTCCGGGCGTGCATATCCACAGGCCGCATTCGGACCGGCCGTCCGGGCCCTTGTGGATGACCTTGCCGGAGGTGCGGCTCTCGCCCTCGATCATCGTCGGGATGACGCCCCAGTCCTTGAGGTCGGTCTCCTCGAGCGGCTTGCGCATCAGCGGGGTGGCGGTCATGGGATGTCCTTTCTCTGCCGGTCAGGCCAGCATGTAGATGTTGCGCATGGTCTCGATGACGGTGCATTCGCCGGTCCAGCCGGCGGGGAACATCACCGCCGTTCCGGCCTCGACCTCGATCACCTCGCCCGTATCCGAGCGGTAGACCGCCCGGCCCGCCACGAAATGGCAGAACTCGTCGCGCGGGATCGACAGCCGCCAGCGGCCGGGCGTGCAGACCCAGATGCCCGTTTCCGGCCGGTTGTCCGGTCCCTTGTGCAGGAGCCGGCCGGAGGAATGCGACTGCCCTTCGAGGCAATCCGGCTGGTCGCCCCAGTCGACGAGGCCGGCGAAGGTGGTGGCGTTGTGGATGTGCGGCGCCGAGGATTTCAGGGTGGCGGTCATGGCGATACCCCCCTCTGGCCTGCCGGCCATCTCCCCCTCAACGGCAAGGCTATCGCATATGGGCATGGCCCCTCATCCGGCCTGCCGGCCACCTTCTCCCCGCAAGCGGGGAGAAGGAAATTTGCCGCGCCGTTTTCCCGGACCCGTACCCTCTCGTTGGGCACGTCCCCTCTCCCCGCTTGCGGGGAGAGGGTTAGGGTGAGGGGCAAAACCATATGCGACCGCCCTGTCTTCGAGGGGGGAGATGGATGGAGGGGGTGAGCGTCACGCACCGGCATAGCTCCCCGTCCGCACCAGCTCATCGAGGATGCCGGCGGCCTTTTGCGGGCCGTTGCGGGCCTGCATGTGCGCGCTGGTGGCGGCAAGCTTCGCCTTCATCGCCGGGTCGTTGATGCAGGTTTCGAGCTTCGCGGCGAGGTCGGCGTCGGTCCAGTCGTAGCGCGGCATCTTGAAGCCGTGGCCGGTCTCGTCGACGCGGGTCGCATTGTCGTGGCCGTCCCAGACATAGGGCATGATGATCGCCGGCTTGCCGAAATAGAGGCATTCCGTGAACGAGTTGTTGCCGCCGTGATGGATGACGGCGTCGACCTGCGGGATGACGGAGGGCTGCGGGAACCAGCTGTCGATGATGACGTTGCCGGGCAGATCGCCATACTCGCCCATGTAGTCGCCGACATTGACGAGGGCGCGATAGGGCAGCTTGCCGATGGTGACGATCAGGCGCTTGAGCAGCCCCGTGTCGCCGGCCCCGAGCGAGCCGAAGGAGATGTAGATCAGCGGCTTGTCGTTGTTTGCGGCGAAGGTCGGCACCTCGTAGGGCTTCTCCTTGCGCACGCAGCCTTCGAGATACTGGAATCGCTTCGGATCGAGCGGATGCGCGCGCTCGAACTTCACCGGCTCCGGATAGAGCAGCAGGTTCATGAAGGGCGAGGCTTCGAAGAACTGGCCGATCGGATAGGCCGCCTCGCCGCATTCCGCAAGGAAGCCGTTGAAATCGTCGTGGATCGGCTTGATGACCTCGTTGAAGCGGTCGCGATAGGCCTGGTGGCAGGAAAAATCCTTCTCGCCGCAGCCGGAGAGATGCGGCGGGATCTTCGGGTCCTCGATCTCGTTCTCCGAGCAGGAGATGATGCGCACCCAGGGCTTGCCGAAGCGCTTGATCGCCGGGAAGAGGATGACGTTGTCGACGCAGATGAGGTCCGGCGAAATCTTCGCCAGCACGCCGGGCAGGTCCTTCTCCGCCCATTTGGCGCTGTCGACGATCGCCGTCCAGCAGTCCTTCACGTAGTTGTCGATCTGGTCGTAGGGCGACTTGCGGAAGTTCGGGATGTGGCCGTTGATGAAGTCCTCCCAGAACTTCGCCATCTGCTCGGGCGGCATCGGCTCGGAGAGGTTCACGGGATGCGCCTCGAAGCCGTAGCCCTCGTAGACGGAGACGAAGCCGGGGTCGGAGAGGAAGACGGCCCTGTGGCCCAGCGCCTCCACGGCCTGGGCGATGCCGACGGAGTTGAGCGCCGGGCCGAAGGCCGCTTCCGGGAAGAATGCGATGGTCTTTGACATGGTGTTCCCCTGTTTTCTCGATATCGGTGTTGCCGGCTGCCCCTCATCCGGCCTGCCGGCCACCTTCTCCCCGTAAACGGGGAGAAGGAAATTTGCCGCATCGCTTTCCCAACCCATGACCCTTTCGCAGGGCAAGTCCCCTCTCCCCGCTTGCGGGGAGAGGGCTAGGGTGAGGGGCGGAGGCGGGTATGCGGTGTCTCATGGTGTATCCCCCGAAAAGACCCGGCATTTGGCCGGGTCGATCTTGAGGCTCAGCGCATCGCCGATCCGCCACGTCGCGGTGCCGGCGGGCACGCGCACCTGCAGCGGCGTCCCGGCGGCGGCGGTCTGGACGTGCAGCACCCGGTCGAGGCCGTGATAGGCGATGTCGGCGACGGTGCCGGCAAGCCGCTCGCCGGGCGGGCCGACGGCGACGTTTTCCGGCCGCACGGCAAGCGTCGCCGGGCCGGGCTTCGCATCGACGAGCGCCAGCCGCAGCCCCTCCGCCTCGAAGATGCCGTCCGCGCCGACCTTGCCCTCGACGAAGTTCATGACGCCGATGAAATTGGCGACGAAGCGGTCGGCCGGCCGCTCGTAGATCTCCTCCGGCGCGCCGACCTGCAGCAGCCTGCCGTCACGCAGGATCGCCATGCGGTCGGCCATCACCAGCGCCTCCTCCTGGTCGTGGGTGACGATGACGAAGGTGATGCCGGCCTCGTGCTGCATGCGCTTCAGCTCGAGCTGCATTTTTTCGCGCAGCTTCTTGTCGAGCGCGCCGAGCGGTTCGTCGAGCAGCAGCACCTTCGGCCGCTTGACCAGCGCGCGGGCGAGCGCCACGCGCTGCTTCTGGCCGCCGGAAAGCTGGTCGGGCTTGCGGCCCGCGAAGGGCGTGAGGTCGGTCATCGCCATGGTCTCGTCGACGCGGCGGATAATCTCCGCCTTGGCGAGCCGTTCCATTTCCAGCCCGTAGGAAAGGTTCTGCCGCACCGTCATGTGCGGGAACAGCGCGTAGGACTGGAACATCAGGTTGAGCGGGCGCTTTTCCGGCGGCAGCGGCGAGATGTCGTTGCCGTCGAGCAGGATGCGGCCGGCGCTCGGGCTCTCGAAGCCGGCGAGCATGCGCAGGAGCGTGGTCTTGCCGCAGCCGGAGGGGCCGAGCAGCGCGAAGAACTCGTTCTCGCGGATGTCGAGGCTGACGCCATCGACGGCCGTCACCGGGCCGAAGGTCTTTGCGACCCCCTCGATGCGCAGGATCGGTGCCGGGCTGGTCGGTTCTGTCATGGGACGTGCTGTTCCCTGTTGAGCCATTGCGAGAGCAGGAGCGCGGTGGCGCTGACGCCCATGACGAGGGTGGCGAGCGCGTTGATCTCCGGCGTGATGCCGAAGCGGATCATCGAATAGATCTGCATCGGCAGCGTCATCGAGGCGCGGCCCGTGCCCGCCGTGAAGAAGGCGATGATGAACTCGTCCACCGAGAGCGTGAAGGCGAGCAGGCCGCCCGCGACGATCGCCGGCAAGAGCACCGGAAAGGTGATGCGCCAGAAGGTCGTCCAGCCCGAGGCGCCGAGATCGCGCGAGGCCTCGACGATGGAGAAGTCGAAATGCTTGAGCCGCGCGCGCACCACCGAGCAGACGAAGGCGAGGTCGAAGATGACGTGGCTGACGACGATCGTGTGCAGGCCCATGGCGACGGAAAGCCGCGAGAAGAAGGTCAGCAGCGCCACCGCGAGCACGATGTCGGGAATGACCATCGGCGCGAAGGCGAGCGCTTCGAGGCCGCTGCTCTTCCTGCGCCGCGTCTCCATGCCGAGCGCCAGCAGCGTGCCGAGCACGGTGGAGATGAGGGTGGCAAAGACGGCGACGACCAGCGTGTTCCAGGCGGCGCGCAGGATGTCGGTGTTGTTGAGCAATGCGCCGTACCAGCGCGTCGAGAAGCCGGACCAGGAGGTGGGAAGCCCGCTGGCGTTGAAGGAGAGCAGCACGAGCACGGCGATCGGCAGGTAGAGGAAGCCGAAGACGAGGAGAAGGACGATCCGCCCCGGCAGCTTTTGGCGAAAGGCGGCGCTCATTCCCGCGCCTCCCCTGCCCGCTCGCCGGAAGCGTGCGCGGTGGCGCGCGCCTGCACGAGGAGGAGCACGATCATGGTGGCGATCAGCGCCGCGCCGAGGGCCGCGCCGAAGGGCCAGTCGTTGGCCGTCAGGAACTGGTCGTAGACGAGGTTGCCGACCATCTGGAAGCGCCCGCCACCGAGCAGCGCGGGCGTCACGAAATTGCCGATCGACAGCACGAAGACGAAGACGCCGCCCGCCGCCACGCCCGGCAGGGTGAGCGGCAGCGTGACGCGCAGGAACGTGCGCACCGGGCCGGCGCCGAGATCGCGCGAGGCCTCCATCAGCTCCGGGTTCAGCCGCGACAGAACCGAATAGATGGCGAGGATGACGAAGGGCAGGTAGTTGTAGACGAGGCCGGTGATGACCGCGCCCTCGGTGTAGAGCATGGAGAGCGGCTCGCCGGTGTAGCCGAGCTTGCGCAGCAGGTTGTTGACGAGGCCCTCGCGGTTGAGCAGCACGATCCAGGCATAGGTGCGGATCAGATAGTTGCTCCAGAAGGGCAGGACGGCGAAGAACAGCAGAACCGGCTGCGTCATGCGCGGCGCGCGGCTGATCGCATAGGCGGCGGGATAGGCGATGAGGATCGCGAGCACCGACGCCGTCAGCGCGATGCGCGCGGAGTTGAGGAAGATCTTCGCATAGAGCGGGTCGGCGACGCGGGCGAAGTTCTCCAGCGTGAACGTGTATTCCACCCCGCCCCAGACGCCGCGCTCGAAGAAGGCGTAGCTCAGCACCAGCAGGCACGGCGCCACCATGAAGGCGACGAGCCAGGCGACGCCGGGTGCTGCGAGCAGGGTCGGTCTGGTGGCGTTGAAGGACAATGCGAAGGCTCCGGCGGGGCCGCGTTCCGCGCCCGCCCGTTGTCAGTTAAAGGGTAAATCCCTTGGCGGCCCAAGGCTATCGCATATCGATACGGCGTTGCCGCTTCCCCTTCTCCCCGGCGGGAGAGGGTGGCCCGGAGGGCCGGATGAGGGGGCAAGTCCGCGGCTTCTTGCCTCCGGCGCGCCCCTCATCCCGCTGCCGCGACCTTCTCCCCGCCGGGGAGAAGGAGCAGGGGGCGCCCTCATAATTCCATATGCGATAGCCTTGGGCCGCCACGGGAGGAAGGCCGCGTGTCAGTTCGCGGCCTTGATCTCGCTGACGATGCGCGAATAGTCCTTCTGCGCGGCGCCGAGGTCGCGCAGCAGCTCGTATTTCGTGAAGTCGGCAGGGGCCATGGCCATGTTCGGGTACTGCTCGACGAGCGCCTTGTCGAGGCTGTCCATCGCCGCCTTGTTCGGCACCTTGTAGAGGATGTTCTCCGCCGCCCAGGCATGGTTCCTGGCGTCGAGGATGAAGTCGATGAACTTCATCGCCGCTTCCTTGTTGGCCGAGCTCTTGAGCACGACGATCGTGTCGATCCAGAGGTCCGAGCCCTCCTTCGGCACGACGTACTTGATGTCCTTGTTCTCGCCGATGCCGTAGTTGCACCAGCCGTCCCAGGCGTGCACCAGCGAGGCCTCGCCGGAGACGAGCTTGGAATAGAAGGTCGTGTCGTCATAGGCGAGCAGCGTCTTCTTCGCCTCGATCAGCAGGTTCTTCACCTCCTCAAGCTTCGCCGGGTCGGTCTCGTTGACCGAATAGCCCTTGGCGAGCTCGCCCGCGGCCATCAGCCAGCGGTCGGTGGCAAGCATCGTCGTCTTGCCCTTCAGCGCGTCGGAGGGCTGCAAGAGGTTCATCCAGCTGTCCGGCGTGCCTTCCACGAGGTCGGAGCGGTAGCAGAGGCCCGTCGTGCCCCAGGTATAGGGCACCGAGAAGGTGTTGCCGGGGTCGTAGGCGAGCGTCGTCGCCTCCGGGTAGAGATTGGCGAGGTTCGGCACGGCCGCGTGGTCGATCGGCTCGGCGAGCCCCTGCCCGTTCAGGATCTCCGCGAAGGGCGAGGAGACGAAGACGATGTCGTAGCCCTTGCCGCCGCTCGCCATCAGCTTGCCCATCACCTCCTCGTTGGTGGCGTGGTTGACCACCTCGATCTCCAGGCCCGTCGCGGCCTTGAAGGTGTCGGCGATGTCCGGGGCCATGTAGCCGTCCCAGTTGGAGATGACGAGATCGGCGGCGGATGCCGTGCCGGCCGCAAGGCTTGCGGCGAGAAGCGCCGCGGCCGCGGTGGTCGCAGCCAGTCCGTTCTTCGTTTTCACGGAAGACTCCCTTGTTTCGATTGTTCCTGCCTCAGACGGGCGCGCCGGTTGTCCCGGTCTCGTTCCCTGTCGATGGCAGTATTATTTATAAAAAAAATACGTCAATAGGCCGGGCTCGAATTTTATGCGCATCGCGGATTTCGCTATCGCCGGCCTTGCGAAACGCCTGCGCAAAGGGCAGCATGCGCGGTGATGGAGGGCCGAGGCGGCGATGACCGTGGAACCGAGACGCATCAATCACCGCCATGTCGAACTGGCGCAAAAGATACTGGATGTCGCCGGCGAGCGCGGCCTTTCGCGCGGGGAGCGGTTGGCCGAGCAGGCGCTCGCCTCGCTCTGCAACGTCTCGCGCACGCCGATTCGCAAAGCGCTGCAGGTGCTTGCCGAGCGCGCGCTGGTGACGGCGGATGCCGACGGCGGCTACCTGCTCGCCGTCGACCCGGTGGCGACGGCAAGGCTGGAGGATACGCCGGACGGACGCGGCGAAGGCGAGATCCATGCCGCGATCCTGCGCGACCTCGCCGCCGGCCGCATCGCCGAGGCGCAGACCGTCGCCGCCCTCCAGCGACGCTACGAGGCCTCGCGGCAGGCGGTACAAAATGCGCTGATGAAACTGGCGGAGGACAATCTGGCCGAGCGCGGTGCCGGACAGCAATGGCTGCTGAAGCAGTTCGCCATCGGCGGCGACGCGGCGGCGAAGAGCTACGAGTTCCGGCTTGCCACCGAGCCGCTGGCGCTGACCATGCCCGACTTCCGCCGCGACGTCCCGGCGCTGACGGCGCTGCGCCAGTCGATGCTGATCCTCAGCGGCATGGACGAGCGGGATTTCGACCGAAAGCTCTTCGACCGCACCGACTACGACTTCCACCTGACGATCGCCCGGGGCTGCGGCAATCCTTTCATGGCCGAGGCGCTTGTGAACCACCATCGCCGCCGCCGCGCGAGCCCGCCGGCGGGCCACGTCAACGCCTTCCGCCTGATGCAGTCGAACCTGGAGCACCTGCAGATCCTGGAGCAGATCGAGCGCGGCCAGATGGAGCTTGCCGCCGATCTGATGCGTGTGCATATACAGCTCTCCCAATCGCAGCGCCCGCGGCTTGCCGGGCGCGGCGTTCCCCCCGCCTTCAAGCTCGTCTCGCGTTAGTCCCCATGGCGTCTGCAAAGACCATCGCCCTCTTTCCCGAAGCGAGCTACGGCGCGGCGCTGAACTGCGTCGGCATCGCCCAGGAACTGCGGCGCATGGGCCACCGCCCGGTCTTCGTCTGCCATCCGGGCTTCGGCGGCGTCTTTTCCGAATACGGCTTTCCCGAATATCCGCTGGCCGACGCCGAGGCGGGCCGGCCCACCGACTGGAACGACTTCATCGAGCGCCACCAGGACGCCTTCCGCCAGTCGCCCCTCGACCAGATCGAGAGCTATGTCGAGCCCACCTGGGAGGCGATCGTCGACACGGCGATGCGGGTGGAGGAGCCGCTCCGGCAATTGCTCGCCCGGCTGAAGCCGGACGCCGTCGTGCTCGACAACGTGGTGATGTTCCCGGCGGTCGCCAATGCCGGCGCGCCCTGGGTGCGCGTCGTCTCCTGCGCCGAGACGGAGATCCCCGACGCGGACGTGCCGCCCTATCTCTCCGGCTGCGGCATGGACGAGCGCGAATGCTGGCCGGCCTTCGCCGCCCGCTACGAGAAGGCGGTGGCGCCCGCCCACCGGCGCTTTGCCGCCTTCCTCGCCGAATGCGGCGTGAAAGCCCCCGCCGCGCCGAACTTCCTCGACCCTTCGCCCTGGCTCAACCTGCTGCTCGCACCCGAGATCATCCGCCACGCGCGCCGCCGGCCGCTCGATCCGGAAAAATTCGTCTTCCTCGACGGCTGCGTGCGCAGCGAGGCGCCCTATACGCCGCCGCGCTTCGCCAGCCACAACGACGCGCCGCTGGTGCTGACGAGCTTCGGCTCGCTCGGCGCGATGGACGTGGAGATGACGAAGCGGATGATCGCCGTCTTCGCGCGGCTGCCCTGCCGCTTCCTCGTCAATGCCGGCCACTGGCGCGAGGACTATCGCGAGGTGCCGGACAATGTCTTCATCGACAGCTGGTTCCCGCAGCCGTCCGTGGTCGAGCAGGCCGATCTCTTCATCCACCACGGCGGCAACAATTCCTTCTGCGAGGCGCTCTATTACGGCGTGCCGTCGCTGATCATGCCCTATTGCTGGGACGGCCATGACAACGCCGTGCGTGCCGACGAGACGGGCGTCGGCCGTCGCCTCGACCGCTACGGCTGGAGCGAGGCGGAGCTCGAAGGCGCGATCCGCGCGCTGCTCGGCGACGTGGCGATGCGGCAAAGGCTGAAGGCCAATGCGGAGAAGATGCGCAAGGCGGCGGGGGTGACGCGCGCGGCGGAGGAAATCGTCAAGGTCGCGGCCGGCGCGCTCAGTGCCGTGCGCGCGTCGTAAAACATCGGGAGAAGGCGAATGCGCGACAGGCTCTTCATCGACGGCAAATGGGTGGCTCCGGCCAAGGGCGGCACGTTCACGGTAATCGATCCCGCCACCGAGGCGGTCGTCCACCAGGCGCCCGCCGGCACGGGGGAGGATATCGACGCGGCGGTCGCCGCCGCCCGCCGTGCCTTCGACGAGGGACCGTGGCGAAAAATGTCCGGCAGGGAGCGCGCCGCCGTGCTGCGCCGCGTCAGTGACCTCATCCTCGTCCGCAGGCAGGAGCTCGCCCGCCTGGAGGTGATCGACAACGGCAAGCCGCTGCCGGAGGCCGTCTGGGACATGGAGGACACGGCCGGCTGCTTTGCCTTCTATGCCGGCCTCGCCGAGGAGATGGACGACAATCCGGAAGAGGCGATCCCGCTCGCCGAGCCGCGCTTCTCCTCGAAGGTCGTGCGCGAGCCGGTCGGCGTGGCGGGGGCGATCATCCCGTGGAACTACCCGCTGCTGATGGCCTCGTGGAAGGTGGCCCCGGCGCTCGCCGCCGGCTGCACCATGGTGCTGAAGCCCTCGGAACTCACGCCGCTTACGGCATTGGAACTCGGTGCCATCGTCGCGGAGGCGGGGCTTCCGGCGGGCGTGCTCAACATCGTCACCGGCCTCGGGCCCGATGCCGGCCGACCGCTTTCCGAGCATCCCGGCATCGACAAGCTCGCCTTCACCGGCTCGGTGCCGACGGGCGCGAAGATCATGGCGGCGGCGGCGCGCGACATCAAGAACGTCAGCCTGGAGCTCGGCGGCAAGTCGCCCTTCGTCGTCTTCGCCGACAGCGACATCGACAAGGCCGTCGAATGGATCATGTTCGGCATCTTCTGGAACCAGGGCCAGGTCTGCTCGGCGACCTCGCGCGTGCTGGTGGAGGAGAGCCTCTATCCGGCGCTCCTCGAAAGGCTCGTTGCCGAATCGGCGAAGATCCGCATCGGCAACGGGCTGGAGGACGGTACGCTGCTCGGTCCTCTCGTCTCGAAGGGGCAGTACGACAAGGTGCTGGCGGCGATCGAGCGCGGCAAGGCGGAAGGCGCCACGGTCGCCGGCGGCGGGCGGCGACCGGCCGGTCTCAACACCGGCTATTTCCTCGAGCCGACGATCCTCACCGACATGCCGGAGACGAGCGCCGTCTGGACGGAGGAGATTTTTGGCCCCGTCGTCTGCGTGAAGCCTTTCCGCGACGAGGCGGAGGCGATCCGCATGGCCAACGACAGCCGCTTCGGGCTCGCCGCCGCCGTCATGTCGAAGGACCGCGCGCGGTGCGAGCGTGTGGCGAAGGCCTTCCGCGCGGGCATCGTCTGGATCAACTGCTCGCAGCCGACCTTCACCGAGGCGCCGTGGGGCGGCTACAAGCAGTCCGGCATCGGCCGCGAGCTCGGCCGCTGGGGCCTTTCGAACTATCTGGAGGTGAAGCAGATCACCGCCTTCGAGAGCGACGAGCCCTGGGGCTGGTACATCAAGCCGGCCTGAGGTTGCGGCTCCGGCCGTTCTGGGCCATAACTCCCCTCCCCACTGTCGGAGGCCAGCCGTTCTCGGAGCATCGCGGGCCGTGTGCACGTATCGCGCCACGGCATGCCTTGCTCTGCGGCCCGGTCGCGGCAAACGCAATCGCAATGCGGGTGACCGCAGAGGAGATCACCATGGGCGCAACCGGATTTCTCGACACGGCCTGGCGCAAGCGGGAGTATCACCGGCAATGGCTCGGCCAAGAGGCGAACCGCCTGTTCGACTTCTTCCAGAACCGCAGCTTCAACCCGCTCGGCGGCTTCCACGAGCTCGACGCCGAGGGCCGGCCGATCAATCCGGGCAATCCGGTGCGCGGCATCCATTCCACCGCGCGCATGGTGCATTGCTTTGCCATCGGCAGCCTGCTCGGCCGCCCCGGTTCCGACGCCATCGTCGACCACGGCATGCGCTATCTCTGGGAGAAGCACCGCGACCACGAGCGCGGCGGCTACCACTGGTCGCTCGACAATGCCGGCCTGCTCGATGCGACGAAGCAGGGCTACGGCCACGCCTTCGTGCTGCTCGCCGCCTCCTCCGCCAAGGTCGCCGGCCATCCCGACGCCGACCGCATGATCGCCGACGTCACCGAGGTCCTGGAAACCCGCTTCTGGGAGGAGGAGCACGGGGCGATCGCCGAGGAGTTCGAGGCCGACTGGACGCCGGTGCCCGGCTATCGCGGCCAGAACTCCAATATGCATCTCACCGAGGCGCTGATGGCGGCCTACGAGGCGACCGGCGAGAAGGCCTATCTCGACAAGGCCGAGCGCATCGCCGACCTCGTCATCCGCCGCCGCGCCGGCGAGAACGGTTTCCGCGTGCCGGAGCATTTCGACGAGGACTGGGTGCTCGACAAGGACTACCGCGGCAACGAGATGTTCCGCCCCTCCGGCACCACGCCCGGCCACTGGCTGGAATGGGCGCGGCTCGTCCTGCAGCTCCACGTGCTCGGCGGCAGGAAGCACGACTGGATGCCGGAGGCGGCAAAGGCCCTCTTCGCCCAGGCGGTCGCGCTCGGCTGGGACAAGGAGAAGGGCGGCTTCTTCTACACGCTCGACTGGGACGACGCGCCCGCCAAGCGCCAGAAGCTCTGGTGGCCGATGGCGGAGGGCGCGGGTGCCGCCGCCTTCCTCTGCGAGCACGCCCCCGGCGAATTCCACGAGACCTGGTACCGGCGGATCTGGGACGGGATCGCCCGCCATTTCCTCGACCAGGACCGCGGCGGCTGGCACGAGGAGCTGACCGAGGACCTCGTGCCGAGCTACACGCTCTTCGCCGGCAAGGGCGACATCTACCATGCGCTCCAGGCCTGCCTCATCCCGCTCTATCCGGCGACGGGCAGCCTGACGCGGGTGATCGTCGAGGCCGGCGGCCGTTGAGCGGCCTGCCGCAGGAGCTTTCCACGCTCGCGGTCGCCGTGGCGGTCGCGGCGTTCCTCGCCAAACATTTCCTCGCCGACTTCCTGCTCCAGACCGACTGGATGGCGGCGGGAAAGGACCGGGCGGAGGGCTGGCTGCTGCCGCTTTCCGCCCATCTCGCCGTGCACGGGGCGATGACGGCGGCGCTCTTCCTCGCCGTCGCCCCGTCGCTCGCCTGGCTCGGGCTGGTCGACATGGCTGTTCACGGCCTCATCGACCGCATGAAGAGCGTGGCGTCGCGCCGCGCGGGGCCGGCGCCGCGTCAGACGGCCTTCTGGTGGCTGTTCGGCGCCGACCAGACGCTGCATCACCTCACCCACCTGCCCTTCGCGCTGCTGTTCGCGGCCCATCTTGCCGTTTGACACTTTAAATCACATCGAACACTATGTGATCACATTTCAGGGCATTTCCAGCCGAAGCGAGGTCGCTTCGGCGTTGGACAATGCGGCAAAGACAGGAACTCAGAGCATTTCCGGTTCACCGGAAATGCTCCAGGCGGGAGAACGGGATGGAGAGGTCGGCTCTGGAAGCGCGCGCCCGCGCGCTCATCGAGGCGGAGGCGGAGGTTTTTCGCGAGAGGCGGCCGCGCTCGGCGGCGGCGCATGACGAGACCCGCTCGGGCTTCTTCGACGGCGTGCCGCAGCACTGGATGCTCGACTGGCCGACGCCCTTCCCGGTGGTGATCGAGGAGGCGCACGGCGCCGAGCTCGTCGACATCGACGGCAACCGCATCGTCGACCTCTGCCTCGGCGATACCGGCGCGATGTTCGGCCATGGCCCCGCCCCCGTGCTGGAGGCATTGAAGAACGCCGGCACGCGCGGCCTCACCACCATGCTTCCCTCCTCCGATGCGCAGGCCGTCGGCCGTCTGCTGGTCGAGCGCTTCGGCCTGCCGCGCTGGCAGCTCGCGGCGACGGCGAGCGATGCCAACCGCTTTTCCATCCGCGTCGCCCGCGCCGTCACCGGCCGGGCGAAGCTCCTCGTCTTCGACGGCTGCTACCACGGCGCGGTGGACGACACGCTGGTCGACCTCATCGACGGGAAAACCGTCTCGCGCCGCAATCTGCTCGGCCAGGTGCGCGACCTCGGCGAGCTCACCGTCTCCATTCCCTTCAACGACGAGAAAGCCCTTGCCGCCGCACTCGCCTCGCACGAGATCGCCTGCGTGCTCGCCGAGCCGGTCATGACCAATTGCGGCATGATCCCGCCCGCTCCGGGTTTCCACGACGCGCTGCGCCGGCTCACCCGCGAAGCCGGCACGCTGCTCCTCATCGACGAGACGCACACGATCTCCACCGGCCTCGGCGGCTATACGAAGGTGCACGGCCTCGAACCCGACCTGATGGTGATGGGCAAGCCGATCGGCGGCGGCGTGCCCGTCAGCGTCTGGGGCATGACGCAGGAAATCTCCGACCGCCTGCACGTCATCCGCCGCGAGCAGAGCGGCCACGGCCATTCCGGCATCGGCACGACGCTCTCCGGCAGCGCGCTCCAGCTCGCCTGCCTGCGCGCCTGCCTCGAACACGTCATGACCGAGGAGGCCTACCGCACCATGCTCGCCCGCGCCGACCGAATCGAGGCGGGCTTCAAGGCGGCGATCGCCGATGCCGGGCTCGACTGGACGGTCAGCCGCGTCGGCGCGCGGCTCGAAGTGGTGTTTTCGCCCGAGCCGGTGAAGAATGCCGCCGAGGCGCGCGCGGCCGCTTCCGACACGATCGAGGCGGCGCTGCACCTCTCCATGCTCAATCTCGGCTACCTGCTGACGCCGTTCCACAACATGGTGCTCGTCAGCCCGGCGCTCACCGAGACGCAGGCGGACGGGCTGGTCGCGGCCTTCGCCGCCGTGCTCGGCCGGCTCGCCGAGCGGAGGGCCGCCGCGTGAGCCGCGACCTCGCCGCGCGGCCGGCGGCGGCCGCCGACATCGCCGAGGCCGAAGCCTTCCTCGCCGCCCATCCCGAGATTGACGCCTTCGATCTCGTGCTGATCGACCTCAACGGCATCGCCCGCGGCAAGATCGTCCGCCGCCACGAGCTCCTGCCGATCTTCCGCTCCGGCCGTCACCTGCCGGGCTCGATCCTCGGCCTCGACGTCACCGGCGAGGACGTGGACGAGACGGGCCTCGTCTGGGCCGACGGCGATGCCGACCGGCGCGCCTGGCCGGTCGCGGGCTCGCTGGTTCCGCTCCCCTGGACCTCGCCGCCGCGCGGCGAGGTACGCCTTTCCCTGTTCGAGCTCGACGGCAAGCCGATGGCGGCCGACCCGCGCCGTGCACTGGCGCGGCAGGTGGCGCTACTGGAAGCCGACGGTTTCCATCCCGTGCTCGCCTACGAACTGGAATTCTACCTGCTCGACCGCGTGCGCGGCGAGGACGGCGGCTTCCGGCCGCTCAGGCTGCCGCTTTCCGGCGAGCGGCCGAACGGCATCCAGGTCTACGGCGTCAGCGAGCTCGACCGGCTGGAGCCCTTCATCGACGCGGTCTATCGCGGCGCGGAGGCGCAGGGCCTGCCGGTGGAGACGATGATCTCCGAATATGCCGAGGGCCAGTTCGAGCTGACGCTGCGCCACGGTACGGCGCTGCGCGCCGCCGACGACCTCGCCATGCTGAAGCGGCTGATCCGGGCGCTCGCGGTGCGCCACGGCATGATGGCCTGCTTCATGGCAAAACCCTTCGGGGAGCGCGCCGGCTCCGGCATGCATGTCCATGCGAGCCTTGCGGACGCGGCCGGCGGCAACCTGTTCGCCGATGCGGGCGAGGAGCTCTCGCCGCTGCTCCGTCAGGCCGTCGCCGGCCTGCTCGCCACCATGGAGGAATCCATGCTGGTCTTCGCGCCGCATCTCAATTCCTGGCGGCGCTTCTCCGCCCAGAGCTATGCGCCGACGACGCCAAGCTGGGGGCGCAACAACCGCAGCGTCGCCGTGCGCATCCCCGCCGGCGCCCCGGCCGGCCGGCATCTGGAGCAGCGCGCCGCCGGCATCGATTCCAATCCCTATCTGGTCGGCGCGACGGTGCTCGCCGGCATGCGCAAAGGCATCCTCGAAAAGGCCGATCCCGGCCCGGAGACGACGGCCTATGCGGAGACCGGCAGCGACGCCCTGCCGCCCGACTGGCGCGGCGCCATCGAGACGGCCGCCCGCTCCTCTTTCCTGAAGGACGCGCTCGGCGCGCGGCTGCACCACGTCTTCCTCGCCTTGAAGCGGACGGAATATCGCCGCTTCAATGCGGAAGTCACGGCGCTCGAACGCTCGCTCTACGGCGAGGTCGTCTAAAAGCAATCGCGGCAAACGTGTGCGGGCGGTTTTGCGCAAGACGTTCTAGAGATCGCGGTGCAGGTTCTGGCGCGAGAGGTTCTTGACGTCGCGCTCGCCGCAGAGCGCCAGCGTGACGTCGAGCTCGCGGCGGATGATCTCCAGCGTCTGGCGCACGCCCGCCTTGCCGCCCGCCCCGAGGCCGTAGAGGAAAGGGCGGCCGATATGGGTGCCCTTGGCGCCGAGGCAGAGCGCCTTCAGCACGTCCTGGCCCGAGCGGATGCCGCCGTCGAGATGCACCTCGACCTTGCTGCCGACCGCATCGACGATGCGCGGCAGCATGCTGATCGACGACGGCGCGCCGTCGAGCTGGCGGCCGCCGTGGTTGGAGACGATGATGGCGTCGGCGCCGGTCGCAAGCGACATGCGCGCGTCTTCCTCGTCCAGAATGCCCTTGAGGATCAGCTTGCCGCCCCAGCGCTCGCGGATCCACTCGACGTCCTTCCAGGAGAGCTGCGGGTCGAACTGCTCGGCCGTCCAGGAGGAGAGCGAGGAGAGGTCCGTCACGCCCTTGGCATGGCCGACGATATTGCCGAAGGTGCGGCGCTTCGTGCCGAGCATGCCCATGCACCAGGCCGGCCGCGTCGCCATCTGCCAGATGTGCTTGGGCGTGAAGCGCGGCGGCGCGGAGAGCCCGTTGCGCAGGTCCTTGTGGCGCTGGCCGAGGATCTGCAGGTCGAGGGTGAGCACCAGCGCCGAGCAGCCGGCCGCCTTGGCGCGGTCGATGAGGTTGTAGACGAAGTCCTTGTCCTGCATCACGTAGAGCTGGAACCAGAACGGCTTCGTGGTGACGGAGCGCACGTCCTCGATCGAGCAGATGCTCATGGTCGAGAGCGTGAAGGGCACGCCGAATTCCTCGGCCACCTGCGCGGCCAGCATCTCGCCTTCCGGATACTGCATGCCGGTCATGCCCGTCGGCGACAGCGCCACCGGCATGGAGACCCTCTCGCCGATCATCTCGCTTGCGAGCGACCGGTTCGTCATGTCGACGAGCACGCGCTGGCGCAGCTTGATCTTGTGGAAGTCCTCCTCGTTCGCCCGGTAGGTGCCCTCCGTCCAGGCCCCGGAATCGGCATAGTCGAAGAACATCTTCGGCACGCGGCGGCGTGCGCGCTCCTTGAGATCGGCGATCGTCAGGCACTGGGTCAACGTCATGCTATCCTCACACTTCGGGCACGTGTCGCTGCCCGTCTTTTAAGGTCAGGTCGCATGAAATGGCAATCGCCATCTTGCCGCGCGGGGCGTGGATTTCCGTGTGAGGCGCTGCTCCTCACCTGCCTGCCGGCATCCTCTCCCCGCAGGCGGGGAGAGGAAGGATGGGCGTGCCGTTTTCCGCCTTCTCCCCGTTTACGGGGAGAAGGTCCCGGCAGGGGGATGAGGGGCGAATTCCACCCTCTCAGCCGGCGGCGTAGAACTTCGCCATTTCCGGCAGGCGCTTGACGCGGATGCCGGACGCCTTGCCGGCGGTGCGGAAGGCCTCGAAACGCTCCCGGCAGACCTCGGTCATGCGGGCGGTCGCCGGCTTCAGGTAGTTGCGCGGGTCGAAATTGTCCGGCTTCTCCTTGAAGTTCTTGCGGATCGTGCCGGTCATGGCGAGGCGCAGGTCGGTGTCGATATTGACCTTGCGCACGCCGAGCGGGATCGCCTTCTGGATCTCGGCGACCGGCACGCCCCAGGTCTGCTTCATCTCGCCGCCATAGGCGGTGAAGAGGTCCTGCAGGTCCTGCGGCACGGAGGAGGAGCCGTGCATGACGAGGTGCGTGTTCGGCAGCTTCGCGTGGATCTTGGCGATCGTCTCGATCGAGAGGATGTCGCCGTCCGGCGCGCGGGTGAACTTGTAGGCGCCGTGGCTGGTGCCGATGGCGACGGCGAGCGCGTCGACGCCGGTCTTGGTGACGAAGTCGAGCGCCTGGTCGGGGTCGGTCAGGAGGTCCTCGCGCGAGAGCTTGCCCTCGAAGCCGTGGCCGTCCTCCTTGTCGCCGGCGCCCGTCTCCAAGTTGCCGAGACATCCGAGCTCGCCCTCGACGGAGACGCCGGCGGCATGCGCGATCTTCACCACTTCGGCCGTCACGTCGACATTGTACTCGTAGCTCGCCACCGTCTTGCCGTCGGCGAGCAGCGAGCCGTCCATCATCACCGAGGTGAAGCCGTTGGTGATGGCGGAGATGCAGGTGGAGGGCTGGTCGCCGTGGTCGAGATGCAGGCAGACCGGGATGTGCGGATATTCCTCGGCCGCGCCGAGGATCAGGTGGCGCAGGAAGGCATCGCCCGCATAGGCGCGCGCACCGCGGCTTGCCTGCAGGATCACCGGCGAATCGGTCGCATCCGCGGCCCGCATGACCGCCTGGATATATTCCAGGTTGTTGACGTTGAATGCGGGCAGTGCGTAGTCGTTCTCCGCTGCGTGGTCGAGCAACTGCCGCATGGTGATCAATGCCATTCCTATCCTCCTTCGGATACATGCTATGTCGAGGCTGGCGGCACTATTCACGCATCATCCGGCATATGCAACAGGCCGCAGGGACCCCGTCCCGGGCAAAATCGATTAAATGCCGGGGCCGGGTCCGAAGTCCGTTCCAATTCAGATAAATAGGACTTTTTCCACCCGCCCGGAGGCGGGCCGCGGCGCGCTCAGTCCGCCTCGTCGGCATCCGGCGGCTGGAAGCCACCGCGCTCGCCGTTGACGATCTCGCGCTTGCCGACATGGTTGGCCGGGCCGACGAGGCCTTCCTTCTCCATGCGCTCGACCAGCGAGGCGGCGCGGTTGTAGCCGATGGCGAGCCGGCGCTGGATGTAGGAGGTCGAGCACTTGCGGTCGCGCATGACGACCTTGACGGCCTTCTCGTAGAGATCGTCGCCGTCTTCCGCCGCGATGTCGCCCTTGTCGAAGACCGCGCCGGACGCGGCGGGCTTCTCCTCCTCGTCCTCCTCCTCGTCGGCGGTGACGGTCTCCAGATAGTCCGGCCGGCCCTGCGCCTTCAGGTGCAGCACCACCTTCTCCACCTCCTCGTCGGAGACGAAGGGACCGTGCACGCGGGCGATGCGGCCGCCGCCGGCCATGTGCAGCATGTCGCCCTGGCCGAGGAGCTGCTCGGCGCCCTGCTCGCCGAGGATGGTGCGGCTGTCGATCTTCGAGGTCACCTGGAAGGAGATGCGGGTCGGGAAGTTCGCCTTGATCGTGCCGGTGATGACGTCGACGGAGGGGCGCTGCGTCGCCATGATCAGGTGGATGCCGGCCGCGCGCGCCATCTGCGCGAGGCGCTGGATCGCGCCCTCGATCTCCTTGCCGGCGACCATCATCAGGTCGGCCATCTCGTCGACGATGACGACGATATAGGCCATCGGCTCGAGGGAGAGGTCCTGCTCCTCGTGGATCGCCTCGCCCGTCCCCTTGTCGAAGCCGGTCTGGACGCTGATCGAGATCGTCTCGCCCTTCGCGCGGGCGGCGGCCACCCGGCTGTTGTAGCCGTCGATGTTGCGCACGCCGAGGCGCGACATCTTGCGGTAGCGGTCCTCCATCTCGCGCACCGCCCATTTCAGCGCCATGACGGCCTTCTTCGGATCGGTGACGACGGGGGTCAGGAGGTGCGGGATGCCGTCGTAGATCGACAGTTCCAGCATCTTCGGGTCGACCATGATCAGCCGGCATTCCTCCGGACGGAAGCGGTAGAGCAGCGACAGGATCATGGTGTTGATGGCGACCGACTTGCCCGAGCCGGTGGTGCCGGCGACGAGCAGGTGCGGCATCTTCGCGAGCTCGGCGATCACCGGCTCGCCGCCGATGGTCTTGCCGAGGCAGATCGGCAGCTTGAAGCCGGTCTTCGCGAAATCCTGGCTCTCGATCATCTCGCGGAAATAGACGGTCTCGCGCGTCGCGTTCGGCAGCTCGATGCCGATGACGTTGCGGCCGGGCACGACCGCGACGCGGGCCGACAGCGCCGACATCGAGCGGGCGATGTCGTCGGCAAGGCCGATGACGCGGGACGACTTGACGCCCGGCGCCGGCTCGAACTCGTAGAGGGTGACGACGGGGCCGGGGCGGACGTGGATGATCTCGCCGCGGACGCCGAAATCCTCCAGCACGCTTTCGAGCAGGCCGGCATTCTGCTCGAGCTGCTCCTGCGTCAGCACGAAGCCGACGGTGCGGGGCGGCTCCTGCAGCAGCTCGCGCGGCGGATATTCGTAGGCCTCGCCGCTTGCGGCCGGCGCCGCCGTGCTGACCTGGAAGGGCCGCGAGCGGGAAAGGACGGACGGCGCGCTTTCCCGCGCCGCCGGCTCGGCGACGACGGGTGCGGGTGCTGCGGGCTGCGCCGGCTCGGCCCTGGCTTCGGGTTCGACGACGACGGCCGGCGTCTCGACCGGCGCCGGCTCGGCCGCGACGGTTTCGGCTTCCGGCTGTCGTGCCTGCGCGGGGCGGCACTCCACGACGCGGAAGAGGGCGGCGATCGACGGCGGCTCGTCCCGCCGCTCCGCCAGCGGCACGGGCCGCGGTGCGGCCGCCGGCGCCGGGGGCGCGATGCGCGCCGGGATGGCGGCGACCGCAGGAAGAGGCCGTTCCTCGGCGATCCCGTCCGGGATCAGCGTTTCCCAGAAGGCATGATCGGAAAGATGGGCGAAGCGGCCGACGGCGGTGCGGGCATCGGCGGCCGCCGGTGCCGCCGGCGCGGGTGCCGGAGGAGGCGCCGTCGGTTCGACCGCGACGGCCGGCGGCGGCGCGGCGGGGGCGGCCTGCTGCTGTATCTCGAAGCGGTGGCGGCGCTCCTCGAGGGCCGCGCGCAGACGCTGCAGCAGATCCGATTCGGAGGGCAGCGCGGGCGCGGGTTCGGCCGGCGGCGGGGCCTCGGCGACCGGCTCCTCGGCGCGGGCCGATGCCTTGTCCGGCGTGCGGGTGAAGCGCACGTTCGGCGCCATGTAGAAATGGCTCTCCCAGCTTCCGTCGGCGAACCGGCCGGGATCGTAGCCCTTCAGCACCGGCGAGCGGAAGCGCGGCCGGTAGTCGTCGTTGGCAACGGGCGGCGCCCCGGTTGCCTCGTCTTCCTGCAACGCATTGTTTTCATCGGGAAAATACGACCCGCGGCCGTCGTCGTCCTCCTCGTTCTCGAGCACGGGATAGAAGTTCGTTCTGGAAATACGCATGGACCTTCAACACGACGATCATTGCCGACAGGGGGTGACGTAGATGGTTAGAAAAGGAAGGTTAACAATGTCTTTGGACGGCCGCGAAATCGCGTGCGGCGGACCCGTCCGGCGCTGCCCGGAATCGCGAAGCCGAGCGTCCACCTGTCGCCGAGGATGCGGTCGCGCTCGGGCGGGTCGAAGCGCTCGAAACCGCCGTCGGGATAGAGCGTCAGCTCGCCGACCCGCACCCAGTCCCTGCCGGCATAGAGATCGACGCGAAGGAAATCGAAGCCCCGGGCGATCGTTCCGGCGATGCGCAGCATCTCGTCGAGCTGCGCCGGTCGGGCAAGGTCGCCGGGATAGGCCGGCAGGTAGTCGGGGTCGCGCACCTGCAGCCTCACCCAGTCGGGCGAGTAGGTGCAGATATAGTCCTCGCCGCCGGCATTGAGCTCCACCTCGATGTGCGAGACCACGCCGTCGAAGGTGAAGAGCCGGTAGTCCCAGGGCACGTCGCCGTCGACCAGCAGCATGGCCTCGACGATGATCCGCGGCTCGACGCCGCCATAGGCCCATTCCCGGTTGTAGCTGGCGTGGTCGATCGCCAGCCAGGCCGGACCGGGATCGTCCCGCAGCAGCTCGGCGACGTCCTCGCGCGTGTGCAGGAAGCGGCCGTGCCCGCTCGCATGGGTCGGCTTGACGACGGCCGGCAGCGGCACGGCCTCCCAGTCGACGGCGGCGAGGTCCGTGCCGGTCCAGTAGGTGGGCACGACGTGGCGCTCGCCGACCCGCGCGGCGATGAACGCCTTGGCGCGCGCCTTGTCGACGAGCGTGACGTAGAGCGGGTTGCGGTCGTAGAGCTTGCGGGCCTGGACCTTCTCGCAGAAGGTCTTCGGATGGTCGATATCCGGCCAGACGCCCTTGATGAGGCGATATTTCAGCATCAGGTAAGGCTTGTCCGGCAGCGGCCTGATGAGGCGCCAGACGAGACGGCGGAACAGTTCCTTGAATGTCCGCTCGCGGCGGCCGGGAGCAGGGAACATCTCCTTGCGGACCTGTCTTTCCATTGCTGCTCCTGACCGATTTCCTTCGCCTTTCCCAACAAATGCAGCGTTTTATTTAATTCAAAGTTATCTTTTCGTGGGAAAACGGCACATGGCCAGCGTCCTCGGTTCATCCCTGCTCAATCTTGCCGCGACCTCCGTGTCGCTCGCGGCCGGCTTCCTCGTCAGCGTCATCAACGCCCGCCTGCTCGGCCCCGCCGGGTCGGGCGCGGTCGCCTATGCGCTGTGGCTGGTGATCTGCGCGGCGGCGATTGCCGACCTCGGCCTGCCGCAGACCGTGCTGCGTTATGTCGCGGCGCTTGAGGGCGCGCGCGAGGCGGCCTGGAAGCCGATGGTCCGCCGCGCCTTCTCGCTGTTCCTGCGCGGCGTCGCGCTGGTCTTCCTGCTCTTCCTCGCAAACGTCGCCTTCCACTGGGAGGCGGGCGCGGTGCCGTGGCTGTGGATCGCCGCCGCCGTGCTCTTCCTCGCCTATGCCCTGTCGGCCTTCTCCGTGGCCGCCGCGCGCGGCCGCGGCCTCTTCCGCGAGACGGCGGAGACGACGGTCGTCGGCAGCCTGCTGCAGGTGCCGGTCGTCTTCCTGGGCGCGCTTCTCCTCGGCCCCGCCGGCGCGCTCTTCGGCATGCTCGTGCGCTACCTGCCGCAGGCCTTCTGCCTGTTCCGCCACGTCGACCGCGCCGTCCCGGGCGATCCGGCGGCGCTGACGCCGGAAATGCGCCGCTACGGGCGCAGCATGTGGACGAGCGACGTGATCGACGTCGTGCTGGCGACGCGCATCGAATATGTCGTGGTCGGCTATTTCCTCGCCGATGCCGAGATCGGCTATTTTGCGGCGGCCGTCGTCTTCGCCGGCCTCGTCGGCCAGCTGACGGTCCAGCTCTCGCCGGCCTTCCTCGTCGGGCTCGCCTCCAGGCGGACGGAGGCGGAGACGCCCGAGGCGGAGGGCGAGCTCTACCGCAACACCACGCGCCTGGCGGCGCTGCTGATCATGCCGCTCGGCATCGGCGGCGCGGCCATCGTCCCGCCGCTCGTGCCGCTCGTCTTCGGCGAGGCGTTCTCGCCCGCCGCCGGCGCGGCGGCGCTCTTCATGCTTGCCGCGGTGCCGGCCGGGCTTTCGGTGGTGCCCTGGGCCTATCTCGCCGCGCACGAGCACGGCCGCGACGTGATGCGCCTGACGCTCGTTTCCGCCCTTCTCACCCTGGTCGCGCTCGTCGCCGTCGTGCCGGTGGCCGGCGTTCTCGGCGCCGCCGTCGTGCGCCTCGTCTCCGAGATATTCGCCTTCGGCCTCTTCGTCCGGTCCGTGCGCGTCCACGGGGGCCCGCCGCTGCCCTGGGGCGTGCTGGCGCGCACGCTCGCCGCCGCGCTCCCGTGCGGGGCCTGTGCGTTCCTCCTGAGCTGGGCGATGCCCGGTGTCGGCGGGATCCTGCTGGCGATCCTTGCGGGCGCGCTGGTCTTCGTCCTCGCCGTGCGCACGCTCGGCCTGATCGGCGTCGACGAGGCCGGGCGCCTGGCCGAGATCGTGGAAGAGCGCCTGCCGGGCGGCCTGCGCCCCCTCGCCCGCCATCTTGCGGGCCTCGTCTGCGCGGCACCCGCCCGCAGCGGCTGATCAGGACGGCAGGACGGTGGCGAGCGTCCTCCGGGCGACCTCCTCCCAGGTCAGGATGTCCTCGTGATAGGCGTCGCGGTGCGGCATGGCGAGCGCGCGGTCGAGGATCGCCCGCCAGTCGTTCTCCCCGCCGAGCCGGTAGGTCACCTCGTTCCCGCGCGAGACGGGAATGATGTCGGGAAGCACGACGGGCAGCCGGCAATAGGCATATTGCAGGAGCTTGAGGCTCGACTCGGCGAGATAGACCTCGTCGCGCGCGACCCGGTAGGGCGCGAGCCCGAAATCCGCATGGCGGATATAGGCCGCCATGTCCTCGAAGCTGCGCTCGCCGTGCACCCTGACGTTGGGCAGGACGTCCCCCGCCCAGCGGATGCCGAAGAGATGGAAGGCGATCTCCGGCGCGGCCTCGGCCATGCGCTCGACGGCATCGCGGTCGAACAGCATGTCGCCGACCGCGATGGCGTTGCGGCTTTCCGGCGGATAGGGCGAGGCCGAGGCCCGGTCGAAGATCCCGGTGTCGATGCCCTGCGGCACGAAATGCACCCTGCCGCCGGGCGGCAGCATCGCGCCGAGCCTCTCGGAGGGCACGCAGACGCTGTCGAACCGGGCGATCGCCCGGCGTTCCGCGCGCACGAGGCTGGGGGCCGCGCCGATGCTGGCGAGGAGGTCGCGGCAGAAGTAGAGCGTCTTCGCCTGCGGGTTGAGGCGGCGCACGAGCGGCAGGAAGACGACGGGCGTGCCGCTCTCGATCACCACGACGTCCGCCGCGCGGATGCGGTCGGCGACGAAGGCGGGAAGCCAGCGGCCGTAGGCGGAAAAGAGCGGTGCCGCAAGCGCGTTGACCAGCCGGTTGCCGGTGCTGAAAGCGTGGACGGGCGGGAGATAGGCGCCGGCATGGAGGCCGGGCGCGACCTCGGCATAGCGGTTGTCCTGCGCGCGGCTCAGCGCCTCCAGCCGCGCCTTCTGCTTGAAGCGGCTGAGGCGGCTGTGGCCGAGCGTCGTGAAGAAGACCCGGTGGCCGGCGGCGGCCCAGCGGGCGGAGACGAAGTGGACGCTCGCCTTGCGGAAGCCGTCGAGGAAGACGTGCGAGGTGAGGACGACGATCGTCTTCGGCCGCATGCCCGGCCTACGCCTTCTCGGCCTGCACGGCCGCGGACGGCGGTACCGGCGGCTCGGACGGCACGTCGGGATTTCCCTCCGCCCGGTCGCGGTGCAGCGCGGCGCGGGCGAGCAGCATGAGCGTGACAGGCGTCGTCACGGTCACGAAGATGCCGATGAGGATCTCGTGCACCACCGGCCGGGTGGCGAGCACGGTGAAGAAGATCATCGAGGCCATGACGATGCCGCCCGTGCCCCAGCTCGTGCCGAGGGTCGGGGCGTGGATGCGCTCGTAGAAGGTCGGCAGGCGGACGAAGCCGATCGTGCCGATCACCGTCAGGCCGGCGCCGATGATCAGGAAGACCGAGACGAGGATGGCCGCCCAGGCGGGCAGGCCGGCGGCATGATCCAGCGGCGTCATTCGATCACCTCCCCGCGCATCAGGAACTTGGCGAGCGCCACCGTCGCCACGAAGCCGAGCATGCCGATGACCAGCGACGCCTCGAAATATACGACCTCGCCGGAGCGGATGCCGAACACCATGAGCAGCAGCATCGAGTTCACGTAGAGCGTATCGAGCGCCAGCACGCGGTCCTGCGCGCGGGGCCCGCGGAACATGCGGAAGACCGCGAGGCCCATCGCGGCCGCGAGCAGGAACTGCGCGATCGTGACCGACCAGAAGAGAATCGTGTGGCTCATGTGAAGATCTCCATCAGCAGCTTCTCGTAGCGGTTCTTGATCAGGTCCTGCCATTCCGCCTCCTCGACGAGGTCGAAGACGTGGATCAGCACCGTGCTGCTCAGCGAGTTGTATTCGAGCCAGGCGGTGCCGGGCGTGCTGGTGACGATGACGGCGAGGATCGCGAGCCCCGTCGGGTCCTTCAGGTCGAGGGGCACGGTGATGAAGTCGGAGCGGCGCTTGTGCCCGCCGCCGCCGAAGAGCAGCGAGACGACGGCGATGTTCGAGCGCACGATGTCGTAGAGCACGATGCCCAGGAGCTTCGGCAGGAGATGCCACTTGCGGATGCGCGGCTTGGAGGGCCGGAGCGCCGCCATGCCCCAGGAGGCGAAGACGGAGACGATGCTGCCGAGGATGAGCTGGCCGAGCGTGAAGCCGTTGAGGGCGAGCCACATGACGACGAGCGAGAGGCTGAGCAGCGGATAGGGCAGCATGTCAGTCGCCCTCCCCTGCCGTTGTCGTGGCGGCGGCCTCGCCGGCGCGGCGCGCGCCCGAGACGGCCTCGATGTAGCCCGCCGGGTGCTGGAGCGCGCGCACGGTCTCCTCCATGTAGGCCATGGCCGGCCCGGCCTTGACGGCGAGCATCAGCGTCAGCGCGAGCAGCACGAGCACGGGCGCCATCTCCATCACCAGCACCCGCGGCACGGTCCCCTCCATCGAGGCCCAGAAGGTGCGGATGCCGGCGCGCGTCATCGAGATGAGGGCGGCGAGGCCGGAAAGGATCATCAGCGCGACGATCCACCAGACCGGCGCGGGGATGGTCCCGCCCGATTGCACGCCCGCGCCGATCATGCCGGACAGCATGACGAACTTGGCGACGAAGCCGGAGAGCGGCGGCAGGCCGGAGAGCAGGATGCCGATGGCGGCGAAGCAGGTGCCGAGCACGGCGATCGTCGCCGGCATGGTGACGCCGACCTCGGTCTCCGGCTCCTCCTCGTCGGCGTCGCCGTAGGCCTCCATCGTCACGGCCAGCACCGAGGCGCCGGCGTCCTGGCCGCGCTCGACCAGCTCGATCAGCATGAAGAAGGCGCTGATCGTCAGCGTCGAAGAGACGAGGTAGAATAGCGCGCCGGCCGTGACCTCGCCGTTGCCGAGGCCGAGCACGGCGAGCAGCGTGCCGGAGGAGACGAGCACCGAATAGCTCGCCAGCCGTCCGAGCGCCTGCGAGGCGAGCACGCCGATCGTGCCGAAGAGGATGGTCGCCATGCCGCCGTAGAGCAGAACGTTGAGGCCGTGGCCGGCCGATTCCCCCTCGCCGAAGACGAGCAGCGACAGGCGCAGGATGACGTAGACGCCGACCTTGCTCATGATGGCGAAGACGCCGGCGACGGGCGCGGTTGCCGCGCTGTAGGCGCCCGGCAGCCAGAAGTTCAGCGGCCACATGCCCGCCTTGATGAGGAAGGCGACGCCGAGCACGCTGGCGCCCGCCTCGAGCAGCATGCGGCGGTCGGGGTCGAGCTCGCCGATGCGCAGCGCGAGATCGGCCATGTTCAGCGTGCCGACCGAGCCGTAGATCGTGCTGACGCCGATCAGGAAGCAGAGCGCGGCCACCAGGTTGACGGCGATGTAGTGCAGGCCGGCCTTGACGCGCATCGAGCCGGAGCCGTGCATCAGGAGGCCGTAGGAGGCGGCCAGCATCACCTCGAAGAAGACGAAGAGGTTGAAGAGGTCGCCCGTGAGGAAGGCGCCGTTGAGCCCCATCATCAGCAGCTGGAACAGGGTGTGGAAATGCGGGCCGGCCGCATGCCAGCGGGCGAGCGAGAAGACGAGCGCGGGGATCGAGAGCACCGAGGCGAGCACGAGCATCAGCGCGGAAAGCCGGTCGACGACGAGCACGATGCCGAACGGCGCCGGCCAGTTGCCGAGCAGGTAGACGCCCTGGAAGCCGGCCTCCGCGCCGGAGAAGCGCAGCAGGGTGATCGCGACGGCGGCGAGCGCCAGGCACGACAGCACGCTGACCATCGCCTTCAGCACGCGCTGCCGCTCGTCGAAGAACAGGAGGAACGCCCCCGCGACGAGCGGGATGAGGATGGGCGCGACGATGAGGTGTTGCATCCAGCCGTTCATTTCGGCTGCTCCCTGCCGTCGACGTGGTCGGTGCCGGTGAGCCCGCGGGCGGCGAGCAGGACCACGAGGAAGAGCGCGGTCGTCGCGAAGCCGATGACGATCGCCGTCAGCACCAGCGATTGCGGCACGGGATCGGCGAGCGCCGCGATGTCGACGCCCTCGCCGAGCAGCGGCGCGGCGTTGGACTTCACCCCGCCGACGCCGAAGATGAACAGGTTGACGGCATAGGACATCAGCGACAGGCCGATGATGACCTGGTAGGTGCGCGGGCGCAGGATCAGCCAGACGCCGGAGCCGGTCATGATGCCGATGGCGAGTGCCAGAACGAATTCCATCAGGCTTCCTCCGCCTTCGACGCCTCGATGGCGCGCACCCTATGGGTGCGGATGGACTGGTGGGCGAGCGCGATGAGGATCAGCACCGTCGCGCCGACGACGAGGGAGAACACCCCGAGATCGAAGAGCAGCGCGCTCGCTACCGGCGCCTTGCCGATCAGCGGCAGGTCCACGTAGCGCGCATGGCTGGTCAGGAACGGATAGCCGAGGAGCCAGGCGCCGACGCCGGTCGCGACCGCCAGGAGCAGCCCCGTCCCCATCCAGCGCAGCGGCAGCACGCGCAGCCGGTCCTCGGCCCAGCGCACGCCGCCGGCGAGATATTGCAGCAGGAAAGCGATCGCCATGGTGATGCCGGCCGCAAACCCGCCGCCCGGCAGGTCGTGGCCGCGCATGAAGATATAGACGGCGAAGGTGATCACGACCGGGAACATCCACTGCATGATGACCGAGGGCACGAGCAGGTAGTCGCGCACCGTGTCGCCGGCCGAGCGCTCCGGGCGCTCCGCGTCGAAGGCGTTCTGGATGAGCTGCTGCTCCGGCTTCTCGATCGAGTCGGGCGCGGGGCGGAAGCGGCGCAGGAGCGCGAAGACGGTGAGCGCCACGATGCCGAGCACGCAGATCTCGCCCATCGTGTCGAAGCCGCGGAAATCGACGAGGATGACGTTGACGACGTTGCGTCCGCCGCCCTCGGAATAGGCGCGCTCCAGGAAGTAGCTGGCGATGGCGTCCGGCACGGGCTGCTTCATGATCGCATAGGCGAAGACGAACATGCCGATGCCGCAGCCGACGGCGAGCAGGAAATCGCGGAAGCGGCGGCCGCGGGCGGCGAGCGCCACGCTGTTGTCGACCTTCTCCGAGCGCTTCGGCAGCCAGCGCAGCCCGAGCAGGATCAGCACCGTCGTGACGATCTCGACGAGGAGCTGGGTGATGGCGAGGTCGGGCGCCGACAGCCAGACGAAGGTGATGCAGGTCGAAATCCCCGCGCCGCCGAGCAGGACGAGGGCCGCGAGCCGGTGGTACTTCGCCTGGTAGGCGGCGCCGACGGCGCAGACCGAGCCGACCAGCCAGATCGCCGCGAAGACCGGGTCGACCTCGCCGAAGGCGGGCGGGCGCGGCGAGAAGCCGGAGATGTAGAGCGGCACGACGCCGGCCAGAAGCCCCGCCGTCGCCACGAGCCGCAGTTGCGGCTGGAGGTTGCGCGTGCCGAGGCGGCTTTCGAGCCAGCGCGCCCATTTCCACGACACGGTGACGAGCACGCGCTCGAAGATGCGCTGGCCGCGCAGGTGGCGGAAGAGCGGCGGCCCGTCGTCGCACCGGGCGAGATAGTCCTTCAGGACCGCGTAGAGGGCGATGCCGCCGACGAGCGCGATGGTGCTCATGATCAGCGGCGTGTTGATGCCGTGCCAGACGGCGAGGCTGTATTCCGGCGTGCGGTCCCCGAGCACGGAGACGACCGCCGTGTGCAGGAACGGCCCGATCGACATGCCGGGGATGATGCCGACGACGAGGCAGGCGAGCACCAGGAACTCGACGGGGAAGCGCATCCAGCGCGGCGGCTCGTGCGGTTCGGGCTTGGGCAGGTCGACGGGCGGCGGGCCGAAGAAGACGACGTGGATGAAGCGCAGCGAATAGGCCACGCTGAAGGCGCCGGCGAGCGTCGCCACATAGGGCAGGATGCGGTCGAGGAAGGAATCCGCGTGGGTCTCCACGGCCTCCGCGAAGAACATCTCCTTGGAGATGAAGCCGTTGAGGAGCGGCACGCCGGCCATGGCCGCGCTCGCCACCATGGCGAGGATCCCGGTGGCGGGAAGGTAGCGCAGGAGCCCGCTCAGCCGCCGCATGTCGCGCGTGCCGGTCTCGTGGTCGATGATGCCGGCGGCCATGAACAGCGAGCACTTGAAGGTGGCGTGGTTCATCATGTGGAAGATCGCCGCGACGGCGGCGACGGGGCTTCCGAGCGAGAGCAGCGTGGTGATGAGGCCGAGATGGCTGATCGTCGAATAGGCGAGCAGGCCCTTCAGGTCCTGCTGGAACATGGCGAAATAGGCGCCGAGCAGAAGTGTGCTGATGCCGGCGATGCCGACCAGCATGAACCATTCGTAGGTGCCCGACAGTGCCGGCCAGAGTCGGACCAGCAGGAAGACGCCGGCCTTCACCATCGTCGCCGAATGGAGATAGGCCGAGACCGGCGTCGGCGCGGCCATGGCGTTCGGCAGCCAGAAATGGAACGGCACCTGCGCGCTCTTCGTCAGCGCGCCGATGAGGATCAGCACCAGCGCGGTGAGATAGAGCGGGTGCGCCCTGATCCTGTCGCCGGCGGCCAGAACCGCGTCGAGGTCGTAGCTGCCGGCGATGTGGCCGAGGATCAGCAGGCCGGCCAGCAGGCAGAAGCCGCCGATCCCCGTCACCGTCAGCGCCATGCGCGCGCCGTCGCGGGCGGCCGCGTTGTGGTGCCAGTAGCTGATGAGCAGGAAGGAGAAGATGCTCGTCAGCTCCCAGAACACCGAGAGCAGGATGATGTTGCCGGACAGCACGATGCCGAGCATCGAGCCCATGAAGGCGAGCAGGAAGGAGAAGAAGCGCGGAACCGGGTCCTCCTCCGACATGTAGTAGCGCGCGTAGACGACGACGAGCAGGCCGATGCCGGTGATCAGCATCGTGAACAGCCAGGCGAGACCGTCCATGCGCAGCGTGAAGTCGAGGCCGAGCTGCGGCAGCCATTCCACCTCGAAGCGCACGGGCCCGCGCTTGACGGCGGGGTAGAGGAAGGCCGTCATGACGAGGCCGGCGAGGGCCACCACGCCGGACATGCGCGCGGCGAGCACGCGCGAATTCGTCCTCAACAGGGCGGCCGCGGCCAGGCTCCCCAGGAAGGGGAGACAGACCAGCAGCGCCAGTAGGGTTTCACCTGTCATCGTTTGATGGATCGCTTTCGAACGTCAGACTTCTGGTGCCGGGCACCGGATGCATCCCGTCCGCGAAGCCGGACGGGTTCAGGCCGCCGCTGCCGGTGGCGCACGGGCCCCGCCCGGCCGCTCGAAGCCCTGGCGACGCGCGACGTCGTCGAGCCGGGCGGCCGCGGCCGGTTCCCCGCGGTCCGCGACGACGGCGGTCTCCTGCGGAAGGCAGGCCGTGTCGGCAGCGCCGCCGCCTGCCGTCGCCACCTTGCCGGATGCCGCGCGCTTGCGGCATTCGCGCTCCTTGGCCGGAAGCTTGATGGCGGCGGCCTTGCGCAGGGCGTAACCCGGCGTCTGCCACGGCAGGACTGCGGCAGACTGACGCGGCAGGGCGCAGACGACGAGGAACAGGCAGGCGAAAGTGGCGCAGACGAGGCGGAACCGCCGATGGATCGGTCGATTCTGTTGGCCGGATCGCGCCAAATGCCGCCCCTTTCGTCCTCACGAGTCGCATTGATATTGTGTCGTCAGGACAATACGTTGGCCGGATCGGCGCTGTCCACCCGCTGGCATGAAACTTTTCCGAAAATCGCCCGCCGCAGGGCCGGAAGCCCCTCCGGCGCGCCCGCTTGGCCGCCCGGCGGCGGCGACTTGATGCGGCGGTGCTTTGCGCGCATTCTGTGCCGAGCGATTCGCACGTGCAGACCTGCTCCGCCGGGACCGAGGGTCCGGAGCGCAAGGTGCGCGCCCGCTGGGTGCCGATGTCGAGCTGTTGCGGCTCTCCAGCCAGTCCCGTGTTCCGGTCATGTCTCCCGTGCGCTGCGGCGCAAGGGTCCGGCGCACGGCATCACCCACTCTCGAACGAGGATAGACGATGACGGATGCGCGAAGGGAATGGATCAGCAAGCGGGCCTACACGCTCTGGGAAGAGGCGGGCCGCCCGCACGGCCGCGACGGCGAGCACTGGCAGCAGGCCGAGCGCGAGCGCGACGAGTTCGAGCGCGTCGCCCTTGCCACGCACGAGGGCAAGAAGGCCGCCAAGCCGGTGATCGAGCTTTCGCGCGCGGCGAAGGCCGCCAAGCCGAAGAAGGCCGTGGCCGACAAGGCGACGCCCGCCAAGGCGAAGGTGAAGGCCAAGGCGCCGGTCGAAGCCGCGCGCGGCGAGCCGCACTGACATCCGCCGCAAGCGGCGGGAAGCGAGGACAAGCGTTGCGTTCCATCTACCTGCTCGCCGGCTTCGCCCTGACGGCGGTCGGCATCACCGGCATCTTTCTGCCGCTCCTGCCGACGACGCCGTTCCTGCTCGCCGCCGCCTGGTGCTTCTCCCGCTCCTCGCCGCGGCTGGAGCAGTGGCTGCTCGATCACCGCACGTTCGGGCCGCCGCTGCGCGACTGGCGCCGCGACGGCGCCATCTCGGCGCGCGCGAAGACGATCGCCATCGTGCTGATGGCGGCGAGCTTCGCGTTCTTCCTCTACCGGGCCGACCCCTCGCCGCTTCTCGCCGGCGTCGTCGCGCTGATCCTCGGCCTGTGCAGCCTGTTCATCCTCACGCGGCCGCTGCCGAAATGAGCCGGGGCGATTCCAGCAGGAGCGCGTAGCGGTCTTGCCAAGAAACAGGCGTTCTAGCCGGCGTTTTTCGCGACGAGCTCGCGCTGCACCTCATCCTGGAAGGCGAAGACGGCGGCGCGCAGCTCCGCCTCGCTGCGGCCGAGCCGGCGCAGCTCCTCGGCAAGCTCGCGGCACACCCGCTGCCAATAGGTCCGCGCGGCCTCGCCGTTGAGCGAGTCGAGCTCGCTGGCGCAGCGGCGCACGTGGGCGGTGCGGCGGTCGGCCGGGAACGGCACGATGGTCTCGGGCAAAGGGCGGCGGCGCGCGGCCGGGGCATGTGAAGGCATCGAATCGGGCTTCCTGTTCGTCCGCCCATGATTAGGAAGCCTATGGTTAACGCCGGGTTTCCTCAGCCGTCCGCCGCCGGCCCGTCGAGGCCGAGCTCCTCGATCAGCGTGCGCTGGCGGAGCAGGCTGCGGGCGAGATAGGCGGTCTCCTGCGCGGCTGTCGCCTGCACGCTGCCGTTATGGGCGGCGGCGCCCAGCGCGTCGAGGATGCCGGCGATCTCCTTGCTGAGCCGGTGGAGCTCGGCAAAGCGCGGATCGGCGACGGCATCCGCAAGCCGCGCAGCCGTGACCCGGCCGATGCCGCGCGGCACGGCCGATCCGCCATCGCTGTAGCCCTCCGGCAGGTCGCCCTTGCGGTTGACGACGCGGCGATGGCGGATGACGTCGACAATCTGGTCCACCGCCTGACAGGCGCCGGCGACGCGGGAGGGATGGTCCGTGTCGGCCGCCGCGTGCGGCAGCAGCTCCAGCCGGCCGGGATGACGGTCCGCAAGCGCGATATAGGGCACCATCGGGCCGCTCAGCGCGCCGCTCGCCTCGTCCCGGAAGAGATCGGCGTCGATCGCCGCGTGCCGCACCCTTCCCGACGCGAGCGCCCGGTCGAGCGCCTCGGCGTCCACCACCTCGCCCCGGTCGTAGTTGACGAGCACTGCGCCGGGCCGCAGCGCGCCGAGGACGGCGTCGCCGACGAGGCCGGCATTGGCGTGGCGGCCGGTCTCGGGATCGAGCCGGCCGAGGCCGACATGGACGGAGAGCACGTCGGCCCCCTCGGCCGCGACGATCGGCGTTTCGGCGAAGACGAGGCCCTCCGCCTCGATCCAGGCGCGATGGCGCGGCCGGGCATGGACGGTGACGCGCATGCCGAAGGCGCGGGCGAGCCGCGCCACCTCGCGGCCGATATTGCCGTAGCCGAGCACGGCCATGGTCCGGCCCTCCAGCTTGGCGGTCGGATAGTCCTTGAGGTCGCGGCCGGTGTCGAAGCCGCCTTCCGACACGCGCCGGTGCAGTTCCTCCACCGACAGGTCGGGCAGGACCCTGAGGATCGCCTTCATCACCATCTGCGCGGTCGCCCGGCTGTTGATGCCGGGCGTGTTCATAAGCGGTGCTTTACCGCCCTCGCCGTTGCCGCCGCCCCAGGAGGCCGAGCCCATGTTGCCGGTGCCGGCGCCGATGCGCACGCCGCCGAGCGGGAAGACCGCGTCCTTCGGGATGAAGGTGGCGGCGGCGATCAGCGCGTCGTAGCGGCCGTCCCCGGCGGCCGCGAGGATCTCGGCCTCGGTCGAAAGATGCGGACAGTAGAAGAAATGAATGCGGCCCGTCTCCAGCCTCTCGCCCGCATGGGGGCCGTCGTGGAAGACCTCGCCCTTCTCCTCGATATGGGCCTTGACCTCGCCGTGGTCCGGCTTGCCGTCGGCGCCGAAGCGCAGGCCGACGAGATCGGCGATCAGCACCTTCCAGGCACGGCTCTCCCCTTCCGCGCTTTCGTTCGACGCGGTTTCGCGCTCAGCCATGACGATCCTCCTCCTTCACCGCCTCCATTTCCGTAGGCGACTTTTGCGGGCAGGGCAACGCGGCAGTCTTGCTCCCTTCGGAAATAGCGCGATACAAAGGCGGCACAAGAGGATAGCCATGGCCGACCGCCCCTTCACCGTCATCGAGAACGAATGGATCACCCTTGCCGACGGCACCCGGCTTGCCGCGCGCATCTGGATGCCGGAGGGGGCGGAGGCGGACCCGGTGCCGGCCGTCCTCGAGTTCCTGCCCTATCGCAAGCGCGACGGCACGAGCCCGCGCGACGAGTCGACCTATCCGGTCTTCGCGGCGGCCGGCATCGCCGGGGTGCGCGTCGACATCCGCGGCTCGGGCGAATCCGACGGCGTGATCGACGGCGAGTACACGCCGCTGGAGCTCGCCAACGCCTGCGAGCTGATCGCCTGGATCGCCGCGCAGCCCTGGTCGAACGGCGCGGTCGGCATGATGGGTATCTCCTGGGGCGGCTTCAACTGCCTGCAGGTGGCGGCGCTGAAGCCTCCGGCGCTGAAGGCGGTGATCTCGATCGCCTCCACCGTCGATCGCTACAACGACGACATCCACTACAAGAACGGCACGCATCTCTCCGCCCAGCTCTCCTGGGCGGCGACCATGCTCGCCTACCAGTCGCGCGCGCCCGACCCCGCGCTCGTCGGCGAGCGCTGGCGCAAGATGTGGCTCGCGCGGCTGGAGAACGAGCCGTTCTTCCTGGAGGAATGGCTCGAGCACCAGCGCCGCGACGCCTTCTGGAAGCACGGCTCGATCTGCGAGGACTTTACGGGCTTCCCCGTCCCCGCCCTCGTCATCGCCGGCTGGGCGGACGGCTATCGCAGCACGCCGCTCAAGGCCGTCGAGGGGCTGGGCGACAGGGCCAAGGCGATCGTCGGGCCCTGGATCCACAAGTACCCGCATTTCGCCTGGCCGAAGCCGCGCATGGATTTCCACGCCGAGGCCATCGACTGGTGGAACCGCTGGCTGCGCGGCGAGGACAACGGCGCGGAGAAGAAGCCGCAGGTGCGCGCCTATATCCAGGAGGCCGCGCGGCCGGCGCTGCGCCGCGAATCCGATCCCGGCTTCTGGATCGCCAAGGACAGATGGGAGGCGCCGGAGATGGCGACCTTCTACGTCGAGCAATACGGCGCGCTCGTGCCCGGCATGCCGATCGCCAGCGCGGCGGGCCACGACCGTTATCTGAAGTCGCCGCTCGACACCGGCATCATGGCCGGCGAATGGTTCACGCTGAAGCCGGATGCGGAACTGCCGCTCGACCAGCGGCCGGACGATGCCGGCTCGCTCGTCGTCGAGACGGCGCCGCTCGCCGACGCCCTGGACTGCCTCGGCCAGCCGGCGCTGGAGCTCGACGTGGCGACGGAGGCGCCGACCGCCAATCTCTGCGCCCGCATCGTCGACGTGCATCCCGACGGCACGGCGACGCGCGTCACCTTCGGCGTCGTGAACCTCGCCCATCGCGACGGCAACGAGGAACCCAAGGCGATGCCCAGGGGTGGGAAGGTCCGCGTCCGCCTCGTGCTCGACGCGATGGGCTACCGTTTCCGCGCCGGGCATCGCATCCGCCTGTCGCTGTCGACGTCCTACTGGCCGATGGTGCTGCCGCCGCCCATGGATGCCGGCGTGACGATCGATCTCGCCGCGCTGGGTCTCGCCCTGCCGAAGCTCGGCGCGCATCGGGTGGTTTCCGTGCCGGAGCCGGAGAACCCCGATCCGCTGCCGAGATATGTCGAGCTCGCGCCCCCGGAGACGGCGCGCGGCGTGGAGCGCGACCTGACGAACGGCCTCACCGAATACACGATCTACGAGGACAGCGGCCTTTTCGAGCATCCCGGCACGGGCCTTGCCACGCGGGAGGTGCGCGACGAGCTCTGGTCGATTGCCGCGGACGATCCGCTGTCGATGACCGGCACGGCGACCTGGACCTGCGAGATGCAGCGGCCCGGCTGGTCCGTGCGCACGCTCTCGACCGCGAGCATCGCCTGCACGGCGACCGACTGGCTGATCTCCGCCCACGTGCGCGCCTACGAGGGCGAGACGGAGATCTTCGGGAAACGGTTCGAGAAGATGGTACCGCGGGACTTCATGTAGACCCGCGGAACCCGGTGGGCGTCGCCTCACCCCCCTCTGCCCTGCCGGGCATCTCCCCCTCAAGGGGGGAGATCGGCAAGAGGCAAAAACCTTGCTCAAACCGCAGCGTTTCAGATGGGTAGGACGACGCTCCATCCAATCTCCCCCCTTGAGGGGGAGATGGCCGGCAGGCCAGAGGGGGGTAGCGCAGCGAGATACGTTCATCAATGGAAGTCGTGCGATTTCACCCGGAGCAGGCCGCCGCCGTAGCCGCCGAGCAGGTTGCGTGGCCGGACCGGCGGCGCGCCGTCGCCGTTGCGATGGCCGATCGTGGCGAAGAGATCCGAAAGGTCGATGAGCTTTCGCGCCACGATGTGCACCACCTCGCCCTCACGCTGGAGGTGACCCTTCACGCCGATCAACGGTGCGCCGAGCACGATGCGGCGGTGGGCCTCGAACACCTTCCTCCAGACGACGACGTTGGCGATGCCCGTCTCGTCCTCGAGGGTGAGGAAGATGACGCCCTTGGCCGAGCCCGGCCGCTGGCGCACGAGGACGATGCCCGCCGTCTCCACCGGCTGCCGGTCGCGCCGCGCCGTCGCCTCCGCCGAAGTGAGGATGCGGCGGCGGTTCAGGTCCTCGCGCAGGAAGCGCACCGGATGGTCGCGCAGCGTCAGGCCGACATGGCCGTAATCCTCGACGACCTCGTGGCCTCCCGTCATGGGGGCCAGCGCCACGTCCGGCTCGTCCAGCTCGCGCGCGGCCGCGGCGGCGAAGAGCGGCAGCGGCTCGTCGCGCAGCGCCCGGATCGCCCAGAGCGCCTCGCGTCGGGAAAGGCCGAGAGACGGGCGGAAGGCGTCCGCCTCGGCAAGGTCGACAAGGGACGAGACCGGCAGGCCGGAGCGGCGCCAGAGGTCGTCCACCGAGGCGAAGGGCTCGTCCGCCCGCGCCGCCAGCATGTCTGACGCCTGCCTGTTCTTGAGGCTCTTCACCAGCCGTAGGCCGAGGCGCACGGCGAAGCGGTCCTTGTCGGCGGTCGGCTCCAGCGTGCAGTCCCAGCGGCTCCGATTGACGCAGACGGGCCGCACCTCGACCCCGTGCTCGCGTGCGTCGCGCACGATCTGCGCCGGGGCGTAGAAGCCCATCGGCTGGGAATTGAGCAAAGCGGCGCAGAAGACGTCCGGATGGTGGCATTTCACCCAGGCCGAGGCATAGGCGACGATGGCGAAGCTGTAGGCGTGGCTTTCCGGGAAGCCGTAGGAGCCGAAGCCCTCGAGCTGACGGCACATGCGCTCGGCGAATTCGGACGCGTAGCCGTTTTCGACCATGCCGTCGACCAGCTCCTGCCGGAACTTGTCGACGCCGCCGGTCTGCTTGAAGGTCGCCATGGCGCGGCGGAGCTGGTCGGCACGCTCCGGCGTGAATTTGGCGCAGACGATCGCCACCTTCATCGCCTGCTCCTGGAACAGCGGCACGCCGAGCGTCTTGCCCAGCACGTCTTCGAGTTCCTTCGTCGGATAGTCGACCTTCTCCTGCTTCTCCCGGCGGCGCAGATAGGGATGCACCATGTCGCCCTGGATCGGGCCGGGCCGGACGATCGCCACCTGGATGACGAGGTCGTAGAATTCCTTCGGCCTGAGCCGCGGCAGCATGGACATCTGCGCCCGGCTCTCGATCTGGAAGGTGCCGAGCGTGTCGGCCTTGGAGATCATTGCATAGGTCTCCGCATCTCCTTCCGGAATGCCGGAAAGCGTCAGGGTCTTGCCCTTGTGCTCTTCCATGAGCTCGAAGGCGCGGCGCATGCAGGACAGCATGCCGAGCGCCAGCACGTCGACCTTCATGAAGCCGAGCGATTCGACGTCGTCCTTGTCCCATTCGATCACCTGCCGGCCGTCCATCGCGGCGGGCTCGATCGGCACGAGGTCGTCCAGCCGGTCGCGCGTCAGCACGAAGCCGCCGGGGTGCTGCGAGAGATGGCGCGGCGCATCGAGAAGCTGTTTGGCGAGCTCGAACAGCAGCCGGACGCGGCGGTCGTCGACGTTGAGGCCGAGACCCCGGACATGGTCGACCGGCAGCTCGCGCGACCAGCCCCAGACCTGTGACGACAAGACCTTCAGCACGTCCTCCGGCATGCCGAGCGCGCGGCCGACGTCGCGCATCGCCGCGCGCGAGCGGTAGCGGATGACGGTGGCGCAGAGTGCGGCGCGCTCGCGCCCGTAGGTCTCGTAGATCCACTGGATCACCTCCTCGCGCCGCTCGTGCTCGAAATCCACGTCGATGTCGGGCGGTTCGCCGCGCTGCTCGGAGACGAAGCGCTCGAAGAGCAGGCCGTTGCCGAGCGGATTGACGGCGGTGATGCCGAGCACGTAGCAGACGGCGCTGTTGGCCGCCGAGCCGCGGCCCTGGCAGAGAATGCCAATGGTGCGGGCATGGCGCACGATGGCATTCACGGTGAGGAAGTAGGGCGCGTATTGCAGCTTGGCGATAAGCGCCAGCTCCTCGTGCAGCTTCGTCTCCACCTCGTCGGGAATGCCCTGCGGATAGCGCTCCGCCGCCCCTTCCCAGGTGTATTTCTCCAGCGCCTCCTGCGGCGTCAGCTCCGGGTGATCCCGCTCCTCGGGATACTGGTATTTCAGCTCGTCGAGCGAGAAGCGGCAGCGCTCGGCGATCTCCAGCGTGCGGTCGAGCGCTTGCCGGTAGCGTGAGAAGAGGCGGTGCATCTCCGCAGGCGCCTTGAGATAGCGGTCGGCATGGCGCTCGCGCAGGAAGCCGGCGTCGTCGATTGCGACCTTGTGGCGGATGCAGGTGACGACGTCCTGCAGCATCCGCCGGCCGGGCTCGTGATAGAGCACGTCGTTGGTGACGACGGTCGGGACATGGTGGCGGGCGGCGAGGTTCGACAGTTCCCAGAGCCGCAGTTGGTCGTTCGGCCGGCGGCGCAGCGTCAGCGCGAGATAGCAGCGGCCGCGGAAGGTCTCCTTCGTCCGCCGGAGATGGAAGTCCGTCGTCTCGTCCGCCTCGTCGGGCACGAGCACGGCGATGAGGCCCTCGTTCCATTCGGCGACGTCCGCCCAGTCGAGGCGGCAGGCCCCCTTGCCGCCCCGCGCCTTGCCGGTCGAGAGCAGCCGGCAGAGCCGCGCATAGGCGTCCCGGTCGGTCGGATAGACGAGGAGCGACTGGCCGCAGGCGAGGTCGAGCCGGCAGCCGACGACGAGGCGCACGCCCGTCACCTTCGCCGCCCGGTGCGCCTGGACGATGCCGGCGAGGCTGTTGCGGTCGGCAATCCCGAGCGCGGCAATGCCGAGCTCGGCCGCCCGCAAGAACAGGTCCTCGGCGCTGCTCGCCCCGCGCAGGAAGGAGAAGTGGGTCGTCACCTGCAATTCGGCGTAGCGCGTCGTCATGCGAAGATCCCGTGCAGGAACCAGCGGCCCTTCCCGTTCGCCGCGGCCTCCTCCGCGCCCGAGCGGAACACCCAGAAGCGCTTTCCGGCCTCGTCCTCGACGGCGAAATAGTCGCGCACGGCGGCGCGCTCGGCATCGCGCTTCCACCATTCGCCGAAGACGCGCTCCGGCCCGTCCGCCCGTTTCACCATGCGGCGCACGCCGCGCCAGGTGAAGGCGGCCGGCGGATGATCGGGCAGGAGCGCCATGACCTCGATCGCCTCCGGCCGGGCGAGAAGCCGGGCGGGACGCGGCCAGCGGCTCGGCCAGCCGGCGCCGTCGTCGGGTGCCAGCGGGCTGACGCGGTGGACGGAGCGTTCGGGCACGTCGCTTTCGACGGGGGCGAGGCGATAGAGCCGCCGGGCGCCGATGCGGTTGGCGATCAGGTCGACGAGGCCGGCGATGTCCGCTTCCTCCTCGCCGGGAATGAGCCCGGCCATCTGCCGGCCGCAGAGCGGCTCGGCGAGCGTCGCCGTGAGATCCATGGCCTCGATGCCGAAGCCGGGGTCGACCGTCTCGATGCGGTCGCAGAGGAGGCGGGTCAGGCGTTTCTCGTCGCGCACGGGCAGCGCCGTGCCGACGCGGATCGCCTGCAGGCCGCTGTCGACGCGAGAAAACAGGAGATCGAGCCGGCGGGCGCCGAGCCCGTGCCGCTCGAGCCCGCGACAGAGATCGTGCACGAGCAGGCCCGCGTAGCGGGCGATGGTCTCCGCCGCGCCGATCGGCTCGCCGAAGGCGCGGCGCACCGTCACCAGCTCCGGGTCGCGCACCGGCTCGACCGGCTCGGCGACGATACCGTCGAGCTGGTCGAGCCGGAGGCCGAGCCCGGTGCCGAAACGCAGCACCAGCGGCGCGCGCGGCACGGCACGCAACGCGCCGATGCTGTCGAGGCCGAGGAGGCGGAGGCCGGCGGCGGTTGCGGGGTCGATCCGCAGCGCCGCGACCGGCAGGCCGGCGACGGTCTCGGCCTCGCCCCCGGGCGGGACGACGCGGACGGGATCGGCGAGGAAGCGGGCGGCCGCATGGGCGGCGCCGAGCGTGCCGGCGATGGCGGCGCGGGCGGTGATACCCGAGGCGGCAAGCCGGTTGACGAGGCCCGTCAGCAGCCGTTCCTCGCCGCCGTGCAGCCGGTCGGTGCCGGTCGTGTCGATGACGAGCCCGTCCGGCGGGTCGGCGGCGACGATGGGCGCGTAGTGCCCGAGGGCCCAGAGCGCGAGCCGCGTCAGGGCCGCCGCATCCGCCGCCGGCGCGGCATTCATCGTCACGAGATCGGGCACCAGCGCGTGGGCCTTGGCGAGCGGCATGCCGATGTGCACGCCGGCCTGTTCGGCGGGCCGGCTCACCGCCGTGACGATGCGGCGCGCGCCGTCGCGGCCGACGAGCACCAGCCGCGTCTCAGGCGGTGGCGCCGAGGCGCCCATCGCGCGCCGCAGGCGATCGATCGGCCAGCCCGGAAGAAAGAGCGATACGACCCTCGGCATCCGCCGCCTCCACTTCGAATTCCGCCGCCTCGCCCGCCCGGCAGCGCACCAGTTCCAGCCGCCAGCGCGCCCGGCCGAGGCCGGGAACGGGCAAGGGCGCCGACGGCAGCGCGGTCACCCGCCAGCGCGTCACGGCGGCGGAGGGCTCGGCATAGGCGTCCGCCTGCCCCCGGTGGCGCCGCAGGCGCAGCGCCAGCGCCAGCGTGCCGCCCGCTTCCGCCGCGAGTTGCAGCCGGCGCGAGGCGGTCATCGACAGGCGGGCGACCTCCGCCACCACCGCGCCGAGGCCGCCGTGGCGCAGCCCCTCCTCGAAACAGGCGAGCAGGCTCTTCTCGTCGTCCGCCTCGACATAGACGACCCGGCCGGGCGCAAGGCCGGCCTGCGCCAGCGCGGGGGCGAAGAGGTCCGCGCGCGTGAGGCACCACAGCACCGGCCCGCGCGTGCGTGCGGCGACCGCCGCGGCAAACAGCGTGGCCGCCGCGGCCCCCGTCATGTCGTCCCCGCCGCCTGAGACCTCGTGCAGGCTGGCGAGCGCCAGCCCGCCGTCCGGCAGCCGTGCGTCGATCTCCGGCACGCCGAAGGAAAGCGCGGCCCGGTCGCGCGGCGCGCGGCCGTCGAGCCGCCGGATGCGGTCGCGCAGGTCGGCGACGGCGGCGCGGGCGGCGGAAGCGGACATCGATCATGCGTCTCCACGGAAAAAGCAAACATGTTCCCTTTTTGTTCTCTGGCTGGAAAAGAGTCAACGCTCCTTCCGATCACAGTTTGAATCAGCCGCGGGAACCATCGCGGCGGTCGGAAGTTCTTTCTTCCGCAATTCCCATCATTTCAGGAGACAGGGCAATGGCTGACGAAAAGATCCCGGGCAAGAAGACGTCGCTCGGCATCGTGGA
Organism: Shinella pollutisoli; assembly: GCF_024609765.1. GTDB lineage: Bacteria > Pseudomonadota > Alphaproteobacteria > Rhizobiales > Rhizobiaceae > Shinella > Shinella pollutisoli. Next base: position 46,660 of record NZ_JANFDG010000017.1, read on the forward strand.
GACGGGCGAGAAGGTCGCGGAGGACGCCCGGCAGGCCGCGGCGGAGGCCACGGTCAGCGAGCAGATCGAGGCGCTCAAGGCGGAGATCGGCCGGCTCAAGGAATCCGCCGGGCTGCTCGCCGAGGGGACCGGGCAGCTCGCGATCACGCAGGTCCAGTCGCTGCGCGAGGAGCTGCGTCAGACCGTGGTGGCCAATCCGCTCGCCGCCCTCGCCGGTGCCGCTTTCATCGGCTATCTCTGCGGCCTGCGCCACCGCTGATCGATGCATCAATAGCCGATGGCGGCGCCGGCCGTCGCCCGGCTGTCGATCGCCCCGTAATAGCGCGCCCCGCCGCCGGCTTCGATCTCCGACAGGTTCCGTCCGCCGACGAGGATGCCGGCAGCCTCCCCCCAGACCGGCCAGCCGTCGTCGACGCCGACGTCGTAGCCCATGCCGGTGAGCAGCCGGATCGTGTCGGGCGAGAGCGCGAAGGGCTCCATGAACACCTTGTCCGGCAGCCACTGGTGATGGATGCGCGGCGCGTCGATCGCCGCCTGCAGGTCCATACCGTGGTCGATGACGTTGACAATGGCCTCCAGCGTGATGGTGATGATGCGCGCGCCGCCGGGACTGCCGATCACCATGAAGGGCTGTCCGTCCTTCGAGAGGATCGTCGGGTTCATCGACGACAGCGGCGACTTGCGCGGCGCGATCGCATTGGCCTCGCCCTGGATCAGGCCGTAGAGATTGGCGACGCCCGGCTTGACGGTGAAGTCGTCCATCTCGTTGTTGAGCAGGATGCCGGTCCCCTCCGCCACCTTGCCGATGCCGAACGAGCCGTTCAGTGTATAGGTGACCGCGACCGCGTTGCCGTCCTTGTCGATGATCGAATAATGCGTCGTCTCGGCCGCCTCGGCGAAACCGCCCGGCTTCAGGTCCTCGCTGACGCCCGCTTTGTAGGGATCGATGCGGGCGCGGATTTCCGCGGCATAGGCCTTGCTCGTCAGCTTCTCCACCGGATTGTCGACGAAGTCGGGATCGCCGAGCGCGGTGTTGCGATCGACGAAGGCGTGGCGCATGGCCTCCACCATCAGCCGCACGGTCTCGGCCGAGCCGTAGCCGAGATAGGCGATCGGATAGCCTTCGAGCACGTTGAGGATTTCGCAGATGATAAGCCCGCCGGAGGACGGCGGCGGCGAGGAGACGATCTCGTAGCCGCGGTAGCTGCAGGTGACCGGCTCCAGCTCGCGCACCCGGTACTGCTCGAAGTCCGCCTTCGCCAGGATGCCGCCGTTGGCCTCGCTTACCTTGACGATCAGGTCGGCGATCCTGCCCTTGTAGAAGGCATCCGCGCCGCCCTCGGCGATCGCCGTGAGCGAACCCGCGAGGTCGGCCTGCACCAGCCGCGTGCCCAGCTTCAGCGGCTTGCCGTCCTTGAGGAAGATCTTCGACGCCGCCGGATCCTGCGCCAGCATGTCGTTGCCGTCGGCAAGGGCGGCGATGTCGCCCGGTTCCAGCACGAAGCCGTCCCGGGCCAGCCGGATCGCCGGCGCCAGCAGCTCGCCGCGCTCGCGCGTGCCGTATTTTTCGCGCGCCGCTTCGAGGCCGGCGACGGAGCCGGGCACGCCCACGGCGAGATAGCCGTCGGTGCTGGCGCCCGGCACGGGATTGCCGTCGGCGTCGAGATACATGGTCTTCGTCGCGGCGAGCGGCGCGCGCTCGCGGAAGTCGAGGAAGGTCGTCGTGCCGTCCCTGAGGCGGATGGTCATGAAGCCGCCGCCGCCGAGATTGCCGGCCGTCGGGTAGACGACGGCGAGCGCGTAGCCGACCGCCACCGCCGCGTCGACGGCGTTGCCTCCGGCCTTCAGCACGTCGACGCCGACCTGCGAGGCGAGATGCTGGGCCGTCACCACCATGCCGTTCTCGCCCTCCGCCGGGGCGGGCGAGGCCGCAAGCGCGGCGGAGGCGGCAAGCGCCGTTGCCAGGGTGAGGGCGAGGGAAAGCGGTCCCGGACGCATGGGCTGCATGGATTCCTCCTGTTCCTCCCGCGCCGCGAGCGGCGACGGCAAAAGCGGAGCATGACGCGCCGCGGGACAAATGCAAGCGCCGAAGCGGGCCACGAAGCTCAGATTCCGTTAACGGAACCCCCTAATCGAACCGTAACCCCTATGCCTTAGACCGCCCGCTGGGATTCCGTCATGCGGGAGGTTGAGGGGATGATGACAGTGCTCGGCTGCGTGTACAACGACCATAATCTTTTCATGGTCGTCCTCGCCGTCCTTGTCTGCGTCCTCGGCTCGGCGGTGACGCTGCGCCTCCTGCGGCGCGGGGTGCGCGCGACGGGCATGCAGCGGTTCGGCTGGCAGTTCCTCGCCGCCGTCGCCGGCGGCGGCGGCGTCTGGGCGACCCATTTCGTCGGCATCCTCGCCTACCGTCCGTCCGCGCCCGTCTCCTTCGATCCGGTCATGACGGCCTTCTCGCTGCTGATCGCCATCGCCGGGGCGCTTGCTGCCTTCTTCCTCAGCGGCATGCGCGGCGGTGGCCGGCTGTTTCCCGCCCTCGGCGGCGCCTTCGCCGGGCTTTCCTTCTCGGCCATGCACTATACCGGCATGATGGCATACCGCGTGGTCGGCATCGTCGAATGGCGCGTCGGCTACGTCGCCGCCTCCGTCCTGTTCGTCATGCTGTGCACGGCGGCGGCGATCGGCCTCGTCTGGCGGCGCCATCTCGGCATGCGGGGTTTCTGGACGGCCGTCGCGCTCTTGGTCGCCGGTATCGCCGGGCTCCACTTCACCGGCATGACCGCACTGCGCATCGTGCCGCTCCTCCAGGAGATGCCGGAGCACGAGGTCCCGGCCTTCCTCGCCCTTGCCATGACGGTCGCCGTGGTGGCGCTGATCATCATCGGCACCGGGCTGACGAGCTACCTCATCGACAGCAACGTGCGCACGGGCTCGCAGCAGCAGCTGCGCCATCTCGCCAGCCACGACACGCTGACGGGCCTGCCCAACCGGGCCCATTTCAACGAGCACCTGAGGGATTGCCTGCACGACGCCCGGCAATCGCAGCGGCAGTTCGCCGTCGTCGGCATCGACCTCAACCGCTTCAAGGAGATCAACGACACGCTCGGACACGCCACCGGGGACGAGGCGCTGCGCATCGTCGCGCGCCGCATGGCGCAATGCCTGGAGGACGGCGAGTTCCTGGGCCGCCTCGGCGGCGACGAGTTCTCGGGCATCAAGCCCTGCCGCACCCGGGACGAGGCCCTCGCCTTCGCGGAACGCCTCGCCGGCGTGCTCGCCCGCCCGATGCGCCTCGGCACCATGGAGATGACCGTCGGCGCCAGCATCGGCGTGGCGATGTGGCCGGAGGACGGCCGCAGCCTCGACGAGCTCGTCAACAATGCCGACATCGCGATGTACCACGCCAAGCACGCCTCGCTGGACACGATCTGCTTCTACGACGCGGGCATCGGCGCGGCGGTGCGCAAGCGCCGCCAGCTCGCCGACGCGCTGCGCGTGGCGCTGGAGCACGACGAGCTGGCGGTCCACTACCAGGTGCAGAAGTCGCTCGCGACCGGCGAGATCAGCGGCTACGAGGCGCTGCTGCGCTGGACGCACCCGCAGCTCGGCCCCATCCCGCCGGTCGAGTTCATCCAGGTCGCGGAGGAGAACGGGCTGATCGCCGCGCTCGGCGCCTGGGTGCTGCGCCGCGCCTGCCGGGACGCCGCCACCTGGCCGCCCTCCTACCGCATCGCGGTCAACGTGTCGGCCGTGCAGCTGATGGACGTGAACCTGCCGCAGGTCGTGCACAGCGCGCTCGTCGAGACCGGCCTGCCGGCGCACAGGCTGGAGCTCGAGCTCACGGAAACCGCGCTCGTCAAGGACAAGGGCCGCTCGCTGCACGTCATGCGGCAGATCAAGGCGCTCGGCGTCGGCATCGCGCTCGACGACTTCGGCTCCGGCTATTCCTCGCTGGACACGCTGCGCAGCTTCCCCTTCGACAAGATCAAGCTCGACCGGACCTTCGTCGAGGGCATCGGCCAGGACCGGCAGTCGAAGGCGATCGTCCGCGCCGTGCTCGCCCTCGGCAAGAGCCTCGACATCCCGATCCTCGCCGAGGGCATCGAGACGGACCAGCAGCGGGCCATCCTGCAGGAGGAGGGCTGCGACGAGGGGCAGGGCTTCCTTCTCGGCCGTCCGAGCCCGCTGACGGCGCTCGACGGAAAGGCCCGCTCCGACGCGGCCTGATCACGGACGGGCCCGCGGTTTCCCCGCGAGCCCCGCGTGCATTATTCCGGGCTCTGGTCGGCGGGGCCGGCATGCATTATGGCGTCGTTCTCCGGCCCGTCGACGATCAGGTAGCCCGCAAGCCCCCGCTCGGCGCGCGACAGGGCGTGGTCGACCAGCACGTAGTGACCGCCGCGGTCGATCTTGAAGTCGACGATGGTCGCGCCGCCCGGCGGCACGGTGACGGTCTGCACGCCCGTCACCGGCGGCGTGGTGACGCTGCCCAGCGTATAGACGTGGTCGAAGATCTCGCCGATGACGTGGAAGGACGAGGTATAGTTCGGCCCGCCGACGCCGAAGAAGATGCGCACCGTCTCGCCGGCATTGGCATAGAGCGGATGCGATTTCGTCAGCGCCCCGACGGCCCCGTTGAACAGGAAGTATTCCGGCCGCTCGGAGGTGAGCTTGTCGTAGTCCATCTCCAGGTCGCCCTTCGTGCCGAAGGTCTCGACCGTGTAGAGCTCGCCCTGCATGACGTAGAACTCGCGGTCGACCTGCGGCAGGCCGCCTTCCGGCTCGACCAGGATCAGGCCGTACATGCCGCTGGTGATGTGGTGCGCCACGCTCGGCGTCGCGCAATGGTAGACGTAGATGCCGGGCTTCAGCGCCTGGAAGGTGACGACCGTCTCGTCGCCGGGGGCCGTCTGCGTGAAGTCCGCGCCGCCGCCGGGGCCGGTCGCGGCGTGGAAATCGACCGAATGCATCATCACGCTGTCGGAGGCGTTCTTCAGGTGCACCTGGACGGTGTCGCCGACGCGCACGCGCACGAAGGGACCGGGGACCTTGCCGTTGAACGTCCAGTAGACATAGGTCGTGCCGTCGTCGAGCTTGCCCTTCAGCTCGATCGTCTCGAAATCGACGCGCACGACCTGCGTGGGCCGCGAGCCGATCGGGCCGGGCAGGTCGGCCGGATCGCGCACGATGTCGGCCGCGTCCATGTCCATCGTCTCGCGCGCGCCGGGCATGACGCGCAGCAGGCCTTCCATGCCGGCGAGCCGGTGGCCGGCGATCGAGCAGAAATAGGCGAACTCGCCCACCTTGTTCGCCGTGAAGGAGAAGGTCGAGGAGGCATTCTTGCCGACCACGATGGAGGAGCGCGCCGCATACTGGTCGATGACCACGTCGTGCTCGGCGCCCTCGCCGTTGATGAGGTTGATCTGGACGATCTCGCCCTCGTGCACCATCAGCTCGGGATTGACCTGGCCGTCGATGTCGCCGCCGACGCCGATATAGACCATGCGGCCGGCCGCGATCCCTGTCCTCAGCGTGAAGGTCGTGGCGCTGTGATAGCTCGTGCCGAGCGCCGGGTCGCTGCGCGTCGGGGCCGCCTCCTCGCCGGAGGAGGCTTCACCGGACTGCTCGCTTGCCGGCTGCGCGCCGTGGTCGTGGGTCTGCGCCGCCGCCGGCAGCGCAAGGAACGTCATGGCCGCCAGGCCGATCGCGGCGGCGATCGCGCGTCGCGCGTGCCGGGCAGGAAACATGCAGGCGAAAAGCGCCGCCGCCGCGGCGGCAAGCGCCAATAGAACCGGATTCGTCATGGACTTCTTCCCTCTCCTTGCGAATTCTGCGTTCCGTAACTTAGATCGTCTAGCACGGTTCTCCAGAGCGGAATCGCGGAAAGGCAAGAATTAGGGGGGGCGAATCCGGGCGGCGGGCCGGATTCGCGCGCGATCGGGCGCGGACCGTCCTCAGTACCAGCGCGAACGGCGCGGCGGCTCGTTCTGCAGGGTGCCGACCAGGTAGCCGATCGCGATGCCCGCGAGACCGGCCGCCATGACGACGGCCGACAGGCCCGCCGGATGGTCGCGCGCCGTCTGCGCCACCGCGGCGCCTTCGGCTCTCACGTATCGGCGCGCCGAGCGCACGGCCGGCCGCGCGGCCTCGACGGCGTCGCCCGCGCGCTCGCGCAGGCTTTCATAGGCATCGCCGCCCCGCTCCGCCAGATCCTGCTGGATGCGGGAAATCTCGTCGCGAAGGGCGGAAATCTGGGATTGGACGTCGTTGCTTGCCATTTCGGTCTCCTTGTCAGCAATGGAACCGAACGGTTGTCGGCCCGGCTTGGTTCCGGGCCGCCCGCATTCTTCCCTCAGCTCGCCTGCCGTCGGCCGTCGCGGCGGATCTGCGAGGGCGTGTCGCCGAAGGCGGCGCGGAAGCGGCGGGTGAAATGCGAGAGGCTCTCGAAGCCGGTCTCGAGCGCGATCTCGATCAGCGGCTTGTTGGTGCGCATCACCATGGTGAGCGCCGCCGCCATGCGGATGCGCATGTAGATCGCGCTCGGCGAGGCGCCCATGTCGCTCTCGAACAGCCGCTCCAGCTGCCGGCGCGAGACGCCCGTCATGGTGGCGATGCTGTCGATGGAGAGCAGGTCCTCGGTGTGCTGCTCCATCATCATGATGGCGAGGTGCACGCGGCGGTCGCGCGCCTCCAGCCCCAGCGGGTTGCGCGGCTGCAGGTCGGTCGCGTCGCGGCGGTGGCGGATCTGCAGGATCTCCAGCGCGTTGCGCTCGGCCGCCTCGCCGACGTGATGGCGCACCAGCGTTGCGGCAAGGTCGGCGACGCTGCTGCCGCCCGCGCAGGTGGCGACCTTGCCGTCGAAGCGGAAGATCTGCTCGGAGGTCGCCTCGATGTCGGGGAAGCGGGCGCGGAAGTCGCGGTGGTGCAGCCAGCTCACGCAGGCCGTATGGCCCTTGAGCAGGCCGGCCTCGGCGAGGATGAAGGAGCCGGTGCACAGGCCGATCAGGCCGACGCCCTTCTCGGCCGCCTTGCGCAGATAGGCGCGCGCATAGCTGTCGATCGGCTCGTCCACCTTGAGCAGGCCGCCGACGACGGCGATGTAGTCGAAGCAGGACGGATCGGCGAAGGGCGCGGTCGGCGCCACCTGGATGCCGCTGCTCGACGAGATGAAGTTGCGCGTGCTGGAAAGCACGTCCCAGTCGCAGTTGACGCGGCGCGAGCGGTCCTCGCTGTCGCTGGCGAGCCTCAGCGTGTCGACGAAGAGCGCGAAGGCCGAGAGCGTGAAGCTCTTCGACAGGATGAAGCCGACGCGCAACGCCTTCGGCGCCGTCGCGCCGTTCGTCTCCCTCGAAGTCCGCACGTCCGCTCCCATCGGGCTCTCCTCCCCATGCCCGCAGCATGCGGGATCACGCAGCATATATCAAACTTCCGTCAGATGCTCCAATCCGTTCGGCGGTTTTCTCCTCACCCTTTCGCGACCGCCGCCACCGATGGCGCGAAGACCGGATCGGCCATCAGCGCGCGGCAGCGGGCGAAGCGGCCGTCGGCATAGGCGCGGAAGTCGGCGGCCGGATTGCCGTTGGCGAGCTGGATCAGGCCCCAGAGCGTCCAGAGGAGATCGCACATCGCCTTGTAGATGACGATCCGCCCGCGCTCGGCCGGCGTCGGTTCGCCGCGAAAATAGGCGCGGATCATCTCCTCCTCCTGCGCGGCGTCGAACTCCGCCTCGACGGAGAGATCGCCGAGATCCCACATCGGGTCGTTCATGCCGGAATATTCCCAGTCGACGATCCACATGCGCTCGCCGGTGTCGAGCAGGTTCTCGCAGAGCGGGTCGCAATGGCAGGCGACGACCGGCAGCGGCCGGGCGGCGAGCGCCGCGCGCACGGCTTCCGCCTCCTGAAGCACGTCGTGGTAGCCCTCCGACAGGGCGACGTCCTTGCCGGAGAGGATGGAAAGATAGTCGTCGATCATCGCGAAGAGCTCGAAGCGGGCGGAAAACACCGCGTCGCTGTCGTGCAGCCGGCGGAAGGCTTCGCCGGCCCGCGCCGGCGCGCCGGCGATGGTGCGGAAATTCTCCGGCGTCATCGTCGTCGCGCCGGCGATGAAGCGCGTCGCCATCAGGCCCGTCTCCGCGTCTGCATGGGCCACCTCCGGCCCCGCGCCGACGCGGGCGGCCTCGATTGCCGCGACGCGCTCGTTGCGCCGGTCGATATATTCCTCCGTGCCCTTGCCGGGCAGGCGCAGGCACCAGTCGCCGGCCTGGAAGACGAGATTGGTGAGGCCGCCGAGCCGCGTCACCGGGCCGCGATAGCCGGCAAGCACCGGGATCGTCTCCATCGCCGCGCGCGCCCTGTCCTCGTCATTCATGAAAAGCCTCCCCTTTTTGCTGCCGCCGACGGTTCCACAGATTTCGCCGTTTGGCTATCATCACGCGAAAGACGGGGAGAGCAAGATGGCGGACGGGCATCACGACGGCGCACTCGGCGCGGTCTACGAGGCGAAGGATAGCAAGGAGGTGGCGGCGCTCTACGATCGCTGGGCCGAGACCTACGATGCCGACATGGCGGCGGCCGGCTACCGCCATCCCTCGATCTGCCTGGGGCTCGTCGCCCGCCACCTGCCGCGGGGCTCCGCCCCCGTGCTCGACGCCGGGGCCGGCACGGGGCTGATCGGCGAATGGCTGTCGATCCTCGGCTATCCGCATGTCGAAGGCCTCGACATCTCCGAGGGCATGCTGGCGCGGGCGGCGGAGAAGGAAGTCTATGCGGGCCTGCACCGCGCGGCGCTCGGCGAGCGGCTTCCCTTCGCCGACGGGCATTTCGCCGGCATCGTCTCGGCCGGCGTCTTCACCTCCGGCCATGTCGGGGTGGAGGGCCTGCCAGAGCTCCTGCGCATCTGCCGGCCGGGCGGCGTCATCGTGCTGACGGTGAAGAACACGCTCTGGCAGGAAGGCTTTGCCGCACGGCTCGACGAACTTGAGGCGGAGGGCCGGATCGTCCGCGCCGAGGAGACGGAGCCCTACGTCTCCATGCCGGGCGAGGCCGGCACCGTGCCGAGCCGCGGCGTGGTGCTGCGGCTGTCGACCCGGTAGCCCGCGAACCAAGCCCAATCGGAATGACGGCGGCGCTTCCTGCGCCTTCTCCCGCCTGCGGGGAGAGGTCGCGGCAGCGGGATGAGGGGGACGCCGCAGGCGAAGATACGGTGCGTTCCACCCCCTCATCCGGCCCTTCGGGCCACCTTCTCCCCGCTGGGGAGAAGGGGAGGACGTGCCATATGTGCTCCTGGTCGTTGGAATGGAGAAGGCCGGGGCGGTTTCCCGCCCCGGCCCTTCACTCGCGCTTCGAGAGGGGCTTATTCCTGCCAGCTCTTGACCAGCTCGTCGTAGTTGACGGTCTGGGGCGTTTCCTTCTCGTTCTCGATCTTCAGCTGCGGCGCGAGGTTGCCCTTCGCCACGGCGTCCTTGTTCCAGTATTCGAGATCGTGCTCCTCGGCGAGCTTCGGCCCCATGTCGCCCATGACGCCCGCGCGTTCCAGGCGTTCCAGAACCTTCTCCTGCTCGGCGCAGAGCGAGTCCATGGCTTCCTGCGCGGTCTTCGCACCCGAGGACGCATCGCCGATCGCCTGCCACCAGAGCTGGGCGAGCTTCGGATAGTCCGGGATGTTCGTGCCGGTCGGCGACCACTGCACGCGGGCCGGCGAACGGTAGAACTCGATCAGCCCGCCGAGCTTCGGCGCACGGTCCGTGAAGGACTGATGGCGGATCGAGGACTCGCGGATGAGCGTGAGACCCACGTGGCTCTTCTTCACGTCCACCGTCTTGGAGGTGACGAACTGGGCGTAGAGCCAGGCGGCCTTGGCGCGGTCGTCCGGCGTGGACTTCAGAAGCGTCCAGGAACCCACGTCCTGATAGCCGAGCTTCATGCCTTCCTTCCAGTAGACGCCGTGCGGGGACGGTGCGAAGCGCCACTTCGGCGTGCCGTCCTCGTTGACGACCGGCAGGCCCTCCTTGACGAAGTCGGCGGTGAAGGCCGTGTAGGTGAACATCTGCTGGGCGATCTCGCCCTGCGACGGCACCGGACCGGATTCCGAGAAGGTCATGCCCTGGGCGGCGGCCGGGGCATAGGCCTTCAGCCATTCGAGATACTTCTCGATCGAGTAGACCGAGGCCGGGCCGTTGGTGTCGCCGCCGCGGGCGACGCAGGAGCCGACCGGACGCGAGTTCTCGTCGACCTTGATGCCCCATTCGTCGACCGGCAGGCCGTTCGGGATGCCCTTGTCGCCGTTGCCGGCCATGGAGAGCCAGGCGTCGGTGAAGCGCCAGCCGAGCGACGGGTCCTTCTTGCCGTAGTCCATGTGGCCGTAGACCTTCTTGCCGTCGATCTCGCGGCCGGTGAAGAACTCGGCGATGTCCTCATAGGCCGACCAGTTGACCGGAACGCCGAGGTCGTAGCCGTATTTTGCCTTGAAGTCGGCCTTGTTCTTCTCGTCGTTGAACCAGTCGTAGCGGAACCAGTAGAGGTTGGCGAACTGCTGGTCGGGAAGCTGGTAGAGCTTGCCGTCCGGCGCGGTGGTGAAGGACGTGCCGATGAAGTCGTCGAGGTCGAGGCCCGGGTTGGTGACGTCCTTGGCCTCGTTCGCCATCCAGTCGGTCAGCGAGCGGGCCTGCTGGTAGCGCCAGTGGGTGCCGATCAGGTCCGAGTCGTTGACATAGGCGTCGTAGATATTCTCGCCCGACTGCATCTGCGTCTGCAGCTTCTCGATGACGTCGCCCTCGCCGATCAGGTCGTGGGTGATCTTGATGCCGGTGATCGCGGTGAAGGCCGGCGCCAGCACCTTCGATTCGTATTCATGCGTGGTGATGGTTTCCGAGACGACCTTGATGTCCATGCCGGCGAACGGCTTGGCGGCGTCGATGAACCACTGCATTTCCGCTTCCTGGGCGGCGCGGTCGAGCGAGGACAGGTCGCCGATCTCCGCGTCCAGGAACTTCTTCGCCGCCTCCATGTCGGCAAAGGCCGAGCCGGTCATGGCGAGCAGCATGGCTGCCGTCGTCGTCAGTAGATGCTTTCGCATAGTCATCCTCCCTGGGGTTTGCGATTGCATGCTTGGAAGGCCCCCCTTGCGGAGGGCCTCCGTTCGTTTTGCCTCATACGTAACGGAATACGCCGACGGCGTAGACCAGCGACAAGGCAAGGGCCCACCACAGGCTGGGGCCGACGAGCCCGAGCCATGCGAGGTGAATGAAGGCGCTGCCGAGCAGCGAGATGAAGAGCCGGTCGCCGCGCGTCGTCTCGAAGCGCAGGACGCCGACGCGGGGATTGCCGCCGGGCGAAAAATACTCCCACACGCCCATCGCGACGATGAGGGCGAGGATCGTCAGGAAGAACAGCGCCGTCGGCAATGTCCAGGCCATCCAGGAGAAGCTCATGGGTCTTGCCTCCTTACACGCGGCCGAGGGCGAAGCCCTTGGCGATATAGTTGCGGACGAACCAGATCACGAGCGCGCCGGGGATGATGGTGAGCACGCCGGCCGCCGCGAGCACGCCCCAGTCCATGCCCGAGGCCGAGACCGTGCGCGTCATGGTGGCGGCAATCGGCTTGGCATCGGTCGTCGTCAGGGTGCGGGCGATGAGGAGCTCGACCCAGGAGAACATGAAGCAGAAGAAGGCGGCGACCCCGATGCCCGAGGCGATCAGCGGCATGAAGATCTTCACGAAGAACTTCGGGAAGGAATAGCCGTCGATATAGGCCGTCTCGTCGATCTCCTTCGGCACGCCCGACATGAAGCCTTCGAGGATCCAGACCGCCAGCGGCACGTTGAACAGGCAGTGGGCGATGGCGACCGCGATATGCGTGTCGATCAGGCCGAAGGCCGAGTAGAGCTGGAAGAAGGGCAGCGCGAAGACGGCGGGCGGCGCCATGCGGTTCGTCAACAGCCAGAAGAACAGGTGCTTGTCGCCGAGGAAGCGGTATCGCGAGAAGGCATAGGCCGCCGGAAGCGCCGCCGTCACCGAGATCACCGTGTTCAGCACCACGTAGATGATCGAGTTGATGTAGCCGGAATACCAGGCCGGGTCGGTGAAGATGACCTGATAGTTCCGGAGCGTCGGCGCCTGCGGGATCAGCGTGAAGGTCGCCGTGATCTCCGTGTTCGTCTTGAAGCTCATGTTGACGAGCCAGTAGATCGGCAGCAGCAGGAACAGGATGTAGAGGGTCGGAACGATCCAGGAGAGGTTCCGGGTCTTGGCTTGAGCGTTCATCGGTTTCCCCTCCCTTCAAGCCGTCTCGTCGCCGCTGGTCATGACCGTGTAGAAGATCCACGACAAGAGCAGGATGATCAGGAAGTAGATGATCGACATGGCGGCCGCGGGCCCGAGGTCGAACTGGCCGATCGCCATCTTGACGAGGTCGATCGACAGGAACGTCGTCGAGTTGCCGGGGCCGCCGCCGGTGACGACGAAGGGCTCGGTATAGATCATGAAGCTGTCCATGAAGCGTAGCAGGAAGGCGATCAAGAGCACGCGCTTCATCTTCGGCAGCTGGATGTAGCGGAACACGGCCCAGCGCGAGGCGCCGTCGATCTTGGCCGCCTGGTAGTAGGCTTCCGGGATCGAGACCAGGCCGGCATAGCAGAGCAGCACCACGAGGCTCGTCCAGTGCCACACGTCCATGACGATCAGTGTCGCCCAGGCGTCGAAGACGTTGTTGACGTAGTTGTAGTTGATGCCGAGCGCCGCGAGCCCGCGGCCGAGCAGGCCGATGTCGACGCGGCCGAAGACCTGCCAGATCGTGCCGACCACGTTCCACGGGATGAGCAGCGGCAGCGCCATCAGCACCAGGCAGACCGGCACGCCGATGCCCTTCTTCGGCATGTTGAGGGCGATCAGGATGCCGAGCGGGATCTCGATGGCGAGGATGATGCCCGAGAACATGAGGTTGCGGCCGAGCGCCTCCCAGAAGCGGTCGGATTCGAGCACGTCCTCGAACCAGGCGGTGCCGGCCCAGAAGAACTGGTTGTTGCCGAAGGTATCCTGCACCGAATAGTTCACCACCGTCATCAGCGGGATCGCCGCGGAGAAGGCGACGAGCACCAGCACCGGCAGCACCATGAACCAGGCCTTGTTGTTCCAGGTCTTGTTCATCGTCCGGCCTCCTTGCTGCCGACGCGCCAGCTGTCGGCATAGATATTGATGGCCGCCGGATCGAAGGCGACGCGCGGCTCGGCGGGGATCTCGCCGTCCTCCGGCACGACGATGGCGATGGGTTTTCCCGCGAAATCGGCGCGCACGATCTTCTGGCGGCCGATGTCCTCGACCTTGCGGATGGAAACGGGCATGCCCTCGCGGCCGAGGCGGACGAATTCCGGGCGGATGCCGAGCTCGGTCCTGGCGCCGGCGGCGATTTTTGGCGCATGGTCGAGGCCGATCGTCTCCTCGCCGATCCGCACCCGGTCGCCGTCGATTGCGGCCGGCAGCACGTTCATGCCCGGCGAGCCGATGAAATAGCCGACGAAGGTGTGGCTCGGCCGCTCGAACAGCTCGGCCGGCGTGCCGATCTGCACGATCTGGCCGTCATACATGACGACGACCTTGTCGGCGAAGGTCAGCGCCTCGGTCTGGTCGTGGGTGACATAGACCATGGTGAAGCCGAACTGGCGGTGCAGCTTCTTCAATTGCGAGCGCAGCTGCCACTTCATGTGCGGGTCGATGACCGTCAGCGGCTCGTCGAACAGGATGGCGTTGACGTCGTTGCGAACGAGGCCGCGGCCGAGCGAGATCTTCTGCTTCTGGTCGGCCGTCAGCCCGCGCGCCTTGCGCCTGGCCCAGCCGCCGAGGTCGGTCATCTCGATGATCTCGCGCACGCGCCGGTCGATCTCGGCCTCCGGCACGCCGCGGTTGCGCAAGGGGAAGGCGAGGTTGTCGTAGACCGTCATCGTGTCGTAGACGACCGGGAACTGGAACACCTGGGCGATGTTGCGCGCCTGCGTCGGCAGGTTGGTCACGTCCTTGCCGTCGAAGAGGATGCGCCCCTCCGAGGGCTGCAGCAGGCCCGAGATGATGTTGAGCAGCGTGGTCTTGCCGCAGCCGGAAGGGCCGAGCAGCGCATAGGCGCCGCCGTCGTTCCACTGGTGATGCACTTCCTTCAGCGCATAGTCCGCTTCCGATTTCGGTTTCTCGCCGTAGGCGTGGCGGATGTGTTCGAGGTCTATTCTGGCCATGTCCCCTCCTCAGCCCGCCGTTCCGATAGCCCGGCCGGCGGCGTCGAACGCCATCAGGTGGCGCGTGTCGACATGCACGGTGATCTCGCTGTCGGGCTCGATGTCGAGGATGCCGGGCGTCAGCATGACCCAGCGGTTGCCCTCGAACTCGACGTGGACGAAGCTTTCCGAGCCGGCGATCTCGGAGATCGCCGTGCGTACCGTCAGCGCCGCCGAATCGTCGCGTCCGGCCGGCGCCAGGTGGTGCGGATGGAAGGCGATCGTCATCGGCCCGTCGGCCATGTGCTTGAGATGCCCCGGCACCGGCAGCACCGGCTTCCCGCCGATCGCGAAGCCGTCGCCGCGCTTCTCCAGCGCGATCGTGTTCAGCGGCGGATCGGCGAAGGTGCGCGCGGTCAGAAGATCGCTCGGCCTGCGGTAGACGTCGATGGTGCGGCCGAACTGGGTGATGCGGCCCTCGCTGAGCGTCGCTGTGTTGCCGCCGAGCAGCAGCGCCTCGGAGGGCTCCGTCGTCGCATAGACGAAGATCGCGCCGGATTCGGAAAAAATCTTCGGCAGTTCCTCGCGCAGTTCCTCGCGCAGCTTGTAGTCGAGGTTCGCGAGCGGCTCGTCGAGCAGCACGAGGCTGGCGTTCTTGACGATGGCGCGGGCGAGCGCCGTGCGCTGCTGCTGGCCGCCGGAGAGGTTGAGCGGCGTGCGGTCGAGATAGGGCGTGAGCTTCAGCAGCTCGGCCGCCTTCTTCACCGCGCGGTCGATCGCCGCCGTGTCCGCGCCCTTCACCCGCATCGGCGAGGCGATGTTCTCGTAGACGGTCAGCGCCGGATAGTTGATGAACTGCTGATAGACCATGGCGACGCTGCGGTCCTGCACGCGCAGCCCCGTCACGTCCTTGCCGTCGAACCAGACCGAGCCGGTGGTCGGCTTGTCGAGGCCGGCCATCAGCCGCATCAGCGTGGTCTTGCCCGACAGCGTCGGCCCGAGCAGCACGTTGAGCGAGCCGCGCTCCAGCACGAGGCTGGTCGGGTGGATGTGCGTCGCGCCGCCCACCGCCTTCGTGATGTCCTTCAGTTCAAGCATTCCTATCTCCAATGTTCCTCCCAGCCATCGGTGCGGCGCTAAGCGGAAGCCTCCGTCGTCATGAAGGTTTCCAGCGCTGCCGCTTCCGCGGCGGTAAGATGCAGGCCCCGTTTCGTGCGCCGCCACAGCACGTCCTCGGCGTGGCGCGCCCATTCCTCCCTCATCAGCCAGCGCACCTCCCGTTCGTAGAGGTCGCTGCCGAAATGCCGGCCGAGATCGGCGAGGCCCGAGGCGTCGCCGAGCAGCGCCACCGCGCGCGTGCCGTAGAGGCGCACGAGCCGGCGGGCGTGGCCGGGCGCGAGAAACGGATAGCGCTTGGAAAGCGTCCGCACCTGCGCCTCGAAATCATGGACGGGAAAGTCGCCGCCGGGAAGGTGCGAATTTTTCGTCCAGCGTTCGCCCTTGCCGCCGATCGCCGCTTCCACGTGCTCCAGCGCCGATTCGGCAAGACGCCGGTAGGTCGTGAGCTTGCCGCCGAAGACGTTGAGCAGCGGCGCCCTGCCCTCGCCGGCGTCGAGCTTCAGCACGTAGTCGCGCGTCGCCTCCTGCGCCTTGCTGGCGCCGTCGTCGAAGAGCGGGCGCACGCCGGAATAGCACCAGACGATGTCCTCGCGCCGCACCGGCTCGGCGAAATACTCGCTCGCCGAGCGGCAGAGATAGTCGATCTCCTCCTCGCCGATGGCGGCGGTGCCGGGATCGCCGACATAGTCGCGGTCGGTGGTGCCGATCAGCGTGAACTCCTCCTGGTACGGGATCGCGAACATGATGCGGCCGTCCGGGTTCTGGAAGAAATAGGCGCGCGGGTCGGAGAACTTGCCGCTGACGACGATGTGGCTGCCCTGCACGAGGCGGACGTTGTGCACGTCGTTGAGGCCGACCACGTCGGAGAGCACGCCGTCCACCCAGGGGCCGGCGGCGTTGACCAGCATGCGGGCGCGCACCGTGGCGCGCTCGCCGGTCTCCACGCCCTCGGTCACCATGGTCCAGTGGCCGTTCTCGCGCCTTGCGGAGACGACGCGGGTAGCGGTGCGGATGTCGGCGCCGCGGTCGGCGGCGTCGCGGGCGTTGAGGACGACGAGGCGGGCGTCGTCCACCCAGCCGTCGGAATATTCGAAGGCCTTGCGGAAGCCGGGCTTCAGCGGCCGGCCGGACGGGTCGCGCGAAAGGTCGAGCGTGCGCGTCGCCGGCAGGAGCCTGCGGCCGCCGATATGGTCGTAGAGGAAGAGACCGAGGCGGATCAGCCAGGCCGGACGCGGGCCGCCCTTCTGGAACGGCAGGACGAAGCGCATCGGGCTGATGACATGCGGCGCCATCGCCCAGAGCACCTCCCGCTCCATCAGCGCCTCGCGCACGAGCCGGAACTCGAAATGCTCCAGGTAGCGCAGGCCGCCGTGGATGAGCTTGGTCGAGGCCGAAGAGGTGCCGGCGGCGAGGTCCTTCATCTCGGCGAGCACGACGGAATAGCCGCGTCCGGCCGCGTCGCGCGCGATGCCGCAGCCGTTGATGCCGCCGCCGATGACGAAGATGTCGTGGATCGCCTCGCCGATCAAAGTCCCCTCCCCTTTTCGCATTGCACAATTTGGTGCATTTGCGAAAGCAGGAGGATTTAAAACGAAACTTTTCCGAATGTCAAACGAATGCAACAGAAAATCATACTAAGGCGTCTCGGTCCCCGTCGCCGCCTCGATCAGCCGCACGTCGTGGCTTTCGCAGATGGCGCGCACGGCGGGTGCCGGACAGCGGTCGGTGATGAAGGTGTGGACCTGCGAGATATGGCCGATGCGCACCGGCGCGGTGCGCTCGAACTTGATCGAATCCGAAACGAGGATGACGTGGCGGGCATTGCTCATGATCGCCTGGGCGACCTTGACCTCGCGATAGTCGAAGTCGAGCAGCGTCCCGTCCGCATCGATCGCCGAGACGCCGATGACGGCGTAATCGACCTTGAACTGGCGGATGAAATCGACCGCCGCCTCGCCGACGATGCCGCCGTCGGAACCGCGCACCACACCGCCGGCGATGATCACCTCGATCGACGGCAGCACGCGCAAGCGATTGGCGACATTGATGTTGTTGGTGATGACCATCAACTCTTTGTGATCGCGCAGCGCCTCGCCGACGGCCTCCGTCGTCGTGCCGATGTTGATGAAGAGCGAGGAATTGTCGGGGATCATCGCCGCCGCGGCCCTGCCGATCGCCTGCTTCTCCGAGGCGGCGATGGCGCGGCGCGCCTCGTATTCGACATTCTCGTTGCCGCTCGAAAACAGCGCGCCGCCGTGGATGCGGGTGAGAAGCCGGGCGTCGCAGAGGTCGTTCAGGTCCTTGCGGATCGTCTGCGGCGTCACCGAGAAGCGGGCGGCGAGATCCTCGACGAGCACGCGCCCCTGCGCCCTCGCCAGTTCGACGATCTCCGACTGGCGGCCTGTCGGCTGCATGAAGCTCCTCCCCTGCTTTTCGTTTTCTTTCATAATAGAAGAAAACGAAAGCGCATCAATTCGCCGTCATGCAGATTTTGCCGTAAAGCGCATTCTTTCCGCGTCAGGCCGCAAGCCAGGCGGCGGGGCGGACCGGCACTCGGCCCGTCAGCGCCGCCTCGACGCAGTCGGCGAGGTTGCCGAAGCGGACGGCGCGGCCGGAGAGGCCGGGGCCGTAATGGGCGTATTTGCCGGAATTGGTCATGACCGCGCGGGTGCGGGTCGGAAACAGCGGCTCGGTGATCGAGCACCAGCAGAGGTCGGGCAGCACCTGCACGCCGCTCGTCTGCAACCGGTCGAGCGTTCCCTCCGCCCGCGCCGCCGAAATCACGTCGTGGCCAGCGGTGACGATGACGGCCGTCTGCGGGTGGCGCTTTTGCCCGCCAAGCGCACCGGCGAGCGCCCGGCATTCTTCCAGCGAGGCGTGCGGGCTGCCGATGGCGACGAGCTCCACCTCTTCCGGCCCGTCGTTGAGCAGCGCCCAGGCCTCGGCCATGTCGTCGCGGGTGATCGCCGCCCGGTCGGCGTCCCCGGCCGCGCCGAGGCCCGCTTCGGGCGTCACGCCCTCGATATGCAGCATCGGCGCCGCCGAGGTGGTGCCGAAGGCCGCGCAGAGCGCCTTCAGGTCGTCGCGCGAAGGCTTCGCCTCGGCAAGCCCGCGCAGCAGCGGGATGCGATCGGGCGCGGCGCGTCCGGCGAGATAGCCGATCAGCGGCCAGAAGGCGTCGTCGGTCTCCGGCGGCAGTTCCACGTCGACGATGCGGCGCGCCCTGCGGTTCTCGTCGAGATAGACGCCGGAAAACGGCGCACGGCCGGTGAGCGCGATGCAGAGGTCGAGGAAGTCCGGGTGCTTGGCCGTGCGTGCGCCGAGCACGGTGTTGGCGAAGACGACGGCGTTGGATTCGGCCCAGGCGATGGCCTCGCCCGCCTTCGGCGCGCTGTCGAGCAGGTAGGGCGAGCAGGTGAAGGTCGGCCGGCAGCCCATGCGGACATAGGCGTCGGCAAGCCGGGCGGCCGGATCGCCGAAATCGGCGGGAATGCCCTGCGCCTGCCAGTTGGCGCGGTCGACGGAGATGGCGTTCATCGTCGTCGGCACGCGCACCCTGGCGCCCATGTCGGCCATCGTCTCGGCGAAGGTGAGGTTGGCGGGGCTCGCATAGATGCAGCCGTCGATATGGCCCTGTGTCACGTCGACGAGGCCGCTCGCGCCCTGCTGGGCGGCCATGGCGCAGATGATGCGCATCGCCTGCGCGGCGGCGACCCCTTCCGCGCCGTCGAGCATCGCCCGGTCGGCGTCCGTGAGGTCGAGGGCGGCGGTCGCCGGCGGCGTCACGGGAAAGGCAAGGCCGTCTGCGGCGACGACCGTCTCGTCGATGCGGGCGGTCCCGGCCTTCGCCAGCGCGTCGAAAGCCTCCGGCGAGAGGCGGAGCACCGGCAGCGGCTTGCCGAACATCTCCGCGGCGATGAGCGCGCCCAGCGTCAGCACGTCCTCGGCCTCGCGGAAGATCAGCGCGGCCGGCGCGCGGCCGGTGAGGATCAGGTCGAGCAGCACGCCCGATCCGGTGCAGGAGCCGCGGCTCGACGGCATCATCAGGATGCCGCCGGTGAGACAGCGCCCGTGCAGCGGGTGGTGGATGTCGATGACGCGCCCCGTCGCCGGGTCGACGCCGCCCCAGAAGCTCAGCGCTTCCGTGGCGGCGATGACGGGCCCGGCCGCCCGGCCGGAAAGGATGCTGCGGGCATCGGGCAAGCGGGGCGCGGTCATGGGCCTTCCTCAGAAACGCTGCGGCGAGAAGGCGGAGATGTCGATCGGCGGCGGTGTCATCGACAGGAGATCGGCGACGATGCGGGCCGTGCCCGGCGACTGGGTGAGCCCGAGATGGCCGTGGCCGAAGGCATGGACGATGCGCGGCGTCGCCCGCGCGTAGCCGAGCGCCGGCAGGCTGTCGGGCAGCGACGGGCGGAAGCCCATCCATTGCGTGCCGCCGTCCGGCTTCAGGCCGGGCAGGAAGGCCCTCGCCTTTTCCAGCATCGCCTCGGAGCGGCGGAAGTTGGGCGGCAGGTCCAGCCCGCCGAGCTCCACCGCGCCGCCGACGCGGATGCCGGTCGAAAGCCGCGTCACCACGAAGCCGTGGCCGCCGAAGGTGACCTGCGTGCGCAGGTCGAAGGCGTCGGAGGGCAGCGTGGTGTTGTAGCCGCGCTCGGTCTCGAGCGGGACGGCCTCGCCGATCGTGCGGGCGATGCGATGGGAGAAGGCGCCGGCGGCGAGCACGACGCGGCCCGCCCGGCGCACGCCGCCGTCCGCCGTGACGATCTCGACGCCGCCCTCGACGGGCCTGAGCGCCGTCACTTCGCCCTGCTCGATCCTTCCGCCCTGTTCGCGGAAATGGTCGGCGAGCGCCAGGGTGAAGAGCTTCGGGTCGGTGACGGAGTACCAGCCGGGCGTGAAGGTGCCGTGGGTGAAGCGCGGCGCGAGCCCGGGCTGGATCTCCGCCATGCCGGCGGCGTCGAGATGATGGAATTCGATGCCGTGGCGTTCGCGCGCCGCCCAGCCGGCAAGCGAGGCCTTGAACTCCCGCTCGCCTTCATAGACCTGGAGGTTTCCCTCCTTGCGCAGCATGGCAAGCGTGCCGGTCCCGGCGAGGAACGGCTCCAGCTCCGCTTTCGAGAGGTCCATCAGCGCCGTCTGCGCCGCCGTGGAATGGGCGACGCGGGCGGGCGCGCAGGCGCGCCAGAAGCGGACCATCCAGGGCGCGATCCTGAGCGCATAGGACGGCGGCACGGTGAGCGGCCCGAGCGGGTCGACGAGCCATTTCGGCGCCTTCCTGAGGATGCCGGGCGAGGCGAGCGGCAGGATGTCGGTGAAGGCGAAGGCCCCGGCATTGCCGGCGGAGGCGCCGGCGGACGGCCCCTCCCGGTCGAGCACCGCGACGGAGAGGCCGCGGGCCCTGGCGGCGATCGCCACGGAAAGGCCGATGACGCCGGCGCCGATGACGACGACGTCGGGGGATGGTTCGACGCTCATGGCGGCCTCAGTGGGTTGCGGCGAGGAACTGCCTGAGGTCGGGGTCCTTCGGCGCGCCGAAGAGCTCGTCCGGCGGCGCGATCTCGGCCATGACGCCCTTGTGGAAGAAGGCGACGCGGTCGGAGACCTCGCGGGCGAACTTCATCTCGTGGGTGACGCAGATCATCGTCATGCCCTCGGAGGCGAGCAGGCGCAGCGTGTCGAGCACCTCGCCGACGAGCTGCGGGTCGAGCGCCGAGGTCACCTCGTCGAACAGCATGTAGTCCGGCGACATGGCGAGCGCGCGGGCGATCGCCATGCGCTGCTGCTGGCCGCCGGAGAGCCGCGACGGGTAGACCTTCAGCTTGTCGCCGAGGCCGACATGGGTGAGCTGCTTGACGGCGATGGCGTCGGCCTCCGCCTTCGACAGGCCCAGCACCTTGCGCGGCGCGAGCGTGACGTTCTCCAGCACGGTCAGGTGCGGGAAGGCGTTGAACTGCTGGAAGACGATGCCGAGCTTGCGGCGCAGCTTGTTGAGGTCCGTGCCCTTGGCGTGGACGTCGGTGCCGTCGACGACGATGCGGCCGCTGTCGATCGTCTCCAGCCCGTTGATGCAGGTGAGCAGCGTCGACTTGCCCGAGCCCGAGCCGCCGATGACGGTCAGCACCTCGCCCTTGGGAACGGTGAGGTTGATCCCCTTCAGGACTTCGAGCTGGCCGAAGGATTTGCGAACGTTTTCGATCTCAATCATTGGGGGACCACCGTTTTTCGAGATACCCGCCAAACCGGGCGACGGGGAAGCTGATGATGAAGTAGATGGCGCCGCAGATGATGAGGATGAACAGCGGCTCCTGCAGGCGGGTGACGAGGATCTGCGAGGCGCGCAGGAGCTCGATCAGGCCGAGCCAGAGCACCAGCGCGGAATCCTTCATGACGCCGAGCGTGAGCCCGATCCAGGCCGGCAGCGACACGCGGGTGGCGAGCGGGAAGACGATGTAGCGCATGTCCTGGAACCAGGTCAGCCCGAGCGAGCGGGCCGCGCGGCGGGTGGTCGGCGGCACGGCGCCGATGCCGCCGCGCACGATCTCGGTGCAGTAGGCCGCCGTATAGAGCGACAGCACCACGCAGGAGGTCGTGAACGGACCCCAGCCGAGCCGCATGATCGACTGCAGCGCATTGCCGAGCACGAGCTGGATGAGCAGCGGCACGGAGCGGAAGATGTCCAGCACGAAGGTGAGCGGCGCGGCCCAGTAGGGGCCGAGCTGGAAGCGCAGCACGCCGAAGAGGATGCCGAGCACGGTGCCGGCGGCGACCGACACGGCGGTGACGGCAAGCGTCATCGCCGCGCCTTGGGCGAGGAAGGCCAGATCGTTCCAGCTGAGGGCGGTTTCGAACATTCCCTGTCCTCCCTCAGTAGCGGAACATGCGCGCGGCGAAGAGCCGGGCGGCGAGCGTCACGGCCTTGGCGATCACGTAGTAGATCACCGCGGCGAGCGCGAAGAATTCGAAGGTGCGGAACGAGCGGGCGTTCAGCTCCTGGGTGACGCCGGCGAGGTCCGTGTTCATGCCGACGGTGACGCCGAGCGAGGTCATCAGGATCGCCCAGACCATCTGGTTGGTGGCTGGCAGGAAGGCGATGCGCAGCATCTGCGGCAGCACGATGTAGCGGAAGGCCTGCAGCGAGGTCATGCCGAGCGAGCGCGCCGCGCGTGTCTGCGTGTCGGGAATGGCCTTCAGCGCGCCGCGGAAGTTCTCCGCCAGATAGCCCGCGTTGTTGAAGGCGATGCCGACGAGCAGCGCCGTGTAGGGGCTGAGGTGGATGCCGAAATTGCCGAGGCCGAAATGGGCCATGTAGATCTGGAACAGCGCCGGCGTGTTGCGGGCGATCTCGACCCAGGCCGTGGCGAAGCCGCCGAGGATGCGGTTGCCGGAGAGCCGGAACAGCGTCAGCGCGATGGCGCAGGCGAGCCCGATCGCCATGGAGAGCAATGCGATCTGCAAGGTCACCAGGGCGCCGTCGAGCATCTGCGGCAGTGCCCGGAGCGCCTGGTTCCAATGGAATGTATAGTTGAACATAGCCGCCTCACCTCTCGAAAGGAGCGACGGCGCGGAACTTGCGGTCCGCGCCGTTCAGGAAACGGTCAGATCAGCGGTAGGCGCCGTTCACCGTCAGGTCGGGCAGTTCGCCGCCGACCCACTTCTCGTAGAGCTCGGCGTAGCGGCCGGTGCGGACCTGCTGGTTGATGAACAGGTTCAGGTAGTTGAGGAAGCCGTATTCCTCGCGGTTGGTGAAGAGCGCGACGTAGTCGATGTCGAAGGGCGCCTTGCCGACGACGGAGATGCCGGGGAACTTGCCGGTCTTGACGTTGGCCTGGGCGACGGTCGAGGTGGAGACCGTGGCGTCGATCTGGCCCTGGCTCAGCGCCAGGAAGACGTCGGCCTGCGTCTGGTACGGGCGGAACTCGCCTTCGCCCCATTCCTTGACCTGGTTCTCGAGCGCGATCGCCTCGAACGTGCCGGCGGTGGCGCCGACGACCTTGCCCTTCATGCCCTCGAAGGAGGTGATGCCGGACTTGTCGTTGGCGGTAACGGCCATCTCGAAGGCGAAGTAGGGGATCGTCATGCCGACGGTCTTGGCGCGCTCCAGCGTGTCGGAGGTGGAGGCGACGCCGACGTCGACGCGGCCGGACATCAGGGCCGGAATGCGCTCGGGGAACGGCGTCTCGACGATTTCGGCGGTGACGCCGAGCGCCTTGGCGAGGTCGTTGCAATAGTCGACGTCGAAACCGATCGGGTTGTTGTTCTCGTCGCGCGAGCCCATCGGCGGGAAGTCGAGCACGACGGCGCAGCGCAGCGTGCCGGAGGCGATCACGTCATCGAGCTTGTCGGCGAAGGCCGGACCCGTGGACGCGACCGCAGCGGCGAGGCCGAAGGCGAAAACCGTGGATTTCTTCATTTCTCTCTCCCTGAGTTGGCAGCGCTTGTCACGCTGTCGTCGCTATTTCACGTCGCAGATTAGAAATCAATGGAAAAATACAAGGAATATACAATACGTATTAACAATCGTCAGCCAAAACCTCCGCGTCGGGTGCCTTCCGTTACCCGGAAGGCACCCGTTTTTTCAATCCGTCGCCTACCTTAGCGCAAAAATTCCTCCGGCAGCAGGCCTTCCGGGAAATTCTGGTAGGAGACCGGCCGCAGGAAGCGGCGGATGGAGAGCGTGCCGACGCTCGTCGCACCGAAGTTCGTGGAGGCCGGGTACGGGCCGCCGTGCACCATGGAATCGACCACCTCGACGCCGGTCGGGAAGCCGTTGACCAGCACGCGGCCGGCCTTGCGCTCCAGGATCGGACGCAGGCGGCGGGCGGCGTCGAGGTCGGCGGCGTCCATGTGGAGCGTCGCGGTGAGCTGGCCCTCGAAGCCCTTGGCGAGGCCCACCATCTCGTCGAGCGAGCCGACGCGCACGACGAGGCCGAGCGGGCCGAACACCTCTTCCGACAGCGCGTGATCGGCGAGGAATTTCTCGCCCGTCGTCTCGAACAGGTTCGGCGCGGCGGAGCGTTCGGAGGAGTCCGTCACCAGCAGCGGCTTGACCGCGTTGCGCGTGGTGAAGCGTTCCTTCCCGTCGCGATAGGCCTTGGCGATGCCGTCCGTCAGCATGGTCTGCGGCGCGGCCTTGCCGAGCGCGGCGACGGCGGCGGTCGTGAAGCGGTCGGCGTCCGCGCCGTCGATCACCACGGCGATGCCGGGATTGGTGCAGAACTGGCCGGCACCCATCGTCAGCGAGCCGGACCAGCCCTCGGCCAGCGTCTCGGCCCGCGCCTTCAGCGCCTCGGGCAGCAGGAACATCGGATTGACCGAGCCGAGCTCGCCGAAGAAGGGGATCGGCTGCGGCCGTGCGGCGCAGAGGTTGAAGAGCGCGCGTCCGCCGGCGAGCGAGCCGGTGAAGCCGACGGCCTGGATCAGCGGATGCTGCACCAGTGCCTCGCCGACCTGGCGGTTGCCGCCCTGGATCAGCGAGAAGACGCCCGGATGCACGCCGGTCTTCTTGATGGCGGCGTCGATCGCCTGGGCGACGATCTCGCCGGTGCCGGGATGGGCGGAGTGGCCCTTGACGACGACCGGGCAGCCGGCCGCGAGCGCGGCCGCCGTGTCGCCGCCCGCCGTCGAGAAGGCGAGCGGGAAGTTGGAGGCGCCGAAGACGGCGACCGGGCCGACGGGACGCTGCAGCAGGCGGATTTCCGGGCGCGGCGCCGGCTGGCGTTCCGGCAGCGCCGCGTCGAAGCGGCGGTCGAGATAGTCGCCCTTCTCGATATGGTCGGCGAAGAGGCGGAGCTGGCCGGTGGTGCGGCCGCGCTCGCCCTGAAGGCGCGCGACCGGCAGGCCGGTCTCCTGCGTGCCGATCTCGGTGATGTCGTCGGCGCGCGCCTCGATCTCGTCGGCGATCGCCCGCAGGAAGGCCGCGCGCTCCTTCGCCGTCGAATAGCCGTAGCTCCAGAAGGCCTCCTCGGCGGCTTCCGCGGCGCGGTTCACCAGCTCGACGGTGCCGGCGGCGAACTCATGGGCCGGACCGTGCGCGGGCGCGGAGGAGAAGGTGCCGTTGCCCGCCAGCCATTCGCCGGCGACAAGGTGTTTTCCGTTGGGGATAAAAGCCATTTGACGTCCCTTTCTGAAGAAGCGTGATATGCCTCGGGCAAAATCGGTCCGGGTGAATTGCCCTTGTTGCGCATTTGTATACTCTATGTATGCAGAACATCAACCGCCAACCGCTGCGTTCGGCGTCAATCGGGAGAGACAGAGATGACGGAAACCACCACCCTGACGGTCGAGGCCCTCGCGGAGCGCGTCGCCGCGATCTTCCGCCGCACCGGCCTGAACGACGTCCAGGCCGGGGCGCTGGCGCGGGTGATCGTGGCCGGCGAGCGCGACGCCTGCAAGTCGCACGGCGTCTACCGTATCGAGGGAGCGCTGCGCACCGTCAAGGCCGGCAAGGTGAAGCCGGACGCGATCCCGGAACTTTCCGCCGACGACGGCTCGGCCATCGTCAAGGTGGACGCCAGGGGCGGCTTCGCCAACCCGGCCTTCGAGCTCGGCGTGCCGGCGCTGGCCGAACGGGCGCGCCGCCTCGGCCTCGCCGCGCTGGTCATCAACGACTGCACCCACTTCTCCGCGCTCTGGCCGGAGGTCGAGGCGCTGACCGAGCAAGGCCTCGCCGCGCTGGTCATGTGCCCGAGCTATGCGACGGTGGCGCCGACGGGCGGCAACAAGCCGCTGCTCGGCACCAACCCCTTCGCCTTCGGCTGGCCGCGCAAGGGCACGAGCCCCTACGTCTTCGACTTCGCGACCTCGGTCGCCGCGCGCGGCGAGATCGAGCTGCACCGCCGCGCCGGCAAGAAGCTGCCGGAAGGCTGGGCGATCGATGCCGACGGCAACCCGACCACCGATCCGGAAGCCGCGCTGGCCGGCGCCATGCTGCCCTTCGGCGGGCACAAGGGCTCGGCGATCGGCACGATGATCGAGCTTCTCGCCGGCATCATGATCGGCGACCTGACGAGCCCCGAGGTGCTCGACTATCTCGGCACCACGACGCTCGCGCCGTTCCACGGCGAGCTGATCCTCGCCTTCTCGCCGGAAGCCTTCGCCAAGGGGCGGCCGGGCGATCCCTTCGCGCGCGCCGAGACGCTGTTTCAGACCATCGTCGGCCAGGGCGCCCGCCTGCCCTCGCAGCGGCGCTTCGCGGCGCGGGCGAAGTCGGAGCGCGAGGGCATCGTGCTGACGGCGACCGAGACGGAACAGCTCGACCGGCTGCTGGAGAAGGGCCTCGACGCGGTTTCCTGATCGAAGCAATTCGAGCAAAAGCGTGCAGCGGTTTTGCGCAGGCTTATAGAGACATGTCGAGGCGGCCGTCGCGGATGAACAGCTTCTGCACCTGCTGGACGATCTGCTCGGAATGGGCCTTCGCCAGCCGGTCGGCTCCCTCGACGTCGCGCGCCTCGATGAGGGCGATGAGCTGACCGTGTTCCTCGACGAAGCGCTCGGGGAACTGGTCCTCGTAGGACTGGTAATAGAGCCGCAGGATGCGCCGGCCCTCGTCCAGCAGCCGGCGGAACAGGCCGCTGAAATAGGGGTTGCGGCCGGCATCGGCGATGGCCGCGTGGAAGGCGGCGTTCGTCGCGATCATCGCCAGCGCGTCGCGCGCCTTCACGGCGGCGGCGTAGTCCTCGTGGAAGCCGCGGATGATCTTCAGGTCCTCAGGGCGGTGGTACTGCGCGGCAAGCCGCGTCGTCACCCGGTACATCAGCACCATCGCGTCGAAGAAGGTGTGCAGATTGAGGAAGTCGATGTTCGACACCATGGTCGAGCGGTTCGGCAAGGTCTCGATCAGCCCCTCCCCCGCCAGCCGCACCAGCGCCTCGCGGATCGGCGTGCGCGACATCTTGAACCGCTCGGCGAGCTGCACCTCGTCGACGGGGCTGCCCGGCGGCAGCTTCAGGTCGAGGATCTCGTCGCGCAGAAGGTCGTAGACCATCTTCACGCCGGAGCCTCGCTTGCGCTCGGGAAGCGCGGGGGAAATGGTGTCGGTCATGGAAAATCCTCTTGTCGACATAAGAAATACTTGTATCGTCCGGCAGGTCAACCGTTTCCGCGGCAGCGGAGCCGGACATGCATTCCCAGCAGAGGAAAATGCCATGCGCAGCAGCAAGGTCGTCCATATCGTTTCCTGCCACGCCGAGGGCGAGGTGGGCGACGTCATCGTCGGAGGCGTGGCGCCGCCGCCCGGGCAGACGCTGTGGGAACAGCGCAAGTTCATCGCCGAGGACGGGACGCTGCGCAACTTCGTGCTGAACGAGCCGCGCGGCGGCGTCTTCCGCCACATCAACCTCCTCGTGCCGCCGAAGGACCCGCGCGCGACGATGGGCTTCATCATCATGGAGCCGGAGGACACGCCGCCGATGTCGGGCTCCAACTCGATCTGCGTGTCGACCGTGCTGCTCGACAGCGGCATCGTGCCGATGGTGGAGCCGGAGACGCACATGGTGCTCGAGGCGCCGGGCGGGCTCGTCAACGTTGTCGCCACCTGCAGGAACGGCAAGGCCGAGCGCATCACCGTCACCAACGTCCCCTCCTTCGCCGACCGGCTCGACGCCAAGCTGGAGGTGGAGGGGCTCGGCACGCTCACCGTCGACACCGCCTATGGCGGGGACAGCTTCGTCATCGCCGATGCCCGCGCGCTCGGCTTCTCGGTGACGCCCGACGAGGCGCGCGAGCTCGCCGAGACCGGCATCCGCATCACCAACGCCGCCAACGAGCAGCTCGGCTTCAGCCATCCGGAAAACCCGGAATGGGACCATATCTCCTTCTGCCAGCTCACGCTGCCGGTCGAGGAGCGCGACGGCGCGCTGCACGGGCGCAACACCGTCGTCATCCAGCCGGCCAAGCTCGACCGCTCGCCGACCGGCACCGGCTGCTCGGCCCGCATGGCGGTGCTGCACGCGCGCGGGCAGATGAAGGTCGGCCAGCGGTTCTCCGGCTATTCGGTCATCGATTCGCGTTTCGACTGCCGCATCGCCGGCGAGACGACCGTCGGCGGCCGGCCCGCCATCGTGCCGGAGATCTCCGGCCGCGGCTGGATCACCGGCACCCACCAGGTCATGCTCGATCCGGACGATCCGTGGCCGGCGGGCTACCGGCTGGCCGACACCTGGCCGCGCAAGCGGTAGGTCCGCATGCCGCGCCCGGCGCCGCCGTTTCCGGACCCCAGAAATTTGGCAGGGGCACGCAATAGGCCTTTACAGCCTTCGCCAAACCGTGGAATGTTTTGATCATAAATCAGGCAAGCCTATCACATAGAGCCGCGTCAAGCGGCCGGACGCCAGAGCCGCCCGACCGGGAGAGGAAACCCGCCGGGCCGGATCACGAACGGGGAACCGATGACTCATTCCCGCGCGACCGGGGCCCATGGCGGTGCCATCGGCCTCAACGGCATCAAGAAATGGTTCGGCACCTTTCAGGCTGTCGATGACGTCACCCTCGACATCCGCTCCAACGAATTCTTCACGCTGCTCGGCCCCTCCGGCTGCGGCAAGACCACGCTGCTTCGCATGATCGCCGGCTTCGAGCTGCCGACGGAGGGCAGCCTGACGCTCGACGGCGCGGAGATCTCGAGCCTCCTGCCGAACCAGCGGCCGGTCAACACGGTCTTCCAGAACTATGCGCTCTTCCCGCACCTGACGGTCGCCGAGAACATCGGCTTCGGGCTGAAGATGCTCGGCAGGCCGAAGGCGGAGACCGCCGCCGTCGTCGCCGACATGCTGAAGCTCGTGCATCTCGAAGGGCGCGGCGACGATCCCGTCACCCAGCTTTCCGGCGGCCAGCAGCAGCGCGTGGCGCTCGCCCGGGCGCTGGCCCCGCGGCCCAAGGTGCTGCTCCTCGACGAGCCGCTCTCGGCGCTCGACCTCAAGCTGCGCAAGTCGATGCAGATCGAGCTGAAGCGCCTGCAGGCCGAGACCGGCATCACCTTCATCTTCGTCACCCACGACCAGGAGGAGGCGCTGACCATGTCGGACCGCATCGCCGTCATGTCGAGCGGCAAGGTGCGGCAGGTGGGCACAGCGCGCGAGATCTACGACCGGCCCGCCGACCGCTTCGTCGCCGACTTCATCGGCGAGACGAATTTCCTGGAAGCGACCGTCGAGCGTGTCGAGGCCGGCCGCGCCGTGCTGCGGCTGCCCTCCGGCGCGACGCTGACGGCGGGCCTGCCGGACGGGCTCTCGCCGTCGGGCAAGGTGAGCTTCGTCATCCGCCCGGAGCACGCCGGCCTCGTCGCCGCCGGCAGCGGCACCATCGACGGCACCCTCGGCAACGTCGTCTATTTCGGCACCGACACCCATTACCACGTCCATCTCGACGACGGCGCCACCTTCATCGTCCGCCGGCAGAACGCCCGTGCCGGCGCCTCCGGCGGGCCGGAGGCGGGCCAGCGCGTCGGCATCCTGTTCGGCGAGGACGCCGCGCAGATCCTGAGGGACTGACCATGGCGAGCGAGGTGGAGCGGATCGGCAGGGAGCGGGAGAGGAAGGACATCCGCGACCGCTGGCTGCTCAGCGCGCCGGCGCTCGTCATCGTCTTCCTCGCGGCGGTCGGGCCGCTTTTCGTCATGCTGCTCTATTCCTTCATGGTGAAGGGCGACTACGGCGACGTCAGGCCGGGGGAATTCTCGCTGGAGGGCTGGGTCTCGGTCTTCTTCCAGCGCGACATCTTCGATGACACGCTGGGCCTGGCGGACGCGCACCTGTCGATCATCTGGCGCTCGATCCAGCTCTCCTTCCTGACCACCGTGCTGACCCTGATCCTCGGCTTCCCGACGGCCTATTTCATCGCCACCCGCCCGCCGCACACCCGGGAGATCTGGGTCTTCCTCGTCACCATCCCCTTCTGGACCAACCTCCTGATCCGCACCTTCGCGATGCAGCAGGTCATCCGCAACGAGGGCCTCCTGAACAACGCGCTGATCTGGCTCGGCGTGATCGAGAGGCCGCTGCAGATCATGTACACCGACACGGCCAACCTGCTCGGCATGACCTATGTCTACCTGCCGCTGATGGTGCTGCCGCTCTACGCCTCGATCGAGAAGCTCGACTTCCGGCTGGTGGAGGCGGGATACGACCTCTACGCCACCCGCTTCCAGGTCCTGCGGCGGATCGTCATCCCGCTGGTCAGGCCCGGCATCATCGCGGGCTCGATCCTCGTCTTCATCCCGTCGCTCGGTGCCTACGTCATCCCGCGCGTGCTGGGCGGCGGCAAGAACATGATGCTCGGCAACCTGATCGAGCTGCAGTTCGGCGCGGGCCGCAACTGGCCGCTCGGCGCGGCGATGTCGATCACGCTGATGGCCCTGGTGATGGTCGCGCTGATCGTCTACGTCCGCAACGCCTCGCGCGGGGGAGCGGGCCATGTTTAGATCGCATTTCGACGTCCGCGCCCAGCCCGGCTTCGGGCTGATCACCCTGTTCACGTTCTTCGCGCTCTATCTGCCGATCGCCGCCCTCGTCGTCTATTCCTTCAACGGGTCGGAATCGCTCTCGCGCTGGGACGGTCTTTCGACGCGCTGGTTCGTCGCCGCCTGGCACAATTCGGCCGTCCAGGACGCGGCCGTCCGCTCGCTGGTCATCGCGCTGTGGGCCGCCTTCCTCGCGACCTTCGCCGCGACCATGGCGGCGCTTGCGACGACGCGCACGGCGCCCTACCGCGGCCTGACCTTCAAATATGCGCTCATCAACCAGCCGCTCATGGTGCCGGAGATCGTCACGGCCGTGGCGCTGCTCATCGTCTTCTCGCGCATCAAGGTGTGGACCGGCTATTCGGGCCTCGGCTACCTGGTCATGGCCCACACCGCCTTCTGCATCCCCTTCGCCTACCTGCCCATCCGCGCCCGGCTGGAGAGCATGGACCTGACGCTGGAGCGGGCGGCGGCGGACCTCTACGCCACCCGCTGGATGACCTTCCGCCACGTGACCCTGCCGCTCCTGCGCCCGGGGATCATCGCCGGCTTCATGCTGGCCTTCGTCATCTCGCTCGACGACGTCGTCATCACGGAATTCGTCAAGTCCGGCGGGCAGGATACCCTGCCGACCTACATGCTGGGCCAGATCCGGCGCGAGACCACACCCGAGATCAACGCCATCGCCACGGTCTTCCTTGCGCTTTCGACGGTTCTCGTCGTGGTCTTCTTCTTCGTCAACAGGCGGAAAACGTGACATCATCTCGACAACAAGCGACAGAGAGGAACAGAGAATGAAAGCGACATGGATGACGACGACCGCGGCAGCGGCGATTGCGATTCTGGCCGGCGCGGGCGCCGCCTCGGCGGCGGGCCAGCTCAACATCT
The DNA here is from genome assembly GCF_024609765.1 of Shinella pollutisoli. GTDB lineage: Bacteria > Pseudomonadota > Alphaproteobacteria > Rhizobiales > Rhizobiaceae > Shinella > Shinella pollutisoli. The sequence goes on from NZ_JANFDG010000017.1 coordinate 78,327, forward strand.
ACAACTGGGGCGACTACACGAACCCGGAGCTGATCAAGAAGTTCGAGCAGCAGTTCGACGTCAAGGTGACGGTCACCGACTACGATTCGAACGACACGGCGCTCGCCAAGGTCCGCGCCGGCGGCCACGGCTTCGACATCGTCGTGCCGTCGGCGAACTACGTGCAGATCTGGGTCAAGGAGGGCCTGCTGGAGGAGGCGCGGCCGGACCAGATGGAGAACTTCAAGAATGTCGACGAGCGCTGGGTCGACGTGCCGTGGGATCCGGGCCGCCACTATACCGTTCCGTGGCAGTGGGGCCTGACCGGCATCGGCATCAATACCTCGGTCTACAACGGCGACATCAACACCTCGGCGATCTTCCTCGATCCGCCCGAGGAGCTCGTCGGCAAGATCAACGTGGCGCCGGAAATGAACGACGTCCTCTTCGCCACGATCAAGTATTTCGGCGGCGACTGGTGCACTGAGGACAAGGAGGTCCTGCGCAAGGTCCGCGACAAGCTCGTGGAAGCGAAGTCGAAATGGCTCGCCATGGACTACAGCGTGACCGAGAAGCTGCCCGCCGGCGACTACGCGGCCGTCTACTACTGGAACGGCGCCATCATGCGCTCGCGCGAGAAGAACCCGGACATCAAGTTCGGCTATCCGAAGGAGGGCTTCCCCTTCTTCATGGACAGCGTCGCGATCCTCAAGGACGCGAAGAACGCCGAGAACGCCAAGCTGTTCATGAACTTCATCATGGATCCGGAAAATGCGGCCCTGATCTCCGCCTTCGCGAAATATGCCAACGGCATCAAGGGCTCGGAGAAGTTCATGCCGCCGGAAATGCAGACGGCGCCCGAGCTGACCGTCCCGGCCGAATTCCAGTCGGCGGGCGAGTTCCTCGAAAGCTGCGAGCCGCCGGTCCAGGAACTCTACACCAGGATCTGGACCGAACTGCAGAAGTAAGCGGCCCGGCCCGCATATCGAAAGGAGTGCCGGACGCGGGGAGGCTTCGCGCCTTCCCGCGCTCCGGTTGACATGACGATGATCAAGACCTTCAAGGAGGCGCACGGCTTCGCCCGCGCCGACGTGACGCTCGCCAACTGGCGCACCGCCCCCTACAGCCGCTGGAGCTTCCAGAACGTGCGCGATCTCGTGCCGACGGCCCCGATCGCCGCGCAGGCGCCGGCCGCGGAGGTGCCGATCGCCTCCGACGCCTTCCTCGACGCGCCGATGGAGACCGGGCTCGACGGCGCGTCGACGGCCCGCGCCTTCCTCGATTACGCCCATACCGACGCCTTCGTACTGATGCGCGGCGGCGAGATCGTCGCGGAACATTACGCCCCGCACTGCGATCCGAACGCCCCGCATCTCGTCTTCTCCATCTCGAAGTCGATGGTCGCGCTCCTTTCCGGCCTGCTGGAAGCCGAAGGCCTCATCGATCCCGACCGGCCGGTGACGGACTACCTGCCGGAGGCGAAGGGCAGCGTCTACGGCGACTGCGCCTGGCGCGACGTGCTCGACATGCGCGTCAGCCTCGATTTCGAGGAGGCCTATCTCGATCCGCTGAGCGACTTCGCCCGCTACCGCCGCGCCATGCTGTGGAACCCGCCGGAGCCCGGCCTTCCCGCCGAGACGCTCGCCGATTTCCTGCTCACCCTTCGCAAGGCCGGGCACCCGCATGGCGGCCCCTTCTACTACGCCTCGCCGAATGCCGACCTCCTCGGCGTCGTCGTCGAGCGCGTCACGGGCGCGCGCTTCTCCGATCTCTTCTCCGAGCGCATCTGGAAGCCGATGGGCGCGAAGGGCGACGGCTGCGTCACGGTCGATGCGATCGGCACGCCCCGCACGGCGGGCGGCGTGTGCGTGCGCGCCCGCGACCTCGCCCGCCTCGGCGAGTTGCTGCGCAACGACGGCGTGAAGGACGGCCGGCGGATCGTGCCGGCCGGCTGGATCGCCGACATGCGCGAGAACGGCGACCGCCAGGCCTGGCAGGAGGGCCGCAACGTCGACCTGCCGAACGGCCGCTACCGCAGCCAGTGGTACCAGTCCGGCGAGGCGGACGGCACCTTCTGCGCGATCGGCATCCATGGCCAGTGGCTCTATGTCGACCCCAGCACCGAGACCGTGATCGTCAAGCTCTCCTCCCAGCCCGACCCGCTCGGCGACGAGGAGAACCAGGACATCTTCGCCTTCTTCCGCGCGCTCTGCCGCCGGCCGGCGTGACGCGAACCATCGGGAACAGCCATGCAGACCGAAGCGACATACATCATCCGCAATGCGCGCGTGCTGACGATGGACGACGCCAACCCGCGCGCCGAGGCGGTGGCAATTTCCGCAAACCGCATCCTGGCGGTGGGCTCGGAGGCCGAGGTCGACGTCTATTCCGGCCCGGATACCCACGTGATCGACGCGGGCGGCGGCACGGTGCTGCCGGGCTTCAACGAGGCCCACATGCACATCTTCGCCGGCTCCGCCGAGCTCGACGAGCTCTCGCTTGCCGGCGTCAAGGGCTTCGATGCGCTGGAGAAGGCGATCAGGGCCTATGCGGCCGAATATCCCGACCGCCGCCTGCTCGTCGCCCAGCAGGCCGAATACACAATCCTGTCCGACACCGAGCGGCTGACGCGTCACCATCTCGACCGCATCCTGCCCGACCGGCCGCTCTTCGTCGGCGCCTACGACCACCACACCGGCTGGGCGAACACCGCCGCGCTGAGGATGGCGGGCATCCTCGAAGGCGGCGACGTCGGCGTCGGCAACGAGATCGTCATGGGCGAGGACGGGCTTGCCGACGGCGAGCTGCGCGAGAGCGACGCCATGGGGCCGGTCACCGCCTTCGGCGAGACCGGCGGGCGCGGCATGCTCGGCATCACCACCGGCGGCGAGCCGGAAAACGTCACGCCGCAGGCGCGCGCGGGCGACATCGAGGTCTTGAAGAAGGGCCTCGCCTATTGCGCCTCGCTCGGCATCACCTCGCTGCAGAACATGGACGGCAACCTCTACCAGCTGGAGATGCTCGAGGAGATCGAGCGCACGGTCGGCCTGCCGGTGCGCGTGCGCATGCCCTTCCACATGAAGAATTTCATGCCGCTCTCCGACCTGACGGAAAAGGCCGTCGCCTGGCGCGCGCGCTTCGACACCGACCGGCTGCGTTCGGATTTCGTCAAGCTGTTCATGGACGGCGTCACCGAATCCGGCACCGCCGTCTTCGTCGACGACTATTGCCACCGGCCGGGCTGGAAGGGCGAGCCGCTGTTTTCGCAGGCGCATTTCGACGATATCGCGACCGCCGCCGACCGGCTCGGCCTGCAGGTCGCGGTGCATGCCATCGGCGACGGGGCGGTCAACATGGTGCTGAACGGCTACGAGGCGGCGATCAGGGCGAACGGCACGCGCGACAGCCGCCACCGCGTCGAGCATATCGAGGTGATCCAGCCCGCCGACATCCCGCGCTTCAAGGCGCTCGGCGTCGTCGCCTCGATGCAGCCGGTCCATCCGCCGGGCATCGGCGACCTGCCGCTCGAGCCCTATCTCTCCTATATCGGCGAGGCGCGCTGGTCCCGTGCCTTCGTCTGGCGCACGCTGGTCGAGGCGGGCGCGAAGATCGTCTTCTCCACCGACTGGCCAGTCTCGCCGCTCGATCCGATGAACTGCATCCAGTGCGCGATGACGCGCAGCATCTGGAAGGAGGGACTCAAGGACGAGCGGCTTTCGCTCGCCGAGACGCTCGCCGCCTATACCCGGGCCGGCGCCTGGGTGGAGTTCATGGAGGATCGCAAGGGCGTGCTGAAGGCGGGCTATCTAGCCGACATCGTCGTGCTCTCCGGCAATGTCGAGGCGGTCGCCTACGAGAACCTCGCCTCGATCCGCCCGGTCACGACGATCTGCGACGGGCGCATCACCTTCCAGGCCTGACGGAGGCCCTTCCGGCGGCCGGCTTTCCGTGCGATAGGCCGGTCGTTCTTCCCGGGGCCGGTTCCCATGTATCTCGCCGAAATCCTCGCGCTCAGCGCCGCCGTCTGCATCGCGATGAGCGGCATGCTCGTCAGCGAGCTGCAGGGCCGCCTGCCGCTCTTCGACCTCGCCCGCCTGCAGATGCTCGCGGCCTTCGCCATGACCGCCGCCGCCTCGCTCGCGGTCGGCGGCTGGCGCAGCGTCGAGCCGTGGCATCTCGGCTTCCTCGCCGCGTCGAGCCTCTTCGGCATCATCCTCGCCAGCACCACCTATTTCGCGACGATCTACATCGCCGGGCCACGCACGATGGCGCTGCTCTTCTCGCTCACCTCGCCCTTCGCCGTGCTGCTCGGCTACCTCTTCCTCGGCGAGACGATCACCATGCGGCAGGGCGGCGGCATCGCCCTCGTGCTCGCCGGCATCCTGCTCGCCATCGGCCGCCGTCCGGCGAAGGGGCCGCGGCGCAGCGGCGCCCCGCAGCGCGCGGCCTGGCCCGGCATCGCGCTCGGCGTGGTGACCGCGCTCGGGCAGGCGCTCGGCAGCCTCGCCGCTCGCCCGGCCATGGCGGCGGGCGTGGAGCCGTTCACGGCGATGGCGGTGCGCTCGGGCTTGGCCGCGCTGTTCTTCTTCCTGCTTCTCCTCGTGCCGCTCCCCGTGTTCCGCCCCGCCGCCCGCGTCGAGCCGCGTTCCTACGTCTTCGTCGGCGGCTCGGCCTTCCTCGGCGTCGGCCTCGGCATGTCGCTGCTGATGGCCGCGCTCGCCCACGGCAATGTCGGCATCGTCTCGACGCTCTCATCGATGACGCCGGTGCTGATCCTGCCGATGGTCTGGGTGCGCACGGGTATCGTCCCGCCGGCGCCCGCCTGGCTCGGCGCCGCGCTCGCCGTCGCCGGAACCGCCCTGATCAGCCTCGGCTAGATCTGCCGCGCGAGGTCGTAGAGATAGGTGTTCTCCGCCTTCGAGCGGGCGAAGTCCTCCGGCCGGATCTCGGCGAAGAGCAGGGTCTCGCCCTCGGCGGGGGCTTCGGCCAGCAGCCGGCCGTCCGGGGCGGCGATGCGCGAGAGGCCGGCATAGGTGAAGTGGTCGTCGGCGCCGCAATGGTTGACATAGGCGACGAAGACCTGGTTCTCGAAGGCGCGCACCGCGATCATGTGATTGGCGATGAAGGTGCCGGAGGTGCCCTTCGGCAGCGCCGTCGGCACCACCACGAGATCGGCGCCGGCGAGCGCCAGCCGGCGGACGTTTTCCGGGAATTCCACGTCGTAGCAGATCAGCATGCCGAGGCGGATCCCTCCGAGCTCGACCATGATGGAGCCGGGTGCCTCGGGGCGGAACCAGTGCCGCTCGTAGTCGCCGTAGAGGTGGGACTTGCGGTAGACCGCGTTCGTGCCGATGCCGTCGGTGAAGAGCGCGCTGTTGTAGCGCTCGCCGCCGTCCGTCTCGGCGAAGCCCGCGACGATGGCGAGCCCGTTCTCGCGGGCGATGGCGCCGAGCCGTTCGGCGACCACGCCGGAGGCCGGCGAGCCGATCTGCGCGAAGGCCTCGCCCGCCCCGTAGCCGGTGACGGCGAGTTCCGGGGCGATCAGGAGCTTCGCGCCGCCGGCGGCGGCGTCCGCGGCGGCCGCGGCGATGCGGGCGAGGTTCGCCTCGCTGTCGCCGGGGATCGCGCGCATCTGGAGGGCGGCTATGCGCATGGTCTCAATCCCGTGTGGACATGGCGCCGAGCAGCTTCGGCAGGTCACCGAAGCGGGCGACGAGGCTGAAGACGATCGCCGCGATGGCGACGAAGAGGATCGTCACCGAGGCCATCGTCGGCGTGTAGCCGTAGCGCAGCGCGTTGAAGATCTTGATCGGCAGCGTCTCCATCGTGAAGCCGACGGTCATGTAGGCGACGATATACTCGTTGAGCGAGAGCACGAAGGCGAAGGCGTAGCCGGAGACGAGGTAGGGCAGGATCAGCGGCAGGACGACGGTGCGGAAGACCGTGCGGTCGTCGGCCCCCATGGTCGCCGCCGCCTCGACCAGCGAGCGGTCGATTGCGGAGAAGCCGAGCGACAGCGTCACCAGGGGTAGCGTCACGAAGAAGATCGCGTGGCTGACGACGGCGGTCGCCGGCTGGCCGTAGAAGCCGGTCGTCGCCCAGAAGGTGAGCAGCCCGAGCGCGGTGATGACCGGCGGCAGCGTGAAGGGGGCGATGCCGAGGAGCTGGAAGATGTTCGCCCAGCGCGCCTCGCGCCGCCACAGGAACCAGGCGAGCGGCAGCGCGATGACGACCGCCAGCGCCGCCGACAGCGCGGCGAGCACGACCGAGGCGACGAGGGCGCTGCGCCATTCCGGATTGGCGAAGATCTCGCCGTACCAGGAGAGCGAGAAGCCCTGCGGCGGGAAGGCGAGGTTCTGCTTCTCGTTGACCGAGACCCCCGCCACGACGATGAGCGGCAGCGAGAGGAACAGGCCGAAGAGCGCGAAATAGAGCCGTTGCAGGGCGGTGTTCATGCGGCTTCTCCCTTGCGTCCGGCATAGACCGTGAGCGCGACGAGGCCGAGCGTGACGAGCACGAGGAAGACGGCCATGGCGGCGGCGAACGGCATGTTCGACTGGTAGATCGCCTGGTCGGTGATGAGCACGGAGAGCGTCCAGTGCTGCGGCCGGCCGAGGATCTGCGGCAGGAGGTAGGAGCCGAGCGCGAAGATGAAGACCATGATCAGCGTGGCGATGATGGTGTTTCGGAGCGCCGGCACGACGACGGTGAAGAAGGCCTTGAGCGGCGAGGCGCCGAGCGTGCGCGCGGCCTCCGTCAGCGTCGGGTCGAGCCGCACCAGCGCCGGATAGAGCACCAGCACCGTGTAGGGCAGCGCCTGGTAGACCATGGCGGTCAGCACCGCGCCGAAGCTCGGGTTGAGCGCCACGGCCTCCTGCATCAGGCCGAGGGTGACGAGGAGATTGGTGATGCCGGCGGTGCGGGAGAACAGCGTCGACCAGGCGAAGCCGATGATGACCTCGGAGAGCGACAGCACGGAGAGCAGCGCCACCAGCCAGAACACCTGCGTGCGCCGCTTCGAACGGGCGAGCAGGTAGGTGAAGGGCAGCGCCAGCACGACGCAGCAGACGGCGACCGCGACCGCCAGCCCCAGCGAGAAGCCGAGCACCTTGCCGAAGAACAGGCTGAGGAAGCGGGCGTAGTTGTCGAAGACGAAGTCGGGCGAGTAGAAGCCGGCCGGATTGCGCCGGAAGAAGGAGACGGCGATCATCGTCGTGAAGGGCACGACGAAGAAGACGATGAGCATGCCCGCCGGAAAGAGGAGCGGGCCGTAGTCCGAGAATTTCTGCGGCGGTTCGCGTCTCATGACTTCAGCACCACGCAGGCATCCGGGGCGAGCCGCACGCCGACATTCTCGCCGACCGCCATGTCGGGGCGCGCATGCGGCATGGAGACGGCGACGATCTGCCGGCCGGCGGCCTCGACGAAGGTTTCCACCGTGCCGCCGAGATCGCGCACGAAGACGACCGTGGCGGGGATTGCGCCTTCGCCCGGCGCGGTCAGGCGCACTTCTTCCGGGCGGACGGAGATCGTGCCGGAGGTGAGCCCCGCCGGCACGGCGAGGCCCGGGACCGGCGTGCCGAGCACCGCGGCGGTGCCGGACGCGTCCGCCGTGAAGTCGAGGAGGTTGGTCGAGCCGATGAAGTCGGCGACGAATGTGTCGGCGGGGCGGCGGTAGATCTCGACCGGCGGCGCGGCCTGGCGGATCTCGCCGCCGTTCATGACGACCACCGTGTCGGCCATGGTCATCGCCTCGCGCTGGTCGTGGGTGACGACGATGGTGGTGATGCCGAGGCGCTGCTGCAGCTGCCGGAGCTCTACCTGCATCGCCTCGCGCAGCTTGGCGTCGAGCGCGGAGAGCGGCTCGTCGAGCAGGAAGAGTTTCGGCGAGATGGCGAGCGCGCGGGCGATGGCGACGCGCTGGCGCTGGCCGCCGGAGAGTTTTGCCACCGGCCGGTCGGCATAGCCCGGCAGGTGGATCATCGCCAGGAGCTCGTCGACGCGCTTCTTCTGCTCCTCCCTGCCGGCGCCGCGGATGCGCAGCGAATAGGCGATGTTCTCGCCGACCGTCAGATGGGGGAAGAGCGCCAGCGACTGGAACACCATGCCGAGGTCGCGCTTGTGGGTGGGCACATGGGTGATGTCCGCGCCGTCGAGGCGGATCGCGCCGCTGGTCGGCAGGTCGAGGCCAGCGATCATGCGCATCAGCGTGGTCTTGCCGCAGCCGGACGGACCGAGCAGGCAGACGAAGGTGCCGTGCGGCACCGTCAGCCGCACATTGTTGACGGCCGTGAACGAGCCGAACTGCTTCGTCACATTTTCCAAGGTCAGCCCGGACATCGAATCTCCCGCTTGGCGCTGCTTCCGCTCTTGCGCAATTCCTTCGCGGGAAGACCGGTTCCCGCTCTTTCCCGGAATTGCCCCTAAACCCGTGCCGCCGCGCATCCTTGCGGGCACGCGGCGGCGGGGACACAGTATAATACCGGCTTCGGCGATCCGTCAGCCCGCGATCATTTCCGTCCACTTCTGGTTCAGCCAGTCGGACTTGGTCTGGTAGAGGTCGTAGCGCGGGATGATCGGCTCGATGTCCGAGGAGACGGCGGCGAATTCCTCGGCCGTCAGGTCGAGCAGATCGCGCTTGACCGTCGGCGCGGTGCCGACCTTGCGCGACAGCACGGCCTGGATCGCCGGCTGGCTCATGTAGTCGATGAAGACATGGGCCTCTTCGAGCTTGGTCGAGGCACGCGTGACCGCCCAGCTGCCGGCGTCCATGATGCCGCCTTCCTTCGGGAAGGTGGAGCGGACCGGGTTGCCGTCGGCGGCGGCAAGGCCGGTGACGTCGTGGTAATACTGGCCCATCGGGATCTCGCCCGACTTCAGCGACTGCTCGAACTGCGCCTCGTCGCGATACCAGAGCCGGACGTTCGGCTTGACCTCGGCGAGCTTCTCGAAGGCCTTGAGCTGGCCTTCCTCGGTGTCGAGCGCGTTGGTGCCGCCGAAGAAGGTCTTCGCCGTCACTTCCAAGAGGAAGGAGTTGGAGACGAGCGCGAGCAGGCCGAGCTTGTCGGCGTTCGCCGGATCCCACAGCGCGGCCCAGGAGGTCGGGGCTTCCGGATAGACGTCGGTGTTGGTGACGAGCGTGATGTACCAGGCCACCGCGCCGATGCCGGCGATGCGGCCGTCGGGATACTTGTTGACGAAATGGTCGATCAGGTTCGACGCGTTCGGGATCTTGGCGAGGTCGAGCGGCGCCCAGAGATCGGTCGACTGGCCCTTCAGCAGCGAGACCTGCGAGATCATCGAGACGTCGGCGGGCGCCTGGCCGGCCTTGGCCGCCTGCTCCAGCTGCACGAGCCAGGCCTCGCCCGTCGGCTCGGCGATCGATTCGACAGCGATCCCCGTCGCCTTGGTGAATTCCGGGAAGATGTTCTTGTCGAAGGAGTCCTTGAAGTAGCCGCCATAGGCGCCGATCTTCAGCGACTTCTCCTGCGCGCGCAGCACCGCCGGCATGGCGATGAGCGAGGCGCCCGCCACGCCCGCGCCGAGCACCGCGCGGCGGCTGACATTGGTCCCGAGGATATCACGCATCGTCTTTCTCCTGTTGGCCGGCCGGTCTTGGCCGGTCCGGTTCGTTCCCGTTGCAGACAGTTTATCCCAGGCGCTTGCCGCCAAGGAAGGGCCGATCTCCACGAAGTCCAGGATTTTGGAGGCGCGCGGCTCCGGCGCCGGGACCTCGGGGTCCGCTCCTCCGCTCCCATTCTCGTTCCCTGGGGCTTCAGCCCTTGTTGGCGCCAGTATCGCCGCAAACGGACTGGAAAATCAATTGACGATGTTATACGGATCGCCGTGAGAAAAACTCACAACCGATTGCTCTGCCATGGCTTCGCGGCTGCCCCCGCTCAATCCGCTCCGCGCCTTCGAGGCGACCGCCCGCCAGGGCTCGGTCTCGGCCGCCGCGCGCGAGCTGAACGTCACGCACGGCGCCGTCAGCCACCAGATCAAGGCGCTGGAGGAGGCGCTGGGGGCCGCCCTCTTCGAGCGCGGCGGCAAGCGGCTGAAGCTGACGGCGCAGGGCGCGCTGCTGCTTCCCGCCGTCACCTCCGCCTTCGGCGAGATCGCCGCCGCCACCGCGCTGATGAAGCGGCCGGAGGCGAGCGGCGAGCTGACCGTCGCCTGCGTGGCGGGCCTGCTCTCCTTCTGGATCGTGCCGCGGCTCAACCGCTTCACCGAGCAGTATCCGGGCGTCAGCGTCACCTTCATCGCCTCCAACGACGCGGCCAACCTGCGCTCGCCGGACGTCGACGTCTGCGTGCTCTACGGCGACGGCAACTGGCCGGACTGCTGGAAGCGGCTCTGGTCGCACCTGAGGCTCTTTCCCGTCATCAGCCCGACGCTCCTCAACAACCGGCCGCTGCGGACGATCCGCGACCTTGCCGACCACACGCTGATCCACGGCGACGACGGGCGCGAGTGGAACACCTGGCTCGCCGCCGCCGACGCGGTGCACATGCCGCGCGGCCGCCAGCACTTCATGAGCGACGCGCGGCTTTCGACCGAGGCGGCGCTGCACGGCCAGGGCGTGGCGCTCGGCGACACGATCACGGCCGGCAACCTGATTGCCCGCGGCGAGCTCGCCGTGCCCTTCGACCTGACGGTGCCGGCCAATGTCGCCTTCTACGTCGCCTGCCGGCAGGCGCTGCGCCGCGCGCCGATCGTCAAGGTCTTCATCGACTGGCTCTTCGCCTCGCTCGAGGCCGACCGCCTGCCGGAGCCGCAGGCCTCCGCGCGCCTGCTCCTGCGCGGCCGCGGCCGGGCGCAGGAGACCTTCCAGCCCGTTTCCGCGCCGGCGGCGCGCCGTCCCGCGGCGCTTTCCCGGCGCAAGGCCCGAACCTGACCACCCTTCACGGACACGCCCATGCCCCGCTTCAATCCGCTCGTCGAAACGCTTGCCGCCCCGCCCATTCCCTCCGTCTTCGCCTGGGGACGCGCCTATGACGGCCGCAGCGGGCCGATGATCGACCTCTCCCAGGCCGTGCCCGGCTATCCGCCGCATCCGCGCATGCTGGAGCTGCTCGGCGAATGCGCCGCCTCCCGCGCCTTTACCGGCTACGGCCCGATCGAGGGCGAGGACGGGCTGCGCACCGCCTATGCGGAGCACATGTCGGCCGTCTACGGCGCGCCGCTCGCCGCCGGCAATGTCCACGTGACGGCCGGCTGCAACCAGGCCTTCATCTCAGCGGCCATGGCCGTGGCGGGCGCCGGCGACATGGTGCTGATGACCGATCCCTATTACTTCAACCAGGAGACGACGCTGGCGATGCTCGGTGTGCGCACGCGCTTCGCCCCCTGCGATCCGGACAACGGCTTCCTGCCCGACGTTTCGGCGCTCGCCGATGCGATCACGCCGGACGTGCGGGCCGTTGCGCTCGTCTCGCCGAACAACCCGACCGGCGCCGTCTATCCGCCGGCGCTGCTGGCGGCAGTCTACGAGCTTTGCGAAAGCCGCGGCATCTGGCTGATCCTTGACGAGACCTATCGCGATTTCCTCCCCGAGGGTGCGGGCCGGTCGCACGACCTCTTCACCCGCGCCGGCTGGCAGGACACGCTGATCGGCCTCTACAGCTTCTCCAAATCCTTCTGCATTCCCGGCCACCGCCTCGGCGCGATCACGGCGGGCGAGAGGGTGGTCGAGCAGGTGGCGAAGATCATGGACAACGTGCAGATCTGCCCGCCGCGCTCGGCCCAGGCCGCCGTCGCCGCCGCCCTCCCCCTGCTTGCCGACTGGCGCGAGGAGAACCGCCGCGAGATCGCCCGCCGGGCCGAGACGCTGCGGGCGACCATGGCGGGCGTGCCCGGCTGGCGCGTCGGCGCGGTCGGCGCCTATTTCGCCTTCATCGGCCATCCGTTCGAAGGGGCCTCCTCCGCTCATGTCGCGGAGAAGCTGGCGAAGGAGGCGGGCGTCCTCTGCCTGCCCGGCAGCTATTTCGGCCCGCGGCAGGAAGGCTACCTGCGCTTCGCCTTCGCCAATGCCGACCAGGCGACCATCGCCCTCCTGCGCGAGCGGCTCTCCGGCTTCTCGCTTGCCCCTTGACCTTGCCACGGGGGAAGGCTTCACCCTGCGATAAAGCAGACGGGCAATTACCTATGAATGAGCGCGCTTCTTGCCCCTTCTCCCCGCGGGGAGAAGGTCGCGGCAGCGGGATGAGGGGGACGCCGTAGGAAGAATCACGGCCGCCGTGGCGTGTTCTACCCCCTCATCCGGCCCTTCGGGCCACCTTCTCCCCGCGGGGGAGAAGGGGAAACGGAGACGTCGCATTCCATAGGCAATTGCCCCGGCAGAACAGGAGAAGACCCATGAACCAGCACGCTCCCCTTTCCTTCACCGTCGCCGACATGACCTGCGGCCACTGCGTGAAGGCCATCACCCAGGCCGTGACCGCCGCCGTTCCCGGTGCGCAGGTGTCCGTCGACCTTGCCGCCAAGCGGGTGACGGTCGGGAATGCCGCGGACCCGGAAGCCGTGGCGGCCGCCATCGTCGAGGAAGGTTATACGCCGGTGCAGGAAAGCCCTTGACCTTGACATGATGGCAAGGTGCACGATCTATCCCGACACAGGATGAAAGGGTGCGCCATGCTCACCACCGCAGAGCCGGAAGCCCGGCAGACAATCAAGCTATCGATCGCCGACATGACCTGCGCCTCCTGCGTGCGGCGCGTCGAGAAGGCCATTTCCAAGGTGCCGGGCGTCTCCGGCGCCGCGGTCAACCTCGCGACGGAGAAGGCGGACGTCACCTTCGACGGTCAGCCGGACGTTGCGGCCGTCGCCGAGGCCGTCCGGGCGGCCGGATACGGCGTCGTGGAGGAAACCCTCGAATTCCCCGTCGAGGGCATGACCTGCGCCTCCTGCATCGCGCGCGTTGAGAAGGCGCTGAAGGCGGTGCCCGGCGTGCTCGACGCCAGCGCCAACCTGGCGCAGGAACGCGCGCGCGTCCGTTTCGTGAAGGGCGCCGCGACGTTCGAGGACTTCGCCCGGGCGGTGGAGCGCACCGGCTACAAGGCCGTGCGCGAGAGCGGCAGCGACGCCGCCGGGAGCGAGGACGAGCGCCGCGCCGCCGAGGCTTCCGCGCTGTGGCGGGCGCTCGTCGTCTCCGCTATCCTGACGGCGCCGCTCTTCGTCATGGAGATGGGCGCGCACGCCTTCCCGGCCTTCGGCCATTATATCCACGAGACGCTCGGCATGCAGGAAAGCCGGGTGATCCAGTTCGTGCTGGCGACCCTCGTGCTCGCCGGTCCCGGCCGGCGCTTCTACGCCAAGGGCGTGCCGAGCCTCATCCGGCTCGCGCCGGACATGAACGCGCTGGTCGTCATCGGCGCCTCGGCGGCCTGGATCTTCTCCACCGTCGCCACCTTCGCGCCGGGCTGGCTTCCGGGCGGCACGGCCAAGGTTTATTTCGAGGCGGCGGCCGTCATCGTCACGCTGATCCTCGCCGGCCGCTACCTGGAGGCCCGCGCCAAGGGTCGCACCGGCGAGGCGATCCGCCATCTCGCCGGGCTTCGCGCCCGCTCCGCCCGGGTCGTGCGCGACGGCGGCACCGAGGACGTGCCGCTGGAGGCCGTCGTGCCGGGCGACCACGTGCTCGTGCGCCCCGGCGAGAAGGTGCCGGTCGACGGCGAGGTGACGGAGGGCGCCTCCTTCGTCGACGAGTCGATGATCACCGGCGAGCCCATGCCGGTCGAGCGCAAGGCGGGCGACACGGTCACCGGCGGCACGGTCAACACGACCGGCTCCTTCACCTTCCGCGCCACCCGCGTCGGCGCCGACACGGTGCTGTCGCAGATCATCCGCATGGTCGAGGACGCGCAGGCCGCCAAGCTGCCGATCCAGGCGCTGGTCGACCGGGTGACGCAATGGTTCGTGCCGGCCGTCATCGCCGTCGCGCTCCTCACCTTCATCGCCTGGTTCCTGCTCGGCCCGGACCCGGCGCTGGGGCATGCGCTCGTCGCTGCCGTCGCCGTGCTGATCATCGCCTGCCCCTGCGCCATGGGGCTCGCGACGCCGACCTCGATCATCACCGGCACGGGCCGCGCCGCCGAGCTCGGCGTGCTCTTCCGCCAGGGCACGGCACTGCAGACGCTGGAGGGAACCGACATCGTCGCCGTCGACAAGACCGGCACGCTCACCCTCGGCCAGCCGACGCTGACGGAGGTGATCCCGGCGGACGGTTTTTCACGCGGCGAGGTGCTGGCGCTGGTCGCGGCGGCGGAAGTCCATTCGGAGCACCCGATCGCGCTGGCGATCCACAAGGCCGCCCTTGAAGAAGGCATCGACCTGCCGGCCGCGAGCGGCTTTGCCGCGACCTCCGGCCAGGGCATCGCCGCCGACGTCTCCGGCCGTCGCGTCGAATCCGGCTCGGTCGGCTTCATGCGGGGGCTTGGCCTCGACGTCGCGCCCTTCGCCCGCGATGCCGAAAGGCTCGCCGCCGAGGGCGCCTCGCCCCTCTATGCCGCGATCGACGGCAGGCTCGCCGCGCTCTTCGCCGTCACCGACCCGGTGAAGCCGACGACGAAGGAGGCGATCGCTGCCCTGAAGTCCCTCGGCATCACGGTGGCGATGATCACCGGCGACAACCGGCGCACGGCGGAAGCGGTGGGTGCGGCGCTCGGCATCGACCGGGTGATGGCCGAGGTGCTGCCGGAGGGCAAGGTCGCGGCCGTGCGCGATCTCGCCGAGGGCGGCACGAAGAAGGTCGCCTTCGTCGGCGACGGCATCAACGATGCGCCCGCACTCGCCGCCGCCGATACGGGCATCGCCATCGGCACCGGCACGGACGTCGCCATCGAAAGCGCCGACGTGGTGCTGATGGCCGGCGACATGCGCGGGGTGGCAACCGGTATCGCGCTGTCGCGCGCGACGATGCGCAACATCCGCCAGAACCTGTTCTGGGCCTTCGGCTACAACGTGGCGCTGATCCCGGTCGCCGCCGGCCTGCTCTACCCGGCCTTCGGGCTGCAGCTCTCGCCGGCGCTCGCCGCCGGCGCCATGGCGCTCTCCAGCGTCTTCGTCGTCACCAAT
Source organism: Shinella pollutisoli (assembly GCF_024609765.1). Lineage (GTDB taxonomy): Bacteria > Pseudomonadota > Alphaproteobacteria > Rhizobiales > Rhizobiaceae > Shinella > Shinella pollutisoli. The sequence goes on from NZ_JANFDG010000017.1 coordinate 93,378, forward strand.
GCGCTGAGGCTGAAGCGCTTCAGCCTGGGCTTCGGCAGGGAGGCGCGGCGATGAACATCGGCGAGGCGGCGGAGGCGACGGGCGTCACGCCCAAGATGATCCGTCACTACGAGGCGATCGGCCTCATCCCGGCGGCCGGGCGCACCGGCGCCGGCTACCGCACCTACGGGCCGAGGGACCTCTCCACCCTCGGCTTCATCCGCCGCGCCCGCGACCTCGGCTTCTCCATCGCCCAGATCCGCGAGCTCCTGGCGCTCTGGCAGGATCGCGCCCGCGCCTCCGCCGACGTCAAGCGCATCGCCGGCGCGCATATCGACGAGATGAAGGCGAAGATGCGGCTGCTGGAGGAAATGGTGCGCACGCTCGAACATCTCTCCGCCCATTGCCACGGCGACGGCCGCCCCGATTGCCCCATCCTCGACCGCCTGGCGGCGGGGGACGGGAAGGATTGCTGCTGAGGGTTTACGAAGGGGCGTCGAAATATCCGTCGATATCGCGATGCCCTTCGAGGATGTCGACCACCTCGAAGCGGTCGTCCGCATAGCGGAAGAAGATCACATAGCCGCGAAAGGCGAAGCTGCGGATATCGGGCCGCAGTTCCGGCCGCGGGCGCCCCATTTGCCCGGGCAGGCCGGCGAGATGGCGGCATTGCCGGCGCAGGAGATCGACGAAGCCCCGGCCCGTGCCGATGTCGCCGCTCTCGCGGGCGATGTAGGCGTGGATGTGGAGAAGATCGGGCCTTGCGCTTTCCAGATAGACGAGGCGCGGCAAGTCACGTGCCTTCGCGGGCGAGAACGGCCTCCTGGGCATCGAGCGCCGCGTCGAGCTCCTCTTCGCTGACCGCGCCGCCCGCCGCGATCGAGCGATCCAGCATCCGGCGAAGCGCCGTCAATTTCGCCTCCCGCTCCTCGACGAGACGAAGCCCTTCCCGCACGATCTCGCTCGCCGAACCGTAGCGCCCGTCCCTGACGGCCTGCTCGACGAATTTCTCCCAGCGGTCGCCGATGGAAACGTTCATGGGTTTTCTCCTGCTGTCGAGAAGAAGCATAACACAGGTTGCGCAATAATTGCTATCCGGCGCGGCTCGACATCTGAGAATCAGGCCGTCAGCCAGTTCTCGACCTTCAGCCCGGGATAGGCGGCGAAGTCGCGTTCGTTGTTGGTGACGAGGACCGTGTCGAGGGAGACGGCATGGGCGGCGATCAGCTTGTCGAGATGGTCGCTGCGGCGCTCCCGCGTCGCCTTGCGGACGGGGCCGTAGGCGCGGCCGGCGGCCGCGTCGAAGGGCATGACGGGGATCATCTCGATCAGGGCTTCGAGATTGCCGGCCTCGCGGGCGCTGTCGGCCGCGACGGCAACGCCATATTCGAGCTCCGCATGAGTGATCGCCGAGATCACCACGTCGCCGACCTGACAGGCGGCGAAGCGCTTCGCCACCTGCTCGGGCTGGTTCTTCATCAGGTAGATGCACATGTTCGTGTCGAGCATGTAGCGCGGCATCAGAGCGGGTCCCGCTCCGTCTGCTCCTGATCGCCCCGCCCTTCCGCCAGGAAATCGGGATCGAAACGGGCGAAGCGCTCCAGCACGCCGGCGAGCGAACGCCGGGCGGGGCGGATGCGCAGCTCGTCGCCGACGCGCTCGATCTCCACCTCGATGCCGGTCCGCTCATAGGCCAGTTCCGCCGGGATGCGGACCGCCTGCGAATTGCCGTTCTTGAAGACGCGGGTCATGTGCATGCTTCTCATCCTTCCTCGACGGCGGATCATAGCATGCGGCGTCCCAAGAGTACACACCTTGTATGTACGCTTACGTCGGTGCCGAAAGATGCTCGTGCACGGCGACCCAGCGGCCTTCAGGGCCGCGGGAGAAGACGATGGTCTCGCGTTCGTTGCTGGTCACGGCCTCGCCGCCGAAGGAGAGGTCGGTTTCCACCGCGTGGGTGAAGATCGCGACGTCGCCGACGAGCTGGACCTTGCGGTCCGTCGAGCGGCAGCCGGTGACGCGAAAGCCGTCGCGCGTCTCCCAGAGCGCCCATTCCGCCTCGTAGGCCGCGCGGCAGTCGAGGCGGCGGTCGAGATTGTGGAAGACGAAGGTGGCGTCGGGGGCGAAGGCGGCGAAATAGGCGTCGCGGTCGTGGCGCGCGAAGGCCTCGACCAGCGCGTCGGCGGCGGCGAGAACGGCGGTTTCCGTCATGGTATTTTCCTGGCTGTCAGACGATGCGGGCGCTGCTGATGAGGGCGGCGACCGGGCGGTGCTGCGCGGCGACGCGCGCTTTCAGCTCCTCGAGCGTCATGGCCTCGACCTTGCAGAACTCGATGAACATCTGGTTGAGATTGTTGAAGAAGACCTCGCCGACGGCGCGGGCGTCGACGGTCGAAATCACCGCGCCGCGGGCCTGCAGCGCGGCGACGAGGTCGGCGACCTGCGCCGAGAGCTGGCCGTCCAGCTCCGTGTAGCGGCGCGAGAGCGGCGTGTCGGGCTGCTGGATGGAGATCGCCATGGCGGTGCGCCACATCTCCTTCGACAGATAGACGAGCGAGTGGTCGTAATAGGTCTCGACGAGGGCGCGCAGCGCCTCCTCCACATGGAGCGGCGGATTGGCGAGGATGCGGCTGCCCGCCTCCAGCACCTCCGTCACCTCCATCGCCACGGTGGCGACGAGGATGTCGCCCTTGTTCTGGTAGTAGTTGTAGAGCGTGCCGACGGAGACCTCCGCCATCTCGGCGATGTCCTCGATGCGGGCGCTGTCGTAGCCCTGCTGGCGGAAGAGCGCGGTCGCGGCTTCCAGGATGCGGCGCGCCCGGTCGGCCTTCTGTTTCGCGCGCAATCCGGCCATCGGCCCCTCCTTTGTAGTTCCCTCAAAATTGATATTGACTTAAAAAATGAACTCGTTCAATCTTTTTCTCAAGGCACCTGAACGAGTGCCGTTTGTCGAGGCAAAGGCTTCCAGCCAGAGGGAAAGATCATGAGGAAAACCGTTTCCGCCGCGCGCATGCGCCGCCTGCTTCTCGTCACCGCGTCCGCCGCGCTGCTCTCGGCCTCGGCCGCCTCCGCCCAGGAGACGCTGAACGCGCTGGTCTGGTGCGACCACACCGATCCCGGCCTGATCGAGCCGTTCGAGAAGGCCAACGACGTCAAGGTCAATCTCAAGGAATACGAGGGCACCGGGGCGGCGATCTCCATTATCGAGCAGTCGCGCCCCGGCGACTGGGACGTGCTGGTGATCGACGCCGTCGACGTGCCGCGCGCCATCGACATGGATATCCTCGGCGAGATGCCTGCCGACCAGCTGCCGCTCGCCGATCTCTTTCCCGAGGTGCGCATGGACGAGACGACGACGAAGGACGGCAAGGTCTACGCCGTCACGGAGAAGTTCGGCTACAACACCATCTCCTTCGACAAGACCAAGGTCGACCCGGCCGACATGGAGGATCTCTCGGTCGCCTGGTCGGAGAAATACAAGGGCCGCATCGCGCTCTACGACTATTATCTCCCCATGGTCGGCCTCACCGGCGTCGGCATCGGCAAGAAGACCGCGGACCTCACCGAGGCGGACCTGCCGGAGATCAAGGAAAAGCTGTTCGAGATGAAGAAGGTGTCGCGCCAGGTGAGCGACGTCGTCGCCTCGCAGACGGCGCTCGCCACCGGCGAGGTCGACATCGTCATCGGCGGCGGCGAATGGCTGACGGCCGGCCTCGTCGCGGAAAAGCCGAACCTTGACTGGACCGTGCCGAAGCAGGGCGCGTTGCGCTGGGCGCAGTCGATCGGCGTCTTCAAGGATTCGGAAAAGCGGGACCTCGCGCTGAAATTCGTGCAGTATATCGTCAGCCCCGAGGGCCAGGCGCGGCTTGCCACCTCCTCCTGCTACTGGGCGATGCCCGCCAACGCCAAGGCGGGCGAGCATCTCTCCGACGCGCAGAAGGCCGTGCTGCGCTGGGACCGGCAGCCGGAATATCTCAAGAACACGCAGCTCTATCCCGTCGCCGACGCCGATCTCGATGCGGCCATGCAGGACGTGTGGACGGAGATGCTGCAGCAGTAGGGAAAGCGCGTCGAGGTCTGCCCTGTCGGCTGCGACGTTGCCGTTTCCCCTTCTCCCCGCCGGGGAGAAGGTGGCCCACAGGGCCGGATGAGGGGCAAGTTCGCCGTATTCTGCCTGCGGCACCCCCTCATCCCGCTGCCGCGACCTTCTCCCCGCGGGGGAGAAGGAGCAGGAGGCACCCTCGTCATTCCATAGTCGGTACCCTGCCGTAGGGACGCCGAGCTGGCAGAGGGGGCCACGGAACATCCGTCTCCATCAGAAAGCGCGAACGGAGAACCGCATCCATGACCGCCACCCCTCTCGAACGCGCCGAGCGCCGCAAGGCCTGGGCCTTCGCCCTGCCGGGGCTTCTCTGGACGGGGCTGTTCTTCCTGGTGCCCTTCGCCTACATGGCGATGCTGAGCTTCTGGACGCGGCAGGGGCGCGAAGTCGTCGCCACCTGGACGCTTGATAATTACGTCGCCTTCTTCGAGAAGGCCCATCTCTTCAAGGGTCTCGTCGTCTCGCTGGAGATCACCGCCGCCGTCACGGTCATCTCCGTGCTGCTCGCCTATCCGCTCGCCTGGATCATCGCCGAGCGCGTGCCGAAGCGCTGGCAGCGCTTCGCCTTGATCATGGCGATCCTGCCCTTCTGGACCTCCTATGTGGTGCGCTCCTATTCCTGGCTGCTGGTGCTGTCCAAGGGCGGGGTCGTCAACCAGGCGCTGCTCTGGACCGGCCTCCTCTCCGAGCCGCTGGAGCTCTCGGCCAACCGCACCGGCACGATCATCGGCTTCGTCCACTTCTTCGTCATGCTGCTGACGCTGACGATCTATGCCAACCTCATCCAGCTTTCGCCGAACTACCGCCGCGCGGCGGCCGATCTCGGCGCGAACGCCTTCCAGACCTTCTGGCACGTCGTGCTGCCGCTGACGCTGCCCGGCATCATGGTCGGCGCGTTCCTCACCTTCGTGCTCTGCATCGGCGACTACATCACGCCGCAGATCCTCGGCGGCAACAACGAGCTGGTGCTGCCGCAGGTCATCATGCTGCAGCTCGGCCGCCGGGCGGATTTCCCGATGGCGGCAGCACTGTCGCTGGTGCTGATGGTCGTCGTCACGCTCGCCTATGTCGCCTGCGCCCGCTGGCTGAAGATGGAGAGGACGTGACATGCGCCGTCTGACCGCCGCCCTTTCCGCGCTCTACGCCGGCCTGATCTACCTCTTCATCTTCCTGCCGGTCGTCGTGCTGGTGCTGTTCTCCTTCCAGGACGGCACGCTGCCGGTGCCGCCGCTGAACGGGCTGACGCTGCGCTGGTACGAGGCCGTCCTCTCCGACGGCAAGCTGATGGCCGCACTCGGCAATTCGCTCCTCGTCGCCGTCCTTTCCTCCGCGCTCGCCTGCCTGCTCGGCTTCCTCGCGGCCTACGCCTTCGCCCGCTACCGGCTTCCGGCCTCCGCGCTGCTTCGCGGCCTCCTCGTCGCGCCGATGACGGTGAGCACGCTGATCATCGGGCTTGGCCTGCTCTCGGTGCTGAACGTCACGGGGCTGAGGCTGTCGCTCGTCACGGTCGGCATCGGCCATGTGGTGATCAACCTGCCGCTCTGCTTCGCCGTCATCTACGCCTCGATGGGCGGCCACCAGGTCAATATCGAGCGGGCGGCGCGTGATCTCGGCGCGAAGGACTGGCAGGTGATGGCGCTCGTCACCGCGCCGATGCTGATGCCGTCGATCCTCGCCGCCTTCTTCCTCTCCGTCACCTTCAGCTGGGACGAGTTCATCGTCGCCTTCCTGCTCTCGCGCTTCGACGTGACGCTGCCGGTCGAGATCTGGAGCATGCTGCGCTCCGGCCTCGACCCCAAGACCAATGCCGTCGGCAGCCTCGTCTTCCTCGTCTCGGTCGCGTTCCTGCTGGTCATGGAGCTCGCCGTGTTCAGAAAATCCGGGAGGTCCTCATGACCGCAGACGTCTCCATCCTGAACGCCACGAAAGTCTTCGGCGCGTTCCGTGCCCTCGACGACGTCTCGCTCGACATCGCCGCCGGCGAGTTCATCGTGCTGCTCGGGCCGTCCGGCTGCGGCAAGACCACGCTGCTCTCCATCCTCGGCGGCTTCCTGGAGCCGACCTCCGGCACGATTTCGATCGGCGGCCGCGACATGACCCACGTCTCGCCGGCGAAGCGCCCGACGACGACCATGTTCCAGGACTACGCCCTCTTCCCGCACATGCGCCTCCTCGACAATGTCGGCTTCGGCCTCAGGATGCGCGGCATGGCGAAGGCGGAGCGGGACGAGAAGGCGCTCTCCTATCTCGACCTCGTCGGCCTCCGTGCCTCGGCTGCGAAGAAGCCGCACGAGCTTTCCGGCGGCCAGCGCCAGCGCGTGGCGCTTGCGCGTGCGCTCGCCGTCGATCCGGACGTGCTGCTGCTCGACGAGCCGCTCGGGGCGCTGGACCTGAAGCTCCGCCGGCAGATGCAGGACGAATTGAAGGCGATCCAGAAGCGGGTCGGCACCACCTTCGTCCATGTCACCCACGACCAGGAGGAGGCGATGGCGATCGCCGACCGCATCGTCGTGATGAACAAAGGCCGCATCGAGGATGTCGGTACGCCGGCCTCGATCTACATGCGGCCGCGCTCGCTGTTTTCCGCCGGCTTCATGGGCGAGGCGAATTTCCTGCCGGCCAAGGTGCGCGGGCTTTCGGCAAACGAGGCTGAGGTCGAGACGGCGCTCGGCCGCGTCGCGCTTCCCGCCTCCGCCTTCGTCTCCGGCATGCCGGCGGCGGGCCGCGACGTGACGCTCTGCATCCGCCCGGAGCATTTCCGCAGCGCGAGCGCCGCTGTGCCGACCGTCTCGCTCGGCCGCGGCCGCATCACCGGCAGCGCCTTCTTCGGCACGCATCACCGCTGCCATGTCGCCGCCGACGGCACGGCGCTGACCGCGCACCTGCCGCAGACCGAGGAGCCCGAGGTCGGCGCCGAGCTTGACCTTCGCCTCAAGGCGGATAGCATCGTCGTGCTTCAGGACGGAGCGGGAGTGGGACATTAAATGCAGCGTATCCGCCCGGAGGATTGGTACAGCGTGCGGCGCCTCGACGACGGCGTCACCGCCATTTCCGAGCCCTATATCCAGGAATTCTACCGCTGCAACGTCTGGCACGTGCGCGGCCGCGACGGCGACATGCTGGTGGACAGCGGCATGGGCGTGGTGTCGCTCCGCGAATGGGTGCCGCTCGTCACGGAACGGCCGCTGACGGCGGTGGCGAGCCACACCCATTTCGACCATATCGGCTGCCACCACGAGTTCGAGTGCCGCGCCGTCCACGCCGCCGAAGCCGGCCTCCTCGCCAATCCGACGCGGGAGAACACGCTCGCCGACCCCTACGTCACCGACGGGATCTTCGATGCGCTGCCGCCGGAGCCCTATTGCTCGGCATGCTACGCGGTGAAGCGCGCGCCGGCGACGCGCATCCTCGAAGACGGCGACGTCATCGATCTCGGCGACCGCCGTTTCGAGGTGATCCACACGCCGGGGCACTCCCCTGGGGGTATTGCGCTCTACGAGAAGGCGACCGAGATCCTGTTTTCCGGCGACATCGTCTATGACGGCCCGCTGATCGAGGATACCTATCATTCCGACGCGGCCGACTACCTCGCCTCCATGGAACGGCTCCTCGCCCTGCCCGTCCGGCTGGTGCACGGCGGCCATTTCCCGAGCTTCGGCGGCGAACGCTACCACCAGCTCATCCGAAGCTGGCTCGACGAGAAACAGAAAATCTGAAGGGAGACCGGAATGCTCGACAAGCGCAAGTTCTACATCGACGGCCAGTGGGTGGACCCGCTCACGCCGAACGACCTCGAGGTGATCAACCCGGCGACGGAAAAGCCGATCGCCGTCATCTCCATGGGTACCGCCGCCGACATCGACCGGGCCGTCGCGGCCGCCAAGAAGGCCTTCGCCACCTACAGCCAGACGAGCGTCGACGAGCGCATCGCGCTCCTCGAAAGGCTGCTCGACGTCTACAAGCGCCGCTACGAGGAGATGGCCCGCACCATCACGCTGGAGCTCGGCGCGCCGATCACCATGAGCAAGGAGCAGCAGGCCGACGTCGGCGTCGGCCACCTGCAAGGCTTCATCGACGGGCTGAAGCGGCTGAAGGGCCGCGAGGTCCTGCCGAACGGCGACGTCGTGCGCCGCGAGCCGATCGGCGTCGTCGGCCTCATCACGCCCTGGAACTGGCCGATCAACCAGATCGCCCTCAAGGTCGTGCCGGCGCTCGCCACCGGCTGCACCTGCGTGCTGAAACCGTCCGAGTTCACGCCGCTCAACGCGCTGCTCTACGCCGAGATGGTGCACGAGGCGGGCTTCCCGGCCGGCACCTTCAACCTCGTCAACGGCGACGGTCCGGAATGCGGTGCTGCGCTGTCGCGCCACAAGGACATCGACATGATGTCCTTCACCGGCTCCACCCGCGCGGGCATCGCCGTCAGCAAGGACGCGGCCGACACCGTCAAGCGGGTGACGCTGGAGCTCGGCGGCAAGTCGCCGAACATCGTCTTCGCCGATGCCGACCTCGAAGACCGCGTCGCCGGCTCCGTGCTCGAATGCTTCAACAATTCCGGCCAGTCCTGCGACGCGCCGACCCGCATGCTGGTCGAGCGTTCCGTCTACGACAAGGTACTGGAGATCGCCGAGCGCACCGGCAGGCAAGCGAAGGTCGGCAATCCGGAGGAGGAAGGCGGCCATATCGGCCCGCTCGTCTCGCATATCCAGTTCGGTCGCGTGCAGGCGCTGATCGAGGCGGGTGTTTCGGAAGGCGCGCGCGTGCTGGTCGGCGGCCCAGGCAAGCCGGAGGGCTTCGAGACCGGCTATTTCGTCCGCCCGACGATCTTCGGCGACGTGAACAATTCGATGCGGATCGCCCGCGAGGAGGTGTTCGGCCCGGTGCTCGCCATCATCCCCTTCGACACCGAGGAGGAGGCGATCGCGATTGCCAACGACACCAATTACGGGCTCGCCGCCTATGTCCAGACCGGCGATCCGGAGCGCGCCGAGCGGGTGGCGGCAAAGCTGCGCGCCGGCATGGTGCACATCAACGGCGGGCCGCACCGCTACGGCAGCCCCTTCGGCGGCTTCAAGCAGTCCGGCAACGGCCGCGAGGGCGGCATCTTCGGCCTTGAGGACTTCCTTGAGGTGAAGACCGTGCACCGGCCGGAAGCCGCCTGACCATGACGATCCCGAAGACCATGAGGGCGGCGCTCGCGGAGAGCGCCGCCTCCCCCCTCGTCATCCGCGATGTGCCGGTGCCCGTGCCCGGCCGCGGCCAGCTCCTCGTGAAGCTGGAAAGCTGCGGCGTCTGCCACTCCGACCTGCACATCCGGAACGGCGACGAGCATCTGCCGGACGAATTCTATCCGCTGATCCTCGGCCACGAGGGCATCGGCCGCGTCGTCGCCGTCGGCGAGGGCACGGAGACGAAGCTTTCGATCGGCGACCGCGTCGGCCTGCCCTGGCTCTACGACACCTGCCTCGATTGCAGCCCGTGCCTGACGGGGGCGGAGACCTTCTGCCAGCACCAGCATGCCCGCGGCCTGCACCGCCCCGGCGCCTTCGCAGAATATGCGCTGCTCGAGGCCCGCTTCGCCTGCACGATCCCCGACGCCGTCGATCCGCTGCAGGGCGCGCCGCTGCTCTGCGCCGGGCTGACGGCCTGGAGCGCGCTGCGCAAGACCGCACTCCGGCCCGGCCGGACGGCGATGGTGATCGGCTGCGGCGGCCTCGGCCAATATGCGATCATGATCGCCAAGGCCCATGGCGCCAACGTCGTCGCCGTCGACCGCGATCCGGCCAAGCTGGAGGAGGCGCGCCGGCGCGGCGCGGACCATCTGGTGGAGGCCGGCCCCGAGGCGGGGCTCAAGGTCAAGGCGCTCGGCGGCGCCGACGTCGCCGTCAATTTCGCGCCGACACCGGCGGTCTGGGCGACCATCGAGCAGGCGGTGAACCCGATGAGCGACATCGTCGCCATCGCGCTGGTGCACGATCCGGTGCCGCTGTCGATGATGTGGCTGATCGACGGCGGCCACCGCGTCTTCGGCTCCTCGGTCGGCTCGCGGCAGGACCTGCGCGATTTCCTCGCCTTCGCCGCCCGCCATCCGCTTGCGATCGACATCGAGACGATCCCGCTTGCCAGCGTGAACGCTGCGCTCGACCGGTTGCAGGCGGGGGACGTGGCGGGGCGGGTCTGCATCGACTTCTCGCTGTAAGCGGTCCCTCGCCTCACCCCCTCTGCCCTGCCGGGCATCTCGCCCAAGGGCAGGGCAATCGCATATGGCATTCGGGGGTGCCGCCTGCCCCTTCTCCCCGGCGGGGAGAAGGTCGCGGCAGCGGGATGAGGGGGTGAGCGAAGCGAAAGACGGTGCCCCCTCATCCGACCCTTCGGGCCACCTTCTCCCCAAGGGGAGAAGGGGAAAACGGCCATGTCTTGCCATATGCGATTGCCCTGCCCTTGGGGGAGATGCCCGGCGAAGCAGAGCGGGTATCGGGGAAAAGGGACTGATACTCCGCAAACCCGTCCGCCCCCACCCCCTATTTCTAACCATCCCGTCTGGCTGGAAGCTCGGCGTTCTGCTACTGGCTGTTCGCAGCATTCGAGGCCCCGCCGGGGCCTGCCCGTATCCCGGACCGTTCCCTTGGCCGACCTCCCGCTTCCTCACGCCGCCCGCTCCTCGCACAACCGCCTCGCCCTCCTTGCCCTTCTCGCCGGCGCGGTCGCCATCGGCGGGTCGCCGATCTTCGTGCGCCTGTCCGAGGTCGGGCCGGTGGCGACGGCCTTCTGGCGCGTGGCGCTCGCCTTCCTGCCGTTCCTCGGCGCGCTGCGCTTCTTTCCGCCGGCGACGGCGGACACGCGGCCGTCCGGCCTGCGCGACTACCTGATGCTGCTCCTGCCCGGCGTCTTCCTCACGATCGACCTTCTGGCCTGGCACCTCTCGCTCGACATGACCTCGGTCGCCAACGCGACGCTGCTTGCCAACCTCGCGCCCGTCTTCGTCACGCTCGGCGCCTGGCTCCTCTTCCGGGCGAAGATCACCCGCATCTTCCTTGCGGGCCTCGCCATGACGCTTGCCGGCGTCGTCATCCTCAAGGGCGGGCCGCTGGCGATGGGCGGCGGCGAGATCGCCGGCGACGCGACGGCCATCGTCGCGGCGATCTTCTATGCCGCCTACATGCTCGCCATCGGCTATGTGCGCACGCGCTTCTCGACGCTGCGCATCATGGTCTGGTCGACCTTCTCGACCGCCCTGCTCGTGCTGCCCTTCGCGCTCGTTTTCGAGGATGTGCTGGTGCCCGTCACGCTCTACGGCTGGGCGATGCTGCTGGGGCTGGCGCTGGTCTGCCACGTCGGCGGCCAGGGCCTCGTCACCTATGCGCTCGCCTACCTGCCGACGGCCTTCTCCTCGCTGACCCTGCTGCTCCAGCCGGTCGTCGCCGCGGTGCTCGCCTGGCTGCTGCTCGGCGAGGCCGTCGGGCCGATGCAGGCGATCGGCGGCACGATCGTGCTTGCCGGCATCCTCGTCGCCCGCCGCGGCTGACGAGGCTCTTCGTCACCGCCGCATTCGTGCGACGCCGGGTGATTCCACCCGGCTGCAAAATGCTCAGTGATTGTGCCGCGGCGGCGTCGCGGCGATGCCGCGGAAGTCGGCGGCCCCCTCGATCACCGCGCCGTCGGCAAGTTGCGTCACCGTCTGGCGGTAGAGCCGCTGCCAGGGCGTGGCGTCGGCCGGCACCGGCGGGATGCCGTCGGCCTTGCGCCGCTCGATCTCCGCCGCATCCACCAGCATGTCGCAGCGGCCCTGTTCGAGGTCGATGCGGATCGTGTCGCCGGTCCTGACCCAGGCGAGCCCGCCGCCGGCCGCGCTTTCCGGCGAGGCGTTGAGGATCGACGGGCTGTCGGCGGTGCCCGACTGCCGCCCGTCGCCGATGGTCGGCAGGCTGGTGATGCCGCGTTTCAGGAGATGGTCCGGCGGCTGCATGTTGACCACCTCCGCCGAGCCCGGCCAGCCGAGCGGCCCCGCGCCGCGGATGACGAGGATCGTCCGCTCGTCGATGCCGAGCGCCGGATCGTTGATGCGCGCGTGATAGTCCTCCGAGCCGTCGAAGACGACCGCCCTGCCCTCGAAGACGCCGTCCCTCAGATACCGTTCGCGGAACTCCGGCGAGATCACCGAGGTCTTCATGATGGCGAAGTCGAACAGGTTGCCCTTGAGCACGAGGAAGCCCGCCCGCTCCTTCAGCGGTGCGCCGTAGGGGCGGATCACCTCGCGGTCGGTGGCGGCGCGGCCTTCGAGGTTCTCCGCGACCGTCCGCCCGGTGACGGTGCGACAGCTGCCGTCCAGCTTTCCGGCGTCGAGCAGCTCGCGCATGACGGCCGGCACGCCGCCGGCGCGGTGGAAGCGCTCGCCGAGGAAGCGGCCGGCGGGCTGCACGTCGGCGAGAAGCGGGATGTCGTAGCCGTATGCCTGCCAGTCGTCGGGGCGGAGCTCCACGCCGGCGTGCTTCGCCATGGCGGCGAGGTGCGGCTGGGCGTTGGTGGAGCCGCCGATCGCCGAATTGACGCGCACGGCGTTGAGGAAGGCCTCTCGCGTCAGGACATGCGAGGGGCGGATATCCTCCAGCACCAGCTCGACGGCGCGCCGGCCGGTGCGGTAGGCCATCTGGCCGCGCTCGCGATAGGCGGCGGGGATGGCCGCGCAGCCGGTGAGCGACATGCCGAGCGCCTCGGCCATGGCGTTCATCGTCGAGGCCGTGCCCATCGTGTTGCAGTGGCCGACGGAGGGCGCGGAATCGAGCGCCGCCTGCAGGAATTCGTCCTCGTCGATCTCGCCGGCGGCGAGCTTGCGGCGCGAGCGCCAGATCACCGTGCCGGAGCCGACGAGGTCGCCCTCGTGCCAGCCGTCGAGCATCGGCCCGCCGGAGAGCACGATGGCCGGGATGTCGACGGTCGAGGCCGCCATCAGCGACGACGGTGTGGTCTTGTCGCAGCCGGTCGTCAGCACCACCCCGTCGATCGGATAGCCGTAGAGGATCTCCACCAGGCCGAGATAGGCGAGGTTGCGGTCGAGCGCCGCCGTCGGCCGCTTGCAGTTCTCGAAGGTCGGATGGGTCGGGAACTCGATCGGGATGCCGCCGGCGTCGCGGATGCCGTCGCGCACGCGCTTGGCGAGCTCGATATGGTGGCGGTTGCACGGGTTGAGGTCGCTGCCGCTCTGGGCGATGCCGATCACCGGCCTGCCGGCGCGCAGCTCCTCCGGCGTGATGCCGCAGTTCATGAAGCGCTCGAGATAGAGCGCCGCCAGGTCGATATGCTCACGGTTGTCGAACCAGTCTTGGGAGCGCAGCCTGCGTGCCGGTTTCTCGTTCTTCGTCATCGTCCTCGTCCTTCCGCCGGATCGGCCTGAATGTCCCACCGGTGCGGCCGGCGATCAACCGGGGACGGGCATGAATGCGCCGTGCTGATCCAGCCATCAAAATTGCTGACTGGATCGTGCCTCGCGAATGTGCCAGAGCCCTGGCTGCTAGAGAGAGACCGCTCCGCCATGACCATCGCCGCCTCCCCTGCCGCCTCCGGCTCCGCCGTCCGCCTCGGCGTGCTGGCGATGCTCCTCGGCATGCTGATGTTCTCGCTGAACGACGTGATGGGCAAATGGCTGGTCGCCACCTATTCCGTCGGCCAGCTCATGCTGATCCGCAGCCTCGCCGCCCTCGTCGTTCTCTCGCCCTTCTTCTGGCGCGTCGGCTGGCGCCGGCTCGTCCGCGTCGACCGGCCGAGGCTCCATCTGCTGCGTTCGGTGCTCTTCGCCTGCGAGTCCTCCGGCTTCTATTTCGCCGTCGGCTACATGCCGCTCGCCGACGCCATGACCTACTGGCTGGCTGCTCCCATCTACGTCGCCGCCCTCTCGCCGCTGCTTCTGGGCGAGAAGGTCGGCTGGCGGCGCTGGACGGCGATCCTCGTCGGCTTCGCCGGCGTGCTGATCGCGCTCGAGCCGTCGCGGGAGACGTTCACGCTGCCCGCGCTGACGGCGCTCGGCGGCAGCTTCTGCTTCGGGCTCGCCATGGTGCTCGGGCGGACGCTGCGCGCCGCGCCGGACACGACGCTGGTCTTCTGGCAGATCGCCGGGGCGACGGCGCTGGCGGGCATATGGTGTCTCGTCGACCCGAAGGGCTGGACGCCGACGAGCGTCGGCGATTTCTCCCAGCTCTGCCTGCTCGGCATCGTGGCGATGGGCGCGCACATGCTGGTGAACCGCTCGCTGAAGCTCGCCGACGCCAGCGCCGTCGTGCCGCTGCAATATACGCTGCTGCTGTGGGCGATCGCCTTCGGCTGGATCTTCTTCGGCGATGCGCCGCGGCCGGTCATGCTGCTCGGCGCGGCCTTCATCGTCGCCTCGGGCCTCTTCATCTTCTTCCGCGAGCAGCAGTTGAAGCGTCGCGGCGCCTGAGGGCGGCATCAGGGCACCTGCGCGCCCGTCGCCGTCACGTAGATCGAATAGAGCGAATTGGTGGCGGCGACGAAGAGCCGGTTGCGCCGCGGCCCGCCGAAGGTGAGGTTCGCCACGGTCTGCGGCACGAGGATCTTGCCGAGGAGCGCGCCGTCTGGCGCGAAGCAGTGCACGCCGTCGCCGGCACTCGACCAGAGGTTCCCGGCCATGTCGGTGCGGATTCCATCCGGGATGCCGTTGTCGATGTCGCAGAAGACCCGGCCGTTCGTGAGCCGGCGGCCGTCGGCGAGGTCGAAGGCGCGGATGTGGCGCGGCAGGCTCTCGTCGTGGCTCGCGCCGGAATCGGCGACGTAGAGCACGCGTTCGTCCGGCGAGAAGGCGAGCCCGTTCGGCTGGTTGAAATCGCTGGCGACGGCCTCGATCGCGCCGCTCGCGGGGTCGAGCCGGTAGACGTTGCGCGTCTCCTGCTCGGGTTCGGCGCGGTAGCCCTCGTAGTCGGAGAGGATGCCGTAGGTCGGATCGGTGAACCAGACGCTGCCGTCCGATTTCACCACCACGTCGTTCGGGGAGTTGAGCCGCCGGCCCTGATGGTGTTCGGCAAGGACGGTGATCGTGCCGTCCGGCTCCGTGCGGGTGACGCGGCGCGCGCCGTGCTCGCAGGAGACGAGCCGGCCCTCCCTGTCGCGGGTGTGGCCGTTGGCGAAGTTCGAGGGCTCGCGGAAGACGGAGACGCCGCCGCCCGGCGTCCAGCGCAGCATGCGCTGGTTGGGGATGTCGCTCCAGATGAGCTGGTTGGCGTCGTTGAACCACACCGGCCCCTCCGCCCAGCGGCAGCCGGAATAGAGCTCCTCCAGCCGGGCATTGCTGACGATCAGGTGGCGGAAGCGCGGATCGCGGATGTCGTAGAGGGGATCGCTGGCCATGGGAAAGTCCTGAATTAGCGCGCGCCGGGCTGGCGACCGCCCGCCAGCATGATGACGCTGATGATGATGAGGCCGGTCATGATGAGGCGGATGCCCGCGCCGAGCCCGTAGGTGTTGAGCATGGAGACGACGAGGAACATGAAGAGCGAGGCGCCCCAGATGCCGGGCACGTTGGAATCGCCGCCCGCCACCGCCGTTCCGCCGATGACGACGACGGCGATGGACATCAGCAGGTATTCCGCCCCCATGTTGAGCGCAGCCCCGCCCGAGAAGCAGGCGAGCAGGTAGCCGGCGAGCGAGGCGAGCACCGCGCAGAAGACGTAGGTGACGAAGCGCACGCCGTCGACCGGGATGCCCGCCATGCGCGCCGCCGCCATGCTCTGGCCGATGGCGGAGATCCAGCGGCCGTAGATCGTCTTCTCGAGCAGCACCCAGGCGAGGAGCGAAAGCAGGAGGGCGACCAGCGCGACGTTCGGCACGCCGAGCGTCATCGAGGTGGTGAAGTCGGCAAGGACGGAGGGCGGCTTGATGCGCAGGCCGCGGTTGGTCCAGATCGCCGCCGACTGGACGATGAAGCTCATCGACAGCGTGGCGATGATCGGCGGGATGCGCAGCGCCTTGATGAGCGCGTAGTTGGCGATGCCGACGGCCACCCCGATCAGGACGGCGACGAGAAGGCCCGGCAGGATCATGCCGTTCTCCACGTTCATCAGCTTCAGCGCCACCGTGCCGGCGAGCGTCATCGTCGCGGGGACGGAGAGGTCGATATTGCCGGGACCGAGCGTGATGACGAACATCTGGCCGATGCCGACGACGATGGAGAAGGCGGCGAAGGTGAGCGCGGCCTGGCTGAGGCCCAGCGTGCTCGCTCCCCCCGTCACCATGATCGTCGCGAACCAGACGACGAAGGCGGCGATCCACGACCAGATCCAGGGTTTTCGCGTCAGACGGGCGAGCGCGCTCATCGGCCCTTCTCCCGGTTCTCGATGCGGTTGAGGAGGAGGCGCAGCGCCAGCACGACGATCAGGATCGCCCCCTGCGCGCCGATCTGCCAGTCGGGCGAGATGCGCAGGAAGGAGAGGAAGGAGCCGGCGAGCGTCAGAGTCAGCGCGCCCACGACGGCGCCGATCGGCGAGACGCGCCCGCCGATGAACTCGCCGCCGCCGAGGATGACGCCGGCGATCGAGAGCAGCGTGTAGCGCAGCGCGATATTGGCGTCGGCCGAGGTGGTGAGCCCGACCAGCGCGATGCCGGCGGCGACGGCGAAGAGGCCGGCGAGCCCGTAGGCCATGGCGCGGGCGTAGACGACCGACCAGCCCGCCCGCTCGACCGAGCGCTGGTTGCCGCCGACGCCGCGGATCAGCACGCCGAGCGAGGAGCGCATGACGAGGAAATGGGCGATGACCGCGATGAAGACGCTGGCGACGATGGCCATCGGCACGAAGGGGGGCTTGGCGGTCATCAGCGTGCGCACCCAGTCCGGCGCCTGCCCGCCGGGTGCGGGCAGCATCAGCACGGCGAGCCCCGCCCAGACGAAGCTCATGCCAAGCGTGACGACGATGGAGGGCAGGTTGCGCAGGTGGATGACGACGCCGAGCCCGGCATAGACGAGGATGGCGCCGGCGAGGATGAGGACGCCGAGAAGCGGCGCGTCGCGCAGGAAGGTGGCGGTGACGCAGGCGACGAAGCTGACGAAGGTGCCCATCGACAGGTCGAGGTCGTTCACCGCCATGATCAGCATCTGCGCGATGGTGGCGAGCGCGATGGGCACGGCGAGGTTGAAGAGCAGGTTCAGCCCGACATAGCTCATCGCCCGCGGCTGCAGCCAGAAGACGGCGGCGAGCAGCACCGTCAGCGACAGCGCCGGGATCAGGAGACGGATGGCGTCGGCGGAGAGGCGGAGCTTCATGCGGCAGTTCCCTCGAAGGAGGCGGCGAGGATGCTCTCCTCGGTGACCGCCTCGCCGGCAAGCTCGGCGACGATCGCCCCCTCGCGGAAGACGTAGACGCGGTCGCAGAGGCAGACCTCCTCCATCTCCGTCGAGTACCAGACGAAGGTGCGCCCGTTTGCCGCCTCCTGCCGGACGATGTCGTAGACCTCCTGCTTGGTGCCGACGTCGACGCCGCGCATCGGGTCGTCCATCAGCACGACCGGCGCGCGGGTGGAAAGCGCGCGGGCGAAAAGCACCTTCTGCTGGTTGCCGCCGGAAAGCGAGAGGATGCCGTTTCCCATGTCCCGGGTGCGGATCTCGATGCGTTTCCTCCAGTCGGCGCCGCGTTCGGCTTCCGCGTCCGCCTGGACGAGGCCCTGCCGCGACAGGTCGCCGAGCGAGGCGATGGAGAAGTTGCGCAGGATGCTCCAGAGCTCGAAGACGCCGTTGAGCCGCCGGTCGCCGGCGACGAAGGTGACGGCGGGGTCCTTCCGCGGCAGCCAGTCGCCGCTGCTGGCCGCATGGAGCTTCATCAGCATGCCGGTCTGGCCGTGGCCGGCAAGGCCCGCAAGCCCGACGATCTCGCCGCGCCGTGCCCGGAACGGCAGGCCGCGGCCCGCGTGCTCAAGCACGACCGGTGCGTTGGCCAGGTCGCGGGCGGCGCGGCGGCGCTCCTCGCCCTTGACGACGCTGCCCATCGCCTCGACGAGACTGTGCTCGGTGAAATCCGCCGCCGGCCGCTCGGCGACGATGCGGCCATCCTTCATGACGACGATGCGGTCGGCGGTGGACAGGATCTCGCCCAGGATGTGCGAGATGAAGATGACCGATCCGCCCGCGCCGACGAAGCGGCGCACATGGGCGAGCATCTGCTCGGCGAGGCTCGCGTCGAGCGAGGAGGTCGGCTCGTCGAGGATGACGAGGCGGGGCGTAATACCGGCGTCGGAGAAGGCCATGGCGATCTCGACCATCTGCCGCTCGGCGATGGAGAGCTCGCCGACGCTCAGCTCGCAGTCGATACCGTGGCCGGGGAAGACGGTGTCGAGGCTCCTGCCGATGATCGCCCGGGCGCGAGCGCGCCAGCCGAAGCCGCCGAGCTGGCGGTGCATCAGCCGCGTGTTCTCGACGACGGTGAGGTTGGGGCAGAGCGACAGCTCCTGGAAGACGCAGCGCACGCCGCGGCTGCGCGCGGCGATGATGCCGTAGCGCGCGATGACCGCGCCGTCGCCGGAGACGGTGCCCTCATGCGGGGTCAGCCCACCGTTGATGACGCCGACGATGGTGGACTTGCCCGCGCCGTTGTGGCCGACCAGCCCGACGCATTCGCCGGGCATGATGGCGAGCGTGACGCCGTCGAGCGCCTTCACCGCCCCGAAACTCACCCTGGCGCCGGCGACCTCGATCACCGCCTGCAACGCTTGCCCTGTCATCGATGCCGTCTTCTGTCGCGAAGGAACGAATGGCGCGGCCCGGATCGCCGGACCGCGCCGGCTAAGACCTTACTTGGCCGCTTCGATGACCTTCAAGGCGTCTTCCTGCGAATATTCGACATTGGCGACGCCGCCCGCGGGCGTGTTGGCGAGGTTTTCCTCGAGGTTCGCCTGGTCGATGCGCAGGAACGGCACGACGAGGTCCTTCTTGACCTCCTTGCCGTCGAGAATCTGCTGGGCGACCCAGAAGGCCAGCGTGGAGACGCCCGGCGCGATCGAGACGGACATGGTCTCGTAGCCGTTGGCGTCTTTCTGTTCCTTCCACCACTTCAGCTCGTCCTCGCGGTTGCCCATGACGATGACGGGCATCGGCCGGCCGGCGGCGGCGATAGCCTGGGCGGCACCGTAGCCGTCGCCGCCCTGGGTGACGACGCCGACGATCTCCGGCAGGCTCGGCAGGATGCCGGCGACGGCCTTCTGCGCCACGTCCTGCGCCCAGTCGCCGTGCACGGAGCCGGCCACCTTGAACTGCGGGAACTGCTCGACGCCGGCATGGATGCCGGCCGAGATCTCGTCGTCGACGAAGACACCGGCAAGGCCGCGGATCTCCAGAAGGTTGCCGCCGTCCGGCAGCTTGCCGGCAAGGAACTCGATCTGGCTGCGGCCCATCTCCTTGAAATCGACGGCGATGCGCCAGGCGCAGGGTTCCGTCACGATGCCGTCGAAGGAGACGACGGTGATGCCGGCGTCGCAGGCTTCCTTGACGGCGCCGTTCAGCGCCGTCGGCGAGGCGGCGTTGATGACGATCGCGTCATAGCCCTGCAGGATCATGTTCTGGATCTGCGCGGCCTGCTCGGTCGCCTGGTTCTCCGCCGTGGTGAAGGCGTCGGCGGCGGCGACGACGCCGGCCTTGACGGCCTCGCCCGTCACCTTGTCCCAGCTCGTCAGCATGGCCTGACGCCAGGAGTTGCCGGCATAGTTGTTGGACAGCGCGATCTTCTTGGCCGACGTGTCGGCAAGCGCGGAAACGGGCATGGCGGCGACGAGCACGGCGGCCGACGCCAGAAGCATCTTGCGAATGGTCATATGTCTCTCTCCCTCGGGATCCGGGTTCGGGCGGATCGAAAATTGTTCTTGCACTGAGCTTCCTCCTCTCAGTAAGGGCAGGATGCGCAAGAAGGCGGGACCTGTACAGGCGCGATGCGGCAAGTCGTTTGCGGGATTTGCGTCCGATGTTGCGGGTTCACGCAAGACGCGGAGGCGCCTGCGGGCGCTTACTTGGAAAGCGCGAGGACGGCGGCGGGAGACGCCGGCCCGGGAGGAAGGCTCATGCTGCACCAGGCGCCCGCAGCCCTGTTCGATCACTATCTCGGCATCTCGCGGCTGCTCGCGGGCCAGCTCGACTTCCGCTCGGCGATCCGCTCGGTGGCGGCCGAGGTCGCGCACATCATCCCGCACGACCATCTCGACGTCTGCCTGCTGATCGACGACGGCAAGTACCACACCGCCTACGAGACCGGCATGGAGACCGCCTGGGGCGACCTCGCCGGCGCGCCGGTCGCAAACAGCCCGATCCGCTCGCTGCTCTGGGGCGAGGTCGACTACATGCTCACCGACGACGCGATGAACGACCCGCGCTTCCATTTCGAGGGTGCCTTCAAGCGGCCGATCGACGAGCAGGCGCTGCGCAGCCGCCTGCACGTGCCGATGAAGGTGGAGGGCACGATCATCGCCGCACTCTCCTGCTCCTCGCAATTGCCCGGCGTCTACACGATGGAGGAGGTGGAGCGCGCCCGCATCGTCGCCGACCTGCTCACGCCCTATTTCTTCGCGCTGCGCGCCGCCGAGCAGGCGCAGCGTTCGGCGATCGTCGAGGCGGAGGCGCGCGCCCGCGAGGAGGGCCTGCGTCTCGGCGCGCTGAAGCTGACGGAGGCGCTGGAGCAGGAGCGCCAGCGCATCGGCATGGACCTGCACGACCAGACGCTCGCCGACCTCACGCGGCTGGCACGGCGCATCGACCGGATGTCGCAGAACGGCGAGGTGACGCCGGAGGCGCTGGAGCCGGTCTCGCGCTCGCTGCAGCACTGCATGCAGGATCTCCGGCAGATCATCGAGCAGGCCAAGCCCTCCGTGCTGCAGCTCTTCGGCCTGGCGCAGGCGGTGGAGAACCATCTCGACCGCTCCGTGCGCGACAGCGGCATGCCGATCGAATGGGCGCTCGTCGACGAGACCGCCGGCGCGCTCGACGCGCTGGAGCCGGCGGTCGCCGTGGCGCTGTTCCGCATCGCCCAGGAGGCGATCAACAATGCGGTGCGCCACGCCCAGCCGATGGCGATCACCGTGCGCCTGAGGATCGAGGAGGGGCAGCTCGCGCTCGAAGTCTCGGACGACGGGCGCGGCATCGCCAAGCAGCGCGGCCGGCTCGGCAGCGGCATCGACAACATGAAGACGCGCGCCCGGCTGATCTCGGCGCGCTGCACCATCGGCGCCGGCCGCGGCAACCGCGGCACGGCGGTCACGGTGTTCCTGCCGCTTACGGCGGAGAAGGAATGAGGGCGGAGGCTGCGATGAAGGTACTGATCGTCGAGGACGACCCGCTGCACCGGTCCTACCTGCACGAGGCCGTCTGCGCGGCGCTGCCCGAATGCGACACGGTGATCGAGGCGGAGAACGGCACGGCGGGCGAAAGGCTCGCCCGCGACCACAAGTCCGCGCATATCGTCATGGACCTGCAGATGGCGAGCCGCAACGGCATCGAGGCGGCGCGCACGATCTGGAAGGAGCGGCCGGAGACGCGCATCCTGTTCTGGTCGAACTATTCCGACGAGGCCTATGTGCGCGGCGTCTCGCGCATCGTGCCGGACGGGGCGGCCTACGGCTACGTGCTGAAATCGGCCTCCGACGAGCGGCTGAAGCTGGCGCTGCGCTCGATCTTCGTCGAGAGCCAGTGCGTGATAGACCGCGAGGTGCGCGGCCTGCAGCAGAAGAGCCTCGGCCAGACCAACGGCTTCACCGATTCCGAATACGAGATATTGGTCGACATCGCGCTTGGCCTCACCGACCGGGCGATCGCGCGGCGGCGCAACCTGTCGCTGCGCAGCGTGCAGAACCGGCTGCAGCAGCTCTACGACAAGCTCGACGTCTACCAGACCGCCGGCGACGACCACGAGGACGGCCGCTTCAACCTGCGCGCCCGCGCCGTCACCGTCGCGCTCCTGCGCAAGCTCCTGAACTACAGCGCGCTGGAGCGCGCCGAGACGGAATTGCAGGAATGGCTGGAGAGCGGGCGGTGACGGTTCGAGATATTTCCGGCTTTTCCGGGCCGGTCGCCCTCCGCCGCAAAGTTTGAATTGACCGCTTGCGACGGCGAGGCGACACTTCAAGCCGGCAAGGCAGGAGGAAGAACGATGGGCGAGCAGGAGCGGTGGCGTCACATGGCAAGCGCGCCGAGGGACGGAAGTCGGGTCCTCGTCACGGTCCGCCCGTCCGAACAGGGGCCGGCGGAAGTCGACGTCGCCTACTGGTCGCACGGCGACCAGTTCGGCCCGGAAGGCTGGCGCGCCTCCGATTCCTCGCCCGGCTGCATCATCGAATATGCCGAGCCGGAGCTGAAGTGCTGGATGCCGATGCCCTCTGCCAATCCCGGCCGCGCCTCCACGCCCTCCCCCTGGGAAGGCGACGACGCCCGGCAGCTCGACGGGTCGGGGATCTGACGAACGCGCTGCCGCGCCTCTATCGGGCGACCGCCTTGAGATAGGCGATGACGGCGGCGATGTCCGCCTCGCTCTTCAGGCCGGAGAAGGCCATGCGCGTCTTCGGGATCATCTTCTTCGGGCCGGCGAGATAGGCGGCGAGCGTCGCCTCGTCCCAGACGAGGCCGCCGGCCGCGGCCGCCTTCATCGCTTCCGAATAGGTGGCGTAGTCGGCCAGCGACGCGGCCGGGCGGCCGACGATGCCGACCAGGTGCGGGCCGACCTTGTTCACCGGTTCCTCCGCGTTGTGGCAGGCGGTGCATTTCCGGAAGACGGCGGCGCCGGCCTCCGCCGAGCCGTCGGCGGCCGCGGCGGCCAAGGGAAACGCGAGCGCGGCGAGGAACGCCAGTGCCTTCATGGTGTCTTGCTCCGATGCGTGGTCGAAAAGGCGGCCGGCCGAAGCCGGCCGGAGGTGGCGCGGCCTGCCGGCCGCACGCGATCACCGGCCGCCCGCAGGCGGCCGGGGAGGATCGCGATGACCCTCAGATGGTGCCCGCCGCCATTTCCTGGGCGATGTAGTCGGCCTGGCGGATCGCCAGCGTGACGATGGTGAGCGTCGGGTTCTCCGCCGCCCCCGTGGTGAACTGGCTGCCGTCGGAGACGAACAGGTTCTTGATGTCGTGCGTCTGGCCCCATTTGTTGACGACCCCGTCCGACGCCTTCTCGCTCATCCGGTTGGTGCCGAGATTGTGCGTCGAGGGATAGGGCGGCGTCGGGAAGCTGCGGGTGGCGCCGACCGCCTCGTAGATCGCCTGGCCCTGCCTGTAGGCGTGGTTGCGCATGGCGACGTCGTTGGCATGGTCGGTGAACCAGACGTCCGGGATCGGCATGCCGTACTTGTCCTTCAGCTCCGCGTGCAGCTTCACGGCGTTGCTCTCCTGCGGCATGTCCTCGCCGACGATCCACAGGCCCGCCATGTTGGCATAGTTGTCCATCGCCGAGGTGAAGGCGCGGCCCCAGCCGCCGGGATCGAGGAAGGCCGCCATGAAGGGCACGCCGAGCGCCAGCGTCTCCAGCTCGTAGCCGCCGACGAAGCCGCGCGAGGGATCGTGCCTGGCCTCGTCCTGGACGATGCCGGCCATCGTCGTGCCGCGGTAGAAATGCACCGGCTTCTCGAACACGGCATAGACCGAGCCGGTGGTGTGCCGCATGTAGTTCTTGCCGACCTGGCCGGAGGAATTGGCAAGCCCGTCCGGAAACAGGTTGGACGCCGAGTTGAGCAGCAGGCGCGGGCTTTCGATCGAGTTGCCGGCGACGCAGACGATGCGGGCCTTCTGGCTTTGCAGGTTGCCGTCCTTGTCGGCATAGACGACGTTCGTCACCTTGCCGTCCGCATCGTGCTCGATCCGGATGACGTGCGAATTGGGCCGCACCTCCAGCTTGCCGGTCGCCTCGCCCTTGGGGATCTCGGTGTAGAGCGTCGACCACTTGGCGCCCCATTTGCATCCCTGGAAGCAGAAGCCCGTCTGCTGACAGCTCATGCGGTCGTCGCGTTCGGCGGAGTTGATGGCCATGCGGCCGGTGTGACATTCCTTGTAGCCGAGCTTGTCGGCGCCGGCCTTGAGGATCTTGAAGTTGTTGTTGCCGGGCAGGCCCTCGATGCCGTGGGTGCGGGTGACGCCCATCTTGTCCTCGGCCTTGGTATAGTAGGGTTCCAGCTCGGCAAGCGTCAGCGGCCAGTCGAGCAGGTTCGCGCCCTCGACCTTGCCGTAGTTGGTCAATGCCTTGAACTCGTGCTCCTGGAAGCGCAGCGAGGCGCCCGCCCAGTGCGTCGTCGTGCCGCCGACGGCCTTGACGATCCAGGCCGGCAGGTTCGGGAAATCCTTCGAGACGCGCCAGCCGCCGCCGGTCGTGCGGTGGTCGAGCCAGGCGAGCTGGGCGAAGCTGTCCCACTCGTCGTTGATGAAGTCCTCGTATTCGATGCGTGCGCCGGCCTCCAGCACGACGACGTCGATGCCCTTCTGCGCCAGTTCGTTGCCGAGCGTGCCGCCGCCGGCGCCCGAGCCGATGATGACGACCACGCTGTCGTCGTTGAGATCATATGGAGCTGCCATGGTTTCCTCCCGGAATGTGTCGGCGGTCGGCCGCGCCTCCTCCGGCGCCGGCCGTCACCCTGCCGTCAGAGCCATTCGATGTCGTCGAAGCCGCGGGCGATGTAGCCGCCCTTGGAGTAGGATTCGCCCTCGTAGCCGAAATGCGGCCAGAGCTCCTTCTGGTTGTAGAAGGACACGACGAGGTCGCCGCGCACCGCCTGGAAGAAGGGGGTCGCCTCGATGTCGCGCAGGATGGCGACGCGGTCGTCCTCCCAGCCGAGGCCGCGATAGCCGCCCGCGCCCGCCCGCTTGTCGAGATCGGCGACGCCGGCCTCGATCAGCTCCTTGTGCGCGGCGTCGCCCGCCGCCTTCGTATCGTGCCCCTTGACCGCGATCGCGTAGAAGCGGTCGGGGACCGAGTCGTGCGGATAGATGTCGCGGGCGAGCTTGATGAGGGTCGCCATGGTCTCCGGCTTCAGCGCGGCGGCCTCCATGCCCCACGCCCTGTCGGGACTGATCACCGCCTTGCCGGTGATGATCAGCGCGGCGCCGATCGTGCCGCGCTTCAAAAGCTCGCGCCGCGAAAGGCCGGGGCGCTGCTCGTAGATCGTCGTCATGTCAGGTTCCTCCCGTTGTTGTGGTCCCGGCGGCCCTCCCCGGCCGCCGGTCCGTTCATTTGAAGCGGCCGTGCCGCTGCAGGACCTCGATCTTGTAGCCGTCGGGGTCGGTGATGAAGAAGAAGCGGGCGAGAAGACCGCCGTCGCGGTTGAACTCGACGATCTTGCCGGGCGTGAAGCCGAGACCGGAGATGCGGGCATGTTCCGCATCGAGATCGCCGACCGAGACGGCGAGATGGCCGTAGCCGTCGCCGAGGTCGTAGGGTTCGGTGCGGTCCTTGTTGATCGTCAGCTCAAGCTCGAATTCGCTCTCCGCATTGCTCATGTAGACGAGCGTGAAGGTCTCGAAGTCGAGCCGGTCGGCCACGGAAAGCCCGAAGGCCTTGCCGTAGAAATCCACGGACCGTGCCTCGTCCAGCACCCGGATCATGGAATGGATCGTCTTTGCCACGCTGTCTCTCCCGACTGGTTGCAGTTCGGCCTGTGGGAAGAGCTTGCGACGGGATTCGCGCTTCAGGGTAGCAGCCGGCTACCGCATGCGGATTTTCAATTCTGGAGTTTTCGGCGAAAGATTTTCTCCCGTGCGCGGCCTGCAAGGACGATTTGACCAATGTCGGGTGCCGCCGCATAATCCGCGGCATAAAAACAAGACTGGAGGATATGCCATGTGTGAGGTCTTCGCGGGCCAGGACCCGCAACGCTACCGGCCCGTCAACCGCTCTGTGCGCATCGGCGGGCATTCGACCAGCATCCAGATCGAGGCCGCCTTCTGGGACCTGATCGACGAGATGGCCGCGGGCCAGGGACTATCGACGTCGCGCTTCCTGTCGACGCTCTACGACGAGGCGCTGGAGATCAACGGCTCGGTGCCGAATTTCGCTTCGCTGCTGCGCACGAGCTGTCTCATCTACATCATGGGCGGGGCCGGCAAGGGCGCCGAGCCGCGCCGGCTGCAGATCGTTGCGGCGGAATAGGATTTAGAAGGTCGGCGGCGTGTTGATCCAGATCAGCACGGTCTCGCCGTCGTGGCGGTTGCGCCAGGCGTGGCGGCGGCAGCTCTCGAAATAGAGGCTGTCGCCGGGGCCGAGGTCGTGGAACTCGTGGCCGTCGAGGACGATCTCCACCCGGCCGGAGAGCACGTGCACGAATTCCTCGCCGTCGTGCCTATAGTCGCCGTCCGAGGAGGCGCCGGGCGCCAGCACGAAGCGGTGGCAGTCCATCATGTTGCGCCCGTCGGCGAGCACCTGCACCGTCACCCCCGGCGAGGTCTCGGGCCACAGCGCCCACTCCCCTGCCCTCACCACCGCGCGCCGCTCGCGCTCCTCCTCGCCCGAGAGCTTGGAGACCGTGGTGCCGTAATATTCGGCGAGGTCGTGCAGCACGCGGAAGGTCACGCCCTGCGAGGTGCGCTCGAAGGTGGAGAGAACCGAGGTGGCGATGCCGATGTCGCCGGCCACCTGCTCCAGCGTCTTGCCGGCATCGTGGCGCAGACTGCGCAGCTTGCGGCCGACGCCCGGCGGCGCGTCGCCGTCGGTGGGCGGCGGAGCCCCCTCCCCATCTTCCGCCTCCAGGGCCTCGCGGATCGCGGCGGGGTTCAGCCCGCGCTCGGTGCGGTACCAGGCGATGCGCTTCAGCCGCGCGACGTCCTCGGCGCTGTACTGGCGGTGGCCGGTCTCGGAGCGGCCGGGGACGATCAGGCCGAGCGTCTCCCACAGCCTCAGCGTCGAGGCCGACACGCCGGCGAGCCGTGCGGCCTCCGCCACCTTGTAATGCACCGGTTCGTCGGAACCCATGGCGCCAAATCCCTGATTCTCGTGCTATGGTCTGCTATACCATTCCGCGCCGATCCGGCGCGCAAAAATGCCGTTGCATTCTTGCAGAAAAAATGTAGGAATTCCACTCGACCCTTGCAGAAAAAATGTAAGATATCGATTCCAGCCCTCCAGCCCAGGATAGCGCCATGACCGCAACGCCCATCACCGACCGCAAGAACGCCGCCATCTCCCGCGGCGTCGGCATGACCACGCAGATCTATGCCGACCGCGCCGAGAATGCCGAGATCTGGGACAAGGACGGCAACCGCTACATCGACTTCGCCGCCGGCATCGCCGTCGTCAACACCGGCCACCGCCATCCGCGCGTCATCGAGGCGGTGAAGAAGCAGCTCGACCGCTTCACGCATACCTGCCACCAGGTCGTGCCCTACGAGAACTATGTCGAGCTCGCCGAGCGGCTGAATGCCATCACCCCCGGCAACTTCGCCAAGAAGACCATCTTCGTCACGACCGGCGCGGAAGCCGTCGAGAACGCCGTCAAGATCGCCCGCGCCGCGACCGGTCGCCAGGCCGTCGTCGCCTTCGGCGGCGGCTTCCACGGCCGCACCTTCATGGGCATGGCGCTGACCGGCAAGGTCGTTCCCTACAAGGTCGGCTTCGGCGCCATGCCGGGCGACGTCTTCCACGTGCCCTTCCCGGTCGAGCTGCACGGTACGACGCCGGAACAGTCGCTGGCCGCGCTGAAGAAGCTCTTCGCCGCCGACGTCGATCCGAACCGCGTCGCCGCGATCATCATCGAGCCGGTGCAGGGCGAGGGCGGCTTCTATCCGGTGCCTGCCGGCTTCATCAAGGCGCTGCGCACGCTCTGCGACGAGCACGGCATCCTGCTGATCGCCGACGAGGTGCAGACGGGCTTCGCCCGCACCGGCAAGCTCTTCGCCATGGAGCACTACGGCGTCGCCGCCGACCTGATGACGATGGCCAAGGGGCTCGGCGGCGGCTTCCCGATCGCCGCCGTCACCGGCCGCGCCGAGATCATGGACGCGCCCGGCCCCGGCGGCCTCGGCGGCACCTATGCCGGCAGCCCGATCGGCGTCGCCGCCGCCCATGCGGTGCTCGACGTCATCAAGGACGAGGATCTGTGCAACCGTGCCGAAAGCCTCGGCGCGCGCCTCAAGCAGCGCCTTGCAGCGATCCGCGACAAGGTTCCGGAGATCGTCGACATCCGCGGCCCGGGCTTCATGAACGCCGTCGAGTTCAACGACGTCAAGACGCAACTGCCGAGCGCCGACTTCGCCAACAAGGTGCGCCTCAAGGCGCTGGAGAAGGGCCTGATCCTGCTCACCTGCGGCGTGCACGGCAACGTTATCCGCTTCCTGGCGCCGATCACCATCCAGGACGAGGTCTTCGCCGAGGCGCTCGACCTCCTCGAGGCCTCGATCGTCGAGGCCCGCGCCGCCTGACCGGGCGGCGCAGCCCGCCGGCATTCCCCTGACGACGGCGACACCCGAGGCCCGAGGCTTCGGGTGAAGGCCTTCCTGTTTCCTGTTTTCGAGAAGGAGCCGACCATGGCTTTCCACGATGCCCTCACCCGGCACCTGACATCGACGGACCTCCTGCGCGACGCGGGCTACGTCAACGGCAACTGGATCGGCGGCAACGGCGCCGCCACCTTCGACGTCCTCGACCCGGCGACCGGCGAGAGGCTGGCGACGCTGCCGGAGATGGGCGCGGCCGAGACCGCCGCCGCCATCGATTCCGCCTATCGCGCCCAGCCGCTCTGGGCCGCCCGCCCGGCCAAGGACCGCAGCGCGCTTCTGCGCAAGTGGCACGACCTCATCATCGCCCATGCCGACGAGCTCGCCGCCATCCTGACGGCCGAGATGGGCAAGCCGCTCGCCGAGGCCAGGGGCGAGATCCTCTACGCCGCGTCCTATGTCGAGTGGTACGCGGAGGAGGCCAAGCGCATCAACGGCGAGACCATCCCGGCCCCCTCCCCCGACCGCCGCATGCTGGTGATCAAGCAGCCGGTCGGCGTCGTCGGCACCATCACGCCCTGGAATTTCCCGGCGGCGATGATCGCCCGCAAGATCGCGCCGGCGCTCGCCGTCGGCTGCACCGTCGTCTCCAAGCCGGCCGAGCAGACGCCGCTCTCGGCGATCGCGCTCGCCGTGCTGGCGGAGCGGGCCGGCATCCCGGCAGGCGCCTTCAACCTCGTCCTCGGCACCGACGGGCCGGCGATCGGCAAGGAGCTGTGCTCCAACCCGAAGGTCCGCAAGATCTCCTTCACCGGCTCGACGGAGGTCGGCCGCATCCTGATGCGCCAGTGCTCCGACCAGATCAAGAAGGTGAGCCTCGAGCTCGGCGGCAACGCCCCCTTCATCGTCTTCGACGACGCCGATCTCGACGCGGCGGTCGAGGGCGCCATGGTCTCGAAATACCGCAACGCCGGCCAGACCTGCGTCTGCGCCAACCGCATCTACGTCCAGTCGGGCGTCTACGACGCCTTCGCGGAGAAGCTGGCGGCGAAAGTCTCGGCGCTTTCGGTCGGCAACGGCTTCGACGAGGGCGTGACCATCGGTCCGCTGATCGAGGAGGCGGCGATCGGCAAGGTCGAGGCGCATATCGCCGACGCGCTCGCCAAGGGCGCGAAGGTCGTCGCCGGCGGCAGGCGCATCGACGGGCCCGGTACCTTCTTCGAGCCGACGCTGCTGACGGACGTCACCCGCGACATGACGGTCGCGCGCGAGGAGACCTTCGGGCCGCTCGCCCCCCTCTTCCGCTTCGAGACGGTCGAGGACGTCATCGCCCAGGCGAACGACACCGAGTTCGGGCTTGCCGCCTATTTCTACGCCGGCGACCTGAAGAAGGTCTGGAAGGTGGCGGAGGCGCTGGAATACGGCATGGTCGGCATCAACACCGGCCTCATCTCCTCCGAGGCCGCTCCCTTCGGCGGCATCAAGCAGTCCGGCATCGGCCGCGAGGGCTCCGCTCACGGCGCCGACGACTATCTGGAACTGAAATATCTCTGCATGGGCGACGTCGCCTGATCCAAAGTTCCCCCACTGCCCCGCCCTACGGCGGGGCTTATACATTGGAAGGCCGGAACATCGGTTACGATGTTCCGGCCTCTTGTCATTGTGGTGGTT
>NZ_JANFDG010000018.1 GCF_024609765.1 Shinella pollutisoli
AAGCGCCACCGCCCTCGTCGATGAGCGGCGTTATAAGCCCACCAAAAGGTAGACGTCAACAGGGGGCGGACAAAAATTTTCGAGAAAAATGCCGGCTTGGCATTTGTTAAGCATAATCAGCGCCTTGCCGGTGCATTCCGTGAATTTCGGGGAAAAGTCCCGTCTCTCCGCTTGACGCCGGAACGAAAAAGGGCGCCGGCGGCCTGCCGCAGCGCCCCTCGCCCCGGCTTTCGTGGCCGTCAGCTCTTCAGCTTGCCCATGATCTTCTCCAGGAAGCCGAGCAGCACCGCCGAGACGACGAAGGCGAGGTGCATGAGCGTCAGCCACATCAGCTTGGCGTCGGTATATTGCTGGGCGTTCAGGAAGACCTGCAGGAGATGGATCGAGGAGATCGCGACGATCGACGAGGCGACCTTGATCTTCAGGCTGCCGGCGTCGAGCTTGCCGAGGAAGGACACGTCCGCGTCCGTCTCGTCGAAGCGGCTGACGAAATTCTCGTAGCCGGCGATCATCACCATCAGGATCAGGCTCGCCACCAGCGCCGCGTCGATCAGGCCCAGCATGGCGAGGATCATCTGGGCGTCGTCGTAGACGAAGACGTTCGAGGTGACCTTGACGAACTTGTAGAGGAAGGAGACCGCATAGACGGCGAGCGCGGCGACGAGGCCGAGATAGAAGATCACGAGCAGCCAGCGGCTCGACAGGATGATGCGCTCGACCAGGAGTTCGAGGGATTTCACGTGCGGGCTCCTCAGCAATCGGCAGTCGTCAACCGCTGATTAACCAAACGCCCGGCGCGCCGCAAGGCCCTCGGGCACGCAAGACGGGCGGCGTCCGCGGACGCCGCCCCGCCTGGCTGCGCTCCGTCCTCACGCCCGCCTGAAGAGGCCCGCGATCAACGACAGGACCAGCAGGGCGAGGAAGACGAAGAAGAGGATCTGCGCGATCCCGGCGGAGGCGCCGGCGATGCCGCTGAAGCCCAGAAGGCCCGCGACCAGCGCGATGACGAGAAAGACCACGGCATAGTAGAGCATCGTTCCAACTCCTGTTTGCATCGGCTGGAAAACGACACACGCGGGTGAAAGTTCCCGGCGCTTTCGCCGCCGCCCGGGCGGAACAATTTCCCCCCTGCTCCGTTGTCGGCTCAACGCTCGACACAGCGAAAGGACAGCAGATGCTCAGCACCATTCTCCTCGTCATCCTCATCCTGCTTCTCATCGGCGCGCTGCCGAACTGGGGATACAGCCGCAACTGGGGCTACGGCCCGTCCGGCGGGCTTGGCCTGATCGTGCTGATCCTCCTCATCCTCGTCCTCATGGGCCGGATCTGATCGCATTGGCCGCAGGCGTGGCGCATACGGATGGCAGAAACGACGAAACGGGCCGCTGGCCCGTTTTCCTGTGCCCGGCATCGGGCGGCAATGTCGCGCGGTCAGCGGCCCGGCTTCGCCCTCCGCTCGGCCTCGTCGAGCTTTTCCAGGAGGTCGAGCAACCGGTCCGGCACCGGTTCGGTTTCGATGACGTCGTAGAAGGACTTCAGCTTGCGGCCGATCGGGCCGTTCGGATCGAAGGCGACCTGAGAATCGGTGCGGCGCTTGTCTTCGTCGGGCTTGGCCATCAGATTGCTTCCCTTGTACGCCATTCTCTAATCTTCGTTTCGCCCAACATTCCCAATAGCAAGACAAACCGAGTATGTCATAAATAGGTTTCCGCATGGTGAACTGTAGCGGAAACGGTTCCGATGCGGAACATATTCAGGGAGAATAATATGTCGCTTTCCACCCGTATCGCACCGCATCTCGCCTATCTGAGGCGGTTTTCCCGTGCCGTGACGGGCTCCCAGACCTCGGGCGACGCCTATGTCGCCGCCATGCTCGAGGCGCTCGTCGCCGACATATCGCTCTATCCGGATCGCGCCAGCGACCGGATCGCGCTCTACCGGCTCTACTGCACGCTCTTTGCCAACCTGGACGTGACGCTGCCCGACACCACCTCGCCCTTCGGCTGGGAACGGCAGGCGGCGGCCAACCTGGCAAGCCTCCCCCCGGCGGCGCGCAAGGCCTTCCTGCTCGTCGCCGTGGAGGGCTTCGACCTCGCCGAGGGCGCCGACATCCTCGACGTCTCCGAGGAACGCTTCGCCGAGCTCCTCGACGAGGCTTCGCGCGACATCTCGCGGCAGGTGGCGACCGACATCATGATCATCGAGGACGAGCCGCTGATCGCCATGGACATCGAGGACATGGTCAAGGGGCTCGGCCACCGGGTGACGGGCATCGCCCGCACCCATGCCGAGGCCGTCGACCTCTACCGCCGCACCGCACCGCGCATGGTGCTCGCCGACATCCAGCTCGCCGACGGCAGCTCGGGCATCGACGCGGTCAACGACATCCTGAAAGACAGCACGATCCCGGTGATCTTCATCACCGCCTTCCCCGAGCGGCTCCTGACGGGCGAGAAGCCGGAGCCGGCCTTCCTCGTCACCAAGCCGTTCAATCCGGACATGGTGAAGGCGCTGATCAGCCAGGCGCTGTTCTTCGACGAGCAGGCGCGGCTGCGCAAGTCCGCCTGACGCGCCCATCGTCTTCAACGGGAACGGCCCGCGCGATGCGCGGGCCGTTCGCATTCCGGCCGGCCGGTCTCAGACGGCGGCGACGACGATCACCTCGACGAGATATTCCGGCGCGGCGAGCTTCGATTCGCCGGTCGCGCGCGCAGGCGCATGACCCGGCGCCACCCAGGCATCCCAGACGGCGTTCATCTTCGGGAAGTCGGCGATGTCGGCAAGCCAGATCTGCGTCGACAGGATGCGGGTCTTGTCGGAGCCGACGAGCGCCAGCAGGCGGTCGACCTCGGCCAGCGCCTGCCGCGTCTGCTCGGCGACGTCGGAACCCGGTTCGCCGACCTGGCCGGCGAGATAGACCGTGCCGTTGTGCACGACGGCCTCGCTCATGCGCGAGCCGGTTTCGAAGCGTTTGATATCCATTCTGGCTTTCCTCTCAGAGTTCAGGCCGGCCCTTGCGGGCGAGGCGCGCCCTGATCGCCTCCACGTCGACGCGCGGTGTGGCGGCGAACAGGGTCTTGGTGTAGCTGTGCTGCGGATTGTCGAACACGGCGTCGCGGCTGCCGTATTCGACGGCCTCGCCGAAATACATCACCATCACGTCGTCGGCGATATGGCGCACCACGGAAAGATCGTGGCTGATGAAGACGTAGGTCAGGCGGAATTCCTCCTGCAGGTCCGCAAGCAGATTCAGCACCTGCGCCTGCACCGAAAGGTCGAGCGCGGAGACCGGCTCGTCGAGCACCAGGAGGCGCGGATTCAGCATCAGCGCGCGGGCGATCGCCACGCGCTGGCGCTGGCCGCCGGAGAACATGTGCGGATAGCGCCCGTAGTGCCGCTCCTCCAGCCCCACCTTCTTCAGCATGGCCATGGCGCGGTCGCGCCGCTCGCCGGACGGGATCTTCGTGTTGATGACCAGCGGCTCGGTGAGGATGTCGCCGATCTTCTTGCGCGGGTTGAGCGAGCCGTAGGGGTTCTGGAAGACAATCTGCACCTTGCTGCGCATGTCCGGCGTCAGCGGCTCGCTGGCGATGTCGATCCTGCGGCCGTCGATCAGCATCTCGCCCGCGGTCACCGGGTCGATCATCGTCACCATGCGGGCAAGGGTGGACTTGCCGCAGCCGCTCTCGCCGACGATGGCGAGCGTCTTGCCCTCCTCCACCGAGAAGCTCACACCCTTCACGGCGTGCACGGTCTTGGCCGGTTTGAACAGACTGCCGGGGATGTGGTAGTCGCGCTTCAGGTTGCGCGCTTCGAGGACAGGGGTCATCGGACGGCTCCCGCGAAGATCTCGGCGTCGGTCAGCTTTTCCGTGATCGTCGGCAGGCGCCCGCCGGTGGCGTTTTCCGGCAGGGCGGACAGCAGCGCCCTGGTATAGACGCTCTTCGGGGCCGAGAAGAGCGACAGCACGTCGGCCTCCTCGATCTGGCGGCCCTTGTACTGCACGATGACGCGATCGGCGGTCTCGGCGACGACGCCCATGTCGTGGGTGATGATGATGAGGCCCATGCCGTGCTCGGCCTGCAGCTTCATCAGGAGGTCGAGGATCTGCTTCTGGATCGTCACGTCGAGCGCCGTGGTCGGCTCGTCGGCGATCAAAAGCTTCGGATTGCAGGCGAGCGCCGTGGCGATCATCACGCGCTGGCACTGGCCGCCCGACATCTGGTGCGGGAAATGGCCGAGACGCTCCTGCGGGTTCGGGATGCCGACCGACTGGAACAGCTCGATCGCCCGGTCGCGGCGGGCCCTGCGGCCGAGATCCGTATGGACGCGCAGCACTTCCTCGATCTGGAAGCCCACCGTGAAGCACGGGTTGAGGCTGGCGACCGGCTCCTGGAAGATCATGGCGATGTCCTTGCCGATGATCTTGCGCCGGTCGCTGTCGGACATGGCCTGCATGTCGCGGCCGTTGAAGGTGAGCGTGTCGGCCGTCACCTTCGCCGTCCAGGGCAGAAGCCCCATGGCGGCGAGCATGGAGACCGATTTTCCGGAGCCGGATTCGCCGACGATGGCGAGGACTTCACCCTCGTCCACCTTCAGCGAGACGCCGTCGACGGCGCGGAAAGGGCCGGATGCCGTCTGGAACTCGACGACGAGGTTCTTGATCTCGAGGAGCGACATCACGACCTCTTCAGCTTGGGATCGAGGGCGTCGCGCAGGCCGTCGCCCATCAGGTTGATGGCGAGCACGGTGACGAGGATGGCAAGGCCGGGGAAGGTCACGACCCACCAGGCGCGCTGGATGAACTCGCGCGCTTCGGCGAGCATCGTGCCCCATTCCGGCGTCGGCGGCTGCGCGCCCATGCCGAGGAAGCCCAGCGCCGCGGCGTCGAGGATCGCCGCCGAGAAGGCGAGCGTCGCCTGGACGATGAGGGGCGCCAGGCAGTTCGGCAGGATCGTCAGGAACATGAGGCGCAGCGTGCCCGCGCCCGCGACCTGCGAGCCGACGACGTAGTCCTTCGACTTCTCCGTCATCACCGCGGCACGCGTCAGCCGCACGAAATGCGGCTGGTTGACGAGCGAGATGGCGATCATCGCGTTGAGCAGGCCCGGCCCCAGCACGGCCACCAGCACGAGGGCGAGCAGCAGCGACGGGAAGGCCAGGATGATATCCATGATGCGCATGATGAAGGTGTCGACCCGGCCGCGGAAATAGCCGGCGACGAGACCGATCAGCACGCCCGAGATCACAGACAGCGTCACGACGACGAGGCCGATGAAGAGCGAGAAGCGCGCGCCGTAGATGAGGCGCGAGAGGATGTCGCGGCCGACGGCGTCGGTGCCGAGCACATGGCCCCAGGTGCCGCCCTCCTGCCAGGCCGGCGGGAGCAGCAGCAGCTCGCGGTTCTGGATGCTCGGGCTGTGCGGCGCGACGAGGGGCGCGAAGACCGCAAGCAGCAGGATGGCGAGGAAGACGACGAGGCCGATCACCGCTCCCTTGTTGCGGGAGAAGTAGAACCAGAACTCCGACAAGCCGGACGGCGGGGCGGAGGCTTTCGTTTCGACTACGGTCATTGCCGCCTCCTATCGCCGGATGCGCGGGTTGACCAGCCCGTAGAGCAGGTCGACCACGAGGTTGACGATCATGATGACGGCGGCGATCAGCATCAGCCCGCCCTGCACGACGGCATAGTCGCGCTTGAACACGCTGTCGACCATCCACTTGCCGATGCCCGGCCAGGAGAAGATCGTCTCCGTCAGGATGGCGCCGGCGAGCAGCACGCCCACCTGCAGGCCGATCGTGGTGATGACGGGGATCATCGCATTGCGCAGCGCGTGGATGCCGACGACCCGCAAGGGAGACAGTCCCTTGGCGCGGGCGGTGCGCACGTAGTCCTCGCCGAGCACCTCGAGCATGGCCGAGCGCGTCTGGCGGGCGATGACGGCGAGCGGGATGGTGGCAAGCACGACCGTCGGCAGGATCAGATAGGTCAGCGCCGACTTGAAGGCGCCTGCCTGGCCGGAGATCAGGCTGTCGATCAGCATGAAGCCCGTGACGGACGGGAAGAAGTAGAGGAGAGAGATGCGCCCCGACACCGGCGTCCAGCCGAGATAGCCGGAGAAGAAGATGATCAGCAGCAGGCCCCACCAGAAGATCGGCATCGAATAGCCGACCAGTGCGGCGCCCATGATCGACTGGTCGAGCCAGGTGCCGCGCTTCACCGCGGCCAGCACGCCGGCCGGAATGCCGAGGCAGACGGCGACGAGGATGGCGCAGAGCGAAAGCTCGAGCGTGGCGGGGAAGAGGTTCAGGAAATCCTCGAGCACCGGACGCTTGGTGACGATGGAGCTGCCGAAATCGCCGGTGACCAGGCCGGCGAGATAATCGAGATACTGCACGTAGATCGGACGGTCGAGGCCGAGCTGGTGCATCAGTTCGGCGTGCCGTTCCGGCGACATCACCCGTTCGCCGGACATCAGCATCACCGGATCGCCCGGAAGCAGCCTGATGAAGGAGAAGGCGATGATCGATACCCCGATGAACGTGGGTATCAGGACGGCGAGCCGCCCGAAAATGAAACGAAGCATGGGAGCCAATCCCTATATTCTTGAAAACCGGCGGCCCGAATTGCTTCGAGCCGCCGGCCATTGCACGCTCTTTGCGGCGTGCCTTTCGCGGAACCGATCTTACTCGGCGATGTCGACACCGTCAAAGCGGTGGATGCCGAGCGGATCCTGGACGAAGCCGGAGACCTTCTTGCTCATCGGAACGACGACGAGCGAGTGGTCGAGCGTATTCCAGGGCGCCTCGCGCTTGAAGATCACCTGGGCTTCCTCGTAGAGCTTCGTGCGCTCGGCGACGTCGGCGGTTTCCTTCGCCTTGGTCATCAGCGTGTCGAACTCCTCGTTGCACCATTGCGCACGGTTGTTGCCGCCGACGGCATCGCAGCCGAGCAGCGTATCGAGGAAGTTGTCCGGGTCGCCGTTGTCGCCGGTCCAGCCGAGGATGACCGCGCCGTCGCGGGCCTTGTCGGAGGAGAGCTTCAGGTATTCGGCCCATTCGTAGGAGACGATCTCGACCTCGACGCCGATCTTGGCGAGGTCGGCCTGGATGAGCTCGGCCGCGCGGCGCGCGTTCAGCATGTAGGGACGGGCGACGGGCATCGCCCAGACCTTCATCTTGAGGCCGGAGACGCCGGCCTCTTCGAGCATCGTCTTGGCCGCTTCCGGATCGTACTTGTCGTCCTCGACGGCGTCGTTATAGGACCACATGGTCGGCGGGATCGGGTTCTTGGCGACGGTCGCCGAACCCTGGAACACCGCGTCGACGATCGCCTGCTTGTTGACGGCCATGTTGAGGGCCTTGCGGACCTCGACCTTATCGAAGGGCGCGACCAGCGTGTTGTAGGCGAGGTAGGCGACGTTCAGGCCCTCCTGCTCGAGCACCGTCAGGTTCGGATCGGCCTTGAGATCCGGCACGTCGGCGGCGTTCGGATAGGGCATGATGTGGCATTCGCCGGCCTTCAGCTTCTGCGCGCGCACGGCCGCGTCGGTCGTGATCGCGAAGACGAGGTCGTCGACCGGCTGCTTGCCGCCCCAGTAATCGGCATTGGCCTTGTAGCGGATCGCCGCGTCCGTCTGGTAGGCGACGAAGGTGAAGGGGCCGGTGCCGAGCGGCTGCTGGTTCATCAGCTCCATCTTGCCGTCGGCCTGCAACTTGTCGGCATATTCCTTGGAGAGGATCGAGGCGAAGTCCATGCCGAGGTTGGCGAGGAACGGCGCCTCGGGGCGCTTCAGCACGAACTTGACGGTGAGGTCGTCGACCTTCTCGATCTTCTCGATCAGGTCCGGGAAGCCCATGCCGGCGAAGTATTCCCAGGACGCGCCCGCGACATACTTGTTCCAGGCGTTGTCTTCCTTGTACTGGCGCTCGAAGGAGAAGATGACGTCGTCGGCGTTGAAGTCGCGCGACGGCGTGAAGTAGTCGGTGGACTGGAACTTGACGCCCGAGCGCAGCTTGAACGTATATTCCTTGCCGTCCGCGGAAACGTCCCAGCTTTCCGCGAGACCCGGCTCGAGCTCCGTGCTGCCGTGCTTGAACTCGACGAGGCGGTTGTAGACCGTGCGCGAGGCTGCGTCGAACGTGGTGCCGGCGGTGTAGAGCGCGGGATCGAAGCCTTCCGGCGACCCTTCGGAGCAATAGACGAGGGTCTTGGACCAGGCGGCCGATGCCATCACGGAGACAAGCGCCGTCGCCGCGAGAAGAGTAGTCAGCTTTTTCATCGTGAGCTTCCCAGGTTTGCTTTATTATCTGTTTTCGGGCGCGGGCACGCGCGAAGGCGCCCCGGCCTTGGGCGGATGGAACGATATTTGCCGCATGAATGCAATAAGTCGGGAAGCGATTTTGTCCAAACGGACAAATTCCGCGGGCGTTATCAACCACAACGATTGCCGCCGGAGGAACGGCCCGCCCGATGACCGCCGCGGAAGGCCGCCCCTCGGATTTTTTTGTCCTTTTGCGGCAAGGACTTGGACGGCGCCGGGGAAAAAATAAAGCCTGTTGCCGCGAAATTGTGGCAAAACGCCTTTGCCGCCGGAAATTGCGACGCTAGATTTATCGGCGGGGAGACACCACTTGCCGGTTCTGACGAAACACTATCGAAGATACGACTTCGAAAGCGATCTGGAGAAGGCTCTCAATCGCGTCGACTTCTTCCGTATCTTCCATACGATGGCGCTGCGCCACGGCTTCGACCATTTCGGCGTGCTTCACCTGACGAACGA
The DNA here is from genome assembly GCF_024609765.1 of Shinella pollutisoli. Classification (GTDB taxonomy): domain Bacteria; phylum Pseudomonadota; class Alphaproteobacteria; order Rhizobiales; family Rhizobiaceae; genus Shinella; species Shinella pollutisoli. The sequence continues at coordinate 8,784 of NZ_JANFDG010000018.1, forward strand.
GCACGAGACGAGCCCGCTGGCAAGCCGCCTCGTGCTGCACGACCTGCCGGCCGGCCTCGCCGAGACCTACGACAAGCGCCACCGCCTGAACGACTCCGCCCTCTTCAGGAGCTTCTACAGGTCGACGATCCCGACGGTGTGGCGCGCCGACGACGCGGCGGACGAAGGCGGGGCGGATTTCACCGGCCAGATCGGCTTCGACCTGATTCTTTCGATCCCCGTCCATGCGGTCAACGGCACGCGCTACGTCGTGCTCTTCCTCGGCGACGGCGAGGACATCAGCCGGACGAAGCATCTGGAGATCGCCTACGAGGCCAACTGCGCCTTCGACTACTTCCACCGCCAGGTGCTCGCCAACAAGGCCGGCATGGGGCTGACGCCGCGGGAGACGGAGATCCTGCGCTGGATTTCCTACGGCAAGACGGCCAGCGAGATCGCCCTCATCGTCTCCGTGTCCGAGCATACGGTCAATTCGCACACCGCCACCATCCTCAAGAAGCTCGACGTGGTGAACCGCACGCAGATGGTGGCCAAGGCGATCCGCGAGCAGATCATCCAGTGATCGTCAAGGGCACGAGGATTCTTCCGGATAGCAGAGTTAGGGACTTGTTTATATTAGCAGGCTGAATGACAGTAACGGCGGCCCGCAGGCGAGAGACGCGGCGGACCGGCGACGGCCCCAGCGATGCAACCAGGTTCAGTACCCACATGGCAGCGACAGTCCATATCCTGCTCGTCGACGACGATCCCGCCGAAGACGTCATCCTGCGCGCGCTGATGCGCAAGGTGACGAGCTATGCCATCGAGCTGCACTATGTCGAGACGGTCGAGGCGGCGCTCGCCTTCATCCGCGCGTCGGGGGCGAAGCTGGACATGATCCTGATGGACAACCGCCTTCAGCCGCAGGCGGACTTCCGCGAAACCGTTCCGGAACTGCGGCGCGCCGGCTATATCGGCCCGGTGGGCGTGATCTCGTCGTCGATCAGCGACGCCTATTTCCAGAAGATCGACGACTACGGCGTCGACTTCCGCATCGACAAGGCGGAACTCGACCCGACGGCCATCGAGTTCATCCTGCAGGAATACGTGAACCGGCAGGTCAATACCGGGGAGTGACCGGCGGCGATCAGGCCGCCGGCTTGTGCGCGGAGGCCGGGTTCTCTAGGCCGAGCAGCGCGCCGATGTGCGGGCGGGCACGGACGAGGTCGTCGATCGAATATTGCTGCAGCACCTCGAAGAAGGCGTTCAGCGCCTTGCGGAGCGCCGCATTCAGCCCGCAGCTGTCGACCAGCGGGCAATCGATGTCACCGGCCTCGAAACATTCGGCCATGGCGAAGGAATCCTCCGTCACGCGCACGACGTCGAACAGCGTGATGTCGGTGGCGGGCTTGGGAAGCCGCACACCGCCGTTGCGGCCGCGCACCGTCTCGATCAGCCCCGCCCGCGACAGCGGCTGGAGGATCTTGAAGAGGAACAGCTCCGAGACGCCGTAAGCCTTGGCGATTTCGGGAATGCGGCTGAGCTTGTCCCCGTTCGCCGCGCAATACATCAACATGCGCACGGCATAGTTGGTTTGTTTCGTCAGACGCATTTTGGGCTCCGAATCCTGTTTTTCCAGGTTTTAAGACATATAGGACGGATTGCAGTTTTGAACAATTCCAAAAAAGCAGAAAATCACATTCATGTTATGCCAGCTTGGCGCGGTTGACTGGCAAGGGCAAGCCTTTAAACAGGAGTTTAGCAGTTAAGAATAAATCCACCAGGAGGACCCGATGCGACTGCTCAAGACCCCCCTTGCCACACTTGCCCTTGCGACCGCCGGCCTGGCGCTTGCCGTTCCGGCCCATGCCGACGGGGAAGTCAACATCTACTCCTACCGCCAGCCCGACCTGATCAAGCCGCTGCTCGACGAATTCACCAAGGAGACCGGCATCACGACGAACGTGCTGTTCCTCGACAAGGGTCTCGTCGAACGCATCCAGGCCGAAGGCGCCAATTCGCCGGCCGACGTGATCCTGACGGTCGACATCGCCCGCCTGACGGAGGCCGAGGAAGGCGGCGTGACGCAGCCGCTCGTCAACGACATCGTCAACAAGGACATTCCCGAGCACTATCGCGATCCGGAAGGCCACTGGTTCGGCCTGACGACGCGCGGGCGCGTGGTCTATGCCTCGAAGGAACGCGTCACGCAGGATGCGATCACCTACGAGGAGCTCGCCGATCCGAAATGGAAGGGCAAGATCTGCACGCGCGACGGCCAGCATTCCTACAACATCGGCCTCATCGCCTCGATGATCGCCCATCACGGCGAGGCCAAGACCGAGGAATGGCTGCGCGGCGTGAAGAACAACCTCGCCCGCAAGCCCGACGGCGGCGACCGCGACCAGGCCAAGGCGATCATGGCCGGCGAATGCGACGTCGCGCTCGGCAATTCCTACTATGTCGGCCTGATGATGACCAACGAGAAGGAACCGGAGCAGAAGGACTGGGCGGCCGCCATCAAGGTGCTCTTCCCCAACAACGACGACCGCGGCACGCACGTGAACATCTCCGGCATGGCGCTCGCCAAGAACGCGCCGAACAAGGACAATGCCGTCAAGCTGATGGAATTCCTGTCCTCCGGCACCGCGCAGAAGATCTATGCCGAGCAGGTGTACGAATATCCGGTGCTGCCGGGCGCCGAGCCCTCGGAGATCGTGAAATCCTTCGGCCCCATCAAGCCCGACACGCTGTCGCTCTCCGACATCGCGGCCAACCGCAAGACGGCCTCCGAGCTGGTCGACAAGGTCGGCTTCAACGACGGCCCGGAAACGTAAGCTTCCGTTTCCCCTTCGACGCGTCCTGCGACGGCGGCCTCCGGGCCGCCGTTTCCGTTTCATTGCCGGTCGGGCGCCGACTGGCCGGAGAGGATGCGGGCGTAGTCGAGGATCTCCTTGCGGCGCTCGGGCGTTCCGGGATGGGTCGAGAGCATGCTGGTGCCGGAACGGTCGCCGAGCTTCTCCTCGAGCAGCGTGAAGAAGCGGGCGATGGCCGCTGGATCGAAGCCGGCCTTCGCCATCAGCTCGACGGAGCGGCGGTCGGCCGCAGCCTCGGCGGCGCGGGAATAGGAGAGCGCGACGAGGCCGCCGCCCTGCACCAGCACGTCCTCCACGCCGGAGCCGACGTCGCCCGCGATCAGCATGATGAGGCCGGCCATGCCGGCCGCGCGATAGAGCTGGCGCAGGCTGTGCTCCAGCTCGACATGGCCGATCTCGTGCGCCAGCACGCCGACGATCATCTCGGTGTCGTCGCCGGCGAGCGTCACGAGCTGGTCGGTGACGACGAGCGTGCCGTCCGGCAGCGCGAAGGCGTTCGGACCTATCGCGCCGCCGTCGCGGAAGTTCAGCGTATAGCCCGCCTCCCCGCGCGGCGAGAGGGCGGCGATGCGGGCGAAGCCGTCGGCGATCTCCCGCCGCTTCGCCTCCGGCAGCCGGGTCGGCGAGAATGTGGTGGCGTCCAGCGCCTCCATCGTGCCCTTCGCCATGAGCTCCGGCACCACCGGCGGCGTCACCCGGACGGCGACCTCGACGAGGAGCGGCACCCCGAAGCGGTAGATCGCACCCCCGAGCACGAAGGCGGCGAGCACGACCACCACGAGCCGCAGCCGGAACTGCTCCAGCCAGTGGACGAGGCCGGCCCCGCCCCTGCCGTTTGCCGCCAGGTAGCGGTCGATGCCGTCATTGTCCCAGGTCTCGAAGACGGAGCCGTCGGAAAAGGTGATACGACGGGGAATGGAACCGACGCGGGCGGAAATCTCCGCCCGGTCCGCCGGCGCCTCGGCAAGCGGCGTGCCGCCGGCCTCCGGCACGGCGGCAAGGCGGCCGCTCCTGTCGACCAGCCTTGCGGCGACCGACCGGCTGGAACCGGCCGGATGCCAGTCTCCGCCGGCGATCGCCCTTTCTTCAGAAGCCAAAATCGAACCCTTCCAGATCCATGAACTCGGCGCCGATGGCCGATCCCTGCGCCTCGATCCGCGCGAACAGCTCGCCGACGTCGCCGGCGAAGGTAACGCCGGTATGCTCCCACGTATAGCGCGCCATGCGCACCGCCGCCCAGGGCCGCATCAGGCCGAAGGTGATCAGCGTGACGATGACGTTGGTGACGGCGATCCAGGTATAGCGCCGGCGGGAGAGGTCGCTCATGAGCCGATGCTGGCCGTCGAAGGTGGTGGCGGACCAGGTGATGTTGCGCACGCCCGCGCGGTAGAAGAGCCCCGCGACGGCGAAGGTGACGAACAGCACGACATAGCCGGCGACGAGGCTGGTGATGAGCGGCACCTGCTGCTCGGGCGTGACCGCGCCGGGGGTCTCGATCGCCGCCAGGATCGTCGGCAGGTTCGCCACGACGAGGAAGGCGATGATCGCGAGGCCGACGAGGGCGATCAGCAGCGACAGGAGCCACGACTTGTAGAGAGGCCCGAGCCGCGGGTCCGTGTCGAAGGCCTTGCCGCCGTAGCGCAGGTTGGAGCCGATGTAGCGGCCGACCCAGCGGCTTGCGAGCGGCGACAGGATGCCGAGCGTGATGACGGCGAGCAGGCCGCCGAGGATGAAGGCCTTGAAGGCGCCGCCGGCGGTGCCGACGAAATCGAAGCGGACGTTGCGGTAGCTCGTCACGCGGGCGCTGAAGCGCAGGCCCTTGGCGACGAGCCACGGCAGGGCGACGAGGATGACGATCGTCGGCAGGAGGACAAGGATCGGCACGAGGGCGGCGATGACGTTGAGCACGATTAGGCCGCCGAGCACGATCAGGCGGCCGATCAGGATCTGCAGGCCGCGGGCATGATACTCGAAGGCGCGGCCGAGCAGCACCGTGTTGCCGAAGAAGTAGCGGTTGCGCCGCACCTTGGCCCAGGCGGAGTAGATGCCGAGCGTGATGATCGTCAAAAGCACGTTGACGATCCAGATGCCGAAATATTCCGACGCCTTGCCGGTGAACGCGACGCGATGAAAACCGCCGGCCTGCCCGGGCACCGACCCGGACGGCTGCGAAGTTCCTGCCAAAGACATGCCTTGCCCCCTTCTGTGCTGCAGATGCCGACCGGGTAACGGCCCGGCCCGCGCCCCTATTCTTCGGCTCCGCAAAAAGGCTGCAAGCAAAAAGGGCTCCCGCCGGGGAGCCCTTTCCGAAAAGCTGCGGAAAACCGCTTACTTCATCGTCGGCATGACGAACTCGGCGCCGTCCTTGATGCCCGAGGGCCAGCGGCTCGTCACCGTCTTGGTGCGCGACCAGAACTTGATCGAGTCGGTGCCGTACTGGTTGAGGTCGCCGAAGGACGAGGCCTTCCAGCCGCCGAAGGAATGGTAGGCGAGCGGGACCGGGATCGGCACGTTGATGCCGACCATGCCGATGTTGATGCGGCTGGCGAAGTCGCGCGCGGCGTCGCCGTCGCGGGTGTAGATGGCGACGCCGTTGCCGTATTCGTGTTTCATCGGCAGCGACAGCGCTTCCTCATAGTTCTTCGCGCGCACGACGGAGAGGACGGGGCCGAAGATCTCGGTCTTGTAGATCTCCATGTCCGGCGTGACGTGGTCGAACAGGCAGCCGCCGAGGAAGAAGCCGTCCTCGTAGCCCTGGAGCTTGAAGCCGCGGCCGTCGACGAGGAGCTTCGCGCCCTCTTCCACGCCCTTGTCGATGAGGCCGGTGACGCGGGCCTTGGCTTCCTTCGTGACGAGCGGGCCCATGTCGGCCTTGTCGTCGGTATAGGGGCCGATGCGCAGGCTCTCGACCTTCGGCACCAGCTTCTCGACGAGGCGGTTCGCCGTTTCCTCGCCGACGGGAACGGCGACGGAGACCGCCATGCAGCGCTCGCCGGCCGCGCCGTAGCCCGCGCCCATCAGCGCGTTCACGGCCTGGTCGAGGTCGGCGTCGGGCATGATGATCATGTGGTTCTTGGCGCCGCCGAAGGTCTGGACGCGCTTGCCGTTCGCCGCCGCCGTGCCGTAGACGTAGCGCGCGATCGGCGTCGAGCCGACGAAGGAGACGCCGCCGATGTCCGGATGGGCCAGGATGCCGTCGACCGCGCTCTTGTCGCCGTTGACGACGTTGAGGACGCCCTTCGGCAGGCCGGCCTCGATCATCAGCTCGGCAAGGCGGATCGGAACGGACGGATCGCGCTCGGAGGGCTTGAGGATGAAGGCGTTGCCGCAGGCGATCGCCGGGGCGAACATCCACATCGGGATCATGGCCGGGAAGTTAAACGGCGTGATGCCGGCGCCGATGCCGACCGGCTGGCGGATCGAGTACATGTCGATGCCGGGGCCGGCGCCCTCGGTGAACTCGCTCTTGGAGAGGTGCGGGATGCCGATGACGAACTCGCAGACTTCCAGGCCGCGGATGACGTCGCCCTTGGCGTCGTCGAAGGTCTTGCCGTGCTCGCTGGAGAGCAGCGTGGCGAGCTCGTCCATGTTCTGGTTGAGGAGGTCGACGAACTTCATGAAGACGCGGGCGCGGCGCTGCGGGTTGGTGGCGGCCCAGGCCGGCTGCGCGGCGAGAGCGGCGTCGACGGCGGCCTGCAGCTCCTCGGCGTTGGCCAGCGATACCTTCGCCTGAACCTCGCCGGTCGCGGGGTTGTAGACGTTCGAGGTGCGGCCGCTCCTGCCGGCCACCCGTTCGCCGTTGATGAAATGCCCGATCTCACGCATTGGGAAGTCCTCCGTTGATGTGGGCGGATCATCGCACTACGATTTGCACAATTCAATCGCCTCGGATAAGCAACCGTTGTGCAGAAATCGACCAACGGAGGCGCCGATGAACTGGGACGACGTGCGCATGTTCCTCGCCGTGGCGCGCACCGGGCAGCTTCTCGCCGCCTCGCGCCGGCTCGGCGTCAACCACGCCACGCTCAGCCGGCGGGTGAGCGCGCTGGAGGAGACGCTGAAGACGCGGCTCCTGGTGCGGCGCACCAACGGCTGCGAGCTCACGTCCGAGGGCGAGATCTTCCTCCGCGCGGCGGAGCGCATGGAGACCGAGATGCTGGCCGCACAGGCGAGCATCGGCCGCATCGACACGGCGGTCGCCGGCACCGTGCGCATCGGCGCGCCGGACGGCTTCGGCGTCTCCTTCCTCGCCCCCCGCCTCGGCCGGCTGACGGCGCGCCATCCGGAGCTGCGCATCCAGCTCGTACCGGTGCCGCGCTCCTTCTCGCTGTCGCAGCGCGAGGCGGACATCGCCATCACGCTGGAGCGGCCGGAGACGGGCCGGCTGGTCTCGGCGAAGCTCACCGACTACACGCTCGGCCTCTACGCTTCGCGCGCCTATCTCGACGAGAACGGCACGCCGCAGACCATCGAGGACCTCAAGGGCCACCGGCGCATCGGCTATGTGGAGGACCTGATCTTCACCGCCTCGCTCAACTTCACCGGCGAGATCATGCGGAGCTGGGACGCGGGCTTCGAGATCTCCAGCGCCACGGGGCAGACGGAGGCCGTGCGTTCCGGCGCCGGCATCGGCATCCTGCACGACTATATCGCCCGCCAGTACGGCGAGCTCGTCCGCCTCCTGCCCGCGACCGCGATCCGCCGCGCCTACTGGACGACCTGGCACGAGAGCGCGCGCGATCTGGTGCGCGTGCGCACCGTGGTCGAATTCGTGCAGGAACTCGTGCAGGAGGAGCACGCCATCTTCCTGTAGGCCTCAGTCGAGGGCGGCAGTTGTCTCCGGCAGCGGCACCTTCGCCACCTTCACCTCCCGCTTGTCATCTTCCGCGAGAATCTCGCCCGGCAACGGCACGCGCACGGTGCGGGCGACGGCCGCGCTCTCCCCGGCAGGCTCTTCCGCGACGACGCTGCGCTTCGCCACCCGACGCGGCTCGACGGAAACCGTCTCCGCCGCGACGACGGGGGCGGCCTTGGCGCGGATGCTGCCGTTGCCGGCGGCGAAGCGCAGCATGTCCAGCGTCTCGCGCGTCACCGGCTTCAGCCGCAGGCCGTCCATCAGCGCGGCGATGCGCTCGCGCGGGATGGCGGGATCGCAGAAGCGCAGGCGCACCTGCGCGGCATAGGCCGGCGCGCGCCATTGCCCGACGGCGGTAGCCTCCGCCGCCGGCGCGATGCGCTTCACATATTGCCAGGCATAGAGGCAGCTTCCCGAGGCGCCGAGCGCGCCGGTGGCATAGCCGTAGACGCCATGCATGTTCCCGCCCGGCGCCGGCTCGATGGTCATGGCGACGCCGGGGAGGCTTGCACGCATCTCCGCAAGGATCGCCCCGCGCGTCGGCGCGCGCCGGAAGGCCGCGCCCTTGCCCGGCAGGCCGATCCGCACGGTGAGCGCGTTCTCGCCCGCCATCGCCGTAGCGTTGGCGTAGACGATCGTCTGTTCGAGATCGTCGTCGCGCACCGTCTGTCGGACGCTCTCGACGGCGCCCGCCGCCGGCAGCAGCGCGGCAGCGAAATCCGGCGCGACATCGCTCGACAGCGGCGGCGCATCCGGCCGGATCGAGCCGGTCTCGAGGAACGGGTCGCTGACGGTCGAGCAGCCGGCAAGCGAGAGAAGCAGGGTGGAGACGGCGAGGAAGCGCATGGCGGACCCTTATCGCGCGGTGGCGGCGATGCCGCGCGCGGCGGCAGCGTCGTGGAGATGCATGTCGAGCCTTTCGAACACGGCGCGCGCCTCGCGGCGGTTGCCGAGATGATAGTGCGCCCAGCCGCGAAGCTGGCTGAGATCGGGCGGCTCGGCGGCAAGCGCCATGCGCGCGTTCAGCGCGTCGAGCACCCGCTGGTACTGCTTGTGGTCGAAGGCGGAACGGGCGCGCTGCCAGTAGATTTCCGCCCGCACCTCGCGCTCGCGCTTTTCCGCGAGCGGGTAAAGGCCGACGATCGCCTCCGCCTCGTCGGTGAGCCGGCCGCGCAGCAGCGTCAGCGCCGCACCATAGGTGGCGTCCGGCTGGGTACGGGCATTGCCGAGCGCCGCCTCGAAGGCCCTGCGCGCTTCGGACAGGCGGTCGAGGCCCAGATGGCACCAGCCCCTGATGAGCTGCGCATCGGCAGAGAGGGGGCCGCGTGTCTCGAGAGCGGCGAGCTTCTCCACGCAGGCGCCGTAGCGCTTCGCCTTGAAATCGGCGAGATAGCCGGTGTCGGCCGCGGCCTTGGCCGGCGTTTCGGCGGTGGCCGCCCGGTTCCTTTTGGACGGACGGATCCTGCCGATCTCCTCCCAGACCGCAGGGTAGACGCCCCGGTATTCCTCCTCCAGCGCGGCGGAACCGGCCTTGTCGCCGAGGCGAAGCAGGCTTAGGGCGAGGCCCTTCACCCGCACCGGCGCGCTCTCCCAATCGAGCGCCTTGCCGAACCAGGCCCTAGCGGCCTCGTACTGGCGGGAATTGTAGGCATACCAGGCAAGGATTTCCGCATGGCCGGCACTCTCGGCGGCGAGAATGGCGTTGCTGTAGGCCGTCACCGTGCCGGCGTCGATCTCCCGCTCACCGGGCCTTGCGAAACGGACGGAGAGTGCGTTCATCAGGAACTGCGGGTCGCCGGCGAGCTCCTGCAGATAGGCCTCGGCGACGCCATAGGCCTCGTCCTGCCGATCCTGCGCGGCAAGCGACAGGTAGAGGCCCTTGGCGTTCTCCGCATCGCGCCCGCCGGCAAGCGCCGTGCGGAACCACTGCTCCGCCGTCTTCGGCGCGCCGGTCTTGAGGTCGTGCCAGCCGAGAAGGGAAAGGTCGGCTGTCTCCGGCGCCGTCCGCAGGCGGGCGAGCGTGGCTTCGGCGAGCGGCGCCTGCCTTGCCTCGTCCGCGTTGAACGCCGCGACTTCCCTGCGCGCCAGGTCCCGTTCGATCGGCTCGATCTCCGCCGCGGGCAGACCGAGGCCGGCAAGCTTGCGACGCAGGTCTTCGGCGGGCAGATCGCGCACGGCCTTGCGCAAGGTGGCCACGAGCTGCCCGTCCGGCAGGCGCGCCGCGCCCTCGCGCGAAAGCAGGCCGCGATAGGCTGTCTCCGCGACCGTTTTCGCACCGGTCTCGGCGGCCGCGTCGATCAGCATCCAGACGAGGTCGACCTCGGTCTCGCTTTCCGGATCGAGCCCGCCTGCCGCCGCGACGACGCCCGCCCAGTCCTTGCGGGCGGCAGCCGCCGTCATCTCGGCGCGCAGCTTGCGGCGGGCGAGCTTGGCGGAGAAGTCCTCGCTCGGCGCCCATGCGGGATCCTGCGCGCGGCGGCGGCCGATCTCGGCCTCGATGCCGGCGAAATCGTCCGCCTCGTAGAGCGTCCAGAGCGCACTTTCGTCCGCCTGCCCCGCAGCCGGCGCATGGATGTCGGCCGGCACGACGAAACCGGGATATTTCAGCCGCAGGCGCGCCGCCTCGGCCTCCACCCGGTCCTGCTCGCCGTGCTCGGCGTAATAGTAGAGCGCGGCCAGCTCGACCGCATCGGGGACGGACCTCGCTTCCTCCGCAAAGGCGGCGGAGGCAAGCAGCAGGCCGGAAAGGAACAGCAGTCTCATCGGTCGGACCTCACGCCCTTGCGGGGAACCGTCAACCCGAGCCAGGCGGCGAAGAGGCCGAGCGAGCCCAGCACGAGCAGAACGTAGATCTCGAAATTGTCAGAGAACCACGCGGCGGCGACGCGGCGCAGGTTGCCGGGGCTGCGGTCGGCGAGCCCCGCGACGTAGCGTTCCGCGGCGGGCATGCTCACCACCGACAGGCCCGCCTTCTCGACAATCGCCGTCCCGCCCTCAAGGTTGCGCCAGACCGCGGGCTCGACGAGACGGCGCGCGCCTGCCTCCGCCTCGTCCGGCGCGGCGGCGCTGAGCGTGGTCCAGGTCGCAAGCCCGTCGGGCGAGCGCATCTGCGAGAGGGTGACGAGCGCGCCCTCCCCGTGCGGCACGGCGTGCGCTGGCGCCTCGCCGTCATAGTTCAGCCAGCGGCCGAAGCGGCGCGGGGCTTCCGCAAGCCACAGCCGCGCGCGTGCGGTCAACGACAGGTCATCCTCCCCGGCCGCGGTCGCGCTGCGGAAGGCTTCCAGCAGCGCGGCGGAATCGGCGGCAGGCCCGTCGGAAATCGAGGCCGTCACCACCGGATCGGGGAAGGCGCCCTTGCCGGCGGCGCCGAGTTCGGCGAATTCGCCCTGCGCGGTGATGACGAGCGCGTCGCGGCTGCTTCCCGCCGCGGGTGCGCCGAGGGCGATAGTAACGTCGAACGGCGCGCGGGCGGCGAGCGCAAGGCGCGACAGCAGCGTCAGGCCGGCGGCGGCCGTCCCGGCGTCCGCCCGGTCGAGGAAGAGGTCGAAGCCCTTGCCGCCGGCATAGGGATAGGCCTTGCCGGCGAGGGCGGCGAGATCGGGAAGCCGGCCGAGGCGGGCGAGCGCCGGCACCTCGATCGACGTCGTGTCGAGCAGGATGAAGCGCGGCCTTGCGTCGTCGCGCGCCTCCGGCCGGCAGGCCGCGTCGGCCGCCACCGGCAGCTCGGCGAGCAGTTCCACCCGGTTGGCGCCGGGGCGGAAGGCGCGCAGCGGTAGCTCGATGCGCTTGCCGTCGAACTGCTCGCCGTCACGGTTGCGGAACGGATAGCTCTTCACGACGCGGTCGTTGACCCTGACGAGGAGCTGCGCCGAGGGATCGAGGCCCGGCGAGGTCGCGGCGTGGAGATGAAGGTCGAGCGTCGCATACTCCGCCGGATAGAAATCCGCGGGCATCTCGACGGAGAAGCCGGTGCGCGACAGGCGGCCCGAGAAGGTACGGGTACGGTATCCCGCCTCTCTCAGCGTGAGCCGCGTGCCGGCCTCGACCACGAGCCTGCCGCTTTCCGCACCGAGAACGCCGGACTTCAGCCCGTCGGCCATCGGTCCCCTGACGGCGGCGAGCACCGCCGCATTGGCCTCGCTGCGGCCAACGGCGCGCAGCACGACCGTCGCCCGTCCCGCCTCGCCCGCCGGCCGCACCGACAGGCCGCGCGGCGCGCCGGCAAATGCGGTACTACCGACACGGTCCGTCGCCACGACGAGGTCGATGCCGGGGCCGGTCCCCGGCCGGTCGGCGACCGAGACCGCGACGTCATCGCGGTTGAGGAAGAGCACGAGCGCCTGGAGCGCAGGGGCCACGATATTCAGCGCCTCCGCATCGAGCGCCCCGGGAACGACCACGCGGATATCGGTGCGGTCGGCGTTGCGGCGCACGGTGAGCAAGCTGTCGAAATCGTCGAAGGCGACGTCCTGCGCCGGCCGGAAGCCGGTCGCCGCTGGGTCGAGCTTCGTCCACAGCTCGTAGGTCGCGTCGAGCGAGCAGTCGACGCGGTGGTGCTGGCGGGCGCGCAGCCGCACGGTATTGCGGCCGGGCTTCAGCATGCCGGCGTCGACGGAGATCGTCTCGGCGCGCGTTCCGCCGGGCGAGGCGATGGCGAAGCCGCCGGCAGCGCGGCCGTTGACCTCGACGTCCATCCGCGCCGTGTCGGGCAGCACGGAGACGGCGTTGGCATAGGCGAGCGTGAGGAGACCACCCGCCGCCGCCTGCGCGCCGTCGAGATGGAAGCTGAAGAGCGCCTCGTCGTCCTCGCCGGAAAGCGTATGGTCGTCGGCCGACTGCTCGAAGGGGATCAGGGCGGCCGCATCCACGGCCCGGCAGGGGGCGGTCGAAGCCGCAAGCAGGGCGAGCCCGACGAGCAGGGGAAGAAACGTCTTAGCCATGGACATGGGCTCCGGCGAGGATGGGAGGCAGCGCGGCAGCGCGGCCGGGAATGGAGGCGCTGTTCTCCTTCACCACGATCGGCGCATCGGCGGCCGACGGCACGACGCTTTCGCGCACCAGGCCGGCGGCATAGCCGAGCGCCCGGAGCGTCTCCGTCACGCTCCACAGCGCGAAACGCGCCGTGCCGCGGAAGAAGCCGCAGCGGACCTGGCGGCGCGTCAGCCGCTCCTGCAGCACCGACTGGTCGGCATACATGAGATCGGCGATGGCGATGAAGGTCTGCGGCGTGCGCTCGCGATAGGCGAAGCCGTAGATGCCCTCCCCGCCGCCACGCCTCGAGCGGCTGACCACCTCGAAGGAGACGGAGCGGCCGCCCCGGCGCAGCTCGATCGTCGCCTCGACCGGGTTTTCCGGATCGATTGCCGGCGCGTTCTCGAGGAACTCCACCGAGACGCCGCCGAAGGAGGCGTCCTGGATGACGACCGTGTGCAGCGTGCCGGCAAGCGCCATCAGCGCGTGGCGCCGGACCGGCAGGCGCTGGTTGCGGCGAAGCTCCCGCCGTTCCGCGACGACGCCGAGCGCGGCCCCGGCAAGGCTCAGATTGACGAGGTTCCAGCCCGCCACGATCAGCAGGAGCTCGGTCGCGACCGGCTCCGTCATCAGCCGGTAGCCCGAATAGAGGGCGGCGGCCAGCAGCAGGAAGAAGATCAGGAAATAGGGTCGCGCCAGCGGCGAGAGCATGCTGCGATCAAGCGTCTGGCCCTTCGCCGTGACGTTGAAGGTGGGCTTGCGCGGGTTGCGCAGCACGCTGAGGATCGAGCCGAACAGCAGCACCGACTGCACGTATTCGTAGAGCTCCGAGACCCAGGGCCAGCGGACGCGGCCGTAGAGATAGTTCTGCATGGCGAAGGAGCCGACGAGATAGGTGACCGCATAGGCGGCGAAGCCGGCGATGTTCGCCTGGTAGATCTCCAGCGAGAAGAAGATGTAGAGGAGCGGCGAGAAGGTGAAGGCGAGCCGCGACAGCGGGAACAGCCAGAAGAGGTTGATGCCGGCGTAGCAGACGCGCTGGGCGAGCGTCAGGCCCTTCGCGAGGAACGGACGGTTGAGCAGCAGGATCTGCAGCATGCCCTGGCACCAGCGGGCGCGCTGGCCGATGAAGGAGACGAAGGTCTCCGGCTGCAGGCCGGCGATCAGCGGCTTGTCGACATAGATGCTGTGCCAGCCGCGGGCATGCAGCGACAGCGCCGTCTCGCAATCCTCGGTGATCGACTGGCCGGAGAAGCCGTTCGCCGCGGCAAGCGCCGAGCGGCGCAGCACCGCCGCCGAACCGCAGAAGAAGGACGCGTTCCACTTGTCGAGCCCGCGCTGCAGGATCGAATAGAACATCTCGTTCTCCGAGGGCATGCGGGCGAAGGTCCTGAGGTTCTTCTCCAGCGGGTCCGGGTTCAGGAAATAATGCGGCGTCTGCACGAGGAAGAGTTTCTTGTCCTCGCGGAAGAAGCCCACAGTCTCGCGCAGGAACTCGCGCACCGGCGCGTGGTCGGCGTCGAAGACGACGACGAGCTCGCCCTTCGAGACCTTGAGGCCCTCGTTGAGATTGCCGGCCTTGGCATGGTCGTTCTGTCCGCGCGCGTGATAGTGGACGCCGAGCGCCGCGCAGAGTGCCTTCAGCTGCCCGTGCCGGCGGATCGCGGCGATGGCGATGCGCGGGTCCCTGTGGTTGCGCTTGGCCTCCGTGCCGCCGTCGTCGAGCAGGTAGACGGCAAGTTTGTCGCGCGGGTAGAGCATCGACTTCGCCGCCGCGAGCGTGCCGGCGAGAAGCTCGGGGTCCTCGTTGTAGGACGGGATGAAGACGTCGACCGTCGGAAGGTCCGCGGCGGCGCCCGGCGCCGGCGTCTTGCGCTTCACCGGGTCGGCGAGCATGAAGAAGCTCACCGCCAGCATGGCGAGGCAATACATCTCGGCAAGGTAGAGCATGAGGCCGGGGATGAAGTTCAGCGGCTCGTGCACGCTCGGCAGCGTCTCCGTCGTGCGCCAGAAGGCGTAGCGCATGGCGAGGATGGCGGCGAAGACGAAGGTGACGAGCCGGAAGACCGGGCTTTCCGGGCGGGTCATCGCCAGGAACAATATTCCGAGAACGGCGAAGCTGAGAACGAGTTGGGCCTGGAGGCTGATCGGCAGCCAGAGAAGGAACAGCCCGAGCATGCCGGCGGGAACCGCCAGCCATTTGGCGCACGTCATGTGCATCTGAAACCCCATTTGCATCGCGGCGGCGCGTCATGCGGACCGATTCCCCAAACGGGAACGGGCCGAAATTAGGGATCCATTGGTCAACGGAATCCTAATACAGTCCCGAAACGGGATGGGCTTTCAGGGCCTTGGTAAACGAAGGATTGATGCGGGCGCCCGAGGGCGCGCGAAAGCGGGCGGCGATGAGCGCGGCAGGCGATCGGACAGGGGAGAAAAAGGGAAATGGTACGGTTGGCTGGAGTCGAACCAGCGACCTCAGGTGCCACAAACCTGCGCTCTAACCAACTGAGCTACAACCGCACATGCGGGGCGCGAACCGCGCTTGGGCCGTCAAATACGGGCAGAGGGCCTGTTTTGCAAGTCCCTTGTGGCGCACGCCACAAAAAAAGGCCGGACGCTGCCGTCCGGCCTTGATCAGCGGCATACCGGGGCCGGAGTTCAGCCGACCTTGAAGGACTTCATGGCCTTCTCGGCGGCGGACTTGCCGGGAGCGGCGACCTTCTCGGCAACCTTCTTGGAGGTTTCCTGGAGGGTGCGGGCCTGCTCGACGGCGACTTCCGCCTGCTTGCGCAGGAAGGCGGTCTGCAGCTCGAAGAGTTCGGCGACGGACTTCACGCCGAGCAGGGCTTCCATGTGCGAAAGCGAGTTCTCCGCGTTGGTGCGCAGCGCGTCGATGGCCTTGAGGCCGAGCTCGACGGTGCCGGCCTGCGCGCTTTCGAGCGTCGCTTCAACGGTCTTCGTCGCGTCTTCGGCCGCTTCCTTCATCTTGGCATAGGCTTCCTTGGTCTGCACCGCGCCCTTCTCGGCGAATTCGCGGAAGCTCTCGGAGAACTTGGCCGGGTCGATGGATGCGATGGAAAATACGTCGTCGGTCTTCTTGGTCGCCATTGTCTGCGCTCCTTGCTTGTGGCCCTCTTCAGAGGCACCATGTTTGCGAATGACCGCTATATAGTCCATTTTCTTTTGCATTGCAACATATTTGTGCGATGCACAATAAAGCGGGTTGCCGTTAACCCTGCCGGCCGAAAGCGCCGGGCGGCCGCGGGTCGCTGCTGGACCGTCGGGGCGGCCACCGCTATTAATAAAGCGTTAATCGCGCGATACCGCCGGAAGCCAGACCCGCAGGCCTGAACATGTCCGCCAAGCAGTACCCCTTTATCGACGTCGCCGTCCACGAGCGGGTACGCGCGCCCTTCGCCAGGGGGGAAGCGGTCGTCCTGTTTTCCAGGGACATGGCGCGCGTGCTGTGGTCGAACGGGCGGGGTGCTGCGCTCTTCGGCCACGACAGCATCTACGATTTCCTCGACGCCGGCCCGGACACCGGCGACGTCGCCTTCCGCCAGCTTTCCGCCACGGCGCGCCAGGCGCAGGCGCCGGGCGAAAGGCGCACCCTCCTGATGCGCATCGGCAGCGGCTTCCGCAGCGTTCCGGTGAACGCGACGGTCGAATGCGTCACCATCCGCCCCGGCGACGAGGCGATCCTGTTCAGCGCGCCGGTGGCCGCGGAGAGCCTTACGCGGGAGACGGTGGCGAGGGCCATGCTGTCCGGCTTCGACGATCCCGACACGCACATGGCGGTGCTCGACGGCGAGGGCGGCATCATCGCCGCCTCGGAGGGCTTCGACAGCCTCGCCATCACGCCCGAGACGCGGCGCATGCTCGTCAACGCCGCCGGCCGCAGCGCCGACTGGCTGGTCAAGCGGCCCATCCCCACCGGCCTGGGCCACCTGCCCGCCGCCATCGGCCGCGTCGCCGCCGACCCGGCCCTGCACCTGCTCTTCGCCGTCGAGACCATCCTCGGCCACCTCGATCCCGACGGGGACGAGGAGGAGTCCGCCCCGGCGGCGGAAGACGAGACGGCCGACGCAGACGCCGTTCCCGCCGAAGCCGAGGCCGCCGCGGAGGAGATCGCACCCGCCGGGGAATTCGAGCCGATCGAGGAAAAGGCGCCGGCCGACGATGTGGACGAGCCCGCGAAAGAGAACGCGGAATACGCCGTCGAGCCGGAGGAGCCGGCCGCGGAGGAGAGCGTCGCGGAACATGCTGCTCCTCCGGTCGCCGCCGGCGGTTTCGCCTTCAACCGGCAGGGCCGGCCGGTCCGCTTCGTCTGGAAGATCGACGCGGAGGGCCGCTTCAGCGAGATCTCCGAGGAATTCGCCATGGCCGTCGGGCCGCATGCGGCGGCGATCGCCGGCGAGCGCTTCGTCGATGTCGCCACCCGCTTCGGCCTCGATCCGGACGGCAAGATCGCCGACCTGCTCGGCCGTCGCGACACCTGGTCGGGCAAGACGATCCTCTGGCCGGTCGAGGGCACGAACCTCGCCGTGCCCGTCGACCTCGCCGCCCTGCCGACCTATTCGCGCAACCGCGACTTCGACGGCTTCCGCGGCTTCGGCATCGTGCGCATCGCCGACGCCGTCGAGGACCCGGCCGCCCACGGGCTGGCTCTCGGCGAGACGGACGAGCCGGCAGGGGAGACCGCGGCCACACCCGATGACGGGCCCGCAGCGGAGCCGGCCGCCGGCCACGCGCCCGAAGCGGAAACAGGCCCCTCCCCGGCCGAACCCGACGGCAGCGAGCAGGATGCCTTCCGCGGCGAGCGGCCGGCGCTGCGGCTGGTCGAGACGCCGGTGCGCCGCCAGTCCGACAAGATCGTGCAGCTCGAGGCGCGGCGCGGACGCGGCATCTTCGAGGGGCTTTCCAGCGGCGAGCAGGCCGCCTTCCGCGAGATCGCCCGCCAGCTCGGCGAGACCTTCGGCAAGCGCAAGCCGGAAGACCTTCCGCCGTCCGAAGAAACGACCGAGGAAGCCGGCACGCCGCTCGACGCCGAGACGGAGATGCCCGGCCTCGAGGTCGGCCCGCATGCCGACGACCTGCCGCCCGAAAGCATGGCCGAGGAGAGAAACGACGACAGGAGCGACGAGCGCACCGCCATCGCCCCGCCGCGCACGCAGATGGACTACGGCCTCACCGCGACCGTGGTCGACGCGCTGCCCGTCGCCCTGCTCGTCCATGTCGGCGACCGGCTGATCCACGCCAATCCGGAATTCTTCCGCCTCACCGGCTATACGACGCTCGAGGACCTTGAAGCTTCCGGCGGGCTCGACGTGCTGCTCGACGGTCCCGCGGCCGGCGAAGGTGGCGGCACGATCGCGCTGCGCCATGCCGACGGCGAGAGCACGAGCCCGGTCACCGCCCGCCTGCAGTCGATCCGCTGGGAGGACGGCAGCGCGCTGATGCTGGCGCTGACGCCCGCACCGGAAAAGGCCGCCGAACCACCGGCCGAGCCGGAAACGGCGGCGGAAGAGCGCAATGCCGAGCAGGCTGCGCTCTCGGCACTGCGCATCGAGGCGGGCGAGCTGCGCTCGATCCTCGAAACGGCGACGGACGGCGTCGTGGTCGTCGGCCAGGACGGCATCATCCGCTCGATGAACCGCTCGGCGAGCGCGCTCTTCAACTACGACGAGGAGGAGATCCGCGGCCGCCCCTTCGCGCTGCTCTTCGCGCATGAGAGCCAGAAGGCCGTGCTCGACTATCTTTCCGGCCTGTCCGGCCACGGCGTGGCGAGCGTGCTCAACGACGGGCGCGAGGTGATCGGCCGCGAGGCCTCCGGCGGCTTCATCCCGCTGTTCATGACGATGGGGCGGCTTTCCTCGTCTTCCGGCTACTGCGCGGTGATCCGCGACATCACCCAGTGGAAGCGCACCGAGGAGGAACTGCGCAACGCCAAGCGTGCCGCCGAGACGGCCAATGCCCACAAGAGCGACTTCCTCGCCCGCGTCAGCCACGAGATCCGCACGCCGCTCAACGCCATCATCGGCTTCTCCGACATGATGGCGACCGAGCGCTTCGGGCCGATCGGCCATCCGCGCTACGTCGAATATGCCAACGACATCGGCCGCTCCGGCCGCCACGTGCTCGACATCGTCAACGACCTGCTCGACATCTCGAAGATCGAGGCGGGCGAGATGGACCTCGACTTCACCGCCGTCGGCCTCAACGAAACCGTCTCCGAGGCCGTGTCGCTGGTGCAGCCGCAGGCGAACGCCCAGCGTGTCATCATCCGCACCTCGCTTGCCGGCAACGTGCCGCAGGTCGTGGCGGACCTGCGCTCGATCAAGCAGATCGCCCTCAACATCCTGTCGAACGCCATCCGCTTCACGCCGTCCGGCGGGCAGATCGTCGTCTCGACGGCCTACGAGGCGAACGGCAGCGTAGTGCTCCGCATCCGCGACACCGGCATCGGCATGACCCGCTCCGAGCTGGAACAGGCGATGAAGCCGTTCCGCCAGGTGACGACCGGCACGACGCGCAAGCGCGGCGACGGCACCGGCCTCGGCCTGCCGCTGACCAAGGCCATGGTCGACGCCAACCGCGCGACCTTCTCGATCAGTTCGACGCCGAACGAGGGCACGCTGGTCGAGGTCACCTTCCCTTCGCCGCGCGTGTTGGCAGATTGAGCCGATTGGTCTAGACCGGGTGAACGAGGGCAACGCATGCGGATGCCCCCTCATCCGGCTGCCGCCACCTTCTCCCCGATGGGGAGAAAGGGGCATGCCGTCACCTCTCCGTTCCCACCTCTTCCCCACGGGGAAAGGGTCGCCGAGCGAAGCGGAGGCGGGGTAAGGGGGAGCCGCGTATGCGGTCGTCCATCAAAGGGCTCCTTTCCAGGGTGACAGATTGCAGGTATTTGCCAGAAGTATCGCGGGACGGCCCCTCGCCCTTCGCTCCGGCACCCGCCGCCACCCGGTGCTGACCGGCACCGCCGTGCTCTCGGCGGCGATCGTGCTCATGCCGATCGTCGCCATCGTCGTCATCGCCGCCACCGGCGGGACGGGCAACTGGCCGCACCTCGTCAGCAACGTCATCCCGCGAGCGACCTCGCGCACGCTCCTCCTGCTTGCCGGCGTCGGCGCGGCCACCGCCGTCACCGGCGTCGTCACGGCCTGGCTGGTGGCGAGCTGCGACTTCCCGCTGCGCCGGCTCGCCTCCGGCCTGCTCGTGCTGCCGCTCGCCATCCCCTCCTATCTCGGCGCCTACGCCTTCGCGGAATTCTTCTCCTTCACCGGCCCCGTGCAGACCGCCTACCGCAGCCTGTTCGGCTTCCAGACGAGCCGCGACTACTGGTTCCCGGAGGTGCGTACGACCGGCGGGGCCGTGCTGGTGCTGGCGAGCGTGCTCTATCCTTACGTCTATCTCTCCGCCCGCTCGATGTTCCTGATGCAGGGACGGGCGGCGGCCGACGTGGCGCGCACGCTGGGTGCCTCGCCGCTGCGCGTCTTCGCCCGCGTGCAGATCCCGATGGCGCGGCCGGCGATCATGGTCGGCCTGACGCTCGTCGCCATGGAGACGCTGAACGACATCGGCGCGGTGGAATATCTCGGTGTCCAGACGCTCACCTTCTCGATCTTCGACACCTGGCTCAACCGCGGCAGCCTCGCCGGTGCGGCGCAGATCGCCTGCATCATGCTCGTCTTCGTCGTGCTGCTGATGGTCGTCGAGCGCCGGGCGCGGCGACGCCAGCGCTTCGCCAGCCAGAAGACGACGGCGGCCGTCTCGGATTCCGTGCGGCTAAAGCTCTCCGGCTGGAAGAAATGGGCGGCGACGCTCGCCTGCCTGACGCCGCCCGTCATCGGCTTCGCCGTGCCCGTGCTGGTGCTCGGCGGCTACGCCGCGCGGCGGCTGGAGCAGTTCGCCTCCACCCGGCTCGTCTCGGCTCTCTGGAACAGCGTGCTCGTCTCGGCCTCGGCGGCGGCGATCGCCGTCGGCCTCGCCTTCGTGCTCGCCTATGCCGCCCGCACCACCCGCTCGAAGGCGACGGCAGCGGCAAGCCGGCTCGCCTCCTTCGGCTACGGCGTGCCGGGCACGGTGCTCGCCATGGGCGTGCTGATCCCGCTCGCCAAGTTCGACAACGCGCTCGACGCCTTCCTGCGGGCGGAATTCGGCGTCTCCACCGGTCTCCTGCTCTCCGGCACGGGTTTCGCCATCATCTATGCCTGCACGGTGCGCTTCCTCACCATGGCGGAGGGTACCGTCGACGCCGGCTTCCACAAGCTCTCGCCGCATCTCGACATGGCCGCCCGCACGCTCGGGCGCACCAGCAGCCAGACGCTCTGGAGCGTGCTGATGCCGATGATGCGGCCGGCGACGCTGACGGCGGCGCTCCTCGTCTTCATCGAGAGCATGAAGGAGCTTTCGGCGACGATCATGCTGAGGCCGTTCAACTTCAACACGCTGGCGACGCTGGTCTACGAGGACGCCTCGCGGGCGAAGGTGGAGGACGCCTCGGTGCCGGCCGTCATCATCGTCGCGGCGGGCCTGATCCCGGTCTTCCTCGTCTCCCGCTCCCTGGACAAGAGCGGCGCTGACCGAAGGTAAAAAAGAGGGCGGCCGAAGCCGCCCCGATAGTTTGAATGCTGTCCAACAAAAGCGAGATGAACGGCTTCATGCCATCGGGGTCGGAGACCGGACCACCCTTCATCGGGCGTGCTCAAGTTGGTACGACCTTGCACCATTGCGGATTAACAATTCCTTACCCGTCCGGTTCCGGGACAGGCGGCGCATTCACGACTTCGCAAACTTGGTTAACGCGCCGCCTTCCGGCGGCCTCAGGATTTGAGCACGGCAAGATCGGCGAAGAGATCGAGCGCTTCCGGATTGGCGAGCGCCTCCTTGTTCTTCACCGGCCGGCCGTGCACGACCTCGCGCACCGCGAGCTCGACGATCTTGCCGGACTTGGTGCGCGGGATGTCGGCCACCTGGACGATCTTCGCCGGCACGTGGCGCGGCGAGGCGCCGGTGCGGATCTTCGTCCTGATCGTCTTCTCCAGCGCCTCGTCCAAGACCTTGCCGGCAGGCAGGCGCACGAAGAGGACGATGCGCACGTCGTCGTCCCACTCCTGGCCGATGCAGAGCGCCTCCGCCACCTCCTCGAGCTGTTCCACCTGATTGTAGATCTCCGCCGTGCCGATGCGCACCCCACCGGGGTTGAGCGTCGCGTCGGAGCGGCCGTGGATGACGATACCGCCGTGCTCCGTCCATTCGGCGAAGTCGCCGTGGCACCAGACATTGTCGAAGCGCTCGAAATAGGCGGCGCGATATTTCGCCCCGTCCGGATCGTTCCAGAACATGACCGGCATGGAGGGAAAGGCCTTCGCGCAGACGAGCTCGCCCTTCTCGCCGCGGACCGGCCGGCCTTCCTCGTCCCAGACGTCGACGGCGAGCCCGAGGCCCGGCCCCTGGATCTCGCCGCGCCAGACCGGCTTCAGCGGGATGCCGAGCACGAAGCAGGAGACGATGTCGGTGCCGCCGGAGATGGAGGCGAGCTGCACGTCCGGCTTGATGCCCTCGTAGACGAAATCGAAGCCCTCCGGCGACAGCGGCGAGCCGGTCGAGGTCACGAGGCGCAGGTGCGAGAGATCGTGGGTGGTGCGTGGCGTGAAGCCGCCCTTGCGCACCGCGTCGATATATTTGGCCGAGGTGCCGAAGACGGCGAACGTCTCGGCCTCGGCATAGTCGAACAGCACGTTGCCGTCCGGATGGAAGGGCGAGCCGTCGTAGAGGCAGAGCGTGGCGCCGACCGCTAGCCCCGAGACCAGCCAGTTCCACATCATCCAGCCGCAGGTGGTGAAGTAGAACAGCCGCTCGCCCGGAACGAGGCCGCAGTGCAGCCGGTGCTCCTTCAGGTGCTGCAGCAGCGTGCCGCCGGCCGAATGCACGATGCATTTCGGCACGCCCGTCGTGCCGGAGGAAAACAGGATATAGAGCGGATGGCGGAAGGGAAGCCGCCTGAAGGCGAGCGGCTTCTCCTCGTATGCCGCAAGGACCGCATCCAGCGTGCGCCCGTCCGGCAGGGAGGCGGCAAGCGCCTCCGCATCGCCCGCATAGTGCACCACGAGCACCGGCGCGCCGAGCTTGCCCGCCACCGCCCGCACCTTCTCCGACACGTCCTGGAGCCTGCCGGCATACCAGTAGCCGTCGCAGGCGACGAAGAGCTTCGGCTCGATCTGGCCGAAGCGGTCGAGCACGCCCTGCTCGCCGAAATCGGGTGAACAGGAGGACCAGATGGCGCCGAGGGAGGCGGCGGCCAGCATGCAGGCGATCGTCTCCGGCAGGTTCGGCATCATGGCGGCGACGCGGTCGCCCTCGCCGACGCCCATCGCCGCGAAGGCCTGCTGCAGCTTCGAGACGCGGGCGCGCAGCTCGTCCCAGGACCAGCGGCAGGAGACCTTGTCCTCGCCGCGGAAGACGAGCGCATCGCCGGCGCCCGCGATCTTGAGGAGATTTTCCGCGAAGTTGAGCGTTCCCTCGGGGAAGAAGCGGGCCTGAAGCATGCTCTCGCCGTTCTCCAGCGCCACGCCGCCCCTTTCGCCGATCACGCCGCCGTCCTCCCAGACGGCGTTCCAGAAATCGGCGCGTTCGGCCACCGACCAGGCATGCAGGTCGTCGTAGGAGGCGAAGTGGCGTCCGTGACGCGCGCCGCAGGCCTTCATGAACCGGGCCATCGGGCTGTTTTCCAGCGTATCGGCCGAGGGCTCCCAAAGCGGTTTGTCTGTCATGCATTCCTCCACTGCAATGGCATTCCTATATCATGTTGCGGCGCGGCATAAAGCGCCGCTAGCCGCATCGCGTCGCGCTCCGGCGCAATTGCGCAAGGCAGCCATTTGATTTCTTCCGGCCGAGCGCCTATCCCCTAGCGCAAGACCATACGAACGCTTCCGATCGGAGGGGCGCGCCGGAATGAACCTTTTCCGTTTCATTCGCCCGGGACAGCTGGCGGGCGGACTTCTCGCCGTCGTCTGCGTGGCGCTCGCCGTGCGCGCCGCCATGCCCTTCCTCGTGCGCACCGACATGGTCGGCAAGGCGATCGAGGAATCCCTGGAAGCCTGGATCGGCGCGGAC
The DNA here is from genome assembly GCF_024609765.1 of Shinella pollutisoli. GTDB lineage: Bacteria > Pseudomonadota > Alphaproteobacteria > Rhizobiales > Rhizobiaceae > Shinella > Shinella pollutisoli. Next base: position 32,589 of record NZ_JANFDG010000018.1, read on the forward strand.
GTCGTCATCGGCGAGGCGCCGGATTTCGCCTTCTGGCCCTATCCCCGCGTCACGCTGGATGCCGTGCGCATCATCGCGGATACCGGCGAGGAGCTCGCCCGCATCGAGACGATCTCGGCGGGCTTCGATCTCCTCGGCGCCGTGCGCGGCCGGCCGGCCTTCGGCGATTTCGAGCTGATGCGCCCCGTCCTCCATGTCGGCTGGAACGCGGACGGCACGCTCAACTGGCGGCGCGGCGGATGGCTGAGCGAGGCGATCGACACCGTCGCCGCCACGCCCGACGGCGCGACCCCCGCGCTCGGGCACGAGCGCTTCGGCAGCGCCAAGGTCGTCGACGGCATCGTGACGATCGCCCGCGGGGCGGACGGCGAGGCCTACCGCATTTCCGACATCAACGGCAGCGTGAACTGGCCGCTGATCGGCAAGCGGCTCGATCTCGACCTGACCGGCGTCGCCGGCGGCGAGGTGGCGCGCTGGACCTTCGCCTGCGACCGGCCGCTGGCGCTTCTTGCCGGCCGCAACGCCCCGGTGCGCGCGAAACTCTCCTCCGATCCCGCGACCGTCGATTTCGACGGCCTCGCCAACCTGTCCGGCAACGCCTTCGTCTCCGGCCGGCTGCATCTGTCGACGCCTTCGCTCGACCGGCTGCTCTTCTGGCAGGGCAAGCACATTCCGGCGGCCGATGCGGTCGGCCAGGTCGACGCCGAGGCGAACGTCACGACGGCGGGCTATTCCGCCAAGCTGGAGGACCTCCGGCTCGGGCTGGAGAACGCCCAGGCGACCGGGGTGCTCGACATCGCCATGCCCCCGGACGGCAAGCCGCAGGTCGGCGGTACGCTCGCCTTCGACCGGATAGACCTCAAGGCCTTCCTCTCCGCCTTCACCCCGCTTCCCGACGCCGGCGAGGCGGGTGCGGGCATCGATACGGCCTTCATGCGCCAGTTCGGGCTCGACCTCCGGCTTTCCGCGAAAAGCGCCGACTTCGCCCCCTTCTCGCTGCGTGATCTCGCCGCCGGCATCAGGATCGAGAACGGCCGCGCTTCCTTCGACGTCGGCGACAGCACCTTCATGGACGGCACCATGTCGGGCCGCATCATGCTCACGGAAGAGGGGTTTCGCGGCGGTGGGCAGCTGCGCATGTCGCTTGCCAACGTCGACATCGGCGGCATCGTCGAGACGCTGGCGCTGCCGGGGCCGCTGCCGGTCGGCCGCGGATCGGCGGAGTTCGAGCTCTCCACCGACCGGCCGCTCTGGGCCACCACCGCATCCGACCTCTCCGGCCAGTTCCGCCTGCGCATGGGCGCCGGCACGCTCACCCATTTCGACGCGCAGGCCTTCGAGGCGCTGGTGGAGAAGAACGCCTTCTTCAACATCTCGCAGGCGTCCGGCGGATCGTTCGACTTCACGCGCGCCGAGGTCGACGCGCGGCTCGACAAGGGACTGGCGGAGCTGACCAAGGCCGAGATCGAAGGCGGCGGCAGGACCCTGTCGGTCTCCGGCATGATCCCCTACCGCACGGGGAGCGTCGCGCTCGCCGGCACGATCGCCGTCACCGGGCAGGACGGCGGCACGGCGCCGCCGCCCACCGGCTTCTTCGCCGGCGGCTCCTGGCCCGAGCCGGTGATCTCGCCGCTCTCCGTCCTGACCGGGCGGGGAGGCAACTAGCTCACCGGCCGGCGAAGGCCGCCTGCTCGTCGCGCAGGCGCTGCACCTCGCGCCGCTTCGTCAGGATCGAGGCGACGAGCACGCCGACGGCGACGAGGCCGATCAGGATCGTGCAGGCCGCGTTGATCTCCGGCGTCACGCCGAGGCGGACCTGGCTGTAGATCTTCATCGGCAGCGTGGTGGCGCCGGGGCCGGACGTGAAGCTGGCGATGACGAGGTCGTCGAGCGAGAGCGTGAGCGCCAGCATCCAGCCCGACAGCACCGCCGGCGCGATCACCGGCAGCGTCACCTCGAAGAAGGTGCGCACGGGCGTCGCGCCGAGGTCCATCGCCGCCTCCTCGATGGAGCGGTCGAAGGAGAGGAGGCGCGACTGCACCACCACCGTCACGAAGCACATCGAGAAGGTGATGTGGGCGAGCGTCACCGTCCAGAAGCCGCGGTCGAAGCCGATGGCGACGAAGAGGAGCAGCAGCGACAGGCCGGTGATGACCTCGGGCATGACGAGCGGCGCATAGACCATGCCGGAGAAGAGCAGCCGGCCGCGGAAGCGCGTGTAGCGCGTCAGCGCCAGCGCCGCCATGGTGCCGAGCACCGTCGCCACGGAGGCGGCGAGCAGCGCCACGCGGATCGTCACCCAGGCCGCGTCGATGAGGCCCTGGTTGCGGAAGAGCGAGGCGTACCATTTGGTCGAGAAGCCGGCCCAGACCGTCACCAGCTTCGATTCGTTGAACGAGAAGACCACCAGCAGCACGATCGGCAGGTAGAGGAAGGCGAAGCCGAGCACCACGGAGGCGATGTTGAAACGGGACCAGGTCTGCATGGTCTATCTCCCCTGCTCTTCGGCTTTGGCCTGCGCGTTCTGGAAGAACACGATCGGCACGACGAGGATCAGGAGCAGGATCGTCGCCACGGCGGCCGAGACGGGCCAGTCGCGGTTGGCGTTGAACTCGTTCCACAGCGTCTTGCCGATCATCAGCGTCTGCGATCCGCCGAGCAGGTCGGGGATGACGAACTCGCCGACGGCCGGGATGAAGACGAGCATGCAGCCGGCGACGACGCCCGGGATCGACAGCGGGAACGTCACCTTCCAGAAGGCCGTGATCGGCGGGCAGCCGAGATCCTGCGCCGCCTCGATCAGCGAATGGTCCATCTTCTCCAGCGCCGAATAGATCGGCAGCACCATGAAGGGCAGGTAGGAATAGACGATGCCGATATAGATCGCCCAGTTGGTGTTGATGATGATCAGCGGGCTGTCGATGATGCCGATGCCGAGGAGGAACTGGTTGAGCAGCCCCTCTGGCTTGAGGATGGCGATCCAGGCATAGACACGGATCAGGAAGCTCGTCCAGAACGGCAGGATGACGAGCATCAGCAGCGTCGGCCTGAGCGACCGCGGCGCCTGCGCCATGCCGTAGGCGATCGGATAGCCGATGACGAGCGTGAGGATCGTCGAGACGGCGGCGATCCACAGACTCGACAGATAGGCGTTGATGTAGAGCGCGTCCTCCGTCAGCCAGACGAAGTTGTCGAAATGCAGCTCGCCGAGCTTCGCCCACAGGCCGGAAAGACCGTCGGCGAGCGCGAAGACCGGTTCGTAGGGCGGTTGCGCGATCGCGGTCGTGGAGAGCGAGATGCGGAAGACGATGAAGAAGGGGATGAGGAAGAAGAACAGCAGCCAGGCATAGGGAATGATGATGACGAGGCGGCTGAAGATCGCGGAGCCGAGCTTTGCCATCGCTTCAATCCTTCAGGACGACGCCGGCGGTCTCGCCGAAGGAGACCCACACGCGCTCGTCATAGGCGATCGGGTCCTCGACCTCGCGCTGCGCGTTGAGCATGGAGGCCTTCACCACCTTGCCGCTGTCGAGCTTGACGTGGAAGACGGTCATGTCACCGAGATAGCCGATGTCCCAGATCTCGCCCTGGGCGGCGTTGACCGAGGCGTCCGCGGGGGCGGCGCGCGTGACCTTCAGCTTCTCAGGGCGGATGGCGAAGCCGGCGGCGCTGCCCGTCGCCGGACCGTTGCCCGTCACGGTGCGCACCGTGAAGCCGTCCCTGGCGGCGAGCTCGATCTTGCCGTTGCCGCTGGCGGAGACCGTGCCGTCGAGGATGTTCACGTCGCCGATGAAGTCGGCGACGAAGCGCGAGTTGGGCGCCTCGTAGATTTCCGCGGGTGTGGCGACCTGGATGACCTTGCCGTGGCTCATCACCGCGATGCGGTCGGCCATGGTCATCGCCTCCTCCTGGTCGTGGGTGACGACGACGAAGGTCAGCCCGAGCTCCTGCTGCAGATCCATCAGCTCGAACTGCGTCTCCTCGCGCAGCTTCTTGTCGAGGGCGCCGAGCGGCTCGTCGAGGAGCAGCACCTTCGGCCGCTTGGCGAGCGAGCGGGCGAGCGCCACGCGCTGGCGCTGGCCGCCGGAGAGCTGGTGCGGCTTGCGCTTGGCGAACTGCTCCAGCTTCACGAGCTTGAGCATCTGCGCCACGCGCTCGGCGATCTCGGCCTTCGGCATGCCGTCCTGGCGCAGGCCGAAGCCGATGTTGCTCTCCACCGTCATGTGCGGGAACAGCGCGTAGGACTGGAACATCATGTTGACCGGCCGGCGGTAGGGCGGGATGCCGGCGATATCCTGGCCGTCGAGGATGATCTCGCCGGAGGTCGGCCGCTCGAAGCCAGCCAGCATGCGTAAGAGCGTGGACTTGCCGCAGCCCGACGCGCCGAGCAGCGCGAAGAATTCGCGGTGGTAGATGTCGAGGGTGAGATCGTCGACGGCGGTGAAGTCGCCGAACCTCTTCGTGACGTTGCGGAACGTTATGAACGGTTTTGCGTCCGGATCCGTCCAAGGCGCGAAGGAGCGACGGATATTGCCGAGAGATTTCATTGCCTGTCCCCATCTCTTCTTTGGCAGAGCAGTTCCGGCAAGGCGCGAAGCGGTTTGCGTCCCGGAAGTGCGAAACGGAATGCCCTAATGAAATTGCCCGGAAGAGGCTTCCGGGCAATCCGCCTTGGTCCGTTACTGGCCGGTCACGACCCGGGTCCAGGTGCGTGTGAACAGGCGCTGCGTCTTGGCGTCCAGCGTCGTGTTGGTGAAGAGCTTGGCGAGCGTCTCCTCGTTCGGATAGATCGCCGGGTCGTTGAGGATCTCCGGATCGAGCAGCTCCTGCGAGGCCTTGTTGCCGTTGGCGTAGTGGACGTAGTCCGACGACTTGGCGATGACGTCCGGGCGCATGATGTAATTCAGGAAGGCGTGCGCTTCCTCGACATGCGGTGCATCGGCGGGGATCGCCATCTGGTCGAACCACATCTGCGTGCCTTCCTTCGGGATGGCGTAACCGACCTCGACGCCGTTGCCGGCCTCTTCCGCGCGGTCGCTCGCCTGGAAGATGTCGCCCGACCAGCCGACCGCCGCGCAGATGTCGCCGTTGGCAAGGCCGTTGATGAACTCGGAGGAGTGGAACTTGCGGACGTGCGGGCGCACCTTCAGCAGCGCTTCCTCCGCCTTGGCGATGTCGTCCGGCTCGTGGCTGTCGGGATTGAGGCCGAGATAGGCGAGCACGACCGGGATCATGTCGGTCGGGGAATCGAGGAAGTTGATGCCGCAATCGGCGAGCTTGGCGGCGTATTCGGGATCGAAGACCACCTTCCAGCTGTCGATCTCGTCCGTGCCGAGGGCTTCCTTCACCTTGGCCTTGTTGTAGCCGATGCCGATGGTGCCCCACATGTAGTTGATCGAATATTCGTTGCCGGGATCGAACGGCTGCATGCGTTCGCTCACCATGTCCCACATGTTGGAAAGGTTCGGCAGCTTCGACTTGTCGAGCTTCTGGTAGACGCCCGCCGAAATCTGGCGCTGCAGGAAGGTGTTGGTCGGCACGACGACGTCGTAGCCGGTGCCGCCGGCCAAAAGCTTCGTTTCCAGGATCTCGTTGGAATCGTAGACGTCGTAGACGACCTTGATGCCGGTTTCCTTCGTGAAGTCATCGATGATCGAGGCGTCGATATAATCCGACCAGTTATAGACGTTGACGACCTTTTCCTGCGCGGACACGCCGCCGGCCGCCAAGAGCGCGCCAGCCGCAACCGCCGCCATAAGAGTGCGTCTTCTCATTGATTTATCTCCCAGTTTTCTCACGTGCTTTGAGATCGCATAAAGAACAGTGGCCGATTATGGTCGTTTTTCAAGGCGCGACAAGGTTCATTATACACCGTTCATGACGGATTTTTTGATATCACATTATTTCCCTTTCCATCACATTTGAAACGGCAACGCTGACGGAAATCAAGCGGAAATTCACTGGAAGTCGAAAAGACTGAGGCCCGCGACCATTTCGTCGAGGCCGAGCGGGCGCGTCACCGGCGGCTCGGCGCGGGCAAGACAGCCCTGGCGCTCGCAGAGGCGACAGGCCGTGCCGACGGCGACGGTCGCATCGCGCCGGAGCCCGTCGGCATAGACGGTCTCCTCCGCATGGGCCGCATCGCAGCCGAGAAGGAGCGCCGTGCGCCGCACGCGCTCGGAAAAGACGCCCTGCGGCCCTTCCAGCGTGCGCGCGACGGTGAGGAAGGCCGCTCCGTCCGGCATCTCGACGCGATCGACGAGAATCTGGCCGGGCTGCGAGAAGGCGGCATGGACGCCGAGCTTCGGACAGCCGCCGCCGAAACGGGCCTGCGGGAAGCCCTGCGCGCCGGCGCGGCGGAAGCGGTGGCCGGCATTGTCGACCTCCAGCAGGAAGAACGGTATTCCGGCGCGGCCCGGCCGCTGCAGCATCGTCAGCCGGTTCGCCGCCTGCTCGTAGGAGACGTCGAAGCGGGCGCGCAGGACGTCGACGTCGTAGCGGGCGCGCTGCGCCGTCGCGTAAAAAGCTTCGTAGGGCATCATCAGCGCGTGGGCGGCGTAGCGGGCGAGCTCGAAGCGGGCGATGCGCCGCGCCTCGGCGGTGGAGAAGGCAAGTGCGTCGAGCTCGGCGAATATCTCCTCCTGCAGGGCGATCTGCACGGCCTCCATCGCCACCTCGCGCAGCCTGTCGAAGGGCGACAGGCGCCCCGACAGGAAGAGGCGCATGGAATGGCGGTCGAAGCGGCGGCGCAGCGTCGGCATGGCATGGACCGGCAGCGCGCGCACGACGACGCCGTGCTCCCGGCGCAGCCACGCCTTCAGCGCCGCGGCGAGGTCGTCGCCCGGCTCCAGCGCCGCATGGAAGCGCTCCGCCGCCTCGTCGATGCGGCCGAAATAGTTGGGCCGGCCCTCCAGCCTGCCGCGCACCTCGTCCATCGGCATGAGCGTCGCCGGCAGCGCGGTGGCGTGGCCCTCGCGGGCGAGCAGGTCGGCGAGATCGGTGAGGCGGGCGGCCTGCTCGCGATAGGCGCGGTAGAGCTTTAGGATACCGCTCGCCACGTTCGGCGCCGCGTCGGCGATCTCGACCAATTCATGGTCGCCCGGCAGCTCGCCGGCAAGCAGCGGATCGGCGAAGACCTCGCGCAGCTGCCGCGCATTGCCGGCGCTCTCGCCCTGCAGCTCGTCGAGGTCGACCTTGTAGACGGAGGCGAGGCGCAGCAGGAGCTGCACGGTCAGCGGCCGCTGGTTGCGCTCGATGAGGTTGAGATAGGACGGCGAGATCGACAGGCCTTCGGCCATCGCTGTCTGGGTGAGGCCGAGCGTGTTGCGGATGCGCCGCACCTTCGGGCCGGCAAAGATCTTGTTCTCCGCCATATGTCAAATCCTTTACAGCGCCGGCCCGGGAGATGGATTTACAGAATTTACTTTTTTACAGAGCCGACCTGTCAAAGGCAAGACATCGTTACCCGATTATCCCGCTGATTTTCCGCTTTCTCCTCGTCTTATTGTGCGCTGCGATGTAAATACTGTCACATGAAATCGGGCAGCAAGACACATCGAAGCTCGATCCCGGACACCGCATTGGAGGATGATATGACAGATTTTTACAAACTCGTTCCGAACGCGCCGCAAGGCCGTTTCGACGGCATCGAGCGCCCCTATGCGGCCGAGACGGTCGAGCGGCTGCGCGGCTCGGTCCAGATCAGGTACACGCTCGCCGAGAACGGCGCGAACCGGCTGTGGAAGCTGATCCACGAGGAGGACTTCGTCAACGCGCTCGGCGCACTCTCGGGCAACCAGGCCATGCAGATGGTCCGCGCCGGGCTGAAGGCGATCTACCTCTCCGGCTGGCAGGTCGCCGCAGACGCCAACACGGCGTCGGCCATGTATCCCGACCAGTCGCTCTATCCGGCGAATGCCGCGCCCGAGCTTGCCAAACGCATCAACCGCACGCTGCAGCGCGCCGACCAGATCGAGACGGCGGAAGGAAACGGCCTTTCTGTCGACACCTGGTTCGCGCCGATCATCGCCGATGCGGAGGCCGGCTTCGGCGGCCCGCTCAACGCCTTCGAGATCATGAAGGCCTTCATCGAGGCGGGTGCCGCCGGCGTCCACTTCGAGGACCAGCTCGCCTCGGAGAAGAAGTGCGGCCATCTCGGCGGCAAGGTGCTGATCCCGACCGCGGCGCATATCCGCAACCTCAACGCCGCGCGGCTCGCCGCCGACGTCATGGGCGTGCCGACGCTGATCATCGCCCGCACCGACGCGGAGGCCGCCAAGCTTCTGACCTCCGACATCGACGAGCGCGACCAGCCCTTCGTCGATCAGGACAAGGGCCGCACGGTCGAGGGCTTCTACAACGTCAAGAACGGCATCGAGCCCTGCATTGCGCGTGCCATCGCCTATGCGCCGCATTGCGACCTGATCTGGATGGAAACGGGCAAGCCCGACCTCGATCAGGCCCGCAAGTTCGCCGAGGCCGTGCACAAGGCGCATCCGGGCAAGCTGCTCGCCTACAATTGCTCGCCCTCGTTCAACTGGAAGAAGAACCTGGACGACGCGACGATCGCCAGGTTCCAGCGCGAGCTGGGCGCGATGGGCTACAAGTTCCAGTTCATCACGCTCGCCGGCTTCCACCAGCTGAACTACGGCATGTTCGAGCTCGCCCGCGGCTACAAGGACCGGCAGATGGCCGCCTATTCGGAGCTGCAGGAGGCGGAATTCGCCGCCGAGGTCAACGGCTACACCGCCACCAAGCACCAGCGCGAGGTCGGCACCGGCTATTTCGACGCCGTGTCGCTCGCCATCACCGGCGGCCAGTCCTCGACCACCGCCATGAAGGAATCGACCGAGCACGAGCAGTTCCGCCCGGCCGCCGAATAAGCCCCGACGTCCACCATCAAGAACCCCGATCAAAAGAGGAGAAATGCCATGACAGTCCAGACCCGCGTCAAGGAACGGGCGGAGGAACAGTCCTCCGCCATGACCCCCGACCAGCAGGCGATGATCCGCATGGTCGCCAACGACCTGCACCGGCTCAACCAGTCCGTCATGAAGGCGGTCGAGGCCGGCGTCTCGGTGGAGCTCGTCCGCTCCGCCCGCCATCACGGCGGCGAGGGCAACTGGGGCGACCTGCTGATCCCGGTGATCGTGACGCAGGGCCGCGGCTGACGGCACTTTCCCATCGCCATGAAGGAGCCCCGGCGTCCCCTGCGCAGGGGCTCCTCGCGTTCAGCCGGTCCGGCTCGGCCGCCTGCCGGAAATGAGGTCGCCGTGGCTCTTCAGCAGGCGGAAGAGCCGGTCGGCCACCGTGCGGATGTCGCGCCGGTGGCGGTCCTCGCCGTTGGTGACGATCCACTGGCCGTGGCGCAGTTCGCGGATCTCCTCGCCCGCCCGTTCGAGCGTCGGGTCGAGGTCGCCGACGAAACAGGGCAGCACCGCCTGGCCGGCGCCGGCGCGCACGAGGTCGAGCAGCGAGCGCGGCCGGCTGACGAGGACGGCGATCCGCCCGCCCTTCCGTTCATGCGGCCAGCGCAGGTAGCTGGAAACCGCCGCCTCCCCGCCGACGGCGAGCCAGCGCTCAGAAAGCGTCTCGCCGGCATTGCGGCGGCGATAGGCGGCATAGGCGACCTCGCCGCCGTGACGGCTGATCAGGGTCGGCTCGGTCGGCTCCACCGCGCGCACGCCGACGTCCACCTCGCGATGGGCGAGACTCGCGCGACGCTCGGAGATCGAGAGATCGAGGCGGAAGGGATCGCGCGGGGCGCAGATCGCCGCCATGTTCTCGCAGACGAGCCACGTCACCCAGGTGCCGGCCATCAGCCGCACGACGGTCGTGCCCTGCGCCTCCTGCCGCCAGCTCTCGACGCCGCGGGCGATCGCCTCCATCGCCTGCACCTGCTCGAACAGCGCCTGGCCCTCGGCGGTGAGCCGGTAGCCGGTCTGGCTGCGCAGGAAGAGCGGCCGGCCCATCGCCTCCTCCAACTGCAGCACGCGCCGGCCGACCGTGGCGGGGCTCAGCCCCGAGGACTGCGCGGCCGCCGTCAGCCCGCCCCCACGGGCGACGTCGAGGAAGATACGGTAGGATTCCCAGGACAGGTTTTTCATGGATGAAAAACATAGTCCGGAATCCGGCCTTCGTGAATCGAAAACCGTCGGATAGTCTTTCCCCTGTCAGCAACGGCGCAAGGCCGTCACCCGAACATCGCTAGACCGTTCCGCGCCGCTTCGGCGCCGCGGCCTCCCGGCGCCCCGAAAGGAGAACCCCATGAACGACATGCTCGGCATGGCCGTGCTCTTCGACATGATGGCGAAGGAGCATCCCAGCAGGCGCCGTGCGGCGCCGAAGGACCGGCCCTTGCGGACGCGCCTGCGGGCGCTGCTCCATCGCCTCAATCTCTGATCATGCGAAAGGCCCGGTCTCCCGGGCCTTGGACGGCTGACAAAACCCCGAACCTCTCCTCCGTCATCGCCGGGCTCGGCGCGACCATCCATCGCCGGTGAGGTCAATGGATTCCCGGCTCAAGGCCGAGGATGACGACAGTGCGGATGAGAGATTTGCCAACAAGCCGAAGACCCGGTCTGCCGGGCCTCCATTCATGGGTAACAATCAAGCCGCGCGAGAATCCTGCCGCTCGTGGTCGGCGGCTTCGAGGCGGAACTGCTCGACCAGCGTCATCAGCATGTCGGCCTCGCCGGCGAGCTTGCGGCTGGCGGCGGTGGTGAGGTCGACCATCGAGGCGTTCTGCTGGGTCATCTGGTCCATCTGGTTGACGGAGCCGTTGACCTCGTGCAGCGCCGCCGCCTGGTCGCGGCTCGCCGTCGCCATGGTTTCGACGTGCTGGCTGACGGTGACGATCTGCCGGCTGATCGAGGCGAGCACGGCGCCGGTCTCCTGCACGAGATGCGCCCCGGCGCTGACCTCGCTCGTCGACTTCTCGATGAGCCCCTTGATCTCGCGCGCGGCATTGGCCGAGCGCTGGGCGAGCTCGCGGACCTCCTGGGCGACGACGGCAAAACCCTTGCCGGCCTCGCCGGCGCGGGCGGCCTCGATGCCGGCGTTGAGCGCCAGGAGGTTCGTCTGGAAGGCGATGTCGTCGATCACTTCGATGATCTGCTCGATCTGGCGCGCGGCACCCTCGATGCGGCCCATGGCGGCGATCGCGTTGCCGACGACGGCGGCGGAACTGTCGGCGCTGCGCTTGGTCTCGCCGACGACGAGGTTCGCCTCGTGCGCCCGCTCGGCCGACGAGCGGACGGTGACGGTGATCTCCTCGACGGCGGCGGCCGTCTCCTCCAGCGAGGCGGCCTGGGCCTCGGTGCGCTTGGAGAGCGCGTCGGCCGATTGCAGCATCTCGGCGCCGCTGCGCTGGATCGACAGCGCGTTGCCGCGGATCCGGCTCAGCGTGTCCTGCAGGCGCGTCAGCGAGACGTTGAAGTCCTGCCGGAGCTGCTCGAGGCGGCCGGTGAAGGGCGTGTCGATCTGGCGGGAGAGGTCGCCCTGCGCGAGGCGGCCGAGGCCCGCGGCGAGCGCATCGACGGCGAAATCGATCTGCCGGTCGAGCGCCTGCTTCTCCGCGTCGTTGCGGGCGCGTTCGGCCTCCGCCGCGGCACGCTGCTCCTCGCTCTCGGCCTCGATGCGGATCTTCGACAGCGCATTCTCCTTGAAGATGCCGAGCGCGCGGGCCATGTCGCCGATCTCGTCGGCGCGGCCCTCGCCCGAAATGCGGGTATCGAGGGCGCCGTCGGCAAGGCGGCGCATCGCGTCGGTGATCCGGCCGATCGGCCCCTTCAGCGTCAGCACCAGCGCGATGCCGGCGACGATGGCGATGGCGATGCCGAGCACGGTGGCGAGGACGGAGACCTGGTTGGCCTTGTCGCGCTCCGTACCGGCGCTCGTCTTCTGCTCCTCGGCGAACTGGGAGAGCAGATCCCAGATCCTGTCGATCGACGAACCCGCGGCCCGGAAGCTCGCGGCGCGCTCGGTGCTGATCTTCACCAGCGCGGCGCTGTCCTCGTCCATGCGGGTCAACGCCGGCATCAGCGTGTCGCCGACCGTGTCGAAAAAGGTGAGGCCGCTCGCGCTGCCGCGCAGGCCGTCCATGTCGCTGCGCACGATGGAGAGCTCGCTGAGCAGCTTGGCGCGGTTCTCCTCCGATGTCTCGCCGAGGAAGCGGGCGGCGGCGATCTGGATGGAATAGATCGAGTTCACGAGCTTGCGGGTGGCGACGAGGATCGCCTCCGACTTGATGATCGGCTCGTCCAGCTCGCCGAAGATGCGGGTCGCCTCGCGCATCTTCTCGGCGGCGGCCGATTGCAGCTGGATGCTGACCTGGCGGAAGCGGGAGACGCGGCGCGTGATCTCCGGCACGACGACGTCCACGGGGTCGGTCGAGCCGACGAGCTGGCCGAGCTCGCCCTTGGTGTTGCGGATGGTGTCGGAGACGACCTTCTGGCTCTTCGGCAGGACGGTGGCGACCGCCCGCTCGGTCTTGGTGATGAAGGGGAAACGCTCCCTGACGAGCGCGAGCTTGGCCTCCGGCGTGGCGGCCTTGCCGAAATCGGCCAGGAGGTCGGCGAAGAAGCGGCTGCCGTTCGTCAGCCGGTCGGCCTCGCGCAGCATGCTTTTCGCCGCGTTCTCGTCCTGGCGCACGGAGCGCTGCAGCTTCGTCGCCTCTTCGAGGATCTTGACCTGCTCGCCGGCGAGGAAGCGCAGGTTGGCGCCCATCGTGTCGCGAAGCCCGACCTCGCCGACATAGAGCTGCCAGAGCCCGTCCATGCGGGCCTCGATGTCGCGGGTCTGCGCCTGCGCGTCGACGAGCTTGGAGCGGTCGGCGTCCGGCGCGAGCCCGTCCATCGTCGACTGGAGGACGGCGACCTGCGCCTTCAGGTTCTCGTGCACCGCGTCGCGGCTTTCCTCGCTGGTGTTCTGGAGGAACTGGTTCATGCCCGCATAGACATCCTTGAAGCCGCTCAGCGACTGCAGGACGCTGTTCGATATCTCCATGCGCCCCTGGAGGAGGCCCGAGGCGTAGAGGCCCGTGAAGCCGACGGCCGAGATGCTGAGCACGAAGGGCAGGATGAAGACCAGGACCTTGGTCTGGATCTTGAATCGGGCAAGGATCTTGTCAATGAACATCGCGGAGCATCCGTTTGCGGCGCCTCCCCGTTTCCTCGCGGATCCGGATCGCCGGTTTGTCGAGTGGCATGCGGGCGATCGCCGCTCATCCGGGGGAGCATTCATTGCAAGCCGCGTCGAAACCCGTCATGGGGACACGGGGTCCGGAACCCTTTCCGCCAAGGATTGACCGCAATCTTTAAAATTCCATCACCGTTTTCAAACGATTTATAAGGGTGACGGACCGGGTTCAGGACAGGAGAAACGCCAGCGCGGCAAGGAGAAGGGCGGCGAACGCCGTGTGGCCGCAGATCATGATGCGGCGACGGCTTTCCGCGGCGGCAACGGCGATGGCGACGGCACGGGCGGGACGGCGGATGGACATGCGGCAACACTCCACTGGCAAGGTCGATCCGGACGATCCGGTCAGCCGGCCCACATCATGTTGTCCCCGCCGGCAGGCGGGAAACGCCGACATGCCGCCAGCATCGGCCGGGACGTCTTAAAGCCCGGTAAAGACCGCCTCCCCTTCCTCGCGGGTCAGGCGCTTTCGCCGGCGGCGCGGCCCGAGGCCCAGGCCCATTGGAAATTGTAGCCGCCGAGCCAGCCGGTGACGTCCACCGCCTCGCCGATGAAATGAAGTCCCGGCACCGCCTTCACGGCCATGGTGCGGGAATCGAGCGCCGCTGTATCGACGCCGCCGAGCGTCACCTCGGCCGTACGATACCCCTCCGAGCCCGCCGGCCGCATCCGCCAGTCGGCAAGGCGGTGCATGAGGGCGTCGAGGCGGCGGGACGACAGTTCGGCAAGCGGCCCGTCGAGGCCGAGGTCGGCGGCAAGACGCTGGGCGAGCCTCTTCGGCATGTGCTCGGAGAGCACGGTCTGCACCGCCTGCCGGCCGTTCTCCCGCCGGGCGGCGGCGAAGACCGAGGCGAAATCGAGGTCGGGACGGATGGCGACCGCGATCTCCTCGCCCTCGCGCCAGTAGGAGGAGATCTGCAGGATGGCGGGGCCGCTGAGTCCACGGTGGGTGAAGAGCATCGCCTCGCGGAATTCCGTCCGGCCGTGGCGGACGGCGACGTCCACCGCCACGCCCGGAAGGTCTTCATTGGCAGCGAGCGTCGCGGGGTCGAGCGTCAGCGGCACGAGGGCGGGGCGGGTCTCGACCACGGGGATTCCGAACTGTTCGGCGACGCGGTAGGCGAAGCCCGTCGCCCCCATCTTCGGGATCGACTTGCCGCCGGTGGCGATCACCAGCGCGGCCGCCTCGATTTCGCCCGCCTCCGTGACGATGCGGAACCCCGCGCCGGTGTGCTCGATCGCGGCGACCGGCGTCGACAGCCGCAGCTCCGCGCCCGCCGCCGCCATCTCGGCGAGCAGCATGGCGATGATATCCTTCGCCGAACGGTCGCAGAAGAGCTGCCCCAGCGTCTTCTCGTGCCAGGCGATGCCGTGGCGCTCGACGAGGTCCAGGAAATCCCGCGGCGTGTAGCGGGCGAGCGCCGATTTGCAGAAATGCGGATTGGCCGAGAGGAAGTTCTTCGGGCCCGCATGGATGTTGGTGAAGTTGCAGCGGCCGCCGCCGGAGATGCGGATCTTCTCGCCGGGCGCGCGGGCATGGTCGATGACGAGCACGCGACGGCCGCGCCCGCCCGCCGCGATGGCGCACATCATGCCCGCCGCCCCTGCCCCGATGATGACGACGTCCCGCCGCTCCGCCATGCGCCCGCTCTCCGTTCGCCCCCTCCATTCGGCGATCGGGGCGGAAAGTCAACCGGGCCGCGCCGGAGCCCCCCCTAGCCAAGGAAGGAACTCCGGCTATGATGGCGCATCGTCAACCAAGCCCGGTGCCCTATGCCGTCCAAGAAGAGAGTCTCTGCCCCCACGATCGAAAAAGCCGCACGCTCCGCCAAAATCCCTCCCTCTCTCAGCGTGCCGCGTGGGGTCAAGACCTGGAAGGAAGCCGCCGACTGGCTGCGGGCAAGGGGCATCGAGGACATCGAGTGCATCACGCCGGACCTCGCCGGCGTGCCGCGTGGCAAGATGATGCCGTCGTCGAAGTTCACGTCCAACACGTCGCTGGCGCTGCCCTCCGCCCTCTACCGCCACACGATCTCCGGCGACTATCCGGAGGAGACCGGCAATTTCCGCTACGAGCCGCGCGACAGCGACCTGAAGCTCGTGCCGGACCTGTCGACGCTCTCCGTCGTGCCGTGGGAGAGCGACCCGACCGCGCAGGTGATCTGCGACATCGTCGGCTCGACCGGCGAGAGCGTGCCCTATACGCCGCGCAACGTCCTGAAGAACGTCGTCTCGATGTATCGCGAGCGCGGCTGGAAGCCGGTCGTCGCCCCCGAGATCGAGTTCTATCTCGTCGCCATGAACGACGACCCGGACTATCCGCTGCACCCGCCGAAGGGCCGGTCCGGCCGCTCCATCCAGGGCGGGCAGGGCTATTCCATCGCCGGCATCAACGAGTTCGACGAGCTGATCGACGACATCTACCACTTCTCCGAGAAGCAGGGGCTGGAGATCGACACGCTGATCCACGAGGAGGGTCCGGCGCAGCTCGAGATCAACCTGCGCCACGGCGACCCGATCGAGCTCGCCGACCAGGTCTTCCTGTTCAAGCGCACGATCCGCGAGGCAGCGCTGAAGCACGGCATCTACGCCACCTTCATGGCCAAGCCCATGCAGGGCCAGGCGGGCTCGGCCATGCACATCCACCAGTCGGTGGTGGAGATCGAGACCGGCCGCAACGTCTTCTCCAATCCCGACGGCTCGGCCTCGCGGGAATTCTTCCACTTCATCGGCGGCATGCAGGTCTACGTGCCGAAGACGCTGGTGATGATGGCGCCCTACGTGAACTCCTACCGCCGGCTGACGCCGGACATGGCCGCGCCCGTCAACAATGCCTGGGGTTACGACAACCGCACCACGGCCTTCCGCGTACCGGTGTCGGACGCCAACGCGCGGCGCATCGAGAACCGCCTGCCCGGCTCGGACGCGAACCCCTACCTGGCGCTCGCCGCCTCGCTCGGCTGCGGCCTCCTCGGCATCATGCAGGGCCTGGAGCCGAGCGCGCCGACGGAGGACACCGCCAACGAGGGATCGATCGACCTGCCGCGCGGCCTGCTGGAAGCCGTGTCGCTGCTCGAATCCGATCCGGCGCTGGAGGACGTGCTGAGCGCGGAGTTCATCGGCCTCTATGCCGGCGTCAAGCGCGGCGAGTTCGAGACCTTCATGCAGGTGATCAGCCCCTGGGAGCGCGAGTTCCTGCTGCTCAACGTCTGAGCCGCACCCGGCGCGACCCGGGCGCCCCGAACCGATCTGCTGCAGCGCGAGGCCCCGGTGCGGCCGGCGTTGCCCCTTTTGAACACGAGAACAGACCATGTCCTGGCAAAGCCCGATTTCCCCCGGCATCTCCTGGTACGAGGCGACCGTCGGCGACCGACCCGAATACCCGCCGATGGACGGTGCCGCCACGGCCGACGTCGCCGTCGTCGGCGGCGGCTTCACCGGTCTGCAGGCCGCCTACAACCTTGCGCTGAAGGGCGTGCGCACCGTGCTGATCGACGCGCACCGCTTCGGCGACGGCGCGTCCGGCCGAAACGGCGGCCAGCTCGGCACCGGCCAGCGCGCCGAGCCCGCCGAGCTGGAGGCGCAGATCGGCTTCGAGCGCTCCAAGGCGCTGTTCGACCTCGCCGAGAACGCTAAGCGTTACATCCTCGGTTTCGCCGGGGCGCAAGGCCTCGACATCGAGTTCATGCCCGGCCAGCTCAACGTCTGTCACAAGAAGGCCTACGAGAATGACTATCGCGACACGCCGGCCGAGATGGCCCGCTACGGCTACGAGCACATGTCCTTCATGGACCGGGCCGAGACGCAGGAACGCGTCGGCTCCTCCTTCTATCTGTTCGGCATCCACGACACCGGCACCGGACATATCCATCCGATGAAACTCCTGGTCGGCCTCGCCCGTGCGGCGAAGGCCGCCGGCGCCGTGCTGCACGAGAAGACCCCGGCGCTGAAGATCGAGCGCAGCGGCGGCAAGGCGGTGATCACCACGCCGAGGGGCACGATCACGGCCGACCGGGCGCTGATCGCCTGCAACGGCTATATCGGCAATCTCGAGCCGCAGACGGCAGCCCACGTCATGCCGATCCGCTCCTTCATCGGCGCGACGCCGGTGCTTGACGGTTTCCCCTCCGTCATCCCGGGCGGCGAGTCGATCGCCGATTCGCGCTTCGTCGTGCGCTATTTCCGCAAGAGCCGCGACGGGCGGCTGCTGTTCGGCGGGCGCGAGGCCTATACGGCCGACAATCCGCGCGACATGACGCTGCACATCCGCCGCCAGATCACGGAGATCTATCCGGAACTCGACAAGGTCGGGATCAGCCACGCCTGGGGCGGCTCGGTCGGCATCACCATGCCGCGCCAGCCCTATGTGCGCGAGATCATGCCGGGCATCACCTCCATCGGCGGCTATTCCGGCCACGGCGTCATGCTGTCGAACTATTGCGGCAAGCTCTATGCCGAGGCGGCGACCGGCGGCAGCCCGGAGCTCGACCACCTGAAAGCGCTGAAAATCCCGGCCTTCCCGGGCGGCCGGCGCTTCCGCTCGCCGCTGCTCTTCCTCGCGCTCACCTGGTACGCGCTGCGCGACAAACTGTAGGTGTGCCAGAAGGGCGATTTTGTCGCGTTGCGCTCTGGTGTTTTTAAATCGATTAGATTATAACGCCGTCAACAAGAACGAGATCGAGATATTCCGATGAGCAGCCAGATCATTCCCGTTGAACCCTTCGACTATGTCGTCTTCGGCGGAACCGGCGACCTTGCGGAACGCAAGCTGCTTCCGGCCCTCTACCACCGGCAGCTGGCCGGCCAGCTCTCCGACCCGACGCGCATCATCGGCGCGTCGCGTACCGCCTATACGCATGCCGAATACCGCAAGTTCGCCGTCGACGCGCTGAAGGAACACCTGAAGAAGGACGAATACGACGACGAGCAGGTCAAGGCCTTCTGCGACCGGCTGTTCTACGTCTCGGTCGACGCCCGGTCCGACCAGGGCTGGGATAAGCTCAAGGACCTGCTCGACGAGGGCAAGGACCGCGTGCGCGCCTTCTACCTCGCCGTGGCACCGGGAATCTTCGGCGACATCTCGGAGAAGATCCGCGACCACAAGCTGATCACCAAGCAGACCCGCATCGTCGTCGAGAAGCCGATCGGCCGCGACCTCGCCTCCGCCAACGAGCTCAACAACACGATCGGCAAGGTCTTCCGCGAGGAGCAGATCTTCCGCATCGACCACTATCTCGGCAAGGAAACGGTGCAGAACCTGATGGCGCTGCGCTTCGCCAACGCGCTCTACGAGCCGCTGTGGAACTCCGCCCATATCGACCACGTGCAGATCACGGTTGCCGAATCCGTCGGGCTGGAAAGCCGCGCCGGCTACTACGACAAGGCGGGCGCGCTGCGCGACATGGTGCAGAACCACATCCTCCAGCTCCTCTGCCTCGTCGCCATGGAGGTCCCCTCCTCCATGGACGCGGAGGCCGTGCGCGACGAGAAGCTGAAGGTGCTGCGGGCCCTGAAGCCGATCGACCAGTACAATGTCGAGCGGCTCACCGTGCGCGGCCAGTACCGCGCCGGCGCCTCGGCCGGCGGTCCGGTCAAGGGTTATCTGGAGGAGCTCGACGGCGGCGTCTCCAACACGGAGACCTTCGTCGCCATCAAGGCCGAGATCGGCAACTGGCGCTGGGCGGGCGTGCCCTTCTACATCCGCACGGGCAAACGGCTCGCCACGCGCATGTCGGAGATCGTCATCACCTTCAAGCCGATCCCGCATTCGATCTTCGACCCGTCGGCGGGCCGCATCGAGGCCAACCAGCTCATCATCCGCCTGCAGCCGGACGAGGGCGTCAAGCAGTCGCTGATGATCAAGGACCCGGGTCCCGGCGGCATGCGGCTGCGCAACGTCTCGCTCGACATGAGCTTCGCCCAGGCCTTCGACGCCCGCAACGCCGACGCCTACGAGCGCCTGCTGCTCGACGTCGTGCGGGCCAACCAGACGCTGTTCATGCGCCGCGATGAGGTCGAGGCCGCGTGGCACTGGGTCGACCCGATCCTGAAAGCCTGGGACGTCACCGGCCAGCAGGTGCAGGGCTACACCGCCGGCACCTGGGGGCCGAGCCAGGCCATCGCGCTGATCGAGCGCGACGGCCGCACCTGGCACGAATCGTAAGGCGGGCCGATGAGCGCGAGACTGCATGAATTCGCCGACGGCGCGGCGCTGGCCGAGGCCCTTGCCGACCGGGTGGCGGACGTCCTCGCCGAGGCCGTAGCGCAACGCGGCGCGGCGAGCATCGCCGTCTCCGGCGGCTCGACGCCGAAGCTCTTCTTCAGGGCGCTGTCGTCCCGCAACATCGACTGGCCGCGGGTGACGGTCACGCTCGTCGACGAGCGCTTCGTGCCGGCCGACAATCCGCGCTCGAACCACCTGCTGGTCGCGGAGAACCTGCTGCAGGGCAAGGCCGCCGCCGCCCGCTTCGTGCCGCTCTACCGCGAGGCCGGAAGCGCCGAGGCGGCCGCGGAGCTCGCGAGCGCCGAGACGGCGGCGATTGGCCGGCCGTTCGACGTCGTCGTCCTCGGCATGGGAACGGACGGCCACACGGCCTCGTTCTTCCCCGGCGGCAGCCGCCTCGCCGAGGCGATCTCGGCAGAGACGCCGCGCGGCGTGATCACCATGGAAGCGGAAGGCGCCGGCGAAACCCGCCTCACCCTCACCTTCGCGAGCCTCCGGGACGCACGCCTGCTGGTGCTGCATATCGAGGGCCAGGGCAAGAAGGATGTGCTTGCCGCGGCACAGGCCGACGGTCCGGAGACCGACATGCCGGTGCGCGCCGTGCTGCGGCGTGCGCAGACGCCGGTCGACATCTACTGGGCACCCTGAATGATGCCCCGGCCCGCCGGCATGGCGGGCGCCTCCGGTGCTGCGATACGCGCCGGCAACCAGCGGAAGGCCCGCGCGATCTCGCACGCCCCGTTCCGCCGAAAGTGCAATCGAGAAAGGTCAGGATAGGTCCCATGTCCGCCGACAAACGCATCGAAGCCATCACCGCCCGCATCGTCGAACGCTCGAAACCGCACCGCGAACCCTATCTCGCCCGCGTGCGGGAGGCCGCCTCCAAGGGCGTCCACCGCTCGGTACTCTCCTGCGGCAACCTCGCCCACGGCTTCGCGGTCTGTTCCCCCGCCGAGAAGCAGGCGCTCGCGGGCGACCGCGTGCCCAATCTCGGCATCATCACCGCCTACAACGACATGCTCTCAGCGCACCAGCCGTTCGAGACCTATCCGGACCTCATCCGGCAGGCCGCGCGCGAGGCGGGCGGCGTGGCGCAGGTGGCGGGTGGCGTTCCCGCCATGTGCGACGGCGTCACCCAGGGGCAGCCGGGCATGGAGCTGTCGCTGTTCTCGCGCGACCTCATCGCCATGGCGGCGGCCGTCGGGCTGTCGCACAACATGTTCGACGCAGCCGTCTATCTCGGCGTCTGCGACAAGATCGTGCCCGGCCTGATGATCGCGGCGCTGACCTTCGGCCACCTGCCCGCCGTCTTCATCCCCGCCGGGCCGATGACCTCGGGATTGCCGAACGACGAGAAGGCGCGCGTGCGCCAGCTCTATGCCGAGGGCAAGGTCGGACGGGCGGAGCTGCTCGACGCCGAATCCAAGTCCTACCATGGTCCCGGCACCTGCACCTTCTACGGCACGGCGAACTCGAACCAGATGCTGATGGAGATCATGGGCTTCCACATGCCCGGCGCCTCCTTCATCAATCCCGGCACCCCGCTGCGCGACGCGCTGACGAAAGAAGCGGCGAAGCGCGCGCTCGCCATCACCGCGCAGGGCAACGAGTTCACGCCGGCCGGCGAGATGATCGACGAGCGCTCCATCGTCAACGGCGTCGTCGGCCTGCATGCGACGGGCGGCTCGACCAACCACACGCTGCACCTGATCGCCATGGCGCGCGCGGCCGGCATCCTGCTCACCTGGAAGGACATTTCCGATCTCTCGGACATCGTGCCGCTGCTCGCGCGCGTCTACCCGAACGGCCTTGCCGACGTGAACCATTTCCATGCCGCCGGCGGCATGGGCTTCCTGATCCAGGAACTGCTGAGAGGCGGCATGCTGCACGACGACGTGCGCACGGTCTACGGCCAGGGGCTTGCCGCCTACACGATCGACCCGAAGCTCGGCGCGGACGGCACGGTTGAGCGCGAACCGGCGCCGAAGGTCAGCCACGACCCGAAGATCCTCGCCAATGTCGAGACGCCGTTCCAGGCCTCGGGCGGGTTGAAGATGCTTTCCGGCAATATCGGCAGCGCCGTCATCAAGATCTCCGCCGTGAAGCCGGAGCGCCATGTCATCGAGGCGCCGGCCCGCATCTTCCACAGCCAGCAGGCACTGAACGCCGCCTTCAAGAACGGCGCGCTGACGGGCGATTTCATCGCCGTCGTCCGCTTCCAGGGGCCGAAGGCCTGCGGCATGCCGGAACTGCACAAGCTGACGACCGTGCTCGGCGTGCTGCAGGACCGCGGGCAGAAGGTGGCGCTGCTCACCGACGGGCGCATGTCCGGCGCCTCCGGCAAGGTGCCGGCCGCCATCCACGTGACGCCGGAGGCCGCCGACAACGGGCCGATAGGGCGCATCCGCGAAGGCGACATCATCCGCCTCGACGCCGTTGCCGGCACGATCTCGGTTCTGGCGGACGCCGCCGAATTCGCCGCCCGCCCGCAGGCGGAGGCCGATCTCTCGGAGAACGACTTCGGCATGGGCCGCGAGCTCTTCGCCCCCTTCCGCGCCATCGCGGGGCCGGCCGATCACGGGGCGAGCGTGCTGTTCGCGTGAAGGGGTTGAGATCACCCCTCATCCCGCTGCCGCGACCTTCTCCCCGCAAGCGGGGAGAAGGGAATGCCGCGCTGTTTTCCATTGACGGGAAGCCATCGTCGCCTGTCTCCTTCGCCCCGCAGGCGGGGAGAAGGTGGCCGGCAGGCCGGATGAGGGGCAGCGTTGCTCCCAGGCTCAGCTATAGATATCCAGCGTCCGGTTCTGGTGGTTGCGGTGCGTCGAGTAGACGAAGATGCGCTGCAGGTCCTTGTCGGAGAGAAGGCGCAGGAAGCGGGCCTCGACGATGTCGTTGGCATGCACGCGCTGCGTCAGGCAGCCGATCATCGGGATACGGGCGCTGACGATGTCGAGGTAGAAGTTGCGCGGGAGCTGGAACTTCGTCGTCATCGTGATGACGGCGCCGGAGCGCGACAGCTTGATGATCTGGCAGCGGCGCGAGACGAGATTGACGATGCCGCCGTTCTCGGTGAATTCGATGCGCGCCTCGTTGCAGGTGTCCTCCATCGGGAAGCTCTTCTCCCGATCATACATGAAGGACTCCTCCTTGTTCAGATAGTTCCCGCGCGGGGCGGGTACCTGAATGCTCATCCGACTGCTCCCGACTTGCCTTTCGTCACGGGAAGCCTGACGGAAAACGCTTAACACCGGGTTGAACGGCAGGACGAAATCCTGCCGCCCGTCCGCCTTTCAGAGCGCCCGGTAGCTCTGGCCGGCCGCGTTGAACAGGTGCAGCCGGGCACGGTCGGCCGTGAAGCGGACCTTCTCGCCGCGCTTGACGTCGAGAATGCCCGGTATCTTGGCGATGATCGGCTCTCCCGGCACGAGCCCCTCGATGTAGAGCAGCGTCACCTCCCCGAGCGCCTCGACGATCGAGACCGTCCCCTCGAAGAGGAAATCCTCGTCCGTCGTGATCTGCAGGTCCTCCGGACGCACGCCGAAGCTCGCCGTCTTGCCGGTCTCGCCGGGCGGCGTGGCGATGTCGACGCTGCAGACGCGGCCGCCGGTCAGCTCCAGCGCCGTCGTGCTGCCCTCGCCGGTGATCTTCGCCGGGATGATGTTCATCGCCGGCGAGCCGATGAAGCGGGCGACGAAGAGGTTAGCGGGGCGCTCGTAGAGCTCGAGCGGCGGGCCGACCTGCTCGATATGGCCGGCCGACAGAACGACGATGCGGTCGGCGAGCGTCATCGCCTCCACCTGGTCGTGGGTCACGTAGATCATCGTCGTGTCGGCCATCTGCTCGGAGAGCTTGGCGATCTCGATGCGGGTGGCGACGCGCAGGGCCGCGTCGAGGTTCGACAGCGGCTCGTCGAACAGGAAGACCTTGGGATTGCGGCAGATGGCGCGGCCGATGGCGACGCGCTGGCGCTGGCCGCCGGACAGCGCCTTGGGCAGGCGGTCGAGATATTGGGTGAGCTGGAGGATCTCGGCGGCCGCGCGCACGCGCCGGTCGATCTCCTCCTTGCTCTCGCCGGCGATCCGCATGCCGAAGGCCATGTTGTCGTAGACCGTCATGTGCGGATAGAGCGCGTAGGACTGGAACACCATGGCGATGCCGCGCTTGGAGGGCGGCACGTCGTTCACCCGCTGGCCGTCGATCAGCATGTCGCCGCCGCTGATCTCCTCCAGGCCGGCGATCATGCGCAAGAGCGTCGACTTCCCGCAGCCGGACGGGCCGACGAAGACGATGAACTCGCCCTGCTTGATATCGAGATCGATGCCGTGGATCACGTCCACCGAACCGTAGGACTTGCGGATATCCTTGAGCACCAGCCCGGTCATGTCTGTCTCCCCTTTTTAAGTTTCGCGCAATTCCGGACGCAAAACCGTTTCACACTTTTGCCGGAATTGCTTTGACCCCTCACGCGAAGCGGGCGAAGAACCCGCTCCAGGCCGGAAGTTCGATGATGTCCTCATGCATGCGACTTTCGAAACCGTGTCCGTCCAGCACCTCCAGCGTGCCCGCCGGCAGATCGGCGGCGCGCGCCACCGGGCTCATGTTGAAGATGCAGACGAGCTTCTCGTTGCCATGCGTGCGCACGAAGGAGAGGACGGCCCCCTCGGCGGACAGGAACTCGATCTCGCCCTTCACGAGCGCGGGATGCTCCTTGCGGAAGGCGAGGAAGCGACGGTAGTGGGAAAGCACCGACGAGGGGTCGCCCTCCTGCACCGAAACGGCGCGCTCCAGATGCTCCGCCGGCACGGGCAGCCAGGGCCTTGCCGCTGAGAAGCCGGCGGAGGGCTCGCGCCCGTCCCAGACCATCGGCGTGCGGCAACCGTCGCGGCCCTTGAAGTCCGGCCAGAACTGGATGCCGTAGGGATCCTGCAGGTCCTCGTAGGCGAGCTCGGCCTCCGGCAGGGCCAGTTCCTCGCCCTGGTAGATGCAGACCGAGCCGCGCAGCGACATCAGCAGGCTGGCGAGCAGCTTGGCGTGCGCGTCGTGATCCGCCACCGCCTGGCCCCAGCGGCTGACATGGCGCATCACGTCGTGGTTCGAGAAGGCCCAGCAGACCCAGCCCTCGGGCGCGGCGCGCTCCAGCGCATGCTGCACGTCGGCGACGAAGCCGGGCGTCAGCGGGTCGGGCGCCAGGAACTCGAAGGCGTAGCACATGTGCATCTTGTCGCCGCCGGAGGTGTATTCGCCGGCGATCTCCAGACCGCGCTGGCTGTCGCCCACCTCGCCGACGGCGGCGATCGCCGGGAACTCGTCCATGACGGCGCGGAAGCGCTTCAGGAACTCGAGGTTCTCCGGCCGGTTCTTGTCGTAGATGTGCTCCTGGTAATTGTACGGGTTCACGGCGGGCGCCGTCTGGGCGTTGCGCCGCTCGGGCGCGAGCGAGGGATTGTCGCGCAGTTCCTTGTCGTGGAAATAGAAGTTGATCGTGTCGAGGCGGAAGCCGTCGACGCCGCGCTCCAGCCAGAAGCGCTCGACCGACAGCAGCGCGTCCTGCACTTCCGGATTGTGCAGGTTGAGGTCCGGCTGCGAGGACAGGAAATTGTGCATGTAATATTGCAGGCGCGTCGGGTCCCATTGCCAGGCCGAGCCGCCGAAGATCGACAGCCAGTTGGTCGGCGGCGTGCCGTCGGGCTTGGAATCGGCCCAGACGTACCAGTCGGCCTTGGGGTTGGAGCGGCTGGAACGGCTCTCGACGAACCAGGGATGCTTGTCCGAGGTGTGCGAGAGCACGAGGTCGATCATCACGCGCAGGCCGAGCCGGTGCGCCTCGGCGACCAGCGCATCGAAATCGGCGAGGTCGCCGAAGATCGGGTCGACGTCGCGGTAGTCGGAGACGTCGTAGCCGAAATCCTTCATCGGCGAGGTGAAGAAGGGCGAGATCCAGATCGCGTCGACGCCGAGGGAGGCGATGTGGGCGAGCCGTTCCGTGATGCCCCTGAGGTCGCCGATCCCGTCGCCGTTGGAATCCTGGTAGGAGCGCGGGTAGATCTGGTAGATCACCGCGCCGCGCCACCAGTCCTTGTCCGGCGGAGGGAGTGTCGAGGGCGAAGTCGTCATGCGGATGCGT
Organism: Shinella pollutisoli; assembly: GCF_024609765.1. Taxonomy (GTDB): domain Bacteria; phylum Pseudomonadota; class Alphaproteobacteria; order Rhizobiales; family Rhizobiaceae; genus Shinella; species Shinella pollutisoli. Next base: position 58,133 of record NZ_JANFDG010000018.1, read on the forward strand.
CCTGTGATGAGGTCCTGCGTCAGCCGCCCTTGACCGACCCCGCCAGCAGGCCGCGCACGAGGTAGCGCTGCAGGCTGAAGAAGACGATGAGGGGGACGACGATGGTGATGAAGGCGGAGGCCGTGAGGATTTCCCAGTTGCCGCCGCGCGAGCCGAGCAGGTTGACGAGGCGCCCTGTCAGCACCAGCTCGTCATTGCCGGTGCCGAGGAAGACCATGGCGACGAGCAGGTCGTTCCACGTCCACAGGAACTGAAAGATGGCGAAGGAGGCGAGGGCCGGGAAGGAGAGCGGCAGGATGATCTTGACGAAGATGTCGAAATCGCTGGCGCCGTCGACGCGGGCCGATTCCATGATCTCGCGCGGCAGGCCGGCCATGTAGTTGCGCAGGAGATAGACAGCGAGCGGCAGGCCGAAGCCCATATGCGCAAGCCAGATGCCGACGTAGGTCTTGGCCGGCACGCCGAAGAAGGCGCCCACTCCGTTATAGAGCTTGAGCAGCGGGATCAGCGACATCTGCAGCGGCACGACGAGCAGGCCGACGACGACGGCGATGAGGATCGCCCGGCCCGGGAACGGCATCCAGGCGAGCGCGTAGGCGCAGAAGGCCGCGACCAGGATCGGGATGATCGTCGCGGGGATGGCGACCGTCAGCGAGTTGATGAAGGAGGCGCCGATGCCCTCGGCCGACAACACTTCACGATAGTTGTCGAGCGTGAAGCGCGGCGGCACGGCGGCGGTGTAGAAGATGCGCTGGCCGCGCGTGCCTTCCATGCGGGTGGGCGAGACAATCTCGTAGCTGCCGTCCTCGTTGACGGTGAGCGTCTGGCCGTCGCCGATGTCGGCGGTGGCGCCCGCCTCGAAGGCGGCCGGCTGCATCGGGCGGAAGCCGAAGGCCGAGACCTTGGCGTTGGCGCCGTCGAGCAGGTTGCCGGAGAGGACGAACCTGCCGTCCTTCTCCACCTGCTCCTCTGGCGAGGCGGCGCGGCCGGCGAGGTTCTGCGAGGAGGTGGAGAGCGCCGTCCACCAGCCGGAGACGGCGAGTTGGTCCTTGTCGCGCAGCGACGAGATCAGCAGGCCCGCCGTCGGCAGGGTCCAGAGCGCCACGAGCAGCAGCACGGAGAGATGGACGAGGAAGGTAAGCGGCGAACGGGACGAGGCGATCATCTCAGCGACCTTCCATTTCCTTGGTGGCGTTGCGGATGTTCCAGATCATGATCGGGATGACCAGGACCATGATGACGACGGCGATCGTCGCGCCGCGGCCGAAGTCGCCGCCGCCGCGGAACATCCAGTCGAACATCAGGTTGGCAAGAACCTGCGTCTGCCATTGCCCGTTGGTCATGGCGAGCACGATGTCGAAGACCTTGAGGACGAGGATGGTAATCGTCGTCCAGACGACGGCGATCGTGCCCCAGATCTGCGGCACCATGATCTTGAAGAAGATCTGGAAGCCGTTGGCGCCGTCGATGACGGCCGCCTCGATCGTCTCTTCCGGGATGCCGCGCAGCGCCGCCGAGAGGATCACCATGGCGAAGCCGGTCTGGATCCAGATCAGGATGACCATCAGGAAGAAGTTGTTCCAGAAGGGGATGGTCATCCAGGCTTCCGGCGTGCCGCCGAGCCAGACGACCAGCGCGTTGAGCAGGCCGATCTGCTCGTTGCCGGCCGCGCGGTAGTCGTAGACGAATTTCCAGATGACGGCCGCGCCGACGAAGGAGATCGCCATCGGCATGAAGATCAGCGTCTTGGCGATGTTGCCCCACCAGATGCGGTCGGTCAGCGCGGCGATGACGAGGCCGAAGAAGGTGGAGAGCGCGGGCACCACCAGCAGCCAGAGGAAATTGTTGAAGATCGACTGGCGGAACTCGCCGTCGCGGAGCATCCAGGCATAGTTGGATAGGCCGACGAAGGTGCGTCCCGTCCGGTCGTGGAAGGAGAGGCGGAAGGATTCGAAAACCGGGTAGACGAGGTAGATGCCGAGCGCCAGCAGGGCAGGCGCCATGAACAGCCAGGGGCGGATCGCATTGGTAATTCGGAGATTACGCGATGCCTCGGCGCCCATCCGCCCCTTGGACGGGAACAGCCGGTCGAGCAGCCAGTTCGTCCCGAAGAAATAGAGGACGCAGGCGAGCACGCCCCCGATCATCGTGAAGACGGCGAATAACAGTTGCTGCATGGCATTTCCTCCCCAGGAATGCGTTCCCCCTGCGCGCGGACGCCCGGAGCGCCCGCGGACATGCGGACCGTTCACGCGGTCCGCCCGGTGAGCGGCCGCATGCCGGCATGCGATGCGGGAACCGGCCGGCAGGACGCCGGCCGATCCGTCGTTTCTTATTTGATGGCGTCCCAGGCCTTCTGGACGTCGCCCGCGACGTCGGCCGCCGACTTGCCGCCGACGAAGTCGACCATGCCGGTCCAGAACGCGCCGGCGCCGATCTTGCCCGGCATCAGGTCCGAGCCGTCGAAGCGGAACGTCGTCGAGGACAAGAGGATCTCGCCCTGCTTCTTCATCGGGCCGTTGGCATAGGCGTCCTTGTTGGCGCTCTTGAACGGCGTGAGGAAGCTCGACTGCGCCATCCAGACCTCATGCGCGATCGGCGTCTTGAGGAACTCGATGAAGGCGCGCGAGGCCGGCGTGTCCTTGGTGATCATGGCGAGCGTGCCGGCGCCGAGGACCGGATTGCCGAGCTCCGGCTTGCTGGCGTAGGGCGGCATGTAGAAGAAGTCCGCATCCTCGCCGACGACCGTGCCCTCCGGGAAGAAGGACGGGATGAAGGAGGCCTGGTGATGCAGGTAGCACTTCGGCGGCGAGGCGAAGAGACCCTTCGGGCTGTCGCGGAAGTCGGTGGAGGCAACCGCGGCCGCGCCGCCGTCGACGAACTTGTCGTTCTTGGCAAACCAGCCGAACTCGTCGAGCGCGCCGACGACGGCGGCGTCGTTGAACGGGATCTCGTTCGTCACCCACTTGTCGTAGGTCTCGGGCGAGGCGGTGCGCAGCATCAGGTCCTCGACCCAGTCCGTCGCCGGCCAGCCGGTGGCCCCGCCGGAGCCGAGACCGATGCACCAGGGCGTGCCGCCGTCGGCGACGATCTTCTCGGTCAGCGCCTTGAGGTCCTCCATGGTCTCGGGCACTTCGTAGCCCGCGTCCTCGAAGTTCTCCGGCACGTACCAGACGAGCGACTTCACGTCGATCTTGTAGGGAAAGCCGTAGAGCTGCGCGTTGCCGTCCTTGTCCTTGTAGGTCGAGAGATCCACCCAGGACTGGCCGGCGGCATAGTTCTCGAGCAGCCACGCCTTCGTCTCGTCACCGAGCGGCGAGAGGTAGCCCTTCGAGGCGAGGTCGGCGATGAGGCCCGGCTGCGGCAGGATGGCGATGTCCGGCGGGCTGCCGGCCTGGGTGTCGATGACGATCTGCTGCTCGTAGTTTTCGGACGAGGAATATTTCACCTCGGCGCCCGTCGCCTCGCGGAAATAGTCGAGGACGGATTCGGCCAGCACCTGATCCTCGCCGCGCCACGGGCCGAAGATGGTGAGCGTCTGGCCCTTGAGGTCATGGCCCGCCTTGAAGTCCTCGAAGCTCTGCCAGTTGAACTTCGCGTCCTCGCCGGGCTTGAACTTCAGCTCGGCAGCCCCCGCCCCGCCCGCCATCAGCGCGACGATGGCGGCCGTCATCAGCAATGTCTTCTTCACCTCTTTGCCTCCCGTAGCAAACCCGCCCCTTGCGAGCGGAACCCTCCCAAAACAGGCCAAATTCAAAGCGCTTTGGATTTTCTTTCATCCCACTCCCCCTGCCCGCCGTCAAGTAGCTTCATCGCAAAGCGCCGCATTTGTCGCAATGCAGCGTAGTTTTGCGTCGCAAAAAGACGGAAACCGCTTTTCCTCGCCGACGGGCTGATGCTAGATGGCCGAAGCGCTTTGGAAAAGGCCACGGGAGGGCGGCCGGAACTCAAAGCGCTTCGAATACCCGAGAAGGCTAAGGGCGTGAATCTCAAGCAGTTATCGCAATTGCTGGGCCTTTCCCAGACGACCGTCAGCCGGGCGCTGAACGGCTATCCGGAGGTAAACGCCGAAACGCGCCGGCGCGTGCTCGAGGCCGTGCGCGAGACCGGATACCGGCCGAACCGGGCCGCCCAGCGGCTGGCGACGGGCCGCGCCGGCTCGATCGGCCTCGTCATGCCGACGGCCGACGGCATCTATTCGGACGTGCATTTCGGCGAGTTCCTGGCGGGCCTCGGCGACGAGGCCGTCAAGCACGACTTCCATTTCGTCATCAACCCGAGCCACCCGGACGACGAGGCCGCCACCTGCCGGAAGCTGGTGGCGAGCGGCAATGTCGACGCGATCTTCCTCGCCTACATGCGCGAGAAGGACCCGCGCATCCCCATGCTGAAATCGCTGAAGACGCCCTTCGTCGTGCACGGCCGCACGATCGGCGTTCCGACGGACTATCCCTTCCTCGACATCGACAATACCGGCGCCTTCTACGATGCGGCGCGCCTGCTCGCCCAGCTCGGCCACCGCCATTTCGCGCTGATCAACGGCCCCGACCACCTCGCCTTCGCCATGCGCCGCAAGAAGGGCGCGAAGCGGGCGCTCGCCGAGCACGGCCTGACCCTGCCGGAAGAATGCATCTATCACGCGCGCATGACCGACGAGCAGGGCTTCCAGGCCATGGAGCGCTTCCTGCGGCTCGACACGCCGCCGACGGCCATCCTGTGTTCGAGCACGGTGCTGGCGCTCGGCGCGGTGCGGGCGATCAATCAGGCGGGCCTGAAGCTCGGCCAGGACATCTCGCTGATCGCCCATGACGACGTGCTGCCGATGCTGCGGCCGGAGAATTTCAGCGTGCCGCTGACGACGACGCGCTCGTCGCTGCGCGCGGCCGGCCAGCGCATCGCCCAGCGGCTGATCGCCGGCATCCTCAACCTCGAGGTCCTGCCGCAGCAGGAGCTCTGGAAGACCGACCTCATCGTGCGCGCCTCGACCGGCCCGGCGCCGGCAGGCAAACCGGCTTAAATTTTCTCACCAGAGCCGCTGCGCGTTTGCCGGAACCGCCTCAGAATTTCGGCGGCGTGCGGCCGGCCTTGCGATAGGCGGCGATCACGGTGTTGGCCATCAGCATGGCGATGGTCATCGGGCCGACGCCGCCCGGAACCGGCGTGATGACGCCCGCCACCTTCGCGCATTCCTCGAAGGCGACGTCGCCGACGAGGCGCGACCTGCCTTCGGCGCTGATGCGGTTGATGCCGACGTCGATCACCGTCGCGCCGGGCTTCACCCAGTCGGCCTTGACCATTTCCGGCCGGCCGACGGCGGCGACCAGGATATCGGCGTTGCGGCAGACGGCGGGAAGGTCCTTCGTGCGCGAGTGCGCCGTCGTCACCGTGGCGTTGGCGGCGAGAAGCAGCGCCGACATCGGCTTGCCGAAGAGGTTCGAGCGGCCGATCACCACAGCGTTGAGGCCGGAGAGGTCGTCGCCATGGGTGCGGCGCACGAAGACCATGGCCCCGGCCGGCGTGCAGGAGACGAGACCGCCGTCGAGGTCGCCGGTCGCCACCTTGCCGGCGTTGACGACGTGCAGGCCGTCGACGTCCTTCTCCGGCCGGATCGACTGGATGATCGGTTCGGACTTCAGGTGCCCGGGCAGGGGGAGCTGGACGAGGATGCCATGGATGCTCTCGTCTTCGTTCAGCGTTTCGACGAGACGGGCGAGCTCTTCCTGCGTCGTCGCTTCCGGCAGCGTGTGCTGGATCGAGTTGAAGCCGCATTCCTTGGCCATCCTGCTCTTGGAGGAGACATAGGCGTGGCTTGCCGGATCGTCGCCGACGATGACGACGGCAAGACCGGGCTTCACGCCCGCTTCCTTCTCCAGCTGGACGGTCGCGGCCTTGACGGCGTCGATCACGGACGCGGCAACCTGCTTCCCATCGATAATGGTGGTCACATTTCTCTCCCTGATGAACTGCCCGCACTCTATCGGCGCATCCGGCCGGCGCGATAGCCTCTCCACGCCCTATGCTGTCCAAAACGGATAAATTCAAGCGCCGACGGCCGGCCGCATTCGTTAACGCGCGTTTTCCTTTTGCATGTGCGGAGAGCGCCGTCGCCTGCCGCCACGCCCCGGAACCGGCCCCATGCGTCCATTTATGACGCAGGCCGCCGCGGTTTTTTTGATCACCGGCAAAGGGAAACCGCGCTATGGCCCTGTCGGAAATCCCGGTTTTCCAGGGCGTCCAACCCTGCCCGGGCAATATGGTTAGCGAAACGTCAAGACGATCGCCGGCCTTCTAGGCTTTTCCTTAAACGGCCCTTCAGGCGGAGTTGGTAGACCGCTCCTGGAAGAAGAAGCATCGCGGAAACAGCATGAAGCCCTTTCCCAACCCATCCGCAGACTGCGCGGCGCCGAGGACGATGAGCGTCTCCGGCACCCTGCGACATGCGCCGCCGCCGCGTGGCGAGGACGTGCCCTCATGAACCTGATGTCCGGCAACACGATCAGTGCCTCCCAGCGCGACATCCTGGGCATGCCGGTCTGCGACCTGCGCTGGGAAGACGCCTTCGCCTTCGCCGAGGAGGTCGCGACGATGCCGTTCGGGCAGACCGTGATCGCCTTCCTCAACGCCAACAACGCCAACCTGATGATGCGCGACCCGCAGTACCGCGCGGTGCTCGAGCGCCAGGTCGTCTTTCCCGACGGGCACGGCATGGACATCGCCTCGCGGCTGTTCCACGGCCGGCAGTTCCCGGCGAACCTCAACGGCACCGACTTCGTGCCGGCGCTGCTCACCTATATCAGCCGGCCGATGCGCGTGGCGATGATCGGCACGCGCGAGGACACCCTGCAGCGGGCGACGGAGAATTTCCGGCGCCATGCGCCGTGGCACACCTTCTTCCCCATCGCCGACGGCTTCTTCGACAGGGCGCAATCCGACGAGGTGATGAAGCGGGTGCGGGAGGTCAACGCCGACATCCTGCTCGTCGCCATGGGCAGCCCGCAGCAGGAGAAGTGGATCGACCGGCACGTCGGCCCCGGCCATGCGCGCCTGGTGCTGAGCGTGGGCGCACTGTTCGACTTCGTCGCCGGCGACATGCCGCGCGCACCGGAGGGCGTTCGCCGGCTGCGGCTCGAATGGCTGCACAGGCTCGTGCACGAGCCGAAGCGCCTGTGGCGGCGCTACATCTTCGGCAACCCGCTGTTCCTCTGGCACATCCTGCGCTACCGGATGAGCGGCATGGCGGACGGGCGGACGGCGGTGCGCGAGCGCAAGCAGGCGGGGGCCGGCGCCCCCTGACCCCGCATGCCGCAGCCCGTCAGTGGCCTCCTTCGGCCGGCTTCTCGACGGGAACCTTGCCCTTGGCGATCGTGACGCCGCGCTTCGGCGCGGGGTCCTGCACGGCGGCGGTGGTGATGTAGTCAATCTGCTCGACGAAGACCTCGTCTATGACCTCCGCGCCGAAGCGCCTGTTCAGCCCTTCCTTGACTGTGGCGCGGAAGGCATCGAGGTCGAAGCTGCCGGCACTCGCCACGTCGATCATCTTCTTGCCGACCAGCAAGGTGTAGAGCTCGTCGGTGATCATCTGCGGCAGCGGCACGACCTGCTTGGCGGCGAGCTCCTTGTTCGCCTTGTAGGCGAGCTTCGTCAGGAGATAGCCGTTGACGCCGCCCTCGCCGATCACCGGCACCGTGGTGACGTAGCCGCTCACGAATTCGAGCGCCGCCTCCCGTTCGGCCGCCGTGGTGTCGACCTTCGGCGCGGAGGCCATCTTCAGCGCGAAGAAGACCGACGCGAGCGTGACGACGAGAATCCAGACGCCGGTGCCGATGAGCTTGATCATGGCTGGTAGCTCATGCGGAACTGCTCCTGCGAGTAGGTGCCGTCGGCCTCGAGGTCCTGCACGGCATTCTTCAGGATGGAGACGACCTCACGCACCGCCTCGAGATGCGCCGAGACGCGCTGCGCATTGGTGGCGAGCTTCTCGCGGACGCGGGAAAGCTGCTGGGAGAACGTGGCAGGGACCTCGTCCGGCCGCACGTCGCGCGTCAGCATCGCCAGCTCGTAGAGGCAGCGGCTCTTGTGCGCGTTGGAGGTCGGCAGGTCGAAATCGGGATCCTGGCCGATATTGCCGTTCTCGTTGTCGATGATGGTTTCGAGCCGCCCGAGGACGGAGCGGATCCGGAGTTCGTTGTTGGCCTGTTCCATTTTGTTGTTCTCCGCTTAGGACTTCTTGTCGTCTTGCTTGATGCCGGGCGTCAGCTCGGCGAAGGCTTCGCGCTGGAGCGACTGGACCATGCCGGTGGCGATGCGGTCCGTCGGCACTTCCCCGCCGCGCGAGGCGGCGCCTATGCCGCTGCTTTTCGCCAGGCTCTCGGCGATGCCGATGCCGCCGCCCTTGGCGATCGCCTCGCCGAGCTGCTCGGCCATCATGCCGCGCCAGATCTCGCCCGCGGTCCCCTTGCCGTAGATCTCCTCGCTGTCGGAAGGCAGCATCGACTTCACGAAGTTCTGCAGCACCATCGATTCGAACTTGCGCAGGTGCTCGGGAACCGCAACCTTGCCGCCGGCCGCGGAGACGCCCTGGGCGGCGCTGCCTGCGGCCGTGTCGCGGTTGAGGATGCCGACCGCGGCCTGGAAGCCGGCGCCGGCCTCGGCAAGGCTCGTCGCCTCGAAGGCCGCCCTGTTCGATTTCAGCTTCGCTTGCGCTTGCTGAACCTGGGCCGGGTCGGCGGCGCGCACGACATCGAGCACCAGGTCGCTGGGTGGGGAAATTGCCACGTCTCAAAGCCTCTCAGGTAAATCCTGTCGACCGGACCCGTCCTCATGGCGGTCCGCCGGCCTCATGACCATTCGGGACATCCCGGTCTGCTGCGCCGCGGCGCGGTTCGCTCGGCAGACACCGTCATCGTCTCGATGCGACTATCGCCGTTCAACCTTACGGGAGGCTGGTGGCGAAGGGCGGGGCTTCACATCGGCACCCGTCCGATCCATCGCGGCGCAAGCTTCGCGCCGCGGAGGGAATAGCCGTTATCTTCCAGTGCGTTGGAGTGCGCCTCAGTCGTCCGGCTGCTTGTAGGCGATATGCTGGTCGATCAGGTCGTAGATGGAGGTGTCGGCCGCCTCTCGGTCTTCCGCCTCGCGCGCCTCGCGCATGCGATCCTCCATGCGATCGCCCTTGGTGCGCTCGCGCACGACGCGCATCTCGTGCATCTGCTGGACGTTGGCCAGCATCTGGTCGGTCTGCTGCAGGCGGCTGAACTGGCCGGAATAGATGCGCGAGAAGCCGCGGTGCACCGGGTCGAGCGAATTGAGCGCGTCGACCACCGCGTCCATCGATTCGGCGACCTCCTGGCGCTGGCGCGTCGTGCCGGCAAGATCGATCTCCGCCATCTTCTCCAGATGGCGCTGGACGGTGACGAGGCGCTTGAGCTTCTGCGACCGGCTCTTCTCCATGCCCTCACTCTCCCCGGAAGACCGGCAGGAAGCCGTTGGCGAAGATTTCCAGCATCGACGATATCCCGAAATAGAGAAGGAAGAGGCCGCCGATGATGAGGAACGGCAGCGAGATGAAGTAGATCGGGATCTGCGGCGCGAGCTTGTTGATCAGGCCGATGGCAATGTTGAAGATCAGGCCGTAGAGGATGAAGGGGCTCGCCAGTCTGAGCATGATCATGAAGGTCTGCGCCAGCGTGTCGGTGAGCGTGATCAGCGCGCTCTGCGGATTGAAGCCCGCGCCGAGCGGCATGACGCTGTAGGAATCGACGAGCGCCCGCACGATGAAATGATGGAAATCCAGGAGGAACAGCAGTAGCAGGCCCGCGAAGGAGACGAGGTTGGTCAGCTGGTTCTCCGCCGCGTCCTCGAGCACGTCCTGCGTCGGCGGCGAGTTGAAGCCCATCATCATCGTCAGCGCCGTGCCGGCGAATTGCAGGCCGAGCACGTAGTAGCGCGCGATCAGGCCGATCACCGCGCCGGTCAGCGTCTCGAAGACGATGAGCGACACGTAGCTGGCGGCCGGACCCGAGACGCGCGGATGGATCGTGTCCCACATGATCGGCAGGACGGCCATCGAGACGGCGACCGCGAGGAACAGCCGTATCTGCATGGGCAGGCGCGCCGAGGAGAAGCCCGGCAGGAGCATGAAGCACCCGCCGACACGGCAGAAGGCGGCAAACAGCGCCAGCACCGTGCCCTGCGGGTCCTCGATCACGAGATCGACCCGAGGATCCGGATCTCGATGCCCTTGGCGAGCTCGACGTGCGAGAGGACCGGCAATGTGGCGAAGAGGCGCTCGATGATCATGCGCACATAAGTGCGCGATTCGGGCGACGTGACCAGCACAAACGGCGTGCCGCGGTCGAGAAACTCGCGGATGACCCGGGTCGCCTGCTCGGAGAACTCCTCCAGCTGGCGCGGATCGATGTCGAACTCGACGATCTCGCCCTTGGAGTCGCGCTTGAGGGCCTGGTGGAACACCATGTCCCACTTGTTGCCGAGGCGCAGCACCGGCAGCACGCCGTTCTCGGCAAGGTCGCCGCAGATCTGCTGGGCCATGCGGATGCGCACGTGCTCGACGATCTGCTCGGTCTTGCGCACATGGGGCGCGAGCTCGGCGACGGCTTCGAGGATGAGGTGCAGGTTGCGGATCGAGACGCGCTCGGCGAGCAGCAGCTTCAGCACCGCCTGCAGGCCGGAATAGGACATGTGCGAGGAGCAGATCTCGTCGGCGAGCTTGCGGTATTCCGGATCGAGGCGGTCGATCAGCACCTTCACGTCCTTGTAGGAGAGAAGCTGCGGCAGGTTGTTGCGGATCACCTCGGAAAGGTGCGTCAGCACCACCGAGACGTTGTCGATCGGGTGGAAGCCCTCGCGCCGGAGGTCGTCGGCGAAGGCCTCGAGGATCGACACGGCCGGCATGCCGAAGGCGGGCTCGCGGATGTCGTCGCCCGGCACGCTCGGCTTGCGCCCGCCGCCCGTCACCACCATCACCTCGCCGACGCGCACGACGTTCGAGGCGACCGTCGTGCCGTGGATGCGGATCTGGTAGGACTTGTCCGGGATGGCGATGTCGTCCGACACCTTGATCTCCGGCACGACGAAGCCGTACTGCATCGCGAACTTCTTGCGCATCTTGCCGACGCGGAAGGCGAGCTCCTGGTGGGCGCCGAGCAGGCGCGTGGAGACCTGCTTGCCGAGCAGAAGCTCGATCTCCGCGGTCTTCAGCACCGACTTGACCGAATCCTTCTCCTGCTCGCGGGTCTGCTGGACCTGCTTGGCCTCCTCCTCGCGGCGGGCGCGGATTTCCTCCTCGGCGCGGCGCGGGATGATCCAGGAGCCGAAGGCCATGACGCCGCCGAGCACCATGAAGGGCAGGAAGGGCAGGCCCGGCATCAGCGCCAGCAGGATCATCAGGGCGGCGGCGACCAGGAGCGCGCGCGGGTAGCCGGAGAGCTGGTTGACGACCGCCTGGTCGGTGGAGCCGGCGGTGCCGCCGCGCGAGACGATGAGGCCGGCGGCGAGCGACACGATCAGCGCCGGGATCTGCGAGACGAGGCCGTCGCCGACGGAGAGCTTGACGAAGACGTCGGCGGCTTCCGAGAGCTCCATGCCGTGGCGGAAGTAACCGATGATGATGCCGCCGAAGATGTTGATGGCGGTGATGATCAGGCCGGCGATGGCATCGCCGCGCACGAATTTCGAGGCACCGTCCATCGAGCCGAAGAAGGAGCTCTCCTCCTCCAGCTCGCGGCGGCGGTGCTGCGCCTGCTTCTCGTCGATGAGGCCGGCCGACAGGTCGGCGTCGATCGACATCTGCTTGCCGGGGATCGCATCGAGGGTGAAGCGCGCGCCGACCTCGGCGATACGCGTCGCACCCTTGGTGATGACGATGAAGTTCACCACGATGAGGATCATGAAGACGATGAGACCGATGACGAAGTCGCCGGACATGACGAGGCTCGCGAAGCCCGCGATCACGCCGCCCGCCGCATCGTGGCCCTCGTTGCCGTGCGAGAGGATCACGCGGGTCGTGGCGATGTTGAGCGCGAGCCGGATCATCGTCGCGATCAGCAGCACCGTCGGGAAGGACGAGAAGTCGAGCGGCCGCTGGATCCACAGCGAGACCATCAGGATGAGCACGGAGAACGCGATGGAGAAGGCGAGCCCGATGTCGATCATGAAGACCGGGATCGGCAGGAACAGGATCGACAGGATCGTCAGGATGCCAACGGCGAACGCGATGTCGCGGCCGCTGGGACTCACCTTCGGAAGATTGATTGCCGGTACCTGCGCCATCTGGATGTCTTCCCGTCTCGTCATGAGAGGCGGCGGGGCACCATGCGCCTCGCCCATTCGATCCGAAGCCTACAGGACGAAGCTTGCGCGAGGATGGGAGGACGACGGCTAGAAGCCGCTTTCGATGCGCGAGAAGACGATGTTGGTGAAGATCGAGATCTGGGCGCCGATGAAGGGCGCGGAAATGGCGATCGTCACCATGATCGCCAGGATTTTCGGGACGAAGGTGAGGGTCATCTCCTGCACCTGGGTCAGCGCCTGGATGAAGGCGATGGCGACGCCGACGACCATCGCCGCGAGCACGGCCGGCCCGGCGGCGACGATCACCGTCCAGATGGCCGCTTGGGCGATGTCGAGGGCGTCGGCCTCATTCACGGATGGTCAGCTCACCTTCACGCCCGGGCCGACGACGATCTTTTCGCCCGACTCAAGCGTTGCCACGATACCGTCCGTATATAGCGTCACTTCCTTGACGACGCCAGAAAGCTTGCCGTCCTCGCTGGTGATGGTGCGGCCGATCACGGAATTGGCTTCCTGGAGCGACGTGCGCTGCAGCAGGCTTTCGAGGTTCTTGTTGGTCTTGATGGTCTGCTCGACCTGCGAGAAGGTCGCAAGCTGCGCCATCTGCTGGGCCGCGTCCATCGGCTCGGTCGGGTCCTGGTTCTTCATCTGCGCCACGAGCAGCTTGAGGAAGCTCTCGTAGTTCAGCGTCGCCGACTTGGCGTCGCCGTCCGAATCGGTGGCCGAGACCGTCGGCGTGTAGGACGTGTTCTGGGTAGTGGCCGAGACGGGTGTCACCACGGGGCGATCTCCTTGCGAATCTGCTCGATGGTCGCCGGGGCGATCTCGTGGTTGTTGAGGATGCGGTCCTCGATCGGGTAGAGCGCGCGGATCGCCTTCAGCGCCTCGAAGGCGCGGCCCTGCGTCACCAGGCCGTCGACGCGCTTCAGCTCGGCCAGCACTTCCTCGTTCTTGAAGCAGGTGAGCAGCATCAGGATCGACTTGCGGAAGAGCGCGTTGGAATGCTCCGCCCCTTCCGGATTGATCAGCGACATCTGCGCGATGAAATAGAGCTGCCGCAGCGGCGTCGTCGCCTGCTCGGGCTGGAGAACGTGGTTTTCCAGCAGGAAGGTGACGTCGTTCAGGAATTCGATCGCGACCTTGCGGTCGACCCTCAGAACCGCGCCGTTGACGAAAATGCGCTCACCGGACTTCAGCGATATACGCAGCGTGCTTTTCATTTGATGCCATCCTTGATGATGGTGGTGATGTCGATGATGCCCTGGAAATTCGTGGATTCGCGCCTGCGGATCTTCTCGATTTCCTTGAGCACCCAGATCGCGATGGAGATGAGGTTGGCGCGCAGCTCCTCATCGAGCTGGTTTTCCGGATGTCCGAGATCCTCGATGAAACGTATCCAGACCCGGCGGGTGAAATAGACGGCCTCGACGGTATCCTTCCCGTAGGTGCCTTCCGGCTCGTTCATCGCCGCTTTCAGAAGCGCGATGGAGCGATCGAGAACCTGCCGCTCCCGATCCTTCGAGATCGCCGTGCCATCCTCCATGATCTCGGCATATGAAAACTGGTACATTCAGACATCCTTCATGTGTGTCCGTACCCTCTGGTTCATCAGAGGTAGTTCAGCAGGCTCAGGTTCTGGATCCGCGAGGTGAGCGTATAGGCGAGCGACAGCTGCGATTCGAGCGTGGTGACGCGCGTCGCCGCCTCGTAGGTGTCGATGGATTCCATGTCCTTGATGCTTTTCGACAGGATCGTGATCTGGGCATCGAGCGAGGTGTTGGCCTGCTTGACGCGCGCCTGCGAGATGCCGAGCTTGCTGCGCTCGGAATCGATGCCGGAAATCGCCTGGCCCATGTAGTCGATGGACGTATCGGTGACGACCTTGCGCGTGCTTTCGGTCAGGCCGAGCGTCAGCAGCTCGTAGCCGATCACCAGGCCGAGCGCCATCTTGCGCATGCCGGCCGTGTTCGCGTTGGTCGAGCTCTGCACGGTCTCGGACGCGCTGATCCGGCTCTGCATGTTCTCGTTGGAGGCGCTGGACCAGTCCGTTTCCCAGTCCGCCTCGAAGGCGGTGGAGAAGGAGGCGATGAAGCTCTCCATCCTGTCCGGCGTGATCTCCTCGGCGGACGTATAGCCCTCGGCCAGCATGAAGGCGTCGAAGGCATCCTGGAAGGCCTGGCGTCCGGCCGACAGCGGCGGTCCGGCAAGATAGTCGCTGATCGGCGTCACGTCCGAGTTGATGCCGGCGAACAGGTACTCGCCGGAGAACGACGTGTTCGCCGCCGCCGTGAAGGTCGAGAGCGCGTCGCCGATATTGTCGCGGGCGAGCGCAAGCTGGTCGCCGGAGGTCATGCCGGAAAGCGCGATCAGCACCTCCATCGCCGAATTGCCGGCTTCCGAGATCTGGTCGAGCGCCGCCTGGGAGGCCGCGAGGCGCTGCGTCGTCAGCGCGTTGGTGCTCTTCAGCGATTCCATGCGCTGCAGGTCGCGGTGCAGGTTCAGCGTGCGCGCCGTCTTGGCGCCGAGCACCGCGCCGACATCGGCATGGCGGCCGGTGACGGTCTCCTCCTGCAGCTTCAGCAGTTCGCCCTGCGCCTTCGCCACGGTGAGGCGCAGGGTATTCTGAAGGGACATGTTCGAAACGAATGAAGTCTTCATAACTTAGCTCGCTGCCGAGAGAAGGGCCGCGATCATCTCATCGACCGCCGCCACCAGTTTCGCCGACGCCTTGTAGGACTGCTCCAGGTCGAGGAGCAGTGCCAGCTCCTCGTCCAGGCTGACGGCGGTTACGTTCAGAAGGGCCTCCTGCGTGCGGCCGAGCAGCGCCGCCTTGTCGTCGCTGGCGGTCGTCGCCGCGCTGCGCAACTGCTCTACCCAGCCGATGGAGGCCGTGCTGAAGGCGAGGATGGACGTGCTCGTGTCGATCGCCGCGTCCGTGTCGAACGTGCGCGTCTGCTCGAAGCCGGCCGAATACTTGTTGAGGAGGACCGAGAAGCTGGCATCGTTCGCCGGATTGGCGTTGATGTAGATGCCGTCGCGCAGCTTCATCGGCTCGCCGCCCTGCGCGGTGATGACGGCCGGGTTGACCTTGATCACCGCGGCGAGGCCGGGATCGGTGAGCGCGGCCATGCCGTTGCGCACGAAGAGGCCGTCGGTGTCGACGAAGGTGCCGGATGCCGGCGGCGTCTCGACGCTTTCCGAGAACATGCCGATGATGCCGCGGGCGATCTCGTCGAGCTGGTTCTGGAAGGTGGGGGCGACGTTGTCGCGGATCTGGAGAAGCGCGGCGATCGACCCCTGGGCGCTGGTGTTGCCGCCCGCGCCGGCCTGGACGGCGACGCCGTCGATATAGACCTGGTTGCCGGTGACGGCGGCCGTGTAGGTGTTGGTCGGCACGAAGGTGACCGAGCGCGGCACGGTCTCGAACAGGACGGTGCCGTCGCTGGTATAGAGCGCCAGGTCGTTGTTCGGGCGCTTCAGCGCGCTGACGCCGACGAGCGCCGAGATCTGGGTGAGCAGCTTGTCGCGCTGGTCGAGCGCGTCGTTGACGTCGTTGCCGGCGGCCGTGCCGACCCGGACCTTGTCGTTGTAGGTCTGGAATTCCTGCAGCAGGCGGTTGAGCTCGTTGACCGAGGTGGCGATGTCGGCGTCGGCTTCCGCGCGCAGCTTCTGGACGGCGATCGACGTGGCGTTCAGCGAATTGGCGACGTCGACGGCGTCGGCCACGACCGTCTCGGCGAGCGAGACCTCGTTCGGCTTGTCGGCGAAGGTCTGGAGATTGTCGCGCAGCTTGGCGAGATAGGTGGCCGGGGCGAGCTCGTAGTCCTCGCCGCCGAGCATCATCTTGATCCGCGTCAGCCCGCCGAGCAGCGTGTCCTGCGCATGGGACTTGGAGATGGAGAGCAGGTTCTGCTTCAGCAGCGCCTCGTTCTGCGCGCGCTGGGTTTCCACGACCGTGGCGCCCGAGCCGGCGGTGATCAGGATCGCCGCGCGGCGCGCATAGGCGGTGTCGCTTGCGTTCGCAATGTTCTTCGACGCGACGGCCGTCTGCAGGCCCACGTTGGAGAAACTCGACTGAGCAGTCTTCATTGCTGCTGAAAGCGACATCGGATGTACCTAACTCTCGTATGCGCGGGTTCAGGCCGCCTTATCTCTTGAGGTTGACGAGGACTTCCATCAGTTCGGAACCCGTCTGGAAGACCTTCGAGTTGGCGGTGTAGTTGCGCTGCGACTCGATCATGCTCGTCAGCTCCTCGGCGATGTCGACGTTGGAGTCCTCGAGCGCGCCGGAGATGATCGTGCCGTAGCCGCTGGAGCCCGCGTAGCCCATGACGACGACGCCCGAATCGGCGCTCTGCGAATAGACGTTGCCCGGCAGCGGCTTGAGGTTGTCGGGGCTCTGCACCGAGGCCATGGCGATGCGGTACTTCGGCACCAGCTCGCTGTTGTCGTATTTCAGGTAGACGATGCCGTCGTCGCTGATCTCGTAGCCCGTCACCTTGCTCGCGGCGTTGCCGTTGATCTTGCCGTTGGAGACGTCGAAGGGCGAGCCGAGCTGAGTCGAGCCGCTCATGTCGATCGTCAGCGGCCCGAGGGTGGCGCCGTTGATGTTCTGAACCGGCAGGGTGACGCTCAGCGCCGAGGGCGTCAGCTTGCCGGCGGCGTTGAAGGTCATGGTGGTCGAGGGGCCGTAGGGGGTGCCGTTGTAGCTCGCCTGGACCGTCCAGACGTTGTCCGCCGTCTTGGTATAGGTGAACTCGATCAGGCGGGTGTTGCCCTGGCTGTCATAGGCGACGAGCGAGGTGGGCTTGGTGTAGCCGACGGCCTCGTTCGAGGGCAGGTTCACGTCGAGCGCGCCCGCGGTCGAGGCCGTGGCGTTCAGCGAGCCGGAGGAAAGGTTGATCTCCGTCAGGCCGTCGAAGCCGTTGACGACGATCGTCGGATCGTCGGTCGAGGAATATTCGTAGCCCATCAGGGTGAAGCCGGCCGAGTTGCGCAGCGCGCCCTCGTCCGTCTTGGTGAAGGCGCCGGCGCGGGTCATGTACTGCATGCCGTCCGAGCCCTGGACGATGAAGAACCCCTTGCCGTTGATCGCGAGGTCCGTCGCCGAGGTCGTGTAGGTGAAGGTGCCCTGGGAGGAGATGGAGTAGCGCACATCCGTGGTGACGCCGCCGGAATTGTAGGCGCCGCCCGTGGTCGGCAGGATCAGCGAGGAGAACTGGGTCGAAGCCTTCTTGTAGCCCGTCGTGTTCGCGTTGGCGATGTTGTCGGCCACGGTGCTCAGGCGGTTGGCCTGCGCGTTCATGCCGGAAACACCCGTTCTCATCGTTCCATAGAGGCTCATGTCGTTTCCCCGTTCGTCTCGTGACTTGGACCCTATGGGACGGGCCTTGCGTGAAGCTGGCTGCCGGGGTCCGCCTGCCGGCAGCCAGCTCCGTCTGCCGTCTCAGCCCTGCCAGTCGATGCAGTAGCCGAGGAAGCGCTTGGAATCGATCGGATCGAAGCCGAGCTTCTTGCGCAGCTTCTTGCGCAGCTTGCTGATGTGGCTTTCCACCACGTTCTCCTCGACGTCCTCGTCGAAGATGCCGTAGATCGCGTTGAAGATCTGGGTCTTGGAGAGGCGCCGGCCGCGGTTGGCGACCAGGTATTCCAGGATGCGGCGCTCGCGGCGCGGCAGGGGGAAGACCTCGCCCTCGATCTCCGGATCGCGGCCATCCGAGAAGACGCGGATCGGGCCGATGTCGGTGTGGTTGGCGAGCGCCTTCAGGCGCCGCCGGATGGCCGCCGCACGGGCCAGGATTTCGCGGGGGTGGACCGGCTTGCGGACCACGTCGTCGACGCCGCTGTCGAAGAAGGCGAGCGTCGTCTCCAGGGAAGGGGTGTCGCTGACCGCGATCACCGGGGCCTGCGACCGGTCGCGGATCGCGCGCGGCAGCTCCATGCTGAACTGGCCCTGGCCGATCAGGAACGCCTCGACCGCATCGATGTCCGAATCGGCGGCGGTATTCACCCACTCGCCGAATTCATGGGGATCGAACCCCGTCGAGGGCACGCCCTCGCGACCAAAAAGAGAAGTATAGCCGTCTTTCACGAGCTCGCGCTCATCAACCACTACGATCATTCGTCCGCCTCCGAATCAGTGTGGCGCCTCGTTGAACGAGAGGTACGAAGGGGGCGAATCACCAGCAACTAGAGAAAATAACTGGCTGAATTTAACAGTTGATTAAGGAATGTGTGCCGATTTGATCTATATATAGTAGGCATCCCGACCGATAGGCACAAATTTTCGGTGGAAAAGTTAATAATTATTAACGCTCTCGCTTGCCATGCCAAATCGGGACGCAATCCGGCCACATTGCGCAGCCGGGCTGAAGCATCCGTTGGAAAGCAATCTCAGATTGAATTATCGGCAGAACGCCTTGGCGTTCGCGGTCCAGTTCCCATAGCCCGTGGCGACGAGATTTGCGATCACGCGGCAGACGTAGCGCTTCTGCGCCGGGTCGTTGTTGGGACCTGCGTGATAGCGCGCGACGGCCATCGTCCATGTTTCATGTCGCGCATGGAGCCGGGCGAGGAAGGCCGCGGCGTATTCGACGTTCTTGCGGGGGTCCAGCATCTCGGCCGGCGAGGTGAACTGGTCGCCGTGGAAATGATGGTTGATCTGCATGCAGCCGAGGTCGATCAGCTTGGCGCCCCGCGCGCGCGCCGCCTGGAACACCTGCAGCGTCTCCTGCCGGTCGCGACCGAAGAAGGCCTTGCCCTCGATGTTCATGGCATAGGGCTGCAGCGACCCCTTCTTGCCGGTCTCGGTGAGGCCGACCGAATAGAGGATGCCGGCGGGCACGTTGTACTTCGCCGCCGCCGACAGGATTTCCCGCTCGCACACGCCTGTGCTGGCCCGCCCGTCAGAGATAGACGCCGCCAGTGCGCAGAGACTGGTTGCCAGAAGCGCCGGAAGCGCCGTCCGCCGTGCTGTCCTCATGGGTCGATCCTTCGCCTGCGAGATTATCGCCTCCCTGCCCCGCGCCGTCGCGGCGGCCGCCGTCGCCCTCACGGGCCTGCGGCTGGCTGGAGAACTGCTGCTGGAACTGTCCGTCGCCCTGCTGCTGCGACGAGGCGCTCCGGTCCACCGGAGCAAGCTGGACGCTCACCTGGTCGACCGCGAAGCCGTGCCCGCGCAGCGCCTTGACGATGGCGTCCTGGTCGTCGCTGAGCTGGCGATAGGCCTCGCCCGTCTCCACCTGCAGGGACACGACCAGCTCGTCGCCGTGGAGGCGCAGCGTCGCCGTCACCATGCCCAGCTCGACGGGGTTCATCTGGATCTTCAGCGTGTTGACGACGCCGCCCGTCGTGCCGGCGTGGGAGCGCATAAGATCGCCCGTGGCGCTCAGCGAGGACGCCCATTCCGGATCCTGCGCGATCGCCGCCGTCACGGCCCCCGAATTGCCGCTCTGGGCAAGACCGATATAGCGCCGGGCATCGACCACGGTCACCGTCTCGCCCTTCGGTCCGGTGGGATTGGCGTCCTTCAGCGCGGTGCGTTCGCCGTCGGCGGAAATCCGGATGTCGACATCCTTGCCCTTGCCGTCCGAACGGACGAGCCGGAAGAGCTGGTCGGCGTCGGACGGAGGCGTGTCCGTCTCGGGAAGATCCTGCGCCGCGGCCTGGCCGGCATTCTCCGGCCTCACACCGGCTTCCGCCCGCTTGCCGACGGCGTCGGCCTGCACGTCCTGGCGGCCGGATTTGCGGCCGCCGTCGCGCGCCGCCACGGGCGTGCCCGCATCCTGCGGCCCGCCGCGTGCAGCCAGCATCGCAAGCAGATTGCCGACATCCGTGTCCGCCGCCGCCTGCGGCGCCTCGCCGACCTCGGCGCCCTCGATCGGCACCTCCTCCTCGGCGGTCTCGTCCGTGCGGTCCTCGCGGCGGCCGACCCCGTGCGAGGTCGCTCCCTTCGCGCTCGCCGCGGCGGCGAGGCTCTTCGCATCCGGCGAAGCCTCCGCGACGCCGGGCTCGGGCTTGCGCACGGCGTCCGGTATCCGGGCGAGCTTGACGCGCGCCGCCGGGTTCGCAGCGTCGGCCGCAAACCGTTCGTCGCCGGCGATGTCGACGGGCAGGCTCTTGCGGCCGTGCCCGCCGCTGCGCGCCGAGACGCTGGCGATGGCGCTGGCGAAACCCTCGCCGTCCGACGATGCGCCGGCCATGCCGGCGACGCCGCCCTGTCCCTTGGCGGGTGCGGCCCTCTGGCCGAGGCCCGCGATGCCGCTTGCGATGTTGCTCAACTGCCTTCTCCTTTCAGAAGAGCGTCGATCTCGTCGAGCTTCGAGCGCCCGCCCGAGACGAACGTGTCGAAGGCCGGGTCGAGGGCGATCTTGCCCGCCTGCTCCTGCGTGTCCGTTTCCGCCCCGGCGGCGGCGGCGTCCTCCTCGACGCCGGCCGCCCGCGGGTCCATCATCCGCTCCTCGAGCGCCGCCCGGTCGTCCGCCGGCGTCAAGGCATCCTCGCCGCCGGGCGCCGCCTCCCCTGCCGTCGGAATGCGCAGCACTTCCTCCGCCACCGCCCGCGCGGCCGCCTTCAGCGCCCGGTCCTTGACCGACAGCTTGTCGTCGGGAATGGCGATGATCGCCTGCATCGCGTCGGCGACGTCGCCGGACGGTACCGACGCGAGGCCGGCATAGAGGTCGGCGAGCACCTTCGGCACGCTCTCACCGTCGCCGGCCAGCGCCTGCGCGCGGTCGGCGGCAAGCGCGGCGAGGCGGTTCTTGCCGGAGATCGCCGCAAGCCGGGCCATGCGCAGGTAGACCTCGCGCTGGCGCGGCACGTCCATGAAGGAGAGGACCTCCAGGATGTCGTCCTCGGCGATGGCGTCGAAATGGTCGACGGCGAGCTTGACGAAGAGGTCGGCAAACTGGCTGGCATAGGGCGAGCGCAGGTAGCGGCGCGCATAGCGGTTGGCATAGGCCATGCTCTTGTCGACCCAGCCCGCCTCGCTCGCGATATGGATGGAGCGGCGCAGCGCCGCCTCCTCGACGATCGTGCCGGGCGCCGTCAGCCGGGCCCAGTCGAAATAGCCGAGCGCCAGCGCCGGGTCCTTGCGCAGCACCGAATTGGCGGAGACGAGCGCGAGATAGGGACCGATGCGCGAGCGCTTGTATTCCGGGAAGATTTCGGCGAGCGACTTCACGCTCTGCGTGCCGCGGCCGCCGAGATAGCTGCGCAGGGCGTCGGTCAGGCGCGGGTCGAAATGGCCGTCGACGTCGTTGGCGATCAGCATCTCCAGCGTCTCCGGGTTGCCGCCGCTCATCGCATAGACCAGGGCCGCATCGACGTTGCGCGGATCGTCGAAGATCGACGGGTCGGCTGTGCGCAGGCGGTTGTCGATGGTCTCCAGCAGGAAGCGCTGCATCTCCATCGCCGAATGGTCGCCGATCGCCACCGTGTCCTGCACGTATTGCAGGGAGCGGATCATCTTGTAGGGGGCGAGATCGTCCATGTCCTGGGCGCAGGCCGGCGCCGCGACCGCGAGCACCGCCCAGGCCGCCGTACCCACCGAAAGAAGACGCCGGAGCAAGGCCATGGTCGTCAGCCGCCCTCGGACTGGATGAGGATCTCGATGCGGCGGTTCGCATCCGCCATCGGATCGCCCGGCACCTTGAGGAGGCGGTCGGCGAAGCCGCTCACCTGGCTGACGCGGGACTCGTCCAGCCCGCCGCGCACCAGCATGTAATAGGCGCTCTGGGCGCGATCCATCGACAGGCGCCAGTTGTCGTTCTTGCCGCCCGCGAAGGGGCGCCCGTCGGTATGGCCGCGGATGGCGACGGCGCCCGGCCGGCTCTCGAGGATGCGGCCGATCTTCTCCATGGCCAGCACCATCTCGCGCTTGGGCAGGGCCGAGCCGACGTTGAACATCGGCGTGTCGAGCTGGTCGGTGAGGCTGACGAGCAGGCCGCCCTCCGCCGGCGTGACGCTGAGCCCCTCGGCGAGCTTGCCGAGCGCGCCGATCTCCTTGGCGATCTGCTGCTTCAGCTCGTTCGCGTCCTTCTCCTCCCGGCTCTTGGCCGCCTCGGCGGCGGCCTGTTCCGTCGCAGCCTGCTGCGCTGCGGCCTTCTCGGCGTCCGCCTTCTCCTGCGCGGCCTTCTCGTCCCTCGCCTTCGCCTCGCTGCCGACGTCCGTCGCCTGGGAGATCTCGACCTGCTGGGTCCAGAAGTCCGGATCGAAGGGATCGCGATAGGCCTCGCCGCCGCTCGCGCCCGTCGCCGGGCCGGAATTGTCCGCGCCTCCCTCGCCCTTGGCGCTGACGTTCGCCTGCTGGCCGACCTCCTGCGCGATCTCGGAGAGGACGGAATAGGGGTTCTCGAAGAAATTGGCCTCGGAGTACTGCGTTTCCTCGCCCGCGGACGTGCTCTCGTCCCTGCCCTTCTCGGCGCCGTTGCCGCTCGCCTGCTGCTGGCCGGCCTCCTTCGACTTGTCCTGCGTCGCCTCGCCTTCGGCGCTGTTGGCCGGCTTCTTGACGGAGCGGTCGGCCGGCTTGTCGTCGGTCAGCTTGATCGGGTTGAAATAGGAGGCGACAGAGGCCTTGGTCTCCTCGTTCGCGGCGTTGACGAGCCACATCACGAGGAAGAACGCCATCATCGCCGTCATGAAGTCGGCATAGGCGATCTTCCAGGCGGCCGAATGGTGGTCGCCGTCGTGGTCGCCATGGCGCTTGACGATGATGATCTCGTTCTTGCCGTGATGGTGGTTTTCGCCTTCGCTCATGCAAGCACCTTGCGCACGGTGTCAGCCCAGGCCGCCATCCGTGTTACCAGGACGGTTTCGCCGAACTCCACCGTCAGATCGACATCCTGCATCTCGACGTGCCGTAAGACGGGCGCCGGCGCGGCGAAATGCGACTTCAACTGCTCGAAGAGGCTTGCGGGCCCCTTCACCGTGATCGTCATGGCCTCGCCCGCCTGCAGGCCCTCGGCGACCATCTTCGCGAGGTCGGCGACGGCGCGCGCCGTCAGCGCGTCGTTCAACAGCGGCGCCAGCACCGGCGCCACCTGCGCGGCGACGATATCGGCGGCCTCCGCCGCCATCGTGGAGAAGCGTTCGGCGAGCGCTCTCGCGTAGTCCGCCTCGAAGCGTTCCTTCAGCGCCGCAAGCTCGGCCGCATGCGCCTCGTCGCGCGCGGCGATCTCGGCCGCGTGGCGGGCCGCAAGCTCGGCCTCGGCCTCCGCACGTCCCTCGGCGAACGCCTCCGCGCGCTCCGCCGCCACGTCGACGGGCGGCGGCGCCGGCGGCATGGGCTCGGCGTCCCCGACGCCGGCCTCGTCCTCGGAGAAGGCGGGCTGCCGGAACAGCGGCGCCGCCCGCGGCGGCGCACCGAAATCCTTGAGGTAGCGGGCCAGTTGCACGCTCATGCCGGCTCTCTCCGCCCGGATGCAGACGCGGGCCGGCGCCGGGCGCACGGACCGATTCGATCTTCGCTCTGGGACATGCTGGAAACCGACACCACCGTTGACCTGCCTCCTGGAAACATCCGCCACCTGCCTTCGAGCGGCGCGCGATCGTCCTGATCGTGTTCCCGACCCTAGGCGGCCAAACTTGTGCGAGGGTGAAGATGAGGCGTCGGACCGCACCAGGGCAAATCGTGCGGTCCGACGCGCCTCGCCCGGCCGATGACCAACGGCCGGACGGGTTCGCAAAGCCCTCCGCCTTACTGGCGGAAGAGCTGAAGGATGTTCTCGGCGCTCGAGTTGGCGATCGAGAGCGACTGGATGCCGAGCTGCTGCTGGGTCTGCAGCGCCTTGAGGCGGGTCGATTCCTCGTTCATGTCGGCGTCCACGAGGCGGCCGATGCCCTTGTCGATCACGTCGTTGAGGGTCGCGACGAAGCTTTCCTGCATCTCGATCCGCTTGGTGATCGCGCCGAGCGTGGAGGCGGCGTTGGTGAGCTGCTTGGTGAGGTTGTCGACGACGCTGATCATGTCGTCGAGCGCCTCGTAGGTCGTGCTGCCGTCGATCACGATCTCGGTGCTGGAGGCCGGCGCGGTCGATCCGGGCGCCACGATGAGGTGGTAGTAGCGCGGCGTGGCCGTCGGCGTCTCCTGGAGCAGGTCGGCGTCGATGGCTTTCGTGAGATAGCCGCGGCTCGGATCCTTGATGTCGACCAGGACGGAATTCGCGGTGTTGAAGTCGAGCGTGGCGACCGAGACGTTGCCGTTGGCGCTGCGCACGAAGGAGGCGACCACGGACTTGGTGCCGAGCGGCGAGAGGTTCGAGTTGTAGAGCCAGTTCTCGCCCGAGAACGAGGCCGACTGGGCGGCCGAGAGAAGCTGGCTCTTGAGCTCCCGGAGCTCGTCGTTGATCTTGGTCTTGTCGACGCCCGGCTCGCGGGCCGCCACCAGCTTGGCCTTGATCTCGCTCATCACGTCGATGACGTTCTCGAGCGCGGTATAGGCCGTGTCCACCTTGGCCGCGCCGAGGCCGAGCGCATCGGCGACGGTGGAGAGCGCGCGGTTGTCGGAGCGCATGGTGGTGGCGATCGACCAGTAGGCGGCGTTGTCGGCGGCGGTTTCGACGCGCATGCCGGACGACACGCGCGCCTGCGTGGTTTCCAGCCCGTTATCGATGGCACGAAGTGTCTGGAGCGCCGCCATCGCGGCGGCGTTGGTCAGGATGCTGGTCATTGGCAATGGCCTTGATGGACGTGTCGAGGGCATGCCGGAGTGGAGAGACCGGTAACGACGGAGCGGCGTCATGCGCCTGGTGCCGCTCGTTTGCCCTGGGCACCAGACCATCGTTCTTAACAATTGGTTAAGGCCGAATGGTTAACAAATGGTTAACGCCGTCGGCGGCTCGTCAACAAATGTGAAGAAATCGCAAAGATCCGATGGCCAGATCTGGCCGTTCCGCCGGACCGGGCCGGCGAAAACGCGAAAGCCGCCGTCCCATGCGGAACGGCGGCTCTGTTGCCGGACGGAGGAAAGCGGGCGCCGGGCGCCCGCCCCGCCTGTCGATTAACGGAAGAGCGACAGGATGTTTTCCGAGGACGAATTGGCGATCGACAGCGACTGGATGGCGAGCTGCTGCTGGGTCTGCAGGGCCTTCAGGCGGGTCGATTCCTCGTTGAGGTCGGCATCCACGAGGCGGCCGACGCCCTTGTCGATGGCCGAACTCAGGTTCGAGACGAACTCGTCCTGCAGGTCGATGCGCATGCCGATCGAGCCGAGGTCGGCGGCCGCACTGGTCATGTCGCTCAGCGCCTTGTCGACGCCGGAGATCAGCGCGTCGAGCTGCGTGTTCGTCAGGCCGACGATGTTGATGTTGGCGACGGAGGTCGGCGCGGCGACGTTGGCGGCCGGAGCGGCAGTCGTGTCGACGCCGTAGTAGACGCCGCCCTCGTCGTGCAGGGCCTCCTGGCCCGTGCCCGTCACGTCCGTCGCACGAACCCAGGTGTCGGTGTTGACCTGCACGAAGAACTGGCCGGCCGTCACCTGGCCCGCCGTCGCGGTGGCTTCGGCGAGCTGCGTCGTGACGCCGCCGACCGTGTTGGTGGTGAAGTTCGCGCCGGCGGCGATCAGCTCGTCGATCGAGTAGGCCGCGACCGTCTGCTGGGAGGTCACGCCGTCGGTGTTGACCGCAACCGTGATGCTCTTCTGCGAGACGTTGTAGACCTTGTCGAGGATGCCGGTGTTGCCGACGGTGTCGAACAGGACGTTGCCGGTGTCGAGCGTGTAGTTGATCTTCTTGACCGAGACCGAGCCGCTGTCGCTGCGGACGAAGGAGCCGACGACGGACTTGTCGACCGAGCCGCCGCTGAGGTCGGCCTGCAGCCAGTTCTCGCCGGAGAAGGAGGCGGCCTGGGCTATGCTCGTCAGCTGGTCCTTGAGCTGGTTGATTTCTTCCTGGATCTTGTTCTTGTCGACGCCGTCTTCCGTGGCGGCGACGAGCTTGGCCTTGATCTCCTTGACCACCTCGATCGCGGAATTCATACCGGCATAGGCGGTGTCGACCTTGGCGGCACCGAGGCCGAGGGCGTCCTGGACGGCGGAAAGCGCCATGTTGTCGGAGCGCATCGTGGTGGCGATCGACCAGTAGGCGGCGTTGTCGGCGGCGCTACCGACGCGCAGGCCCGAGGAAACGTGCGCCTGGGTCTCTTCGAGGTTGGAGCCGATGGAGCGCAGGGTCTGAAGGGCGGCCATGGCCGCAACGTTGGTGAGAATGCTCGTCATTTATTGGGTGCCCCTTGATGGCTGATAGTGAAGGGACATTCCGGTCACACCGGGGAACAGCAGTCAGCATCATGCCTGCTAAACCACTGATTCCTCAGGGGTTAGCCCGCCGCTTCGATGGCTTTAGCTAACGCGATCATGGTTAACGAACTGCTAAACGGCGTTGGAAATTTCGCAGGCCGCATGTTTTCGGCCGGGCCTCGCGCGCCCGTGCGTGCCGCAGAAGCATTAAGAAAACGATAAAGCCGCGCCCTTGCGGGGCGCGGCTCGTAGAGGCCGGGCGTACGGTCAGCCCCCGTCCGCCCGGATTTCTGCCGATCCGGATTAGCGGAAGAGCGACAGAATGTTCTGCGACGAGGAGTTGGCGATCGACAGCGACTGGATGGCGAGCTGCTGCTGGGTCTGCAGGGCCTTCAGGCGGGTCGATTCCTCGTTGAGGTCGGCATCCACGAGGCGGCCGACGCCCTTGTCGATGGCCGAACTCAGGTTCGAGACGAACTCGTCCTGCAGGTCGATGCGCATGCCGATCGAGCCGAGGTCGGCGGCCGCACTGGTCATGTCGCTCAGCGCCTTGTCGACGCCGGAGATCAGCGCGTCGAGCTGCGTGTTCGTCAGGCCGACGATGTTGATGTTGGCGATGGAGGTCGGCGCGGCGACGTTGGCGGCCGGAGCGGCAGCCGTGTCGACGCCGTAGTAGACGCCGCCCTCGTTGTGCAGGGCTTCCTGGCCCGTGCCCGTCACGTCCGCCGCACGAACCCAGGTGTCGGCGTTGACCTGCACGAAGAACTGGCCGGCGGTCACCTGGCCCTGCGTCGCGGTGGCTTCGGCAAGCTGCGTCGTCACGCCACCGGTGGTGTTGGTGGTGAAGTTCGCGCCGGCGGCGATCAGCTCGTCGATCGAGTAGGCCGCGACCGTCTGCTGGGAGGTCACGCCGTCGGTGTTGACCGCAACCGTGATGCTCTTCTGCGAGACGTTGTAGACCTTGTCGAGGATGCCGGTGTTGCCGACGGTGTCGAACAGGACGCTGCCGGTGTCGAGCGAGTAGTTGACCTTCTTGACCGAGACCGCACCGTCTTCGCTGCGGACGAAGGAGGCGACGACCGACTTGGTGACGGCACCGCCGCTGAGGTCGGCCTGCAGCCAGTTCTCACCGGAGAAGGAGGCGGCCTGGGCGATGCCCGTCAGCTGGTCCTTGAGCTGGTTGATTTCTTCCTGGATCTTGTTCCTGTCGACGCCGTCTTCCGTGGCGGCGACGAGCTTGGCCTTGATCTCCTTGACCACCTCGATCGCGGAATTCATACCGGCATAGGCGGTGTCGACCTTGGCGGCACCGAGGCCGAGGGCGTCCTGGACGGCGGAAAGCGCCATGTTGTCGGAGCGCATCGTGGTGGCGATCGACCAGTAGGCGGCGTTGTCGGAGGCGCTGCCGACACGCAGGCCCGACGATACACGCGCCTGCGTGTCGTCCAGATTGGTGCCGATGGAGCGCAGGGTGGCGAGAGCGGCCTGGGCTGCGTTGTTCGTGAGAATGCTCGTCATGCTCGTTGTCCCTTTGAACGAAAAACTGGTGGGGGACATACCGGACTGAAAACTTAACCGGTCACGGCGGTTCGGCATCATGCCAACTCGGTTTCCCTGTCTGCCAGGGGGATACCAAACCCGTCGCGTGAGGAGAAATTCGCAGCCATTCCTTGCCAACTGCTTAAACGGGAATCGCGCATTCGAGGAACGCGCGAACATGGTTAACAGATGGTGTAGAAGAGCGGGCCGCCGGTCAGGCGAAGGAGCGCACGAGGCTTCCGACAAGCAGGTTCCAGCCGTCGATCAGCACGAAGAACAGGATCTTGAACGGCAGCGAGATCGAGGTCGGCGGCAGCATCATCATGCCCATGGCCATGGTGATGGTGGCGACGATGAGGTCGATGACGAGGAAGGGCAGCACGACGAGGAAGCCGATCTCGAAGCCGCGGCGGATCTCCGAGATCATGAAGGCCGGGACGACGACGCGCAGGTCGACGACGTTGTCGGTGACGACCGTCTGGCCCCGCTCCTCCGCCAGCGAGATGAAGAGCTCGATGTCCTTGTCGCGGGTGTTCGCCGTCATGAAGGCGCGGAAGGGCTCGGCGATGCGCCGGGCCGCCTCCGTCTCGTCGATCTGGTTGTCCATCAGCGGCGCGACGCCGTCCTGCCAGGCTTTGTCGAAGGTCGGCGCCATGACGTAGAAGGTCATGAAGAGGGCGAGCGAGACCAGGATCATGTTGGAGGGCGTGGTGGCGAGCCCCATCCCCGAGCGCAGGATCGCGAAGGCGATGACGAAGCGCGGGAAGCTCGTGACCATGATCAGGATGCCGGGCGCGACCGACAGGACGGTCAGCAGGCCGAAGGTGCGGATGATCCAGGACGCTACGGACCCGTCGACGGGCGTGTTGAAGAGATCGCCCGGCAGTTGCTGGGCGGCGGCCACACCGGTCATCGCCATCATGGCGACGAAGGTCAGGAAGGCTCGAATCATTCGATCACAAAGGTCCGGAACATGACGTTGGTTACGCGCCCTTCCGACCTGAGGTCAACCCGCTCCTCAAGGTCTTCCCTGAGATATTGGAAGCCGCGCGGACCCTGCACCTGCTGCAGCGAGACCGTGCGCATGTAGGCGAGGATGTCCTGATGGATCTCCTCGGCGAGCACCACGTCCGGCGGCCCATTGAACATCAGCGCGACCTCGAGGCGCACGCGGTTCTCCGACGGATAGGCGAGGTTGCTGGTGATCGGGTCGAGCAGGACGACGCCGTTCGCCTCGGTCGAGATGTGCGGGATGCCGCCGTCCTCGCCCTCCTTGGCCGCCCCGCCGTGGCCGTCCGCCGCCGGCTGGGCGGCGGTTTCCTCGGCAGGCTTCTCGGCGGGCGGCGGCGCCAGCATGGTGCCGACCAGCCAGCCGCCGCCGCCGGCCGCGAGCGTCAGCCCGGCCACGATCCCGACGAGGATCAGGGGCGACTGTTTCTTCTCCGCGACGTTCTGCTCTTCGTCCGCCATGTCCCGTGTTCCCGCTATGCCCGTCGTCAGATCGGCGAAAAGAGGTCGACGACCTGCTGGCCCCACGGCGGCTGCTGGACCTCGGTCAGGCGGCCGCGGCCGCCGTAGGAGATGCGCGCCTCGGCGATGCGCTCGTAGGAGATCATGTTGTTGGCGTCGACGTCCTGCGGCCGCACGATGCCGGCGACGTTGAGGATGCGCAGCTCGTGGTTCACGCGCACCTCCTGCGAGCCGCTGATCAGCAGG
This sequence comes from Shinella pollutisoli, assembly GCF_024609765.1. Taxonomy (GTDB): domain Bacteria; phylum Pseudomonadota; class Alphaproteobacteria; order Rhizobiales; family Rhizobiaceae; genus Shinella; species Shinella pollutisoli. The sequence continues at coordinate 87,933 of NZ_JANFDG010000018.1, forward strand.
TTGCCGTTCTCGATGACGCCGGTGACGACCGCCGCGACCAGGAGGTTCAGCTTCTCCGACCGCTCCGTCGAGCCGTCGCCCTTCGTGCTGGTGGACGAGCCGTAGGTGAGGTCGCCTTCCGAATCCGCGCCGAAGGCGCCGATGCCGAAGTTCATGCCGCTCTTGTTGGCGCGCGAGCGGTCGGTCTTGTTGTCGAAGCTCGCCTTGTCGTTGACTCGGATGTCCACGGTCAGGATGTCGCCGACCTTGAAGGCGCGCGAATCCTTGAACAGCGCGGCCTGCTGGTCGCTCCAGATCGAGTAGCCCGCGGCCGCGGTGCGCGGCTGCTTGGGATAGCTCGCCATCTGCGGCGTCTCGGCATAGTTGAGGCCGCTGCCGATCGGACTCATCGCCGGCGCGCGGCCGACCTCGTTCAGCGCCTGGCTGGCGCAGCCCGACAGGGCAAGGCTGACGGCAAGAGCGGAAGCGATCTTCTTCATGACGGGTCCTTTGACGTGTTCGGATCGCCCGCTTTGGCGATGATGCGGGTGAGAAGGGCCGCCTTGTCGGCCGGCATTTCGCCGAGGATGACGCTCGACTGGCGCGGCGGCAGCTTCATGACGATGGCAGACGCGATCTCCGGATCGATCTCGGCGAGCTGGCCCGCGGCCGCGTCCGGCTTCATCTTGCGGTAGATCTCGACGAGCCCGGCTTCGGCGGATTTCAGGAAGGCGTTGCGCCGCTCCAGCCAGTCCTGGTACTCGGCGCGCCGCTTCTCCAGCGTCTGGATGCGCTCGTCCACGTCCTTCTGCAGAGCTTCCAGCTCCTGCTTCTGCAGGAGATAGCGCTGGTCGCGCGCCGCGTCGGCGATGTTGGTGCAGAACTCGCGGATCTCGTCGGCGGTGGCCTTGGTCGTCGTGATGACCGGCCGCTCCTCGGCGAAGGCGCCGGGAATGGCCATCAGCACCAGGCCGGCGGCCGCGAGAGAGAGGCGACGGAGGAGCGGGGCGGAGGTCATTGCAGCACCAGTTCTGCCTGGAGAGCACCGGCCGTCTTGATGCTCTGGAGGATGGAGATGATCCCGTCGGGCTTGATGCCGATGCTGTTCAGCCCCGAGACCAGCGAGCGCAGGCTGGAGCCGTCGAGGATGGCGACCTGTCCGCCGTCCTGCTGGGCGACGATGTCGGTGTTCGGCTCGATCGCCGTCACGCCGTCGGAGAAGGGTTCCGGCTGGACGACCTTCGGCATCTCGTTCACCTGCACCGTCAGCGTGCCGTAGCTCACGGCGACCGGGGAGATGCGCACGTCCTGGCCGATGACGATGGTGCCGGTGCGCTCGTTGACGACGACGCGGGCCGGCGCGTCGGTCTCGATGACCAGGTTCTCGATATCGGCCATCAGCCGGGCGAGGTCGGCCGTCTTCGGCTTGGCGACATAGACCGCCTGCGAATCGCGCGTCTCGGCGATCGGCGCGCCGTACTGGGCGGCCGCATAGCGGTTGATCGCATCCGCCATGCCCACGGCGGTCGAGAAGTCGGGGTTGCGCAGCTGCAGCACGAGGTCGGAGGCATCCTTGAAGCGCGAGGGCAGCTCGCGCTCGATGATCGCGCCGTTCGGCACGCGGCCGGCCGTCGTGACGCCCTGCTGGACGCTCGCCGCATCGCCCGAGGCGTTGAAGCCGGTGACGACGACGGAGCCCTGCGCCACCGCATAGATCTGGCCGTCGGCGCCCGACAGCGAGGTCATGACGAGCGTGCCGCCGCGCAGCGAGGTGGCGTCACCGAGCGAGCCAACGGTGACGTCGATCCGGCTGCCGGGGCTGGCGAAGGGCGGCAGCGTCGCGGTGACGAGCACGGCGGCGATGTTCTTCGCACGCGACTGGGTGCCCTGCGTCGAGATGCCGAGGTTCTGCAGCATGGCGCGCATCGACTGCTCGGTGAAGGGCGAGGAGCGCAGGCTGTCGCCCGTTCCCTGCAGGCCGACGACGAGGCCGTAGCCGATGAGCTGGTTGTCGCGGCCGGCCTGGAGCGAGGCGACGTCCTTGATGCGAGCCGCCGGCAGCGCCGGCCCCGCGGCCATCATCAGGCAGGCGACGAGCGCGAGCGCGCGCGGTAGGAGGTTTCGCATCATTTCGCCACCACGTGCACGGTTCCGTCGGCCATGACCGTGCCGGAGACGATCACGCCCGAATCCTTGTTGCGGACCTTGATGAGCTCGCCGACCGCGGCATCCTGGAGGGGCGTGCCAGCGGCGCGGATGACGAGCACGCCGTTATCGAAGACGAGCTGGACCGTCGAGCCGCGGGAGACGGCGAAGGGTTCGCGCAGCACCGAGACGAGGATGACCCGTCCCGGCAGGAGCGTCTTCCTGGTGACGAGGCCCGTGACGGCGGAGATCCGTTCGGCGTAGCCCTTGACGAGGTTGGGGTTCGTGACCTCGACCTCCTCGAGCTGGCCCGGCTGCAGCTCCTCGCCGGGATAGATGATCCGCTTCGGCACCACGGCCATCCTGATATCGGCGAGCGCCGAACCGGCCGCAAGCAGGCCGGCGAGCGCCGCGAGGACGGCAGGCATCGGGCGAAGGGCTGTGATCAGGCGAAACATCATGTTCCCCGCATGTCCGGAGGGTTGGTCGGGTTATCTCAGGTTCTTGCTGACGATGGCCGCCATCTCGTCCGCCGCCTGGATGATCTTCGAGTTCATCTCGTAGGCGCGCTGCGCCGAGATGAGGTCGGTGATCTCCTTGACCGGGTCGACGTTCGAGGATTCCAGGTAATTCTGCTGGATGTAGGCGAAGCCCTCCTCGTCCGGCGTGCCGACATTGGCGGGGCCGGAGGCGGCCGTCTCGCGGAAGAGGTTCTCGCCGAGCGGCTCGAGGCCCGCCTCGTTGACGAACTTCGCCAGCGTGATCTGGCCGAGCTCCTGCTGCTCTGCGCCGACGGTGGCGAAGACCTGACCGGAGCGGCTGACGGTGATGTCCGTCGCCTCCGGCGGAACGGTGATGCCGGGCACGACCGTATAGCCGTCGAGGGTCACGAGCTGGCCCTCGGCATTGGTGTTGAAGGCGCCGGAACGGGTGTAGAGCGTCGAGCCGTCCGCCGCCTCGATCTGGAACCAGCCGCGGCCGATCAGCGCCATGTCGAAGGCGTTGCCGGTGCTGGTAAGGCCGCCCTGGAGGTGCAGGTTGCGCACGGCCGCCGTCTTCACGCCGAGGCCGACGATGGCACCTTCCGGCACGACCGCCTGGTTGGCGCGGTTCGGCACGCCGGCGGCGCGCTCGGTCTGGTAGAGCAGGTCGGAGAACTCGGCGCGGGCGCGCTTGTAGCCGGTCGTGTTGATGTTCGCGATGTTGTTCGCGATCACCTCAAGGTTGGTCTGCTGCGCGTTCATGCCGGTGGCGGCGATGGCAAGGGCTTTCATGTCCGGTCCTCAGATCTGCATTCTTGCGACTTCGAGATAGGCGGTGACGACCTTGTCGCGGATGGCGATGGCGGTCTGCAGCGCCTGCTCGGCGTTCATGACGGCGTCGACCACCTCGCGGGTGGTCGCCTTGCCCTGGATGGCCTCGAAGGACTTGGTCTCGCTGAGCTTCAGGCTGTCGGTCATGTCGGTCGCCATGTCGCCGAGAACCTGGGCGAAGCTCATCTGCCCGCCCGCGCCTTGCGCCGCGGCGGCGGAGACGGCGTTCGTGCCCTCGGTGGAGACGCCGGAAAGCGCGTTGGTGGAGAAGAGCGAGCCGACGCCCTTTACGGTTTCGATCATTGCGATGCCCTCAGAAGGTCTATGGTGGCGCTGATCAGGTCGCGCGACTGCTTGATGCTCTGCAGGTTGGCCTCGTAGGAGCGGTTGGCCTCGCGCATGTCGGCCATCTCCACCAGCACGTTGACGTTCGGCAGCTTGACGATGCCCTTCTCGTCGGCCGCCGGATTGCCGGGATCGAACTCGGTCGAGAACTCGCCCTCGTCCTCGCCGAGCCGCGCGACCTCGACGAGCGCCGCGCCTGTCGCCCGGTCGAGCTCGGCAGCGAAGGAGACGGTCTTGCGGCGGAAGGGATCGGCGCCGGGCGTGTCACCCGTCGAGCGGGCGTTGGCGAGGTTTTCCGAAACGATCCGGATGCGGGTCGACTGCGCCTCGAGCCCCGAGGCCGCCACTTTCATTGAAGCGATAAGCGGATCCATTGTTTACCTTCTGACTGTCATCAGCATCATGCGATGAAAGGCCTTCACCAGACCGGCGTTTAGCTCGAACTCGCGCTTGATCTGGCCTTGCTTCATCATTTCCTCGGCGAGCCCGACGGTGTTGCCGGATTCCTGCACACCGATCTCCTCGGTCGGCCTCGTCTCGATGACGCGGCTTGCCATTTCCGTCTCGGTGAAATGGCCGGGCTGCGTCGCCGCCATGCGGATGCCCGTCGTCTCGAGCACCGACTGGAAGGGCGTCACATCCTTCGCCCGGAAGCTGGGGGTATTGGCGTTGGCGATGTTGCCTGCGATCACGCTCTGGCGAACGGAAAGCCATTCGGCCTGCCGGGAGGCCAGTTCGAAGAGTTGGATCGGTGTCGTCATGACGGGCTCCATCCTTGGTCGTCCCGAACCTATGGAGCCAATCTTGCGTGGGACTTGCCCGTCCGGCGTTCTCTTCCAACCGCCTGAAATCGAACGGAAATAACCGGCACCGGCGCGCCGCCGGCGGCAGGCGCGCCGGCGAATCGGCGTCTTGCGGCTCGAGGGCGGCCGTCAGTAGCGCTTGATGACGTCGCCGTTCGAGGTGACGATGACCCAGACGCCGTCGCGCTGCTCGAGCGTCGCAAGCCGGCTGTTGTCGGGCAGGATCGATCCGACGCGCACGATGTACATGCCGCGTGCGTCCTCGATCAGCGCCCGGCCGTTGGCCACATGCATCAGGCGGAAGCCGGTGGCGACCGGCAGCGGCTGGTCGAGGCCGGTCTCGACCGGGACGCCGAGCGTCTTCTCCCTGCCGAGGCCGGGCGTCGTCGCCGTCGCGATCGGGTCGGCATCGCCGAGCGCGGGATCGTCGTCGTCGTCCACCATCGCCGCGGGCGACACGCTCATGACCTCCTTGGCGGCGGTCTCCGGCAGGTCGCGCGTGCGTCCTTCCCAGAGGGCCGGAACGGAGAACTTGTCGGGGTTCAGGAACACGTACCAGGGGAAGAAGGCCGCAAGCGCGGCGAGGAGCACGCCGGTGCCGGCGATCATCTTGTCGGACAGGCTGTAGCGGCTTCTCTGCGGCCGCTTGAGCGGCTGCACGGTCTGGTCGGCGTCGAAGTCCGTCACTGTCATCCCCTTCTCACGCTCGCGGGCGCCCCGCCCAGGCCCGCGGCATTCTTCAGCGCGACCGCGAGGTCGGCGAAGGCGTCGGCGGCCGGCCGTTCGCCCGGTGTCTGCTTCAGGACCTCGTAGATGATCGGCACCTGCTTGATCGCCATGTCGAGATCGGGATCGGCCCCGGGCCGGTAGCCGCCGATGAGGCGCAGGTCACGGGTCTCCTCGAAGCGATGGATCAATGCCTTCAGCCGGCCCACGAGCTTCTCCTGGTCAGGCGTCCAGGCCTTGCGGGCGAGGCGCGAGATGGAGGCGAGCGGGTTGATCGGCGGATAGCGGCCCTCCTCGGCGAGGCTGCGCTCCATGACGATGTGGCCGTCGAGGATGCCGCGCGTGGAGTCGGCGATCGGGTCGTTGTGGTTGTCGCCGTCGACGAGGATCGAGATGATCGCCGTGATCGTGCCCGCCCCTTCCGCGCCGGGGCCGGCGCGCTCGAGCAGGCGCGGCAGCTCGGTGAAGACGGAGGCCGGATAGCCGCGGGCGATCGGCGGCTCGCCGGAAGCGGTCGCCACCTCGCGGATCGCATGCGCGAAGCGCGTCACGCTGTCGATGATGAGCAGCACGTTGTCGCCCTGGTCGCGATAGTGCTCGGCGATCGTCACGGCGGTGAGCGGCGCCATCTTGCGCAGCATCGGGCTCTCGTCGCTGGTGGCGACGACCGCGACGGATTTCCGCAGGTTCTCGCCGAGCGTGTCCTCTATGAACTCGCGCACCTCGCGGCCGCGCTCGCCGACGAGCGCGATCACCACCCGGTCGAAGGCATCGGCGCGGGCGAGCATCGACAGCAGCGTCGACTTGCCGACACCGGAACCGGCGAAGATGCCGAGGCGCTGGCCGAGGCAGAGCGGCGCGAAGATGTCGATGGCGCGCACGCCGGTCGAAAAGCCCGTCTCGACGCGGCGGCGCGTCATCGAGGGCGGCGCGGAGTTGGAGATGGAGCGGCGCTCGCTGCCCTGGACGATCGGGCCGAGCCCGTCGATCGGCTCGCCGAGCGCGTTGATCGTGCGGCCGCACCAGTCCGGCGTCGGCGCCACGCGGAAGGCGCCCTTGCGGATCACGGTATCGTGGATGCCGATCGGCTCGCCGGGCTCGATCGGGCAGACGACGACGCTGTCCGGCTCGACGCGCACCACCTCTCCGAGGTGGATGCCGGTCGCGCTCTTGTGGGCGACGAACTCGCCGAGGCGCACGTGCCGCGACAGGCCGGAGACGGTGTAGTTGCCGGCGGCGATGGTCTGGACGTGGCCGCCGTGGGCGATGGAGAATTCCGGCGAGGCGTAGCGGTCGACGAGGCCCGCGAGCGCGGAGAGCCTGCGGCCGCCGGCACCGGCCTTTAGATCGTTTGCGGGGCTGCTGTGGAGCGCCATGACCGGTTACTTGCTGCCGCCGAGGACGCGTACGGCCTCGTTCATGGATTCCTCGCTGTCGCGCATGATCGCGGCGATGCCCTCGAAGGCCCGCGTGACCTGGATGAGCTGCGTCATCTCGCTGATGGCGTTGACGTTCGATTCCTCGACATAGCCCTGGATCACGCCGGCATCGACGCGGTCGACGACCGGCTCCGGCGGGATCGTGGTGATCACGCCGCTGTTGCCGGCGCGCACGAAGCCGCCCGACAGGTCCGCGGAGAAGAGGCCGAGGGCGGCGACGGGCTGGCCGTTCTGGTTGAGCTGGCCGTCGGCACTGAGCGCGATCGGGCCGTTCTCGCCGTCGAGCTGGATCGGCGCGCCGCCCGGATCGAGCACCGGATAGCCGTTGAGCGTCACCAGCTCGCCCGCATCCGTCAGCGTGAAGCGGCCGTCGCGGGTGAGCGTCGGGCCGGACGGGGTCTCGACCTGGAACCAGGCGTCGCCCTTGATGGCGAAGTCGAGCAGGCCGCCGGTCTCCGTCAGGCCGCCGCTGCGCGTCGTCAGGAACTCCTGTCCCTCCGAGACGAAGGCGACGTCGGCGATCCTCTGGTTGCTGATGACCTCGTTGAACTTGATCTCCGTGGCACGGAAGCCGACCGTCGTGGAATTGGCGACATTGTCGGCGAGCGTGGTCAGGCGCCGGTCGAGCGCAAGCTGGGACGAAAGCGAGACGGACAGCCCGGTCTGCATGTCAGCGACCTCCGAGTTTCAGGTTGTTGATCGAGATGAGCAGGTCGGTGGAGATGCCCGTGAGGCTCGACGGCTGGAAGGCGGTGAGCGGGTCGTAGCTGCCGGTCGGGTTCTCGAGCTCCCATATGCTGGTGAAGCGCTCGAGGAATTTTCCGACCTTCGCCGGATCCTGGAAGTCGGCGAGCGTGAGGGCCTTCTCGTAATAGGCCGCCTGCCGGTCGATGTCGGTGGCGGCGAACTCGTCGGGAAGCTGGAGCGCGGTGCGCACCACTTGCGACAGCGCGTCGTCGGCGATGATCGAGTAGCCGGAGGTGATGGAGGAGGCCATACGCTCGAAATAGAGCGCGAGCCGCACGCCGGTATTGTCCTCGCCGGCGCTCACCTCCAGCGTCTGGCGGGCATATTTCTCGACGACGCCCTTCTGCGCGCGCTCGAACGTGGTCGCGAGCTCGCCGTGGCGGGCGAAGTTCAGCGACTCGGCCAGTTCCTTGTAGCGGTTGTCGGTGAGCTTGTTGGCGAAGGCGTCCTCGCTGTCGACGCCCTCCGTCAGCACCTTGCGCATGAAGGCCTTGGCATAGGCCATGTCGTCCAGCCCGTGCGCCTTCATCGCATAGTTATAGAGACGGCTGTCGGCGAAGAACGCGTCGATCGTCTTTATGCTGCCGATCCGCGAGAGATAGTACTCGGTCTCGCGCTTGACGTCCGGCTGCTCGGCCACGCGGCTCAGCGAGGTCTGCAGGTCGGAGGAGATCAGCTTGTAGCTCGTATAGGTGGTCGTCACGATGGGTCCGCCATAGGATCGCGAGGGCAGGAAGCCCCTTCATGGTGCCGGAATCTGGCGGCTCTTGCTTGTGCGAACCTGAACGGGGAAACAGCCTTGCGGAACAGCCTCACGCAAGGCTGGCCCCGTATTCCCCCAAGGGTCAGAATTGTGTCGGGACACCAGCGCTCATGAACATCATCATCGGTCTCATCGTCACTTTCGGCTGCGTGCTCGGCGGCTACATGGCCATGGGCGGGCATCTGGAGGTGCTGAACCAGCCCTTCGAGCTCATGATCATCGGCGGTGCCGGCATCGGCGGCTTCATCGTCGCCAACACGATGAAGGTCGTGAAGGAGACCGGCAAGGCGCTCGGCGAGGCCTTCAAGCACAAGGTTCCCAAGGAGCGGCACTATCTCGACACGCTCGGCGTGCTCTACAGCCTGATGCGGGACCTGCGCACCAAGTCGCGCAACGAGATCGAGGCCCATATCGACAATCCGGAGGAATCGCCGATCTTCCAGTCCGCGCCGACGGTGCTGGCGAACAAGGAACTGACCGCCTTCATCTGCGACTACGTCCGTCTCATCATCATCGGCAATGCCCGCAGCCACGAGATCGAGGCGCTGATGGACGAGGAGATCCAGACGATCACCCGCGACAAGATGAAGCCCTACAATGCGCTGAACACAATGGGCGACGCCTTCCCGGCGATCGGCATCGTCGCGGCCGTTCTCGGCGTCATCAAGGCGATGGGCGCCATCAACGAGAGCCCGGAAATCCTCGGCGGCAAGATCGCCGCGGCGCTGGTCGGCACGCTGCTCGGCGTGTTCCTCTCCTATTCGGTCGTCACGCCGATCACCGCGAACATCAAGGTCGTGCGCGAGAAGCAGAACCGGCTCTACATCATCGTCAAGCAGACCCTTCTCGCCTACATGAACGGCTCGGTGCCGCAGGTGGCGCTCGAATACGGCCGCAAGACCATCTCCTCCTACGAGCGCCCGTCGATCGACGCGGTCGAGCAGGAGATGATGAACCCGGGCGGCGGCGGCGATTCGAAGGCGGCCTGACCCCATGAAGGAAGAGACCGTGACCCAGGTATCCCGGATGGACCCGATCGTACTCGCCCGGCTGACCGGCGATCTCGGCGACCAGGCGACCGTCTCCAGGCTCTGCGCGAGCCTCGGCGAGGTCTTCGCGGAATTCCTGCCGGACATGCTGGAGAGCGAGCTCGGCTTCGAGGTCGCCGTCTCCTATGCGGGCTTCGAGACGGGCCGATACGCGGCCGTGCTGGAAAGGCTCGGCGGCGCGATGGCGCTGTGCGACGCGTCGCTGCGCGACTGGTGCGAGCGCTTCACCCTCGTCTGCGACAGCCCGATGATCATCACGCTCGTCGAGAACATGCTGGGGGCCGTCAGCGATTCGATCGAGGAGCCGGAGCCCAGGGCGCTGTCGAAGATCGAGCTCGACGTGGCCGCGATGATGTTCGACCGCATCTCCGGCGTGCTGGCCTCGGCCGTCGGCAACACCAAGGGCTACGAGCCGCAGCTCGGCCCGGCCCACAATGCCGAGAACCGCAAGCCCGCCGAGGACGGCTCGGACGAGGCCTTCGTCGCCGTCGTCAACATGTCCGTCGGCATCGGCCCGGTGCTATCGTCCTTCTCCGTCGTCATCCCGCAGAACGTGCTCCTGAAATCCGCGATCACCGCGCCGAAGCCGGCGAACGCGCCGAAGACGCGCGTGGAATGGAGCGAGCGGCTCGGCGAGCAGGTGCGCCGCTCCAAGGTGACGCTGGAGGCGCGCATCCGCCTCGAATCCCAGACGCTCGACACGGTGAGCCGGCTGCAGGCGGGCGACATCATCCCGTTCCACGACGCCGGCGACGTGCGCGTGGAGGTGAATGCCAACGGCCGCAACCTCTATGTCTGCGAGTTCGGCCGCTCGGGGGCCCGTTACACGGTCCGCGTCAAGGACACCTACGGCTCGGAGGACGACCTCCTCCAGCACATCATCGGATAGTTCATCGATGAAACTTGCGCTTTGACACGCCTCAGGCAAGTTTCGACTGGAATAGTGGTCTCATGGCACCGAAGAAAACACCCATCGCTGACGACATCATGTCTTCCATCAACGCGGACGACCAGGAACTGGAGCAGGCGATCGACGACCTGCGCGGCGTCCTCGAGAAGGATGCGTCCGGCGGCCTCGGCGACGGCCTGCCGGTGGCGGCGGCCGCCGATCCGCTTGCCGCGTTCGGCGGCGACTTCGGCTCCGATTTCGACGCGGGCGCCGCGGCCGAGCCGAGCTTCGGCGGCTCCGACTTCGGCACCTCCGGCTTCGACGGCGGCGCGAGCTTCTCGGATACCGGCGCCATGGAGGACTTCGGCGCCGGCATGGCCGACCCCGCCGACACGCCGCGCCCCGGCAGCGCGATGCAGTCCAATCTCGACCTCATCATGGACATCCCGATCGATCTGCAGATCGTGCTCGGCTCGTCGCAGATGCAGGTCTCCGGTCTGATGAACCTCACCGAGGGCGCCACCATCGCCCTCGACCGGCGCATCGGCGAGCCCGTCGAGGTCATGGTCAACGGCCGCGTCATCGGCCGCGGCGAGATCACCGTCCTCGAAAACGACGACACCCGCTTCGGGGTGAAACTGATCGAAGTGAAAAGTACACGCAAGGTCTGATACCGTTCAGGTCTCAGGAGGCAATCCATGATGGATTTCGAAAATTTCGGCAGCACGGCCGTCGCAGCCCCCCTCTCCCCCGTGGAGAAGGCTGCCGCCGTGCTTCTTGCCATGGGCAAGGGCGTGGCCGGCAAGCTCTTGAAGTACTTCACCCAAAGCGAGCTCCAGGCGATCATCGCCGCCGCGCAGAACCTGCGCGCCATCCCGCCGCACGAGCTGATCGATCTCGTCAACGAGTTCGAGGACCTCTTCACCGAGGGCGCCGGGCTGATGGACAATGCCAAGATGATGGAAGGCATCCTCGAGGAGGGCCTGACGCCCGACGAGGTCGACGGCCTGCTCGGCCGCCGCGCGGCGTTCCAGGCCTACGAGACAACCATCTGGGACCGCCTGCAGGATTCCGATCCGATCGCCGTCAGCCGCTTCCTGCTCAACGAGCATCCGCAGACCGTCGCCTACATCCTCTCCATGATGCCCTCGTCCTTCGGCGCCAAGGTGCTGCTGGAAATTCCCGAGGAGATGCGCGCCGACATCATCAACCGCACCGTGAACCTCAAGGACGCGAGCCCCAAGGCGACCGCGATCGTCGAGGCGCGCGTCATCGAGATGATCGACGCGCTCAACGCTGAACGCAATTCGATCGGCTCGAACAAGGTCGCCGACCTGATGAACGAGCTGGAGAAGTCGCAGGTCGACGAGATGCTCGCCTCGCTGGAGACGGTCTCGACCGAATCGGTCAAGAAGGTGCGCCCGAAGATCTTCCTCTTCGAGGACGTGCTCTACATGCCGCAGCGCAGCCGCGTCTCGCTCTTCAACGACGTCTCGGGCGACATCATCACGGCGGCGCTGCGCGGCGCCTCGATGGAGCTGCGCGAGGCCGTCCTCTCGGCGATCGGCGCACGCCAGCGCCGCATGATCGAATCGGACCTCGCCGCCGGCGACCAGGGCGTGAACCAGCGCGAGGTGGCGATCGCCCGCCGCTCGATCACGCAGGAGGCCATCCGGCTCGCCGCCGCCGGCCAGATCCAGTTGCGGGAGAAGGAGCAGGAGCAGGAAGCGGCCTGATCCTGCTTGACACACTGCCGCCACGGGCGGACCGTATCGACGGCCCGAATCTCTCGCCGAGGGGTTCGGGCCGCGCGCATTTGCGGCCGGCATAGGAGCCCGACGTGTCGGACGACGACAAGGACAGCAAGACAGAGGCCCCGACCGAGAAGAAGATCCATGACGCGGTGGAGAAGGGCAACACGCCGTTCTCGCGCGAGGTGCCGGTCTTCGCCTCGACGATCGCGATCTATCTCTTCCTCGTCTTCTTCCTGCCGGACGGCGTGGCGCGGATGAACGAGACGCTGCGCGACCTGTTCGAGAAGCCGGAGGCCTGGCGGCTCGACACAGGAAGCGACGTGCTGTCGCTGTTCCGCCATCTCGGCTGGGAGGCCGGCGCGCTGCTGCTTCCCGTGCTCGTCATGATGATGCTGTTCGGCATCGCCTCCTCGGTGCTGCAGAACCTGCCGAGCCCGGTGCTCGAGCGCGTGCGGCCGCAGATCTCGCGCCTCAACCCGATGAAGGGCTTCACCCGCATCTTCGGCAAGCAGGGCCTGGTCGAGTTCGGCAAGTCGCTGATCAAGATCCTCGTCGTGTCGCTCGTCGTCGCGCTCGTCATGCGCCGCGACTATTTCGCAGCCCTCGACACGATGTTCTCCGAGCCGGCGACGCTCGTCTACATGCTGATCGGCGACGTGAGCAAGGTGCTGCTGGTCATCCTCTTCGCCACCTTCTTCGTGGCGGCGATCGACGTCACCTGGACGCGCTATCACTGGTTCACCGAACTGCGCATGACCAAGCAGGAGATCAAGGAGGAGATGAAGCAGGCGCAGGGCGACCCGATCGTCAAGGCCCGCATGCGCTCGATCCAGCGCGACCGCGCCCGCCGCCGCATGATGACGGCCGTGCCGCGCGCCACGCTCGTCATCGCCAACCCGACCCACTTCGCCGTGGCGTTGCGCTACGTGCGCGAGGAGGGCGACGCGCCCGTCGTCGTCGCCAAGGGGCAGGACCTCGTCGCGCTGAAGATCCGCGAGATCGCCGAGCAGAACGGAATCCCCGTCTTCGAGGATCCGCCGCTCGCACGCTCAATGTTTGCGCAAGTCTCGGTGGATAGTGTCATTCCGCCGGTGTTCTACAAGGCCGTGGCGGAGCTGATTCACCGGGTTTACGCAGCTTCGCCCCAGACCAGACGGGTGAACTAGATCCCATGAGAAAATGCACCTATTCCGCCGAGCGCGAGAAGATTGTCGCCGAAGCAATCTGCCCGGTGGCCACGGAGCTGAGAATGCTCGACGCCGCCGATCTCGTCTCGCTGTTGCGTTTCGAGTGCTACGGCAATCTCGCCGACCTGGTCTCGTCGGCCGCCGAACTCTATTTCCTGCCGGGCACGATCAATTTCGGCGCCGGCGGCGACTACCGCCTCGACTGGGGCATCGAGCCCGAGGTGACGCTCGACATGGAAATCCGCCCGCCGGGCGTGACGGTCTATGCCAAGCTGCTGCTGCAGAAGGACAAGGCGGGCGTGGAGGTGACGCATGTCGCCTTCAACGAGCCGCTGGCCGATCCGGACGACAACACGGCCTTCCTGCGCAAGAGCCTCGACGAGGCACGCTACGTCAAGCCCGGCTCGGCGAACGCCCAGGCCCATTGAGACGGGCGGCCGCGGGCCGCCCTCCCCTTCCCGTCAGGTGATGTAGCCGAGGCGGATCGCCTTGGCGATCGCCTGGATGCGGTTGACGGCGTCGAGCTTGGTCGTCGCCGTGCCGAGATAGGCGTTGACGGTGTGGACGGACAGGCCCATCTTCTCGGCGATCGCCTCGGAGATGCAGCCGTCGCCGGCCATCTGCAGGCAGGCGAGCTCGCGCTCGCTCAGGGCCTCCGCCGGCGCCAGCCGCTTTTCCTCGCCCGCCAGCATGTCCGCCAGCATCTGGCAGCTCTTCAGGTGCATGTCGATGACGATGTCGCTCGACAGGCCGATGAAGCTGCCGGTGAAGAGGACATAGCCGTTGCCGTGGGCGCCGAGGCGCACCGGGAAGGCGACGCCGGAGGCGGCGAGCAGGCGCGCCGGCAGGCGGCAGACGAAGGGATCGGCGCCCGATTCGACGAACTGCCCCTCGCCCGCGCCTTCCCAGACGAGCGGCAGCATGGAGGCTTCCAGATGCGACAGCATCGGCGCGCCATAGGCGTCGAAGAGCGTGCGCGCCGTCTCGTCGGCCTCCGTGCCCCAGTTGTTGAGGGAGGCGACCAGCTTGCGCGCCGAGAGCAGCCCGTGGCCCGTGACGCGCAGCACCGCGAAGTGGCGCGCGCCGATCAGCGCCTGCATCGTCTGGAGGCGGGAAACGAAGTCGGCCGCCCGCATGGCCTTCGGCGGCCGCGCGAGCTTGATCTCCGTCTCCATGGCCGAAGCGCCGGAAAGCCGGATGTCCATCGCCGACCTCCTAGACCAGGCCGTTGCGCACCGCCCAGGCGATCGCCTCGGAGCGCGTCTTGGTGGCCGTCTTGCGCATGACGCTGGTGATGTAGTTGTTGATCGTGTTGCGGGAGATGCCGAGGATGACGGCGATCTCGTCGCTCGTCTTGCCCTCGGCGATCCAGTAGAGGCACTCGATCTCCCGTTCCGTCAGCTCTAGCTCCCGGTCCTGCCGCAGGATCGCGCCCGCGCAGCAGACGCTGGCGAAGTAGCCCGCCATGACGCCGACGTCGCGCAGCTTGCTCTGCGAGAGGATGAAATATTCCGGGAAGAGCAGCATCAGCGACATGCGCACCCGGCCGACCTGGAAGGCGACCACGCAATATTCGCGGCTGATGCCCGCCGGCACGGCGATCCGGTCGTCGAGATGGGCGAAGGACGGCTTGAGAAGGCTCAGGCACTTCTCGATCTCGCTCATGCGCGACTGGGCGCCGTTGACGGCGGCGGAGATGCTGCGGACCATGTCGAAGGGCCAATCGGAGGCCACGACGAAGTCCAGGTTGCTGTCCAGCAGCGCGTCGTGCCGGACGAGGAGATAATGCGAGGCGCTGACGTAACCGGTCAGGGCCTTGAGACCGGCGGAAAGGCTGACGTCCTCCGCGCAATGTCCGAGCTGTTGAACCAGAAGTTCACGCGTACTCTTACGCTCACCCGACTCGGCGGAGAATCCATAGGACTCCCAGGCCGCGACATCCGACCGGATCGTTTCCATATTAAGCCCCCTGTGCCGAATTCGCCGCGCTCGATCCCGTCTCCCTTCCATCGAGAGAGCCGGACAATCCGGCGCCCCGACGGTCAAGCCGCATCGACGGGAATCACGAAGCGAATCAGTGTCTAAAGTGTACATCGGACGCCTGTGAAAACTACCGCCTTCTTCTTGGGATTTACTTTTCGGCGCTTCTATGGGCCGATCCGCACACACTGATTTGCACCTTAAAGTACATATGCCGCCACATGAGCGACCATCGTTAACTGACTGTTAACCATGATTTATTCCCCGCGACCACGGATATGAATCCGCACCCGGGAAGGCCTGCACAGCTCTGAATTGCAGGCCTCGATCCCTTCCGGGCGTGTCCGGAGGACGAACTTTTTTCACGCGCCTCGCGACCTGCATGGGACAGACCCGGAACATGCATCGAGAGGCGAAAAATTTGTCGTTCGAGCCGGTTTCGATCGTTGCAAATGAGCCACAGGCGAATCAAAAAATGGCCTGCCCACAGCTTTGCGCGCCAACGACAAAGGGCGCGGCCATGGCGGCCGCGCCCCTTTCTACCCGATCCGTCCCTGCCCCGCGGGCAGGCGTCAGGCAGCTTCCTTGTCGACCGCCCACTTGCGCAGGATCTTGGCGGCGCGCTCCTCGCTGATCTCGACCATGCGGCTGAGGCGGCGCTCCGGCCCTTCCTTGACGCGGCGGTTGAAGGCGCCCTCGCCGTCGTCGCCGGCATTGAGCAGATCGTCGGTGCTGTCGAAGCCGAAGTCGGCGCCGAAGCCGTCCATGAGCGTGGCGCCCGGGCCGCCGACGCCGGCCGCCGGCGAGAAGTCGGGCAACTCGAGGCCCGCCGCATCGCTTTCCAATGCATTGCCGCCGGCGCCGCCCGCGACCGTCCTGACGACGGGGCGCAGGCCGAACCAGACCACCACGAAGGCGACGCCGAGGAAGGCCAGGGCATTGATGATGCCGCCGAGATTGCGCGTCAGCACCTCCATGATGCCGGGGCCGGGCACGGCCTCGTCGAGCAGCTGGTGGTCGAGGAATTCCATCGCCGTCAGCGTGATCACGTCGCCGCGGCCGTCGTTGAGGCCGGCGGCGGACGTGACGATCTTCTGCATCTCGGCGAGATAGGCGTCGATCTTCGCCTGGTCCGCCGGCTCGCCGACCATGGCGGCGATACGGGACCGGTTGACCACGACGGCGACCGACAGCTTCTCGACCTCGTAGCTGTTGCGCACGGTCGCGACGGTCTTGCTGTTGATCTCGTAGTTGGTCTGCTCTTCCTTCTTGTCGGCCTCGTCGCTCGACTGTGGCCCGGCGCCGTCGCCCTCGGGCCCGCCCTGCGGGATGTTCTGCTCGACGGTCGTCGCCTTCTGGCCCTGCTTCTGGCTGGACTTCTGGCTTTCGCGCGTCACGCGCACGGAGCGCTCCACGCGCGATTCCGGGTCGTAGACCGTCTCCTGGATCTGCTGGCTGTCCATGTTCAGCGTGGCGGTGACGCTGGCGCGGAAATTGTCCATGCCGAGGAAGGGTGCCAGCGCCTTCTCGATGTTGCGCTCGATCTCGCCCTGGACCGTCTGGACGGCGGTGAGCGAGCGGTTGATCGTGCCGTTCTCGGCGTCGTCGCCGGAGGCCAGCAGCTGGCCGGCGGAGTCGAGGATCGTCACGCCATTGACCTCGAGCCCGGGAACGGAGGCGGCGACGAGGTGGCGGATGGCGGCGGCCGATTCGCGGCCGGCCTGGGCGCTCGCGCGAATCATGACGGAGGCCGTCGGCACCTGGTCGGCCTTGCGGAAGTTGCCGCGCTCCGGCATCACGATATGGACGCGGGCGGCGGCGATGCCGGAAATCTGCTGGATGGTGCGGGCGATCTCGCCCTCGAGCGCACGGACGCGCGTCACCTCCTGCATGAAGGAAGTGAGGCCGAGCGAGCCGACCTTGTCGAAGAGTTCGTAGCCGGCGTTGGTGCTGCTCGGCAGGCCGCGCTCGGCAAGATAGAGGCGGGCCTTGCCGGTCTGGCCGACCGGAACCTCGATGCTGCCGCCGTCCGACCCCGTGTTGAAGTCGATGTTGGCTTCGGCAAGCGCGATGCTGATCTGGTTCACATCGGCCTTCTCCAGACCGACATAGAGCGTCTCGTAGGCGGGCTTGTTCACGAGAATCCCGGCGGCAAGCACGAGGCCGATCGAAACAACCGCGGCGCCGGCCAGCATCGCGAGCTTCGTCCGGCCTAACGAGGCCAGGTTGTTGTAGACATTCGTCAACTGTTCCGACAGATTCATTCTGTTCCCGCACGGACTTGGCATCTGGAAACCGGCTCGACATGCCGGCAGGGGCAGATGCAATTTCGATCTCGTGAGACGGAACGGCACTCTTGCCGCACGCGCTGCCCCGCCCCATGAAGTACGCGGATCTACCTGACCCGATCGCGAGACTAGCCGGCGAAACTTGCGCGAGCGTTTCGTTCCGCCGGCGCACGCAAACGCGAAACGGCGCCCCTCGGGCGCCGTCCTGGACATATGATAAGAAGAGAGGGGAAGCGGCTCAGAAGGCCTCGAAGTCGCCGGCGACCTTGCCGAGCGGCTGGGAATGGCCGTGGCGCAGGCCGTCGGCGAGCGCCTTGCGCATGTCCGCGAGCTTGACCAGGTTGAGCGCGGTCGTCACGTCGACCATCCAGGTCTCCGGGATGCTTCCGGTCACGGTGTCGATGAACTCGGCAAGCCCGCGCGTCTTCTGCACCGCGAGGTCGATGCCCTGCAGCACCATGATCCGCTCGGCCGAATCCGCCTCGGACACCGTGTGGAGATGGCCGAGCTGCGGCTCGATGCGCTCGATGAGATAGGCGACGTCGTGCAGTTCGGAGACGATGCGCATCAGCACGTCCGGAAGGGATTCCTCCAAGGCAGGCGCTGCACTCAGATACTCGGCTTGCATGGATGATCCTCTTTCCTGCATGCGGCGGGCGCGAGCCCGGCCTTGATGGTCCTTCCGGAGCGGGCCATCCGCTCAGAAGAATTCGATGGCGTTCTCCACCGGCTTGACGACGGGCGCCGGGCGCTGCTCCATCGCCACGGTGCGCTGCGTCTCCACGCCGGTCAGCGCGTACTGGCGCGCCCGGCCCGTGGAGGGCCAATATTCCAGCTTGCGCCCGTGGTCGCCCCCGGTGCTCTCGCCGACGATGCGGATGCCCTCGTCGAGCAGGAACTGCCGGGCGAAGCGCGCGTTCTGCTCGCCGACGTTGGAGAAGCGGGCGATCGTCCTGGCGCCCCCGAAGATCTTCGCCTCCAGCCGGTCGCGGCGCGCGCCCTGCTTCAGGAGACCGTTGATCAGGAGCTCCATCAGGTGCACGCCGTAGCGCGTGGCATCGCCGCCCGCGGCGAGTGCGTCGGCGGACCCCGGCAGCAGGAAATGGTTCATCCCGCCGACGCCCACGACCGGGTCGCGCATGCAGGCAGCCACGCAGGAGCCGAGGATGGTCGTCAACACCACGTCGGGATCGTTGACCACCTTATACTCGCCCTGAATGACATGGACGCGGCGCGCCCCGGCTTCGAATGTCATTTCAACGCCCCGAACACGGCTTCGATCGCCGCCTTCATCTTCTCGATGGTGAACGGCTTGGCGAGCACGTTGTTCGCACCGAGGGCCGCCGCCTTCTGCACCAGAGCACGGTCGCCCTGCGCCGTCAGGATGATGAAGGCCGCCTTCTTCGTCGCCGGGTTCGCCCGGACCGCCTGGAGGAAGCCGAGGCCGTCCATCTTCGGCATGTTGAAGTCGGAGATGACGAGATGGTGCGGCTGCTGGGCCATGATCTTCATGCCCTGCTCCCCGTCACCGGCCGCCGTGATCTGCTTGAAGCCGAGCTGCTGGAGGGCGTCGCCCAGAAGCAGACGGCTCGTCACCTGATCGTCGACGATGAGAACTTTGATTTTTTCGGCGATAGACATTATTCGCTCCCTTCTCTACGGGCCGCAGTGATCTTCAAGATTTCCTCCCCTATGGAGGAGAGCGGATACTGGTGCTCGACGGCCCCCAGCTCATAGGCCACTCTCGGCATTCCATATACGACGCAGGTTTTTTCATTCTGACCGATGGTCCGCGCCCCTGCGTGACGCATTTTCAACAGGCCGGCGGCCCCGTCCCGGCCCATGCCGGTGAGGATGACGCCGACGGCGTTCCGGCCGGCGAGCTCGGCCACGGAATCGAACAGCACGTCCACCGACGGGCGGTGGCCGTTCACCGGATCGCGCTCGACGAGGCGGCAGCAGGGCGCGCTCGCATTGGCGATCTGCAGGTGACGCTCGCCGCCGGGGGCGAGATAGATCTTGCCGATCTCCAGCCGCGCCCCGTCCGTCGCCTCCTCGACCACGGGCGCGCAGAGCCGGTTCAGCCGCTCGGCGAAGCTCTTGGTGAAGGTCGGGGGCATGTGCTGGGTGATGACGGTCGGCGGGCAGTTGACCGGGAACTTCTGCAGGACCGCGATCAGCGCCTCCACGCCGCCGGTCGATGCGCCGATGGCGACGACCTTGCGGCCCGAACGGTAGTTGACGGCGGAATTGACGTTGGCCGCACTCGGCGCCAGCGGCGGAGCCTCGGTGCGGATGTAGCGGTGCTGCGAGCGGGCGGCCGCCTTCACCTTCTCGGCGAGGTCGCCGAAGGGACGCACATCGCCGGGCTGCGGCTTTCCGACGCAATCGAAGGCGCCGATCTCCAGCGCCATCAGCGAGGCGTCCGCGCCGCGATGGGTGAGCGTCGAGACCATGATGACCGGCATCGGCCTCAGCTTCATGATCTTGTCGAGGAATTCGAGGCCGTTCATGTTCGGCATCTCGATGTCCAGCGTCACGACGTCCGGATTGAGCTGCTTGATGGCATTGCGGGCCTCCATGGCGTCGCCCGCCTGCCCGATCACGCTGACCTCCGGGTCGGCGCTCAGCACGGCCGTGATCAGCCCGCGCATGGTGGGCGAGTCGTCGACGACAAGTACGCGTGCGGGTGCTGTCATGCGCCTCTCCCCCGGTGTCTGCCGGTATAGCGGTAGGTGGTGATGCCGATATTGTCGAACTGCCCCTTGGCCTCGCCGGAGACGCGCTCGGAATGGCCGATATAGAGATGGCCGTTCTCCGCCAGCATGCCGGCGAAGCGCGACCAGATCTTCATCTGCGTCGGCTCGTCGAAATAGATGA
This sequence comes from Shinella pollutisoli, assembly GCF_024609765.1. Classification (GTDB taxonomy): domain Bacteria; phylum Pseudomonadota; class Alphaproteobacteria; order Rhizobiales; family Rhizobiaceae; genus Shinella; species Shinella pollutisoli. The sequence continues at coordinate 108,220 of NZ_JANFDG010000018.1, forward strand.
CGACGTTGCGGCAGAAGATCACGTCGAACGGCCCCTTGAAGGGCCATTGCGCGAGCAGGTTCAGCTCGTTGAAGGTGACGAGCCGCTTCACGCGGTCGTCGACCTGGAATTTCTGCCGCCCGCCGGTCTCGACCTCGCGGAAGAACTGCTTGCGCATGGCGGGGCTCACCGTCTCCAGCGCCGTCGCGTCATAGGCTCCGGCCCGCGCGGTGGCGAGGATCTTCGGATCGATGTCGGTCGCCAGAATCCGGAAGTCGTAGTCCATGACGTTCGGCATCAGCGACAGGACGGTGAGCGCGATCGAATAGGGTTCCTGCCCGTCCGAGCAGGCCGCCGACCAGATGCGCACCCGGCCGCCCGAGCGCGCGCGGTCGAGAAGCGCCGGCAGGACCTCGGTCCGCAGATGGTCGAAATGGTGGTTCTCGCGGAAGAAGCGCGTGAAGTTGGTCGTCAGATGCGACAGCATCTCCTTGCGCGCGGCCGCACCCTCCGGCGAGGACACGAGCTGGCAATAGTCGCGGAAGCCCTTGAGGCCGAGCGCACGGATATGCTTCGACAGGCGCGAATAGACGAGCGAGGCCTTCGTCTCGTTGAGATAGATGCCCGCGTCCGCGTAGATCATGGCGGCGATCTCGGAGAGGTCGCGGCGCGTCAGCGGATATTCGCCGCTCGCCAGGCACTCGTCCGGGGATTGTCGCAGGTCTCTTGCCGGTACTGACGTCATGCGGCTTCGCTTTCGGTGTGCGGGAACAGGGCGTCGAGCTCGATCAGGCAGATCATGCGGCCCTCGATGGCGAGGATGCCGCGCGCATAGGCCTTCTCAGCCTCGTTGGCGATGTCGGGCGTCGGCTGGATATTGTCGTCGGTCACGGTCAGGATGTCGGACACGGCATCGACCAGGAGCCCCACCACCTTCGGCCCGACCTGGGCGACGATGATGACGTGGCGCACCGTCGGCTCGGCGGGCTTCATGCCGAGGCGCAGCGACAGGTCGACGATCGGCAGCACCGCGCCGCGCAGGTTGATCACGCCCAGCACGTAAGGCGGCGCGTGCGGCATGGCGGTGGCAGGAGTCCATCCGCGGATCTCCCTGACCGACATGATGTTCACGCAAAACTCCTGATCGCCGATCCTGAAGGCGATCAGCTCGCGTCCTTGAGTGAGATTCTTGACCGCGTACGTCATGTCCTCAACCGGTTGCAGCAAGAGAGGTTTCGGGTTTCAGGGACTGGCCGCGCGATGCGGCGACGACCGCATCGACGTCCAGGATGAGGGCCACGCGGCCGTCGCCGAGGATGGTCGCGGCGGCGATGCCGGGAACGTGGGTATAGTTGGCCTCCAGGCTCTTGATGACGACCTGGCGCTGGCCCTGGATCGCATCGACCATCAGCGCGCGCTGGCCGCCGCCTTCCGATTCGACCAGCAGCGCCACGCCCTCGATGGGATTGGCCTGCATGGCGCGGAAATTGAGGATGCGGCCGACGTCCACCAGCGGGCAGAAGGAGTTGCGGATCGAGATCAGCCGCTGGCTGGCGCCGAAGGAATGGATGGCGGAGGCCTCCGGCTGCAGCGTCTCGACGATGGCCGTCAGCGGCACGACGAGCGTCTGTCCGGCGACCGTCACCACCATGCCGTCGAGGACGGCGAGCGTCAGCGGCAGGCTCATGGTGAAGACGGAGCCCTGGCCGGGCTTCGAGGAGATCGAGATGCGGCCGCCGAGCGCCTGGATCGAGCGCTTGACGACGTCCATGCCGACGCCGCGGCCGGAGATGTCGGAGATCTTGTCGGCCGTCGAGAAGCCGGCGTGGAAGATCAGGTTGTCGATCTCCTCGTCCGACAGGTTGGCGTCGGCGGCGATCAGGTCATTGTCGATCGCCTTCTGGCGCACCTTCTCGCGGTTGATGCCCGCACCGTCGTCGGCAAGCTCGATGACGATGCGGCCGGAACGGTGTTTCGCCGTGAGCCGGACGGTGCCTTCCGGGTTCTTGCCGAGCGCCTCGCGCTTCTCGGGCGATTCCAGGCCGTGGTCGACGGCGTTGCGGATCATGTGGGTCAGCGGCTCGGCCAGCTTGTCGATGACCGTCTTGTCGACCTCGGTGTTCTCGCCCTCGGTGATGAGGCGCACCGACTTGCCGGTGACGTCGGCGATCTCGCGGACGATGCGCGACATGCGCTGGAACACCGGCTTCACCGGCTGCGCACGGATCGCCATCACAGAATCCTGGATCTCGCGGGTGAGCTGCTGCAGCTCCTCGAGGCCCATGTTGATCGACGATGTGCCGTTGTTGTCGTTCTCGACGACGCTCTGGGAGAGCATCGCCTGGTTGATGACCAGCTCGCCGACGAGGTTGATCAGGCGGTCGACGCGGTCGAGGTCGACGCGGATCGTCTGCCCGGCGGCCTGGTTGTTGGCCGCGGCGGCATTGGCGGCGGCCGCGGCGGCACGATCCGCCTTGGCGGTCTCGGCGGCGGCGCGGCTGGCGTTGCTCGCGGCCTGGGCGATCCTGGTCGCCGTCTCGGCGGCGGCGACAGCGGCGGCCGCATCGCCGTCGGCGACGGCGGGCTCCTCGTCCTCGGCCGCGGCGGGCGCTTCCTCGTCGAGGATCGACAGATCGAAGGGCACCGGCTGCATCGGCAGTTCCTCGTCCTCGGCAGGGGCCTCGCCGACGGTCTCTTCCTCGACGGTGCGGATGTCGAGCTCGCAGTCCCATTCGGCAAATTCGAAGACCGAGCGTACGCCGTCCTCGCCCTTGTCGGACGTCACCGAGATCTTCCAGGAGAAATAGGCTTCCTCCGGGTTCATCTCGGCGAGCGACGGCAGGCGGTCCATGTCGCAATAGATGCTCATCTCGCCGAGGCGGGAGAGATCGCGCAGGAGCAGCGTCGCCTCGTTGCCCTTGGCGTAGAGCTCCTTCTTCGGCCGGAAGACGATCTCGCAGGTGGGAACGTAGGGCTCGATGGGCGGCTCGTCGCCAAAGTCGTCGAAGGAGAACGGGATCGGCTGGAAGCCCTCGTCGTTGACGGGCGGCGTCTCGACCGCCGGTGCCGGGGCGGCCGCCTGGTGTGCGGGGGCCGCGGGCTTGGTGGCGGGCGCCTCGCTTGCCACCGGCGTCTCGCCGCGGGCGAGCGCTTCAAGCTCGCCGATGAGGGCGCGCGAGCGGGTCTCGTCCACGCCGCCGCCGTCGCGGGCCGCATTGGTCAGGTCCGCCAGCACGTCGGCGGACTTCAGCATGACCTTGAGGACATCCTGGGTCGGTTCCAGCCTGTTGGATCGAACGCAATCGAGGGTCGTCTCGAAGACATGGGCGAAGGAGACGAGATCGTCGAGGCCGAACGCACCGGCGCCGCCCTTGATCGAATGCACGGCGCGGAACACGGCGTTCACCGTCTCCGGGTCGCGATCCCCGTCGTTCAGCCGCAGGAGACCCGATTCCAGCTCGGCGAGCTGCTCCTCGCACTCCTGGAAGAAGATCTCCTTGATTTCGTTCATATCCATAGGGAGGAATCCTGGATTAGGCGGTTACACGCTCGATTGCATCGATCAGCTTGGTCGGGTCGAAGGGTTTGACGATCCAGCCCGTGGCGCCGGCCTGGCGGGCGCGGTTCTTCTTCTCGGCATCGCTCTCGGTCGTCAGCACGAGGATCGGGATCGCCCGGTACTTCTCGTTGCGGCGAACGCCCTCGATGAAGCCGAAGCCGTCGAGGCGCGGCATGTTGATGTCGGTGACGATGACGTCCGGATTGGCGTCCTCCAGCACCTCGAGACCCTCGACGCCGTCCTCGGCCTGGATCGTCTCGAAGCCCGCATTGTTGAGGGTCACCAGAAGCATGTTCCGGATCGTCCGTGAATCATCCACGGTCAGTACCTTCTTCTTCATTGCCGAATCTCCTTCGCCAGCAAATGATCAATGTTCACGCCGATGAGCTGCATGGTCTTCATGAAGGCGTCGGAGACCCTGGCGAAGGTGAAGGACAGCTTGTCCTCCTCCCAGGTCTTCGCGCCGGCCATCAGCACCTGGACGCACAGCGCGCCGACCCGCTCGACCGCCGAGGCGTCGATGACGACATTGCTGCCCTTCATGCCCATCAGCTGCCTGTGCAGCGCCGAGGCCTCGTTGAGGTCCAGCACGGCCGCAAGGCTCAGATTCTTTTCAGCGGCTTTCCTGCTCGCCATTACCGCGCTCCTTGTTTCGCTCTGTGCGCTTTCGTTGTCTGCGAAAATCCATCTCCTGCCATGTCAGCCACCCAGTCCGGCGGCGCGCGGCGCGAGAAAATCGAGGGGGGCGGGTTCCGCTTCCGGGGCCGGCTGCCGGGCGGGCACGGGGCTGCGGGCCTCGCGGCGATCGTCGCGGCGCGCCTCGACATGGAATTCGCGGATCGTGCGGCCGAGTTCGAGGATGACGGTGTGCAGGTCCCCGCCGGCCGTGCCGAGACGGCCGGCGTCCGAGGCGCCCGCCTCCAGCGCGCGGCCGATGCCGGCGACGCCGGCGGTGACGCCGTCGAGCCCTTCGGCGTCGGCGGCGCTCTCGCGGGCGATGCCGGTGATCGCCTCGTTGATCTCGGCGACCTGGCGCACGATGCTGCCGATCGCGTCCTGGGTGCGGTGGACGTGCTCGACGCCGGCCTCGACCTGGGCCTTGGTGCCGGTGACGAGCTGCTTGATCTCGCGCGCGGCGTCGGCGGAGCGCTGGGCGAGCGCACGCACCTCCTGCGCGACGACGGCAAAGCCGCGGCCGCTCTCGCCGGCGCGCGCGGCCTCGATGCCGGCGTTCAGCGCGAGCAGGTTGGTCTGGAAGGCGATCTCGTCGATGACGCCGATGATCTGGCCGATCTTCTCCGCCGAGGCCTCGATGTCGGCCATGGCGGACATGGCGCGGCCGGCGATGTCGCCCGTCTGCGCCACCGACTGGCAGGCGGCGGCGGCGGCCGTCTCGGTCTTGCGGGTCTCGTCGAGCGTCCGGCGGACGCGGCCGGCGATGGCGCCGAGCGCGTTGGCCGTCTCGATCAGGCTCGCCGACTGCCCGGCCGTGTGCGCGGAGAGCGCGCCGGCCTGCGAGGCGATCGCGCCTGCGAGCCCGTCGGAGCGGGCGACGGTCTCGGCGGCGGCGGAGAGGCGGTTGCGGATTTCCTCGAGCGCGCCGTTCAGCGTGTCGGCGAGCGTGCGCCAGGCGTCCGGCATCTCGCCGGCCGTCCCGGCGGAGAGGTCGAGGCGGGAAAGGCTGCGGACCGCCTCGCCGAAGACACGGTCGAGCTCGGCATGATCCTCGCGGCGCTGCTCGGCGAGCGCGCGCTGATGGGCGTGGCGGAGCTGGTTGAAGCGCAGCGAGACGCCGATCTCGGCATCGACCATGGCGGTGCGCAGGAAGGCGGAGACGAGCTCCTTCAGCTCCGCACGGCGCGCATTGCCGCCGGGCAGCAGCGATTTCGGCCAGTACTCGTCGATGAGGGCGGTCACCACCGTCTCGGTGACGACGGCATGGCCGGCGATGCGCCAGCGCGGGTCGAGGCCCATCTGGCTCTCGGTGTCGGCGAGCACCTTGACGCGCTCGGCATAGAGCGCATCGAAACGGGCGTCGGTCAGCACGCTCCAGTGGGAGCTGAGGAGGTCGTGCAGCCGGTCGATCTGGCGTTCGCTCTGGAAATGGCGGGCGGCATCGGGAAAGGTCTGGAAACGCTGGAAGAGATCGCGCAGCGCCCGCTCCACATGGCGCTCGAGCGTCTGGCGATGGGCGCGCAGCCGCTCGCCCTGGTCGCCTTCCACCCCGGCGAAGCGCAAACGGTCGCGCAGGCTTGCCGCCTGTCCCGTTCGAGCCTGTTCTGCCGGCATGTCCTGCACCAATCCGCTCCCCAACCAACGATGCTCAAGCCGGCTCGCGAAGGCGGCCGGGCGAACCTGTCCATGAACGGAGGCGACTGAGCGGACGCCCCGGGAAGCCGGGGCCTGAGAAGGCCGGCCGTCGATCCATGTTCAAATTCGGTGAAAAACTCGAATACCGGCTCGGACCCGGTACGGCGGTTCGGCATCATGCCTGGGTGGGAAAAGCCGAATTTCCCATTCCGACGTGTGGAACAATGTTTATGGTTAATTCCTTGCCTGAAGGTTAATGATCCACTCCGATGCCCTCAGCTTCCGCGAAAATCGGCACAGCGACGCAAGCCCCGGGCAAGTCCGCGCGCGCAGGATCGGCCCCATGATCTGACGATGACGACGTCAGTGGGGAACGGGCAATGATTGTTCTGGGACTGGGTGCCGTGATGATCGCTTCCGCGACGCTTGCGGCCGTCTATCTTCTTCTCGACATCGACGCGGGCCGCATGCCGGCCAAGGCGAGGGTCTTCTAGGCCGTCATTCCATGTGGAAGACGTTGCGAAGCGGCACGGCGACGGGCTCATTGTCGGGCTTCGTCTCCATGATGTCGGCCATGTGCGCCCACCAGCGCTTCATGACGGGATGGTCCGGCAGGGCTGCCATCCCATGGTCGTCGCGCCGCCACAGCACGCCGAAGAGCAGGTTCGTCTCCTCGTCGAGATGGATCGAATAGTCCGACACGCCGGCCTCGCGCAGGAGTGTGGCGAGCTCCGGCCAGATCGCGTCGTGCCGCGCCTTGTATTCCTCGGCCATGCCGGGATTGAGACGCATGCGGAAGGCGTATTTCTCCATGACGTTCCTCCTCAACGACCCCGGACGCGCCGGTAGAGGATCGGCAGCGCGATCACGGTGATGAGCAGCAGGCCGATGAAGATCGACATGACGATGCCCGGCACGTTGAGAAGGCCGAAGCCGAAGGTCACCATGCCCATGATGAGCGCGGCGAGCACGACGCCCGGAATGCTGCCGGAGCCGCCGAGGATGTTGACGCCGCCGAGCACGACCATCGTCACCACCTCCAGCTCCCAGCCGAGCGCGATCGACGGACGGGTGGAGCCGAGGCGGGCGGTGAGGCAGATCGAGGCGATCGCCGCCATCAGCCCCGTCAGCAGGAAGAGCACGAACTTCACCCGCGCCACGCGCACGCCGGAAAACAGCGCGGCCGTCTGGTTGTTGCCGATGGCATAGACCGTGCGGCCGAAATTCGTCCTGTGCAGCAGGATGCCGTAGACGAGCGCGAAGCCGAGAAACAGGCAGAACTCGAAGGAGAAGACCCACCAGACATAGCCCTGGCCGAACCAGGAGAAGGCGGGCGGATAGCCGGTGAAGGCCTGGTCGCCGAGGATGACGAAGGAGAGGCCGCGGAAAAGGCTCATCGTGCCGATGGTGACGACGATGGAGGGCAGGCCGAGCCCGGTGACGAGCAGGCCGTTGACCGCGCCGCAGACGAGGCCGGTCAGAAGCCCGACCGCCACCAGCGCAGGCGCATCGAAGCCGAGCTGCACGGCGTATCCCATCGCCGTCGAGGTGAGCGCGATGATCGAGGCGACCGACAGGTCGATCTCGCCGGAGATGATGACGAGCGCCATGGCGAAGGCGATCATCGCCTTCTCGGTGAAGTTGAAGGTGGCGTCCGACAGGTTCCACGGATCGAGGAAATAGGGCGAGGCCAGCGAATTGACGAGGAAGATCGCCGCCGCCACGGCGACGAGCAGCGTCTCCCAGCTCTTCACGAGGCGCGCGCCGCGGCCTTCCAGCCGGTCGGGGATGTGGCGGACGGTAGCCGGGACTTCGGCCATCAGTGAGCCTCCGCTTTCCTGAGGATGACGCGGCCCTTGTGCTTCTCGGCGCGGGCGTTGACGGCCACCGCGATGATGATCACCGTGCCGGAGATCGCCATCTGCGCGAAGGGCGAGATGTTGATGACCGGCAGCGCGTTCTTGATGACGCCGAGGAAGAGCGCGCCGAGCACCGTGCCCGCCACCGAGCCGATACCGCCGGCGATCGACACGCCGCCGATGACGCAGGCGGCGATGATGTCGAGCTCGAAACCGGCGGCGATGTCGACATAGGCGACGGCATAGCGCGACACCCAGAGATAGCCGGAAAGGCCGGCGAGCGTGCCGGAGAGGCAATAGGCGAGGAAGCGCGTGCGGCCGACGTCGATGCCGGTATAGACGGCCGCATGCGGGTTGCCGCCGACGGCGAAGAAGGCGCGGCCGAGCGGCGTGCGGCTCATCACCACGAACATCAGCGCGATCATGGCGAGCGACAGCCAGGAGAGCAGCGGGAAGCCGAGGATGGGCCCGCGCGGCAGCGCCTTGAAGGCGTCGCTCATCTGGTGCGCGTTGATCCAGGCGCCGCCGGAGAGCAGGAAGATCAGGCCGCGATAGATGGTGAGCGTGCCGAGCGTGACGACGATCGGCGGGATGTCGAGCTTCCAGACGAGGAGGCCGTTGACCGAGCCCAGCACCGCGCCGAGCGCCATGGCGATCAGGATGACAAGCGGAATCGGCAGGCCGGGCATCGCCGCGTTCAGCATCGCCGCCACCATGCCGCAGAGCGCGAGGCTCGCGGCCATGGAGAGATCGATGCAGCGCGTCAGGATAACGGCCATCTGGCCGAGCGCCAGGATGATCAGGATCGACGTGTCGTTGTAGACATTGGCGAGGTTTGCCGGCCGCACGAAGCCGGGGAAACGCGTGGCGATCAGCGCGACAAGGGCGACGATCGCGGCGACCAGCAGCATCTCGCGGTTTTTCAGAAGCGTCTTCATGTCAGGCGGCCCTACCAATGAAATGCGTTTCGACATCTGCCTTTCGGGCACTGTGTTTATGGCCGAGGATG
>NZ_JANFDG010000019.1 GCF_024609765.1 Shinella pollutisoli
TAGCGAATAGCGAATAGCGAATAGCGAATAGCGAATAGCGAATAGCGAATAGCGAATAGCGAAGTATTCAGAGGCAGGTTGGCCCGTCCATACTTCTATTCGCTATTCGCTACTCCCTATTCGCTCAATCCCCTACTCGTTGATCAGCCGCTTCAAAAGCTCGATCTCGTGGCTGAGCTTGGTGTCGCCGGCGATCAGTTCCTCGATCTTGCGTACGGCGTGCAGCACGGTCGTGTGGTCGCGTCCGCCGAAGCGGCGGCCGATCTCCGGGAAGGAGCGCGGCGTCAGCGTTTTCGACAGGTACATGGCGATCTGGCGCGGCTTGACGATCACGCGCGTGCGGCGGTTGGAGACGAGTTCCTGGCGCGAGACGTTGTAATGCTTGGCGACGACGCGCTGGATGTCCTCGATGCGCACGCGGCGCGGCTCGCCGGCGGCGACGAGATGGCCGAGCAGCTCGTCGACGCGCTCGATCGTCAGGTTCGGCTCGAAGGAACGGCGGAAGAGGAGCTGGTTGAAGGCGCCCTCCAGCTCGCGGCCGCTCGCGGTGACGTTGCGGGCGACGTGGCTCAGGATCTCCACCGGAATGTCCAGCGTCGTGTCCTCCTGCCGCGCGGCGGCGAGCCGGCGCTTGAGGATTTCCAGCCGCATCTCGTAGTCCGGACCTTCCATCTCGATGGCGACGCCGCCCTGCAGGCGCGAGCGCACGCGCGGGTCGAGCGATTCCAGCTCCCAGGGCGCGCGGTCGGCGGCGACCACCACCTGGCGGGCGGAATCGAGCAGCATGTTGAGAAGATGGCAGAACTCGTTCTGAATCGAGTTGCCCTGCAGGAACTGCATGTCGTCGATGACCAGGAGGTCGATGTTGCGCAGCGTCTCCTTGAGGGAGAGCGCGTCGTTGTCGCGGATCGCCGTCGCGAAGCGCCACATGAAATATTCGGCCGTGAGATAGACGACGCGCGGATTGCGCGCGCTCGCGAGCGCCGCGATGGCGATCGCCTGGAGAAGATGCGTCTTGCCGAGGCCGACGCTCGAATGGACGAAGAGCGGGTTGAAGCGCACCGCACCGGCACCGGCCTCGGCGATGGTGCGGGCGGCGGCGAGCGCCACGCGGTTCGAGGTGCCTTCGACGAAGCTGTCGAACGTGTAGCGCTGGTCGAGCGGCGAGCCGAAGAGCGGCCCCGAGGGCTGCGGGCGCGGCTGGGCGGACGCGGCCACCGCGGCGGCGGCGCTGGCGACCGGCTGCGGCGCGGAGGCGGCACGGCGCGGGCTCGCCTGCGGGGCGGGCTCGCCGGCGGCCTCTTCCGCATGGCCGGCACGCGCGCCGCGCAGCGCGCTGCGCACGACGATCTCCACCTTGAGGATTTCGGGGTCTTCCTGCTGGAACAGGCCGGTGATGAGATCGAGATAGCGGTTGTTGATCCAGGACTTCAGGAAGGTCGTGGGAACCGAGAGGCGCACGACGCTCTTGGAGGTCGAATGAAGCTTCAGGCGTCCGAACCAGCTCGCAAAAACGTCCGGACCGACCTGCGCCTTCAATCGCGCACTGACCCGTTCGAAAAGCGCGTCCTGCTTCATCTCGGATTGTACCCCCGCCTGAGCCCCTTCTTGCGGGAGCATTTGCCGTGCTTCTTCCCCTTTTGCGAATGCATCAGCCGTTCTGGCCGTATTCGTCTGCATCATGCCGCCTTTCATTCTCAATTCGCCGTGCCGGCAAAGCCTGCCGGCACCCCTCAATCCGGCCTCGCCCGTCCGCACCATGCATGGCCCGGTCGGGTTCGGCGTGTCCCGGCCGCCCGGCCCCTTCCCCGGCACGGCCCCTGTCTCGTGTCCATGCGGCCGGCCGCCCACCTCGGCATCCGCCCGCATGCGCCGGTCCCCCGCTCCCTCGTCGAGCGGAACCGCATTCTTCCCGTCCCGCGGCCTTCCTCGACGGCGCGGGGCAGGACGACCGGCCGAAGACACCCATCCAGAAAGCCGGAGGCGTCTGGGACAAGTGTTGCCGGTTTGATGATTTTGCGAAGCGGAGCCGCCTCGCTACAAGGGACGAACGCCTCTCCCTGTCGGCTAAGACAGCGTTCCGGCGATCACGTGAAGGCTGTGTCCGCGCCCCCTGTGGAAAGCATTTAGGCAGGATCGGACGGCAAGATCAATCACGAATTTTACGCGAAATTAAGGCGCGACCGTTGACTCCAAAGCCGCTTCCTGACTCGGGCAAGCCTCCCTGCGGCAGAATCTCTTGAGAATCAATGGCTTTGTTTTGCGACGGTTTTCAAGGCACGCGGAAAACGAGAAAAATAAAAATTCGCTTGACTCCGAAAGCCGTCAAACTCTCGTAGCGGAAGGGCCGAGCCGCCGCCCCATCCTCTCGCAACACACTGAATTGAAACGATTTTTTTCGTCACGCCGCTGACATGATCGAGCCTTGCACATTAGCCGTGGCAGGGCCGAAAAAGCAAAGAAAAAGCCCGGCGCAAGCACCGGGCAATTTCTAATATTGCATAGCTCGGGAGGCTGGCGCTCAGGCCTGCATCGCCTTCACGCGGCCGGCGAGGCGCGAGACCTTGCGGGAAGCCGTGTTGGAATGCAGCACGCCCTTCGTGGCGGCGCGCATCAGTTCCGGCTGGGCCGCCTTCAGGGCGGCGGCGGCGAGCGCCTGGTCGCCGGAGGCGATCGCCTCCTCGACCTTGCGGATGAAGCTGCGGACGCGCGAGCGGCGCGACTTGTTGACTGCGGTGCGCGCGGCGATCTTGCGGGTCGCCTTCTTAGCCGAGTTCGTATTGGCCATCTATGCCTCTCTTCAGAAATCTGACACACACTCCGCCCTCGCCCTGCCGGGTCACGCGACCTCGATCCGTTCCTGTCGGCAGGCAATTCGGGAGCAATATCGGAAAACCGTCGATTGGCTTTCCAAACTGAGCGCGGCGTATAAACGGAAACCGCGCCGCCGTCAACGCGGATTCTCGTTTCATCGGTGGCCGAAGGCGGGCGTGCGCTTCTCGATGAAGGCGCTCATCCCCTCCTTCTGGTCCTCGGTCGCAAAAAGCGCGTGGAACAGCCGGCGCTCGGCGCGCATACCCTCCGCAAGCACCGTCTCCTGCGCGCGCACCACCGCCTCCTTGGCGAGCATCGCCGCCGGCAGCGAGAAGGAGGCGATCTTCTCCGCCGCCGAGAGCGCCTCCTCCAGCAGCCGCTCGGGGGCGACGACGCGAGCGACGAGGCCGGCGCGCTCCGCTTCCGCCGCGTCCATCATCCGGCCGGTGAGGATCAGGTCCATCGCCTTCGCCTTGCCGACGGCGCGCGTCAGGCGCTGCGTGCCGCCCATGCCGGGAATGATGCCGAGCGTGATCTCCGGCTGGCCGAACTTCGCCGTCTGCGAGGCGATGATGAAATCGCACATCATGGCGAGCTCGCAGCCGCCGCCGAGCGCGAAGCCGCTGACGGCGGCGATCATCGGCTTGCGGCACGAAGCGACCCGGTCCCAGCCGGCGGCGAGGTCCTCGATCATCGCCCGGGCAAAGCCGTAGGGCTGCATCTCCTTGATGTCGGCGCCGGCGGCGAAGGCCTTTTCCGAGCCGGTGACGACGATCGCGCCGATGCCGTCGTCGGCCTCGAAGCCGGCGAGCACCGCCGTCAGCTCGTCGAGGAGCTGCCGGTTCAGCGCGTTCAGCGCCTGCGGCCGGTTGAGCGTGACGAGGCCGACGCGCCCGCGCGTCTCCACCAGCAGCGTTTCATAGGCCATTCCTTCTCTCCTCTTCGTCTTGATCTCTTACGTCTGGCAGGCCGTGCACAGGAAGGTCGAGCGGCCGCCCTGGACGATGCGGCCGATGATGCCCGTGCAGCCGGGGGTGCGGCAAGGCTCCTTCTCGCGGTCGTAGACGGAGAAGGAATGCTGGAAATAGCCGAGCGAGCCGTCGGCGCGGATATGGTCGCGCAGCGTCGAGCCGCCGGCCTCGATGGCGTCTGCGATGACGGCACGGATCGCCTCGGTCAGGAGGACGAGCTCCTTCTTCGGCCTGCCCGCCGCCGTCACCAGCGAGCCCGCGGCCCGCTCCGGCGACAGATGCGCCCGCCACAGCGCCTCGCAGACGTAGATGTTGCCGAGGCCGGCGATGTTCTTCTGGTCGAGCAGCGCGGCCTTCAGCGGCACCTGCCGGCCGCGGAACTTCGCCGCGATATAGCCGGCGTCGAGCGCGTTGCCGGTCGGCTCCTCGCCGAGGTCGCGGAAGAAGGGATGGCCGGCGATCGCCTCGCGGCGGGCGAGGTCCATGAAGCCGAAGCGGCGCGGGTCGTTGTAGACGACGCGCCGTTCCCCCTCCGCCGTCTCCAGGTGGAGGACGACGTGATCGTGGCGCGCGTCCTTGCCGCGCGGGATATGGAAGGCGCCGGGGGCCTCCTCGCCCTCCACGCGGAAGGAGCCGGACATGCCGAGATGGGCGATCATCACGTCGCCGCCCTCGAGGTCGACCAGCAGGTATTTCGCCCGGCGGCCGAGCGAGAGGACGCGCCGGCCGGAAAGCGCCTCGGCGAAGCCCGCCGGGAAGGGAAAGCGGAGGTCCGGGCGGCGCAGCTCGGCGCGGCGGATCAGCGCGCCCTCCATGACGGGGGCTAGCCCGCGCCTGACCGTTTCCACTTCCGGCAGTTCCGGCATGATCGCTCCTTCGACGCGGCGGACGCTTTGCCGCGCCTCGCCATTTCCCTTGTCGCCTTCCTTGCTCTATATACGCGGCACGTCGCGTCCAGATAGCGCGGCTGCCGGCAATTCGCTATGGTCTTTGCGGCAAACGGGCTGCGACAGACCGGCCCATGGAGTTGATGATGACGGAACAGCGCACCTCCGCCGACGGCGGCATGGAGACCTCCTACGGCTTCCGCCAGGTCGGCGAGGGCGAGAAGCAGGCGCTCGTCAACGACGTGTTCCACAAGGTCGCCAAGCGCTACGACATCATGAACGACGTCATGTCCGCGGGCCTGCACCGGGCCTGGAAGGACGCGATGGTGGCAAGCCTCAACCCGCGCCGCGACCCGGCCTACAGGGTGCTGGACGTCGCGGGCGGCACCGGCGACATCGCCTTCCGGATCGTCGAGGCCTCGGGCAGGCTCGCGCATGCGACCGTGCTCGACATCAACGGCTCGATGCTTTCCGTCGGCGCCGACCGGGCGGCGAAGAGAGGGCTTTCGGCCAATCTCGAATTCGTCGAGGCCAATGCGGAGACCCTGCCCTTCGAGGCCGGCACCTTCGACGCCTACACGATCGCCTTCGGCATCCGCAACGTGCCGCGCATCGACGTGGCGCTCGCCGAGGCCCACCGGGTGCTGAAGCGCGGAGGGCGGCTGCTGGTGCTCGAATTCTCCGAGGTGGAGATGCCGCTCCTCGACCGCGTCTACGACGCCTGGTCGTTCAATGCGATCCCGCAGTTCGGCAGGATGATCACCGGCGACGCCGAGCCCTACCAGTATCTCGTGGAATCGATCCGCAAGTTCCCGAACCAGGAGGATTTCGCGACGATGATCCGCAAGGCCGGCTTTTCGCGCGTGACCTACACCAACTATACCGGCGGCATCGCCGCGCTGCATTCGGGATGGAAGCTGTGAGCCTCGTCCTCGACATCGCCTTCGGCGGCCGTCCCGCATGAGCATTGTCGGCGCCTATCTCCGCCTCGTCCGCGTGGGCTGGGTGCTCGTGCGCGAGGGCGTCGTCTCGACGCTGCCGGCGGACGGCCTGCCGCCGCTCGCGCGCACCGTCCACGCCGTCGCCGGCCTGCTTGCCCGCCGCCGGGCGGCGGGCGAGGAGCGCGGCACGCGGCTCGCCCGCGCCATCGAGCGCCTCGGTCCCTCCTACGTGAAGATGGGCCAGTTCCTCGCGACGCGGCCGGACGTGGTCGGCGCCGAGATCGCCGTCGATCTCTCCGCGCTGCAGGACCGCATGGCGACCTTCCCTCGCGAGTCGGCCGTCGCCATCGTCGAGGCCTCCCTCGGCCGGCCGCTCGACGACCTCTATGCCGAATTCGGCGAACCCATCGCCGCCGCCTCCATCGCGCAGGTTCACCCGGCGACGGTGCGCGATGCGACTACTGAGCGGCGCGTCGCCGTCAAGGTCATCCGGCCCGGCGTGCGCCAGCGCTTCGCCCACGACCTGGAGGCGATGTATGCGGCCGCGCGGCTGCAGGAGACCTTCCTGCCCGACACGCGGCGCCTCAAGCCGGTGGAGGTGACGCGCACGCTGGAGCAGACGACCAAGGTGGAGATGGACCTGCGGCTGGAGGCGGCGGCCCTGTCCGAGCTCGGCGAGAACACCCGCGACGATCCGGGCTTCCGCGTGCCGAAGGTCGACTGGGAGCGCACCGGCCGCGACGTCGTCACCATGGAATGGATCGACGGCATCAAGATGTCGAACATCGAGGGCCTGAGGGCCGCCGGCCACGACCTCGACCGGCTCGCCGACACGCTGATCCAGTCCTTCCTGCGCCACACGCTGCGCGACGGCTTCTTCCATGCCGACATGCACCAGGGCAACCTGTTCGTCGACCCCGAGGGGGTGATCGTCGCCGTCGACATGGGCATCGTCGGCCGGCTCGGCAAGAAGGAGCGCCGCTTCCTCGCCGAGATCCTCTACGGCTTCATCACCCGCGACTACCAGCGCGTCGCCGACGTGCATTTCGAGGCCGGCTACGTGCCCGCCCGCCACAACACGGCGAGCTTCGCCCAAGCGATCCGCGCCATCGGCGAGCCGATCCACGGCCAGCCGGCCGAGACCATCTCGATGGCCAAGCTGCTCACGCTGCTCTTCGAGGTGACGGAGCTCTTCGACATGGAGACCCGCACCGAGCTCGTCATGCTGCAGAAGACCATGGTGGTGGTCGAGGGCGTGGCGCGCACGCTCAACCCGCGCTTCAACATGTGGAAGGCGGCCGAGCCGGTCGTCGGCGGCTGGATCCGCGACAATCTCGGGCCGAAGCGCCTGCTCACCGACCTGCGCGACGGGGCGCACGCGGCGCTGCGCCTCGCCGAGGCCGCGCCCGAGATCGCCGCCAGGGCCGAAAAGCTCTCGCTGGAGATCACCGCCATGACGGAAAAAGGCCTGCGCTTCGACGCCGAGACCGCCGAGGCGATCGGCCGCGCCGAGGCGCGCCACAGCCGCTCGGGCCGGATGGCGCTCTGGGTCATCGCCGCAACGCTTCTCTATATCGCCTGGCAGCTCGCCTGAGGGCACCCGCCACCCGGCGTTGACAAGCCGCAAGAATTGCAGTCCATATCGGCCGATCGAGGGGCAATCGATTTTCCGACATGAAGAGACTGAGACGCGGCATTGCCGTCCTGGCGATCACTGGCAGCGCTTTCCCGGCTTTCGCCGAGGTGGTTTCGCGCGTCTCGGCGCCGGAAGGCTCCGTCGTCGCCCGCAAGACCGGCGAGGAGGTGCGCTTCGTCGAGATCCCCGACTGGCGCGGCGTCGAGGTCAACCAGGACCTGCTGGCAGGCGACACGCTGCGCACGAACGCCCAAGGCAACCTCGCCATCCGCTTCGTCGACAACACGCTCGTGCGCATGGGCCGCGAGACGGTCCTGCGCGTGCGCAGGATCGACGCTGCCTCGTCGAGCGAGCTGGACCTTCAGGGCGGCACGATCTGGGGCCGGGCCGAGCGCGGCGGCAGCGGGCTGACGATCGACACGCCGGCGGCGGCGGCCGCCATCCGCGGCACCGACTGGTCGCTTCGCGCCGACGGCAACCGCACGACGCTCACCGTCCTCGAAGGAACGGTCGAGCTTTCCAACGCGCAGGGCTCCGTCATCGTCAACCAGGGCGAAGGCGCGGTCGCGACGCTCGATCAGGCGCCGCGCAAATACATCCTCGTCGATATCGAGGAGCGCGAGCAGATCCTGCTCTACCGCGAGATTCGCAGCAGCTTCTCCTCCCTGCCGGTGGACGAGGGCGGCGGACGCGCGGCGCGCAGCCGCATCCTCGACAAGCCCGAGGCATCGCGCAGCGACGAGGACTGGCTCTCGCTCGCCGAGACGGCGCTCGCCCATGACGGGCGCGCGGCGGCCGAAGCCGCCCTTGCCCGCCTCGACCGGCCGCTGCCGGCGGCGCTCGAAGCGCGCGCGACGCTCGTCGAGGCGATGATCGCCGGCCAGGCGATGCGCTACGACGAGGCGATCCTCCTGTTCCGCAAGGCGCTTCCCGGCCTTTCCGGCGAGCGGCGGACGACGGCGCACTACGGCGAATGGATCGCCGCTTCGCTGAAGGACCCCGATGCGGCGCTCGCCCCGCCCTCGCTCAACGGCACGCCGGCGACCGCCGGCGAGGCCATCGCCCAGGCGACCGTCGTCGCCCATATACGCAGCCAGGCCGAGGCGATCGCGCTTCTGAAGAAGGCGGAGCGGCGCTTCCCCGACGACGCGTCGCTGCCGGCGATGCGGGCAAGCCTCGCCTTCGAGCTCGACCGGCGCGACGAGGTGCAGGCGGCGCTCGACCGCGCCCGCGCGATCGACCCGGACGACCCGTCCTACCTGCTGATGAGCGCCCGCTTCCGCGCCACGGTTTCCAGCGACCTCGACGGCGCGCTCGCCGACCTCATGCACGCGGCCGAGGTCTCGCCCGGCGACGACGCCGTCTGGAACGAGATCGGCATCGTCCAGAGCGACCGCAACGCGCCCATCGAGGCGGACGCCGCCCACCGCCGCGCCGCGGCGCTCAATCCCGAGAACGCCGCGGTGCGCGCCAACTACGCGCGCTTCCTGATGGACAACGACCAGATGGCCGCCGCCAGGCGCGAGATCGAGGCGGCCGAGGCGCTCGATCCGACGTCCTACGCCGTGCTCGCCGCCAAGGGCCGCTACCTCTTGCGCATGGGGCGTACGGCCGAGGGCGAGACGGTGCTGCAGGAGGCGGCTGCCGTCAACCCGACCGACGGCGACGCGCTGATCGGGCTTGCCATCGCCAACTACCAGAGCGGTGCCGCCGAGGAGGCCGCACAGGCGCTCGACAATGCCGACCGCTTCGACCGCGACAATCCGAGCATCGCGCTGATGCGCGCCGGCATCGCGCTCGACCAGTACCGCGCCGACGACGCCATCATCAACGCGCGCGAGGCGCTGCGCCGCCGGCAGGCGCGCGGCGGCTACTATGCGGGTTACGACGCCAACCGGCAGGCCTCGGCGGTCCTCGGCGCGACGCTCGAGAACATCGGGCTCGACGAATGGAGCCAGTACCACAAGGACCGGGCCTTCGACCCGTTCATGGCGTCGAGCTACGACGACGAGCAGACGGGCGGCCAGGTGAACCCCTTCGTCGGCGTGCCGCCCGTCGGCCTCGACCGCTATCCGGCGGGTTCCCTCTATCTGCCGACGAACCTGCAGAGCCTGATGCTCGACCCGCTCGCCGTCGCCACACAGGAGCGCAGGAACTCGCTGGAGCAGCGCAGCTTCTTCGAGGCGAGCCTGACGGGCGGCCTCGCCAACGAGGGCGGCGGGTTCGGCTGGGACGGCGACGTCAACGTCAAGGGAACGAGCTACGCCGCGGTCCCCCTCAGCTACAACCTCCAGGCCCAGATCGCGCGGCCGGAAGGCACGCGCGAGAACGACACGAGCGACTTCGAGGGCGGCGTGTTCGAGCTCGGCCTCAGGCCCACGCTGGCCGACAACGTCTACCTGTTCGGCAGCCTGAGCAGGAGCGTTACCGGCTATCCCGGCCAGGTCCTGTTCCCGAAGCTCTTCGACACCGCCGAGAGCCGCAGCGACACGCTGGGCGCGGGCTGGAGCCATACGATCGCCGACCGCAACGTCGTGCAGGCCTTCGCCATGCTGGAGCGCATCCGCACGACGGCCGACTTCGACGGCGTCGACGAGGAGGGCCCCTATCATCTCAAGCAGGACGACGAGACCGATCGCGGGAGCTTCGGCCTCAGCCACCTCGTCGGCCTCGGCCCGCTGACGCTGCGCTACGGCGCGGAGACCGTGCGCTACGATTCGACGATCGACAGGACCTTCACGGACCTCGACACCTTCCTAGACTACTCCGAGCGGAGCACGTCCGACGGCCGTGCCTTCCGGCTCTATGCGGACGGGATCCTCGACGTCACCAACGACCTCAAGCTCCAGGCGGGCGCCTATTATTCCCGGTTCGATTCCAGCGGCGGCGCCTTCGATACGGTGGACCCGCGCATCGGCGTCGCCTGGGCGCCCGTCGAGAACCACTGGCTGCGCGCCTCCTATCGCCGCGACACGCAGTTCCCGGTCACGCAGACGCTGTCGCCGGTCTCGACGGTCGGCCTCGTTCCCCTGCAGGTGCCGCTGTTCTACGAGGGCCAGGCGAAGACCGCGGCGCTGCGCTGGGACGCGGAGTGGAACGAGCGCCTCTTCACCTCCGTCGAATACCAGAACGTGCGGTTCGCGGGCGCGGCGATCGACATTCCCGACCTCTACGGCCTGTACAGCACCGATTCCGGCAAGATCGACCGGGTGAGCGTGGCGGCGAACTACTGGGTCGGCAACGGCCTCGGCCTGTTCGGCTCCTTCGCCTGGCACGAGAGCACGGACACCACGCCGGGCACGAGCGGCGATTCCGTCCCGCTCGTGCCCGACTATATCGGGCAGCTCGGCTTCACCTATGTCCACCCGGCGCGCATCACGTTCAGCGTCGCGCAGACCTTCGTCGGCCCGCGCACGGGCGCGCAGCTCGTGGACGAAGTCGACGGCACGCCCTTCGTCCTCGCGCTCGACCGCTACTCCACGACGGACCTGGCGGTCGGCTGGAAATCGGAAAGCGGCCATCTCGAGATCGCCCTCCAGGTGCTCAATGCCTTTGACAACGACATCGAGATGGCGCCGGATGTTCCCGCCCCCGGCCGCACCTTCCTCGCGACGATGAAGGCGCGGTTCTGAGCGGGCGCACGCTTGACCGCCCCCGCACCGACCCTAGTCTTGCCTCCATGACCGACCAGCCGCAAAGCGTGACGCCGCCGCAGCCCTTCCTGGAACGGGCGCGCCGGCAGCTGCGCGGCCTCTACTTCGGGCGCGACCGCGAGGCGATCCGCTTCCAGTTCGCCATGCTCTGCGTCGACGTGGCGATCCTCGGCTTCTTCGTCGCCGGCCCCTATCTGCGCAAGGGCCCGGCCTATATCGTCATCGACTATGTCGTCGCGGCGGTAATCGCCTTCGAGCTCGCCGCCCGGATGCTGGTCGCGCCGACGCTGCGCTACTGGCTGATGCGGCCGATGACCTGGGTGGACATCGTCATCCTCGGGACGCTGCTCTTCCCCGGCCAGCTGCACAACTTCGCCTTCCTGCGCGTGCTGAGGATCTGGGCGATCAGCCAGAGCAAGCTGGTGACGCTGCTGCTCGTGCGCACCGGCTACGGCCGCATCGAGGACGTCTTCCAGGCCTGCGTGAACTTCCTCGTCTTCCTCTTCGTCGTCACGGGCTTCGTCTACAGCAACTTCTTCTACGGCGACGAAGGCGTGGCGGGCTTCGTCGACGCGCTCTACTTCACCGTCGCGACCGTGACGACGACCGGCTTCGGCGACATCGTCCTGCCCGGCACGCTCGGCAAGCTCACCGCCATCGTCACGATGATCGTCGGCATCTCGCTCTTCGTCCGCCTGGCGCAGGCGATCGTGCGGCCCTACAAGGTGAACTTCCCCTGCCCGCAATGCGGCCTCGCCCGGCACGAGGCCGACGCGGTCCACTGCAAGGCCTGCGGCCATATCCTCAACATCCCCGACGAAGGCGCCTGACGGCGCGGGAGTTCCGGCCGGACGTGTGGCAGGCGGCAGGCCGGCCCCGCGGAGCCCGCCGCGCATGACTGCGGCCACCACCAGACGTGCTTCTTCGAGAAGGTCAAGAAACACGGCGCCCATGGCCACCCGTCATCCAGCGGGCCAAGATCTGCAGACAGGGGGCCGGCCGGACCGGCAGGTGGCTTGGAAAAGCCTTCGCGACGGGATAGGAGGGTATGAGCGCCCTCGGCCCGAGGGCTCTCGCACGCCACGACCCGGAAGCCACCATGTCCCTTGCTGGAAAACGCATCCTTCTCGTCATCTCGGGCGGCATCGCGGCCTACAAGAGCCTCGACCTCATCCGCCGGCTGCGCGAGCGGGGTGCTGCCGTGCGCCCGGTCATGACGGCGGGGGCGCGGGAATTCGTGACGCCGCTCGCCGTCGGCGCGCTCGCGGCCGGCCATGTCTATACCGACCTCTTCTCCCGCGAGGACGAGCAGGACGTCGGCCACATCCGGCTCGCGCGCGACTGCGACCTGATCGTCGTGGCGCCGGCGACGGCCGACCTGATGGCGAAGATGGCGAACGGCCTTGCCGACGACCTCGCCTCCACCGTGCTGCTGGCGACGGACCGGCCCGTGCTCGCCGCTCCCGCCATGAACCCGAAGATGTGGGCGCATCCGGCGACGCGCCGCAACGTCGCCGCGCTGCGGGCCGACGGCATCTCCTTCGTCGGGCCGAATGCGGGCGAGATGGCGGAGGGCGGCGAGGCCGGCCTCGGCCGGATGGCGGAACCGCTGGAGATCGCGGCTGCGGCCGAGGCGCTCCTTGCCGGCGGCGACCGGCCGCTTGCCGGCCGAACCGCCGTCGTCACCTCCGGCCCGACGCACGAGCCGATCGATCCCGTGCGCTACATCGCCAACCGCTCCTCCGGCCGGCAGGGCCATGCGATCGCGGCGGCGCTGGCGAAGCTCGGCGCGCAGGTGACGCTCGTCTCCGGCCCGGTGACGCTTGCCGATCCGCCGGGCGTGACCGTGGTGAAGGTCGAGCGGGCGGAGGAGATGCTCGAAGCCGTGCTCGCCCGCCTGCCGGCGGACATCGCCGTCATGGTCGCCGCCGTCGCCGACTGGCGCGTGGCGGCGGCGAACGCGGAGAAGATCAAGAAGCGGCCGGGCGAGGCCCCGCCGCCGCTGCTGCTCGCCGAGAACCCGGACATCCTGAAGACCGTCGGCCATCACGCCGGCCGCCCCAAGGTCGTGGTGGGCTTCGCCGCGGAGACGCAGGACGTGGAGGAGAACGGCCGCGCCAAGCTGGAGCGCAAGGGCGCCGACCTCATCGTCGCCAACGACGTCTCGCCGGAGACGGGCATCATGGGCGGGACGCGCAACAGCGTGAAGCTGATCACCGCAGCCGGCGTCGAGGCCTGGCCGGATCTGTCGAAGGAAGAGGTCGCCGAGCGGCTGGCGGGCTGGATCGCCGGGCGTTTCAGCCGGCAGCCCTGACCTTTTCGTTCATGCCGCCCGCGGGCCTGCCGGCGGGCGAGAAGATGCGCATGTCGACGCCGTTCTCGCCGAGCACGACGGCGCTTCCCTCCGGCACCTCCACCCAGGCCTCGATATCGTCGTTGAGCGGCTCGGAGACGAGGCAGTAGCCGCCCGTCTCGCCCATCGGCGCGGCGTAGAGCGTGGGCGCCGCGCTGTCCGTCGCGTAGCGCACCGCATAGAGATCGTGGCCGTCGGAGAAGGCGGCGGTGAAGCGGACGAGCACGCGCCGCTCGAGATGGGCGGCGAGCCGCTCGACGAAGGCGATCGCCTCGGCCATCGCGCCGAGCGGATCGCGCGCAAGCCCGAACTGCAGGGCGAGCAGGAACAGCAGCTCCGAGTCGGTCGAGCCGGTGCGGGCGCCGTAGAGGTCGTTGTCGAGCATGGTCTCCAGCGGCCGGCGCAGGTGCTCGAAATCGGCGATCTGGCCGTTGTGCATGAAGGTCCACACGCCGTTGACGAACGGATGGCAATTGTCGCGCCGCGTGCCGCCGCCGGTCGCCGCCCGCACATGGGCGAGGAAGAGCGGCGAGCGGATCTGGCGGGCGATGCTCTTGAGGTTGCAGTCCGACCAGGCGGGCAGGATGTCGCGATAGAGACCGGGCTCGGGCCGCTCGCCGTACCAGGCGATGCCGAAGCCGTCGCCGTTGGTCGCCGTCTTGGCGCGGGTCGCGCAATGGGACTGCTCGATCAGCGAATGGGCGGGCGAGGACACCAGTTCCTCGAGGTAAAGCGGCTCTCCGCGATAGGCTGCCCAGCGGCACATGGTTGTTCTCGCTCTCGACGTTGGACCCGATGCATTCACCCTTGGCCCCGCGATTTTCGGCGCAAATGGGTAAAAATGCGTTAACGAAAGTAAACGGCGCCTGCCGTTGCGTGCCATTCTGGCACGGTGCCGCCGGCCGCGCCGTTCCCGCGGGAACGGAGCCTTCATCGGCCGGCGCATTGACCGCCGGCGCGCGGGACCTATCCTTCCGTCGCAGGAACGGCGGGAGGAACCATGCGCATCGACGGACAGTGCCACTGCGGCTTCGTCACCTACGAGGCCGAGATCGATCCCGAGGACGTCGCGATCTGCCATTGCACGGATTGCCAGCGGCTGACGGGCTCGCCCTACCGGGTGACGGCTACCGTGCCGCGCACAGCGGTGCGGCTCACCGGCAACGCGCCGAAGCTCTACGAGAAGATCGCCGACAACGGCCGCACCCGGCGGCAGTATTTCTGCCCGCAATGCGGCTCGCCGCTCTTCACCACCGGCACCGGCGCGGAGGCCGAGACCTGGGGCATCCGCTGGGGCAGCATCAACCAGCGCGCAGGCCTGAGGCCGAAGAGCCAGATCTGGTGCGCCTCGGCCGTGGACTGGTTCGGCGAGCTTGCCGCGCTGCCCGGCCGGGCGGGCGACTGATCACGCCTTGGCGACGTGGTATTCCTTGACGGCGACCATCTTGATCGCCGGATAGCGCTCCGCCTCGTAGCGCAGCGAGAAGGCGTCCTGCGCGAGGAAGACCGGGTCGCCGTCGAGGTCGCGGGCGATGTCGCCGCGCCGCGCCGTCACGAACTTTTCGAGCTCGGCGGGATTGTCGGCGGAAATCCAGCGGCAGACAGAGAAGCGCGACATCTCGAAGGAGACCGGCAGGCCGTATTCCGCCGAAAGCCGCTCCTTCAGGACGTCAAGCTGCAGCGCGCCGACGACGCCGACGATGGCCGGCGAGCCGTCCTCCGGCGAGAAGAGCTGCACGACGCCCTCCTCCGCCATCTGCTGCAGCGCCTCCTTCAGCTTCTTCGCCTTCATCGCGTCTTCCAGCCGCACGCGGCGCAGGATCTCCGGCGCGAAGTTCGGCACACCCTCGAAGACCAGCGCCTCGCCCTCCGTCAGCGTGTCGCCGATACGGAGCGTGCCGTGGTTCGGGATGCCGACCACGTCGCCGGCATAAGCGGTGTCGGCGAGCTGGCGCTGCGAGGCGAAGAAGAATTGCGGGGCCGTCAGCCCGATCTGCTTGCCGGTGCGGGCGAGCCGCACCTTCATGCCGCGCTCCAGCATGCCGGAGCAGACGCGGGCGAAGGCGATGCGGTCGCGGTGGTTGGGGTCCATGTTGGCCTGGATCTTGAAGACGAAGGCCGTCATCCTGTCCTCGGCCGCGTGGACCGTGCGCACGTCCGCCACCTGGTCGCGCGGCGGCGGCGCGAAGGCGCCGAGCGCGTCGATGAGGTCGCGCACGCCGAAATTCCTGAGCGCCGAGCCGAAGAAGACCGGCGTCAGATGACCTTCGAGGAAGGCGTCGCGGTCAAAGGGCCGGCAGGCCTCGCGGGCGAGCTCCAGCTCGTCGCGGAAGGCGGCGCGCTCGTTTTCCGGCAGGCGGGCGGCGACCTCGCCGAGATCGTCCACCTTCAACGGCTCGACCTGCGTCTCGGAGCCGCGGAACGTGCCCTCCGCGAGGTTGAAGGAGCCGCAGAAGGTCTTCGACCGGCCGACCGGCCAGGTGACGGGCGCTGTGTCGAGCGCCAGCTTCTCCTCCACCTCGTCCAGGATCTCGAACGGGTCGCGGCTCTCGCGGTCCATCTTGTTGACGAAGGTGAGGATCGGGATGTCGCGCAGCCGGCAGACCTCGAACAGCTTCAGCGTCCGCGGCTCGATGCCCTTGGCGGCGTCGATGACCATCACGGCGGCGTCCACCGCCGTCAGCGTGCGGTAGGTGTCGTCGGCGAAGTCCTCGTGGCCGGGCGTGTCGAGGATGTTGAAGACGTTGCCGCCATATTCGAAGGTCATGACCGAGGTGACGACCGAGATGCCGCGCTCGCGCTCGATCTTCATCCAGTCCGAGCGGGTCTGGATGCGGTCCTTCTTGGCCTTCACCTCGCCGGCAAGCTGGATCGCGCCGCCGAAAAGCAGCAGCTTTTCGGTGAGCGTGGTCTTGC
The DNA here is from genome assembly GCF_024609765.1 of Shinella pollutisoli. GTDB lineage: Bacteria > Pseudomonadota > Alphaproteobacteria > Rhizobiales > Rhizobiaceae > Shinella > Shinella pollutisoli. The sequence goes on from NZ_JANFDG010000019.1 coordinate 16,172, forward strand.
CGGCGTCGGGATGCGCGATGATCGCGAAGGTGCGGCGGCGGGAGACCGCCTCGGCGAGTGTTTCGGCCATTCTGTCGAGTTTCCTGTGCGTTGCGGCGGTCTTTACAGGCTCGCCCGGCAAAGTGCAATTGACGCGGGCGGGGCGCTTGCCGCTTATGGGCCGCATGACCGCACCCCGCCTCGACCTCATCCGCCTGCCGCACGGCGACGGCATCGACCTGCCCGCCTACGAGACCGCGGGTGCGGCCGGGATGGACCTGCGCGCCGCCGTCCCCGCCGATCAGCCGCTGACGCTCGGCCCCGGCCAGCGCGCGCTGGTGCCGACCGGCTTCGTCTTCGAGATCCCGCACGGTTACGAGGGGCAGGTCAGGCCGCGCTCGGGGCTCGCCTTCAAGCACGGCGTCACCTGCCTCAACGCGCCCGGCACGATCGACAGCGACTATCGCGGCGAGGTGAAGGTGCTGCTCGTCAATCTCGGCGAGGAGGCCTTCGTCATCGAGCGCGGCATGCGCATCGCCCAGCTCCTCATCGCCCCCGTCGTGCAGGCGGCGGTGCGCGAGGCGGCCGCGGCGAGCGAGACCGTGCGCGGCGCCGGCGGCTTCGGCTCGACCGGCGTGCACTGAGCGGGATGGAGCCGCTCTTCCGTTCCGGTTTCCTCCCGGACCGGGCGGCCCGGCTGGCGCTCGCCGACCTCCTGCACGAGACGTTCGGCATCGATATCCGCCTCCTCGACCGGCTCGGCGGGCCGGACCCGACGGCCGTTCCCCTCGCCTATTTCGACGCGGCCGGGCGCTGCATCGCCAATCTCACCGCCTTCTCCCTGCCGCTCGTCGTCAACGGTGCGTCCCTGCACGCCGCGGGCCTGCAATCGGGCACGGTGCATCCGGCCTGGCGCGGCCGCGGCCTCTACCGCGCGCTGATGACGGCCGCGCTCGACCATTGCGCGAGGCAGGGCTTCGAGGCCGTGGCGTTGCTGACGGACACACCGGCGCTCTACGAACGCCACGGCTTCCGCACCGTGCCGCAGAACCGTTTCGTCGGCCCCGCGCCGCCCGGAGCGAGCGGCACCGGGAAAGCACGCCGCCTCGATCTCGACGATACAAGCGACGTCGGCCTGCTGCGCGCGTTGCTGGAGGCGCGCCAGCCCGTCTCCCGCCGCTTCGCGCCCGTGCGGCAGACGGAGATGTTCCTGCTCAACGCGATCTGGGAAGACGGCGTGCGGCTTGGCCTGATGGAGCGGGAGAATGCCGCCGTCGCCTGGCGCGAAGGGCCGGATGGTGCGTTCGAGCTGCTCGACGTCGCGGGGCCGGCGATCCCGCCGCTTGCCGCCGTCCTCGCCGCCCTCGGCCTTGCTCCGGAGCGCGTCGCGGTGCGCTTTCCGCCGGACCGGCTCGGCTGGGAAGGCGAGGCCGTGGCGGAGGCCGGCGAGGTCGTCCTGATGCTGCGCGGCGCGGACGGGCTGCCCGACGGCCCCTTCGCGCTGTCGCCGATGGCGGTGTTCTGATCCCCGTTGCTGCCGGACGCGGGCGACGCTAGAGTATTTCCGCTTTTCTCCGAATCGCGAAAACGCTCTATCCTTTTGTTTTCAAGCAATTCCGGACGCAAAACCGCTGCACACTTTTGCTGGAATTGCTCTAGAAGAGCGTGAGCCAGGGAGCCTACCATGACGATCGCCGTCCTCATCGCCTATTGCGGCGCGCTGTTCATCGCCGCCGTCATTCCCGGTCCCGGCATCACCGCGATCGTCGCGCGCGCGCTCGGCTCCGGCTTCCGGCCGACCTTCTTCATGGGGCTCGGCCTCATCCTCGGCGACATGATCTACCTGACCGCCGTGATCCTCGGCCTCGCCTTCATCGCCCAGACCTTCACCACCGCCTTCATGCTGATCAAGATCGCCGGCGCCGCCTATCTCGGCTACATCGCCTGGAAGCTCTGGACCTCGGGGCTGCTGCCCGAAAACATCGAGGCGAGCCGGCAGACCGGGCTCGGCATGTCCTTCCTCTCCGGCCTGCTGGTGACGCTCGGCAACCCGAAGACCATGCTGTTCTACGTGGCGCTGGTGCCGACGCTGGTCGATCTCGAATCGATCGGCCTCGACGAATACGGCGTGCTCATCGCTGCGACCTTCGTGGTGCTGCTCGTCGTGCTCGTGCCCTATATCGCGCTCGCCTCGCGCGCCCGGCTGCTGCTGCGCGAGCCGCGGGCGCTCCGGCGCATGAACCGCATCGCCGCCGGCATCCTCGCCGGCACGGCCGCCTGGATCGCCACGCGCGCGGCGTGAACGATCGTCCGGCTCCGGCCGGACTTTCCGGCAAGCCTTTCTCCCTCCGGCGCATTTGTCGCGAAATCCGGACTCGTCTCCGGCGCGGTTCGCCCCTATCCTCCCCGCAGAGGAAACGAGGGAGCACCCGATGACAGAAAACCGCAAGCCCGGCCGCGGCCGTATCTATGCCTCCATCACCGAGACGATCGGCGACACGCCGCTGGTCCGGCTGGAAAAATTCGCGAAGGAGAAAGGCGTCAAGGCCGACCTTCTCGCCAAGCTCGAATTCTTCAACCCGATCGCCTCCGTCAAGGACCGCATCGGCGTGGCGATGATCGAGGCGCTGGAGGCGGCGGGCAGGATCACGCCCGGCCAGTCGACGCTCGTCGAGCCGACCTCGGGCAACACCGGCATCGCGCTCGCCTTCGCCGCCGCCGCCAAGGGCTACCGGCTGATCCTCACCATGCCGGAGACCATGTCGGTCGAACGGCGCAAGATGCTGGCGCTCCTCGGCGCCGAGCTGGTGCTGACCGAAGGGGCGAAGGGCATGAAGGGCGCCATCGCCAAGGCGACCGAGCTTGCCGAGACCATTCCCGGCGCCGTCATCCCGCAGCAGTTCGAGAACCCGGCCAACCCGGAGATCCACCGCAGGACGACGGCCGAGGAGATCTGGAACGATACGGACGGCGCCGTCGACATCCTCGTCTCCGGCATCGGCACCGGCGGCACGATCACCGGCGCCGGCCAGGTGCTGAAGGCGCGGAAGCCGGGCGTCAGGGTCGTCGCCGTCGAGCCCGCCGACAGCCCGGTGCTCTCCGGCGGCAATCCCGGCCCGCACAAGATCCAGGGCATCGGCGCGGGCTTCGCCCCGGCGATCCTCGACACCGGGGTCTACGACGAGGTCGTGACCGTGACCAACGACGAGGCCTTCGAAACCGCCCGCCTCGTCGCCCGGCTCGAAGGCGTGCCCGTCGGCATCTCCTCGGGTGCCGCGCTCGCCGCCGCGGCCAAGGTCGGCAGCCGGCCGGAAAACGCCGGGAAGACCATCGTCATCATCATCCCCTCCTTCGCCGAGCGCTACCTTTCCACCGCGCTGTTCGAGGGGCTGGGCGGCTAAGGCGGGGCCATACACGCCTTTCCTGGCGGGAAGGCGTGACCCGAAGCCAAACGGGCGGCAGCGGGCGGAACGACAGGGCTTCACCTGCCGCGCCGCCGGTCCGCCGCCGCGGCCGGCGGGAGAAGGCGGAAGCCGCCGCGGCGGGCGCGCGGCCGAAGCCGCGTGCCCGCTTCATTCCTTTCGACCTTGCCGCGTTCGCGTGCCGCCGGCCGATCTCCGCCCGCCGGCAAATGCACTTTCCCCGGGACACGGTTCCCGCGCGCGTCACGCCGCCGCGGCAAGCCTTTCGCCGGCGATGCGGTAGGAGATGGCCTCGGCGAGGTGGATGCGGCCGATCGCAGGCGCCTCGTCGAGGTCGGCGAGCGTGCGGGCGACCTTGAGCACCCGGTGATAGGCGCGGGCGGAGAAGCGCATCTTCTCCGCCGCGTCGCGCAGCAGCTGGAGGCCGCCGGGATCGGGTTCGGCGATCTTCTCCACCAGCGCGGTCGAGGCGCGGGCATTGCTCGTCAGCGCCGGCATGCCGAGCCGGGCGAAGCGGTCCACCTGCAGGGCGCGCGCCCGGGCGACGCGGCGCGCCACCGCCTCGCTCGTCTCCGACGTGCCCGGGCGGATGAGGTCGGCCGCCGAGACGGCGGGCACGTCGATGCGGATGTCGATGCGGTCCATCAGCGGGCCCGAGACGCGGGCCTGGTAGTCGCTGGCGCAGCGCGGGCCGCGGGCGCAGACCATGCCCGGCTCTCCCGCCATGCCGCAGCGGCACGGGTTCATCGCGGCGACGAGCTGCACCGCGGCCGGGTAGCTGACCCGATGGTTCGCCCGGGCGATGACGCATTCGCCCGCCTCCAGCGGCTGGCGCAACGCATCGAGCGCCTGCGGGGAGAATTCCGGCAGTTCGTCGAGGAAGAGCACGCCGTTGTGCGCGAGCGAGACCTCGCCCGGCCGGGCGCGCGGGCCGCCGCCGACGAGTGCGGCCATGCTCGCCGAATGGTGCGGCGCGCGGAAGGGCCGGCGGTCCGAAAGCCGCCCGCCGGCAAGCTGCCCGGCGATCGAATGGACCATCGACACCTCAAGGAGCTCCGCCGGCGAGAGCGGCGGCAGGATCGAGGCGAGCCGCTGGGCGAGCATCGACTTGCCGGAGCCGGGCGGCCCGACCATCAGCAGATTGTGGTTTCCGGCCGCCGCGACCTCCAGAGCGCGGCGCGCGCTCTCCTGCCCGCGGATGTCGGCGAGGTCCGGCAGGCCGAACGCGGGCGCACGGATGGCGGGCTCGGGCCGCGCGAGCACCTGCGTTCCCTTGAAATGGTTGACGAGCGCGATCAGGCTACGCGGCGCGAGCACCGAAAGCCCGCCGCCCGCCCAGGCCGCCTCCGCGCCGTTGCCGGCCGGGCAGACCAGCCCCTTGTCGAGCGCGTTGGCGGCGATCGCCGCCGGCAGCGCGCCGGCCACGGGCGCGAGCGTCCCGTCGAGATTGAGCTCGCCGATGACGAGATAGCCGGAAAGCGCGTCGGCCGGCACGGCGCCGAGCGCCACCATCAGGCCGAGCGCGATGGCGAGATCGTAATGGCTGCCCTCCTTGGGCAGGTCGGCGGGCGCGAGGTTGATCGTCACGCGCTTCGGCGGCAGCGACAGGCCGGAGGCGTGGAGCGCGGCCTGCACCCGCTCGCGGCTCTCGGCCACCGCCTTGTCCGGCAGGCCGACGATCTGCATGCCCACCTTGCCGGGCGCCACCATGACCTGGACGTCGACGGGCACGCCCTCGATGCCCTGGAACGCCACCGTGCCGACCCGTGCCACCATGATTGCCCCCGCCCCCTGCAACCGCCTCAGGGTTGCGACGGCAAATCTGCCATGGAAAGCGGAATAAAACAAGAACAATCACGGAACCGCGCGACGATATTTCCACGCGGCGGTTGCATGCGGTTGCATTTGCGGAACGAAGCGGGACCGGCCGCGAACGCGGACCGGGGCGGCGGACATCCGGCAGAAGCCGGACGGCCGCTCCATCCTCTTGCTGCCGGATGCAGTACGCTGCTAGCGCCTGCGCTCGATGGCATCCCACAGGAGCGCGGCGATATCGGCGCCGCCGAAGCGCTTCACCTCGCGGATGCCGGTCGGCGAGGTGACGTTGATCTCCGTCATGTAGTCGCCGATGACGTCGATGCCGACCAGCAGGAAGCCCCGCTCGCGCAGCGCCGGCCCGATGCGCGCGCAGATCTCCTTCTCGCGCGCCGTCAGCTCCGTCGCCTCGGCGCGGCCGCCGACATGCATGTTGGAGCGGCTGTCGTGCTCGGCCGGCACGCGGTTGATCGCGCCCGCCGGCTCGCCGTCGACGAGGATGATGCGCTTGTCGCCCTTGCGCACGTCCGGCAGGTATTGCTGGGCGATGAAGGGCTCGCGGAACATCTGGCCGAACATTTCCAGCAGCGACGAAAGGTTGCGGTCGTCGCGTGTCGAGTGGAAGACGCCGGCGCCGCCGTTGCCGTAGAGCGGCTTGAGGATGATGTCGCCCATCTCCTCGCGGAAGCGGCGGATCTCGGCGGGATCGCGGGTGATCAGCGTCGCCGGCATCAGGTCGGCGAACTCGGTGACGAAGATCTTCTCCGGCGAGTTGCGCACCCAGGCGGGGTCGTTGACCACCAGCGTCTTCGGATGGATGCGCTCGAGCAGGTGCGTCGAGGTGATATAGGCCATGTCGAAGGGCGGGTCCTGGCGCAGCAGCACCACGTCCATCGTCGCAAGATCGACGCGCTCCGGCGCGCCGAGCGTCACGTGCTCGCCCGCGACGTCGCGCAGCTCCATCGGCTCGACGGTCGCGTAGACCGTGCCGTCACGCAGGCTGAGGCGGTCCGGCGTGTAGTGGAAGAGCCGGTAGCCGCGGGCCTGCGCCTCGAGGCTCATGGCGAAGGTCGAATCGCCGGCGATGTTGATGGTCGACACATGGTCCATCTGGACCGCGACGTTCGTGATCTTTGCCATGTCCTGTCCCCGCGCAAATGCTCGACACATTTAAGGTGCCGATTGCGCGAAGGCAACGGCCGGCGCGTCAGGCGGCGAGCCCGACGCGCGCGAGCCCGCGGCGCATGCGGTCGCCGACCTTCAGCGCGGCGGCGACGGGTGCCGGGAACTGGCGGCGGCAGAAGGCGACCTTGCGCACATAGTCCTCCACGTGCCAGGTCGCCCAGCTTCCGGCGGGGAAATAGGCGATGTCGCCGGCGCTCAGCGTGCGCTCGCTGCCGTCCTCGGCGGTGACGTGCACGGCACCCTCGACGATCACCACCGTCTCGTCCCAGTCGAAGTGCCAGCGGAAGGTGCCGGCCGTGCAGTCCCACACCGCCGTCATCGCCTGCCGGTCGCTGGCGTCGGAATGGGTCGAGGCGCGCGCCTGCGGGTCGCCCCTGAGGATCCACTCGCGGCGGATCGGCGCCGGCTCCAGCTCGAGCTCGTCGATCGCCGCGGCGACCACCGGGGCGGGCGCGGGTGCGGCGGGCTGGCGCGGCCGCGCGGATACGGCCACCATCGCGGCCAGCATGAGTTTCAGAACCATGTCGTCCCCCTTTGCATTCCGGGATGGGAGACTAGCGGGCAATGGTAACGTCCGCGTTCAGGCGACGGCTCGAATTTTACCGATCAGAACGCATTCTCGAAATGGCGCGGCAGCCGCCAGGGCAGGACGGCGACGATGTCGTAGCGCAGCGACAGGCGGTGGGCGTCGGGCCGGCGGGAAAGCCAGACGTCGCTCGCCGCGCGGATGCGCCGCTGCGCGCTCGCGGTGACGGCGAAGACCGCGTCGCCGGTCTCCCGGCGCGCCTTCACCTCGACGCAGGCGACGAGATCGCCGCGGCGGGCGACGATGTCGATCTCGCCGACGGGGGTGCGGAAGCGGATAGCCTCGATGCGGTAGCCCTTGGCGCGGAGATAGAGTGCAGCGAGATATTCGGCAGCATGGCCGCGGCGGAACGCCTTCAGCCGGCGCGGATCTGCGGCCCTATCCGGCATCGGAGCCCTTCAGGTCGAGGAGGCGCTGGTAGAGGTCCTTGCGGGCAAGGCCCGTCTGCCGCGCGGCCTCGGTCGCGGCCTTGCCGGCGGGCATGGTGCGGGCGAGGTCGGCGAGCAGCCGGTCGACGTCAGCCGCCTCGGGTGCGGCCGCCTCCCCGGGCGGACCGACGACGAGGACGATCTCGCCCTTGACCGTGTGGCCGTCGCCGTAGAAGGCGGCAAGCTCGGCAAGCGTACCGCGGCGGAACTCCTCGAAGGTCTTGGTGAGCTCGCGGCAGACGCAGGCCGGGCGCTCGCCGCCCAGCACGCCGGCCGCCGCCGCGACGGCCGCGGCGATGCGGTGCGGCGATTCGAAGAAGACGAGCGTCGCCGGCACGCCGGCAAGCTCGGCGAGCCGGTCGCGCCGCGCCTTGTCCTTCGAGGGCAGGAAGCCCGCGAAGAGGAAGGCGTCGTTCGGCAGGCCGGAACCGACGAGGGCGGCAAGCGGCGCGGACGCGCCCGGTACCGGCACGACCCGGTGGCCGGCGGCGATCGCCGAAAGCGCCAGCCTATAGCCGGGATCGGAGACGAGCGGCGTGCCGGCGTCGGAGACAAGCGCCACGGACCGGCCCGCGTCGAGCGCCGCGATCAGCCGCGGCCCCGCCTCGCCGGCATTGTGCTCGTGATAGGCGAAGGGGCGGTTCGCGATGCCGTAGCGGTCGAGCAGCACGCGGGTGACGCGCGTGTCCTCGCAGGCGAGCACGTCGGCGCCGGCGAGCGTTTCGAGCGCGCGCAGCGTGATGTCGGCGAGGTTGCCGATCGGCGTCGCCACGAGGTAGAGCGCGGGCTCGAGCGGCCGGGCGGGGACGGCGACGTCGGCGAGGCGGAAGCTCCGCCCGCGCGGCACCTCGCCGCCCGATTGCCCGTCGTCCCGCATCGCGTCGCGCTCCATCCATCGTCCCGTTTCCCGTCCTTATGGGCGAGCGCGGCAAGCGGTGCAAGACTTGGTGCCGTTTGAAGGGGGCGACGTGCCGTTCCCCCTTGCATTCGACCTTCCATTTCTGCCATTTTGCCCGTCCACATCCTTCCGGCACCCGCCGGAACCATGAAGGCAATGCCGCGCCGGAGAACCGGCGCGCAAGCGGTCGAAAGCGGTCTACATCCATGCGCATCACCCTCGAGCGGTCCAATCTCCTGAAGTCGCTGAACCACGTCCACCGCGTGGTGGAGCGGCGCAACACGATCCCGATCCTCTCGAACGTGCTGCTGCGCTCGGAAGGCGCGAGCCTGGAGATGAAGGCGACCGACCTCGACCTGGAGATCACCGAGGCGACGCCGGCGCAGGTGGAGCAGGCAGGGGCCACGACCGTCCCCGCCCATCTCCTCTACGACATCGTGCGCAAGCTGCCGGACGGCTCCGAGGTACTGCTCGCCACCAATGCCGACGGCTCGTCGATGACGGTCGCCTCCGGCCGCTCGAAATTCTCGCTGCAATGCCTGCCGCAGTCCGATTTCCCGGACCTCACCGCCGGCAGCTTCACCCACACGTTCCGCCTCAAGGCGACCGACCTCAAGATGCTGATCGACCGCACGCAGTTCGCGATCTCGACGGAGGAGACGCGCTACTACCTGAACGGCATCTTCATCCACACGATCGAGGACAGGGGCGCGCTGAAGCTGCGCGCCGTCGCGACCGACGGCCACCGGCTCGCCCGCGCCGACGTCGAGGCGCCCTCCGGCTCCGAGGGCATGCCGGGCATCATCATCCCGCGCAAGACCGTCGGCGAGCTGCAGAAGCTCGTCGACAGCCCGGACGTCGTCGTCACAGTCGAGGTCTCCGACGCCAAGATCCGCTTCACCATCGGCTCGATCGTCATGACCTCGAAGCTGATCGACGGCACTTTCCCGGACTACCAGCGCGTGATCCCGACCGGCAACGACAAGGAGCTGAAGATCGACTGCCAGGCCTTCGCGCAGGCCGTCGACCGCGTCTCGACCATCTCCTCCGAACGCGGCCGCGCCGTGAAGCTGGCGCTCACCGACGGGCAGCTCACGCTCACCGTCAACAACCCGGATTCGGGCAGCGCCACCGAGGAGCTGCCGGTCGGCTACGAGAGCGATCCGCTGGAGATCGGCTTCAACGCGAAATACCTGCTCGACATCACCGCGCAGCTTTCCGGCTCCGAGGCCGTGTTCATGCTGGCCGACCCCGGTTCGCCGACGCTGGTGCGCGAGCTTTCCGGCGACGATGCGCTCTACGTGCTGATGCCGATGCGCGTCTGACCCGCGCAGGATTTTTCGGACGACGCCGCAGACAGACTTGTTTTTGACGCAAACCGCGTCGCATATGCGCTCCACGTGCAAGGCGAATCGCGCGGGGATCGCAGCCTCGCATTCGCGCGCCGCGCGACGGCCAACGGGGGATGACATGACGTTACGCGTGAAGGTCAAGGAACGGCTCGGCAGGAAATTCGACGACGAGATCCGCTTCTTCAAGGGCTGGATGAGCAACACCCGCGCGGTCGGCTCCATCATCCCGACCTCCTCGATAACCGCCCGCCGCATGGCGAGCGTGGTCGAGCCCTCCTCCGGCCGGCCGGTCCTCGAGCTCGGTCCCGGCACCGGCGTCATCACCAAGGCCATCCTGCAGACGGGGCTCGCGCCCGACCGGCTGGTTTCCGTCGAATATTCGACGGACTTCTACAACCACCTGGTCGAGCGCTTCCACGGCGTGAACTTCATCAACGGCGACGCCTTCGACCTCGACGCCACGCTCGGCGCGCTTGCGGACACGACCTTCGACTGCATCATCTCCGCCGTGCCGCTCCTCAATTTCCCGATGCACCGCCGGGTGGCGCTGATCGAGGACCTGCTTTCCCGCGTGCCGGCCGGCCGGCCGGTCGTGCAGATCTCCTACGGGCCGCTCTCGCCCGTCGTCGCCATGCCGGACCGCTACCGGATCAGCCATCTCGACTTCGTCGTGCGCAACATCCCGCCGGCGCAGCTCTGGACCTACAGCCGGCCGCACTGAGCCCACTCTTTTCGCCGCCCGTCTTGCGAAGCGCGCCGTCCCGTGCGACTGGACGGCAATGGATTCACGAGAAGGGTTCTGACCATGTCCGCGCGCGACCGCCTGATCGTCGGCCTCGATGTGCCCACCGTCGCGGAGGCCGAGCGCACGGTCGGCGCGCTGGGCGACACCGTCCTCTTCTACAAGATCGGCTACCAGCTCGTCTTCGCCGGCGGGCTGGAATTCGCCCGCGAGCTCGCCCGCGACGGCAAGAAGGTCTTCCTCGACATGAAGCTGCTCGACATCGACAACACGGTGGCGAAGGGCGTCGAGAACATCGTGAAGATGGGCATGTCGATGCTGACGCTGCACGCCTATCCGAAGGCGATGGCCGCCGCCGTCGCCGCCGCCAGGGGCTCCGATCTCTGCCTGCTCGGCGTCACCGTGCTCACCTCGATGGACGCCGGGGACGTGATCGACGCCGGCTACGACTGCGATCCGCGCACGCTGGTGCTGCGCCGCGCCGGGCAGGCGCGCGCCGCCGGCATGGGCGGCATCGTCTGCTCGGCGGAGGAGGCGGCGGCCGTGCGCGGCATCGTCGGGCCGGAGCTGGCGATCGTCACGCCCGGCATCCGCCCCGCCGGCAGCGACGCCGGCGACCAGAAGCGCGTGATGACGCCTGCCGACGCGCTTTCGGCCGGCGCCAGCCACCTCGTCGTCGCCCGGCCGATCGTCAGGGCCGACGACCCGCTCGCCGCCGCCCGCGCGATCCTCGCCGAGATGGACGGCGCGCTCACGAACTGAACCCAAGGGAGGAAACCATGCCGAAGGGCTACTGGATCGCACGGGTCGATGTCCGCGACCCCGAACGCTACAAGGACTACGTCGCGGCCGCCAAGCCCGCCTTCGAGAGATACGGCGCGGTCTTTCTCGCCCGCGGCGGCGCCTGCGAGCGGCTGGAAGGGCCGGTGCGCGCGCGCAACGTGGTGATCGAGTTCCCCTCGCTCCAGGCCGCCGTCGACTGCTACAACTCGCCGGAATACCAGGTCGCCGCCGCCATCCGCCAGGAAGTGGCCGATGCCGAGATGGTGGTGGTCGAGGGCATCTGAGAGGCGCTTCGTCGCGCTTCACCTCGCCCGCGCTTTGGGCTATGTAGGCCGGACCCACCGACAGCCTTTTCCAGGAGCAGCCTCATGACCTTGTCCAACCTTCCGCCGCTCGTCACCGTCTTCGGCGGCTCGGGCTTCGTCGGGCGTCATGTGGTGCGCGCGCTGGCACGGCGCGGCTACCGTATCCGTGTCGCCGTGCGGCGGCCCGACCTCGCCTTCTTCCTGCAGCCGATCGGCGGCGTCGGCCAGATCTCCTTCGTCCAGGCGAACCTGCGCTACCGCAATTCGGTCGACCGCGCCGTGGCCGGCTCCGACCATGTCGTCAACTGCGTCGGCATCCTGTTCGAGAGCGGCCGCAACTCCTTCGACGCCGTGCAGGATTTCGGCGCCCGCGCCGTCGCCGAGGCCGCGCGCGCGGCCGGCGCCACGCTCACCCACGTCTCCGCCATCGGCGCCGACGAGAGCTCCGCCTCCGCCTATGCCCGCACCAAGGGCCGCGCGGAAGCCGCGGTGCTGCGCACCCTGCCGGACGCGACGATCCTGCGTCCCTCCGTCATCTTCGGGCCGGAGGACGGCTTCTTCAACAAGTTCGCGGCCATGTCGCGCTTCGCACCCGCCCTGCCGCTGATCGGCGGCGGCGAGACGAGGTTCCAGCCGGTCTACGTCGCCGACGTGGCCGAGGCGGTCGCCCGCGCCGTCGACGGCACCATCGCCCGCGGCCGGGTCTACGAGCTCGGCGGGCCCGAGGTCATGACCTTCCGCCAGTGTCTCGAGCTGATGCTGCGCATCGTCGACCGCAAGCGCCCGCTCGTGTCGCTGCCCTTCGGCATCGCCTCGCTGATCGGCTCGGCCGCCTCGCTGATCCCCTTCGTCAAGCCGCCGCTGACGGCCGACCAGGTGACGCTGCTGCGCTCCGACAACGTCGTCTCCGAGGCGGCGAAGGCGGAGGGCCGCACGCTCGAGGGGATCGGCATCCAGCCCGTGCTCGCCGAGGCGATCCTGCCGAGCTACCTCGTGCGCTACCGCCCGCAGGGCCAGTTCACCCGTACCGGCAAGGCCGCCTGACCTCCCGCATCCGCCGCCAGCCCCGCCGCCCGGCGGGGCCACCTGTTGCACTTATGCAGCGCCTTAAAAAACGCATGCGGCGTTTACGGCGGATTCAGCATGACGGGATATTGATTGTCGCCGGGCCAGCGACTAAACACCGCGCCCGTCGCGCAATGACACAACGGTTCGCGGCGCACTCTCAGGCTTCGAAAGGCTCCTCCGGCAATGGGCAAGGCAATTGCAATCTTCTTCGGATTCTCGGCTCTCGTGATCATCGCCGGATCCTTCGCCGCGCCCACCACCGTCTCGGCCGGCAAGCAGGGCTGCGCGCCGGCCTACGGCGTCGATCCCTGCACCACCGCCTCCGTCAGGTAAGACCGCCTCAGCCGTAGAGCCAGAGCGCGATCAGCCCCAGCGTGCCGATCGCGATGCGCCAGAACGCGAAGGGCGCAAAGCCCCGGCGCGAGACGAAGTCGAGCAGCGAGCGCACGACGAAGAGGCCGGAGACGAAGGCGGCGGCGAAGCCGACCGCGATCAGCAGGACGTCGTCCGAGGACAGCGCATCGCGGTTCTTGTAGAGATCGAGCGCAAACGCGCCGACCATGGTCGGCATCGCCAGGAAGAACGAGAACTCCGCCGCCGAGCGCTTGTCCGTGCCCATCAGCAGCGCGCCGGCGATGGTGGCGCCCGAGCGCGAGGTGCCGGGGATCATGGCGAGGCACTGGCAGAGCCCGATCTTGAAGGCGAGCGAGGGGGGATAGTCCATCGCGTCCCGGTAGCGGGGGGCGAGCGGCAGCTTGTCGATCGCATAGAGGATGACGCCGCCGACGATGAGCACGACGCAGATCAGCGCCGGCGTTTCGAACAGCACGGACTTGATGAAGCCGTGCGCGAGCGCGCCGATGACGGCGGCCGGCAGGAAGGCCAGCAGGATCGAGAAGACGAAACGGCGCGAGCGCGGGCTCGACGGCAGCGTGACGGCGATCTGGATGAGCTTTGCCGCATAGACCGCGAGGATCGCCAGGATCGCGCCGAGCTGCACCAGCACGGCGAAGGCGTTGCCGGGCGACTCGAAACCGAGGAAATGGCCGGCAAGCACCACATGGGCCGTGGAGGAGACGGGAATGAATTCGGTCAGGCCCTCGATGAGGCCGAGGATGAGAGCGCTGACGATCGACTGGTCGGCCATGGAAAATCCTTGGATGCAGGCGGCGGGAAGGCGGGAAACGAAGCGGCCGTCCTACAAAAGGCCGATTCGCTTGTGTTTGTAGCACCAAATTCCTATAGCTTCGTCAAATCGGTGCCGGCCAAATCACCGCATTCGCGGCGGGCCGGACCCCTTTCTCCCGTTCGCGAGACCAGCAAAGCAACGCATTCCATGCCCACACTCTATCACCACCCGATGTCCGCGGCCTCCCGCTTCGTCCGCCTGATTCTCGCCGAATACGGCTTCCAGGCGGAGCTTGCCGAGGAGCAGCCCTGGGAAAACCGGCGCGACTTCTTGGCGCTCAACCCGGCCGGCACGCTGCCCGTCTATGTCGACGACAGCATGCGCGCGCTGTGCGGCGCGGCGATCATCTCGGAATATCTCGACGAGACGCACGGCGTGCTCAAGCGCGACCGAAGGCTTCTGGCGGAAGACCCGTTCCAGCGCGCCGAGATCCGCCGCCTCACCGAATGGTTCCTGCAGAAGATGGAGCAGGACGTGACGCGGCCCTTGGTGCGCGAGCGCATCTTCAAGCTGCAGATGACCGCCGACCAGGGCGGCGGGCCGCCGGACAGCAAGATCCTGCGCGCGTCGCGCGCCAATATCCGCCAGCACATGAAATACCTCTCCTGGCTCGCCGGCTCGCGCACCTATCTCGCCGGCGACCGGCTGAGCTATGCCGACCTCGCCGCCGCCGCCACGCTCTCGGTGCTCGACTACATGGGCGAGATCGACTGGGCGGACGCGCCGCAGGCGAAGGACTGGTACCAGCGGCTGAAGTCGCGCCCCTCCTTCCGGCCGCTTCTCTCCGAGCGCGTGCGCGGCGTCACCCCCGTCTCGCATTACGCGGACCTGGACTTCTGAGGAGAGGCCGGTGCCGGGCGCGGACAGGCTCAGGCAGCGCCTCACCGATTTCGTCAAGGCGGAGGCGGCGGACAAGGGTTTCGACCTCTGTCGCATCACCCGGCCGGACGCCATCCCGCAGGCGCCCGCCCGCCTCGCCGAATTCCTCGCCGCCGGCTACCACGGCAGCATGGACTGGATGGCCGAGACCGAGGCGCGCCGCGCCGATCCGCGCGTGCTGTGGGGCGAGGTGCGCGCGATCGTCGTCTTCGCCATGAACTACGGGCCGGCGCACGACCCGCGCGCCGTGCTTTCCATGCCCGACCGCGCGGCGATCTCCGTCTATGCGCAGAACCGCGACTACCACGACATCATGAAGGGCAGGCTGAAGGAGGTCGCCACGCGCTTCGCCGTGCGCGCGGGCGCCGACGTCAAGGTCTTCGTCGACACGGCGCCGGTCATGGAAAAGCCGCTCGCCGCCGCCGCCGGCCTCGGCTGGCAGGGCAAGCACACCAATCTCGTCAGCCGCACGCACGGCTCCTGGCTCTTCCTCGGCAGCCTCTTCACCACGGCGGAGCTCCTTTTCGACGATCCCGAGCGCGACCATTGCGGCTCCTGCCGCGCCTGCCTCGACGCCTGCCCGACCGACGCCTTCGTGGCGCCCTACCGGCTCGACGCGCGCCGCTGCATCTCCTACCTGACGATCGAGCACAAGGGACCGATCGACCCGGAGCTGCGGCCGCGGATCGGCAACCGCATCTACGGCTGCGACGATTGTCTCGCCGCCTGCCCCTGGAACAAGTTCGCCGCCGCCGCCGCCGAGATGAAGCTGACGGCGCGCGAAGAGCTGAAGGCGCCGGGGATCGCCGGGTTCCTCGCCTTCGACGATCCCGCCTTCCGCGCCTTCTTCTCCGGCTCGCCGGTCAAGCGCATCGGCCGCGACCGCTTCGTGCGCAACGTACTGATCGCCGCCGGCAACTCCGGCGACCGGACGCTGATCGCACACTGTCTCCCGCTTGCCGACGATCCGTCGCCGGCCGTGCGCGGCATGGCGGCCTGGGCGCTGTCGCGGCTGATGACGGCTGGCGAATTCCGGCAATTTGCGGCAGGAAGGAACGAGGACGCCGATGCCGACGTCCGCGTGGAATACGAAAGAGCAAGGACCGCCAGCCCATGACGCATCTCCTGATCCTCGGCGCCGGCTTTTCCGGCAAGGCCATCGCCGACGCCTTCCGCGCGGCGGGCTTCACGGTTGCCGGCACGACCCGCTCGGCGGAGAAGGCGGAGGGCCTCGCCGCGCGCGGCATCGAGCCGATCCTCTACGACGGCGAGACGGTCTCCGGGACGCTCGCCACCGCCATGGCGCGCGCCACCCACCTCGTGCAGTCGATCGCTCCCGGCAAGGCGGGCGACCCGCTCTTCCGCCCCGGCGCGCGCCCGCTTGCCGAGGCCCTGCCGGCGCTCGAATGGGCGGGCTACCTTTCCACCGTCGGCGTCTACGGCGACCACAAGGGCGCCTGGGTGGACGAGGACGCGCCGCTGCATCCGGTCTCGGCGCGATCCGTCGAGCGGGTCGAGGCGGAGAACCGCTGGCTCGATTTCGGCGCGACGGCGGGCCTGCCCGTCGCCGTGCTGCGGCTGTCCGGCATCTACGGCCCGGGCCGCAACGCGCTGCGCAACATCGCGGAGGGCACCGCCCGGCGGCTGATCAAGAAGGACCAGGTCTTCAACCGGATCCGCGTCGAGGACATCGGCGCCGCGGCCTTGTTCCTCGCCGGGAAACGGCTCGGCGGCGTCTTCAACGTCACCGACGACGAGCCCGGCCCGCCGCAGGACGTCGTGGCGGAAGCGGCAAGGCTGATGGGCGTTCCCGTGCCGCCGGACATCCCCTTCGAGACGGCCGAGCTGACGCCGATGGCGCGCTCCTTCTGGGGCGAGAACAAGCGCGTCTCGAACGCCAGGATCAAGGCCGCGGGCTTCGCCTTCCGCTTCCCGGATTACCGCCAATCGCTCGCCGAGCTCCACGCCTCCGGCCGCTGGCGCGGCTGAGGCCGGAGGGGCGTTCTGCGATTTCATGCAACCGGAAATTTATCTGCCCCATTTTTGCCTCCGGATTCCTGTGCATATTCCGCTAATATTGAAATTTTTTTGCGAAAATTTCCGCGCTTTCCGCCCGTCCGTTCCAACATGAAAGTCGATCCGGCTTAGCAGCTGATTCCTAAGCTCTTTTCCAGTCCTGTTTCACGCGGTCGGAAATCCATCGCCCGCGATGGAGTGTATTGCTCACGGCAGGGACACTATATTTCACGATCGGTTGAGTCCCTTTTTCGCCATTTTTGCTTCCACATAGGGCGCCCTTCACAAAGAAAGCTCACGACTTTCCCGGAAGGTTATCCGCTCAATGACGACCAAGCTCTCCGCTTACGCCGCCGCATCCCTCCTTGTCGCCCTCTCCACTTTCACCTCCGTTTCCGATGCTCGCGCCGCCGGCTGCGGCGGGGCCTCCTGGTATGCGCTCACCTCCCGCACCGCCTCCGGCGAGCGCATGAACCCCAACAAGCTCACCGCCGCGCACCGCAGCCTGCGCTTCGGCACGAAGGTCAAGGTCACGCATGCCCGCACCGGCAGGAGCGTCGTCGTGCGCATCAACGACCGCGGCCCGTTCATCCGCGGCCGCGTGCTCGATCTCTCGAAGGCGGCCGCCTCGCAGATCGGCATGATCAGCTCCGGCCACGCGAAGATCTGCTACCAGATCGTCGGCTGACGGCTTGCCCTCGCCGCGCTTGACCGCTACCACGACGCAAAACGGAGTGTTCGGATGCGATTGGGCGGCAGGCTCGCGGGAGCCATCGAGGTTCTGACGGATATCGAGACGCGGCGCCGGCCTGTCGCCGACGCGCTCAAGGACTGGGGGCTCTCCCACCGCTTCGCCGGATCCGGCGACCGCGCCGCCATCGGCAACATCGTCTACGACGCGCTGCGCATGAAGCTCTCGCACGCCTTCCTGATGGACGACGACAGCGCCTATGCGCTGGGCCATGCGGTGCTGCTCCGGCAATGGGGCCTGGCGCCGGAGGCGATCGCCGCCGAGCTCGAGGGCGACCGCTTCGCCCCCGCGCCGCTTTCGCCCGAGCGGCTCGCCGCCTTCTTCGACCGCCGGCTGGAGGACGCCGCCCCGCACGTGCAGGGCGACATCCCCGAATGGGTGCAGCCCTCCTTCGAGGCGGGCTTTTCCGACGCCTGGCTCGACGAGGCCAGGGCGCTCGCCGGGCGCCCGACGCTGGATCTGCGCGTCAACACGCTGAAGGCGACCCGCGAGAAGGTGCTGAAGGCGCTGGAGCGCAGCGGCGCCCAGGCCTCGGCGATCGCCCGCAACGGCATCCGCATCCCCGCCGGCGAGGGGCCCGCGCGCCTGCCGAACGTGACGGCCGACCTCGCCTTCCAGAAGGGCTGGTTCGAGGTGCAGGACGAGGGCTCGCAGATCGTCGCCGACCTCGCGCTCGCGCACGAGGGCGAGCAAGTGCTCGACTTCTGCGCCGGCGGCGGCGGCAAGACGCTCGCGATCGCCGCGGCGATGAACAACAAGGGCCAGGTGCACGCCTACGACACCGACCGCAAGCGCCTCGCCCCGATCGTCGAGCGGCTGAAGCGCGCCGGCACGCGCAACGTCCAGCTCCATGAGGACCTCTCCACCCTCTCGCCGCTCGCCGGCCGTTTCGACCGCGTGCTGGTCGACGCGCCCTGCACCGGCACCGGCACCTGGCGGCGGCGGCCGGACACGAAATGGCGGCTGACCGACCGCAACCTCGCCGAACGCATCGCCCAGCAGAGGCAGGCGCTCGACAACGCTGCACGCTTCGTGCGGCCGGGCGGGCGGCTGCTCTACGTCACCTGTTCGGTGCTGCCCGAGGAGAACGAACGCCAGACGCGGGATTTCTGCGCCGCCAATGCGGACTTCACGATCCTGCCCGCGGCGGAAAGCTGGCGCGATCTCTTCGGCGCCGCGGCGCCGATGCCCCGCTCACCGGACGGCATGACCCTCACCCTGACGCCGGCCACCACCGGCACGGACGGCTTCTTCTTCTGCGCGATGGCCCGCAAGTCCTGACGGCGGCCGAAGTCCGGCAGGGCTTTACTTGAAATCGTTCTAAACTATACGCTTTGACACAAGTTTTCATTTGGTCCATGACAGTCGAGCCTGAATAGACCCGGGCCCGGCGTCCTGCCGGGCCATCCCGGTGACCGCCGCTTCCCGAACGGGCCGCGACCTCCGGGCGGGGGGACAAAGCTGAACAGGACACCAGGAGACGTCATGACCACTTCCTTCCTTCGCGCAGCCGCCTTCGCGCTCGCCGCTGCGACATCGAGCCTTGCCGTGGGTGCGGCCCACGCGGCCGCCGATCCGGCGGCGATCGTCAAGCACTATGCCGAGATCGCGCATGCCAAATTCTCCGACTCGCTCGACGCCGCCAAGGCGCTGGACGCCGCAATCGACGCCCTCATCGCCAAGCCGTCCGACGAGACGCTGAAGGCCGCGCGCGAGGCGTGGCTGAAGTCGCGCGTTCCCTACCAGCAGACGGAAGCCTACCGCTTCGGCAACGCGATCGTCGACGACTGGGAGGGCAAGGTGAACGCCTGGCCGCTCGACGAGGGCCTGATCGACTATGTCGACGCCGGCTACGGCACCGAGAGCGACGAGAACGCCCTGTTCGTCGCCAACGTCATCGCCAATCCGAAGCTCGAGATCGGCGGCGAGGCGATCGACGCCACCAGCATCACGCCCGAGCTGCTCGAGACGCTGCACGAGGCCGGCGAGGTCGAGGCGAACGTCGCGACCGGCTACCATGCCATCGAGTTCCTGCTGTGGGGCCAGGACCTGAACGGCACGGGCCCCGGCGCCGGCAACCGCCCGGCCACCGACTTCGACACGGCCAATTGCACCGGCGGCAATTGCGACCGCCGCGCCGCCTACCTGAAGGCCGCCTCCTCGCTCCTCGTCACAGACCTCGAGGAGATGGTCGCCGCCTGGGCGCCGGACGGCGAGGGGACGAAGACCGTGACTGCCGATCCGAAGGCCGGCATCACCGCCATGCTGACCGGCATGGGCTCGCTCTCCTACGGCGAGCTCGCCGGCGAGCGCATGAAGCTCGGCCTGCTGCTGCACGATCCGGAGGAGGAGCACGATTGCTTCTCCGACAACACGCACAACTCGCACTACTACGACGTTGTCGGCATCCAGACCGTCTACACCGGCGAATACACCCGGCCGGACGGCTCGAAGCTCACCGGCCCGTCGCTCTCCGAGCTGGTCGCCGAGAAGGATGCCGCCCTCGACACGGAGATGAAGGGCAAGCTCGACGCCAGCCATGCGGCCTTCGAAGCGCTGGTCAAGCGCGCCGAAGGCGGCGAGGCCTACGACCAGATGATCGGCGAAGGCAACGAGGCGGGCAACAAGGCCGTGCAGGCCGCCGTCGACAGCCTGATCGACCAGACCAAGACCATCCAGCGCGTGATCGCCTCGCTCGACCTCGGCGAGATCGCGCTTGAAGGTTCCGACAGCCTGGATAATCCTGACGCCGTCTTCCAATGATCAGAAGGCGGGCCGCGCTCCTTTCCGGGTCGCGCGGCCCGATCTTGCAATGACCGAACGCCCCGCCCGTCGTCCTCTCGCGGTTTCCGCCGCGCTTGCCGTCGCGGCGGGGGTTTTCGTCCACGGCGCGGTGGGCGCCTTCGAGCGCGAGCGCGGCGACCTCTCCCCCGAGGACATGGCGCGCGTCAAAGCCGTGACGCGGCCCGCGACCGACTTCTCCGCCGCCGAGCGCTACGAGGTGATGTCCGCGGGCGCCGCGACCTCCACCGCCTCGGTCGACGCCGACAGCTTTTCGCATTTCTCCGCCAACCTCACGCCCGAGGAAGAGGAATCGTTCCGGCTCGGCAACGCGCTCTTCAGCAAGCTCTGGGTCTCCTCGCCTTCCTCCACGCAGGCGTCCGACGGGCTCGGGCCGCTCTACAACGCCCGTGCCTGCCGCTCCTGTCACGTGCGCGACGGCCGCGGCCATCCGCCGGAGGGCAAGGCGGACGCGACCTCGATGTTCCTGCGCCTCGCCCGCGCCCCCGCCACGCCGGAGGAGGAGGAAGCGCTTGCGAGCCTGCGCGAGATGAGCCTGCCGGATCCCGTCTACGGCCGACAGCTGCAGGACCTCGCCATTCCCGGCCTCAAGGCGGAGGGGCGGATGGTGATCGAGTACGCGGAGGAGAGCGTGACGCTTGCCGGCGGCGAGACCGTCCGCCTGCGCCACCCGAGCTATTCCGTCGCCGACCTCGCCTATGGCGACCTCGACCCCGCCACCACGCTCTCGCCGCGCGTCACCCAGCCGATCCTCGGCCTCGGCCTGATCGAGGCGATCCACGAGGCCGACATCCTGGCGCTCGCCGACCCGGACGACGGCAACGGCGACGGCATCCGCGGCAAGGCCGCCGTGACGCTCGATCCGGCGACCGGCGAAAAGGTGCTCGGCCGCTTCGGCTGGAAAGCGCAGAACCCGACCGTCCGCCGACAGAGCGCCGACGCCTTCGCCCACGACATCGGTCTCTCGACGCCGGACATGCCGCTGCACCACGGCGACTGCACGGCGGCGCAGACGGACTGCCTTGCGCGGGCGACCGGCGTGCAGCCGCGCCTCGGCGATACCGAGGGCCCCGCCCCCGTGCTCGACCTCGTCGCCTTCTATGCGGAAAACCTCGCCGTGCCGGCGCGCAGACGGGCGAGCTTTCCCGGGACGCTTGCCGGAAAACGCCTCTTCTACGAGACGGGCTGTGCCGCCTGCCACCATCCGAAATTCGTGACCCGGCGCGACGCGGCCAACAAGGCCCATGCCTTCCAGCTCATCTGGCCCTATTCCGACTTCCTGCTGCACGACATGGGCGAGGGCCTCGCCGACGGGCAGGCGGTGGGGGTGGCGTCCGGCCGGGACTGGCGCACGCCGCCGCTCTGGGGCATCGGCCTCACCGAGACCGTCAGCGGCCACAGCTTCTTCCTGCACGACGGCCGCGCCCGCAACCTCACCGAAGCCATCCTCTGGCACGGCGGCGAGGCGCAGGCCGCGCGCGACCGCTTCGCGGCGCTTGCCAAGGCGGACCGCGACGCCCTTCTCACCTTCCTGGAGAGCCTCTGAATGCTGACCCGGCGCCTATCTTTCCTCTCTCTTTCCCGTTGGACGGAAACGTCCCCTCATCCGCCTGCCGGCACCTTCTCCCCGCCGGGGAGAAGGGGAAAAAAGCCAGCGCCTCGCATCCCCTTCTCCCCCGGGGGGAGAAGGTGGCCCGAAGGGCCGGATGAGGGGGCCAGGCGGCACACGGCGCGTTTGCTCCTCGCGGCCGGCCTCCTGTTCTCGGCGATGCTGCCCGCCTTCGCCCAGGAGGGCGGCACGCCGGAGCCGCCGGACCTCGGCGACGCGAGCGTCGTCGCCGGCGTGATGACCAAGGCCGTCGACGACGTCATCCGGCCCGGCTACCGCGCCTTCCACGCCTCGGCCAGGCAACTCGCCGAGACGGTCGGGGCCTTCTGCAAGGCGCCCTCGTCGGAAAGCCGGACGGCGGTGGATGCGGCCTTCCGCACGGCGATCGCCGACTGGTCGCGCATCGAGATCGTCCGTGTCGGCCCCGTCATCGAGGGCAACCGCTTCGAGCGCATCCTCTTCTATCCCGACCGCAAGAGCACCGGCCTGAAGCAGGTGCAGGCGCTGCTGCAGCGCGAGAACGAGGCCGACGCCTCCGCCGACGCCCTGCCGCACAAGAGCGTCGCTGTGCAGGGGTTCGGCGCGCTCGAATTCGTGCTCTACGGCACCGGCGCGGATACGCTGCTGGAAAAGCCGGAGAGCTTCCGCTGCCGCTACGGCGCCGCCGTCGCCGCCAATATCGCGGCTGTGGCGGGCGAGCTTGCCGCCGCCTGGGATGCGCCCGACGGCATCGCCGGGGCCTGGAAGCATCCGGGACCGGACAACCCCGTCTTCCGCACAGGCCGCGAGGCGGTGACCGAACTGCTCGGCGTGCTCGTCCACGGCGCGGAAGCCGTGCGCGACCAGCGCATCGAGACCTTCTACCGCCACGGCGGCACGGCGCGGCCGAAATCGGCGATCTACTGGCGCTCCGGCAACACCTGGCTGTCGATCGACGCCAATATCGAGGGGCTGGCGACGCTGTTCGACAAGGGCGGCATGGCCGGGCTGATCGATCCGGACTACATATCGATCGCCGGCAATATCGACTTCGTGGTGAAGTCGCTACGCCGCGTCGCCCCGACCATCGATCCCGACATCGAGAAGGCGGTCGGCACGCCCGAGGAGCAGCAGAAGATCGCCTTCCTGCTCGTCAACGCGCGCGATCTCGTGCTGCGCCTCGACACCGAATATGGCGGGGCGATCGGGCTCGGCGCCGGCTTCTCCTTCGCGGACGGCGACTGATGGCGTCCGGTTTCCACGCAAGTCCAGGCGAAAAGCCGCTGCGCGCTTTCGCCGGAATTGCGCAGGCAAGCCCCCTCCTCGACCGCCGCGCCTTCCTGCGCATGGCGGGCGCGGCCTGGGCGGCGGCGCTCACGCCCGGCGCAGCGCTGGCGCTGTCGCGCACCGACGCCGTCTTCGCCTCCGGCTTCCGGGACCGCAGCGGCACCTTCGGCCTCGCGGTGCTCACGGAGGACGGCACCGTGATCGACCGCGTCGCCCTTCCCGCCCGCAGCCACGGCATGGCGTTCTCGCCCGCGACCGGCCATCTCGTCGCCTTCGCCCGCCGGCCCGGCACCTTCGCGCTGGTCGTCGACCAGGGCCGCGCCACCGCGCCCGTCACCATCGCCGCCGCCGAGGGCCGGCATTTCTTCGGTCACGGCTGCTTCTCGCCGGACGGCCGCCTGCTCTACGCCAGCGAGAACGATTTCGACGCCAACCGCGGCGCGATCGGCCTCTACGACGCTTACGACGACTATCGCCGCATCGGCGAGTACCCGACCTACGGCATCGGCACGCACGACCTCTCCGTTAGCGACGACGGACGCATGCTGATCGCCGCCAACGGCGGCATCGAGACCCATCCCGACTTCGGCCGCACCAAGCTCAACCTCGACCGAATGGAGCCATCGCTTTCGCTGATCGACGCCAAGACCGGCGCGCTGATCGAGCGCCATGGCCTGCCGGCGAAACTGCGGCAGCTCTCCACCCGCCACATCGACCTCGACGCCAAGGGCCGCATCTGGTTCGCCTGCCAGTACGAGGGCCCGCGCAACGACCTGCCGCCGCTCGTCGGCCGCTTCGCCAGGGGCGAGGCGCTGCATTTCGTCGACCTGCCCGAGGAGACGACGACGGGGCTTGCCAACTATGTCGGCGCCATCGCCGTCAACCGCCGGGAAGGCCTCGTCGGCCTCACCTCGCCGAAAGGCGGGCGCGCGGTGATCCTCGATGCGGCAAGCGGCCGGGTGCTGCGCGAGGAGACGGTCGCCGACGCCGCCGGCATCGCCGCGACGACACGGGATTTCGCCGTCTCCTCCTATGGAGGGCGCTTCGCGACGAGCCGCGCGGATGTCGCCTGGGACCAGCACATCCAGCGGCTCGGCCGCCCCTCCTGATTCCGCGACGCTTTTCCACGCCTTGTCTGCCGCCGCCGCTTGCGGTGCAGCATGGCCCGTGCCAACGTGCCGTCCTCGCTTTCTCCCGCAAGCCGCGTGTGCTCCATGACCGACTTCCCCCCGCCGGATTTTTCCGAACGCGTCACCCGCAGCTTCGCGCGGCAGGCCGCCATGCGGCTCATCGGCGCGGAGCTGACGCGCGTCGAGCACGGCACGGTGGAGATCGAGCTTCCCTTCGACGAGAAGCTGACGCAGCAGCACGGCTTCCTGCATGCCGGCGTCATCTCGGCGGCCCTCGACACCGCCTGCTCCTACGCCGCCTACACGGTGATCGACGCCGAGGCCTCGATCCTCACCATCGAGTTCAAGGTCAACCTCATGTCGCCCGGCCGCGGCGAGCGCTTCCTCTTCCGCGGCGAGGTCACCAAGCCCGGCTCCACCATCATCGTCGCCGACGGCCGCGCCTATGCCGTCTCCGACGGCCCGGCCAAGCTGATCGCCTCGATGACCGGCACGATGATGGTCGCCCGCGGCCGGCAGGAGATCGCCGGATGAGCGTCGCCGTCAGGACCGTCGGCGGACGCCGCCTGCTCTATGTCATGGCGGTCGACGCCGAGTACGGCCCGCATCTTGCGGCCCGCATCGCGCCCCTCATGACCGGTGTCGGCCCGGTCGAGGCCGCCGTGCAGCTGACGCTGGCGCTCTGCCGGCTGTATGCCGAGGGGAATCGTCCCGACCTCGTCGTCTCGCTCGGCTCGGCGGGATCGGCGACGCTGGAGCAGACCGAGGTCTACCAGGCGTCCTCCGTCTCCTACCGCGACATGGACGCCTCGCCGCTCGGCTTCGCCAAGGGCACGACGCCCCTCCTCGACCTGCCGGCCGAGGTGCCGCTGCCACTTTGCATCCCCGGCATCGCCGCGGCCCGGCTTTCGACCGGCGCGAACGTCGTCTCGGGTGCCGCCTATGCGGAAATCGACGCGGACATGGTGGACATGGAGACCTATGCGGCGCTGCGCGCCTGCCAGGCCTTCGCCATCCCGCTCGTGGCGCTGCGCGGCATCTCCGACGGCAAGGCGGAGCTCTCCCATATCGGCGACTGGACGGAATACCTGCACGTGATCGACGAGCGGCTCGCCGGCGCCGTCGACCGGCTGGAGGCGGCCGTCGCGGACGGGACGCTCGCCGCCCGCGGCTGAAAATCCGGCATTGCCCGGTTGCGCCGGGACCGCAGATTCATTAAAGGCTCGCCATGACCCAGACAGCCCATCCCGACAGCGTCCTCATCATCGATTTCGGCAGCCAGGTGACCCAGCTCATCGGGCGGCGCGTGCGCGAAGCCGGCGTCTATTGCGAGATCGTCCCCTTCCAGTCGGCGGAGGAGGCCTTCCACCGCATGAAGCCGAAGGCGGTGATCTTCTCCGGCGGCCCGGCGTCGGTGCTGGACCAGGGCAGCCCCCGCGCGCCGCAGGTCGTGTTCGACTCCGGCCTGCCGATCCTCGCCATCTGCTACGGCCAGCAGACGCTCGCCACCCAGCTCGGCGGCAAGGTGGAGGGCGGCCATGCCCGCGAGTTCGGCCGTGCCGACGTCGAGATCCTCAAGGCGAGCCCGCTCTTCGAGGGCGTCTGGGAGGTCGGCCGGAAATATCCCGTCTGGATGAGCCACGGCGACCGCGTGACGGTCGCGCCGGACGGCTTCGAGATCGTCGGCGTCTCGGAGAACGCGCCCTTCGCGATCTGCGTCAACGAGGAGAAACGCTACTACACCACCATGTTCCATCCGGAAGTGGTGCACACGCCGGACGGCGCGAAGCTGCTTTCCAACTTCGTGCACAAGATCGCCGGCATTGCCGGCGACTGGTCGATGTCGGCCTATCGCGCGCGCGCCGTGGAGGCCATCCGCGAGCAGGTCGGCGACAGGCGCGTCATCTGCGCGCTTTCCGGCGGCGTCGACTCGTCCGTCGCGGCCCTCCTCATCCACGAGGCGGTCGGCGCGCAGCTCACCTGCATCCTCGTCGACCACGGCCTGATGCGCAGACACGAGGCGGCCGACGTCGTCGCCATGTTCCGTGAGCACTACAACCTGCACCTCATCCACGTGGACGCCTCCGACCGCTTCATCGGCGAGCTCACGGGCGTCTCCGACCCGGAGACCAAGCGCAAGATCATCGGCCGCCTGTTCATCGAGGTGTTCGAGGACGAGGCGAAAAAGCTCGGCGGCGCGGATTTCCTCGCCCAGGGCACGCTCTATCCGGACGTGATCGAGAGCGTCTCCTTCACCGGCGGCCCCTCCGTCACCATCAAGTCGCACCACAATGTCGGCGGCCTGCCCGAGCGCATGAACATGAAGCTCGTGGAGCCGCTGCGCGAGCTCTTCAAGGACGAGGTGCGCGCGCTCGGCCGCGAGCTCGGCCTGCCCGACAGTTTCATCGGCCGCCATCCCTTCCCCGGCCCGGGACTCGCCATCCGCTGCCCCGGCGGGATTACCCGCGAGAAGCTGGAGATCCTGCGCGAGGCGGACGCCATCTATCTCGACGAGATCCGCAAGGCCGGCCTCTACGACAAGATCTGGCAGGCCTTCGCCGTGCTGCTGCCCGTCCAGACCGTCGGCGTCATGGGCGACGGGCGCACCTACGAATTCGTCTGCGCGCTGCGCGCCGTCACCTCCGTCGACGGCATGACGGCGGACTTCTACCACTACGACATGAACTTCCTCGGCCGCGCGGCGACCCGCATCATCAACGAGGTCCGCGGCATCAACCGCGTCGTCTACGACGTCACCTCGAAGCCGCCGGGCACGATCGAGTGGGAGTGACCCGGACGCGCCGCCCAAGCCGTGGACCGCGCCCTTTCGGGAGCTGCATCGCCATCCGGTCCTGAAGCCCTGCGCGGTCGCTTGTCCAGGATCCTGAACAGGCTTGGGGAGGGCTGGCGCGAAACAGCGGTCAGCCAAAGCCTTTCACGCTTCGACGGCGGCGAACCGGCCCATGCGCTCGACGCCGGGAAGCCTTCCTTGTCTTCAGCGGCCCTGCCCGACAACGCAGGAGGATGCAGGACGGCGGCCTGACGGCGGATTTCTCAAGATAGAACGATAATCGAGATAAGTTTTGTGGCGGACAGAGAGGGATTCGAACCCTCGATAGAGTTTCCCCTATACACGCGTTCCAGGCGTGCGCCTTCAACCACTCGGCCACCTGTCCGTCCGCTCGTCGCCGATGGTCAGTCCGGCGCGGCTCGCCTTCCTGTTTCCATTCCGGCGGGTCGGCGCGATATATACCGAGGTTTGCGGCGGGATCAACCGCCTTGTGACAGAATTTTTGCGGCAGGACGCACGTCCTGTTGCCGGAAAGAGAGGATTGCAAGCCGGCAGGCACCTTCCTATCTTTGACGGAGAAATGCGGCACCGAGGAGGGTGCGCGATGATACGGTTCATCCTTCGGGCGATCAGCCTCGTTGCCCTCGTCGTCGCCGTGATGGCGGGCACGATCGACGCGATCCAGTCGGTCTCGGCCTCCGAGCCGGTGCTGACGCCGCTGGCGGTCGCCTGGAGCACGGCGAGCCCCGACACGATCGCACTCGTCGCCGACGGCATCATGCACAACCTGCATCCCTATGCCTGGGATCCGGCGGCGATGTGGGTGCTGTCCCAGCCCGCCTTCGCGGTGCTGCTCGCCGTGTCGTTGTTCTTCTGGATGCTTGCCTACAGGCGTCCGTCCGTCGCAGGCCGTTTTGCGGCCTGATCCAACCGCCGTGCGCTCGCACGGCCAGGCCGAGGAGGCCACGATGTTCCTGATCGACATGTTCAACAAGAAGACCGCCATGCCCGCGCCGGAGGCCGCACTTCCCGGCCGCGACCATCCCATCCCGACCGCCACCACCCATTTCGTCAACGGCCGGCCGCTCAAGGGCCCCTATCCCGGGAACACCAAGACGGTGCTGCTCGGGATGGGCTGCTTCTGGGGCGCCGAGCGGCTCCTCTGGCAGATCCCCGGCGTCTTCGTGACGGCGGCCGGCTATTCCGGCGGCTTCACGCCGAACCCGACCTACCAGGAGACGACGACCGGGCTCACCGGCCATGCCGAGGTCGTGCTTGCGGTCTACGATCCCGCCGTCGTCCCGCTCGAAAGCCTGCTGAAGACCTTCTTCGAGGCGCACGACCCGACCCAGGGCATGCGCCAGGGCAACGACATCGGCACGACCTACCGCTCGGCGATCTACGCGCAGGACGCGGCCGACCTCGAAACCGCCCGGCGCATCCGCGACCGCTTCCAGGCCGCGCTCGACACGGCGGGCCACGGCGGGCGCATCACGACCGAGATCGCCGAGGCGGGGCCGTTCTATTTCGCCGAGGACGTGCACCAGCAGTATCTCGCCAAGAATCCTGGTGGCTACTGCGGCCTGCGCGGCACCGGCGTTTCCTGCGCAATCGCCTGACGGACAACGGTTTTCCGGCATTTTCCCGGACCGCCGGAACGAGGGTTTCCACCCCCGTTCCGACGGTCCCCGTTTTTTTACCAGTTGAAAAATTCCTCGTGAATTTTTCCCCGGGCCGTGCAAGGATGCCGCCAGCCGGACCCAAGGGAACGGGTCGGTGGCTCCGTGGCCAAGCCTCACCGAAGGCGCGCGGGAGGACCCGATAAGATCAATAGCGAACAAGGGCTCGCACAATGAAGAAAACCCTTCTCACTCTTCTTGCCACGGCTACCATGTCGGCAGGCGCGCTTGCCGCGGACATCAAGCCGGCGATCATCTACGATCTGGGCGGAAAGTTCGACAAGTCGTTCAACGAGGCGGCCTACAACGGGGCGGAAAAGTTCAAGGCCGAGACCGGCATCGACTACCGCGACTTCGAGATCGCCAACGACGCCCAGCGCGAGCAGGCGCTGCGCCGCTTCGCCGGCGACGGCAACAACCCGATCGTGATGGCCGGCTTCTCCTGGGCCGCGCAGCTCGAGAAGGTCGCGGCGGAATATCCCGACACCCAGTTCGCCATCATCGACATGGTCGTCGACAAGCCGAACGTGCGCTCGGTCGTCTTCAAGGAAGAGGAAGGCTCGTGGCTCGCCGGCATCATGGCGGCGACCGCCTCCAAGACGAAGACCGTCAGCTTCGTCGGCGGCATGGACATCCCGCTGATCCACAAGTTCGCCTGCGGCTATATCGGCGGCGCCAAGTCGACCGGCCCGGACGTCAAGGTGCTGGAAGCCTATACCGGCACGACGCCGGACGCCTGGAACGACCCCGTCAAGGGCGGCGAGATCGCCAAGTCGCAGTTCGACCAGGGCTCGGACGTCGTCTACCACGCGGCCGGCGGCACCGGCGTCGGCGTGCTGCAGGCGGCGGCGGATGCCGGCAAGCTCGGCATCGGCGTCGATTCCAACCAGAACGGCCTGCATCCCGGCAAGGTGCTGACCTCGATGCTCAAGCGGGTCGACGTCGCCGTCTACGACGCCTTCATCACCGCCAAGGACGGCACCTTCAAGCCCGGCATCAACGTGCTCGGCCTCAAGGAGGACGGCGTCGGCGTGGCGATGGACGAGCACAACGCGCCGCTTGTCACCGACGAGATGAAGGCCGCCGTCGAGAAGGCCAAGGCCGACATCATCGCCGGCACCGTGACGGTCCACGACTACATGTCGGACGAGACTTGCCCCTATTGACGGGCAGCCGTTGAAGAGACCCCCTCATCCGGCCCTTCGGGCCACCTTCTCCCCGGCGGGGAGAAGGAAGGACCGGCGGCACTGCAAGTTCCCTTCTCCCCGCCGGGGAGAAGGTGCCGGCACGCGGATGAGGGGGTTTTGCCGCAACCGGGCTTCTTCAATAATGCGGCGGCCGGGTGATGGCCGGGGCCTCGGCGGCCCCCTCTTCCAGCGCAAGAAACCGTTCCGTGAGGCGATCGAGCTTCGAGCGGAGCTGCTCCGTGACCCGCCATTGCTCGGCGATCTGGTCGGACAGCTCCTCGATCGCATTGGCCTGATGGGCGACGTGCTCCTCCAGCCGGGCGATCCGCCCGGCGGCGTCGTCTTCGGGGATTTCTCCAGCGGTCATGACCGTCCTCGTGCGTTTGCGGTTGCCGTCTTGGGAGCTATAGCGACGGGCCGGCCCGCCCGCAATCAGGCTGGACAAGCGGGCCGGATGCAACAAGACTACGGCAGAGTGGCCGCCGGCCTCAAACCCTGCGAGAACGGGTCGTCATGAGCGAACTGGCAATCGAACTGAAGGGCATCGACAAGAGCTTCGGCCTCGTCCATGCCAATCGCGACATCAACCTGAAGGTCCGCAAGGGCACGATCCACGGCATCATCGGCGAGAACGGCGCGGGAAAATCGACGCTGATGTCGATCCTCTACGGCTTCTACCAGGCCGACCGCGGCACAATCGAGATCGACGGCCGCAAGGTCGACATCCGCGACCCGAACGCGGCGATCGCCGCCGGCATCGGCATGGTGCACCAGCATTTCATGCTGGTCGAGAACTTCACCGTGCTGGAGAACGTCATGCTCGGCGCCGAGGAGAGCCAGATCCTCAATGCCGGCATCACCAAGGCGCGCGCCGAGCTGAAGCGGCTCGAGAAGGAATATGCGCTGGAGGTCGATCCCGACGCGGTGATCGAGGAGCTGCCGGTCGGCCTGCAGCAGCGGGTGGAGATCCTCAAGGCGCTCTACCGCAAGGCCGACATCCTCATCCTCGACGAGCCGACGGGCGTGCTGACGCCGGCCGAGGCCGACCACCTGTTCCGCATCCTCGGCCAGCTCAAGGCGGAGGGAAAGACCGTCATCCTCATCACCCACAAGCTGCGCGAGATCATGGCGATCACCGACGCGGTCTCCGTCATGCGCCGCGGCGAGATGGTGGCGACGCGCGTGACGAAGGAGACCTCCGTCGAGGAGCTCGCCGAGCTGATGGTCGGCCGGCGCGTGCTCTTGCGCGTCGAGAAGGGCGAGGCGAAGCCCGCCGACATAAAACTCTCGGTGAAGAACCTGACGGTGCGCGACAGCCGCGGCGTCACCATGGTCGACGACGTCTCTTTCGACATCCGCGCCGGCGAGATCGTCGGCATCGCCGGCGTCGCCGGCAACGGCCAGTCGGAGCTCATGGAGGCGATCTCCGGCATCCGCCGCGCGGCCTCGGGCAGCGTCACGCTCGCCGGCCGGCCGGTCGACGTCACCGGCCACGCGGACCCGGCGGAGCTGCGCAAGCGCGGCCTCGCCCATGTGCCGGAGGACCGCCACCATGTCGGCCTCGTGTTGCCGTTCGAGGAGAGCGAGAACGCCATCCTCGGCTATCACGACGATCCGAAATACCGCAACGGCTTCCTTCTCGACATCGACGCCATCCGCGCCGACGCGGAGGAGAAGATCGCGGCTTACGACATCCGCCCGCCGAACGCCCGGCTGAAGACCGCCAATTTCTCCGGCGGCAACCAGCAGAAGATCGTGCTCGCCCGCGAGATGGAGCGCGACCCGCAGGTGCTGATCATCGGCCAGCCGACGCGCGGCGTCGACGTCGGCGCCATCGAATTCATCCACAAGCGCATCATCGGCATGCGCGACCAGGGCAAGGCCGTGCTGCTCGTCTCGGTCGAGCTCGACGAGATCCGCGCGCTCTCCGACCGCATCCTCGTCATGTTCGCCGGACGCGTCGTCGGCGAGCGCACGCCGGACGCGAGCGAGGGCGAGCTCGGCCTGCTGATGGCCGGCGTCGAAGGCCGCAAGGAGGCCGCCGAATGAGTGTCCCTTACGCAAAACTGCCGGGCTGGGCGGAATACGGCCTGATCCCGCTCGTCAACCTCGCCGTCGCCTTCCTGATCTCCGGCCTCGTCGTGCTGATCGTCGGCGAGAGCCCGCTGGAGGCCGCCTACCACATGGTCAACGGCGCCTTCGGCCGCGGCGAGTACATCGGCTTCACGCTCTACTACACGACGACCTTCATCTTCACCGGCCTCGCCGTCGCCGTCGCCTTCCATTGCGGCCTGTTCAACATCGGCGGCGAGGGCCAGGCCTATGTCGGCGGCATCGGCGTGGCGCTCGCCTGCCTCGCCTTCGACCGCACGCTGCCCTGGTACCTCGTCTTCCCGATCGCCATCGTCGGCGCCTCGCTGTTCGGCGCGCTCTGGGCGCTGATCCCCGGCTGGCTGCAGGCGAAACGCGGCAGCCACATCGTCATCACGACGATCATGTTCAACTTCATCGCCGCGAGCCTGATGAACTACCTCTTGAACCGGGTGTTCAAGCCGCTCGGCTCGATGTCGCTGGAAACCCGCACCTTCGATGCCGGCGGCCAGCTTCCCAAGCTCGACTGGCTGATGTCGATCTTCGGCCTCTCCGTCGGCTCCGCACCCTTCAACATCTCCTTCCTGCTGGCGCTCGTCGCCGCCTTCGGCGTCTGGGTGCTGATCTGGCGCACGAAGCTCGGCTACGAGATGCGCACGATGGGACACAGCCCCGCCGCCGCGCGCTATGCGGGGATCAAGGAGGCGCGGATCATCGTCGTCACCATGATGATCTCCGGCGGGCTCGCCGGCATGATGGCGCTGAACCCGATCATGGGCGAGCAGTTCCGCATGCAGCTCGATTTCGTGCAGGGCGCGGGCTTCGTCGGCATCGCCGTGGCGCTGATGGGACGCTCGCATCCGGCGGGCATCATCCCGGCGGCGCTGCTCTTCGGCATGCTCTACCAGGGCGGGGCCGAGATCGCCTTCGAGATGCCGTCGATCTCGCGCGACATGATCGTCATCATCCAGGGCCTCGTCATCCTGTTCGCCGGGGCGCTGGAGCACATGTTCCGCCCGGCGATCACCCGGCTCGTCCTCGGGCTTACGCCCGCGACGCGCGCCACCGTGACGAAGGGAGCCTGAGCCCATGGATGTCTTCCAGGTCTTCATCGAGCTCGCCCAGTCCACCGTCCGCGTCTCGACGCCGCTGATCCTCGCAGCCCTTGCCGGCCTCTTCACCGAACGCGCCGGCGTCTTCGACATCGGGCTGGAGGGCAAGATGCTGGGCGGGGCGTTCGCCGCCGGGTGCGTCGCCTATGTCACGCAATCCGTCGCCATGGGGCTTCTCGCCGCCGTGCTCGTCTCGGTGCTGCTCTCGCTCGTGCACGGCTATGCCTCGATCACCCAGCGCGGCAGCCAGATCGTCTCGGGGGTGGCCATCAACTTCGTCGTCGCCGGCTCCACCGTCATCCTCGGCGAGGCCTGGTTCCGCCAGGGCGGGCGCACGCCGGCGCTCTCCGCGGACGGCCGCTTCGGCACGATCACCCTGCCCTTCGCCGACAGCCTGCGCGAGGTGCCGGTCCTCGGCCCCCTCTATTCCGGCCTGCTCTCCGGCCATTCGCTCCTCACCTACCTCGCCTTCCTGATGGTGCCGGCAAGCTGGTGGGTGCTCTACCGCACCCGCTTCGGCCTTCGGCTGCGCGCCGTCGGCGAGAATCCCGGCGCGGTCGACACGGCGGGCATCTCGGTGATCTGGCTGCGCTACCGCGCCGTCATCTGCTGCGGCATCCTCTGCGGCATCGCCGGGGCCTATCTCTCGCTTGCCGCGAATGCCGGCTTCACGAAGGGCATGACGGCCGGCAAGGGCTATATCGCGCTCGCGGCGCTCATCTTCGCCAAGTGGCGGCCGACCAACATCCTGTTCGCCTGCCTGCTCTTCGGCTTCCTCGACGCCTTCGCCATCCGCTACCAGAGCTTCGCCTTCCCGCTGATCGGCAAGGTGCCGGTGCAGCTGATGCAGGCGCTGCCCTATATCCTGACGGTGATCCTGCTCGCCGGCTTCATCGGCAAGGCGATCCCGCCGAAGGCCGGCGGCGTGCCCTATGTGAAGGAGCGCTGAAAATGTCCCGTGACCTCTTCGAGGCGGCGCGCGCGGCGATGGCCTTCGCGCATGCGCCCTATTCCAGGTTCCCGGTGGGTGCGGCCATCCGCGCCGAGGACGGCAGGATCTACACCGGCGCCAATATCGAGAACATCTCCTATCCGCAGGGCTGGTGCGCCGAGCCGACGGCGATAAGCCAGATGATCATGGGCGGGGCGAAAAAAATCGTCGAGATGGCGGTGATCGCCGAAAAGCTGCCGCTCTGCCCGCCCTGCGGCGGCTGCCGGCAGAAGATCGCCGAATTCGCCACCGCCGCGACGCCGATCTACCTCTGCGACGAGACCGGCGTGAAGCAGACCGTCGCGCTCTCCGACCTCCTGCCCCATAGCTTCAAGACGGACCTTCTCGGATGACCGCTGCCACCACCGACCTCCTCGTCTCCCGCCTCGACGGCATGCTGCCGCGCCACGGCATCGTGCTCGGCTCCGGCCTCGGCTCGCTGGTGGAGGCCGTCAGCGATCCCGTGCGCATCCCCTATGCCGACCTGCCGAGCTTTCCGGTCAGCGCCGTCACCGGCCATGCCGGCGAGCTGGTGATCGGCCGCCTCGGCGCGGTGCCGGTGATCATGCTCTCCGGCCGCGTGCACTATTACGAGCGCGGCGACGCCAACGCGATGAAGGCGCCGATCGAGGTGCTGAAGGGCCTTGGCGTCACCTCGCTGATCCTCACCAACTCGGCCGGCTCCCTGCGGGAAGACCTGCCCCCCGGCTCGGTGATGCGCATCTCCGACCACATCAACTTCTCCGGCACCAACCCGCTGATCGGCCTCGACGGCGACGAGCGCTTCGTCGGCATGACGAACGCCTATGACGCGGGGCTCGCCGCCCGCATGGAGGCGGCCGCGCAGAAACTCGGCATCCCGCTGTCGAGCGGCGTCTACATGTGGTTCTCCGGCCCGAGCTTCGAGACGCCGGCGGAGATCCGCATGGCGCGCATCCTCGGCGCCGACGCCGTCGGCATGTCGACCGTGCCGGAGGTGCTGATCGCCCGCTACCACGGGCTGAAGGTCGCCGCCGCCTCGGTCATCACCAATTTCGGCGCCGGCATGACGGGCGGCGAGCTCAGCCACGAGGAAACCAAGGACATGGCCCCGATCGGCGGCAGGCGGCTCGCCGCCATCCTCGCCGAGATGATCGCGGGCGGAGACGACGACGATGCGTGAGACAACGGCCCGCAAGGCGCTTTCCCTGCTCGACCTCACCGACCTTTCCGACGGCTGCGACGCCGCCGCCATCGAGACGCTCTGCAGGCAGGCGCAGACGCCCTTCGGCCCGACCGCCGCCATCTGCATCTGGCCGCGCTTCGTCGCGCAGGCGCGCGGCATCCTCGGCGAGGGCCATGCCGTCAGGATCGCCACCGTCGTCAACTTCCCCTCGGGCGACCTCCCCGTCGCCGACGTCGTGGCCGAGACGCGGCAGGCGATTACCGACGGGGCCGACGAGATCGACCTCGTCGTCCCCTACCGCGCCTTCCTCGCCGGAAACGAGGCCGCCGTGACCGACATGGTGACGGCCGTGAAGGCCGCCTGCCCCGCGCCCGTCCGCCTCAAGACCATCCTGGAGACCGGCGAGATCAAGGACCCGGCGCTGATCCGCCGCGCCTCGGATCTCGCGATCGCCGCCGGCGGCGATTTCATCAAGACCTCGACCGGCAAGGTCGCCGTCAACGCCACGCCCGAGGCGGCCGAGATCATGCTGACGGCCATCAAGGAAAGCGGCAAGCCGGTCGGCTTCAAGCCGGCGGGCGGCGTGCGCACGGTCGCCGACGCCGGCCTCTATCTCGCGCTCGCCGCGAACATCCTCGGGGCCGACTGGGCGAGCCCGAAAACCTTCCGCTTCGGCGCGTCGGGCCTGCTCGGCGACATCCTCGCCGTGCTCGGCGGACAGGCCGCGCCGGCAAAGCCGGCGGGCTACTGACATGCTCCCGCAGGAGACGATCCGCCGCAAGCGCGACCGGCTGGCGCTTTCGCCGGAGGAGATCGCCGCCTTCGTCGCCGGCGTGACCGACGGCAGCGTCTCCGAGGGACAGGTCGCCGCCTTCGCCATGGCCGTCTGGTTCAACGGCATGGGCCGCGACGAGACCGTGGCGCTGACGCGGGCGATGCGCGATTCCGGCGAGGTGCTCGCCTGGCCCGAGCTCGACCGCCCGGTCGCCGACAAGCATTCGACCGGCGGCGTCGGCGACAACGTCTCGCTGATGCTGGCGCCCGTCGCCGCGGCCTGCGGGCTCGCCGTGCCGATGATCTCCGGCCGCGGCCTCGGGCACACCGGCGGCACGCTCGACAAGCTGGATTCGATCCCCGGCTACACGACCGCGCCCTCCGAGGCGCTGTTCCGCCGGGTGGTGAAGAACGTCGGCTGCGCCGTCATCGGCCAGACGGCGGAGCTCGCCCCCGCCGACCGGCGCATCTACGCGATCCGCGACGTGACGGCGACGGTCGAATCCGTGCCGCTGATCACCGCCTCGATCCTCTCCAAGAAGCTCGCCGCAGGGCTCTCCTCGCTGGCGCTCGACGTGAAGGTCGGCAACGGCGCCTTCATGACGGACCCGGGCGAGGCCGTCACACTCGCCCGATCGCTGGTCGAGGTGGCGAACGGCGCGGGCGTGAAGACATCGGCGCTCATCACCGACATGAACGAGCCGCTGGCGGACGCCGCCGGCAACGCCGTCGAGGTGGCGAACTGCATCGCCTTCCTGAAGGGCGGGAAGGCCGGCACGCGGCTCGAAACCCTCGTCATCGCGCTGGCCGCCGAGATGCTGGTCCTCTCCGGGCTGGAGACGGATCACACCGCGGCCGAAGCGAAGGCGCGCCAGGCGCTTGCGAGCGGCGAGGCGGCGGAGGTCTTCGCCCGCATGGTGGCGACGCTCGGCGGGCCGGCGGATCTTCTGGAGCGGCCCGAGGCGTATCTGGCGAAGGCGCCCGTCATCCGCCCCGTGACCGCGACGGAATCCGGCTATCTTTCCGCCTGCGACACCCGCGGCGTCGGCCTCGCGGTGATCGAGCTCGGCGGCGGGCGCACGCGGCCGGACCAGACGATCGACCACCGCGTCGGCCTCGACCGGCTGCTTCCGCTCGGAACGAAGGTGGAGAAGGGCGCGGAGATCGGCCGCGTCCACGCCGCAAGCGACGACGCTGCGCAGGCAGCCGCCGCGCGCCTTGCCGCGCTCTACCGTATCGCGCCGGAGCCGCCGGCCAACCGGCCCGACATCCTGACGCGCATCAGCGCGTGAGGTGCAGCTTGCCGTCCTCGACGCGGTAGGAGGAGAGGCCCTTGAGGAAACTCATGCCGATCAGCGTCCCGGAGAGCGCCTTGTCGTCCAGCACCATCGCGCCGACGTTCTCAAGGCGAACCGGGCCGATCTCGATACGGTCGAGCTTCACATAGGCGGCGCGCGCCTTGCCGTTCGCGGTGTCGACGGCGTAGCGGAAGTTGAGCCGGTCGAGGCCGAGGTCGCGGGCGGTCGAGACGTTGATCGCCACCATGCTCGCGCCGGTATCGACCATGCCGCGCTGCTTGCGGCCGTTGATGACGAAGGTGCCGGTGAAATGGCCGTCGGGGCCGGCGGCGATGACGGCGCTGCGGTTGCCGGTGTAGCGGGCCGCACCGTGGCCCGTCTCGACGGCGGCCTTCTCGACGGGGATGGTCGCCGTCGCGGCGGGCGGGGCGAGATAGCGCGACGCCACGCCCGGGACGAAGGCGGCGGCGGCAAGCACGGAACCGGCGACGAGGACGAGGCTTCGTACGAACATGGGACAGTCTCCGCGGAAATCCGTCCCGCAATAGCACAGGCTCCGCTAACGGACGGCAAAAGGGGCGCCCTGCGGCACCCCTTCTCCACGACGTTCGACCGCTATGGTTAACGGAATCTATTTGGTGCCGTACATGCGGTCGCCCGCATCGCCGAGGCCCGGCACGATGTAGCCCTTCTCGTTGAGCTGCCGGTCGATCGAGGCGGTGTAGACGTGCACGTCCGGATGCGCCTCGCGGAAATGGCGGATGCCCTCGGGGGCGGCGAGCAGGCAGAGGAAGCGGATGTTCTTGGCCCCGCGCTTCTTCAGCGTGTCGATGGCGGCGATCGAGGAATTGCCGGTCGCCAGCATCGGGTCGACGACGATCACCAGCCGCTCGTCGATGCTGTCGGGCGCCTTGAAGAAATACTCGACCGCTTCCAGCGTCTCGTGGTCGCGGTAGACGCCGATATGCGAGACGCGGGCCGACGGCACCAGTTCCAGCATGCCTTCGAGCAGGCCGTTGCCGGCGCGCAGGATCGAGGCGAAGACCAGCTTCTTGCCCTCGAGGATCGGCGCGTCAATCTCCTCCAGCGGCGTCTCGATGCGGGCGGTGGTCAGCTCCAGGTCGCGCGTGACCTCGTAGCAGAGCAGCGTCGAGATCTCGCGCAGCAGGCGGCGGAAGCTGCCTGTCGAGGTCTCCTTCTTGCGCATGATCGTCAGCTTGTGCTGCACGAGCGGGTGATCGATGACTGTGACGCCGTCCATGGCCAACCTTCCGGAAACGTGTGAACGCTCCTTTTTCCACGGAACCGCAAGGCCCCGCAAGAGGCGCCCTCAAAGCCGGGCGAGAAGCTTTTCGCGCGTCGGCGCGTCGACGAAGGCCGCCTCGATCGCCGTGCGGGTCATGGCGACAAGCTCGGCCCCGGAAAAGCCCATCTCCGTCGCGGCCACTTCATATTCGCGGGCGAGCGAGGTGTGGAAGAAGGGCGGGTCGTCCGAATTGAGCGTGACGCGCACGCCGGCCTGCCAGAGCGTCCTGAGCGGATGGCTTGCGAAATCCGGGAAGACGCCGAGCGCGATATTCGAGCCCGGGCAGACCTCCAGCACCACGCCCTCGCCGGCAAGCCTGCGGACGAGGTCGGCGTCCTCGATCGCCCGCACGCCGTGGCTGATGCGGGAGGGGCGCACATGATCGAGCGCGTCGCGCACGCTGAAGGCGCCGGAAAGCTCGCCGGCATGGAT
Source organism: Shinella pollutisoli (assembly GCF_024609765.1). GTDB lineage: Bacteria > Pseudomonadota > Alphaproteobacteria > Rhizobiales > Rhizobiaceae > Shinella > Shinella pollutisoli. Next base: position 55,203 of record NZ_JANFDG010000019.1, read on the forward strand.
GGTGATGCCGAGCCCGGCGTCGCGGGCGATATCGAAGGCGCGGGAAAAATCGGCGACGCGGTGCATCCGCTCCTCGCCGGCGAGGTTGAAGCCGGTGATCAGCGGATGCGGTTTTCGCGCGGCGTATTCGGCCGCCTTCACCACCCGTTCGGGCCCGAAATGGCGGATGCCGACGACGATGAAGCGCGTCTCGATGCCGCTCCTCGCCTTCGCCCGGGCAGCACCCTCGGCAAGGCCGCGGACATAGGCGTCCGCGCCGATACCGACGGCCTCGCCCTGGTCGGGCGAGACGATCAGCTCGCCGTAGATCGCGCCGGCCGCGGCGATCCCGCCGAGATAGGTTTCGGCGAGGAGAGCATAGTCCTCCTCGGTGCGGAAGAGATTGGCGGTGGCGTCGTAGGCCGCGACGAAGCTCGTGAAGTCGTGCCAGACATAGGCGCCGTCGCGGATGAAGGCGGACGTGTCGACGCCGTAGCGATGCGCCTGGGACAGCGCCAGCGCCGGCGGCGTCGCGCCCTCGATGTGGCAGTGGAGCTCGGCCTTCGGCAGGGATGCGGTCACAGGAAACTCCGTCCGTGCGGGCCCGGCGGGATGCCGAGATGGGCGGCGACGCTCTCGCCGATGTCGGCGAAGGTCTTCCGCGTCTCCAGCATGCGCGAGCGGATGCCCGGACCGAAGCTCATGATCGGCACGCGCTCGCGCGTGTGGTCGGTGCCGCGCCAGGTCGGGTCGCAGCCGTGGTCGGCGGTGAGGATGACGATGTCGCCGGGCTTCAGCTTGCGGTCGACCTCCGGCAGGCGCCGGTCGAAGGCCTCCAGCGCCGCCGCATAGCCGGGGACGTCGCGGCGGTGGCCGTAGAGCATGTCGAAATCGACGAAATTGGTGAAGACGAGATCGCCGTCGGCCGCCTCGTCCATCACCTTGAGCGTGGCGTCGAAGAGGGCGGCGTTGCCGCTCGCCTTGACGAGCCGGCCGATGCCCTGGTGGGCGAAGATGTCGCCGATCTTGCCGACGGCATGCACCGTGCGGCCCGCCGCCGTCAGCCGGTCGAGCAGCGTCGGCTCGGGCGGCGGCACGGAATAGTCGCGGCGGTTGCCGGTGCGCCTGAAGTCCCGGGGCGTCTCGCCGACGAAGGGACGGGCGATGACGCGGCCGATCCGCCCGCCCGGCCGTTCGTCGAGGATGGCGCGCACCGTCTCGCAGAAGGCGAACAGCCGGTCGAGGCCGAAATGGCTTTCGTGCGCGGCGACCTGGAAGACGGAGTCCGACGAGGTGTAGCAGATCGGCCTGCCGGTGCGGATGTGCTCGGCGCCGAGGCGGTCGATGATCTCGGTGCCCGAGGCGTGGCAGTTGCCGAGGATGCCGGGAACGCCCGTCGCAGCACAGATCGCCTCCACCAGCTCCGGCTCGAAGGCGTCGCCCTCGTCGGGGAAATAGCCCCAGTCGAACGTCACCGGCGTGCCGGCGATCTCCCAGTGGCCGGAGGGCGTGTCCTTGCCGCGCGACACCTCGCTTGCCGCCCCGTGCACGCCGAAGACGCGCTGCGGCACGTCCATTCCCGGCGGGAAGCGCCCCGTCGCGGCACGGGCGGCATGCAGCAGGCCGAGCGCCGACATGTTGGGCAGCCTGAGCGGCCCGGCGCGAAGCCCCGGCCGGTCGGCCGCGCCCGCCGCGCAGAATTCGGCGATATGGCCGAGCGTGTCGGCGCCGAGGTCGCCGAAGGCGGCGGCATCCGGCCCGCCGCCGATGCCGAAGGAATCGAGAACGAAGAGAAAGGCTCGGGCCATGGCTACCTCCCGCGGGTCCGCCTCCGGGGACCACCGGAGGGACGATTCGCCTGAAATGACACGGCCTTCGGCCGCCGTTCAAGCGAAATCGGCGCGGTTTCGCCCCTCAAGGGCAGTCGGAGCAATCGACCTTCTCGCCGACGCGCTGGCGGAAATAGCTCGTCTTGCCGAGCATCAGCGTGTTGAGCTTGGTGTCCTTGAGGCCCGGCATCATCAGGAGGATCGTGTGCGGCACGGAAAATTCGGTGCGCACGATGAAGGTGCTCTTGGCGTCCATGTCGGAGGGAAGCGTGACGGTCGTTCCCTTCGTATAGGGCGTGCCGGCCTTCTCGTCGCGCGACCAGGCGACCGTCGCCTTGCCGTCGGCGGCGACCGTGATGCCGGTGATCTTCAGCGAGTAGCTTGCGGCGGTGAAGGGCGCGAGGATGTTGTTCGTCACGTCCTTCATCGTGTCGAGCGTCGCCTTGTTGACCGACTGCGTCTGGGTGAGCAGGTCGGAGACGGTGCTCGAGGCGCGATTGACCTTGCGCGCCACGGTCATGGCGACCGAGACCTCGAAGGCGCCGACATAGCCCATGATGAGCAGCGGCGCGACGATCGCGAATTCCACCGCGCCCGCGCCGCGGCGGTCCTCGACGATGCGCCTGAGGCGGCGCAGCACCCCGCCGCCGGTCTCGGGTCTCGAAGGGTCGGCGCGCATCACGGATAGTCCTCGTTCTGGATCACGGCGGTGGAGACCATCAGATAGGTCTGCTTCGAGCCGTCGGCCGGGCGGATATTGGTGATGTAGGGACGCACGAGGTCCGTCACGATGTTCCAGCGGTAGTAGGCGCGCACGATGTTGATCGTCTTCTTGCCGCCGGGAGCGAACCTGAAGGAGCTCGGATCGAGATCGGCGTACTGGGCGGTGCTCACGCGCGGGATGGAGGTCGGGATGTCGGAGAACTTCGCGAAGGTGCGCACGTCGAGATAGAGCTTGCTCGGCGTGGTGATCTCATCTGCCGAGCAGGGCATCAGGATGGCGATCTCCTTGCAGAAGGCCGCCCGGAACTGCTTCTCGTCCATGTCGGTCGACTTGCCGAGATTGTAGGTGATCTCGCCGGTGCGGATCTTGCGCGCCATGACGTCGGTGGCGTTGGCGAGCAGCTGCTCGGCCGAAAAGGCGATGAAGGTCTCGACCGAGGCGAAGACGATCGCGAAGAAGGGGAGGCTCAGGATCGTGAATTCGATGGCGGCGGCGCCGTCGCGCCGCGAAAGCAGGCGTCGGAGAAGGCCCTTCACCGGCCGTTTGCGTGCCTTGTCGTCATGATCGGGCATCGTCGCGATCCGTGTCCCAGAAACTCTGCACGGAGCTTAGGAGGCAGACCCTTTATATTTCGTTTGCGAAGGAGCCCGCATTTGAGCGGTTTCCCGGATTCGCACGGGTATCAGCCGCCGGAGGCGCTGCGCGTGGCGTGTTCCTCGCAGTTCGGCGTGCAGGAGAGCACCGAACGGTCGGTCTGGCGGAAGACGCGGACGGTGTTGCCCTCGTCGATCGACACGAGGATGCGCTCGTCGACGATGGCGTTGCCGTCGGCATCGAGCAGCACGAGATTGGTCGTGCCGAAGCTGCGGCCCGTCAGCACGATGGTCTGGGCGTCGGCGACCGTCGCGTCGGCGACCTCGGCGTTGCCGATGATCACCTTGCTCACCGGCCGGTCGAGGCGCAGCACGCGGGCGTGGTCCATGTAGACGCGCATCATGGGCTCGTCTGCGGCCGCGACCCCGGCCGCGGCAATCGCCACGGCTGCAACCGCCACGCGCTTCGCGACGCCGATTGCGGAGATCCTGTCGTGTCCCATTAGCATTCACCCCGAGGATAGGAATAACCGAAGCATCGCCGCGAATGGTGAACGAAGCCTTAAGCGCGCGACGGAAACTGAGGGGGTGCGGCGGCCGGCCGCGGTCCGGAATCGGCCGCGACCGGCGGATCGGCCACATTATTCCTATGCGCGTGCGCGTAAGCCTTCGTTTACCATACATCCTGTCGGCGGTTATTGAGGGTTCGTTAACCGACTTCCTTAAACCGATGGCAATGGCCTGCCTGTAGGTTGCAGCCATCCGAACAACGGAAACAGTTGGCGGACGTGCTGAACCAACATCGTGGAGCTAGGAGAATACCATGACCAAGATTTTCGCTCGCCTCTTGAAGGATGAATCGGGCGCGACCGCCATCGAATACGGCCTGATCGCTGCCCTGATCTCCGTTGCCCTGATCACCGGCGCCACCGCGCTCGGCGGTGCCCTGGACAACCAGTTCGACGAACTCTCCAAGACGCTGAACTACAAGAAGGCGCCGTAACCGGCGCTTTCGACACCGACGACCAGGAGGAACCGCCTTTGCCAAGAGGCGGTTTTTCGCTTTGCGGACGCCCCGCATTTGCCATTCCTTAAGGCCGGCGCGGCTAGGGTGCGAACGAACGCAGGATCTTTCCGATGACAGACGCCGTCATTTTCGTGGTCTTTCCGCTCTGCCTCGCGATCGCGGCCTTTTCCGACCTGTTCACGATGACCATCCCCAACCGGGTCTCGGCCATCCTGCTCGCCGCCTTCGTCATCGTCGCGCCGCTCGCCGGCCTCGGGCTCGCCGAAATCGCGATGCATCTTGCCGCCGGCCTCCTCGTCTTTTCCGTGTGCTTCGCCTTCTTCGCCCTCAACGTGATGGGCGGCGGCGATGCCAAGCTGCTGACGGCGAGCGCCGTCTGGTTCGGCATGACCTTCTCGCTCGTCGAGTACCTGGTCTACGTCTCGGTGTTCGGCGGCGTGCTGACGCTCGCGATCCTGGCGCTCCGCGCCCATACCGACGCGATCATGGCCTCGGGCCTGCGGCTTCCCGACCACCTGCTCTCGGCCAAGAAGGTGCCCTACGGCGTGGCGATCGGCCTTGCCGCCTTCGCCGCCTATCCTTCCTCGCCGCTGATGCTGGCAGCCCTTTCGGGCTGATCGCCTCGACCTTTCCTCCGTACGTCATGGCCGGGGCCGCGAGGCGCCCGGCCTTTTCGCGCGGCCGCGGGCCCGGATCAACCGACGGTTAACCATGAACGTAAGGCGGGTGTTAACCATAATTATACCTTTGCCGGGCAATCTGCGCCGATAGAAGAGTCCGCAGCCCAGGGAAGCGACATGAAACCGGCGCGAATCATCATTCTGGCAGTGGCCGTCGTCTCGGCCGGCGTCGCGGGCGTGCTCGCCCTGCAGATCGCCCGCGGCGGCGCGTCCTCGCAAGAGCCGCAGACGGTCGTCGAGCACGAGCCGACGATCAACGTGCTGGTGGCCAAGGAGAGCCTGCCGGTCGGCTCCAGGCTCAACCCCGAGACGCTCGCCTGGGCGGCCTGGCCGGAGGGCTCGCTGGTCGAGGGCTTCATCACCGACCGCAACCGCCCCGACGCGATGGAGAGCCTGAGCGGCGCGATCGTGCGCATGCCGATCTTCAACGGCGAGCCGGTGCGGCCGGAGAAGATCGCCGATTCGTCGAACCGCATCATGTCCTCGCTGCTGCCGTCCGGCAAACGGGCGGTGGCGACGGAGATCTCGGTGGCGACCGGCGCCGGCGGCTTCATCCTGCCCAACGACCGGGTCGACGTGATCATGGTGCGCAAGAGCAGCGAAGGCTCGCTGCTGACGGAGACGGTGCTGTCCAACGTCAGGGTGCTGGCGATCGACCAGCAGATCCAGGAGAACGACGACGGCTCGAAGTCGGTGGTCGGCACGACCGCCACGCTGGAGCTCACCCCCGACCAGACCAAGGTGATCGCGGTCGCGCAGGAGATGGCCGAGCGGCTGTCGCTGGCGCTGCGCAGCATCGCCGACGCACAGGAGCCGGACACGACGGCGGCCGACTACCTGCTCAGCGGCGGCTCGGGCATGCCGGTCATACAGGTGATCAAGACGGGCGAAATCGTGACGGGCGGCAGTGCCGCCTCCCAGAGGTAACAGGAGCTGAACGTGCTTGGAATCGCGAAGACCTTTCGAGCTTCTGTCGCCGGCGGAACCGCGTTCTGCCTGGCGCTGTCCGGCCTGCCCGCCGCCGTCGTGACCGGACAGCCCGCCGGCGTGGCCGAAGCCGCCTCCTCCTCGATCATCCGCATCAGCGACAGCGGCCCCGGCGCGCGCAAGTCGATCAAGCTCGGCCTCAACAAGGCGCTGGTCATCGACCTGCCGACCGACGCGCACGACATCCTCGTCGCCGATCCGGTGAAGGCCGACGCCGTCACCCGCACCTCGCGCCGCATCTACCTGTTCGGCAAGGAGGTCGGCCAGACCAACATCTTCATCTTCGGGCCGGGCGGCGAGGAGATCGTCTCGATCGACCTCGACGTCGAGCGCGACATCGGCGGGCTGGAGGCGCACCTGCGCCGCTTCATCCCCGATTCCGACATCGAGGTCGAGATCATCTCCGACAACATCGTGCTGAACGGCACGGTGCGCACGCCGCAGGACGCGGCGAAGGCCAAGCAGCTCGCCGAGATCTTCCTGACCGGCGGCGAGGCGACGACCCGCACGATCACCGCCCAGGGCAACAACGGCGACGCCGCGATCTTCGGCGAGGACCGCCAGCGCTCGCAGATCGTCAACATGCTGAAGATCGAGGGCGAGGACCAGGTGACGCTGAAGATCACCGTCGCCGAGGTCAGCCGGCAGGTGCTGAAGCAGCTCGGCTTCAACGGCTCGGTCCAGGGATCGAGCGGCGGCATCTCCTTCCGCAACCCGACCAATCTCGGCGGGGCGGCGGACTGGGCCTCCAACGGCTCGCTCGCCGGCACGGTCGGCAGCATCGCGCTCGCCAGCTACATGAGCGCCATGGAGCAGGCCGGCGTGATGCGCACGCTCGCCGAGCCGAGCCTGACGGCGATCTCCGGCGAGGAGGCGCGCTTCTACGTCGGCGGCGAGTTCCGCCTGCCCACCTCGCAGACGATCGCCGCCAACGACGACGGCGGGCGCACGGTGACGCGCGAGGTCTCGGAGGTGGAATACGGCATCCGCCTCAATTTCCGCCCGGTCGTGCTGTCGCCGGGCCGCATCAGCCTGCGCGTCGAGACGGAGGTGTCCGAGCCGACCTTCGAGGGCTCGGCCGCCTATGCCGGCAACAACGACATCCCCGGCCTGACGGCGCTCGGCATCCGCCGCCGCGAGGCGACGACCAGCGTGGAGCTGCCTTCCGGCGGCTCGATCGTCATCGCCGGCCTCGTCAAGGACGACATCCGCCAGGCGGTCTCCGGCCTGCCGGGCCTCTCCAAGGTGCCGGTCTTCGGCACGCTGTTCCGCTCCAAGGACTTCGTGCGCAACGAGACGGAGATGGTCATCATCGCGACCCCCTACCTCGTGCAGCCGGTGGCGCGCACGGCGCTGGCGAGGCCCGACGACAACTTCAACCCGACGAACGACGCGGCGAGCTTCTTCCTCGGCAAGGTCAACAAGATCTACGGCCGCCGGCAGGACGCGTTGCCGGCCGGCAACTACCACGGCTCCATCGGCTTCATCTACAAGTGACGGGCTCAAGGACATGAACACGACCGATCGCCAGACCCGTCTTTCCGCAAGGGACCGCACCATGCAGAGGCTCCTCGTCGCCGCCCTCCTCGTCTCCGCGGCGGCGCTCGCCGGCTGCGGCGCCAACCCGGACCGCAATGCGACGCATTCGATCCCGGACGACTACCGCACGCGCCATCCGATCGTGCTGACGGAGGCCGAGCACACGATGGACATCCCGGTCGCCACCGGCGACCGCTCGCTGCCGCGCGCCGTGCGCGACAACATCCGCGGCTTCGCCGCCGAGCACGCGTCGAAATCGCGCGGCGCGATCCAGATCATGCTGCCGCGCGGCTCGGCCAATGCGGGCAGCGCCGACCGCGCGCGCAAGGAGATCCGCGCCACGCTGACGGCGGCCGGCGTTCCGCGCGACCGCATCATCGAGACCAGCTACGACGCGGGCGGCTACGGCGACATCGCGCCCATCCGGCTCGCCTTCTTCGCCATCGCCGCGAAGACGGGCCCTTGCGGCGAATGGCCGGAAGACCTCGTCGAGAACACGATGGAGAACCGCAACTACCACAATTTCGGCTGCGCGACGCAATCCAACCTCGCCGCGCAGATCGCCAATCCGATGGACCTCGTGCAGCCGCGCGGCATGTCGCCGATCGACGCGGAGCGGCGCGGCGTCGTCATCGAGACCTACCGCGACGAAGGCCAGCCGCTGCTGTGACGATCACGGCGCGGGACGAAACCCTCCGGTCCGCCGGACTTCAAGCAACGGGCATGAGCGATGAGCACGATAGACTACACGATTGAGCCGGCCGTCGAGGAGCACGGCGAGGAGACGGCAAGGCCCGCCGACCTCGAGGCCGTCCGCCCGCTGCCGCGCATCTCCGTCCACGCCTTCTGCGAGAGCGAGGCCATGCTGCGCACGATGGAGCGCTGCGGCCAGGACCGCCGCATGTCGAAGGTGAGCCTCAGGATCTCCAGCGCCAGCATCGCGGCGGCGGCGAACATGTTCGCCTCCGCGCCGACCCCGAACCTGCTGATCCTCGAGACCTCGACCGAGCCGCGCGGCATCATGGACGAGCTCGCGCCGCTCGCCGAGGTCTGCGACCCCTCGACCAAGGTCATCATCGTCGGCCGCTACAACGACATCCCGCTCTACCGCGAGCTGCTGCGCAACGGCATTTCCGAATACATGGTCGGCCCCGTCGCCATGCCCGACATCCTTGCGGCCATGGCGGCGATCTTCGTCGACCCGGAGGCCGAGCCGCTCGGCAAGACCGTCGCCTTCATCGGCGCCAAGGGCGGCTGCGGCTCCTCGACGATCGCCCACAACTGCGCCTTCGACGTCTCCAACCTGTTCCAGACCGAGGTGATCCTCGCCGACCTCGACCTGCCCTACGGCACCGCCAACATCGACTTCGACCAGGACCCGCCGCAGGGCATCTCCGAGGCCGTCTACGCGCCGGAGCGCCTCGACGAGGTCTTCCTCGACCGCCTGCTGACCAAGTGCTCCGAGCATCTGTCACTGCTCGCCGCCCCCTCGATGCTCGACCGCGCCTACGACCTCGACCGCGGCTCCTTCCAGCCGATCCTCGAGCTCGTCCAGCGCACCGCGCCCGTCACCGTACTCGACGTGCCGCATGTCTGGTCGGAGTGGACGCGGGTGCTGCTGTCCGAGGTCGACGAGGTGGTGATCACCGCCGTGCCGGACCTCGCCAACCTGCGCAACGCGAAGAACATGTTCGACGCGCTGAAGAAGCTGAGGCCCAACGACAAGGCGCCGCACCTCGTGCTGAACCAGGTCGGCGTTCCGAAACGGCCGGAGATCGCGCCCGACGACTTCTGCGACCCGCTGGAGACGCAGCCGGTCGCCGTCATCCCCTTCGACGCCCAGCTCTTCGGCACGGCGGCCAACAGCGGGCGGATGATCGCGGAGCTCGACCGCAAGTCGCCGACGGCGGAGACCTTCTCGCAGCTCGCCCATCTCGTGACGGGCCGCGCGACGGTCAAGAAGCCCCGGAAGGCCGGCCTCGGCAATCTGCTGGGGCTTCTCGGGCGCAAGTGAAACCGATCAAGACGGACTGGATGAGATAGGATGTTCGGCAAGCGCGGCAACGACGGTTTCGGCAAGAGCGGCGGCCAGGTCGGCCAGGCGGCCCACCAGCCTGCGCCCGCGGCCCCTTCGGGCACGGTCATGGAGCGGCCGCCGGTCGTGGCGCCGCCGCCCATCCAGCCCGTGTTCGAGCCGGCCCCCGCGCCGGCGGCGACGCCGGCGGCCGCCGTACGCCGCCGCCCGGCGCGCACCGAGGACTATTACGACACGAAGAGCCAGGTCTTCTCCGCGCTCATCGACACGATCGACCTGTCGCAGCTCGCCAAGCTCGATACCGAGAGCGCGCGCGAGGAAATCCGCGACATCGTCAACGACATCATCACGATCAAGAACTTCGCGATGTCGATCTCCGAGCAGGAGGAGCTGCTCGACGACATCTGCAACGACGTGCTCGGCTACGGCCCGCTGGAGCCGCTGCTCGCGCGCGACGACATCGCCGACATCATGGTCAACGGCGCCGGCAAGACCTATATCGAAGTGGGCGGCAAGGTGCAGGAATCGGAGATCCGCTTCCGCGACAACGCCCAGCTCCTCTCGATCTGCCAGCGCATCGTCAGCCAGGTCGGCCGCCGCGTCGACGAATCGAGCCCGATCTGCGACGCGCGGCTGCCCGACGGCTCGCGCGTCAACGTCATCGCCCCGCCGCTCGCCATCGACGGCACCGCGCTCACCATCCGCAAGTTCAAGAAGGACAAGCTGACGCTCGACCAGCTCGTCAAGTTCGGCTCGATCACGCCGGAAGGGGCGACACTCCTGCAGATCATCGGCCGCGTGCGCTGCAACGTCGTCATCTCCGGCGGCACGGGCTCGGGCAAGACGACGCTGCTCAACTGCCTCACCCGCTACATCGACACCGACGAGCGCGTCATCACCTGCGAGGACTCCGCCGAGCTCCAGCTCCAGCAGCCGCATGTCGTGCGCCTAGAGACCCGCCCGCCGAACATCGAGGGCGAGGGCGAGATCACCATGCGCGACCTCATCAAGAACTGCCTGCGCATGCGGCCCGAGCGCATCATCGTCGGCGAAGTGCGCGGACCGGAGGTCTTCGACCTGCTGCAGGCGATGAACACCGGCCACGACGGCTCGATGGGCACGATCCACGCCAACACGCCGCGCGAATGCCTCTCGCGCATGGAATCGATGATCGCCATGGGCGGCTACACGCTGCCGGCCAAGACCGTGCGCGAGATCATCGCCGGCTCGATCGACGTCATCATCCAGGCCTCGCGGCTTCGCGACGGCTCGCGCCGCATCACCCACATCACCGAGGTGGTCGGCATGGAGGGCGACGTCATCGTCACCCAGGACCTGATGCGTTTCGAGATCGAGGGGGAGGACGCCAACGGCCGCATCCTCGGCCGGCACAAGGGCACGGGCATCGGCAAGCCGCACTTCTGGGACCGCGCCCGCTATTTCAACGAAGACAAGCGCCTGGCGGCGACGCTCGACGCGATGGACAAGCCGTAAGGGGCGGACGGGCGAGCGATGTTCGGACTGGATATCACCATCGTTGCGATCATCGCGCTGGCGGCGCTGTCCACCGCCGGCCTCGCCTACGGCCTGCTGTTCTCCCGCATCGAGGCGCAGAAGAAGGCCGAAAGCCGGGTGCGCCGCGTCAAGACGGCGGAGACGGACCAGTCCAAGGCCAAGGCCGCGCGCGACCGCATGCAGGAGATGTCGAAGCGCCGCAAGTCGGTGCAGGATTCGCTGAAGGAGCTGGAGAAGAAGCAGCAGGAGCAGACGAAGCGGGTGGCCGCCACCCTCAAGGCCCGGCTTTCCCAGGCGGGCCTGTCGATCGGCACCACGCAGTTCTACCTGCTCAGCGCCGCCTTCGGCCTCTTCTCGCTCGTGCTCGCCTTCCTTGCCGGCGTGCCGCCGCTCGTCTGCCTCGGCATCGCCTTCATCGCGGCCGTCGGCGTGCCGCGCTGGTTCGTCGGCCATCTCGTCAAGCGCCGGCTGAACAAGTTCCTGGAGGAGTTCCCGAACTCGCTCGACATCATGGTGCGCTCGATCAAGTCGGGCCTGCCGCTCACCGACGCGCTGCGCCTGATCGCGGCGGAAGGGCAGGAGCCGGTGCGCAGCGAGTTCCGCCGCATCGTCGAATCGCAGCAGCTCGGCCTCGGCGTGCCCGAGGCCTGCGCGCGCATGTTCACCAGCATCCCGCTGCAGGAGGTCAACTTCTTCGCCATCGTCATCGCCATCCAGAGCCAGGCCGGCGGCAACCTCTCCGAGGCGCTCGGCAACCTGTCGCGCGTGCTGCGCGAGCGGCGCAAGATGAAGGCGAAGATCAAGGCGCTGTCGATGGAGGCGAAGGCCTCGGCCGCCATCATCGGCGCGCTGCCCTTCATCGTCGCCTTCCTCGTCTACCTCACCTCGCCGGAATACATCATGATCCTGTTCCAGGATCCGCGCGGCCACCTGATCCTCGGCATCTCGGCGGTCTGGATGTCGATCGGCATCTTCGTCATGCGCAACATGATCAACTTCGAGATCTAGGAGCCGACCGTGTCCGGACTTGCCGCCACCCTCACCGACCCGGCCGTCCTCCTGCCGGCCTTCGTGATGATCGCCGTGCTGGCGACCTTCTACACGCTCGCGGCTTCCTATTTCGAGCGCGGCGACCTCAACAAGCGCATGAAGGCGGTGGCGCTGGAGCGCGAGCAGATCCGCGCCCGCGAGCGCGCCCGCCTCAATGCCGAGGCCGCGCAGAGCAAGGCGAGCCTGCGCGCGCAGAACAACACCTCGGTGCGCCAGATCGTCGAGCGGCTGAACCTGCGCGAGGCGCTCGTCGACGCCAACACGATGAACCGGCTCAAGCAGGCGGGCTACCGTTCGCAGAACGCGCTCAACATCTTCCTCTTCGCCCGCTTCGTGCTGCCCTTCGTCTTCCTGGCGATCGGCGCCTTCTACATCTTCTATCTCGGCTATCTCGGCGACAAGCCGCTGCCGATACGCATCCTCGCCGTGATCGGCACGGCCTATCTCGGCTTCTACGCGCCCAACATCTTCATCACCAACAAGATCTCGAAGCGCCAGGCCTCGATCCGCAAGGCCTGGCCGGACGCGCTGGACCTGATGCTGATCTGCGTCGAATCGGGGATCTCCATCGAGGTCGCCTTCCGCCGCGTCGCCGACGAGATCGCCATGGCCTCGGCGGAGCTCGCCGAGGAGCTGGTGCTGACCACCGCCGAGCTCTCCTTCCTGCAGGAACGCCGCGTCGCCTACGAGAACCTCGGCAACCGCATCGGCCTCGAGACGGTGAAGTCGGTGACGCAGGCGCTGATCCAGGCGGAGCGCTACGGCACGCCGCTCGCCCAGGCGCTGCGCGTGCTGGCGCAGGAATGTCGCGACCAGCGGATGAACGAGGCGGAGAAGAAGGCGGCGGCCCTGCCGCCGAAGCTCACCGTGCCGATGATCCTGTTCTTCCTGCCCGTCCTCGTCGCCGTCATCCTCGGCCCCGCCGGCATCCAGGTCGCCGACCGGTTCTGATCCCATACCATTTCCCGCAAAAAGAACGCCCCGGTCTTGCGGCCGGGGCGAAGCGTCTCCGGGAGGAGGAAGGGATCAGTTCGTGTTCCTGCCGTCGTCGTCGGCGAGCTTCTTCCAGGCGTTCTGCTGGGCGAGCATGGAGCGCAGATAGGCGACGTTCGCCTCCGCCTGCCCGGCGGCCAGCTCCTGGCGGGCGATCGTCTCCGCCTCCTGGAAGCGGCCCTGCAGGCCGACGGTGAGCGCGAGGTTCTGGCGCACGCTGCTGTCGGCGCCGGGCTGGGCGACGGCGGAGCGCAGGTAGGTCTCGGCCGTCTTCAGGTCGCGCGCCAGCAGGTAGGACATGCCGAGGTTGGAGAGCACCGAGGGCTCGTTCGGCTTGAGGTCGAGCGCCTCGCGGTAGCGCTGGCGGGCCTCGCCGGCGCGGCCGAGCTGGTCGAGGATCGCGCCCTCGGCCGATTTCAGCCGCCAGTCGGGCCGGTCGGGCGTCTGGGCCCTGAGGATCGTGTTCAGCGCCTGCTCGAGCTGGCCGGCGGCGGCCTGCGCCTTGCCGTAGGCGGCGAGCACCTCGCGGTCCTGCGGATGGAAGATCGCCACCTGCTGCATCACCGCGAGCGCCTGCTCGTTGCGGCCGTTCATGCGCAGGATGTTGGCGTAGTTCATGCCGACGTTGCGGTCCTTCGGGTTCTTCTCGTAGGCGCGGCCGACTGTCTCGGCGGCTCCGCGCAGCTCCGTCGCGTTCATCTGGTCCACCGGCCGCGCGAGCTTCGGCACTGAGCCGGTGGTGATGTTGCTGGGCTTGCCCGCGCAGCCGGCCATCGCCGCGGCGATGGCGAGAAGCGCTGCACCTTTCAGAAGCCTTGCAGAAGCGGCCATGATCAACGTCCCCGAGCGTATCCGGCTGACGCGGCGCCGAAGGAATCACGCCGCAATCCTCGCTCCAGCAATAGTCTGTTAACCCTAACGGATCGTTAATTCCCCGATTCCCGGCCGCGCCCAGAGGTTCCTCATGGCTCCCTTCCAGTTCATCGACCGCCCCTCGCCCTTCAATGCGAAGAAGGGGAAGACGCTGCCGATCTTCGCGGTGACGCCCGCCCATATCGAGACCGGCACGATCGACCCGATCGCGCTCGACTGGGCGAGGAAGGCGGGCTTCAAGGCGGAGTCCGGCGCGCTCCTGATGATCCCCACCGGGGACGGCCATCTCGGCGGCGCGCTGTTCGGGCTCGGCAGGAATCCGTCCGACGCGCCCTTCCTCACCGGCAAGCTGGCGCGCACGCTGCCGGCCGGCGACTGGCACATCGAGACCGCGCCGCTGACGGCCAACCGCCTCGCGCTCGGCTACGGCCTCGGCAGCTACCGCTTCGAGCGCTACAAGGCCGCGTCCGCCGAGGCGCCGACGCTGCTGATCCCCGCCGACGCGGACGCCGCCGACATCCGCCGCCAGCTCGCCGGCGTCTTCCTCGCCCGCGACCTCATCAACACGCCGACCAACGACATGGGCCCGGATGCGCTGGAGGAGGCCGTGCGCGCGCTCGGCGAGCACTACAAGGCGAAGGTCTCGGTGATCGCCGGCGACGACCTCCTGAAGGAGAATTTCCCGCTGATCCACACCGTCGGCCGCGCCTCGGCCGAGGCGCCGCGCCTGATCGAGCTCACCTGGGGCAGGAAGGGCCACAGGCGCGTGACGCTCGTCGGCAAGGGCGTGTGCTTCGACACCGGCGGCCTCGACATCAAGCCCGCCGCCTCCATGCTGCTGATGAAGAAGGACATGGGCGGGGCGGCGAACGTGCTGGGGCTTGCGCTGATGATCATGGACGCCAAGCTCAAGGTGGAGCTGCGCGTGCTCCTGCCGGTGGTGGAGAACGCGATCTCGGCCAACGCCTTCCGCCCCGGCGACATCTACCGGAGCCGCAAGGGGCTCACCGTGCAGATCGACAACACCGACGCCGAGGGCCGGCTGATCCTCGCCGACGCGCTCGCCCTTGCGGACGAGGAGGAGAGCGACCTCCTCGTCGACATGGCGACGCTGACGGGGGCGGCGCGCGTGGCGCTCGGGCCGGACCTGCCGCCCTTCTTCACCGACGACGAGGACCTCGCCCACGACCTTTCCGAGGCGAGCCTCACCGTCGACGACCCGATCTGGCGCATGCCGCTGCACATGGGCTACGACAAGGACGTCTCGGCCCGCATCGCCGACCTCACCAACGCGCCGGCGGGCGGCATGGCGGGGGCGATCACCGCCGCCCTCTTCCTCAAGCGCTTCGTCACCAGGAACCGCCACTGGGTGCATTTCGACATCTACGGCTGGGCGCAGGCGGAGCGGCCGCATTCGCCGGTCGGCGGCGAGGCGCAGGCGATCCGCGCGCTCTACCATCACCTGCGCAAGATTGCGGGCTGAGCCGCTTTCCCTGGAGGAACCGATCCGGTAGCGTAACGAAATCGTTCCCGGAGGTCCCGTTGCCCATCGACATGACCCCATCGCAGGCGCTCGGCCTCTGGCACGCGGTGACGCTGGAGCTGGTCCGGCAGGACCGGCGCGACCTGACGCTGCGCCAGCTTTCCATCCTGCTCGAGATCTACCTCGTGCCGCCGCCGCATACCGTGCGCGGGCTTGCCGCCACGCTCGGCGTCACCAAGCCGGTGATCACCCGCGCGCTCGACACGATGGGCGAGCAGGGGCTCGTCAGCCGCGTGCGCGACGAGCGCGACCGGCGCAACGTCGTCATCCGGCGCACCGTCGAAGGCGCGCTGTTCCTCGAACGGCTGAGCGACCTCGTCATCGCCAGCGGCCGCAGCCTCGCACCCTGGAAGACCCCATGACCGCCCTTCTTCCCGACCGCCGCCTCAACGCCTACCGGCCCGACCTCGCGGAGGCGCGCCTTGCCGGCGTCGTTACCGCCGCGCGCTATACGGAGGGGGATCCCGCGCGCCTCGCCGTGCCCGTCGCGCCGCTCCGGCCCCGGCCGGATGCGGCGGCCGGCATCGACACGGAGCTCCTGTTCGGCGAGACGGTGCGCGTGCTCGACCGCGCGGACGGCTGGGCCTGGGCGAAGGCGGATGCCGACGGCTATGTCGGCTACCTGCCGGAGACGGCGCTCGGCCCGGCCGCCGCCGCCACCCACGTCGTCACCGCGCCCCGCACCTTCGCCTACGCGGGCGCGGACCTGCGGACGCCCGCCGCCTTCCCGCTGTCCATGGGCAGCCGGCTCAGCATCGTCGGGAAGAGAGAGACGCGCGGCACGCGCTACCTGACGCTCGACGGCGGCCAGTCCGTCGTCGCCGCCCATTGCCGGCCGCTCGACGCGCCGGCGGATGCGGACTATGTCGCCGTCGCCGCACGCTTCCTCGAGACGCCCTATCTCTGGGGCGGACGCTCCGGCTTCGGCATCGACTGCTCCGGCCTCGTGCAGCTTGCCATGGCGATGGCGGGAAGGCCCGCGCCGCGCGATTCCGACATGCAGGCGGACGGGCTCGGCGAGCCGGTCGGCCGCGAGGACCTGCGGCGCGGCGACCTCGTCTTCTGGAAGGGCCATGTGGCGATCATGGAGGACGAGGCGACGATCCTGCACGCCAACGGCCACACGATGAGCGTCGCCCGCGAGGGGCTGGAGGAGGCCATCCGCCGCATCGGCTGGCTCTACCAGCAGCCGACCGGCTATCGCAGGCCATGAGCAACTCCGGAAAGGAACAGGCTCAGTAGCCGGCCGTCCTGTCCACCAGGAATTCCAGCAGCTCGCCGCGCTCGACGCGGGCGATCTGCCGCTCGACATGGCGCACCAGCGCCTTCACGTCGGAGGCGGCCGCCGCGTGCGGGGTGATGAAGGCCCTGTCCATGTCCCAGAGCGGGCTTTCGAGCGGCAGCGGCTCCTGCTCGAACACGTCGAGCGAGACGGCGTGGAGCGTGCCGTCGTTGAGGCTCGCGACGATGTCCGCCTCGACCTGGCTGCCGCCGCGCCCGGCATTGATGAAGACCGGCGCGCCGAACGGGCCCTTGCGGGAGAGCCGGGTGAAGAGGCCGGTATTGTAGATGCCGGTGGTCTCCGGCGTCAGCGGCAGCAGGCCGACGAGGAAGTCGGTCTTCGCCAGGAAGGCGTCGAGCCCGTCCGCGTCGAAGGTCTCGACACCCTCGACCTCCTTGCGGCTGCGCGACCAGCCGACCACCCGGAAGCCGAGCGTCTTCAGCTTGGCCGCGGCGTCCTGGCCGAGCACGCCGAGGCCCATGATGCCGACGGTGATCTCCTTCGCCTCGGGCTGCGCCAGCTCGCGCCAGACGCGCTTTTCCCGCTGCGCCGCATAGGCCCGGTGCTGGCGCAGGTGCAGGAGGCACTGCAGCGCCACCCACTCGCTCATGCGCGTCGTCAGCGTCCCGTCGACGAAGCGCACCAGCGGCACGTCCGGCAGGCCCGGCAGCTTCAGCACGTGGTCGACGCCGGCCCCGCCGGAGAACACGACCTTGAGATCGGGCGCGCGCGCGAAGAGGTCGGCGCCCGGCTTCCAGACCACGGCATAGTCGATGCCGGAAAGGTCGCGGCCGCGGTTCGCGGGATGCAGGAGGTTGATCACCTCGCGGTCGGCGAAGGCGCCCTTCAGCGCCGCCGCCACCTCCTCGGGGTCGAACTTGAGATCGATGATGACCGGGCTTTTCGTCGGCACGTCGTTATCCTGCTACTGGCTGACCGCATCGGCGCGGATGGCTTCGAGATCGAAGGCGGCCGCCATCAGCGCCTTCGTGTAGGGTTCGGCCGGCGTCTCGATGATCCGGGACGCAGGCCCCTTCTCCACCACGCGGCCGGCGCGCATGACGATGATGTCGTTGGCGAGCGCGCGCACCACCTTGAGGTCGTGGCTGATGAAGAGATAGGCGAGGTTGTGCTTCGCCTGGAGGTCGCGCAGGAGCTCCACCACCTGCGCCTGCACGCTCATGTCGAGCGCGGAGGTCGGCTCGTCGAGCATGACGAATTCCGGCTTCAGCACCATCGCGCGGGCAATGGCGATGCGCTGGCGCTGGCCGCCGGAGAATTCGTGCGGGTAGCGCCAGCGGGTCGCGGCGTCGAGCCCCGTCTCCTCCAGCGCGGCGGCCACGCGGCGGTCGCGCTCGGCCTCGGTGAGCGCCGGCTCGTGCACCTTCAGCCCTTCCGCGACGATGTCGGCGACCGACATGCGCGGCGACAGCGACCCGTAGGGGTCCTGGAAGACGATCTGCATCTTCCGGCGCAAGGGCCGCATCTCGGAGAAGGAACGGCCGGCGATGTCCTGCCCGAGGAAGGCGATGCGGCCCTTGGAGGAAATGAGCCGCGTCAGCGCCAGACCGAGCGTCGTCTTGCCGGAGCCCGATTCGCCGACGATGCCGAGCGTATGGCCGGCGCGCAGCCGGAGATCGATGCCGTCGACCGCCTTCACGTGGTCGACCACCCGGCGCAGGAAGCCGGCCTTGATCGGGAACCAGACCTTCACGTCCTCCGCCTCGACCACGACGGGCTGGCTGTCGTCGGCCGGGCGCGGCCGGCCCTTCGGCTCGGAGGCGATGAGGTGTCGGGTATAGGCATGCTGCGGATTGCCGAAGATGTCCTCGACCGGCCCCGCCTCGACGATGCGGCCCTTCGTCATCACGCAGACCCGGTCGGCGAATTTGCGGACGATGCCGAGGTCGTGGGTGATGAAGAGCATGGACATGCCGTGCTCCTCCTTGAGGCCCTTCAAGAGCGCGAGGATCTGCGCCTGCACGGTGACGTCGAGCGCCGTCGTCGGCTCGTCGGCGATCAGCAGTTCCGGACGGTTGGCGAGCGCCATGGCGATCATCACGCGCTGGCGCTGGCCGCCGGAGAGCTCGTGCGGATAGGCGGGAAGCCGCTTCTCCGCCTCGCGGATGCCGACCTGCTCCAGCAGTTCGAGGATCCGCTTCCGCGCGGCCGGCCCCTCGATCTTCTGGTGCAGCTCTAGGATCTCGCCGATCTGCCGCTCGACCGAGTGGAGCGGATTGAGCGAGGTCATCGGCTCCTGGAAGATCATGGTGATGTCGTTGCCGCGCACCCGGCGCAGCTCCGCATCGCCCGCCTTCATCAGGTCGCGGCCGTTGAAGACGACCTCTCCGGAGGGATGGCTTGCGGCCGGATAGGGCAGGAGCTTCAGGATCGAGTTCGCCGTCACCGACTTGCCGGAGCCCGATTCGCCGACCAGCGCCACCACCTCGCCGCGGCGGATGTCGAAGGAGACGCCGTCGACGGCGCGGCTCGCCGTGCCGCCCTGGTGGAACTCCACCGAGAGGTCGCGGACCGAGAGGATGACGTCGTGCCGTATCTCGCTCACCGGAAGGTCTTCCTCGGGTCGAAGGCGTCGCGGGTGGCCTCGCCGACGAAGATCAGCAGCGAGAGCATCAGCGACATGATGACGAAGGCGGTGAGCCCGAGCCAGGGGGCCTGCAGGTTCTCCTTGCCCTGGGCGATGAGCTCCCCGAGCGAGGGCGAGCCCGGCGGCATGCCGAAGCCGAGGAAGTCGAGCGAGGTGAGCGTGGTGATCGAGCCCGACAGGATGAAGGGCAGGAAGGTCAGCGTCGCCACCATCGCGTTCGGCAAGAGGTGGCGGTACATGATCGTCGCGTTGCCGACGCCGAGCGCGCGCGCGGCATTCACGTATTCGAAGTTGCGGGCGCGCAGGAACTCGGCGCGCACCACGCCGACGAAGCCGACCCAGGAGAAGAGCAGCATGATGCCGAGCAGGATCCAGAAGCCGGGCGGCAGGATCGCGGCGATGATGAGCAGGATGTAGAGCACCGGCATCGACGACCAGATCTCGATGAAGCGCTGCATCAGGAGATCCGTCCAGCCGCCGAAATAGCCCTGCACGGCGCCCGCCGTCACGCCGACGATGGCGGACGCGATGGTGAGCGCCAGCCCGAACAGCACGGAGATGCGGAAGCCGTAGATGACGCGGGCGAGCACGTCGCGCGCCTGGTCGTCGGTGCCGAGCCAGTTGAGGTTGCCGATGTGGCAGGCGGGATCGGCCGCCCCGCCCGGATAGCCGGCGCAGCGCTCCTCCTTCGTCATCAGCCAGAAGGGCGGCGTCGGCGCGGAATGGGGCACGTTGGAATTGGTCGTCTGGTAGGAATAGCGGATCGGCGGCCAGATCATCCAGCCGTTTGCTTCGATCTCCTGCCGGATGAAATCGGAGCGGTAGTCGGTTTCGGCGAGGAAGCCGCCGAACTTCTCCTCCGGATAGTTCACGACGACGGGAAACAGGAGCTCGCCCTTGTAGGAGGCGAGAACCGGCTTGTCGTTGGCGATGAACTCGGCGCCGAGGCTGAGGCCGAAGAGCACGAGGAAGATCCACAGCGACCAGAAGCCGCGCCGGTTGGCGCAGAAATTCTCCCAGCGCCGCCGGTTGGTCGGCGACAGCAGGCCCTTGCGGGGCGGCGCGACGGGTTCGAGGCCGGCGACGGCGCTCATCAGACGTCCCTCCGCTCGAAGTCGATGCGCGGGTCGACCCAGGTATAGACGAGGTCGGAGATCAGGCTGACGACGAGGCCCATCAGCGAGAAGATGTAGAGCGTGGCGAAGACCACCGGATAGTCGCGCCGGACGATGGCGTCGTAGCCGAGCCTCCCGAGCCCGTCGAGCGAGAAGATGTACTCGATCAGAAGCGAACCGGTGAAGAAAGCGGAGATGAAGGCGCCGGGAAAGCCGGCGATGATGATCAGCATCGCGTTGCGGAAGACGTGGCCGTAGAGCACCTGCCGCTCCGTCAGCCCCTTGGCGCGCGCCGTCGTCACATATTGCTTCTTGATCTCGTCGATGAAGGAATTCTTGGTGAGCAGCGTCGTCGTGGCGAAGGCCGACAGCAGGAGCGTGATCAGCGGCAGCGTCATGTGCCACATGTAGTCGAGCGGCTTCTGCCACCAGGAGAGGGCGGAGAAATTGTCCGAGACGATGCCGCGCAGCGGGAACCAGTCGAGGAAGGAGCCGCCGGCGAAGAGCACGATCAGCAGGATGCCGAACAGGAAGCTCGGCACCGCATAGCCGACGATGATGACGCCGGAGGTCCACACGTCGAAGGCCGATCCGTCCTTCACCGCCTTGCGGATGCCGAGCGGGATCGAGATCGCGTAGGAAAAGACGAGGATCCACACGCCGAGCGAGATCGACACCGGCATCTTCTGGACGATCAGGTCGACGACGGAGATGTTGCGGAAGAAGCTCTCGCCGAAATCGAAGCGCAGATAGTCCCACATCATCGTCACGAAGCGCTCGAGCGGCGGCTTGTCGAAGCCGAACTGCTTCTCCAGCTTGGCGATGAATTCCGGGTCGAGGCCGCGCGCGCCGCGATAGGTGCCGCCGTCCTCCATGCCGGTCGAGAGCAGGTCGCCGCCGCCGGAGAGCCGGTCGCCCGCGCCCTGGTTGGTGAGGTCGGAGATCACCTGCTCGACCGGTCCGCCCGGCGCGAACTGCACGATGGCGAAGGAGATCGCCATGATGCCGAGGATGGTCGGGATCATCAGCAGGATGCGGCGCAGGATATAGGCGCCCATCAGGGTCTCCTCGCCGGCGCCGTCCGCCGCTTCGGTCTCCAGCCGTTCAAGCCCGATCCTTCCGCCGTGATTCGTTCCCGCCCATATGGAGCCGAGGACGCGGCGGTGCGCAAGCCCCCGCTCATTTTCCGGCGGTCGTCGACCACCAGACGTCCGGGAAGCCGGTGCCGTAGTAGGGCAGCTCCTTCGGATGGGCGATGCGGTTCCAGTAGGCAAGCCGCGCGGCGCGGGCGTAGAACAGCGGCACGACATAGTGGTTGGCGAGCAGCACCCGGTCGAGCGCCTTGGTCGCCGCCACGAGGTCTTCGCGGTCCCTGGCGAAGATCACCTTGCGGATCAGCGCGTCGACGGCCGGATCGGAAATGCCGGCATAGTTCTTCGAGCCCTCGCGGGCGACCGATTCGGAGCCCCAGTAGTCGCCCTGCTCGTTGCCGGGGTTGAGGCTCTGCGCCCAGACGACCCAGGTCATGTCGTAGTCGAAGCTGCGGGTGCGGTTGGTATATTGCGAGGCGTCGACGGTGCGCACGCTCGCCTCGATGCCGATCTTGCGCAGGTTCTGCGCGTAGGGCACGGCCCACCGCTCCAGCGTGGCGCTGGAGAGCAGGATCTCGAAACGGAACGGCTCGCCCGTCTTGGCGTTGACGAGGCGGTTGCCCTTGAGCTCCCAGCCCGCCGCCTTCATCAGCTCCAGCGCCTTGCGCAGGTTGTCGCGCGCCTTCTGCGGATTGCCGGCGACCGGATTGGTATAGGGCGTGGTGAAGACCGCCTCCGGCACCTTGTCCTTCACCTCGTTCAGGATCTCCAGCTCGCGGCCCTCCGGCAGGCCGGAGGAGGCGAGCTCCGTGCCCCAGAAGAAGCTGTCGACGCGGGTGTGCGCGTCGAAGGCGACGGTGCGGTTGCCCTCCTCGAAGTCGAAGGCGTAGTTCAGCGCCTCGCGCACGCGCTGGTCCTTGAACTTCTCCCGGCGCATGTTCGGCACCAGCGCCTGCATGACGCCGGTGGCGCGGAAGGGGTTCTCCACCTCCTCGCGGATCACGCGGCCGTCCTTGACGGCGGGAAAGTCGTAGCCGGTCGCCCAGCGCGCCGCGACGTTCTCGTACCAGTAGTCGACGTTGCCGGCGCGGAAGGCCTCGAACTCGACGTTCCTGTCGCCGAAATAGGTATAGGTGATCGCGCCGAAATTGTTCTGGCCGACGTTTACGTTGAGGTCCCTGCCCCAGTAGTCGTCGCGCAGCTCGTAGCGGATGGTCGCGCCCGCCTGGAAGCCGGCGATGCGGTAGGGGCCGGAGCCCATCACCGGCTCCAGCGTCGTGCGGGAGATGTCGCGCCTGTTGCCCTTGGCGTCCGTCCCCTCCCACCAGTGCTTCGGCAGCACGGCGAACTGGCCGAGGATCTGCGGCAGCTCGCGGTTGTTTGTCTCGTCGAAGCGGAAGGTGACGTCGCGCTCGCCGGTCTTCTCCGCCGAGATAACGTGCTTGTAGTAGTTGGTGAAGAGCGGATTGTGCTCCTTGGCCATGTCGAAGCTGAAGATGACGTCCTCCGGCGTCACCGGCTCGCCGTCCGCCCATTTCGCCTCGGCGCGCAGCCGGAAGGTCGCCTCGGAAATGTCGTCCGGGTAGGAGACGCCTTCGGCGAGCAGGCCGTAGGAGGCGGTGATCTCGTCGTCGGCCGATTTCATCAGCGTGTCGAAGACGTGGCTGAGCCCGTCGGCCGTCTCGCCCTTGGCGAGCACCGGGTTGAACGTGTCGAAGGTGCCGGTGGAGGAGAGCTTCAGCTCGCCGCCCTTGGGCGCTTGCGGGTCGACATAGTCGAAATGGTCGAAGCCGTCCGGATGCTTGAGGTCGCCGACGGTGGCGACGCCGATGCGCCATTTCGGCGCCTCCTGGGCATGGGCGATCCCCGCCGGCAGCAGGGCGAAGGCCGCAGCCGCCATGCCGCACAAGAGTTTCCGAAGCGCTTCCTTCATGCCGGGTCCCTTCGCTGTCCTTCGCCGATCCTGCCGGCAAGAATAGGCGAAACGGCGGCAAAGGACAGGCCTGCCATCAAAGCGGCTTGTTTTTGCGGCTCCTTTTCGCCGGTGCGATTCACCTCCGCGAAAGGATCGCCGTCTAGCCTTTCGCAACGATTTCGATTTTCAGACCGGAGGCCGCCGTTGCGCCCCAAGCTTTCCCGCCTCACCCTCTGCCTTGCCGCCGCAGCCCTTGCGCTTGCCGCGCTGACCGACCCGTCCGCCGCCGACGAGCGCCCCGCCAAGGAGCTCTTCGCCGCCAAGCGCCTGCCCGCGCGCATGGACACCCGGCCCTACGGCTCCTATGCGAAGGGCTGCATCGCCGGGGCCGTCGCGATCCCGACGGACGGGCCCGCCTGGCAGGCGATGCGGCTGTCGCGCAACCGGCGCTGGGGCCACCCGCAGATGATCGCGCTCCTCGAACGCTTCTCCGAGGATGCCCGCGCGCTCGGCTGGCCGGGACTGCTGCTCGGCGACATCTCGCAGCCGCGCGGCGGGCCGATGCTTTCCGGCCACGCCTCGCACCAGGTCGGGCTCGACGCCGACATCTGGTTCACGCCGATGCCCGACCGGCGGCTGTCGGCCGAGGAGCGCGAGAGGCTGCCCTTCACCTCCATGCTCGACAAGAGCAGGTTCCTCACCGTCGATTCGAAGCGCTGGACGCCGACACATGCCCGCCTCGTCATGAAGGCGGCGAGCTATCCGGAGGTCGAGCGCGTCTTCGTCAACCCGGCGATCAAGAAGAAGCTCTGCGACACCTGGGCGGGCGACCGCGGGCTGCTCGGCAAGGTCCGGCCGATCTACGGCCACGACGAGCATTTCCACATCCGCATCAAGTGCCCGCCGGGCGCCGCCGGCTGCAAGCCGCAGGCCGCCGTGCCGGCCGGCGACGGCTGCGACAAGTCGCTCGCCTGGTGGTTCACCAGCGAGCCCTGGGCGAAGCCCAAGCCGAAGAAGGACGCCAAGCCCGTCAAGCCGCACCACGTCATGCTCTCCGACCTGCCGAAGGCCTGCACCGTCGTGCTCGCCGGCCCGTCGCCCGCCTCCGAGCAGGCCGTGACCTGGCGCGGCGGCGCGGGTGCGGCGCTCGCCTTCAGCGACGCGGGCAATGCCGGCGGCCAGTCCATCGAGGCGGTCATCGCCGCCGACGCCTCGGCGCTGCCGGCGATCGTGCCGATCCCGATCCCGCGGCCGTTCCAGTAGGCGGCAGGTCCCCGAGGCAAGCCTGGCACCTACGCAGGCAGGAAGAGGGGACCCGCCCTGCGAAACGGTAGTGGTTCGGGAAACGGCGCGGCAAATTTCCTTCTCCCCGCTTGCGGGGAGAAGGTGGCCGGCAGGCCGGATGAGAGGCAGCGGGGCCTCGCGCCGCCCGGCCGCGGGCCTTACCAACGCCCCGCCTTTTCTGTATAGCTCCTTCAAATCGATTTAAATCCGCCATCCATCAGCGGGAGCCCCCATGTCGCGCCGGAAATGCATCGCGCTCATCGCGCATGACGAGAAGAAGGACGACATGGCGGCCTTCGCGAAGCGCAACGAGGCGCTCCTGTCCGGCGCCCGCATCGTCGCCACCGGCACGACCGGCGGCCGGGTGCTGGAGGCCTGTCCCGGCCTCGACGTGACGCGGCTGAAGAGCGGCCCGCTCGGCGGCGACCAGCAGATCGGCGCGCTGATCGCCACCGGCGAGGTGGACGTCCTCATCTTCTTCGTCGATCCGCTCACCCCGATGCCGCACGACGTCGACGTGAAGGCGCTGATGCGGCTCGCGATCGTCTACGACATCCCGATGGCGCTCAACCGGGCGACGGCCGAGCACCTCATCGCCCTCGCCGCCGCCCTTGTCTCCGATTGACGGCGGCGGCCGGCGGCGATAGGCGGAAAGCGGGACAGAGGCAGCGACAGGAGACGGAAGAGCCCATGGCCAGGCCGAGCGACAGCGACACGAACCTTCCCTTCCCCATCCTCATCGGCGACATCGGCGGCACCAATGCGCGCTTCGCGCTGCTCGTCGACGCCTTCGCCGAGCCGAGATCCTTCCCGATCGTCAAGACGGCCGACTTCGCCAATATCGACGAGGCGCTGCAGCGCTCGATCCTCGACACGACCTCCGTGCAGCCGCGCTCGGCGATCCTGGCGCTCGCCGGCCCGATCGAGGGCGACGAGGTGCCGCTCACCAACTGCCCCTGGGTCGTGCGCCCGCGCGACATGATCGGGAAGCTCGGCTTCGAGGACGTGGTGCTCGTCAACGACTTCGAGGCGCAGGCGCTCGCCATCGCCTCCCTTTCCGACACCGACCGCGAGAAGATCGGCGGCGGCGGGGAGCGGCCCGCCGCCTCGCGCGCCGTGCTCGGACCCGGCACCGGCCTCGGCGTCGCCGGCCTCGTGCACGCCCGCCACGCCTGGTTCCCGGTCCCCGGCGAGGGCGGCCATGTCGACATGGGCCCGCGCACGGAGCGCGACTACCAGATCTGGCCGTTCCTGGAACCGATCGAGGGCCGCATCTCGGCCGAGCAGCTTCTGTGCGGGCGCGGCATCATGAACATCTACCGCGCCGTCTCGGCGGCGGACGGCGACGACCCCGTGCTCGCGACGCCGGCCGACGTGACGGCCAGGGCGCTCGCCCAGGAGGACCGGGCGGCGATCGAGACGATCGCGCTGTTTTCCACCTATCTCGGCCGCGTGGCCGGCGACATCGCCATGATCTTCATGGCCAAGGGCGGCGTCTATCTCGCCGGCGGCATCTCGCAGAAGATCCTGCCGGCGCTGCGCGGGCCGGAATTCCGCGCCGCCTTCGAGGACAAGGCGCCGCATACCGCGCTCCTGAGATCGATCCCGACCTACGTCGTCACCCATCCCGTCGCCGCCCTCGTCGGCCTCGCCGCCTTCGCCCGCATGCCCGAGCGCTTCGGTGTTGCAACGGAGGGACGCCGCTGGAAAAGGTGAGGCCGCGCAGTAGCCAAAGGCGGGGCTAGACCCTATAGAGCGGGCACAGCCATTGGGCCGCCCGAGGAAAGTCATCATTGGCCGACAAGAGTCGAAAAGAACGCCCGCACGTCAGCTCCGACACCGTCGCCACGGTGCTGAAGCGCGTCATCGCCGAGAACGGCCGGGACCACCTCGGCGGCTACGTCTTCGCCATCGCCTGCCTCGCCATCGTCGCCGCAACGACGGCCTTCAGCGCCTGGATCATGGAATCGGTGATCAACGAGGCCTTCGCCAACAAGCGGGCCGACCTCGTCCTCGTCATCTGCGCGGCGATCTTCATCGCCTTCCTGCTCAGGGGTTTTGCCACCTACGGCCAGGCGGTGACGCTGTCGAAGATCGGCAACAACATCGTCGCCCGCTACCAGCGCCGGCTCTACTCGCACCTCATGTCGCTGTCGGTCGGCTTCTTCAGCGAGTCGCGCTCGGCCTATCTCGCCGCCCAGATCAACCAGAACGTCACCGGCATCCGCGACGTGCTGAACATGACCGTCACCTCGGTCGCCCGCGACTTCCTGACGCTCGTCGCGCTGATCGGCGTGATGTTCTCCAAGGACTGGCTGCTGACGATCCTCGTCTTCGTGCTGGCGCCGCCGCTGCTGATCGGCCTGCGCTACGTCTCGCGCCGGCTGCGGAGCGCCACGCGCGAATCGATCGAGCTCAACAGCCACGTGCTCGGCGCCATGCAGGAGACGATCCAGGGCATCGCCATCGTCAAGGCCTTCACGATGGAGGCGCAGCTGAAGGAGAAGGTCGAGGGCATCATCGCCCGCGCCGAGAGCCGCTCCAACCGCATCGCCCGGCTGTCCGAGCGCACCGCGCCGATGACGGAGACCTTCGCGGGCTTCGCCATCTCCAGCGTGCTCGCCTATGCCGCCTACCGCTCGATCTACGGCGGCGTGCTGCCGGGCGCCTTCTTCTCCTTCGTCGCCGCGCTCCTGATGGCCTACGACCCGGCCAAGCGGCTCGCCCGCCTGCAGGTCTCGCTGGAGCGCGCCGTGGTCAACGCGCGGATGATCTACGAGATCCTCGACCTCGAGCCGCGCCAGCCCGACCGGCCGGACGCCAGGCCGCTGACGGTCGGCGAGGCGAAGGTCGTCTTCCGCGGCGTCCGCTTCGGCTATTCGGAAGGCGAGGACATCCTCAAGGGGGTGAGCTTCACCGCCGAGGGCGGCAGGACGACGGCGCTGGTCGGCCCGTCGGGTGCCGGCAAGTCGACGGTGATCGGCCTCATCCCGCGCTTCCACGACCCGGTGGCGGGCGAGATCCTGATCGACGGGCAGGACATCGCCCATGTCACCAAGCGCTCGCTCAGGAACGCCATCGCCTATGTCTCGCAGCAGCCCTACCTCTTCGAGGGCACGATCCGCGACAACATCCGCTACGGCCGCCCGGACGCGACGGACGCCGAGATCGAGGAGGCGGCACGCCACGCCTATGCGCACGACTTCATCCTCGCCCAGCCGCTCGGCTACGACACGCCCGTCGGCGAGAACGGCGTGACGCTCTCCGGCGGCCAGCGTCAGCGGCTGTCGATCGCCCGCGCGCTGGTGCGGGGCGCGCCGATCCTGCTCCTCGACGAGGCGACGTCCGCGCTCGACACCGAGTCCGAGCAGGCCGTGCAGAAGGCGCTCGACGAGGCGATGAGCGGGCGCACCGTCATCGTCATCGCCCACCGGCTCTCGACGGTCGTGCGCGCCGACAAGATCATCGTCATGCAGGCGGGCCAGGTGGTCGAGGAGGGCACGCATGAGGCGCTTGCCGGCCGGCCGAACGGCCTTTACGCTCGCCTCCACAATCTCCAGGCCCCTTCGGGCAAGTGATTCAATCCGGACAGGACATGACATGAGCGGCAAGGCAATGAAACTGGTCGTGGTGGGAGCCGCCGGCCGCATGGGCCAGACGCTGATCCGCACGATCCACGCGATCGCGGGGGCGGAGGTCTTCGCCGCCGTCGAGCGCGAGGGCTCGCCCTTCGTCGGCCGCGATGCCGGCGAGATTGCCGGCCTCGGCCCGATCGGCGTCGCCGTCACCGACAAGCCGCTCGAAGCCTTCGTCGAGGCGGAAGGCGTGCTCGACTTCACCACGCCCGCCGCGACCGTCGAATTCTCCGGCCTCGCCGCGCAGGCGCGCATCGTCCACGTCATCGGCACCACCGGCTGCTCGGAGGCGGACGAGGAGAGGATCAGGGCCGCCGCCCGCCACGCCCGCATCGTCAAGTCCGGCAACATGAGCCTCGGCGTCAACCTGCTCGGCGTGCTGGCCGAGACGGCGGCACGCGCGCTCGGGCCGCAGGACTGGGACATCGAGGTGCTGGAGATGCACCACCGCCACAAGGTCGACGCGCCCTCGGGCACGGCGCTGCTGCTCGGGCAGGCGGCGGCCAGGGGCCGCGGCATCGCGCTCGCCGAGCATTCCGTGCGCGTGCGCGACGGCCACACGGGCCCGCGGCCGGCCGGCGCCATCGGCTTCGCCACGCTGCGCGGCGGCTCCGTCGTCGGCGAGCACTCGGTGCTGATCGCCGGCGAAGGCGAGACGGTGACGCTCTCGCACAGCGCCACCGACCGTTCGATCTTCGCGCGCGGCGCGGTGCAGGCGGCGCTGTGGGCGCGCGACAGGAAGCCCGGCCTCTATTCCATGCTCGACGTGCTCGGGCTCAACTGACTGACAGACACAGCGGGAGACTTTTCATGAGCGGAACCCTCGTCCTCGTTCGCCACGGCCAGAGCGAATGGAACCTGAAGAACCTCTTCACCGGCTGGCGCGATCCGGGCCTCACCGAGCTCGGCATCGAGGAGGCGAAGACCGGCGGCAAGGCGCTCGCCGACTACGGCCTCAGGTTCGACATCGCCTTCACCTCCGTGCTTTCGCGCGCGCAGAAGACGCTTTCGATCATCCTCGACGAGATCGGCCAGCCGGGCCTCGAGACGATCCGCGACCAGGCGCTGAACGAGCGCGACTACGGCGACCTCTCCGGCCTCAACAAGGACGACGCCCGCGCCAAGTGGGGCGAGGAGCAGGTGCATATCTGGCGTCGCTCCTACGACGTGCCGCCGCCGGGCGGCGAGAGCCTGCGCGATACCGGCGCGCGCGTCTGGCCCTACTACCTCACCGACATCCTGCCGCGCGTGCTGCGCGGCGAGAACGTGCTCGTCGCCGCCCACGGCAATTCGCTGCGCTCGCTGGTGATGGTGCTCGACCGGATGACGAAGGAGGAGATCCTCAAGCTCAACCTCGCGACCGGCGTGCCGATGGTCTACAGGCTGAAGGCCGACTCCACCGTCGCCTCCAAGGAGGTGCTGGGGGACATGTCCGGAGCGCATTGAGCGCCGGACATCTGCCATCGGGAAAGCCCCGGCTTGCCGGGGCTTCTTCGTTACGGCTCCTGCACCAGGATCGCGCGGAAATCGTTGACGTTGGTGCCGGTCGGGCCGGGGACGAAGAGGTCGCCGAGCGCGTCGAAGGCGGTCCAGCTGTCGTTGCGGGCGAGGAAGGCGGCGGCGTCGAGGCCCTTGCCGGCGAGCCGCACGACGCTGCCGCCGTCGGCGAAGGCGCCGGCATTGTCCTCGGAGCCGTCGATGCCGTCGGTGTCGGCCGCGAGCGCCGAAATCCCCGCGACACCGTCGACGGCCGTGGCGAAGGCGAGCAGGAACTCGCCGTTGCGTCCGCCCTTGCCCTTGCCCTTCACGGTCACCGTCGTCTCGCCGCCCGAGAGGATGACGACCGGCTTGCCGAACGGCCGGTCGCGCCTTGCGACCTCCGCGGCGATCGCCGCATGCACCCGGCCGACCTCGGCCGCCTCCCCCTCGATCGCATCCGACAGGATGACCGCCTCCACGCCCTCGCGGCGGGCGACGCCGGCGGCCGCCTCCAGCGAGACGGCGGCGGAGGCGACGAGGCGGACCTCGTTGCGCGCGAAGACCGGATCGTTCGGCGCGGGCGCGTCCTCGCCGCCCTCGCGGATATGGCGCATCACCGCCTCGGGCAGGTCGAGCCGGTAGCGCTCGATGAGGCGCAGCGCATCGGCGCGCGTGCTCGCATCCGGGATGGTCGGGCCGGAGGCGACGAGCGCGGGATCGTCGCCGGGAATGTCGGAGACGACGAGCGAGACGACGCGGGCCGGATGGGCAAGCGCGGCGAGCCGGCCGCCCTTGATGCGCGAGACCTGCTTGCGCACGGCGTTCATGGCGGAGATCGGCGCGCCGGAGGCGAGCAGCGCCTTGTTGACGGCGATCTCGTCGTCCAGCGTCAGCCCCTCGGGCGGGGCGGGCAGCAGCGCCGAACCGCCGCCGCAGACGAGCGCGACGACGAGGTCGTCCTCCGTCAGCCCCGAGACGGTCTCCATCAGCCGCCGGGTGGCGGCAAGGCCGTTCCCGTCCGGCACCGGATGGGAGGCTTCGAGCACCTCGATGCGCTCGCAGGGCACGGCATAGCCGTAGCGGGTGACGACGGCGCCTTCGAGCGGCCCGTCCCACAGGCGCTCGAAGGCCCGCGCCATCTGCGCCGCGCCCTTGCCGGCGCCGACGACGATGGTCCGTCCCTTCGGCTTCTCCGGCAGGTGGGCGGCGAGCACCTTCTCCGGGTCGGCGGCGTCGACGGCGGCGTGGAAGAGCGTCTCCAGGAAGGGGCGCGGATCTGCGATGGCGGGCATGGGGGTCCTCTCGATGCGACGGAAGGCCCCGAAGGGCCTTTCCGCTGTTTTGCTACGGGCAAGCGTCGAGCGCAAGGGATGGCCGGGCAGGGCTCCCCTCCCTGCCCGGCCCGCGCCGTCATGCGACGGCGTGGTTCGCCATGCGCTCGAGCGCCCTGACGAGACCGGAATGGTCGAGCCCGCTGTCGCCGTTGGCGGCGCAGAGGTTGAAGAGTTCCTGTGTCGAGGCGGTGTTGGGCAGCGCGACGCCGAGCGCCCGCGCCCCCTGCAGCGCGAGGTTGAGGTCCTTCTGGTGCAGCGCGATGCGGAAGCCCGGATCGAAGGTCCGCTTGATCATCCGCTCGCCGTGCACCTCCAGGATTCGCGAGGAGGCGAAGCCGCCCATCAGCGCCGCGCGCACCCGGGCGGGATCCGCGCCGGCCTTGGAGGCGAAGACCAGCGCCTCGGAGACCGCCTCGATGGTGAGCGCGACGATGATCTGGTTCGCCACCTTCGTCACCTGGCCGTCGCCGCAGTCGCCGACGAGCGTGATGTTCTTGCCCATCAGCTGGAGGAGCGGCAGCGCCCGGTCGAAGCTTTCCTGCGAGCCGCCGGCCATGATCGAGAGCGTGGCGTTGCGGGCGCCGACCTCGCCGCCGGAGACCGGCGCGTCGATGTAGTCGGCCCCCGTCGCACGCACCTTCTTCGCGAAGTCCTTCGTCTCGATCGGCGAGATCGAGCTCATGTCGATCACGAGCCTGCCGGGGGCAGGCCCGTAGGCGACGCCGTTCTCGCCGAACAGCACGTCCTTCACCTCCGGCGTGTCCGGCAGCATCAGGATGATCGTCTCGGCCGCCTCCGCCACCGCCCTCGGCGTCTCGACGACCGTCAGGCCGCGGTCGAGGAGGTCCGCGGCCGGCGGGCGCCTGTGCCGGGAGGTGACGACGGCGTGGCCGGCCTCCTGCAGGTGGCGCGCCATCGGCGTGCCCATGATGCCGAGCCCGATGAATCCGATTGTTGCCATGGTCCTAGCTCCTGATCCTGATGACGTCGGCGCCCTTCGCCGGCCGGCCGGCGGCGAACCAGCCGAGCCCTTCCTCCGTCGTCGTGCGCGGTTTGTATTCGCAGCCGATCCAGCCGTCGTAGCCGAGCGCGTCGAGCGTGGCGAAGACGAAGGGCCAGGCGATCTCGCCCGTGCCCGGCTCGTGCCGGCCGGGATTGTCGGCGAGCTGGACATGGGCGATCCGGTCGCGGTGCCGCTCGAAGGTGCCGATCAGCTCGCCGCCGGTGCGCTGCTGGTGGTAGAGGTCGTACTGGATGAACAGGTTGTCGTGGCCCACCTCTTTGATGATCGACGCGGCCTTCTCCACCGTGTCGAGGTAGAAGCCAGGGATGTCGAAGCGGTTGATCGGCTCGATCAGGAGGCGGATGCCGTGCCGGCCGAGCGCGTCGGCCGCATGGGCGAGGTTGGAGACGAAGGTGGTGCGCAGCGCCTCCTCCGCCAGGCCCTCCGGTGCGATGCCGGCAAGGCAGTTGACCTGCCGGCAGCCGAGCGAGGTGGCATAGTCGATCGCCTGCCCGACGCCGCGGCGGAACTCGTCGATCCGGTCCGGCAACACGGCGATGCCGCGCTCGCCCGCCGCCCAGTCGCCGGCCGGCAGGTTGTGCAGCACCTGCGCCAGGCCGTTCCCGTCGAGGGCTTCGCGCAGCGCCTCTTTCTCGAAATCGTAGGGGAAGAGATACTCTACCCCCTCGAAGCCGGCCCGGGCGGCGAGCGCGAAACGGTCGAGGAACGGGACCTCGGTGAAGAGCATCGTCAGGTTGGCCGCGAATTTCGGCATGGTCTTCCTCCTCAGTCGATCAGCGCGAGCGTTGCGGTAGGGGCATCCTCGCCGTGCTCGGCGAGGTCCTCGAATTCCACGACCGCGTCGATGTCGGCGCCCATGGCGATGTTGGTGACGCGCTCCAGGATGCATTCGAGGACGACCGGCACCTTATGCTCCGCCATCAGCGCCCCGGCGCGGGCGAAGGCATCCGCGAACTCCTCCGGCCGCCGCACCCGGATCGCCTTGCAGCCGAGGCCTTCCGCGACCGCGACATGATCGACGCCGTAGCTCTTCTCCGCGTCGCCCGAAGCGTTGACGTTGTCGAAGGCAAGGCTCACCTCGAAATCCATGTCGAAGCCGCGCTGCGCCTGGCGGATCAGGCCGAGATAGGAATTGTTCACGACCACGTGCAGGTAGGGCAGCCGGTGCTGCGCGCCGACGGCGAGCTCCTCGATCATGAACTGGAAGTCGTAGTCGCCGGAGAGCGCCACGATCGGCCGGTCCGGATCGGCCGCGCGCACGCCGAGCGCCGCGGGAAGCGTCCAGCCGAGCGGTCCGGCCTGGCCGCAATTGATCCAGTTGCGCGGCCTGTAGACATGCAGGAACTGCGCGGCGGCGATCTGGCTGAGGCCGATGGTCGAGACGTAGCAGGTGTCGCGGCCGAAGGCCTTGTTCATCTCCTCGTAGACGCGCTGCGGCTTCAGCGGCACCTGGTCGTAATGGGTCTTGCGCAGCATGGTGCGCTTGCGGGCGCGGCATTCCTCCGCCCAGCCCGACCAGTCGCGCAGTTTCCCCGCCGTCTTCCACTCCGTCGCGACGTCGAGGAAGAGTTTTAGCGCCGCGCCCGCATCCGAGACGATGCCGAGATCCGGGGCGAAGACGCGGCCGATCTGCGTCGGCTCGATATCGACATGGACGAAGGTCCTGTCCTTCGTATAGGTCGCGACGTTGCCGGTGTGGCGGTTCGCCCAGCGGTTGCCGATGCCGAGCACGACGTCGGCGGCGAGCAGCGTCGCGTTGCCGTAGCGGTGCGAGGTCTGCAGCCCGCACATGCCGGCCATCAGCGGATGGTCGTCGGGGATCGTTCCCCAGCCCATCAGCGTCGGGACGACCGGCACGCCGGTGATCTCGGCGAATTCGACGAGCAGGTCGGAGGCATCCGCATTGACGATGCCGCCGCCGGCGACGATCAGCGGCCGCTCGGCCGCGTTCAGCATGGCGAGCGCCTTCTCCGCCTGCGCACGGGTCGCCTTGGGCTTGTAGGGCTCAAGCGGCGCATAGGTGTCGATGTCGAACTCGATCTCGGCGAGCTGGACGTCGACCGGCAGGTCGACCAGCACCGGGCCGGGCCGGCCGGAGCGCATGGTGTGGAACGCCTTCTGGAAGACGAAGGGCACCAGCGCCGGCTCCATGACGGTGACGGCCCATTTGGTGACGGGGCCGGCGATCGCCGCGATGTCGACGGCCTGGAAGTCCTCCTTGTCGAGCCGGGCGCGGGGCGCCTGGCCGGTGATGCAGAGGATCGGGACCGAATCGGCCGAGGCCGAGTAGAGGCCGGTGATCATGTCGGTGCCGGCCGGGCCGGAGGTGCCGATGCACACCCCGATATTGCCGGCCTTCGCCCGCGTGTAGCCCTCCGCCATGTGGCTCGCGCCCTCGACGTGGCGGGCGAGGATATGGCGGATCGACCCGCGCGCCTTCAGCGCGGAATAGAAGGGATTGATTGCGGCACCCGGGACCCCGAAGGCGCAGTCGACGCCTTCCTTCTCCAGGACCAGCACCGCCGCATCGACAGCACGCATCTTCGCCATTGGCTTTCCTCCGTCGTCGTTCGAATGGAAGGGTAGCGCATCCCGCATCCGAGACAACAGAAAAATGGAAATCAATCCCATCATGTGGAAATAAACATCTTCAACGAAACTGGAACAATCGGCGCGGGACGGTTATGGAATTGAAGGGCTATCGGAAGCCCCCTCGTCCGCCTGCCGGCACCTTCTCCCCGATGGGGAGAAGGGGAAAACGGACCGTTGCGGACAATCTCCTTCTCCCCGGCGGGGAGAAGGTGGCCGAAGGGCCGGATGAGGGGGCCATGTCGCGGGAGAAAAGCATGGTCGTGCACGAGAAGACGAGGGGGCGGCCCGGCCGCAAGGCGGGCGAGAACGCGGCCCCCGCATCGGTGCAGGTGCTCGACCGCAGCCTGAGGCTGCTCGACCTCGTCGCGCAGGCCGACGGGGCGGCGCTCACTTGGCTTGCCGAGGAATCCGGCATGGCGCCGTCGACGGTGCACCGCCTGCTCACCTCGCTCGCCGCCCACGGCATGGTGGCGCACGACGCGGAGACCGGCGCCTGGACCATCGGCGTGAAGGCCTTCGAGATCGGCACGGCCTATCTGCGCTTCCGCAAGCTCGGCGCGGTGAGCCGGCCTTTCCTGAAAAACCTGGTGGAGGGCTGCGGCGAGACGGCCAATATCGCCATCGAGGAGGCGGGCGACGTCGTCTTCCTCGCCCAGGCGGAGAGCCACGCGCCGATGCGCGCCTTCTTCCGCCCCGGCCGGCGCGGGCCGATCCACGCCTCCGGCATCGGCAAGGCGATCCTGTCGACCTGGGACGACGGGCGCATCGCGGCGCTGCTGGCCGATAGGCCGCTGGAGCGCTTCACCGCGTCGACCCGCGACACGCTGCCCGCCCTTCTCGCCGACATCGCGATAATCCGCGCCCGCGGCTGGTCGATCGACGACGAGGAGCACACGCTCGGCATGCGCTGCGTCGCCGTCCCGGTCTTCGACGAGTACGGCGAGGCCATCGCCGGCATTTCCGTGTCCGGCCCGGCGGTGCGCCTGCCGGACGGAAAGATCGCCGCCATCGGCCCGGTCGTGCAGGCGGCGGCGGAGGGGCTGACGAAGGCGATGGGCGGGCGGTGGCCGGGCGGTGCGTAGACGCCAAGGCCTCTTCACCCCCCTCTGCCCTGCCGGGCATCTCCCCCTCAAGGGGGAGATTGGATGGGGTGCCGTCTCGCCCATTGCCAACGTAGCGATTAAAGCGGGAAGCCCACCTCTTGCCGATCTCCCCCCTTGAGGGGGAGATGGCCGGCAGGCCAGAGGGGGGTATGGCGGGGCAATCCCGTCAGGCCGTCTCCGGCACCCGCGCCGGCGTCTTGCCGGGCTTGCCCTTCATCGCCCGGCCGGCGACATAGACCTCGGCCACCGAGCGGTCGTCGCCCATCGTCTGCAGGATGAAGAGCTCCTCCGCCAGCGTCGTCGCCGTCCGCATGCGAAAATCCATCGCCGGCTTCGCCCGCGAATCGAGCACGACGATGTCGGCGTCCGCCCCCGCATGCAGCGAGCCGATGTGCCTCTCCAGCCCGAGCGCACGGGCATTGCCGAGCGTCATGCGGTAGAAGGCGTTGAAGGGCGTCAGCCGCTGGCCCTGCAGGTGCAGCACCTTGTAGGCCTCGTCCATCGTCTCCAGCATGGAGAAGCTGGTGCCCGCGCCGACGTCGGTCGCCACCGACCAGCGCGCGCCCGCCCGCTCGAACCGGTCGCGGTCGAACAGGCCGGAGCCGAGGAAGAGGTTGGAGGTCGGGCAGAAGACGCCGACAGCCCCCGTCTCGGCCAGCACCGAGACCTCGCGGTCGCTCAGATAGATGCAGTGGCCGAGCAGCATCCTGTCCGTCAGCAGGCCGTGGCCGGCATAGATGTCGGTATAGTCCTTCGCCTGCGGATAGAGCGAGGTGGCGAAGGCGATCTCGTCGCGGTTCTCCGAAAGATGCGTCTGCACGTAGCAGTCCGGATGCTCGGCGACGAGCACCCCGGCCATCTCCAGCTGCTCCGGCGTCGAGGTGATGGCGAAGCGCGGGCTGATCGCGTAATGCGCGCGCCCGCGCCCGTGCCATTTTTCGATCAGCCGCTTCGTCTCGTCGTAGCCGCGCTGCGGCGTGTCGGTGAGCGCGTCCGGGGCGTTGCGGTCCATCATCACCTTGCCGCCGACCATGCGCATGCCGCGCGCCTCGGCCGCAGAGAAATAGGCCTCGACGCTCTCCGGATGCACCGAGCAATAGGCGACGGCCGTGGTCGTGCCGTTGGCGATGAGCTCGTCGAGGAAGCGCTCCGCCACGAAATCGGCGTGGGCGCGATTGCGGAACTTCTGCTCCTCGACGAAGACATAGGTGTTCAGCCATTCGAGGAGCTGCGCGCCGTAGGAGGCGATCGCCTGCGTCTGCGGGAAATGCAGATGCGTATCGATGAGGCCGGGCAGGATGAGGTGCGGCCGGTGGTCGGCGACCGGAACGCCGGGGCCGGCGAGCCGGCGGATCGCGGCGTGGTCGCCGCTCTCGACCACCTTGCCGTCGCGCACCAGCACGGCGCCGTCCTCTTCGTAGCGCCAGGCCGCCGTGTCGTCGATGCCCTTCGGCTCGTCGAGGAAGGTGAGCAGGCGGCCGCGGATCAGGCATTCGCTCATCGGATTTCTCCCCTGGTCACGGCGGCCTCGTACCAGGCGACGATGAGGCGGCGTTCCTCGTCGGAAATGGCGGTCACGTTGGCGGGCGGCATGGCGTGGCTGCGCCCCGCCTGGAGGTAGATCTCGCGGGCGTGGGCGGCGATGTCGCGGTCGCTCTCCAGCGTCACGCCCTTGGGCGGCACGACGATGCCCTCCCAGCCGGGCTCCTGCGCGTGGCACATGGAACAGCGCCCGAGCACGGTGTCGCGCACCTGCGGGAAGGCCTCCGCCGTCAGGAACGGCTGCTGCGCCGCGCCGACGTCCGTCTCCCCCGTCAGCGCCTTCGGCACGGTGGAGAGCCACATGATGGCGACGAAGAGGAGCGCGGTGGCAAGCCAGGTCCAGGTCGGGTTGCCGGT
The DNA here is from genome assembly GCF_024609765.1 of Shinella pollutisoli. Taxonomy (GTDB): domain Bacteria; phylum Pseudomonadota; class Alphaproteobacteria; order Rhizobiales; family Rhizobiaceae; genus Shinella; species Shinella pollutisoli. The sequence continues at coordinate 92,931 of NZ_JANFDG010000019.1, forward strand.
GCCGGCATGGCGGGTGTTGAACCAGTGCCGGATGGTGACGCCCATCAGGAAGACCAGCGAGGCGATCACCCAGTTGAACTCCGTCGCGAAGGCCAGCGGATAGTGGTTCGACAGCATCAGGAACAGCACGGGCAGCGTCAGGTAGTTGTTGTGGGTGGAGCGCTGCTTGGCGATGCGGCCGTACCTGGCGTCGGGCGTGCGGCCGGCGATCAGGTCGGCGACGACGATCTTCTGGTTCGGGATGATGATGAAGAAGACGTTGGCCGACATGATCGTCGCCGTGAAGGCGCCGAGGTGCAGCAAGGCGGCCCGCCCGGTGAAGAGCTGCGTGTAGCCCCAGGCGATCACGACGAGGATGAAGTAGAGCGCCACCATCAGCCGCGTGTTGTCGTTGCCGAAGGACGACCTGCAGAGGAGGTCGTAGAGCACCCAGCCGAGCGCGAGCGAGCCGAGCGAGATGGCGATCGCCACCGGCTTCGACACGTCGAGCACGTTCGGGTCGATCAGGTAGAGGTCGGCGCCGGCATAGTAGACGAGACAGAGCATGCCGAAGCCGGAGAGCCACGTGACGTAGCTCTCCCATTTGAACCAGACGAGGTGCTCCGGCATGTTGGCCGGCGCCACCAGGTATTTCTGGATGTGGTAGAAGCCGCCGCCGTGCACCTGCCACTCCTCGCCGTAGGCGCCGGGCGGAAGGCTTGCGTGCTTCTTCAGCCCGAGGTCGAGCGCGACGAAGTAGAAGGACGAGCCGATCCAGGCGATGGCGGTGATGACGTGCAGCCAGCGGACGGCGAATGTCAGCCAGTCCCAGGCGATGGCATATTCGTACATGGAGGCCTCCCATTCCTGCGAGATTACTGCCATCGCGCGATTTTCGCGGAAATCCCGCGATATCCCCAACACTTTCAAAAAAAACTAGAAGATCGCACCCCTCTGTGACCGGCCGCCCGATGTGCTACAAAAAGCCATGTCCTATCTCGATAATGTGCGCGTCTTCGTCCGCGTGGTGGAACTGGGGACCCTGTCGGCGGCCGGCCGCGACCAGCGGGTGACGCCGGCCGTCGCCTCGAACCGCATCAAGGAGCTGGAGCGCCATCTCGGGGTGCGCCTGTTCAACCGCACCACCCGGAAGCTCTCGCCGACCGAGCACGGCCGCGTCTTCTACGAGGGCGCGGTGAAGATCATCGAGGCGGTGAACGAGGCGGAAGGCGCGATCGCCGACCTCTCGCGCAACCCGAAGGGATCGCTCCGGATCACCGCGCCGCTCGGCATCGGCCGCCGGCTGATCGCCTCCGGCGTGCCGGAGTTCCACGACCGCTATCCGGAGATCGAGGTCAGGCTGCGCCTGTCGGACCACAATATCGACATCCTCAGCGAGGGCGTCGACGTCGCCTTCAAGCTCGGCGTGCTGGAGGATTCGAACCTGCGCATGCGCGGCATCCTCAATTGCGAGCGGGTGATCTGCGCCGCCCCCGCCTATCTCGAGCGGCGCGGCGTGCCGGCCACCCCGGATGCGCTGATCGAGGAGAAGCACGACTGCCTGCTGCTGCGCTATCCGGGCTCGAAGGAATATTACTGGACGCTGCAGATGCCGGGCGGCCTGCGCAAGCTCGAGATCGCCGGCCCCTATGACAGCGACGACGGCGACGTGCTGACGGGCTGGGCGCTCGCCGGCCACGGCATCATCAACAAGCCGCTGTTCGAGGTGAAGCAGCATATCGACGGCGGCGCGCTGGTGGCGATCCTTCAGGACACGCCGCCCGCCCCCGTGCAGCTTGCGGCGATCTACCCGCACAAGCGCTTCCAGGACCCGAAGGTGCGGCTCATCATCGACTTCATGGCCGAGCGCTGTCAGCGGCTGATCGGCCGCATCCTCGCCGGCGAGGCGGTCGGCGACTGAGGAACGGTACCGGCGGCAGACACGCGCCTATGGAATGATGAAGGTGCCTCCTGCCCCTTCTCCCCTCGGGGAGAAGGTCGCGGCAGCGGGATGAGGGGGGCGCTGGAAGCGACCTCCCGCACTTTGCCCCCTTCATCCGGCCCTTCGGGCCACCTTCTCCCCGAGGGGAGAAGGGGATTGCGGCACTGGTGTGCCTTCCCAGCTAAGGGCCGCCGTCAGGATTTCCGCCGCGGCAAGGGCCGCGATCACGCTCGGCCGCTTGTCCTTCAGCGCCGTGCCGCCGATCGGGCAGGTGAGGCGCTCGAAGGTCTCCGGCCGGCCGATCTCGCGGGAGAGCCAGTTGCGGAAGGTGGCGCGCTTGGTCTTCGAGCCGATCATGCCGACATAGGCGGCGTCCTGCCGCTTCAGGGCCTCGGCGGCGATCAGGAAGTCGAGCGCGTGGTCGTGGGTGAGGATGACGAAGCTGCTGCCGGCGGGCGCGGCGCGCACCACCGCCTCCGGCATCGCGGTGAGGCAGGTCTCGATGCCCGGCACGGCGGAGGCGACAAGCTCCGCCTCGCGCGTGTCGACCAGCACGACGCGCAGCGGCGAAAGCGACAGCGCCATGGCGAGCGCATCGCCGACATGGCCGGCGCCGAAGACGTAGACATGCGGCCGCTCGGCCATCTCCCGGTCCGCGCGGGCGACGAGCCGCTCGGCAAGCGCCGCATCGACCGCGGCGAAGGAAAGCCCCACCCGGCCGCCGCAGCACTGGCCGATCTCCGGCCCGAGCGGCACGTTCATCGGCCCCGCGGCGCGGCCGGAGCGCAGCGCCCGGCGCGCCTCGTCGATCGCCATGTATTCGAGCTGGCCGCCGCCGATCGTCGAGAAGATCGCGCCCTCCGAGACGAGCATCCAGGCGTCCGTGTCGCGCGGCGTCGAGCCCGCCGCCCCCGTCACCTCGACGAGGACCGACGCCTTCTCCCGGCGCAGGAAATCGCGGATGTCCTCGCGCGCCGGCATGGCCTATCTCCTCGCGGCCTTCAGCCGCTCGATCGCCATCAGCACGCGCTCGGGCGTCGCCGGCGCGTCGAGGCGCGGCGGAATCCTGTAGTCCGCGACGCTCGCCGCCGCCATGGAGATCGCCTCCAGCACGGAGATCGCCAGCATGAAGGGCGGCTCGCCCACCGCCTTGGAGCGGCGGATCGTCTCCTCGCGGTTGATGGACCATTCGGCGAGCCTGACGTTGAAGACGCGCGGCCGGTCGGAGGCGAGCGGGATCTTGTAGGTGGAGGGCGCGTGGGTCCTGAGCCGCCCTTTCGCATCCCACCACAGTTCCTCGGTCGTCAGCCAGCCCATGCCCTGCACGAAGGCGCCCTCCACCTGGCCGAGGTCGATGGCCGGGTTCAGCGAGCGGCCGACGTCGTGCAGGATATCGGCGCGGTCGACCTGGTATTCGCCCGTCAGCGTGTCGACGGAGACCTCCGAGCAGGAGGCGCCGTAGGCATAGTAGAAGAACGGCCGGCCGCGCCCGGCGGCCCGGTCCCAGTGGATCTTCGGCGTCTTGTAGAAGCCCGCCGCCGAGAGCTGGACGCGCGCCGCATAAGCCGCGGCGATGAAGTCGGAGAAGGCGATCCGCTCCGCGCCGATCCGCACCGTGTTCGGCTCGAATACGACCTCGCTCTCCGGCACGCCATGGCGCTCCGCGGCAAACGCGACAAGCCGCGCCTTGATCTGCCGGCAGGCATCGGCCGCGGCCATGCCGTTGAGGTCGGAGCCGGAGGAGGCGGCGGTCGCGGACGTGTTCGGCACCTTGCCCGTCGTGGTCGCCGTCACGCGGATGCGCGAGAGGTCGACCTGGAACTCGTCCGCCACCACCTGCGCCACCTTGGTGTAGAGCCCCTGCCCCATCTCCGTGCCGCCGTGGTTGAGCTGGATCGAACCGTCGGCATAGACGAGCACCAGCGCGCCCGCCTGGTTGAACTCGGTCTTGGTGAAGGAGATGCCGAACTTCACCGGGGTGAGCGCGATCCCCTTGCGGATGACGCGGCTTTTCTCGTTGATGGCGAGGATCGCGCTCCGACGCGCCTGGTAGTCGGCCGAGGCCTCCAGCTCGTCGACGATGCGGCCGATGATGTTGTCCTCGACGGTCTGGTGATAGGGCGTGAGGTTGCGCCCCTCGCCGCCGTAGAAATTCAGCCGGCGGATCTCCAGCGGGTCCTTGCCGAGCGCATAGGCGACCTCCTCGATCATCCGCTCGCCGCCGACCATGCCCTGCGGCCCGCCGAAGCCGCGGAAGGCGGTGTTGGAGACGGTGTTGGTCTTCTGCGGCGCCGAGCGCAGCCTGACGTCGGGATAGAAGTAGCAGTTGTCGGCATGGAACAGCGCGCGGTCGGTGACGGGGCCGGAGAGGTCGGCGGAGAAGCCGCAGCGCGCCGCATAGGTCGCGTCCACCGCCTCGATCCGCCCGTCGCCGTCGAAGCCGATCCTGTAGGTGACCCGGAAATCGTGGCGCTTGCCGGTCGCCGTCATGTCGTCGTCGCGGTCGGGCCGGATTTTTATCGCCCTGCCGAATTTCTTCGCCGCGACCGCCGCGACGGCGGCGAACAGGTTCGCCTGCGTCTCCTTGCCGCCGAAGCCGCCGCCCATGCGCCGCACGTTGACCGTGACGGCGTGCGAGGCGACGCCGAGCACCTGGCCGACCATGTGCTGCGTCTCGCTCGGATGCTGCGTCGAGCACCAGAGCGCCACCTCGTCGTCCTCGCCGGGCACGGCAAGCGAGATCTGCCCCTCGAGATAGAAATGGTCCTGCCCGCCGATCCGCATCTCGCCCTCGACGACATGCCGCGCCCGCGAAAAGCCGGCCTCGATGTCGCCGCGCTCGAGCGTCATCGGCGTGACGACGAGCGGATAGCCGGCGTCCGCCGCCTCGGCGACGTCGACGACATGCGGCAGGTCCTCGTAGTCGACCCTGACCTTCGCCGCCGCCCGCCGTGCGGCCTCGCGCGTCTCGGCGATGACGGCGAAGACCGGCTGGCCGTGGAATTCGACGCGGTCGGTCGCGAAGACCGGGTCGTCATGCAGGTGGGCGGGGCTGACGTCGTTCTCGCCGGGGATGTCCTTCGCCGTCAGGATGCCGACGACGCCGGGGCTCGCTTCCACGGCGGAGAAGTCGATGCCGAGGATTTTGGCGTGCGCGCGCTGGGAGAGGCCGAGATAGGCGTGCAGGAGGCCGGCGGGCTCCGGCATGTCGTCGATATATTCGGCGGTGCCGGTGACGTGCTTGTGGCCGGATTCGTGGCGCTCCTTCTCGTGCACGCCGCCCTTTATGCGCTCGATGGGTTGCATGACGTTCATCGTCTTCTCCTCTCAGACCGCCGCCGGGATCGTCCGGTCGAGCCGCACCGGCTCGGCCCCGTCCTGCTCCAGATGGAAGCGGCGGACGAGGTTCTGCGCCACCATGAGCCGGTACTGCGCCGAGGCACGCCAGTCGGTGAGCGGCGTGTAGTCCTCGGCCAGCGCCTGCGCCGCCGCCTCGAAACTCTGCGCCTCGAAGCGCTTGCCGACAAGGGCGTCCTCGGCATGGCTCGCCCGCTTCGGCGTGCCCGCCATGCCGCCGAAGGCGATCACGGCCTCCTCGATGACGCCCGCGCTATCGACACGGACGCGCAACGCGCCGCAGACGGCGGAGATGTCCTCCTCCAGCCGCTTGGAGATCTTGTAGACGGCGATCCGGTCGGCCGGATGGCGCGGCGGGATGGTCACGGCCTCGACGAACTCGCCCGGCCTGCGATCCTGCCTGCCGTATTCGATGAAGAAGGATTCCAGCGGCAGCGTGCGGCGCTCGTCGCCCCGGCGCAGCGTCAGCGTGGCGGAAAGCGCGATCAGCGCCGGCGGCGTGTCGCCGATCGGCGAGCCGTTGGCGATGTTGCCGCCGACGGTGCCCATGTTGCGCACCTGCTCGCCGCCGATGCGGTTCCAGAGCTCGGTGAGCTCGGGGAAATGCCGGGTGACGGCCGGCAGCGCCTCGGTATAGCTGACGCCGGCGCCGAGCGTGACGCCGCGCTCGTCGACGGTGATGCGCCGCAATTCGTCGAGATGGCCGATATGGACGACCGGCGAGATGTCGCGCATGAACTTCGTCACCCAGAGCCCGACGTCGGTCGAGCCGGCGACGATGGTCGCCTTCGGCTCGGCGGCGTAGAGCGCGGCGAAATCATCGAGCGAACCCGGCAACACCACGCGCCCGCCGTCGCCTTCCACCACGACGCGGCAGCCGTCCTTCAGCGCCGAAAGCTTTTCCGTGATCGCCGCGCGCTCGGCCACCAGCGGGTCGCGGTCGCGCTCGCCGATCGAGGAGATCGCCTCGGCGGCGCGGATGATCGCGGCATAGCCCGTGCATCGACAGAGATTGCCCTGCAGCGCCTTCTCGATCTCGGCGACGCTCGGCTTCGGCTTCTCCATCCACAGGCCGTAGAGTGACATGACGAAGCCCGGCGTGCAGAAGCCGCATTGCGAGCCGTGATGGTCGACCATCGCCTGCTGCACCGGATGCAGCGGCCCGCCGGGGGCGGAGAGCGCCTCTACCGTCACCACGTGACAGCCGTCGAGCGAGGCGACGAAGCGAATGCAGGCATTGACCGATTCGTATTTCAGCCGCCCGTCGAGGAGCCGGCCGACGAGCACCGTGCAGGCGCCGCAGTCGCCCTCCGCGCAGCCCTCCTTGGTGCCGGTGAGCCGGCGGGAGAGGCGCAGGAAATCGAGGAGCGTGTCGGCCGGCCTGACATCGGCAAGCGTCACCGGCGCGTGGTTCAGCAGGAAACGGACGGAATTGCGGATCGCGGCGGCCATGGCTCAGCTCCCCCGGTAGGTCGAATAGCTGTAGGGCGACAGGAGCAGCGGCACGTGATAGTGCGCGCGCGGATCGGCGATGCCGAAGCGCAGCGGGATCACGTCGAGGAAGAGCGGCCCGTCGCCTTCGCCGCGGCCGAGATAGTCGCCTGCATGGAAACGCAGCTCGTAGACGCCGCGTTCCATCTCGGCCCCCGAAAGCAGCGGCGCGTCGCAGCGCCCGTCGTCGTTGGTCGTGACGGTCGTGATCGGCCGGGCCGCCTCGCCCTCGATACGGAAGAGCTCGATGCGCAGGCCCCGCGCCGGCCGGCCGCGCGCCGTGTCCAGCACGTGGGTCGTCAGCCGTCCGCCCGATTGCGTGTGAGCCTGCATGGTCTCTCCTCCAGAACGCAGCATACCTCCCTCCACTATCCGCCAAGCCATTGCTTCGGGAAAGCGGGATGATCCTTCGAGACTTTCAAAATTTTCGCGGGGAATGACGCGCGCGATTCGTGGCTAGAAATTTCGCCGTCATCAAGATGGGAGGATGAAACCATGCGCTATCCGCGCGATCTCCACGGATACGGCCCCACGCCGCCCGACGCCGTCTGGCCGGGCGGCGCGCGGATCGCCGTGCAATTCGTCGTCAATTACGAGGAGGGCGGCGAGAACTGCGTGCTGCACGGCGACAAGGCCTCCGAGGCCTTCCTGTCCGAGATCGTCGGCGCCGCGGCCTGGCCCGGCCAGCGCCACTGGAACATGGAATCGATCTACGACTACGGCGCCCGCGCCGGCTTCTGGCGGCTCCACCGCCTCTTCACCGAGCGCGACGTGCCGGTGACGGTCTACGGCGTCGCGACGGCGCTCCAGCGCTCCCCGGCGCAGGTGGCGGCCATGCGCGAGGCGGGCTGGGAGATCGCCTCGCACGGGCTGAAATGGGTCGAGCACAAGGACATGGAACGCGAGGAGGAGGCGGCCGCCATCGCCGAGGCGATCCGCCTGCATGCGCTCGTCACCGGCGAGCGGCCGCGCGGCTGGTACACCGGCCGCTGCTCCGTCAACACCGTCGACCTCGTCACCGAGGCGGGCGGCTTCGCCTATGTCTCCGACAGCTATGCCGACGACCTGCCCTACTGGCACGAGCATGCCGGCCGCCGGCAGCTCGTCATCCCCTACACGCTCGACGCCAACGACATGCGGTTTGCCACCGCGCAAGGCTTCAATTCCGGCGACCAGTTCTTCGCCTATCTCAAGGACACGTTCGACGTGCTCTATGCGGAGGGTGCCGCCGGCAGCCCGAAGATGATGAGCGTCGGCCTGCATTGCCGCCTCGTCGGCCGGCCCGGCCGGGCGGCCGCACTCGCCCGCTTCGTCGACTACGTCAAGAGCCACGAGAAGGTCTGGCTCGCCCGGCGCATCGACATCGCCGCCCACTGGGCGAAGGCCCATCCGCCGGCGGCGGACGCGCAGCGCCCCTCGCGGCTGCCGGAGGAGGATTTCGTCGCCCGCTTCGGCGGCATCTTCGAGCATTCCGACTGGATCGCCCGCCGCGCCTTCGAGGCGGAACTTTCGCCGGCGAACGACACGGCGGTGGGCCTCCACGCCGCCCTCGCCTTCCAGTTCCGCGCAGCGAGCGAGGATGAGCGGCTCGGCGTGCTGAAGGCCCATCCCGATCTCGCCGGCAAGCTCGCCATGGCGAAGCGCCTCACCGAGAACTCGACCGCCGAGCAGGCCGGCGCCGGCCTCGACGCGCTGACCGACGCCGAGCGCGAGCGCTTCACCGCTCTCAACGACCGCTATGTCGAGACCTTCGGCTTCCCCTTCATCATGGCCGTCAGGGGCCACGGCAAGGCCGACATCCTCGCCGCCTTCGAGGCGCGCATCGAAAACGACCGCAACACCGAGTTCGAGACCGCCTGCCGCCAGGTGGAGCGGATCGCGCTCCTGCGGCTCGCCGCCCTGCTGCCGGCGTGAGGAGGGACGGATGAGGACGGTCGATATCCGCCCGCTGACGCGGGACGCCTTCGCGCCCTTCGGCGACGTCATCGAGCGGGAGGGGGCGGCCTCTTTCCCGATCAACGCGGGAAGATGCATCCGCTACCACGATCTCGCGAGGATCGAGACGGCGGGCGAGAAGGCCCGGCCGATGATCAGCCTCCTCCGCGGCGAGCCCTACGCCCTGCCGCTGACCCTGACGATGGTCGAGCGCCACCCGCTCGGCAGCCAGGCCTTTATCCCGCTTTCCCCCAACCCCTTCCTCGTCGTGGTGGCGGAGGAGACGGCGGCGGGCCCCGGCCTGCCCATCGCCTTCCGCACCGCGCCGGGCCAGGGCGTCAACATCGCCCGCAACGTCTGGCACGGCATCCTGACGCCGCTCGACGCCGTCTCCGACTTCGTCGTCGTCGATCGCGGGGGCGAGGGCGTCAACCTGGAGGAATATTTCTACGACGAGCCCTTCCTCGTCGGCTAAGGGCTTTGCCCCCTCGGCGGGAAGGGTCGGACCGGAAGCCGGGTGGGATGATGCCGCATGGCGCAGCGCCGGCGGATCATCCGCACCCGCCACCGAAGGGACAAGCATCCGCGATGGTCGCGGGGAAAAAAACAGGAAGGGCCGCGCTCCCCACGCGGCCCTTCTCCTTTCGTCGCAGTGCTTCCGCCTACTCCGCGAAGAAGGCGAAGCGGACGACGAAGAGGATCGCCACCAGCAGCGTCGCCGGGTGGATGTCGCGCCAGCGGCCGGTCGCCGCCTTCAAGACGACGTAGCTGACGAAGCCGAAGGCGAGGCCGTTGGCGATCGAGTAGGTGAAGGGCATGGCGAGCGCGGTGAGCGCGGCGGGTGCTGCATCCGTCAGGTCCTCCCATTCGACGTCGATCAGCTCGCGGATCATCAGGCAGGCGACGTAGAGCAGCGCCGGCGCGGTCGCATAGCTCGGCACCGAGCCGGCGAGCGGCGCGATGAACAGCGCGGCAAGGAACAGGACGGCGACGACGAGCGCCGTCAGCCCCGTGCGCCCGCCCGCCTGCACGCCCGAGGCGCTCTCGACATAGGCGGTGGTGCTGCTCGTGCCGAGCATGGAGCCGGCGACGATGGCGGTGCTGTCGGCGAGCAGCGCCCGGCCGAGCCGGCTCGGCTTGCCCTCCTCGATGAGCTTCGCCCGCTTGGCGACGCCGATCAGCGTGCCGGTCGCGTCGAAGACCTCGACCAGCACGAAGACGAGGATGACGTGCAGCAGGCCGCCGTGCAGCGCGCCGACGATGTCGAGCTGCAGGAAGGTCGGCAGGATCGACGGCGGCGCCGAGACGAGGCCCTGGAACTGGCTGACGCCGAGGATCCAGGAGAGCACGGTGACGGCGAGGATGCCGATCAGGATCGCGCCCTTGACGCGCAGCGCGTCGAGCACGGCGATGACGAAGAAGCCGAGGATGGCGAGCAGCGGCCCGGTCTGCTTGAGGTCGCCGAGGCCGACCAGGGTGGCCGGATTGTCGACGACGATGCCGGCGCTCTTCAGCGCGATGATGCCGAGGAAGAGGCCGATACCGGCGGCGATGGCGCTCCGGAGCGAATGCGGGATGCCGGCGATCAGCCAGCTGCGGACACCCGTCACGGTCAGCAAGACGAAGATGACGCCCGAGATGAACACCGCGCCGAGCGCCTGCTGCCAGGTGAAGCCGAGGGCCGCGACCACCGTGAAGGCGAAGAAGGCGTTGAGCCCCATGCCCGGCGCCATGCCGATCGGCCAGTTGGCGACGAGCGCCATCACCGCCGAGCCGAGGGCGGCGGCAAGACAGGTCGCCACGAAGACCGCGTCGCGGTCCATGCCGGTGGTCGACAGGATGTCCGGGTTGACGAAGATGATGTAGGACATCGTGAGAAACGTCGTCAGGCCCGCGACCAGCTCGGTGCGGACGGACGTGTTGTGCTCATTCAGCCTGAAAAGCCGTTCAAACATGTTTCCTCCCCATGGCGCGCGCCGTCCGGCGCCGCCTTGCGACAATCGGCCGGGCGGACACGCTCCCCCGCCGCCCGGCCTTTGACGGGACCGGCTTTGGCCGGGTGCCCGTCCGCGGATCGTTCCGCGTCCGCCCGCGCCGGCTCTTCCGCTGGAAGGCCGCCGCGATCACGGTCCGGGCATAGTGCTTGCTGCGCCGCGCTTGCGCCAGCGGGGAATTTCCCTGCTTTTCCGCGAAACTCTTTCAATAAATGCCCGCGGCGGCCGGGCGTTCATTCGCAGACGTCGACCCATTCGGCGGCGGTCAGCCCGGCCATGCGCCGGGGCGCGATGCGCACGGCGGCGTTCGTCGCGCCGGCCGCCGGCACCACCTCCTCGAAGGCCTTCAGCGACACGTCGCAATAGACCGGAAGCGGCGCGGGCAGGCCGAAGGGGCACACGCCGCCCGGCGGATGACTGGTCGCGGCAAGCACCAGCCCGGCATCCGCCATGCGCGGCTTGCCGCCGAAGCGGTCCTTGAACTTGCGGTTGCTGAGCCGCGCCGTGCCGCTGGCGACGAGCAGCATCGTCTCCTCGCCGACGCGCAGGCAGATCGTCTTGGCGATCTGCGCGGGCTCGACGCCGTGGGCGGCGGCCGCGAGCGCGACGGTGGCGGAGCTTTCGTCCGTGACGATGACGTCGATGTCGGGAGCGTGTTCCTGGAAATAGGTGCGGACGGATTCGAGCGACATGGATGTGTTCAACCAGCTATCATGCGCCGGACCGGCCGGCCCGACTCACCAACGGGCGTCAGGCAACAGCAAAAGGCACGCCACATCAAGGCCCTGCCTCCGGGCGCCGGCTTTCTGCATGTGGGAAAACCGAACGGTCTCGATCCGTTCGAAGGGAAATGGTGCCAGAAGAGGCAAATAACAATATTTGTAAATAATTGTTAATATTATATTTATAGTGATACTGATATATTCAGTACCAACAATTATGCCAACATTCAATTCTGAGCTGCTCCAATTCTTATTTATTTCAATCAATTCTGCATGCTCAACTACAATGTTGATGGAAAAATAGTTGTCGCCGAATGACTGCAATGCGCCCGATAGTCGACGCTCAGGGTAGGTAGAGTTGCTCCCAAAAGCGGCTATTCAGATTGCCGCCTGAAAGTCACTGCTGCCTCCGCCTGATAAAGCCCGGCCCGGAGTAACTATCAACGGGGTTCGCCGATATAAAAGTGATGCGCCAGCGGCGTAGCCCCGGCTGTGACCGGGCACGCGCCTGCGCCCGCTCGATCGCGGCACTCACATCGTCCGGTATCCGTTCCGCGATGGCAGGCACGCCCGGTGCCGCAGCCGTTTCCTTTATGCCGGTTTTCGTCAACGCCTCGCGCGCGGCGATGATGCGCTGGCGGATCGCCGCCGGCGTCGGCGGGACGGGCACGCCCAAAACGGGCCGCCCGCCCGCTATGCCCACGGCGAGCGGAAACGCCGGAGCGCCTGGCGCAAAGGCCTGTGGCCCCGTCGCCAAGACCACCTGCGGGCAGAACAGGTCCGTCAGCGGAAACAGCAACGGCGCAATCGCCTTAAGGCTCCTGTTGCAGGTCCGCAGCGCCCGGGTGGTTGCATCTACGACCAGGCCTTCGATCAGGTAACCGTCGGCAAGGCTGGCGCCGGTGACGGCGGTGAAGCCGGCCCCGCGCGCCGCCTCGCAGGTGCTGGCGGGGTTGTAGAAGATGTATAGTGGATAGGTCGCCGTTGCCGCGCGCGCCGTATCGCACAGGACTGAGGCCTGAAGCTTCCGGCCGCTACCGGACTGGTGCAGCAACTCCTTGTAGCCGTGGCGCGTCCATATGCTGCCCCCGCCGTAGCATTGCTTGGCTTGGAGCAGAATGCGGAAGAACGTGCCGTCGTCGGGGTTGACGAAGTTCCACTCCATGTCCGCGCCGGTGACGGGCTCATCGGGAAACTCGACGATGATCCGCCGTCCGCCCGCAGTGATGAGGCTGCCCATCAGCAGGTCGGTAACGCTCTCTTCGCGAAACCGCCGCCGCAGCGGCCGGGAGCGCTCCAGGAAGCTTTCGACGAAGGGCGGAAAATGATGTGCGAGCTGGCAGAGCATCCGTATCAGCCTTCCCGCGGCGTGGCGCCGCCAGTTGAGCGGCAGGGCGAGCGCGATATGTGGGATCGTCGCTCAAAGTACCATATGGTGGAGTTCGCTTTCAGGTACATTCTTGGGCCAAATCGCTCAACATGCGCCGAACATTCTCTGGAACGCTTACCGACACGGCGGCTTCGGCCGCCAATGCCAAACGAGCGACTTGGACGAGTGGATCGGATACTGCAACCAAAGCCTCATCAATCACCGGCACCGTCTTTTGCGGATTGCGAAGCCTAAAGCGAGACTGCTCTACAATCACACTCCAAGTCGCCACGGCCCAATCTTGTAACGGCTTCTTCAACCGCGACTTAAATTCCGACCCTGACACCCAGAGGAGAAATCTAATGGTAGCTGCAAGCGCTACCCTGGGATTGGCAGACAACCCATCGGCTTCAATCGTCGCCGCGATCGAGGTGGCTGTAAGCTCAGCTAAATCGCGGGGTTCTCCCTCGGAGCCGACCATCAGGCGCGCCAATCCCCGGACACTGGTCCATTCCTCTCCCTCAAGAGCAGCTCTGAGCGCGCGGACCGAGTCACCATCACCCTCCATTGCACGCGCCATGGCGAACGAGATTGCGAGGTCGACCGCACCTCGCCGTGCGGCTGCAGGCTCACTCCCGTCGAGAACGCAGACCGGCAGCATCCCCCTGGTTGGGTTCATAATGTCGCCTACACTTTGCACTATCCCCTTATCCTCGAGATAGGCCAAGCCCGCGCCATATCTTGGTAACGCCGAGACCAGCGCAGCTACATCTCGCGTGAGCAACAAGTGGTCAGCGAATTTCTTCTGGCGGCCAACCTCAAGCCCCAAGATGGGGCCATCACCAAGTCGCTGATAAAGGCTTTGGAAGAATTGGACCTGCCCCAAGTCGAGAGCCGCATCTGCGAGAAGATACCACCCGAGATCTAAGGGACCAATTGGAAGTTCTCGGATTGCTTCTACAGGGTCCGGGTTGCTGCATGCACCTGGCGGCTGGACGGTCTCTTCAAAATCGACCGGCGTTCCGCGCGTCTCTCGCATCAGCCATAGTACGGCGTTGCGAACGACGCGGTGGCAGTAGGCTGCGTTGAGCGAAGCGTCGGGGTCTAAGTCCCGAAGCTCATCGAGCGCTTGCGCATAACCGGCAATTGCTCCGGCAGCATCACCTGCTTTGAATGCGGCTTGAGCGGCGTCTGCACGTAACCCAATCTTCAACGAGGGCAACGAGCCAATATCAAAAGCAGAGAAGCATATGCGAGCGCGCTCGAACCATATCTGCGCCGACTTCCAGTCGCCGGTCTCTGCAGCGCTGATTCCAGCTTCGCGGGCAATGAACCCACGCTCTACCTCATCATGGTTTTGTTGCGTGTCATTCCAAACTTCTTCCAGATCGCGCAGTGCAGCTCCATGGTTGCGCGACTGCCACTGGATCCTCGCACGCGCACGCGAAATCGACGCCACCGGCCCGAGGCGAGCTTCCGCCTCTCCGAGAGCGGCAAGTGCGCGGACAGAATCCTTCACATACTCGTTCAGCATCGTTGCCCGTGCCGCATGGCAGCGCGCCGCGAGCGCAACATTGCCCCAGCGTTCAGCGAGTTCCGCTATCGCTCTGTAGTCATCTGCCGCCTGTCCCCCGTCGAAGCTTTCGGTCTTCGCACTGTGCAACCAGGCAGCATCCACTACATAGCTGTAATGGCCCGGCCCGCTATCGAGACCTGAGAATAGTCGGTTTCGCACCTCGGGGGTCAATTTATCGAGTTGCTCGAAGGTAGCCCGTAGTGCCTGGGTCGATCGCAGCTTCGTCGCCTGATGGATGAAGGCGAAACCCTGAATTTCACCACCGATCTGGCGCTGGGAGTCTCGGACTGTGGCGGCGACCTGTCGCAGCCTCTCATCGATCTGCGACAAAGCATCGAAGCGCACGAGCAACTCAAGCCACTCGGGGATTGCGTGAACGATCGTGGTCTGAATCAGTATCTTGGAAAGAACGACAATCTCGAATCTCGCACCTTCCTCGCCAGCAGCCAATTCCGAGCGCATCGCAATCCAGGCCGCGCTAGCTCGTTCCACATCATCGCCTGCAAGTGTAACCAGCAACTGGGCTAGTCGTAGCATGAGGGAGATCGTCGGATTTGCGGGGAAAATTAGCCGATCAGTCTTGAGCGAGGCAATTGCCGGAGCGTGGCGCGCGAGAAGCTCCAACGTCTCGCTCGACGCTGTCAGTACGGAATGCGCGTAACCAGTCAGATGTGTAGGATCACCGCCTTCCATTGCATGATAAAGGAGAGCATCTCCTTCGTTGACCGACAGCGGTGAAGACTGCAGCAGGAAATCAGCGACCGCACGATGAACGCGCGTTCCCTCCGCCGGCGAGAGTATTTCGTGCCCGGCGGTCGAGATGAGTGGAGACACACGCAATTGATCGCCGCCGACCCGCTCGATCCAAGGGCCAACTAGGCGATCGATTTCAACTCCTGGATGCGCGATCGCCGGTTCAACATCAGCAAGGGTGACCGCTAGCGCCCGTGAGAATCGTCCATATACGAGGCTCGTGCGAAACAGCATGGTGCGCGCGCCGTCAGGCATCGCCGACATCAACCGATCGCGGGCCACGCGGCGTTCTTCCGTTATGTCCGACGCCTCCCCGCAGAGAAGCGCGCGTATAGCGCCACGTGACCAGTCGGCTGCGCGCATATGCAGGATAGCAGCCTGAACAAGTTGGGGATGACCGGCCGAACCGGCCAGATGGATAAGCCGGCCGAGACTGCGAGCGCCGCCGGCAGCCTCAACTAGATCGCTGACTTCCTCAATCGTGAGATACGGTACCTCGATGACCACTGCCAACGATCCGCAAATCGCGTCCAGCGACCGTCGGGCGGGCGCTGCAGCCGATGTCACGATCACGGCGCCGCCTCGCCGGTGCATCGCAGTGACCAACTTTTTCACTGCGCGACGGACCGATGGATCGTCAAGACATTCAAGGTCGTCGAGCAGAATTGTTGTGGCCGGTGACACCACTAGCTCACCAAGCACAGTTGCGAGCCGCATCGCTGCGGTTGGCGCATCCACCCGCCGGAAATCCGCAACGCTCCAAGAACCACGCCGCCGAATAGCAGCTCGCGCGGCGGCATGCGTTTTACCCATGCCAGTACTGCCGGTAACGACCGCGAACGCGGCCGTCGACAATTGATATTCTACATCGCCAATTAGCTCGCTCCTTTCGGCCACGGGAGCAGAGCCCGACTCCATCTCGCCAAGCATAAGTAGCGTCTCACGCGCCGAGGGGGCCATTCCCGCCGACGCGCCAAGCATTGCCTCGACGATGCCACGTGGGAGCGACACTCGCCCCAATTGCTCTCCAAGCTCGATCAGATCGGCACGGCGCAGTCGACGCTTTTCGGACTTGATAGACGTTCGCAAAATGGTCGTGATAACTGTATCGACCATCTTGCGACCCACGTCCGCATTCAGGCGAAGCACGCCCGTGGCGAACTCGATCAAACCGGACTGCAATTCATCTGCAACGCCTTCAAGGGGCGCTTGACCAGCATCCCAATGTACACGCCGTATCAACTCGTCGCGCAGAGAATCGTCATCGCGAAGCTCTATGAACTCGCGGGTCTCCGCCTTGAGCTTCAGTCGCAATAATTGTGTACGCAAAGGCGCAATTGGCGCGCCGGCGGCCGCGCGCCGCCAGTATTCGAGTGTCGGTCCATCCTCGATCCTACTTTCTGCCGAACGCTCTCGGCCGATGGGCGAGGTAGTTAAGTGACGCAGCGTAACGGTCATGTGCGTATTTCGACTGACCAGATCGACATAAGCATTGAGCGACGCTGCAACGCCTGGGCTGTTGATGGTCAGAGAGCCACTGCCGGCCGTGTCTTTCACTTGGACGCCGGAGAGTACGTCGCCCACTGCGGTCGCATAATCCTCGGCGACTTCGAGAAAAAGTGTTTCACTATCAGACAACCGCAGCCATGCCAGCGCTGAGGCATAGAGCTGGTAGCCATAGCCTCGCAACGAAGCGACTGCTTCACGTGCGGGATCGCCGGCTGGGTCGCCTAGCCGCTCGCCTGCACTGAAAGACTGGATGGTGGATTCCGTCACCAATGGCGCCCCCCTTCTGAAGCCGCTACCGACGTGCGGTTGGAGAAAAGCGCTCGTTTGTCGAGAGAATGCGAAGCCACGATGGCGCTCTTGTGAGCGCAATATACCAGTCCTTGTTTGTTATTGTGTCAGCCGCCATCGTTGACTCTGTGAAGGATTGCTTCTGGATTCAGCACGTGCAGCCTAGAACAATTCACCTTAGGTGGTCGATGCAATCGCCTCTTTCAACAACATCATTTCGCAAGCTGCCAGTCAGCAAGCAGCCCCCCTCTTTAAACCTAGACTTTGCGCGTTTTTCCTATGGCCAATGGTTGGCCCGAGGAGAACTTAAATGGGTATCGCGCAATATGATCCTGCCGCGCTGGGCAGACCGGCATGGAACGCCGGCCGACAAGTGGGCGTGAAGAAGCCGCTAAAGCAACGCCAAATCTGGGCGGTCCGCTTTTTCCTAGATCGAGAGGGGCGAATGAGAGACCGCGCGCTGTTTGATCTCGCCATCGACAGCAAACTTCGAGGCTGCGATCTCGTTAAGATAAAAATTGGGACCCTCGTCACAGGTCAGGAAATTCGGTCTCGTGCCATGGTCGTTCAGCAGAAGACTGGACGTCCCGTACAGTTCGAGATCACGTCCGAGGTCAGGGCAAGCCTGCTTGCCTGGCTTCAGCGTAGGGGAGGAACTGTCGATGACTACGCCTTTCCCAGTCGAGTTGATCACGCTGATCATCTCAGCACTAGACAATATGCCCGGTTGGTTGACGAGTGGGTGACGGCCATTGGTCTGAGGCGTGAGGACTACGGAACACACTCGCTTCGACGCACGAAGGCTGCAATGATTTACAAGGCGACAGGCAATCTTCGTGCGATCCAGATTCTACTCGGACACACCAAGATCGAAAACACGGTCCGGTACCTCGGGGTCGACATAGAGGATGCGCTGGAACTGGCGGAGCATACAGAGATCTGACAATGAGCGGCCTCGCGCTAAGCGGGGCCGCGCCTCGGCAGAAAGCTGCTAAGCGCCTCCATTCCAGCCATTCAGACTGCACCCTGGCCGTTCTGAAAACCGGTCTGTCCGTTCACACAACCATCATTGCTTATATAGGGTGATTTCCACATTCTCCATTCAGCACGGTAGACAGGATCGCCATATGCGAATCTTTTAAGTTCCCATAATCTCAACGTCTTCTACTAGGGACAAGGATCTAACGGACAGAACGATGGCGGCAGAGGAGATACCGATAGACGAGATGGAACTGGCTATGCAACTCGGCACACGCGGCTTGGTTCGCACGGTTGCGGATCGCGGGTGTCGGCGTCTCGACGATAATCATTCTGCCTTGATCGAGACGCTTGCGACCATTTTAAACGCTACCGACGCACCATCGATTGACCTCCATATTGAAGAAGCGCTCGCAGAGCTGAATGGACCGCGCTTTTTCCTCGTCCAGCATACTTTGTGCGATCTGATACCCCTTCTAAACGTAGAACTGGACATCCTTCTTTCCTTCGCTGCGCGCCTACTCGATGCAGGCGGCAACGATCTGGCCGCCGGCGCCCCGAGTGCTGCTTTTGGGGAGTGGACCAAGAAAGACCCAATCAGGTCCCTCAGTGTCTACGAAGCTGCACGTACCGGCGACAAGCTCGCTCTGCGTCAATTGTTCACGGTTCTTCGAATGAACACGGATGCTGAACAAGCCCTTATGTTCGCGCGATCTGACGAGCGAGAAGCGAAGCTCGCGGCCATCTCGGCCTTGGGTGCTATGGAGTTGGGTGAACGCTACGGCGAGGTGTTCGACACCCTGCTTCAAGCGGCGTCCAGCGAAGATCAGGACACTGCCCTCCGGTCCCTCGAGGCGGGCTACCGTGCTGCCGCACAGCGAAAAGAAACCGCACCAGCCGCTTTCGACGAACAATTGGGCCGGGTCCTTGAGACGCGCAGTCCGCTCGCGATTCACCTTGCGGCAGACCTGCTTTGGCTCCACCGAGGAGGCCTTGCAGAGAACGCCATAAATCTGTGTCTCGATGCCGTTGCCTACGTTGAACCAGATAACACTGGCACGATATCGCACATTGACCATGCCACATATCAACTCGTGGGCGCCGGGTGCGTCGAGCCTGTGGTGCGCCTACTTGGTGAATTGATAGATCGTTCAAAGGGTCGGATTACGCTGGACGCGTTCCAGGCCACCTACCACGCGCTGCAAAATGCAGGCTCTGACGTGCTGGGTGGCGCGGTTGTGTACTGGCTGCTGAATGGGGGCACGCACACTCGCAAATGCGTGGCTAGCGAAGTTTGCGGTGTCGGGAATGATGACCTTCCTTTTTCCATCCCCACGTCGTCGCTTCCACCAGACCCATCGGACCAACTATTCCTCTGCCGCAAGGCCGTCGGATGGTTCTTCATCGATCCGCTGGCCGCAGTTGTCATTCCGTTAGCGGTACTTCGCGATGGATCTCCGGATATCGCGAATGACGTCCTCGATCTGATCTACGATCCCCTGCTGCTGAGCTATGGCGGGGCGCTGAAGAATTACCTTGAGCGCTACGTTACGGACGGCGGAAGGAACGGCGCAGGCCTCGCTGAACTGCTCGCACGTAAAACCGCATTTCAGAATGCGATGAAGGGCATCGAACGCCTTGTCGAACTGCACCCCAGCGAAACGCAGCGCGAGGCGGAGCGTGTTCAGTGGCACGAGCAGATGGAACGAGGCATGGAGCGGGGGCGGCGGAAATCTATCCTTGAGGACCTCTTCACGAAACAATACATTCTGTACGGTAAGTCGTCGTTAACGCCGATTTATACCGGTGATGGCACCACAAGTCTGACCGAAACCGAGATGAAATCGTTCTCGATTTCGTCCGAATTACCTCTCCTCGATATTGTTGATCCCGTCGGTCTCGACCATATGCTTATCCACTTCAAGCTCGAGCCGCGGGAACAGCGATGAAACTTGTCGTTACACATTATCTGCGCTCGCTGCGGGAGCGCGATGAACTCGATGCTATTCTTCCGGATCTCTTGGCTGAGAGTGGGTTTGAAGTTTTAACCCGTCCCCGCCGTGGCACGCGGCAAGCCGGTGTCGACGTCGCTGCAGTCGGCCCCGATCCTGATTGCGATGGTGCTAGAAGCCTGTTCCTGTTCACAATCAAGTCCGGCGATTTGACGAGAGAGCATTGGGATACAGGTCAGCAGGCCGTACGGCCATCGCTCAACGAGGTTCTGGATGAGTATATTCCGAACCGCATCCCGCCACACCTGACGAATCTGCCTATAGTCATTTGTGTCTGCATGGGCGGCGAGATGCGCGAGGATGTTCGCGCCCAATGGAGTGGCTTCTGCCGTACGAACGAGAAAGCCAACATTCACTTCGCCGAGTGGAACGGAGAGCGCCTCGCGAATCTGATCCTCAGCGGCATGCTACGTGCAGAGTTAATTGAGAGCGAGCACCGGGGGGCGTTCCAGAAGGCGCTCGCGATGCTAGATCAACCCGACGTCGCTTACCGGCACTTCTGTCACTTGCTTAATGCCATCTTCATTGAGCCGAAGAACCAGACAGAGCGCACACGCCAGCTACGTAAGGCGTATCTGTGCCTTTGGATACTCTTTGTATGGGCTCGCGACGCCGATAACCTTGAGGCGGCGTATCGAGCATCTGAGCTGGTGCTGCTACGCAGTTGGCCGCACTGCGATGGCACCCGTTTGGACAAAGAGTCAACGCGACAGGAGCGGCTTGCTCATTTCGATCAGGTCGTGAAACTCTACATGATCATCGCTCACCTTCTTCTCGTTGAGAAGATTGGGCCGTTTGCCGACAAGCGCTACGCGCTATCGATGGCCGTAAATTCACGCAACACAGTCGACATCAACATCGCGCTGTTTGAGACGCTGGGGAGGTTGTCGCTTCACGGACTGTGGTTGACTGCGCTCAGCGCGGGGCAGGACGAAACGTTCGGCCGAGTGATGAACGAACAAGCTGATAAGGTACTTAACCTAGCGATCGGGATAGTGAACGCTAACCCGGCGCTCATCGTCCCCATTCGCGACGACTTCGCGATCGAATTGGCCCTCTTCATGCGTCTCGCAGACGTGCGCGGCCGTCTTCACAACGTCGCCGACTACATCCGTGGAATGTCCGATCGCCTATGCAACGGGCTGAGCTTACGGCGGCACTATCCGACGCCGACGACAGTATATCGAGACGTCCTCGTCCATCCCAAAGACCGCAGCGACACATACTTTGAAGAGCATACACGAGCGGGGATTCTCTATACCTTTGTTCTCGCTTGGCTTGCGATAATGGGAGACCAGGAACGCGCAGAGCGATTGCGTAGCGCGCTGCTGGAGTACGCTCCGCACATGACCCACCAAATCTGGGTTCCGGACCGTCGAACGGATGAAGTATTCTGGGATGGTGATCGAGATCACGGGTTGTCGGTACCAGGCCTGCCACTCAACGAATCGCTCGAAGCCGTTTTTGATCTCCTGAATCGCGTAATGAACGAGCATCCGCTGGATGAGCGAGTAAGCGCTGTTCGAATTCACTTGACCCCGATCCTACTCACGGCATGTCGCCACTATCGCATGCCTGTACCAGTGCACATTTGGCAGTAACCGGTGTTCTGCCCCCACATTGGCAGCCGCCGTCTGATCTGTGATCGCCTTTCCATGGA
>NZ_JANFDG010000002.1 GCF_024609765.1 Shinella pollutisoli
TCTTGCTTGTCATAGACCCTACTTCTCACGAATTGGGGTCTCCGGAAAAGCCGGGCCGGTTCAGAGTTCCGGTTAGTTGCGGGACATATCCGATTTTCGAAGGGCCTGAACGTTTGCCCTCAAACAATGTTTGAAGTCCGGCAATCGCCCGCAGCAACGTCGTCTTGCCGCGCCCGTTCGGTCCCAAAAGCGCGATGCAGGTGAGGTCATCGATTTTCAATGTCAGATTGCGGAATATCCACCTTTGGCCAAAGCGGACGCCGGCATCGCTCAGCTGCAACATTAGACAATTCCCTTGCCCATCAGGGCTTTGCGAAGCATCCAGGCTATGAATGGAGCGCCAATGAGGGCAGTCAGCACTCCTACCGGAATCTCACCGGGCGTTGCGCTGCGTGCCACCGTGTCCACGGCGCAGAGATAGCTCGCGCCCAACAGGCAGGAGGCCGGAAGCAGGATTCGATGATCGTGCCCCACTAGGAATCGTGCGGCATGGGGGATGACAATGCCAACCCAGCCGACAATTCCAGCGACGGAAACAATCGCTGCGGCGATCAATGCAACCGAGATGAAGACCAGCCAGCGGTCGCGTTCGACAGGAATGCCGAGCGTGCGGGCCTCTTCTTCGCCCAGACAAAGAGCGTTGATGCGAAACCGCATCAGCCAAAGCACGACACACCCGAGGAACACCGCGGGCGAAGCTATTCCCACCTGGTCCCAGCTTGCTGAGGCAAAGCTCCCCATAAGCCAGAACGTGATCGCGGGAAGAGAGTTGTGAGGATCGGCGAAGAGCTGTGTCACCGATACAAGCGCCATGAAGAACGCGCCGACGATCACGCCGGCGAGAATGACACTCGTCGGAGCGCTTCCACCTTCCACGCGAGCAATGGCCCCAACGATCAGGAGCGCGATCATGCCGGATGTGAATGCACCTCCGATCATCAGCAAGCCCGGAAGACTTAGCAGTATCGCTATCGCTCCACCGAAAGCCGCGCCTGCAGAAACGCCCAGCATTTCGGGAGCTGCAAGTGGGTTTCGGAAGATGCCCTGCAACGCGGCCCCGGCGACTGCCAGGCCAGCACCGCAAAGGGCAGCCAGCAGAACTCGTGGTCCACGGACAAGCGTGACTATGCGCTCGTCCATCGCGGTCCAGGATATGCTTTCATCTATGCCGGGAGGCAGCAGCCCCGCACCGACGGACTTGTCGAACACAATCCGAAGAGCCGTCGTAGGTGAGATGGAATATTGGCCAGCGCCAACGCCCGCCAACATGACGGCGAGGAGGACCACACCCAAAACAGCCAAGATGACCGCCCTCCGCTCGGCAGCGGGCGCACCGACATCAATCGAGGAGCCAACCGAAGCGAGAGGTTGCACCACGCGATCAGAACCGCACACTTGCGCCGACTCCGATCGTTCGTCCAGTTCCCACCCTTACGAAATCCGCGCCTGGTCCGTAGGACCCAGCCCCCGCGATATACCGTTCGTCAAACAGATTGTTGCCGAAGACATAGACGCTGGCGCCGTCATTTTCCCAACCCAGGCGAGCATTGACGATGCCGTAGGACGGCATGCGGACCGCGTTGCTGACGTCGGCCGAGCGCGCCCCCACGAACTGATACGAAGCATTGCCGAAGATCTCACCCTGCGCCAAACCGATAGCGGCGGCGTCCGCCCGATACTCGGCACCGATGTTTGCCGTGAGCCTGGGTACGTTCGGAACATCGTTGCCCGATATGGCCCCCACGCTGTTCCCAACTGAGATATTTTTCAGGCGGGCAATCGTGTATCCAAGGCCGCCAGATAGAGTCAGGTTTGGCGTAATTTCGGCCCGAACCTCAAGCTCACCGCCGTAGGTCTCGTAGTCGAACGCGGTCGTTACATAGGCGAACCGGGATGCGTCGAATGCAAGTAGATGGCCATCTTTTACGTCATTATAGAAGATAGATGCATTTATAGCCACTCGGTCATCGAGCAGCCTCGACTTCACGCCCGCTTCATAGCTCCAACTGGTCGACGTTGGAAACAGGGGCTCGTCGCTTCCCGTGGGAATATTGTAAGGTGTCCATGAGGTGCCGCCCGTCACCGCGCCCCGACTGACGCTTGCGTAGACAGCCGCCTGCTCTGTCCAGTCATAGCTCAGCCCCACTCGGCCGGTGAGATATGTGTCGGAAAAACGAGCGTCCTGAATATAATCCGACACCGTACCGGGCGCCCCGCTCCCAAAATATCGATATCGGGCGTCCTTGTTTTCATGGGTCAGGCGAAGCCCAGTCAGCAGATTGAGGCGATCCACGAGGGGCATTGCCGCATCTGCGAAGGCCGAATAGCTGGAAAGGCGAAACGCGTTATCCTGCCAGCCACTGTAGAAGGCGAAGGTCGGATCGATCACACTTGTTCCGTCCGTGACGGTATCGAATCGTGATTGATAAGTGTTCATCCCGACCGTCCATTGGAAAGGATCATCCTCGAAGGCGGATAGCCGGACTTCATGGAAGAAGCTGGTTTCTAGCAGGTTCGAGATGGTGACGTCTTCGTTGGGGCTATCGAGCGACTCCTCTGGGTACCCAAAGGAATCAAGGATCAGGCCGTCAGTGAGATCGAGAACCTGATCTGTTGTCGTCCTTGCGATGCTGGAAATCGATGCAAATCGGAATCGGTCGAAGTCATGATCGAAGTGCAGCGACACGCCGAGGTTCTCACGTTCAAAGCTATTGCGGGGATTGAGGCCCGAACAGGGAAAGCAATCGGCATCGCGCGATATGAACAGCGGAATAGTATCGTCGTTGCGCCCATAGTTGAAGGTCAGCAAGCCGTTGGTGCCGGCATCGGGCGCGAAGAGCAGCGAACCCCGAGCAGCGCCCACGCGAACCTCGCCATCATTTCCGCCTAGCACGACATTGGGGATGTCGCCGCTACGGCTTGAATATTGGAGCGCCAGCCTGCCGGCCAGAACCTCGTCTATCAACGGAGCATTTGCGATGATTTCGCCCAGATGCCACCCATCGTTGCCCAGTTCTCCGCGCAGCAGTAATTCCGTGTCGAATGAGGGGCGGTTGGGATGATAGTCCACCGAGCCAGCCTGCGACGCCCTGCCACCGGTGTTCCCCTGTGGGCCGCGCGTCACCGTGACCGCTTCGAGGTCCAAGATGGTAGGGGGAAGACCAAACGCTGATTGCGGCACGCCGCCGACGTTGAACGTTACCGATGTATCAAATGGCGATCGCACGAATAACGAGCCTACGCCTCGTATGACGCCCGTATTGGTGTAAGGTCCTCCGGACTCCACCAGATTGAAATTGGGTGTCCGCCTCGCCACACCCTGATTGGGATCGACCGGGGAGATTTCCTGCAACGCTTGCCCATCAATCACCGAGTTGCTCTCTGGCGCGTCAAATGCATCCGCTGCCGCGGATCTGCCTTCAATGATGATTGTATCGAGCAGATAGGGTTCTTGGTCCTCCAGCGCCTGGGCCGGTGAGGCGGTGGGCATGTACGCCAGACACAGAGCAATGGATGCGGACACGGACGATGTGCCGATGCGACGTTGGGAGCGCGTGGCGATGCTCATGCCTGTTCCGCCTCCCGGTGTTCGATACTCGCGGGACGCAGATGAACCACCACATCGACGGCGGCGATCTCATAATCCCGCGGTACAGCGGCTATGTGCATCCGCAATCTAGTGTCAGAGATGGCAAGGTTGTTGTGGTCGGACTTCATCGTGACGCGTGCACGCATTTCCTTGAAAATCGTCATTGGCTCGAGCCTTCCGCGGCTTCGATGCGCCAAGAACGGGCACGTTCATATTGGGAGAACAGCCGGGCAAACACGCCGCCTGATTGGCGCAAATGCGTCGGTGAGCCGATTTCGACGACACGTCCCTTGTCGAGCGCAATCACCTGGTCGGCCGCCGCCAGTGTGACTGGCCGGTGAGCGATCACGATCACCGTTCTACGGCCGTCGCTGGAGAGGTTAGCTATCGCCTCGGCCACGGCACGCTCGTTTTCCGGGTCCAGCGCCGAACTGGCCTCGTCTATAAGGACGATACTTGCCTGCTTGAGGAAGGCTCGAGCGATCGATACGCGTTGGCGCTCCCCGCCTGAGAGCTGGGCGCCGCCTTCACCGACGCGTGTCTGCCAACCGTGCGGAAGCCGCCCGACGACTTCGTCGAGCCGCGCAGCGCGGGCAGCAGCGGCGAACTCCTCCTCCGTCGCTTCAGGACAAGCGATGCGAAGGTTCTCCTCAATCGTCGTGTCGAACAGGTAGACGTCCTGGAAGACGATAGCGATTTCTTCCATCAGAGCTGTGCTGTCGAGTTGGCGCAGATCATGCCCGCCGATGCGGATCGTGCCGCTATCGACGTCATGGAAACGTGCGATAAGCCGCGTGACCGTCGTCTTTCCCGAACCGGAAGGTCCGACTAGAGCCGTCATCGTGCCCGGCGCGCAGTCGAACGAGACCTTTTCGAGTGCGGGAGCATCGCTATAGCCGAACGTCACATCCTCAAAGCTGATTGAAGCATCTTTGATATGACAAACAGGCTTCGGTGCTTCTGGAAGCGGCTTGGTGTCGAGTATCGACCGGACGCGCGCAACCGCATTATCCATGGCCCGAAGGGCGCCAATCAACTCGATCTGGATACCCAGCGGCTCCATGAACCGCACCGCCAGGATTAACAGGACAACTGCATCGGCTAAGCCGATCTCGCCCGAAGTCAGCAGCCAGGCACCGAGCAGCAAAATGGCGGTGAAACCCAGCGTGACGGTCCCGGTATAGGTCAGATCCGGCACCATCGATTTACGGAGACCTTCACGATAGACGTCGCGGTGCGCATCGAGGGCGCTTTGCATGCGGGCGCTGCCGCTTTCCGCTTGTCCCGCTGCGCGCAGCACGATCTGGGCCTGTCCCAGTTCGATAGCGCGTCCGGCCAACTCCGTTGATGCCGCGTCGAGTTCCTCGTCGGCCTTGGACGCAATGTCTCCCGCACGCTTCAGCGTGAGGAAGGCCAGCGGCGCGATCGCGGCAAAAATGAGCGCCATCCGCCAGTCGATGAAGAAACTGATGATAATGATTGAAAGCGGAACGATGGTCGCTGTGATTGCGGGCGAGCCGAGTTCGACGGCGAGGTGGCCGATCGCCGTCGTGTCCACGGTAACAGCTCGCGACAAGCGAGCCTTCTGATCGGGCGTGAACCATCCGAGTGGCAGGCGCGTCACATGCTCCATAACGCGATGACGCAGGGTGTCGCCCAGTTCGATGCTCGCGGCAAAGCCGACGGGCGTCGCAATCGCGCTTAACAGCCAGTAGACGATCAGGCAAACCGCACCAAAGGTCAGCCAAGACCCTGCGGCACCAAAATCCGGCTGCGGTTGCAGAAGAGCGTGAAAGATCGGAATGAGGAGGGCAAGCAACATGCCCTGCACGAGCGCGCGTAGCGCTGTAAGAATCCCGAGCCGGTAGACCAAAGCGGGATTGGAGCCGAGACGGAAAAGATTGAGGATCATTGGACTGCTCCTTTCTCCTGAGCCAGCCACATCCGGGCGTAGAGTCCTCCCTTTTCGACAAGCTGGTCATGATCGCCCTGTTCAACCAGGCGGCCACTTTCCAGAACCAGGATTTGATCGGCGCTCCTGATCGTGTGGAGACGGTGGGCGATCACCAGCACCGTTTTGCCGCGCGCAAGTTCGGCCAAGGCTTCCTGCACGGCTGTTTCACTGTCTGGATCGAGGGCGGACGTCGCTTCGTCGAGGATCACGATCGGCGCACCGGAGAGTATCGCACGCGCAATAGTCAGCCTCTGCCGTTCACCGCCAGAAAGTCCCGCACCATCGCCGAGATAGGTGTCGTATCCTTGCGCCATGCGCTCGATAACATCATGAATGCGTGCAGCCTTGGCAGCGACCATAACTTCATCCAGACTGGCTTGCGGCCGAGCGACCCGGATGTTTTCAAGGACGGTATCGCGCAGCAGGATGACGTCCTGGAACACCAGCGACATCGATGACAGCAGCTTGGAGTTCGGTATCGAGCGGATGTTGATGCCACCGATACGAATTGCGCCTTTCGTCACGTCATGGAATCGCGGGACTAAGTTGGCGAGCGTGCTCTTGCCCGCCCCCGATGGTCCGACCAGCGCCGTGACGGTCCCCGGCCGGCAGACTGCCGAGAGATCTTCGATTACGTTGTTAGAACCGTCATACGAAAAGCTTACGCCGGAGAACTCAATATCGAATGCCGAGGGGAGTTGTGGCTGCTGCGCTTCCGGCAATCCGTCACGTTGCAGGATTGCCTCGACATTTCCGCCCGCCATCCGCCCCTTCCTCAGCCCCTGAGACCCTTGAATCGCGGGAGAAACTGCGGTGGGCAGACCAATGCCCACGGCGAGAAACGGCAGCAGGTCGGCCATCGTCAGCATGTCACGCTGGACCATCCATAAACCGACAGCCGCGACTACGCCCAAAAGCGTCATTTCGGAGGAAAGGATGCGCGCGAAGGCCGAGCTGTAGCGGGTTTCGCCGAACCAGGCGCGCATGGCGGCCGAGTTTTCGCAAACGGCATCGTTGAAACGCTTGAGGATCCGCCCACCGGTTCCGAAGGTTTTCACGACCGTGATGCCGTCAGCATATTCGACACTGGCGGCGCTGACCTTCTGCTCGGTCTCGAACAGCCGCGCCATATGCGTAGTCATCGACCGCATCGCGACACGATAGGCCACGTAAAGCAGCAGCAGCGTCGCCGCGACGACCAGCGCCATTCGCCAGTCCACCCAGGCGAGGTAGGCGAGACCGACGACGATTGCCGTCGTGGCGCCGATGATCTCGCCGAGCGCATGGGCGATAATCTGGTGCATGGCCTCCAGATCATCGGTCATCACCTTCTTGATCGCGCCCGAACCCGAGGCACGGAACCACCCGATCGGCAGAACGGCGAGATGAGCAATGAGCTTGCCACGAATATCATGCAGAAGCTGTGCATCCGCGTAGTGGCCAAGGCGAGAGGACGCGAACAGCAGGATCAGCCGTGCGAACGCTCCGGCAACTCCAATCCCGACCCAGACCCAGACTGTTGTGGCGGCCTGCGACAAATCCGGCGCCGCCAGCGCAGCCCGCCCAATCTCCGCTATCGCGATGTATGGCAGCAGCCCCGCCGCAGCGCCGAAGGCAGACAATGTCGAGCAGATGGCAAGCTTTGGGATGATAGGTCGAAACAACCGACTGAGCGGTCCCGCCTGTATCAACTGCTCATACGAATGTGTCTCGTTCGAGGGGCCCGTTCTCGCAACTGCCACTTCCGTCATATTCGTTTCCTCTTCGCATTTCGCGACGAGGTGGCCGAGCACATGAATCTGACGGGTAAACCGACAGCATCGATAACCTGACCATCGTCGTCAAGTTCTGGTACTCTGAATAATGACCAAGAGTCAATGACTATTAGTCATTTAATAGTCGCAGATATCCCGTTTTCCGAGAATGGACTTCGCAAAGGGGAGGTCGTGATCAGTCGCAGCGGAATGGTAGGAACGTACCGCCAACGTCACCGTTCATCGTGCCGAGCGTCAACGCGTTGGCGACGGCGAGGTCGTGTTCTGACTTCGGGCAGACCTCGATCCGTTCAAGGCAATGGGCGGCGATGAAGCGCTCATTCTGGTGAACAAACCCGTCGCTTAGAGCACCTGGCCCAAAATGCGCGAGCATGTCGCGCCAAGTCTCTTCGTAGAAGCGACATTTCGCCAGTTGCCATGCAGTGGGCGTCTCGTTTGCGCTGGCCAATACCGGTTTCAACACTACGATCAACGCAGTGCATAGTAGCGACTGCAGGATCCATGATCTCAGTCCGATAGTTTCGCGCGCTTGTGAAGCGACGGTCTCTGACGACGTATGGTTTGATAGCATTAGTACAATGTAGATTTCAGACGGGCTGGCAACTCGATATCGTATCGCTCTCCGTCGATTTCGTTCGCGGACAGCGCACTCAGGATAGCGCCCGCACTCGGAAGAGCGGTGCGCTCCACATGCGTTTCCGAATCCCACAATTTCGAACGGAGCAGCGCTCGACTACACTGAAAAAACACGCGCTCAACGAGAATACGCAGGACAGTCCGAGGCTTCCGGCCGTCCAAGGCAAAGCGTTCCAGTAGGTCCGGATCAATCATCACCTCAGCCCGACCTTTCACACGTATAGTCTCTCTTATCCCAGGGATCAGGAACAACAGAGATATGCGAGGGTCAGAAATGATGTTCCGGAGACTGTCGATCCGGTTGTTGCCTCGCCGGTCCGGCATGAGAAGCGTATTGGGATCCAGCACCTCGACCAGATGGCCGGCGGGATCCCCCCTGGGTGAGGTTTCAAGTCCGTTCGGCCCCGACGTCGCCAGGACAGCAAAGGGCGCGCGCTCGATGAACGGTCGATAGACCTCATGGATATGATCGGCTTCCTTCACCAGCGAAGCCGGCGCAGGAACGCCATACACAGCATTCAGCTGCTCTTCCGTTTCAAGCCGGCATTCCTTCATATCCATCATTTTCTGTCTTCCAGCGATCTCAAACTTTGGTCTTGACGCAGTTATGACCTGAAGTCATTGACTGATCGTCATAGGAGTGCCTTATGAGATATGCAAGCATTGGAAACGCATGACACTGACATCCAAGAACACTCTCGTTGCGAGCGGGACTCGGGGCGCCGGCCGCGGCATCGCCGTGGAACTCGGTGCCGCCGGGCGACGCCAAGGCTACCGGCTATCGCTAAGTCCTAGCCAAACTGCCTCGCGACAAATCCACCATCAACGTACTCACTTGACGGAATACTATTCAATGACTGCTGAGACCGCCCTTTCCCTTCGTTCGCTTTCGATATCGGCAGGGGCCGCGGCTTCTCTCTTCCTGACTGCCCCAAGCTTCGCTGCCGAACCTCTGCACATCGATTTGGCGCCTTATGCTGCGGAGACGGAAGGCTTGAAATTATCATTCTTCGCTCGCGATCTGCGGACCGGAGCCGAATACATTCTGGAAGGAAGCGATCTCGAGAAACGCCACACTCCCTTCTCGACGTTCAAGATACCGAACCTCGTCATCGCACTGGAAACCGGCGTAGCGCCATCGCTGCAAGAATGGCGCGAGTGGGATGAAGCGCTGCGCCCCGCCGCAGGCCACTGGCCAGATGGCTGGCGCGAGAGCCAAGACCTCGGCACCGCCTTCGAGCGTTCCTCTGTCTGGTATTTTCAGGATCTCGCGCTCGAAATCGGTGGCCCAGCTTATCGGGAGTATCTTTCGAATTGGGGTTACGGCAATGCCGCAGCGCCCGACAAATCCGATGACTTCTGGTTGACCGGGGAGTTGTTGATTTCGCTCCGCGAGCAGGTTGACTATCTCGATGCCCTGGTTTCGGGTGAACTGGATGTGAGTCCGGCGACCTTGGAGGCGCTAGCTACCGCGAGCGGCAGCGGCGAGATCGGCGGTGTCACCCTGCACGGCAAGACAGGTTCGGGGCCGGACGATCCCGCGAACACGAGCGGTTCCTTTTCCGGCTGGTATGCAGGCTATCTGAGCCGCGATGATGCTGCCACGGTGGTCTTCGCCCTTCATGTCGCCGGCCCGTCGTTCCGCTCGATTCGCGATTTTCGTAAGGACTTCGCCATCCGCCTTCTTGGCGATGTAGCCCTGACCAGCACTGAATAAAACAGCTTGGGACTCCAGCGATGAGCATGACGGACACTGCAGAACATTTCGTACAGGAATTGAGGAAGATTGCTGATCCCGCACAGGTGGCGGAAGTAGCTAGATTCTTCGCGGACGGTCCTGAGAAGTCTGACGTGATGGGCGTCAGTATCGGAAAGATTTTCCCGATCGCGAAAAATTTCACCGCCGTTCCCGTCGCTGAAATTGAACGGCTCCTAGATGACCCTCACTATGAGGTTCGGATGGGGGCCGTCGCCATCATGGATTTCCAGGCGCGTTCAAAAAAGACAGACGAAGCGACGCGTGAAGCATTGTTCAACCTCTATCTGCGTCGGCATGACCGCATCAACAACTGGGATCTTGTTGACAGGGCTGCGGCTCACGTCGTCGGCGGCTGGCTCGTCGACAAGCCAAGGGATGTTCTTTACGAACTGGCGCGCTCCGCCGATCCATGGGAGCGGAGGACGGCGATCGTGGCGACATGGTTCTTTATCCGCGCCGGAGATACGGAAGACACGTTCCGAATCTGCGCAATACTTGTTGACGAGCAGCACGAATATGTTTGCAAGGCCATCGGATCCTGGCTGCGAACTGCTGGCGGTGTTCACAACGACCGTTTGATCAGCTTTCTGGACCAATATGCCGGCCGCTTGCCTCGCGTCAGCTTGCGAATGGCAACGGAGAAGCTACCCAAAACCACCCGGGATGCCTTTCTGGCGCGATCGTTAGCTAAAAGGTGAACGCCTCGTGTGCCAAGCTAATCAGCCACGCTCAGTTATGAACAGCAAAACGACGCTATTTGAGGTCAGCCCGCATCGTTCCCGCATTTCGATGTTCTCTGCCACTTCCAGCAATCCAGCCAACCCGCAGGCTCCGGACGGGGTTGTCATGAATCCGGACTCTGCCATGATGCGCGCGGCATCTTCGATGCGGGCCTCGCTGACCGGGACGCCCATGGCATTCTGCCGGCTCAATATGGCCAGCGCGGGAGCTGACGCTTCACCGCATGAGAGCATCTCAGCCCTCGTATGCAGGTCTCCTTTGAAACGCTCGATGCGTCCGATCTCCAGTGCTTGCGCAACGCATGCGGCCTTCGCTGGCTCCACCACCGCCGTCCTCACTGGATCGGCCAGTTTGTCGGCCAGCCCTTTTGTTATCGCTGCCGCCAGACCGCCGACCCCCGCCTGTACGAAAAGGTGGGTAGGAGCGTCTGCGACTGCGGTAAGTTGACGAACCAGTTCTTCCACCAGAATGCGGTATCCGCGCATGACATCACGAACAGCAACATCGTTCGGGTCGGCACTCGTGTCAGGCACGAGCAAACCTTCCTCGCGACTGGCCGCGGCGCGAGCAGCGCGCACTGCGTCATCATAGGTCCCCGACGTCCACGCAATATTCGCACCAAGCGCCTTAATGCGTTCGGCGCGCGCCGCCCCAACGCCTTCGTGAAGAAAGATCGTAGCCGATGCGCCCGCGGTCTGGGCTGCCGCCGCCACGGCCAAGCCGTGGTTCCCATCACTCGCGCAAATCAGCTTAGGTAGTTTCGCGAAACCGGACTGCCGATGGGCTATTTCATCGACACCCACGCCTGTTGCTCGCGCGAGGGCGAGAAGTCCAGCAGTCATCCCTTCAAGAATCTTGAAATTGCCGAAAGGCCGTTCGCCCTCGTCCTTGACCAGAACGCGGCTTACTCCTGTCAGTCGAGCCAGTCCAGGCACATCGTGAAGCGAGGTTGGGTCTAGAAGAATTCCGTGAGGAGTAAAGCCGATTGTCGTCATGAGTCGATCATGCACATTCCCTAAAAGGATTGGCCGCGTTTCTCGCCTCTATGGCGCGGGTAGAAGGCTTGTCGAGCCGGAATTTGCTAACTGACCTCGACCGGCACCGGTATAGCCGACCCCCTTTTCACGAGCCCCAGAGCCACGTTGGTTGTGAAGCGGCGGATGTTTGCATTCTCAGAAACCATCCGCGTCATCAGTACATCGTATGTCTCAGTGTCTGGTGCAGTGACAATCAGGACAAAATCCGCTTCCCCCGTCACATAGAAGGCCTGTTGAACGTGAGGTTCATCGGTAAGCCAGCGCCTGAGTTGGGTCAGCAGTTCGGGACGTTCGCGCTCCACCTGCAGTGCCACAACATAGAATGTCGATCCGCCGATTCGCTTGGGATCGACCATTGCAGTTTCACGCATGATCACGCCCGATGCGCGAAGCCGCTTCAGTCGCCTTTGAATTGCGGAAACGGAAAGGGCGACGCTATCGGAAAGTTGGTCGGCCGTGAGTGAGGCGTCTTCCTGCACCAGGTTCAAGAGCTGACGGTCGAAGTGATCGAGTTCCATGCGCTCCACAGTAAAGAGCGCATGCGGCGTTTAAAAGCGTTGGAACGCGAAGAAGTGCGGTTTCGCCGCATCAACTACCAATATGCGTTGTCATGGGCGCGGTTGGCACAACCATGCGGCCCTTCAGTTGCCGAAGTCATTACCTCGAGAACATCATGAAACTTCTCTATCAAACCCACTCACCGTACGCCCGTAAGGTGTTGGTTTTTGCCCACGAAGCCGGGTTACAACAGAGATTTGCAGTCGAGCATCATGAAACCAGTCCGACAAACGCGAATGCTGACGTCTTCGCGGAAAACCCGCTTGGCAAGGTGCCGGTACTATTGCGCACCGGCTTGCCGCCGCTCTTCGATTCCGATGTGATTTGCGCCTACCTCGACACGCTCCATGAGGGCGATCGTCTTATTCCGGAGGCCGACGAAGCGCGCTGGCGTGCCTTGCGCCTCCAGGCCGTTGCCCAAGGCATGGCGGAAGCAGGGATCGCTATCCGCTGGGAAAGTATTCGCAGGCCCGCGCATCTTCGCTACCCATCGCTTCAGTTCGGTTATGAGCGAAAGCTGGAGCAAAGCTATGCGTGGCTGGACTATGAACTCCACGACAACGAAAGCTCGCATCCGAACATTGGGCATATCGCATTGGCCACGACCCTCGACTGGCTGGTGTTTCGCGACTTGCCAAGCTTCCGCAATCATCGCCGACTGTCAGCATGGTTCGATGCTTTCAACACACGACCTTCCATGATAGCGACGCCATTAAGTGGTGACACCCACGACTGAATAGCGCGAGAAGGGTGATTGCCAGGGTGGCGGAGCACACTCGGGATAGTGGGTTATAAGTTCGGTCCTCTCCTCCGCCCCAACTGCCACGACACCGATCCGCCCTGCACGATGCCCATGACCTCGCGGCCAAGCTGGCGGTCGATGACCGGCCGCCACGGGACAAGCGTGAACTCATGGCTTTTTTCCACCACAGCGAACTTACCGCTGGATAGCTGCACGGTGCCGGTGAACTTGCCGCTGACGCTCTCGCCATCCGGGGCGGCGCGGAACGGCAACGCCTTGCGCTCGGCCATCTCTGCCCCGACGCGGGCAACCTCCCGCTCGCGCAAGGTGGCGAGAAGGCTGCGCCGGTAGAAGATACGGCCGTCCCGGCTCCGGGTGGCGTCGCCCCGCTCGATGTGATGCTCGCGGCGCTGGTCCATGGCCTCGCGCACCTGGTGGCCGAAGCCGACCGGCGCAAGGCCGGTCGTCTCGCCATGGACCAATCGCCGGTCCAGCCAGGTCGCGCCATCCGATCCGATCTGCTTGCCTAGATCGACGGGGGAAAGCACGCGAACGCTGGACTGTCTGTCGCGGCCGGCGACATAGGCGGCGGCGCGGCTGACCAGATCATCGGGGATGCGCCATTGGTCGGCGTCGATCCGCTCGACGATCCCGGCCCGGCGCAGCGCCTCCAGCCGCCGGACATGGGCATCGACATAGCCCTCATAGTCGCCGCCGGGAACGCGGCCCTCGAACTTCGCCTGCTCCAGATGACGGCTCGGCCGATAGATGCCGTCCTCGGCGATGGCGGTGATGGTTCGATCAGACGGCCGGGCTGCCGCTTCTGCCGGGCCGATCTCGATGATGCTGCCGCTGCGAGCGTCCTCCAGCCGCTCCGGCGCGATGCCGGCGATGTGGTGCGTCCAGCCGTCGATGCCGTCCAACACCACGGTCAGGTTCTCACCCAGCTCGTCGGACAGGTGCTTGTCCACGACGCGACCGACGATGGGCGTCTCGGGCGCTCCGTCATGGATTTGGAAACTCATGGGATCGCGTTCGCCGCTCTGTGGGCCGAGCGCCTTCTGCATGGTGCGGATGATGTCGCCGCGCTCGCCCAACTTGCGCAGGGCCGGTGCCATGTCCTTGCTCAACTCCCAAACGGCAGGCGCGTGTTCGGTCGCCAGCCCCATCTTCTCCAGCTTGCCGAGACGGCGCAGGCGCAGCGTCCGCTCGAACTGCCGCCTCGGCTCTGCCGGTTCATGGCGCAGGTCGAGAAAACGGGCATCGGCTTCCTCGGTCATGGCGCGGTCGATCCGCGTGAAGCGATCTTGGTCGATTTCGGCGGACAGCTTGCGGGTCTGCTCGATCTCCGTGACGGGGCCGAGTTCCAGACTGGCAAGCTCGCTGGCGCGCTCGCGCAGGCCGGCGGAAAGGTAGTCGCCATTGATGACTAGATCGCCGCCGTTATCGTCGTGGCCGTTGACGACGATATGCACATGGGGATGGCCGGTGTTGTAGTGATTGACGGCAACCCAATCGAGTTTCGTGCCGAGGTCGGCTTCCACCTGTTTCATGAAATCGCGGGTGTAGGCCGAGAGGTCCAACAGCTCCGTGCCATCCTCCGGGGAGACGATGAACCGGAACTGGTGGCGGTCGTCCTTGCCGCGATCAAGGAAGGCGTCGCCATCCGCGCGGTCCTCGCTCCCTGAATAGAGCCGGCCGCGCTCGCCGTCGCGTGACGTGCCGTCGCGCTGGACATAGCGCAGATGCGCACGGGCACGGCCGCCCTTCCAAGCGGCCCGGACGCTGCGCTGCTTGACGATCACGCGGCGGCTGCCGGGCTGGCGATGATGCCATTGGCCGGAGATATTGCGGGCGCGCACGAAGCTCGCGCCCCGGCCGCGCTTCACACCCTTGCCGCTGGCGACCACGGCACGGGAACGGCCCGGCGATGACGGGCGGGCGAATGACGGCTTGGAAGGGTCGCGGGAGGCTGCCGCCTGATGCTGGCGGGTGATCTTCTTGACCTGCGTGAAAAAGCTCTTGGTCTTGCCCGTCTTCGGCGTGTCGGATCGGATGCGGCCGGGCTTCGGGCGGAAGCGGTTTTCGTCGTCGGCGCTCAAGGGCGCGACTCCAGCCAAAACCGCCGGAAAACGGCCGATCTGCGCCCATGGTGCCGCTCGAAACCCAGCAAAGCCAAGGCTTTGCGAGAAATCGCGGCACGCGGCCCCTCAAAACCATGGTGCCGGAATCGGCCGCCTAACCAGTGTGCAGACAATGATAATTCTCGGAAGCGGCCCGACATGGTGCCGTCTTCTTTAATCTTGCCCTCCGCCCTTTCTGTCTTTTCTGCCCCTCCTGCCGGGAATCCTGCCGGGCGCAAACCTGCCCGACCGGATGCCGAAACCAGCGCCGCCGAGCGCGGGAACGCCGCCCTCATGGCGTTCCCCCGTCGCTGGCGCTCGCCACGAAAATGCTGCCGTCCTGCGACTCCGCACGGGCGGGATCGCGCGCCGGGACGGCAGCGCGGTCGTCGCCTGTTTGCACCTCGGACGGCGGCGCGGCGGCAGCTTGCGTGTCGGCCGGGCGCATGACGAATAGCGGTGCCTCGCGCCAGTCGGGCGGCGGTGCCGGTGGTTGCAACGGCGCATCCGATGGAGCCGCGCCGCCAAGGATCGGGGCGAGCGCAGCGACATAGGCGCGTGTCTCGGCGGGAAGCGGGCGGCCCGTCGCGCGGTGCTCGTCATAGCGGCCGGGGCCGGCGTTATAGGCCGCAAGCATCGCACCGACATTGCCGTAGCGGTCGAACATCTCGCGCAGGTAGGCCGTGCCTGCGAGGATGTTGTCGCGCGGGTCGTAGGGATCGCGGCCGAGGCCATGGCGGACGCGCAGGCCCGCCCATGTGTCGGGCATCACCTGCATCAATCCCATCGCGCCGGTCGACGAAACCGCGCGCACGTCGCCCGCGCTCTCGGCGCGCAGCACGGCGCGAATCCAGTGCTCGGGGATGCCGAAACGCTGCGACGCCTCGGCGATGTGCGCCGCATAAGGATGGGCAACGGCCGGGCGCTCGACCGGCACGGATTGCGCGACAGCGACGCCCGATCCGGTGCAGACGGAAAGCGCCCCCGCCAGCAGCAGGACGGCATAGTGCCATGCCGGCCTGTCTCCGCTTCGCCGCCAGCCTGCCAGCGTGCTCGCTGCGGTCAAGGGCAAGGCGCAAGCGCCGGCCGATAGCCGCCCCTGACCTTCGCTGCGCGCGCCGGCCGTCCGGTGGCCGAGCGGGACGGAGGGATGAGACGGCTTTTCCGCGAACAAAGGGATGACGATCTTGGACCGGATGGCGGGCCGGACGTGCGCGGCCGTCATTCCTCGTCCTCGACTTTCCGGGGGTGCTTCCAGCGCAGCGTCCAGACCGATGGATCGTCGTTGGATTGGAACAGCTTGGCGCGGATCGGGAACGGGAAGATCGGTCCCTCCAGTCTCATCGACACGAAGTCGCCGGCATTCTCGCTGGCGTCCTTCCATGCCGGGCCGGCGTCCGGGCCGTCCTCGCTATCGAGTCGCAGGCGATAGTCGGGTGCATTTTTCATGTCGCTCGGCTTGGCCGGGACGATGAACAGCTGTTCGTGAAGGCCGAACGAATGAAGCTCCCCGGCATAGCCGGTTTCGGTGCGGGTGAAGGTGCCTATTTCTGCCATGGGAAATCTCCTGTGGTCGGTTCTCGGGGGGTGGTTTCAGTGCGTCGGTGCGCGCCACTCGTAGCGGCCGACGCCTTCCTCATCGGTCCAGAGCGGGACCGCTCGACCGATGACGGAAGCTGCGGGGATGGGTCCGAAGTAACGACCGTCGAGGCTGTCGCGGACTTCCCAATTCATGAGGAAAAGCTGGCCGTCGCCGATGACGCGGCAGCCCTGCCAGACGGGCAGATCGCGGCCGAGGCTGTCGCGCTCCAGCGCCTCGCCCATCTCGATCCCGTTCACCGTGATCGTGCGGCCAGCGCGGCAAACCCGCTGTCGGGGCAGGCCCAAGACGCGCTTCAAGAGCGGGACGCCTCGCGCGATATAGCCGCGCTCGACCATGAAGCCGGCGAGCGGCTCGGGCGGCATGATGGCGACCAGCTCGGGCACGTCGATCCGGTCGGCCGGCTCGACGGTGTAGAACCCGACTGGCGCGCTGGCGGTGGCGTTCCATATGAGTTTCGTCGGAGTCTCGACCGCGCTTGCAGCGGCGATGCCGATGACGGCGAGCGCCGTCACCGTGAGGGCGCGGCGGCGCGTCATGGCTCGATCCTTCGACGGTGAAGCCACGCGGCATGTCGCTCGGGCGTGTAGGCGTGCGGCTCCAGATTGGCCGTCAAACGGTTGTGGACGTGCCGCCAATGCTCCGGTGCGGCGTCGGCCGGATCGAGGCCGAGCGATTCCACGGCGTCGATGGCGGCAAGCCCGCGCTGCACCTTCGGCCAGCTATCGAGGCGCAGCAGGATTTCGCCGCCGGGGCGGACGAACGGCAATGTCTGGAACGGCTCGCCGCGCCCGATTGCCCGCACAATGTCGATGCGCGAAACGACCGTGCCATGGTCGCCGCTCGCCCATCGGACGAAGGCAAAGACACTGCCCGGTGCGAAGCCGACGACGCTGCGGCGGCGGTCGATGATCTGTTCGTAGCTCTTGCGGCCGAAGCGTATCCAGTGCTCGACCTTGCGCTTGTCGAAGGTCAGCTCGACCAGTGTTGTGAAGGGCGCAGGTCCGTCCGGCAGCGGACGGCCGTGCGCGCTGCGATGGGCGCGACGGGTCATTGTGCGTCTCCGGCGATGTGCTGGTGGGGAGTGCGCGCGTGCGCTGCGTCAACGGCGTGGGTCATGGCTCGCCGCACCCGGCAGAACCGGCACCACGCTTCGCCTGCGCGCGCGTCAAAGAAAAAGAGTTAGATTCTCTGTTAGATAAGTTAGCGGTCGGATTCCGCTTTTCAGGCCAAAGCGTTAGCTGCGGTTCGTGCGCCTGATCTGCCGATAGTCGTGCGCCTGATGTGCCGATACCCCGTGCGCCTGATCTGCCGATGGCATTAACAGGGTTATCAACAGTGCCTGTTGACGAATTATCGGGGCGGATGAGCAGCAGCTCGCGGCCGTCTTCCCGCTCGATCTGGAGGCGGTAGCCGGGGAGTTGCTGACGGGCCGCGATCCGGCGTAGGTCGAGCGCGAAGTCGGACGGCCGGGCGAGGCTGCCGGACTTCTGATGAAGGTGCGCGACCTCGAAAATCCAGCCATGGCGCTGGTGTCCGGCGTGCTTTCGGGCGACGCGGTAAAGCCATCGGTCGATGCCGCCAGTTAGCCGGAAATAGGCCGGGTCGATGGTCAGGACCAGCGAGCGGTCGATGACGCTGTTGTAGAACCATTCGGGCAGGACGAACTCCATGCCCTCGACGCGGCCGGCGCGCGTGGTCATTTCCTCCCACTCGTTGATCCATGAGAATTGCCGGCGACGCCAATGCGGACCGTTGCGGATCGTGGTGGCTATGACGGTCGATTGCAGACGCGCCAGCGCGGCTTTCAGAAGCCGGTATTGGTGATTGCCGGTCGGGCGTCCGATGGCGCGCAACAGATGGTAGGGCGTGAAGCGGACAAACCGCGACGTGGCGAGGCCGTCATTCTCGGCCGCGACGATCTGCGAAGCCGCCCATATGAGCACATCGGCGTCCCATATGGTCGCCATGCCGTGCTCGGGCATCCCGAACACCTGCACCTCTATGTCGGCGGCCTTGTAGAGAATCGGCTTGGTGCGCGGGGTCTTCGCCAGCGAGAAAAACGGCCGTTCCATCAAATCGCGCTGATCGCGCGGCGGCGCATCGCCTGTGGCGACCACGAAGGGGTCCAGGCGGCTGCGCTCGCTGTCCTCGGCCGGCTGCGCGGGGTCGTGATCGTCCTCGCGCAGCATCTAGCAGTCGCCCCGTTCTTCGGGCGTGAGCGGACGGGCTGGAAAGACCCTGCCGGCGGTCTTGTCACGGGTGGATTTGCGTTCGCCCGCCGCGCTCCAGTCTTCCAGATCGCGGACGGTGTAGAGGACGCGCCCGCCGACCTTACGATAGGTCGGGCCGGTGCCGTAGGTGCGATGTTTCTCAAGGGTGCGGATGGATATGCCGAGGAAGCGCGCGGCTTCCTTGGTGCGCAACAGGCGCGGCGGCAGGCCCGCAAGCGGGTTGGGCATGGATCACCTCCAGTCGGGATTGGGCTGCCGGGGAGCGGCAGCGGACTGTGGCGAACCATGGCGAGAGACCGGCGGCGCGTAGCGTGCCGCATTTGCGCCTATGCGCTGGCGGCACCCCCACAAGGGGCATCGCGCGGCGAATTGGTGTGGGATTTCAGCGGCCCACCGCCTGCCTCGCCGATAGGCAAAGACAATCGCGAGCGGTTCGGCTAAGAATGACAGCGGAGCAGACGCGCTGCTCCGGGGCGTCGAAACCCCTCACGAATGGCTGGTGCTGGCCAGAACGGCACCAACTCCTTGACCTATGGTCG
Organism: Shinella pollutisoli; assembly: GCF_024609765.1. GTDB lineage: Bacteria > Pseudomonadota > Alphaproteobacteria > Rhizobiales > Rhizobiaceae > Shinella > Shinella pollutisoli. The sequence goes on from NZ_JANFDG010000002.1 coordinate 19,288, forward strand.
GGGAGCCTGTGGCGTATACAACAGGCTTTCCGAGCTAAAGGCCATGGGGCCGTTTCGTGACGGTTTCGAACTCCCCGATCACCAAGAGTCAGAGAGAATCGTTTGCGGGGGCGCACCGCAGACAAAGCTCTCTCGGATACGGGGAATGACTATGCGGGTTCCCGTCGAACTCGATCCCGATGTGGACGATGAAGCGCCGACCGGCGACACCATAACCGTCTATGACGAACGGCATTACGTCACCTATCTGCGTTTGCTGGATGCGAAGGCCGAGGGCGCGGACTGGAAGGAAGTCGCGCGGATCGTGCTGCACCGTGATCCGGCCGCTGAGGAACTGCTGACCCGCCGTTGCTGGCAAAGCCATCTCGAACGCGCGCAATGGCTATCGCGTGAAGGCTATCGGAAGATTCTGGAGCAGGCGGCAGCCAATAGGCCGTGAGGTCGATGGCCGTGTCCATCAACGCTTGTCGGGCTTGATCGGATAGTGGAGCAGAAGGCGATAGCCGCCGCGCATCATCTTGATGCCGTGCGCGACCAGGCGGCGGGCTTTGTTCTTGCGCGGATCGGTCTCGAAATTCTCCTTGGTGCCGCGAAAGCCGAGCAGGACTTCAGCGATGGTGCGATAGCTCTCGCCATGAAGCCGGGCATCGAGCGCACGTAGGGACAGGATATGCCATTGCCGGAGTTGGGTGGGGACCGCTCGGAAATCGGGACCGGGCGCGCGGCCGTTGAGCGACCGCCAAAGACGGCGGGCGGCGTGGGCGCGCAGCTCCAGAAAGGTATCCATCGGCAGAGTGACGGTATAGAAGGCGGCTGCGTCGGGCACTGCCTCGCGAAGCCAGAATTGATGCGCGACGCCATCCACATGCCAGATGCCGTGCCAGCCATCGACAGCGCGGCGCAGGTCGAGGCCGTCGAGATGCGCCAACGTCAATATCGGTTCGGTGTCGTCGCCCTCGTGATCGACCGGAGACAACCTCACGGCTTGCGGTTGAAATCGCGGGCTCCAGATCGGCGTTTCACGATCATGCGGCGCGTCGGGATCGCACGGGAAATCGCAAACCCCAGCGATCCTCGAAAGCGTCAAGGTCGCGGGCAGCCGCCCTTTCGGTCAATCCGATGGTCCGGCAGTCCCGACGATATTCGTCGTTCCGGCGCAAATATTCCCAAGCGAAACCAGCGGCAGGGATGTGTTTTGTGTGCCCGTATGCCGCCGGAGATCGCCAATCGATGCTGAGCATGGCGTCACCTCCCCAAGCCGGGATGCTGGGCAGCGCCCGGCAAAGAGAGGTTCAAGGATCACTGGAAATATAGAAGACGCTTAAAGCAGATACCTTGAGCGGCTAACCCGATCATTGTTCTGTTGCTTTTGGGTTGGCGACAGCCGGTGCTTTCGCGATGCCAGCCCGTATGAGCACGGACAAGCAGTCATGTTCTCATCTGCTGGAAAACACATGCACCTCGCCGTGTGCGGTTTCGATGGTGAACAGGTCGCCGCCCATTTCTGCGTCGCGCGCCATCGCGTCCCAATCGACATAGTAGCGCAGCGCCTCGGGGATCGTGACGCTCTCGGTGGTCAATTCCTCCATGTAGTCGGCTAGGCTGGCGAACTGACCATGATAGCAATCCTGCAAGGTGGTTTCGGCTTGTTCCATGTCGCCGCTGAACTGCTCCAGCAGGCCCGCGCCAAGTGCGCCATGTTCTGCGATGAAAGCGCCCATGCGTGCTACGGTGTCGATGCCCGCATATTCGCTAATCGCGGCGCCCTCGAAGCCCTCATAATCATGGATGGCATATTCCTCCGCGTGCTCGATGGGGGACCGTGCGAGCATGGCCGCAATCTCGTCCCTGATTTCGTCCACGTCCTGATCCGCGTCGATCCACGCTCCATGCAAATAGCCGTTATTATAGGCGGCAAGGCAGGCAATATAGATGCGAGGATTGCTGTCGGCTGCGCTGGTCATATCTCTGTTCCTTCGGGTTTGGGGTTCAGAGCAGCGAAGCGCCGCTCCTGAACCCTTGCCCGTCGGCGAGATCGGGGTAGTAAGGTGCCAGACAACTCTTTGGCACCGTGGAATAAATGGAAGGGCCCCGCTTGCGGGGAGCGGCCGTTTATGCCGCGAAAGGCCGGAGAGTTTTCTTGCGCCGCGCGGGGGCTGCGCCCTTAGTAAGCTGGCTCGGCGTGAGCGTCAGCGAAAGGTGAGCCAGTTTATCAGCGCGACTATTCTGCCGCCTCGACCTCGACTGGCTGCGCCTCGACAGCGGCTTCCTTCATCCTTCGCTTTTTCTTTCGACCTTCCGCTGCCGCAACTTGGTCTGCGATAAGAATCTCATTTCCCTGTACATCCATAAGCCGCAGAGCCTTCATGCTGTGCATAAAGCTGATTCGGGAGAATAAGGGTAAGTTCAGCGACCTCGCCCCTGGGTCATTACGCGTCACAATGCCGAAGACGATCCGGTAATTCCGATGCTGGATCAGCGCCATCAGGGTGTCCGCGTCGGTGCCGAGAAGCGCGTGCTCAAGCGCCCCTCGGCCTCGCCGAAAGCAGGTAAGTCCGGGGTGCGCGCTCACGGTGGAGGCGAACTGTGGATTGAAAGCCGATTATTCTGGTAAACCAGCCTGCTGCACGCCTTGTTACTGTTCGCGTATAGTACCGGAGATTCGGTTGCGGGGAACCGGCTGTGAAATACTATGGGGGAAATCGCGTGACGGAATGGACTTGGCCGCGAGGCTCCGAATGGCGCAAATGGGACCTGCATGTTCACAGCCCAGCTTCGCACGGTTTCAAAGGCGACTACAACCAGTTCGTCATCCAACTCGGCAATGCCGACTGCGATGTCATCGGCATCAACGACTATTTCTCGGTGGCGGGCTATCGGGAGATTCTGCGCCGGCTAGCCGACCTCTCCGGTACGGATGGTAACAAAGCCTATCGTGAGTCACTCGAAAAGCTGCGGGAAAAGACGCTGATTCCGGTTGTCGAATGCCGCATGACGAACGTGCTGGTCAACAAGAAGGGTGCCGGCCAGCGCATTAATTTCCATTTGATCTTTGACCCGGCCGTCGATCCTGAAAACATCGAAACTTTCCTGAAGAGCCAACAAGTCAAGGGCAGCTCCATCGGTAATCGGTATAGTGATAGCCAGTTTCTGCTCGATGACGTGGCTGTCGATTTCAATGGAGTTCTCAATGATCTCCGCAGCGATGGCAGTTTCCGGGATAGGTTCCTCGTCTGGCTTCCCTATGACGAATATGGCGGCGCCGATGGCATCAACCCGAGGGCGGACAAGCTGTTCAAGGAAAACCTGATCTACAACGCCGACATCCTCGGCTCGTCGAACAAGAAGCAGGCCGATTTCTTCCTCTGGAAGGACACCACTTATACGGAGGAAGAGTATCGCGGCTGGTTCCGCAGTCGGAAGCCCTGCGTCAAGGGCAGCGACTCTCATAACGTCAACGACGAGCTGGGGAAACTAAAGGATCAGGCTTCCCAAGCTGTAGACAAATACTGCTGGATCAAGGCGGACCCAACTTTCGGCGGTCTGCGGCAGATCATTAACGAGCCGGAAGATCGTGTCTACATCGGCAAGTTGCCGCCCAAGCTGGAGGAGGTCCGCGCCAACCCGACGCGCTATATCGACCGGCTGCGTGTAACCAGGATGGTGGACGCGGATACCACGGATACGTGGTTCGACTCCGACCTGCCGCTCAACGCCGACATGGTCGCGATCATTGGCAACAAGGGCAGCGGGAAAAGCGCGCTCGCCGATATCTTGGCGGTATCCGGGAACACACATTGCGACCCCACGCATTTTTCGTTCCTGAACAAGGCTCGGTTCTGCGAACGCAACGGCAAGCTTGCCAAACAGTTTGAAGCGCGGCCGGTATGGATTGACGGCACCGAAAGCGCGGTTCCGCTGAACGCTCGGCCGGATATAAATGGCGTCGAGCGCGTCCGCTACATTCCGCAAACGTATCTTGAGAAGGTCTGTACTGAAACGGAACCGGGCCAGCAGAGCGAGTTTCAAGCTGAACTGCGCAAGGTGATCTTTTCGCACATCAGCGATGCTGACAAGCTCGGCAAGGAAACGCTCGATGAGCTGATCCAATACAAAACCGAAGAGCTGAAGGGCCAGATAGAGAACGCGCGGCGCGAGATTTCTTGTATCAATATCGATCTAGTGCGGCTGGAAGAAAAAGCCGGTGCCGACTATGTGACCCGGCTTGCCGCCCTGCTCCGGCAAAGGCAGCAGGAACTGAAAGCGCATGTTGAAAATGAGCCGTCGAAGGTCGAGCAGCCCGGTGAAGTCAGTCCTGAACAGAAAGCGGCCTATGACGCCATCGCTGCTGACCTTGCCAAAGAGCGCGAAACTTTGAACGGGATCGAAGCGAAGACCGAAGAGCGCCAGCAACAACAAAAGACCCTGACGGAAAAAATCGCGCTCGCCCGCAAGGTCGAGGGCCGGATCGACAATTTCGAGAGCGATTTCAGCCGGCTCAAGCGTGAAACCGCGCCCGATCTCGAAAAATTGGGCCTCAGCTTCGAGACCATCATCGCCATGACGCTGAACAAAGCGACACTGAGTGATGCCCGCGACAAGCTGGTGGCGGACAAGGAAAAGGCGGACACGGATCTTGACGCGAACAATACGGAAGGTCTGCCTGCGCAAAAGATCGCGTGCCTTGAACGGATCAAGGCCCTCCAGGATAAGCTGGACGCGCCGAATAAGCGATTTCAGGAATACAACGAGGCACTGCGCGCCTGGCAGGAAAAGAAACAGGCCATTGAGGGCAGCGCGGACAAACCCGAATCCCTGAAATGGTATGACGCCCAAATCGATTACGTGAAAACCGGCCTCCCGGCTGACATCGAGCAACTGCGGAAGCAGCGCCGTGAGATCGCCGCACAAATTCACAAATGCGTCGCAGCCATCCGCGACGTGTACAAAGAACTGTTCTCCGCGGTGCAGGAGTTGATAACCGCCAGCGTGATTATTAAGGAAGGCTTCAAGCTGACCTTCGAGAGCAGCATTGTCGAACGAACGCTGCAAGCCGACCTGTTCGACCGCTACGTCTCACAGGGCAATGCCGGATCGTTCTATGGGAAAGAAAAAGGCGCTGCCGTTCTTGAGGAATTGTGCGCCGATTTCAACGTGAACGAGGCCACCGACGCCCTGGCGCTTGTCGAGAAGCTCATCCAGCATCTGGAATTCGACATGCGCACGGCTCAGAAGACTCCGACCGGCATCGCTTCGCAGCTGCGCAAGAATGTCGAGGTCAAGGACCTTTACGATTTCCTCTGGAGCTTCGGCTATCTTGAGCCTGAATATTCGCTGAAGCTGGACGGCAAGGATTTAAGCCACCTGTCGCCGGGAGAGCGCGGCACGTTGCTCCTGGTGTTCTACCTGTTGGTGGACAAGAGTAACAAACCCATCATTGTGGACCAGCCCGAAGAAAATCTCGACAGCCAGACAGTCTACCGACTGCTGATCCCAGTCATTAAGGACGTAAAGAAGCGCCGCCAGATCATCATGGTGACGCATAGCCCGAACATCGCAGTCGTGTGCGATGCCGAACAGATCATCCACGCCCATATCGACCGGTCGGCGGGCAATGCAGTGATCTACACGATGGGCGCAATTGAATCCCCGGCAATCAACCGTTACCTTGTCGATGTGCTGGAGGGCACACGCCCGGCCTTCGATAACCGCGACGCCAAGTATTATGTGCAATAAGACCGCGTGATGCAGGCTGTGGCGCAATCAATTACACGGCTCGCCGTAGGATAAGAGCGCTTCGTTGAGGGTTTGCCGGATCAGGCGCCAGTTCGACATTTTCTGGTCCATCGCATCGATGAAGCGGGCGCTGTGATCGGGAACGAGAAAATGCAGCATTTCGTGCAAGATGACATAGTCGAGACATTCGGCAGGCTTCTTCGCGAGTTCGAGATTGAGCCTGATGGTCCGCAGGCGCGGACTGCTGCTGCCCCACTTGGTTTTCATGCGTTGCACGAAAAAGCGGTCAACGCGAACATCGAGTTCCTTCTCCCATCTGGCAATGATCGGCCGTGCCGCATCCTTGAGTTCGCGCCGGTAGAAATCGTCGAGCAGCGCCTGTCTTTTCTGCGTTGGTGTATCGTCTCCGGCGTGAAGAACGATATGCCGATACTCGACCACAACCCCGGTGCCATCAACCACATCGGACAAATGCAGCAGATAGCGCTGCCCCCATAAATAGTGGCTCTCTCGCTCTAGATATTCACGCGGAGACTCCCGCTCCTGCGACAACAGTTTCGATTGATGCTTCTTGATCCATCCGAGCTTGGAAATTGCGAAAAGCCGGATGTTTTCGAGACTCATTCGATAAGGTGCCGATATACGGACGCGCCCGGTCGGCGGATAGACGCTTAGATGGACGTTCTTGATATCCTTGAGCACCACGTCCACCGAAACGCCGCCGAGATCGAGCTGCGTGATCATCAATACTCCTTCTGAGCCTTGATAATAAGGAACACGCGCTCGACCTCGGCAAAGTCCTGTAACACCCTGTAAAGGGCCGCTTTGATCTGCTGCTCGCGCGGCTGGACCCCGCGCCAGCCATCCGGACGACTGCTTCTCACCGCCTCGTCCACCTTGAGCGCCAATTCTTCGTCCTGGCCCAGATTGTTGTAAAGGGCGCGCTTGCCCGGCGTGTTCAGGCTCGGCGGCGCTTCGTGGGCTTGCCCCATCTCGATGCGCTGCGCGATTTCGGCGATACGCTTGAGATATCCTTCGTACTCGACCGCTTTTGCCTTGCGGTTGGCTATGATCTCGTCCAGCAGCGCTGACATCCTCTCGTAGAAGGCTGGATCGTTCAGATGCTCCTTGATGATCTTGCTGCGGACATTGTTTTCAATGGTCTCGGCAATGGCATCCTTGTTGCCTTTGAGCCCACCAAGCTGGGATGAAATGGCCTCGGCAATTCCTGTCTTCACGATCAGTTCAAGCAGGCTCATCCCGTCAAATGGCGAGATTTTGCGCGGCTCGTCACCCTCGATATAGGTGTCGATCAGGTGCCGCATGTCGGCCTCGTAAGCCTTCAGGTCGAGACTTTCACTGCTCGCAAGACGTACGGTGTCGCGGGCATTCAAATAGTGCTCGACCTGCGTCTTGATCCGCGCGACATCGGCGATGCTGTAACCTGCGGCGGCCATCTCATCGGCTATGTTGGCGTAGGCGCGTACGAGGCTGGCGGTAGCTTTGTAGAGAGCGGCACGTTGCGGCTCGCGCTCCTTGAGATCGGACGGGATTTCCGTGTTGCCGCAGAAGAAATGGATGTACTCCAGTTCGCCCTTCGGCGGTTCCACGGGTTCGCACAAGAGCACGATACTCTCCAGCGCCTGGTCGAACCGCTCCTTCCCTTTTTTCAGCCGATCATGCAGCAGAACATCGGGATCGGGGCCGCCAGCCGAGCGGTCGAGTTCCGACGTGTACACCGCAATGGCATTCTCGACCTTCTTGAACAGGTCTTTGTAATCGACGATGTAGCCGAAATCCTTGTCCTCACCGTCAAGCCGGTTGGTGCGGCAGATGGCCTGGAACAGCCCATGATCCTGCATCGACTTGTCGATATAGAGATAGGTGCAGGGCGGCGCGTCGAAGCCGGTGAGAAGCTTATCGACAACGATCAACAGCTTCATGTTCGCCGGTTCTTTGTTGAACAGCGCCTTTGCCGTCTCTTCGTAGGCTTCCGTCTTCGACAAGCCCGGCATGGGCTCGATATCTTTCAGCAGCTCGATATAGGTATTGTAGATGAACTGCCGGTCCGTGTCGGTGTTGGCGCCCGTCTCTTCTTTCGTAATGTCCTGCGCGTTCGGATTATAGGACGTGACCAGCGCGCATTTTCCGCGGAACGGCGTTTTCTGGAACAACGAGAAATATTTGCAGGCCTCATAGATGCTGGAGGAGACGAGGATCGCGTTGCCGCGCTCGCTGGACAGGCGCGGCTTGACGCTGAAATCGAAGACGATATCGCTGACGACGCGGTCCATGCGCGAACGTGAACTGAGCACGTTCTGCATCGTGCCCCATTTCTTTTTCAGCTCATCCTTCTGCCAGTCGTTGAGGCCCCGCGTTTTCGCCTCGAACCACTGGTCAATTTTGTCTTCCGACCCCAGGCGCTGGTCGATGTCGCGGGCTTCGTAGACAAGATCGAGGACGACCTCATCCTCGACGGCCTCGCTGAATTTGTAGGTGTGGATGTAGCCGCCGAACACCTCAAGGCTCGTCTGCTTGTCCTTTTTCAGAAGCGGCGTACCCGTAAAGCCGACGAATACCGCGTTCGGCATCATCGCCTTCATCGCCTTGTGTAACCTGCCGCTCTGTGTACGGTGGCATTCATCGACGAAAACGAATACCTCCCCGACCGTCTTGCTGGGCTGCGATTCCAGCTCGCGGATAAAGGCGTCGAAATCGTCCACATCCTTTCGGCCAAATTTATGGACGAGCGAGCACAGCAAGCGCGGCGTTGCTTGGCCGAGCTGGGTCATGAGATCGCGACCGCTGCTGGTGCGTTTGACCTGTTCGCCGGCATCCCGGAACACGCGCTCGATCTGCTTGTCGAGTTCGTCGCGATCTGTGATGACCACGACGCGGGCATGGGGATTATTCTCCAGAATCCATTTGGCGAGCAGTACCATGACGATGCTCTTGCCGCTGCCCTGCGTGTGCCAGATGATGCCGCCCTTGCGCTCACGGACATAATCCTGCGCGGCCTTGATTCCGAAATACTGATGGACACGCGGCAGCTTTTTCACGCCGCCGTCGAACAGCACGAAATCGTGCATCAACTCCAGAATCCGATCCTTCCCACACATGCGCAGCAGGTATTTGTCCAGCTTGAACCGTGTGTCGTCCTGTTCGTCCTCCTTCCATTTCAGGAAGAACTTTTCAGGTGTGCCGATCGTCCCGTACTGCAAGCCCTCGGTATCGTTGCCAGCGAACACGAACTGGACGGTGCTGAAAAAGCCCTGATTGAATTCCGGTAACTGGTTCGACAAGGACTGCCGAATGCCGTCGCTGATGCTGACGCGACTGTTTTTCAGCTCGATCATCCCGATGGCGATGCCGTTCAGGTACAGGAGAAGGTCGGGCCGCCGCTCCAGTCCGCCCTTCAGCGTGGCCTCCTCGGCAATGGCGAAATCGTTCAGTACAGGATCATCCCATTCAACGATATGGACCGTTTCCGTGACCTTGCCGGCTTCCTCCTTCACCGGAACGCCATAGCGCAGAAGATTGTAGACCGCGTGATTGTTGGCATAGAGGCTGCGGCTGTTGTTGTCGGCCTCCGTGCGCAGCCGGTAGATGGCGGCGCTGATCTGCCCCGGACTGTATCCGCGTCGGGTCAGCGACGCGGTCAGCAAATCCTCTTCGATATTGCTGTTGCCGTCCCGATCCGACCAGTCACCCAGGAAGCGATAGCCCAGCTCATCACGAAACAGCTCAATGACGCGCTTCTGCGTCGCGCGCTCCGGTTTGCCGATATCGCTCATGCGGCTTCTTCCTGTACCAGGATATCGGTCTCGACGTAGCGCTTAAGCTCGGCAGCCGTCTGGAAACAACGGAATCCCGCCTGGCTCGCAATGGCGATTACGTCGCTGCTTTCGTTAAGCAGCACGGCCACCGGCTGGCTCAACTCTTCCTGGATGCCGTTCGGCCAGGCCAGATCGAAAACGGCGCGCTGCTCGCCGGTTTCGGGATCGGAGAAGTCATAAGCGATGGTGCCGCGCGGCAGGCCTTGCTCATCCATCCAGACGTTGATGTTTTCAAGCTGCTGTTCTTCTTCCTCGCTGGTGATGCCGCCCACGACCGCGAACGACACGGGCATTGAGGCCGCAGGGCCTTCAAGCCAGTGCGTATCGCCATGCAGCAGCTCCTCCATGCGCTTGTTTACCTCGGTCGCCAGAAGCGCTTTACGGGCTTCAAGGAAGGCGCGGAAATTTTCGATCTTCCACAAGGCCGGGTCGTCCGGAATCCATTGCGATGCCAGCGCGCCGGGGTGTGCCTTCTCGATCTCCGGGAAATATTCCTCCGGCAGCCGGTCGCTGATGATCAGATTCGTATCCTTGGTCAGGAAACAGAAATTGGCGAGCGCGTTCACCTCGGCTCGCTTGAAGTCGCGCTTGTAAAGCTGCGCCTTAGGGAAGATGTGATGAACTTCCAGACGGCTCATCTTGCCGAGAAGCGAAGCTTTTAGAGCCAGACCCGTACCCCAGTCGCGTGCCGCCCCCATGCGCGTCAGCATGTACAGCACCGGATAAAAACGCGCGCCAAGGCTCCAGCCCGTGAAGTGCCCCGGCTCCACTCGCAACCCGCCGTGCCACATACGCAGTTGCGCCAGAAGTTTGTCGAGACCTCCTTCTGCACCCTCTAAGGCTTCCAAATCCTGATCGATGACCGTCTCCGTTGACCCGGAGAAGCGGCCCCACATGCCGGATTGCACAAACCAGAAAAGCAGCTTGTCGCGCTCTTTCTCATCCAGGGCGCCGTTTTTCTTGTCGAGATAGCGCACCATGACCGGCACACCGAATCGACCGAAAAAGACCTGATCGTGATCGATCCCCAGCCGCCCGCCGATCATGTTCAGACAGCTATCGATGTGCTTCGTTGCCCGCTTGAGGCCGACCTGAATATCCTCGGCCCCCTTCTCATGCAGATACGAAAATTTCGCTTCCCCCGTCAGGACCGTGTTTACGGATCGCAGGAGCCAATCGAGATTAAAATCGTAGCCGGCAGCTTTCCACTCCGCGAGTTTCGCCTTCATGGTGTCGCGGGCATCGGGCCAGTCGGCGCAGATCTTTGCGAGCGCCAGATCGCCTTTTGAGAGCTTGGTGCCGCCGCTGTTCACGCGGTTAAAGATATCGACGACGACCTCCAGCGACTTGTCCGCGCCGGTCACTTCCTCAATATGAAGATCGATGTCGGTGATGCTGAGAAGCTTGCTCAATCGGCCGACATACTCGCCGACCAGCGACGCCAATTCCGGGATCGCGCTTATGCGGGCCACGTAAGCGCCCAATCCGGCATTACCCGCCTTCATCAACTCCGTCACGTCGATCCAAAGCGGATCATCTTTCATTTTTACCGGCTGATAGAAGCCGAACGTCTCGTTATCGAGATGAAAGTGCAGACCCGTAAAGGCTTGGGCGTTTCCATCGAAGAACTTGGGAGGCTGACCACGAACAACGCCATATAGCGACGTCATGCGCTGTTGGCCATCCAGAAGCAGCTTCACGACACCGGCGGCAAGTTGACCATCGCCGCGATGCGCAGCCGTCTTCGATTCTGTCGCCCACACGAGCAGACCGCCGACGGGGTGGCGGCGATAAAGGGAGTCGAACAGGCCTTTCACCTGCTCCCGATTCCAGACATACCCGCGCTGGAATTCAGGCAAGGCCATATGCCCGTTATCGATGTGGTCGAGAATAGTCGAAATCTTCATACTAGCCACACCCCCCGGTCAGCAGTTTCTGGATCATGCCTTGTTTGATTAATCGTGCCTTGGCGAGTCGAGCCTCAAGCGCGGAAATATCCGCTTCCATGTCGCTCAATATGCTGACGATCGCCTCTTGTTCTTGCGGCTTTGGGATAGGCAGCGCAAGATCACGCAATGCTGTCTTTGAAACCCCAAACACTTTCATGCCGGTCATGACTTTCAAATACTGATCGCGGAGCGATTTCAGATTACCGAGATGACCTTTGAAACCCGAAACAAAAGTTGGCGACTTTTCCCGTAACAGGAAGGTGTGAAGACCCGATACTACCTTGTCACCCTCAGACAGGCCCAGCACTTCTACTGATTTGCAAACACCATCAAAATCCTCCGATGCGTCTGCCATTATCCAATCGCCATTACAGACATATGCTGCATTCCGGCACTTCTGACGCAAGATTCTCGGTGGCTTCTGATGCCGCAAGTTCAGATGGCTATGGAACCGCGTATGAATATCACCGTAGTGGATGTAGTAGGTATCTCCAGCCGCATTCAAATCAGCGCGTGAGTTGGTTGCAGTCGGTAAGAATTCAAAAACCTCGCCGAAACTCTGGCGGCCCCACTCGCCCACGAAACCAGGCAGCCGCCTTTGACCCGAAAGCAGTTCTTGCATCACGCCGTTTTTGATCTGGCGCTTCTTAAGGAGGACCTGTTCAAGTTCCTCTATCAACCTATCCGCATCGGCCAATGCCTCAGCGATTACCGCCTGATCATGGGTTGGCGGCAGGGGAATCATCACGGAGCCAAGCTCGGACTGGCCGATATTGGCACGGACGGCCCCTTGGCCTCTTGAGATGATTTGCCTGCGGACGGCAGGCGCGCGGAGCAGATACCCGGCGCAAGTGGCGTTAAGCCGATTTGACTTGATCCGGCCCCGGATCACGAACCCGCCAAATATGATCTGGGCGTTTCCGACATAGACTGATGCGAGACCTAACTCATCCTGCGTTTCCGATGTTCTGTTGAACAGGATGTCGCCTGGGCGAACGAGAAAGGTTTGGAGCTGAGCAGCATTGACCGTGACGCGCCCCGGAATGTCTGCTTCGGTCAAATGGTCTTTTGTTATGACCTCAAGGACGTTGGCGAAGGGAACGCCGGCTCCGTATGAGGATTTTTCAGCATTGAAGCCATTCTGAAAATCGAGAAGCTGCGATAGCGGCAGCACGTCCCAACCATCGGGAATCGTTCCGATGTCCGTTTGCTTGCCGCCAATAGGTCCCGAATTTTCTGTCAGGACGTCTACCCGGCTTTGATCTCTTGCAAGCGCTTCCATCACCAGGCGAACCCCATACGCTTCAGGTGTCCGCTAACCTTGGCATCGAGCGCCGCAACGTTGGCAACCAGATCGGGCAGCCGAACTTCATAGCGTTGCGCGAGATTTTGTATCCGTTGCGTCAGGGCCTGACTAATCCGGTCCATCTCCCCGTGTATGCGGGCGTCGATCGCCGCCAACCACTTGTCGTCCACCGCCAGCACCCTGATCTCGTCCTGTGAGAGTTTCGGGTATTTTTTGTACGCCGCAAGGTCGAGCGCGGCCTCCGCTTCCTTGATTTCCTTCTTCAGTTCGGATTCGCGGGCGGAAAGCTTTAGCCATTCATTCAGGATCGCCGCCTCTTCCTTGGCGCTCTTATCGCCCTTGATCTCCTTCAGGCGCGCGGCGACATTGGCCTTATTGACCTTATCGAGTTCGGCGAATGCGCCGTCTTCGCCGCCGTTCTCTTCCTCCAGTTCAGCGAGGGCGGCTGAGGCGGATTCGAGCTGCGCTGTCATGTCGTCGATGGCCGCCTGCTCGTTGGCGAAGTAGCGCGCGACAATCAGCGATTTCGGGACTAGGTCGCAGGCCCAGCCGCGATCCTTCTCCTTGCCCTTCTTGTCCTTCTCGACAATCCGGTAGGTCTCGGCCTTCCAGCCATCGGCGGCGATCAGGTAGCAGTCGTCCTGCATGACCTCCGCCCAGTAATCCATCAAATGCTGGTAGACATCGTATTTGTCGATCAGCGACCGGCCGGTGTAATGCGCCAACAAATCCTCGGAGAGGTCGAAAATCACATCCTTCGGGTGATGCCCGGCCTTGAGCGCCTTCAACTTGTCCGCGCTGCGCACCCGCCAGACATTGAAATGCTTGTTCATGCCCTGCATGAAGGCGGTGAATTCAGGATGCCCAAAGATGGTGGATTTGATCGTGCCCTTGTCGATCGCCAGTTCAACATAACCGGGCCTGCATTCTTTGAAGAGCGCTTTCTTCAGGCCCGGACAAACATCCCAATAGGCCTTGAGCGCGTCGATATCGGCTTGCGGAATGCCGCCGCGCAGATGACCCTCGATATCCTGCCGGTCCTGCTGTTTCTGGCTGTCGATATAACGCGGCAGGTTCAGGTTGAATTCGTTCTTCTCGATCTCATCAAAAGAGACCATGCGCGAGAAGCCGGGGATGTCGAGTCGGCGCGTGAAGGCATCGACGATTTTGTGGGTGTCTTGGGAACGGAGCCGGTTTTTCGGGCCGTCCTTCATGAAGCCCTGGCTGGCGTCGATCATGAAGATGCCCCGGCGCGCCTGCGCATCTTCCTTGTCGATGACGACGATGCAGGCCGGGATGCCGGTGCCGTAAAACAGGTTCGCCGGCAGGCCGATGACCCCCTTGATATAGCCCTTGCGGACAAGGTTGCGGCGAATTTCAGCTTCGGCGTTTCCGCGGAACAGAACACCGTGCGGTAGGATGCAGGCGCCCTTGCCGGTGCTTTTCAGGGATCGGACGATGTGCAGTAGATAGGCATAGTCGCCCTGCTTGGCGGGCGGCACGCCAAACCCTTTGAAACGGTCATGAGGGTCATGCAGCGGATCGAGGCCCGTGCTCCAGCGCTTGTCGCTGAAGGGCGGATTGGCGACGACGTAATCAAAGGTTTTGACCGTGTCGCCGTCACGGAATTTCGGGTCCGTCAGGGTGTTGCCCTGCATGATGAGCGCCGTCGGCGTGTTGTGCAGGATCATGTTCATGCGGGCGAGACCGCTTGTGGCGGAATCTTTCTCCTGCCCGTAGAGCGTGACATTGCTGCCGGCCTCGTCCGCGACCTTCAACAGCAACGAGCCGGAGCCGCAGGTAGGGTCATAGACGGTCGTGTCTGCGGAGGTTTTCGCGTGACGGATGCCGAGCATCTGCGCCATGGTACGGCTGACTTCTGCCGGGGTATAGAACTGCCCCTTGCTCTTGCCGCTCTCGGTCGCGAAATGGCGCATCAGATATTCGTAGGCATCGCCCAGAATGTCGTCGCCATCCGCCCGGTTCGACGAAAAGTCGAGGGCCGGATCCTCGAAAATGGCTATCAGGTTTGTGAGCCGTTCGACCTTTTCCTTGCCGTCGCCCAGCTTGGTCGGCTCGTTGAAGTCGGGAAAATCCGCTTGGGACAATTGCTGGTTCGCCTTCGCCAGCGGCGCGATGATCTTTTTATTGATCTGGTCGCCGATGTCGGGCGTGCCCTTGAGGGCCACCATGTCGTTAAAACTCGATCCCTTCGGCACCGTGATCGGCGCATAGGGAACGTCGGCGTATTTGTCGCTGATGTAGCGAATGAACAGAAGGGAGAGGACGTAATCCTTATACTGGCTAGCGTCCATTCCGCCGCGCAGCTCGTCGCAGCTCGACCAGAGAAAGCTGTATAACTCTGATTTCTTTAACGCCATTTTTAGTTACGCTCCTTCTCAACTACTTTGCTACTTTGAATACGGGCATCGAGCGCCTTCAATCGCTCGAACTCCTCAACAGCCATGACAACAACAACCTTTCGGCCATGCTTCTCAATCGTGACGGGCTCTGAACGCGCCAGATCAATCAACATGCCGAAGGCGTTTTTCGCGTCCTTCGCAGCCATACTTTTCACGAGAATCGCCCCAAAGTAGCCATTTTGGCTACAATGCCTAAATCATAACGACCTCGCAAGGAGCGTGAGGGACTGCCTGGCATCCCGTTCATCCAGGATAGATTTAGAGACCCTATGATGGTCACTTGCCCTGCGTGCTGGGGCTTCTGGATGTTGTGCATTGAGGAATGTGCAACGGAAGGAAGAAGTCATGACGATTTTGACGAAATACATCGGTCTTGATGTTCATCGAGACACGATATCGATTGCGGTTGCTGTTGAGGGGAACGACCGGGAGGTGCGGTTCTTCGGAACTGTTCCCAACAGCGGCGATGCCCTCGCCAAGGCTCTGGCGAGCATCGGCAAGGACGGCGCGACGCTGAAGGTCTGCTATGAATCCGGCCCGTGCGGATTCGTGATCTACCGGTTCCTGAAGCGTCTCGGGATCGACTGCGTCGTGATCTCGCCGTCCTCGATGCCGCGTCGGCCGAATGACCGGGTGAAGACCGATCGCCGCGATGCGCAGACGCTGGCCCGACTTCTGCGCGCCGGTGAACTCACTGCCGTGTGGGTGCCGGACGAGGCGCATGAGGCGATCCGCGACGTGGTGAGGGCACGCCGGCAGGCGAAGCAGGACCTCGTATCGGCGAAGAATACGCTGAAAAGCTTCCTGCTGCGGCACGACCGCCGGTATCCGGGAAAGGCCATATGGGGCCGCATGCACTGGCGCTGGCTCTCGGACCAGCACTTTGCCTTTGCGCACCAGCAGTTCGTCTATGAGGAATACAAGCGCCGCATCCATGAACTGGAGGAGCGTTGCGCGCGGCTGGAGCAGGTTCTTGAGGAAGCGGTTCTGGATTGGCCGCTGGCCCAGGTCGTCACGGCGCTTCAGGCGCTGCGCGGAATCAGGTTCATCGCGGCCGTAACGCTTGTCGCGGAGATCGGCGATCTGCACCGGTTCGACAGTCCGAAGCAGTTGATGGCCTGGTTGGGCCTCGTGCCGGCCGAGCATTCGAGCGGAACGCGGACCAGGCGCGGCGAACTCACCCGGACCGGCAACGCTGCCGCCCGAACCATGCTGATCGAATCCGCATGGCAATACCGCTATCCTGCGCGGGAGGGGCGCGCATTGCGCGAACGCAGCGCCAAACTTCCCGATCAAATCCGGGCCATCGCCTGGAAGGCGCAGGCCCGCCTGTGCGCGAAGTTCCGCCGCCTGGCCGCAACGGGCAAGCACGCGGCAAAGATCGTGGCGGCGGTCGCGCGGGAGCTGGCGGGCTTCATCTCGTACATCGCCCGCCATACGCCCGAGCCGGCCTCAAGGCCGGTCTGACACTCGCTGCAGTTAGCCGCTCACGAATGAGCGGACAAACGGGAAGGAGAAGATCGGATCGTTGACATTACGGCCTGGCTGGCGTGCTGCGCGCCCTGATTGACGCGGACAATCCTCGATATAGCCCTGGGGCAGTATTTTACGACGCCCGTTTTGGAGCCGGAGGAACGTCCACGACGGAAAAGGGTCGTGCGGTAGCCAATCCGCGGATGAGAGTTTGATCAATCGTCGTCAGAAACAGACGCGCGCAGCACACCCGCCAGGTCGTTTACTCCCCACCTTGCATCGGATTTTGTTCCGGTGTCAGAATAGCCGTGCGCTCATCCAGAGGTGACCATCATGAGAGGGCTATAGCGTAAACGTAGCTATCATCATCACCTGGTGCGGCGCGCCAAATACCGCCGATTACCCTCCACAATACGCTCCAGCCGCCGAAACTACGCCTGTAAAAGGGAAGAGAGGATAGCCTGTATATCGGAATGCGTAGAAAAGGCGGCGTTTGGCGGTAAAAAAGTTCGAATCGCTTACCGTCGATTAGTCGCCTTGATCCTTCGCAGTAGCCACTTGTGCGGCTGTGAATGGCAGCTGTGCCCCTGATGTCAGCGACCTAACGAAATTCAATAGGGGAGCGCTAAAGCGCGCATTGATAGCCTGGACTCGGTCGGGATCTTACCGAGTTTGGGAACATGCACATCGACAGCATCAGCTTGTTCCTGCGATCTCGTAGGTCCATACCCTAAACCCCTTCAGGACGTGTGGTCCGAAGGAATTGACGAGCGGTATGTCGGCTGCGTCGCGGCCGCGCGCCACCACGATTCTGCCGATCCGAGGGACGTTGTTGCGCGGATCGAAGGTGTGCCATTCGCCATCGAGGAACACTTCCATCCAGGCGCTGAAATCCATGGGATCGACAACCGGCACACCAATGTCGCCGAGATGGCCGTTGACATAGCGAGCGGGGATGTTGAGGCATCGGCAGAACGTGACCGCAAGATGCGCGAAATCGCGACAAACGCCAACGCGCTCATGGAACGCCTCGAACGCCGTCCGCGTAGATCGAGCCTGCATGTAGTCGAAGCGGATGTGGTTGTGGACGAAATCGCAGATCGCCTGCACCCGGCTCCAACCGGGCGGCATCTTGCCGAACAGGTCCCAAGCGGTCTGGCTGAGACGGTCGGTTTCGCAGTAGCGGCTGCCCATGAGGTAGACGAGGCAATCGTCCGGCAAGTCCGGCACCGGCAGTTCCCGGGCACCCGGCACAATCCCGTCCGGCCTGCCGTCGTCCTCGATCGTGGCATCACCCCACATCGTCAGGTCGCCCGCAGGCGCGACCAGCCGCCGGCATTTGTTGCCGAAGAGATCGCGGTAGGTCGATACGTGCACATCGGGTGTGGTGAACGTCGTCTCCGGCACCCGTATGTCAGCCGCGCGATCCTCGTGCACCGACAGCAGACACACCAGGGCTGTCGGCTGCTGGCAGGTCAGTGTGATCTCATACCCGTAGCGGATCAGCATTGAGTGGTGTCTTTACCGGAAATCGGCAGCGGTCAGCGTATAGGAGGTTTGGCGACGATGCGAGTAGGCCTCGCGGGCGACATCGTGGATCGAACTGCGCGTCGCATCGAAGGTCGAGAGATACATCTCTTCCGACACCTCAGTGCTGCGCAATTCAGCAGGGGACCTGGCGAGCGCTTCCACTTCGACAAAGAACGGCACTTCGAACATGCCGTCGTGCCCGATAAAGCGAATGGCGTTGCGCACTTCGTCGAAGCTGCGGCTGGGGTTCAGGAATTCAAGGGTCATCGTTGATCTGCCCTTGCCGTTTGCAGCAGCAGTGGTACACGCATAAACCCGTTCATGTGCTCCTTGCGTCGCACATCATTCCGACGATTGAGGGAAAGCATCCCGTCGGTTGCGGCCGAGTGGCTAAGGCCGATCATCTCCTGCCCTTCGCGGCTGGCTGGAACGCCGGTGAAGACATGATAGATGGTCCAGGACCGGTCGGCTTCGATCCGGCGGCCATATTGTTCGTCGCCTGGTGCGCGGGCGGATGCACCGCCTTCATTGTCCCAGACGCTGATCGCGCGGTCGTGCCGCTCCCGTTCGATTTCATCTATGTATCGGGTCATGATCGTGGCCTTTCTCTAGTGGTCACGTCGGCATCAATGATGCCGGAAAACAGCGCGTTACCGAATAAGTCGGTGATCGCGATGGCGTCGGGTCGTTGAGGCATGTCGAGCGTCTGTGAAAGCAGGTGCGCAATCTCAATGGCGTTAGCGAGATCGACGGCTTCCACCGCCTCTCGGCCCACGACGGCATGGGCGTCATCTGTCTCCCGCGTGCGGTAAAACTCGATGACAACTTTCATGGCGCCCATTGCGCTTTCAGCCGGAGCAACACTGCCTCAGTGCTTACCTTTGCCTTGAGACGCGTTGGCATTTGCAGCGACCTTGATCTGGTTGCCGAAGGTGCTTTCAGGCTTTGGCGGAGCCTTCTCCTGCTTCGGCTTTCTGATCTCGCGATTGCTTCGTTTCTGGCCTTTAGCCATGTCCGAACGTCCTTTCGATGAGAGTTGCGCCATTACCGGATTGCGACATGTCGACCGGCTCGAGGCTGTCCTGCGTCGTCACTCGCTCATGGCGTTCGTCGTCGTTGCGGATGCGATATTGCAGTGAATCTCCCCGTGCCGGCAGTCTGCCGGTTATGCGGTAGATATCGCCGGGCAAAGCTGGTCTCATGAAATCGCCCTTGAGCCGGACAGCCTGTCCGATCGCGAAGAGATGAGCAGGAGCCTCGTGGCGGGCGGGACGGATCGTGCGTCGGATTGGGTTGGTCGATATCATGATTGTTGGTGATCCTTTTCGAGAGCGGCGTCGAGATCGGCGGGATCGATCGACGCCATCTGATGTGTGTGGCCATCAATGCCGATGGCGGGCAGGTGGATGAAGGCGCCGACACGTCTCCAGGCGAGGCGGGAGGATACCTCCAGCAGTTCCTCATCCTGGTCCACGCGATATTCGCCGGCGGGCTGTGCGGCGTCGAAGCCGGGCAGCATGAAGGGTGCGGAGAACCGGACGATGGTTTGTGTGGTGCGCGTTGTCATGGTCGATACCTCCGCAGGAGCACGCAAACGCGCCTCCTGCATCATTCCCGTTCGAACCGGAACGAATTTCCGTGCTGCCAGTACATCCGTGGTCAGCGGCGCGTTCATTCCAAGGTTCGAACAGAGCGATATGCGCGCCGGGTCGGCGCTTGATGCATTCGCTATCGAGAATTCGGTGGTGAATGGCGGGTCTCTGACACCGCAAAAAGCCAAGTCGGCCAAATCAACGAGTTTTATATATGGGCTGTCCCTACCCGGTAAGCAAGGAGCGGGTCGATATTATTTTGTCTGGAATTGAATAATGTCTCTTCCATAATAATAAATCGCATTGAAAAATCAGAAAATACGTATTGAAAACAACAAATAACGCATCGATAGAAGCGATATAATTTTCCCCAGTTCCGCCTTTTCAAAGAAATATATTTAGCACTCCTATCATTCGAGTGCCAACGGGCTTATGTATCTGAGGGGGCCGCCCTATGCGCCGGCCTCAGAAAGAACCCACATGAAATTCCGGCCTCTACATGACCGCGTCGTCATTCGACGTGCGGAAGGCGATCTCAAATCCAAAGGCGGGATCATCATTCCCGACACCGCGAAAGAAAAACCTCAGGAAGGCGAGGTCATCGCCGTCGGCCCAGGTTCCCGCGACGAAAGCGGCAAGCTGATCCCGCTCGACGTCAAGCCGGGCGATCTCATCCTGTTCAGCAAATGGTCCGGGACCGAGGTCAAGATCGATCACGAAGACCTTCTGATCATGAAGGAGAGCGACATCATGGGCATCGTCGAGAAGACCGGAGCTGCGAGCAGGAAAAGTGCCTGAGCGGCCAGCTTCCGATCCTGTGATCCTCACAACCGAACTGGACCCGACACCATGTCTGCCAAGGAAATCAGATTCTCTAACGACGCCCGCGACCGCATGCTGCGCGGCGTCGAGCTGCTGAACAACGCCGTCAAGGTGACGCTCGGTCCCAAGGGCCGCAACGTCGTCATCGACAAGGCCTACGGCGCCCCGCGCATCACTAAGGACGGGGTCACCGTCGCCAGGGAGATTGAGCTTGCTGACAAGTTCGAGAACATGGGCGCGCAGATGGTGCGCGCGGTGGCCTCGAAAACCAACGACCTCGCCGGCGACGGGACCACTACCGCGACGGTTCTCGCCGCTTCCATCCTGCGCGAGGGTACCAAGCTGGTCGCTGCCGGCATGAACCCGATGGACCTGAAGCGCGGCATCGATCTCGGTGTCGCTGCCGTCGTCAGGGAAATCCAGGCTCGCGCCAGGAAGGTCAAGTCGTCGGCAGAGGTCGCCCAAGTCGGCACGATCGCGGCTAACGGCGACGCGACCGTGGGCGAGATGATCGCCAGTGCGATGGATAAGGTTGGCAATGAGGGGGTGATCACCGTCGAGGAAGCCAAGACGGCAGACACCGAACTCGATGTCGTCGAAGGCATGCAGTTCGATCGCGGCTATCTCTCGCCCTACTTTGTGACCGATCCCGAGAAGATGCGCGTGGAACTGGATGACCCTTACATCCTCATTCATGAGAAGAAGCTTGGCAATCTGCAGGCCATGCTGCCCGTACTGGAAGCAGTGGTGCAAAGCGGAAAGCCGCTGCTGATTATCTCCGAAGACGTCGAGGGCGAGGCGCTCGCCACGCTGGTCGTCAACAAGCTGCGGGGTGGCCTCAAGGTAGCGGCCGTCAAGGCTCCCGGCTTCGGAGACCGCCGCAAAGCCATGCTCGAGGACATCGCGGTGCTGGCCGCCGGCCCGATGATCTCCGAGGATCTCGGCATCAAGCTGGAGAATGTCACGCTCGACATGCTCGGCCGTGCCAAGCGCATCGTGATCGAGAAGGATACCACGACAATCATCGACGGCTCCGGCGACAAGCCAAGCATCGCGGCGCGCATCAGCCAGATCAAGGCGCAGATCGAGGAAACGACTTCCGACTACGACAAGGAGAAGCTGCAGGAGCGGCTGGCCAAACTCGCCGGCGGCGTCGCTGTCATCCGTGTTGGTGGCGTGACTGAGACCGAGGTCAAAGAGAAGAAGGACCGCATAGACGACGCGCTGAATGCCACCCGCGCGGCTGTCGAGGAAGGCATCGTGCCGGGCGGCGGCGTGGCGCTGCTGCGTGCCATAGCGGTGCTTGCCCCTCTGACAGGTGACAACGCCGATATAACCGCAGGCATTTCGATCGTGCGGCGGGCGCTTGAAGCGCCGGTCCGACAGATCGCCGAGAATGCAGGCGTCGAGGGCTCGATCGTGGTCGGCAAGCTCACGGACAGCAAGGACCCCAACCAGGGCTTTGATGCCCAGACCGAAACCTATGTCGACATGATCAAGGCCGGCATCGTCGATCCCGCCAAGGTTGTCAGAACCGCCCTGCAGGACGCCGGCTCGATCGCGGCGCTCCTGATCACCGCCGAGGCGATGATCGCCGACGTCCCAGCGAAGGATTCCACGTTAACGGCCGGCAACGGTGGCATGGGTGGAATGGGATACTGAGAGCAGTGCCTGAACCGTTCGGCCGGCACGGTCGGATGAAGCAATCCTCACCACAATCTGGAAGGAAGACCACCATGGCTACGCAGAGCACAACGAACCCGTCTCTCTCCCGCCGTTGGGAGAACTACCAACCTTCAAAGACCATGCTGGTCTGGGCATGCATCGCCGCGATCATCGCAACGATCGTCGTCGGATTCGCCTGGGGCGGCTGGGTCACCGGCGGCACATCACAGAAGATGGCCGTGACCGCTGGCGACACGGCGCGTGGCGAACTGGCGTCCGCCATATGCGTTGAACGGTTCAACGCAGCGCCGGATGCGGCCGCGAAACTTGTTGAGTTCAAGGCTATATCCGACAGCTACAAGAAACGGCAGTTCGTCGAAGCCGGTGGCTGGGCAACGATGCCGGGCCAGACGACTGCCGACCGGCTTGGAGTCCAGGGCTGTGTCACCGGACTTGGCGCATAATACCCCGCTTAAAGCGCTCAGGCAGGCGCCAGGGCGTTTCCACCCGCCCCAGGAAGGAACGTCAGCAATGATTTCGTTTGTCAAGAAGACAGATATGCAGCCGATAGCCCCGCAGGTCGAAGACAATCGTTTCGAGCAGATCCGCAAGGCGGCTGCCGAACGTCACCGGAAGGCGGACACCGACGGCACACGTCGCCGCGCCCGCCAGAAGGCCGAGGACAACCGGCTCATTTGAGTTGTCGGAATTTTCGGGCTGAGCTCCCCAGTGGCATAACCTTCAACTTCACTCGCACAGCTCCCGATAGACAGAATACTTCCGGTGAGTTCGGCGCGGCAGAGAATCGCTCCATGCACCTTAAAGCAGGTATCCGACAGTGCCGTTCGTCATCGGAGGTGAACGTCGCTGCTTTCCTTTCGCTCGGAATAGCGGTCGGTCAGGTAGGATGATACATCGCGCGTTAGCAGCGTGAACTTCACCAACTCCTCCATCACGTCGACCACTCGATCATAATATGACGATGGTATCATCCGGCCGGCTTCATCGAACTCCTGATATGCTTTGGCGACGGACGACTGGTTGGGGATCGTCACCATCCGCATCCAGCGGCCGAGCACCCGCATCTGGTTGACGGCGTTGAAGCTCTGCGAGCCGCCGGAGACTTGCATGACGGCGAGTGTCCGGCCCTGCGTCGGCCTTACCGCGCCGACCGAAAGGGGAATCCAGTCGATCTGTGCCTTCATCACCGCGCTCATCGCACCGTGACGCTCCGGGCTGGTCCAGACTTGACCTTCCGACCAGAGCGAGAGCTCGCGAAGCTCCTGCACCTTGGGATGATCGACGGGAGCGCCGTCCGGCAGCGGCAGGCCGGACGGATTGAAGATGCGTGTTTCCGCCCCGAAATGTTTCAGCAGGCGCTCGGCCTCGTATGTCAGGAAACGGCTGTAGGATCGCGCGCGGAGCGAGCCATATAGCAGCAGGATACGCGGCGAATGGGTAGAGGGTTCGGTTACGCGCAGCCGACCAAGGCTGGGAGTAGCAACGCAGCCGGCAGCAAGATTGGGAAGATCGCCCGGCATCAACGCTGCTCTTTCGCAAGTTCGGACACCTTGCCGCCGCGCTCATACCAGCCTTTGGAGCGGTTCACGATCCAGACGACCGAGAGCATCACCGGCACTTCGATCAGCACGCCGACCACGGTGGCGAGCGCCGCGCCCGAATGAAAGCCGAACAGGCTGATGGCGGCGGCAACCGCCAGTTCGAAGAAGTTCGATGCGCCGATTAGCGCCGAGGGTCCAGCCACGCAATGCTGCTCCCCGGCCAGCCGGTTGAGCAGATAGGCAAGACCGGAGTTGAAATAGACCTGAATCAGGATCGGCACGGCCAGCAGGCCGATGATTGCGGGCTGCGCGATAATCTGCTCGCCCTGAAACCCGAAGAGCAGAACCAGCGTCGCCAGCAGCGCAACGAGGGAGGCCGGGCCGAGCTTTGCAAGCAGGTGGTCGAGCGCGGCCTGCCCGCCGCTCGCCAGCATCCGGCGACGGATGATCTGCGCGATGATAACGGGAATGACGATATAGAGCACCACCGACAGGACCAGTGTGCCCCATGGCACGGTGATGGCTGACAGGCCCAGCAGCAGGCCGACGATGGGCGCGAAGGCGACGACCATGATGGCGTCGTTGAGGGCAACCTGGCTCAAGGTGAAATGCGGTTCGCCTTTCGTCAGGTTCGACCAGACGAACACCATGGCCGTGCAGGGTGCGGCGGCAAGGATGATGAGGCCGGCAATGTAGCTGTCGATCTGGTCCGCCGGCAGATAGGGGCGGAACAGCCAGCCGATGAACAGCCATCCCAGCAGCGCCATCGAGAACGGCTTCACAGCCCAGTTGATGAACAGCGTCACGCCGATGCCGCGCCAGTGGCGGCCGACCTCGCCCAGTGCTGCGAAGTCGATCTTGAGCAGCATGGGGATGACCATCAGCCAGATCAGCACGGCGACGGGCAAGTTGACGCTGGCAATTTCCATCGCGCCGATGGCCTGAAATGCGCCCGGCAGGAAGTGGCCGAGCGCGATGCCAACGACGATGCACAATGCGACCCAAAGGGTGAGATAGCGTTCGAAGGTAGACATGCAATTCCCTCAGGTCGTGGCCACGCGCCGACCGTGTTCGTCGATCACCCGCTCGCCATCTTCCTTGACGAACGCGCCGCGCTGCGGCGGCAACAGGTCGAGCACGTCCTCGGACGGCCGGCAGAGCTTGACGCCCTTCGGACTGACGACGATGGGTCGGTTGATCAGGATGGGATGCGCCATCATGGCGTCGAGCAACTGCGCGTCACTCAAAGCCGGGTCGCCAAGGCCCAGTTCCGCATAGGGCGTGCCCTTCTCGCGCAGCAGTTCCCGCACCGATATGCCCATGCGCGCAATAAGTCGGGTCAGCATCTCGCGCGACGGCGGTGTCTTCAGATATTCGATGACATGCGGCTCGACGCCCGCATTGCGGATCATCGCCAGCGTGTTGCGCGAGGTGCCGCAATCGGGATTGTGATAGATGATGACGTCCATGGCCGGCTTCACGCTGCGCTGTTGCGTGGAGACGACGCGCCATCGGACTGGCCGATCTCGGTCAGTTTAGTGCGCAGCGACGCCTTGTCGAGACTGGCGACCGGCAGGGACGTGAAAGCCGAGATACGGTTCTTCATGTAGCGGAAGGCCGCAACGAAGGCGGCTTCCTTCTGGATATCCGGTCCATCGACGGCCGCCGGATCTTCGATACCCCAATGGGCGGTCATGGGCTGGCCGGGCCAGACCGGGCAGGCTTCGCCGGCAGCGTTGTCGCAGACGGTGAACACGAAATCCATGACAGGCGCGTCAGGCCCCGCGAACTCCTCCCAACCCTTCGAGCGGAAGCCTTCAGAGGGGTAGTCGAAACTCTTCAATACCTTCAGCGCGAAGGGATTGATCGTCCCCTTCGGTTGCGAACCCGCAGAGAAGGCACGAAAGCGACCCTCGCCATCCTTGTTCAGGATGCTTTCCGCGAGGATCGAGCGTGCCGAGTTGCCGGTGCAGAGGAACAGGACGTTGAAGACGCGATGCTCTTGTCCGTCAGACATGGGAGGTTCCTTTCGTGGGTTCGCAACAGGAAGACAGCGCGGCCATTGCCGGATTGCAGACCTCCGGGTGGCCCTGACAGCAATCGCGCATGAGGAATTCGACGAGACCGGCCAGCGTGGTCAGCGCGGCGCTGTAGATGATCGACCGCCCGTCACGGCGGGACTCGACAAGCCCGGCCTGTTCGAGATGGCTCAGATGGAACGACATACGGGACGAAGATGCGCCATCCATCGCTTCGCCGATTGCTCCGGCCGACATGCCTTCCGGGCCGGCAGTCACCAGCAGCCGGACGATGCGCAATCTCGTTTCCTGCGACAGCGCGGCGAAGGCATTGAGGGCTTGCTTCTCGTGCATCATAATCTCAATAACTCAAGAATCATTGAGATAACTCATATGGCAGAATGCCGCTGAGTGCTAGCGGAAATTCGCGATGGCCTAACCGAGTGAGGCCGCGTTGGCGGCGGCAACAGCCTTAAGGAGGGCTATGGAGGGGAATAGAGTAGATATAGTTCTCATCATCACCCGGTATGGCGCGCCATTTCATGATCACGACCGCCGTTGGGGGCGCGTCGGCTTTCAGCCGGACCTGAATTCGGACCTTCGCGCGGCTCTGCACATCGAGTTGCGGAAATCCCGCAAGACATGTCTCATGCCGGATCCGTGCCACCGACCGGGGCGAGGCCTGAGAGGAGGAGGACGAGCTGGGATTGGCGGTTGACGCCGGTCTTTCGGAAGATGGCCTTGAGATGGGTGCGCACGGTCTGCACGCGCGATCCGAGGATCGCCGCGACCTCCTCGACCGAATGGCCGCGCGTCAGCTCCTGCGCCACGCGCGCCTCGATCCGCGTCAGGTCGAACAGGCCGCACAGGACGCGCATGTCAGGCGGCCCGACCGCGCCCACCGGCGTGAACACCAGGAGGGCGCTGCTGCGGGAAAAGATGTCGCGCGCGTTGCGCCGGACGGGGATGAGGTGCAGGACCAGCGGCGGAGCGTCCTCCGTGGCGGCGATCGGGAGGGACTGCACGGAGGGCGCGTGCCCGGTCGAAAGCTGCTCCAGCGCCGTGGAGAACAGCGCGTTCGCCCCCGCGTCGGCGATGTGCAGGCGGTCGCGCGTGCCGATGCGCACGCGCGGCGCCAGATCCTCCATCGGCGCGTTCGCCGCGACCACGTTGCCGCGGTCGCCGACGACGGCGCCGGGCAGGCCGACCATGGCAAGCGTCTGCACCATGGTCCGCGCCTGCTTGAAGGCGAGGCGCGCCGACAGGAAGGCGGCGCGGGCGAGGTCGGCCTTGAGCGCGTTCATCCGCGCCACGGCCTTTTCGCCGAACGGCCCCATCTCGGCGGAGGACAGCTGGCTGAAGACGAGGAGCGAGCCGGACGGTTCCAGGAACACCGCCCCCATTTCCCAGGGCAGGCCGATCGGCTCGAGCAGCTCGGCGCGGATGGGATCGACCGCCAGTTCCTCGGGCGTCATGATGTCGATGTCGCGCATGAAGTTGCCCGGCGCGATCGCCAGCCCGCGCTGCGGGCGGGGGCTCCGCGCCGCAAGGCCGCTCTCCTCGTAGACCTTCATCTGCTCGGCGATGCAGGCGCTCGAGACCCAGCGCGGCGGCGCATTGGGGACGAGGGTGATGAGCGCGGTGGAGTAGGCGCCGGTCTCTTCGCTCAGGAGGTCGCAGGCCTCCGCCCACAGCTCGGGAATCACGGCCGCTTCGTATATACGGTCGATGAGGTCCACCGGCGGGCGCTCCTTCCTGTCCTTCCCACTCCGGCCGAGTTTACAGCCGACATGCCTTTTGCGAAAGCTTTGCCCCATTTGGGGGAGGAAAATTTCCCGCCGCTGCATTAGACAATCCGGCAGGCCCTTCGGCTGCGGAAGGATCTGTTTGGACGTGGCGGATACAGTCGAACTCGAAATCTGGCATATCGCCTTTGCCGGCCTCCATCTCGCGGTGGCGGCCGTCTTCCTCGTGGAGACGGTCAGCGAGAACAGGTCCGCCCGCCGCCCGCGGGACGGCTGGTATGTCGTCGGCCTCCTGTCCTGCGCCGTCTGGCCCCTTCTTGTCGTGCTGCTCGTCGGGCGCACGCTGTACGACCGGGCGCGCCGCCAGCGCTGCTGAGGACAGGGACAGGACGCAAAAAACCCCGGAACGTCCTGGGGACCGTTCCGGGGTTTTTTCAAAAGTCGTCCGGTTATTGCGCTTCGGCGATCGCCGCGTCCATGCGCTCCCTGGCCTTCTTCGGCAGCTTGCCTTCCTTGATCGCATCGAGGTTGGCCGGATTGTCGCCGACCACGACGAGGGCGACCATGCCCATGCCGAGATGCGGCGTGCACTTGACGCCGTAGGCGCCCGGCACGTCGAAGGTCACCTTCAGCGCCTCGTTCATCTTGCCCTTGAAGTCCTGGGCGCCTTCCGGGACCATGCCCTTGATCGACGCGGCGTCATGGCCCTTGTCGGTCGGAACGAAGGTGACGGTGTCGCCGGGGCTGACCTTGATGAAGTCCGGCTCGAAGACCATCGCGCCCTTTTCACCCTTGTTCAGCATGTGGACTTCGAAGTCCGCGGCAAAAGCCGGGACAGCCATAACCGCGAAAAGCGCCGCGGCGCTCGCGATGCTCTTCATAACTGCACGCATCGTCATTCTCCTTCGTTCGGCAAACCCGCGTCGGGTTCGATGGGGGAAGGAATAGACCCGGAACCGGGTTCCCTCTTTGACGAAGATCAAATAAGGGGGTGCTCCGCCCGCGTCAATCGCGCGCACCCTCGGCCAGGGAGGAAAGCCCGGGCAGGTCGCGGATCAAGAGCTTCTGCCGCCCGCCCTCGACGAGGCCGCGCGCCTCCCAGGCGCTGAGGATGCGTGAGACGGTGTGCAGCGTCGTGCCGGTCATCTCGGCGATGTCCTGGCGCGAGATCGGAAAATCGATGCGCACGCCGTGCTCCTCCTTGCGGCCGGCCTGGCGCGACAGGCGCAGCACGGCATGCGCCACCCGGCGCTCCACCTCCTGGGTGGACATTTCCCGGATGCGCGTGTGGGCCTCCTCCAGCCGCTGGCCGATCGTCTGCATGGCGCTGACGGCGAGCCGCGGGTTCTGCTCCACGAACTGCGGCCAGAGGTCGGTCGGCCAGGCGAGGATGACGCTCTCGGCGACGGCGCGCGCGGTGCCCGGGTAGTCGGAGCGCTGCAGCGCCTTGGCGAAGCCGAAGAGGTCGCCCGGATGGACGACGCGCACGATGATCTGCTGGCCGTCCTCCGTCACCTGCGTCACCTTCAGGCGGCCGTGGAGGAGGAGGAAGAAGTTCGCCGCCTGCTCGCCCTGCTCGAAGACGGCGTCGCCCTGCACGACGCGGCGCGCCGTGGCATGGGCGAGCAACCTGTCCAGATCCTCGTCGCTCATCCTGTCGAACAGGGAAAGCGACCTGACGACGGTCCGGTCGATCTTCACTGGCAACTCCCTTCCCGCAAGCGATGCCCTCTCCTATCACGACAGAAGGCCTGCGGGAAACCGTGCCGTGCCCATCGGCCCGGATAATCGTGTTCAGACGGGGAAGCCTTTCTTCCGGAGGGTCTCCAGCATCGGCGCATACCAGCGCGTGTCCTTGACGAGGCGGAAGCCGACATTGTCCGGGGGCACGCCGACGGCGCAGCCGCCGCCTTTCGGGTTGCGGACGAACGAGCTCATCGCCGCGCGGTGCTTGCCGCTCGCCACGTAGATGCCGCACGACGAGACGTCGTTGACGACCTTTCCGGCCTTGTCGAGATTGACGCGGCGGTTGCAGGTGGTCGTCCATTCCCAGACGTTGCCGGCGAAGTCGGCAAGGCCGTACTCGTTCTCGCCGAAGCGGCCCGTGGGCTGGGGAACGGGGTCGCGCGAAGCCTGGCGCGCCGCCTCGCGGCGGTAGTCCGCGAGCCAGCGGTCGGCCGGGTTCGTGCTGTTGATGTCGACGCCGAGCGCGTCGTCGGGGAAGCGCGAGCCGGCCGCGAAGGCGAGCTGCTCGTCGGTCGGCAGCCGCCAGATCTCGCCCGTGCGGGCGCTGAGCCAGGCGGCATAGGCCGTCGCGTCGTCGTAGCTGACGCCGGTCGCGGGCGTCTCGGTGCCTTGGGCGGCGGGGAAGGTGGGTTCGGCCGGCGGGCAGGCGCCGTCTGCGACGCAGCGCGCATAGTCGGTGGCCGTGACCTGGTATTTCATGATGGTGAGCGGGCTGCGCACGGTGACGGCGCGCATCGGCCCGTCGACGGCGAAGCCGTTGCGGTAGAACTCGCCGCTTTCGCGATAGTCGAAGCTGCGCGGGGCGACCACCACCGTCTGCGGCTCGTCGAGCACGGGACCCGCGGGCGCGGCGCTGAAGAGATCCGTCTGGGTTGCGGCCGTGCCGAGAAGGGCGGCGAGCAGGAATGCCGGGACGGCGAGCGAAATCCACGAAATGCCGGGTTTGGCAACGAGCGCGGTCATGACGACCTCCTTGGTACCTTCCCGATCCTTCGTCCGGCCTGCGGGACAGGCGCCTATTGCAGGGTGGAGCGCGCGCCCCCGTGCGGCAGGGGCGCGCGTTCCCGTTCGAGGGGCGTCAGACGCCCGTCGGGGGGACGACCGACGTCATCAGGTCGTCGTTCCAGTCGCCGGTCACGGTGAAGTGCGCGGCGGCCCCCAGCTCGAAGGCCTCGATCAGGTTGTGGTTGACGTAGGCGTAGATGCCGGGCTGCTCGAAGGTATAGAAGGCCGCACCCGCCGTGCCACCCGGAATGAACCAGGTCTCCTGGTCGACGTCCGGCACGTTGTGGAACTTGCCGGTCTGCCAGACGTAGTCGCCGTGGCCGCCGATCAGGTGCGGGCGGGTGTCGCGGTTGGCCTGCGAATGGACGATCAGCACTTTCTCGCCGACTTCGGCCTTCAGCGCGTTGTCGCCCGTCAGCGCGCCGACGGCACCGTTGAAGACGATGTGGCTCGGGATCAGCCCGCGCATGACCTCCAGCGTGTCGGCATAGGCTTCGCCGGCGCTTTCGTACTTCTTGAAGTTGCCGGCCTCGTCGCGCGGGACGTAGAAGTCCTGCTCGCCGACATAGTAGACGCGGTCGTAGGTCAGCTCCTTGCCGTGGCCGTCCGTCAGGCCTTCGCGCGGCAGGACCATGATCGCGCCGTTCATGCCCGAGGTGACGTGCCACGGAACCATGCCGGGAGGTGCGCAATGGTAGACGAAGACGCCGGCCTTGGTGGCCTTGAAGCGCAGCACCGTCCGCTCACCGGGGTTGACCACGGTCAGCGCACCGCCGCCGAGGGCGCCGGTGGCCGAGTGGAAGTCGATGTTGTGCTGCAGCTCGTTGGTCTCGGGGTTGATCAGCGTCAGCTCGACGTAGTCGCCCTGGTGGACGACCAGCAGCGGGCCCGGGACCGAGCCGTTGAAGGTCATGGCGTGGACTTCGGTGCCCTTGTCGTCGAGGATCATCTTCTTTTCCTCGATCGTCATCGTGAATTCGTAGATCTTCGGTCCGCCTTCGGCCTTCTGCGTATGGGCATGGACGAAGGGCGGCTTGACGAGATCGACCTTCACGCGCTCCAGCTTGGCGATGTCGGCCGCCGTCGCGGCTGCGTTGGTCTTGATGTTCCCGCCTTCGGCGCGGGCGGCGGTTGCGGCAATGATCGGCGTCAGGACGCCGGCAAGCGCGGCACCGCCCAGGATGGTGCGGCGTGTCATCTGAAACTGCTCGGTCATCGGTCTTCTCCTTTTTCAAAAGGACGGAGCGGTGTATCGCCCGGTCCCTTCTTTTGTAGGAGCGTTCGGCCGAACCTGTTTGTGGCAAAACAAAGAGCGCAGGCCCCGATGCTGCGGCATTTTGGCAGCCGCCGGCCCGGTATTTGCCGAAACGCAAAGAAGGGCGCATACACGGAGCCTAGAGAGGGGGCGCAAACAGAGCGAGGAACCCTGTCATGAACGCCACCGATACTGCCGGGCGCGTCAGCCGCGCCGTCCCCCGAGGCCTCTCCAGGACCGGCCCCGTGCTGTTTTCCTACGGCTTCCGCCCCTTCTTCCTCGGCGCGGGCCTGTGGGCCGTCGCGGCCATGGTGCTGTGGATCGCGGCGCTAACCGGCCATGTGACGATCGCCGAGGACTACGGCACGCCGCACTGGCACGCGCACGAGATGCTGTTCGGCTTCGCCCCCGCGGTGCTCGCCGGCTTCCTTCTGACGGCGGTGCCGAACTGGACGGGCCGGCTGCCGGTCTCCGGCTGGCCGCTCGCCGGGCTCTTCGCGCTCTGGTGCGCGGGGCGGCTCGCGCTCCTCGCCTCCGACGCGACCGGCGCGGTGCCGGCGGCGGTCGTCGACGTGCTGTTCCTGCCGGCGCTCCTCTTCATCTGTGCGCGCGAGATCATCGCCGGGCGCAAGTGGAAGGACCTCAAGGTGCTCGCGGGGCTGACGGCGCTGGCGATCGCCAATATCCTCTTCCATTTCTCCGTCATCGAGCATGGCCACGACCATCTCGCGATGCGGCTCGGCGTCACCGCCTATGTCATGCTGGTGATGATCATCGGCGGGCGCATCCTGCCGAGCTTCACGCGCAACTGGCTGAACAAGGCGGGGCGCACGGATTTCCCGACACCTTACAATCGCTTCGACGCCGGGGCGATCGTCCTCGGCGTCGCCGCGCTCGCATCGTGGACGGCGGTGCCGGAGCATCCGGCGACGGCGGTCCTCGGCATCGCGGCCGCGGTCCTGCACGCCGTCCGCCTCTACCGCTGGCGCGGCTGGACGACCTGGCGGGAGCGGCTGGTCGTCGTCCTGCACGTCGCCTATCTCTTCGTGCCGCTCGGCCTGCTTGCGGCCGGTCTCGGCGCGCTGGGCCTCGTCGAGGAGCGCTCGGTGCTGCACCTGCTGTCGATCGGCGCGATGAGCTGCATGATGCTGGCGGTGATGACGCGGGCCACCCTCGGCCATACGGGCCGGGCGCTCACGGCCTCGCGCATGACGGTCGCGGCCTACGCGGCGCTGATCCTCTGCGCGCTGCTGCGCCCGCTCGGCGAGGTCCTGCCGGACCACAGCATGCACATCTATGCCGCAAGCGGCCTGCTCTGGATCGCCGCCTTCGGCCTGTTCTGCCTGGAATACGCGCCGATGCTCACGCGCACGCGCCGCGCGC
This sequence comes from Shinella pollutisoli, assembly GCF_024609765.1. Lineage (GTDB taxonomy): Bacteria > Pseudomonadota > Alphaproteobacteria > Rhizobiales > Rhizobiaceae > Shinella > Shinella pollutisoli. Next base: position 52,334 of record NZ_JANFDG010000002.1, read on the forward strand.
CGCTCTGAACGGAAACGGCCCGGAAGATGTCTTCCGGGCCGTTCCTACATTTCGATCGTTTCCGCCATCATGTCCGGCGACCACGGCGGCTCGTAGGTGAGCCGCACTTCCGCATATTCCACGCCCGGCACGTACCAGACGCAGGTCTGCACCGCCTCCTTGAGATAGCCGGTCGCCGGGCATCCCTTCGTCGTCGTGGTCATGGTGACGTAGACGATGCCGCCGTCCTCGACCGTGACGTCGTAGATGAGGCCGAGGTCGACGACGTTGCGGCCGATCTCGGGATCGATGACCACGCGCAAGGCCTCGCGGACCGCCTCGCGCAGCGCCTCCTTCTCCGCCTCGTCCATCGTCCTAGATCTCCCGCGGGCGGCCGGCGCGCACCAGGATGCGATAGGCCGTGCCGGTGGAGTCGAAATTGCCGACCCACTGGTGGCCGCGCTTCTCGAGCTCGGGGAACAGGAAGATCGGCTCGCGCGTCAGCAGCGCGAAGAGCACCTGGCCCGGCGCCAGCGCGTCGGCGGCCGAAAGGATGCGCACCATCGGCTCGGGCGGGTCGAGGTCGGTGAGGTCGAGATGTTCGCTCGGGTCCGGCCAGGCTTCCGGATTCTCCGCGGCAGCCGAGACCTCGACCCTGCCGGCCGCACCCGCCTGCGGCGTGAACAGCACCTCCCAGTCGCCGCCGCCGATCTCGCGCGCCTCGTGGTCGAAGCCGCGGCTCGCCATCACGCGGAAGAGCGGTTGCGGGCGGAAGGTGGCCAGCAGCTTCAGGCTCTGGCCGGGCGCAAGCCCGTTCACCGCCTCCATGATGAGCTGGAAGGGCTCGCCGCCGCTCCTGAGGATGGGCCGCACGTCGACCTCTTTCGGGGCGATTTCTTCTCGGATGTCGGACATGGTCATCTCCTCGGAGCAAACGTTGGCAGGAACAGGCGCGGGTGCACCGCGCCCGCCGGCGCGCGGAGCGCCGCCGGCACGTAGGAAAGCCGCCGCGCGCGGACGAACTCGTTGACGAGCGCGACCGTCGCGGCAAGCTGCACGCAGACGCAGGCCCTGAACAGGCCCGCGCTCCCCCCGAAGAGCGACAGCGTGGCCGCGCCGACGGCGGCATAATAGAGGCAGAAAAGGACGAAAGCACGCCGTTCGGCGACGAGATCCTGCACGCGCGGCACCGGCGCGCGGCCGAGCACGGGGCCGTAGGATTCGAGCCAGGTCATGAAGGCGACGATCTTGTAGAGCTGCGACAGGCCGAGGCCGGTGAGCCAGCCGAAGACGAAGAGATAGACCAGCGCCGCCGCATTCTCGCCCGCCGCCGCGCGCACCGGCGGCAGGAGGAAGAGAAGAGTGGCCGCCGCGAGTATGGCAAGGGCGGCGAGGCTCGCGCGGATGTTCAGCTCCGCCTGCTTGCGCTTGCGCGCGCGGTAGAAGCCGATCGCATCATGGCCGTAGAGCAGCACGAGCGCGAGCGTGAGGAGGGCAGCGAGGGAAAGCAGGATGTCCGCGCCGGCGACGGCGAGGAGGAGGAGCGGCAGACAGGCCGCGACGAGGCCGAGGGCGAACGCGCCCGACCACCAGACCGCCCGGCTCGTCGCCTTCTCCGTCTCGGGGGCGAGCAGGAACATTGGAAAGAGGCGGTAGCTGACGCCGATCGCCGTGAGGCTCAGCCAGCCGCCGAGGCCGAAGGCGGCGTGAAGCCCGATACCCTCGCCGACGAGGGTGTCGAGCAGGGGGCTCTCGACCGCTCCGGAGAGGCCCAGCGAGAAGGCCGTGCCGAGAAGGGCCGTGGCGACGAGGGCGGTCACGCCGAGGGCCACGAAGCGCGCGGGCAGTCCGAGCGGCCGCGCGGCGAGGAGCGTCGCCGCCAGCACGCCGGCAAGGAGCGCGAAGCCGGAAAGCAGCACGACGCCGCCGAGCGGCAGCAGGCCGAGCGGCAGGTTGGCCGTGCCGGACAGCGCGACGAAGCCGGAAACGAGCAGGAGCAGCCCGCCGACGAGGAGGGCGAGGACGACCGGCGCGAAGCGCCCGCCGACGAGCTGACGGGAGATCAGCACCGGCACGAACTGCAGGAGGGCGCCGGCCATCAGCAAGCTCAGCCAGCCGATGGCGACGACGTGGACGAGCGCCAGGGTCTCGGGCGCGGCCGTCGAGACGGTCGGATAGCCGTAGCCCGCTGCCATCATCCCCTGCCCGAGAATCAGGAAGAGGCAGGCAGCCGCGAAATAGGACATGGTCCAGCGGGAAAGGCTCGCACCGTGCATGTCGTTTCACTCCATCGGCCGGCCGCGCGCCGCATCAGTGTTCGCCGCCGCAGGAGCAGCCGCAGCCGTCGCCGTGCGCATCGGCCTCGGCCTCGCCCTTGGCAAGGCGGCCGATCTCGACGCGCCAGACCTGCGGGCCCTGCTCGAGATAGGACCAGTCGAACAGGCCCGGGAAATTCGTCTCGAGCTGGTAGTGCAGCGGGCGCGGGTCGTGGTCGCTGGTGATCGTCAGCGCATCGCCCGGCGTCAGCGCGCCCAGCGTGTCGAAGATCAGCGGATGGCGTTCGCGCGGGGGGATGGTGCGCACGTCGATGGAGGGTCTGGTGTGTCGTTCCGGCATGGTATCCGTTTCCGTCCGGCCGCGATGATGTCGCTCCGGCGGCGCGGCCCGGCCGCACGGAACCAGCCGACGCTAGCTTTCCGGGCCCGGCGCCACTTTGACGGAGCGCAAACAATTCGGGGATTTCCGGCCGCCCGAGGGCGGACGCGAAGAGGCCCGGCACGGTGGGGACTGTGCCGGGCCTCCTCCATCGCGAGCCTCTTCCCGCTATCCCGCAAGGCCGCGATAGATGGCCGGCAGGGCCGCGGGCAGCCTGCCGATGTTGCCGACGATGGCGTAGCCGCTCTGGCCGAAGATCGCCGGGACGTAGGACTGCGCCTCGCGGTCGACCGTGACGCCGAAGACGCTGACGCCGGACCGGCGCGCCTCGATGACGGCGCGGCGGCTGTCCTCCAGGGCGAAGCGGCCCTCGTAGTGGTCGACGTCGTTCGGCTTGCCGTCGGTGAGCAGCAGCAGGAGCTTGCGCCGGTTCGGCTGCTCGCGCAGGCCCTTGGCCGCGTGGCGGATCGCCGGGCCGATGCGGGTATAGAAGCCGGGTTTCAGCGCGGCGATGCGCGCCTCGACCTTGCCGCTCATCGGCTCGCCGAAATCCTTGACCGTCTCGACGCGCACCCAGGAGCGGCGGCGCGAGGTGAAGGTGAGGATCGAATGGCTGTCGCCGCAGGCGGCAAGCCCGTGCGCCAGCACCATCAGCGCCTCCTTCTCCACGTCGAGCACCCGGCGGTTGTCGAACCAGGCGTCGGTGGAGAGCGACACGTCGACGAGGATGGTCACGGCGAGGTCGTGCGCCTGCGGCCGGCTCATCAGGTGCACGCGGTCGCTGCCGGGGCCGCCGGCGGCGAGGTCCGTGCGCGCCCTGACCACAGCGTCGAGGTCGAGGTCGGCGCCGTCGATCTGCGCGCGCAGCATCTCGTGGCGGGGCCTGAGCACCTCGAACTGCCGGCGCACGCGGCGGATGAGGCTCTTCGTGTCGGCATCGGCCTCGGGAACGATGGCGTCGTCCGGAGCGGGGGCGGCGAGCACCCGGCAATGGTCGGGCAGGTAGGCGGCGGAGCGGTAGTCCCATTCGGGGTAGGTGTATTCGCCGGTCAGCCGCGTGCGGTCGAGCGCCTCCGGCGGCAGGTCGAGGTCGAAGCGGAAGCGCGCGGCGGGACGGCCCTTGCGCTCGCCGAGCGTCATGTCGTCGAGCTCGTCGGCGGCATCGGGGTCGTGGTCGTCGCTGTCGTCGCCGGGGCGGTCGACATTGACCATCTCCGCCATGGCGAGGATCTTCTCGAAGCGGTTGAGGATGAAGGGGCTGCGCTCGGTCTTGCGGTTCTCCGCCTTCTCGCGCACGGCGACATGGCGGCCGGTCTCGGCGGCCTGCGGGTTGCCGCCAGTCGCCGGCTCGTCTTCGCCGCGGCCTTCGCCTTCCTCGCGGATCAGCGCGTCCGGCCAGAGCGGCACGGGCAGCATCGGCAGGTAGCCGGCCGGCGCCCGATGCGGGAAGATCACCGGCAGCGTCGCGTCGGGCAGGCCGGCGCCCTTGCGCAGGAGCGAGAGGATGCGGTTCTCCAGGTGCCGCTCGACGGAGGGCAGCGTGCGCGCCTGCCGGGCCTCCAGCGTCGCGGCGGCGAGCCGGGCATAGCGCTTTGCCATGCCGGGGAAGGCGGCGAGGACCGCGGCGACGGTGCGCTCGGCCCGTTCGAGCCGGGCGAGGTCGCGCAGGAGCGGATCGGTCTCCGTCACCGGTTCGGACGGCATCAGCGCCATGGCGGCGGAAAGCCAGATATAGAGGTCGCGGTTGAGCGTCCGGTCGGGGAAGAGGTCGATCGCCGGCGGCAGCATCAGCGTGGCGTGGTCGCGGCCGGGCTGGACGAGCTTCTCCTCGCCGAGCCCCATGCGCTCGCGCAGCCGCAGGCGATGCGTCGAGGTGCGGCCGCGGGCCGGCGCGATCTGCACCGCGCCCTCGCCGCCGAAGCCGCGGAAGCAGACGCCGAGCACCGGCCGGATCTCCTCCAGCCGGACGGCCTCGGCCGGATGGCGCGGCCAGGAGCCCGCCTGGCCGATCAGGCGGTGCCAGGCGCGGCCGACGGTTTCCTCCAGCTCCAGGAAGTCCAGCATGGTGCGATCCTCAGCGAATGGCCGCGTCGGCGACTTCGAGGAGCGCGGCCTTGACGTCCGGCTCGTCGGTGAGCGGCTCGATCATCGCGGCGCGCACGGCCTCGCGCGGGCTCATGCCGCTGTCGATCAGGCAGGCGCAGTAGACGAGGAGGCGGGTCGAGACGCCTTCCTCCAGATCGTGGCCCTTCAGCGCGCGCAGCCGGTGGGCGAGCGCGACGAGGGGGGCGACACGCGCCGCATCGAGCCCGCTTTCCGAGCACACGACCGCGATCTCCTCCTCCTTCGGCAGGAAGTCGAACTCGATGGCGACGAAGCGCTGGCGCGTCGAGGGCTTCAGCGACTTCAGCAGGTTCTGGTAGCCGGGGTTGTAGGAGACGACGAGCATGAAGGCGGGCGGGGCCTCCAGCACCTCGCCGGTGCGTTCCAGCGGCAGGATGCGGCGGTCGTCGGTCAGCGGATGCAGCACGACGGCGACGTCCTTGCGGGCCTCGACGATCTCGTCGAGATAGCAGACGCCGCCCTGGCGCACGGCGCGGGTCAGCGGCCCGTCGACCCAGACCGTGTCGCCGCCCTTGATGAGGTAGCGGCCGGTGAGGTCGGCGGCGGCGAGGTCGTCGTGGCAGGAAACGGTGGACAGCGGCAGGCCGAGCTTGGCGGCCATGTGGCTGACGAAGCGGGTCTTGCCGCAGCCCGTCGGCCCCTTGAGGAGCAGCGGAAGCTGGCGCACCCACGCCTTCTCGAACAGGGCGCATTCGTTGCCCGAGGGGCTGTAGGCCGGGATGTCGGGCGAAAGGCGCGGCGTATCCTTGAGGAGGATGGTCATTTCGGTCTCCGTGAACGGTGTCTGCGGGAAGAAGCCGGCCCCGTGGGATGACGGGGCCGGCCCTCTCTCACTCGGCGGGCTGCTGCAGCATCCGGCTCAGGCTGTCGCTGCGTTCCTTGCCGGGAACGAGCACGGCCCAGATGAACATCAGCGCCGAGAGGAGCACGACGACGCCGGACCCGAGCCGGACCCAGTAGAACAGCGCGAGCTGGTCCTGCACGTCCATGTAGCTCTCGCCGAGCACGCGCTGGAGATGGGTCTGCACGACGCCGGCGAAGGTGAGCGCGAAGGTCATCACCGACATGGCCGTGCACATCGCCCAGAAGCTGGCGATCGAGAGCCACTGGTTGTACGGCTGGCGGCCGCGGGTCTCCGGGATGGCATAGGCCATGACGGCGAGGTTCAGCATCACGTAGGCGCCGAAGAAGGCGAGATGTCCGTGGGCGGCCGTCACCTGCGTGCCGTGGGTGTAGTAGTTCACCGACGACAGCGTGTGCAGGAAGCCCCAGACGCCGGCGCCGAAGAAGGCCATCACCGAGCAGCCGATCGACCAGAGCAGCGCCGCCTTGTTCGGATGGTTGCGGCCGGCCTTCCAGGTCATCACGAAGGTGAAGATGACCATGGTGAAGAAGGGCGCCACTTCCAGCGTCGAGAACAGCGAGCCGATCCACTGCCAGTAGCCCGGCGCGCCGATCCAGTAGTAGTGGTGGCCGGTGCCGAGGATGCCGGAGAACAGCGCCAGGCCGACGATGACGTAGAGCCACTTCTCGACGACCTCGCGGTCGATGCCGTTGAGCTTGATCATCAGGAAGGCCAGAACCGAGGCCATGATCAGCTCCCACACGCCCTCGACCCACAGGTGGATCACGTACCACCAGTACATCTTGTCGAGCGCGAGGTTCGCCGGGTTGTAGAAGGCGAACAGGAAGAACAGGGCAAGACCCCACAGGCCGAACAGCAGGATGTTGATGACCGTGGTCTTGCGGCCCTTCAGCGCCGTCATGGTGATGTTGAACAGGAACATCAGCACGACGACGACGATGCCGACCTTGGCGGCGAAGGTCTGCTCGAGGAACTCGCGGCCCTCGTGGATGCGGAACATGTAGCCGACCACGGTCAGCCCCGCCGCCACGAAGAACATCCAGAACTGGACGACGGCGAGCTTCGAGCTGTAGAGCTCCGTCTCGGTCTCCTCGGGGATCATGTAGTAGGTCGCGCCCATGAAGCCCATCAAGAGCCAGACGACCAGCGCGTTGGTGTGGATCATGCGCACGATGTTGAAGGGCAGGAGCTCGGAGAGCGTGTTGGGCAGCACGTAGATGAGACCCGCGACGACGCCGAAGAGGACCTGGGCGATGAACAGGCCGAGCGCGCCGTAGAAGTACAGCATCGCGACCTTTTGCGATTGATATTTCATGTCGTTTCTCCTTCCCGCCTCGTCAGCCCGCCTCGTTCGGCGGCCAGTCCTGGGTCATGATGCGGCTGGTCCACTCGAGGAAGTCGGCGAGATCGTCGAGCTCCTGTTCGGTCAGGTTGAACTGCGGCATCTGCCGGCGGCCCTCGATGCCGGTCGGCTGCGCCGCCATCCAGGCCTTGAGGGTGTCGCGCGCGCCCTCGGGATCGTCGACCCCGCCGTATCGCTTCCAGACGTTGCCGAGCTCGGGCGCGAAATAGGCGCCTTCGCCGAGCAATGTGTGACAGTTGATGCAGGCATTCTTCTCCCAGACGTGCTTGCCACGCGTGACGCTGTCCGTCAGCGTGGCCTCGTCGGTGGAGGTGGTCCTGATGTAGTAGTGACTGTGGGCCGTGAGCCCCACGAAGATCGCGAAGAAGAAGATGGACCCGCCATAGAAGACGTTGCGGGCTCCGGTCTTGGTCAGGCGCTCTGCCATCGCTTGCGTCCTTTCATCCGCCGGAAACCCGGCACTAATCCCCCGTCGCATGCTAGGACCGGTGATCGGCCGGCCGGCAGTGCGGGACGTCTTCCTTCTAGCGGTCGGGAAAAAGCGTTCTTTGCTCTCTGGCAAAGAGGGAGGGCAATTGCATGTGCAATCGCCCGAAGGCCGCGGATCGGTCAGCCGAGGACGGAAACGGTAATCGAGCGGACGAGCGCCAGCGCAAGCAGCATCGCCGGCCAGGCGAGCAGCGCCTGGCGCAGCGGCCCGGGCGCCTCGCGCAGCTCCATGAAGTCGAGGACCACGAAGCGGCCCTTCGCATAGGCCATGACGAGGACGGCGGCGATGGGCACGAGAAGCCCGCCGCTGTAGCCGCCGACGAAGGCGCCGCCCGCGGCAAGCGTCAGCAGCATGGCGAGCGTCGCAACGAAGCGTTCGCGGGCCTGTCGTGTCATTGCCTGCCGTGCCATGGCTAAACCTCACGCGAGATAGAGGATGGGGAACATCACGAGCCAGACGAGGTCGATCGCATGCCAGAGCGTGGCGATGAGGAAGACGTTCGCCCGCGACGGCCGCCAGGCGACCAGCAGCAGGAGGACCGATCCGAACAGCACGTGAAGCAGGTGGAAGCCGGTGACGAGGAAGTAGAGCTCGAAGAAGCCGCCCGCCGCCGGGTCGCCGACGAAATCGATCTCGCGCGAATATTCGAGGAGCTTGACGGCGACGAAGGCGAGGCCCAGCATCGCCGCCAGCACGAGCGGCCGGCGCACGGCGAGTCCTTCGTCGCGGCGGCGCACGGCGAGTGCCGCCTGCCAGCCGCTCAGCACGAGGATGAGGGTGTTGGCGCCGGCAAGGCCGGGGCTCAGGTGCCCGCGCAGTGCGGCGGCGCCCTGCGGGTCGAGAGCGGACATGACGAGGAAGGCGGCGAGCAGCGCGCCGAAGGCGACGAGTTCGCTCCAGACCAGTACCCATAGCAGGAGCGAATCGTCGCCCTCCGCCGCCGTCCCCCTGCCGATATCGTCCATCGTGACCATGCGGCTTTCCTACCGCGGGCCGCCGCCGCGGTCTTTGCGCTCGCGCAAAGAGGAGGCGCGCCGGCGGCGGCATGATGTCCGGGACGAACAAGGAACACTGTCATGACCGACGCACAGATCGGGCTTCTGGTCGCCACACCGGTGATCATCGGCTTCGCCCTGACGCTCCATCGCATGGGCGTTCTCCAGGGCGCGGGCACGCTGTCCGCCGTCGCCGCCTCCGTGGCGATCGCCGCCGTGCTCTTCTTCGGACAATAGGAGGCGACGATGCGTGCAGCACTTGCGACGGAAAGCCGGGAATTCGATGCCGCCGACATCGGCCGCCTCGAAGCCCGGCACGAGGAACTGCTCGACCTCTGCCTGAAGCTCGAGGAGGCGGCGGGCGAGATCGGCGCGGCCGGCGCTGCGCCGGAGCTCGACTCGCTGGCGGATGCCATTCCCCTTCTCCTGCGGCAGACGCACGAGCTGGAGGAGCGGGTCTTCTTCCCGGATTTCGACCGCCATGCCGGCTCCTGCTTCGCGGCGATGACGATCGAGCGGCTGAAGGCCGAGCACCGTTGCGACCGGCTCGCGGCGGACGAACTGACGCTGACGCTGAAGGCCGTGGCCGAGGGGCGCTGCGGCCTTTCCGCCGACACGGTCTCGCGCATGGTCTCCGGCTTCCAGGAGAGCCTGCGCCGGCACGTCCAGTCCGAACGGCTGATGCTGGAGGCGCTGCTTGCGGCGCGGGCGGAGGAGCGGGCGGTGTTCGCCTGAGCGCGCCGATGCGATAATGCCGCGCGCACGGGCATTTGCACCGTTTATGCCCTTGCATTGCGGAAATAATGGGCACATAAGCCTGCCCATTATGCACCTCTCCTCGTCCTAGCCTGAATGACAACGCCGCCCTCGACCGACGATGGTCAAAAAACGCGCTTTCTGACCCGATTCAGGCTTTTCAACCCGATTCTGGCGGGCGCGACCTTCAAGGAGCGGTTGATCGGCTGCCTCGGAGCGCTGATCGGGATCGGGCTGACCGGCCTCGTCTGCGCGCTCGTCTTCGGCGACGACCCCCGCCTGCCGCTCATCGCCGCGCCGATGGGCGCCTCGGCGGTGCTTCTCTTCGCGGTGCCGGCGAGCCCGCTCGCCCAACCCTGGTCCATCGTCGGCGGCAACACGATCTCGGCGCTCGTCGGCATCCTGGTCTCCTCGCTCGTCGGCGATCCGATGCTCGCGATCGGCCTTGCCGTCTCGCTCGCGATCCTCGCCATGTCGCTGACCCGCTCGCTGCATCCGCCGGGCGGCGCCGCCGCGCTGACGGCGGTGATCGGCGGCTCCTCCGTGGCCGAGGCCGGCTATCTCTTCGCCTTCGTGCCGGTCGCGGTGAACGCGCTGATCCTCGTCGCCGTCGGCATCCTGTTCCACCGGCTCTCCGGCCGGCAGTATCCGCATCGCCCGGCCGCGCCGGTCAATCCGCACAGGACGGCCGATCCGCCGCCCGCCATGCGCGCCGGCTTCAACGCCGAGGACATCGACGCGGCGATCGAGCGCTTCAACGAGACGCTCGACATCAGCCGCGACGACCTCCACGCGCTGCTGCGGGAGGTGGAGCTGCAGGCGCTGGCGCGGCAGAAGGGGGAGCTCGCCTGCGCCGACGTCATGTCGCGCGACGTGGTGACCGTGCCCGCAAGCGCCACGCCCGCCCAGGCGCAGTCGCTGCTGCTGCGGCACGACATCCGCACGCTGCCGGTGCTCCATGAGGACGGCCGGCTCGCCGGCACGGTGGGGCTGCGCGAGCTCGCGGCACTGGAGGGCGTCGGTGCCCTGCCGGTGACGCCCGCGGCGACGGCAAGCCCGTCCGATCCGGCGATCGGCCTTCTGCCCCGGCTCACCGACGGCGTCGCCCATGCGGTGGTGATCGTCGACGAGGGCGGGCGCGTCGTCGGCATCATCTCGCAGACCGATCTCCTCTCCACGCTCGCCCGCTCGCTCGCCCGGGCGCGGGGCGGCAGCGTCATGCTCGGCGCCGGCCAGGGGATATGACGCCGTGACCCGAAACTGTCCCCGAACCCGACCACATCCAAAGGAGTGCCCCATGGCCGCAATCGACGAAAAGCTTGAGCCCATTTTCGGCAAGGTGCTGCAGCGCAATCCCGCCGAGCCGGAATTCCACCAGGCGGTGCGCGAGGTGCTGGAAAGCCTCGGCCTCGTCGTCTCCAAGCATCCCGACTATCTGACGGACGCGCTGATCGAACGCATCTGCGAGCCGGAGCGCCAGATCATCTTCCGCGTGCCGTGGGTCGACGACCAGGGCCAGGTGCACATCAACCGCGGCTTCCGCGTGCAGTTCAATTCGGCGCTCGGGCCCTACAAGGGGGGCCTGCGCTTCCATCCGTCGGTCAATCTCGGCATCATCAAGTTCCTCGGCTTCGAGCAGATCTTCAAGAACGCGCTGACGGGCCTGCCGATCGGCGGCGGCAAGGGCGGCTCGGACTTCGACCCGAAGGGCCGCTCCGACGGCGAGATCATGCGCTTCTGCCAGTCCTTCATGACGGAGCTGCACCGCCATCTCGGCGAGTACACGGACGTGCCGGCGGGCGACATCGGCGTCAGCGGCCGCGAGATCGGCTGGATGTTCGGCCAGTACAAGCGGCTGACCAACCGCTTCGAGGCGGGCGTCTTCACCGGCAAGGGCCTGAGCTACGGCGGCTCGCTGGTGCGCAAGGAGGCGACCGGCTACGGCGCGGTCTATTTCACCGAGGCGATGCTCATGACCCGCAAGGCCGGCTTCGAGGGCCAGCGCGTCACGATCTCCGGCTCCGGCAACGTCGCCGTCTACGCCATGGAGAAGGCCATCCACTACGGTGCGAAGGTCGTCGCCTTCTCCGACAGCAGCGGCTACGTCCATGACGAGGAGGGCATCGATCTCGATCTCGTCAAGGAGATCAAGGAAGTCCGCCGCCAGCGCGTCTCCGAATATGTCCGACTCAAGGGCAAGGGCACGCATTTCGTGCCGGCCGGCAAGGGCTCGATCTGGGACGTGCCCTGCGCCGTGGCGCTGCCCTGCGCGACGCAGAACGAGCTCTCCGGCAAGGATGCCGCGACGCTGATCAAGAACGGCGTTGCCGCCGTGGCGGAGGGCGCCAACATGCCCTGCACGCCGGAGGCGGTACGCGCCTTCCAGGAGGCGGGCGTGCTGTTCGGCCCCGGCAAGGCGGCGAATGCCGGCGGGGTCGCGACCTCGGCGCTGGAGATGCAGCAGAACGCCAGCCGCGACAGCTGGAGCTTCGAGCAGACGCGCGAGCGCCTCAGCCAGATCATGCAGAGCATCCACGACCGTTGCGCCCAGACCGCCGACGAATACGGCTTCCGCGGCAACTACGTGCTCGGTGCCAACATCGCCGGTTTCATCCGCGTGGCCGAGGCGATGCGCGCGCAGGGCGTGATCTGATCCGTCCCGCCGCGACACGAAAAAGCCCGGCAGGCTGGCGCCTGCCGGGCTTTTTCGTCGGGCGCTAGCCCCTTCGGTCACGTCATCGTGTGGATGTCGCGGTCCTTCGTTTCCGGCAGGAAGAGAAGGCCGATGACGAGGGTGAGGCCTGCGAAGACGATCGGGTACCACAGGCCGTAGTAGATGTCGCCCTGGGCCGCGCTCATCGCGAAGGCCGTGGCCGGCAGCAGGCCGCCGAACCAGCCGTTGCCGATGTGGTAGGGCAGCGACATGCCGGTGTAGCGGATGCGGGTCGGGAAGAGCTCGACCAGCAGGGCGGCGATCGGGCCGTAGACCATCGTCACGTAGATGACGAGGACCGTGAGCACGGCGATGACCATGACCCAGTTCACGGCGGCCGGGTCGGCGACCATGGTGAAGGCCCCGCCGTTGGCGATCGTGTAGACGGCCATGTCGGTGGTGCCGGCGGCTTCCTCGGCCGTCAGCAGCTTGGCTGCGACGAGGTCCTCGGCCGAGAGCGTCGCCTTCTCGCCGGCGCGGATCGCCGCGGCGTCGAGACCGAGTTCCGGGTTGGCGGCGACGAAGGCGTCGAGCTTGGAGTCCGGAACCTTCGCCGCGCCGCGGACCAGCGGATAGCCGTTGTCGTGGAGCGCGATGTTGGTCTGCTTCTGGAAGGCGGCGTCGAGTGCCTTGGCCTGGTCGCCGGCGGCCACCGCGTCATAGCTGTTGATCGTGGTGTCGCCGATCTTGACCGTGGCGGCCGTGCCGGCCGGCGCGGTCGCGACCACGTCGTAGGGCACCGAGTTGCGGGTCAGGAACGAGGTCGCGATGTCGCAGGACGTGGTGAACTTCGCGGTGCCCGTCGGGTTGAACTGGAACTTGCAGTCGCCCGGAGCGGCCGTGACGGTCGCGCGGATCGTTTCCTGCGCCTGCGCCAGCGCCGGGTTGCCGGCCCAGGTCATCGCCTTGAACAGCGGGAAGTAGGTCAGCATGGCGAGCAGCAGGCCGGCCATGATGATCGGCTTGCGGCCGATCTTGTCCGACAGCCAGCCGAAGAAGACGAAGAAGCCGGTGCCGAGCAGAAGCGAGATCGCCACCATGATGTTCGCCGACTGGTTTTCGACCTTGAGCACGCCCGTCAGGAAGAACAGGGCGTAGAACTGGCCGGAATACCAGACGACGGCCTGGCCGACGACGGCGCCGAACAGCGCGAGAAGCGCGATCTTGGCGTTGCGCCACTGGCCGAAGGCCTCGGTGAGCGGAGCCTTGGAACCCTTGCCCTCTTCCTTCATCTTCTTGAAGGCGGGCGATTCGTTCATCTTCAGGCGGATCCAGACGGAGACGCCGAGAAGCAGGACCGACAGCAGGAAGGGAATGCGCCAGCCCCAGGCGGCGAAGGCCTCCTTGCCGACGATGAACTGCACGAGGAGGATGACGACCAGCGACAGGAACAGGCCGAGCGTGGCCGTCGTCTGGATCCAGGACGTGAAGTAGCCGCGCTTGCCGTCCGGCGCGTGCTCGGCGACATAGGTCGCGGCACCGCCGTATTCGCCGCCGAGAGCCAGGCCCTGCAGCATGCGCAGCGCGATCAGGATGATCGGCGCGGCGATGCCGATGGAGGCCGCACCCGGGAGCAGGCCGACGACGAAGGTCGAGAAGCCCATGATCAGGATGGTGACGAGGAAGGTATACTTGCGGCCGACGAGGTCGCCGAGGCGGCCGAAGACGAGCGCGCCGAACGGACGGACGAGGAAGCCCGCCGCGAAGGCGAGGAGCGCGAAGATGTTGCGCGTCGTCTCCGGATACTGGCTGAAGAAGGTCGCGCCGATATAGATCGCCAGCGAACCGTAGAGATAGAAGTCGTACCATTCGAAGACGGTGCCGAGCGAAGAGGCGAAGATCACCTTCTTCTGCTCGCCCGTCATGGGCGTGCTTTTGGCGCCACCCGTCACAGACACATTTGCCATTCTTTCTTTCCTCCTCGAAAGGCCATCCCACTCTCGCCCCCACCCCTCTCCTCAGGGCGGCGGACGGGGATGCGCTTCTTGAAGGATGTCAGAAAACGGATTGTGGCGTCAGCGCACCTTTCGCACTACGACTTTCGTCGTAACCGGACGACCGCTTCCGCACGCCTGGAGGCGACGCTTGCCACAGACGGACGGGAAAAATAGGATAAATCGACACCGCTTGTCGGCCCGGGTGCGGCGCGACCGTTCAAGGGCCGACAAGTCGTTGGAATATTTTTCTTTTCCCTATGCGGGAAGGGCAAAGGCAATGCTTGCCTTCGCGCCGTCTTTCCTGCAATTGGCCATTGTTTAAACCAGACTCGTTCCGATGCCGCTTCTCCATGCCCAAGCTCTTTCCAGGTCGTTCGGCTCGACCCGGGCGCTCGTCGAGCTGACGCTCTCGATCGAGCCCGGCGAGATCGTCGCCCTGATGGGGGCGAACGGCGCCGGCAAGTCGACCTTCGTGAAGATCCTCTCCGGCGTGCTCGCGCCGGACGCGGGCAGCGTTCTCTTCAAGGGGCGGCCATACGCGCCGTCGGTGCCGGCGGAAGCGACGGCGGCCGGCGTCGTCACCGTGCACCAATCCACCGACCTCGTCGGCATTCCGGGGCTGACGGTCGGCGATGCGCTGTTGCTCAACCGCTTCGTCGATCGGCGTGAGCCCTTCTTCGTCTCGCGCCGCCGCGTCCGCCGTGAGGCGCAGGCGATGCTGCGCGAAGCCGGCTTCGACCTGCCGGTCGACCGCAATTTCGCCGAGCTCCCGGCCGCCGACCGGCAGCTCGTCGCCATCGCCCGGGCGCTCGTCAACCGGGCCGAGCTGCTGATCCTCGACGAGCCGACGGCAAGCCTCTCGGCCGCCGAATCCCGCCGTCTCTATGCGACGCTCCTCGACCTGAAGCGGCGCGGGATGGCGATCCTCTACATCTCGCACCGCACCGCCGACCTCGCCGCGCTCGCCGACCGGGTCGCCGTGCTGCGCGGCGGGCGCGTCGTCGAGACCTTCGCCCGGCCGGTCGATTTCGACGCGGCGATCGAGACGATGATCGGCCGGCCGCTCGCCTCCGCCCGGCCCGATGCGAGGCGCGCGGACGGCGATCCGGTGTTCGAGATCTCCGGCGGACGGCTTCTGCCGGGGAGCGAGCCCTTCGACCTGGCTCTTCGCCGCGGCGAAGTGGTGGCGATCACCGGCGTGCTCGGCGCCGGCAAGAGCCGGCTGCTGTCGGCCGTCTTCGGTGCCGGACGGCTGGCGGAAGGCGCCATGCGGCTCGACGGTGCGCGCTATGCGCCGGAAAGCCCGCGCGAGGCCATCGCCGCCGGCGTCGCCATGGCCGGCGAGGACCGGCACCGCTCCTCGCTGATGCCGGCCGGCTGGCCCGGCGAGACCATCGCGGAGACGATCAGCCTGCCGCATCTTTCCCGCTGGTATCCCTCGGGCTTCATCCGGCCGCGCAGGGAGCGGGCGAAGGCCGAGGCGGCGATCGACCGGCTCGGCATCCGCGCCGCCGGCCCGACCGCCTCCGTCTGGACGCTGTCGGGCGGCAACCAGCAGAAGGTCGTGCTCGGCCGCTGGGAGGCCGAGCCCGGTAGGCTGCTCCTGCTCGACGAGCCGTTCCAGGGCGTCGACGTCGGCGCCCGCCACGACATCATCACCGCCATCCGCAGCCGCACCGACCGCGCCACGCTGATCGCCACCTCCGATCCGGAGGAGGCGATCGAGGTCGCCGACCGCGTGCTGACCATGGACCACCACACCATCCGCGAGGGCCGGGCCGGCGCCGGAGCTCGACGTATCGGGGAAGACGCACGATGACGACCGCACATGACGACACCGCATCGAGGCCGGGTGCCGGCGAGCACCTGCGCGAGTTCCTTCGCGCCGGCGCCGTCTTCATCCTGCTCTTCGCCATGGTCGTCGGCTTCACCGCGGCGCAGCCGGCCTTCATCAACATCAACAACCTGATGAGCATCCTGCAGGCGGTCTCGGTCGTCGCCATCCTCGGCGCGGGCGTGACCGTCACGCTCGCCGTCGGCGGCTTCGACCTGTCGATCGGCGCCGTCGCCGCCTCCAGCGTCATGGCGGCGAGCTACGTCATGATCGTCTGGGGGCTCGGCGCCTTCGCGACGATCCCGCTGGTGCTGCTGCTCGGGGCGGCGATCGGCTTCGTCAACGCCTTCCTTATCGTCCGCCTCAAGGTGCCGGACCTGCTCGCCACGCTCTCCATGATGTTCCTGCTGACCGGCCTCCAGCTCATCCCGACGGCGGGGCGCTCCATCTCGCCGGGCCTGATCCTGCCCGACGGCACCACTGCGACGGGAGCGTACGATCCGCTCTTCCTGCTGGTCGGCCGCTCCAGCCTGTTCGGCATCGTGCCGCTGCCGGTCGTCATCATGGGCGTGGTCGCCGTCCTGCTCTTCGTGCTGACGGAGCGCACGCGCATCGGCCGGCTGCTCTTCGCCACCGGCGGCAACGAGCTGGCCACGCGGCTTGCCGGCGGGCCGACGGACCGGCTGAAGACGCTCGCCTATGTCATCTCCGGCACGCTCGCCTCGCTCGGCGGCATCGTCGTCGCCGCCCGCGTCGGGCGCGGCGACGTCTCGTCCGGCGCGTCGCTGCTGATGGATTCGGTCGCCGCCGCCCTGATCGGCTTCGCGGTGCTCGGCCTTCGCCGGCCGAACGTCTTCGGCACGATCGTCGGCGCGGTCTTCGTCGGCGTGCTGCTGAACGGGCTCACCATGCTCAACGCGCCCTACTATGCGCAGGATTTCGTCAAGGGCGCCGTGCTGGTCGGCGCGCTGGCGCTCACCTATGGCGTCGCCCGCGGGCGCGCCTGACATCACGATCAGAATCGAACCGTGGAGATACTTATGAACGCATTGCTGAAATCCCTGACCGGCGCGCTTGCCGGCGCCCTCTTCCTCGCCGGGCAGGTCTCCGCCGCCGGCATCGAGGGCGCGCCGGCGCCCTTCGACAAGGGCGACGTCGACATCGCCGTCGTCAGCTTCCTAGGCTCGGGCGACTGGCTGCAGGCCTTCGAGGCCGGCGTGAAGCGCCAGGCCGATGCGCTCGGCGTCAACCTGACGATCTCGCAGGCGCGCAACGACAACGACACCCAGCGCAGCCTCGTCGAGCAGGCGATCAACCTCGGCGTCGACGGCATAATCATCAACAACGGCCGGCCGGAGGTGCTGAAGGACGTCGCCCAGAAGGCGCTCGACGCCGGCATCAAGGTCGTCGCCTACGACGTCAACCTCGACAATCCGCAGATCCCGCAGATCGAGCAGTCAGACGCCGACATGGCCCGCCTCGTGCTGGAACAGGCGGTCAAGGACAAGGGCGACGGTTTCGTCGGCGGCGCGGTCTATGTCGCCGGCTTCGCGCCGCTCGACCGCCGCTACGCCGTCTGGCAGGACTTCGTCAAGACGCACAACCTCACGGAAAAGGCCGTCTGGGGCGTCGTCAACGACACGGTGCCGGCCTCCGTCGCCGACCAGACCAAGGCGATCCTGCGCGCCAACCCGGACATCTCGGTGATCTTCACGCCCTGGGACGAGTTCGCCAAGGGCGTCAAGCTCGCCATCGACGAGCTGGGCGTCGCCAAGGACGTCAAGATCTACGGCGTCGACATCTCCACCGCCGATATCCAGCTGATGACCGAGCCGGACAGCGCCTGGGTCGCCACCGCCGCCACCAACGCCGCCGTCGTCGGCGAGGTCTCGGTGCGGGCCGTCTCGCTCGCCATCGCCGGCGCGTTCCCCGGCCAGTCGGTGCTGCTCCAGCCGACCCTCGTCACCCGCGACGACCTCGTCAGCAACGAGATCTCGACGATCGAGGACCTGCAGCAGAAGTTCCCGGCCTTCCTGAAGAGCGATGCCGCCACCGCATCGTGGATTCCGGCCGTCAACTGAGACCCGTTTCACCTTCTCCCCGGCGGGGGGAGGTGGCCCGAAGGGCCGGATGAGGGGGCGAGCTAACCGTATCGCGCCTACGGCGCCCCCTCATCCCGCTGCCGCGACCTCTCCCCGCCGGGGAGAAGGGATGGACGGCACAATCCGAATTCCATTTCCAGACGAAAGAACCCGCCATGACCCTGCCACCCCCCGATTTCGCCCGCAACATGAAGCTGGTCGGCCACTCCGACATCGGCGGCCGCGGCGACGGGCTGCAGCTCATGGTCCATCGCGGCTATGCCTATGTGGCCCATCCCTGGTCGCAGGGCTTCTCCATCGTCGACGTGCGCGACCCGCGCAATCCGGGCGGGACCACCTATGTCCCCGCGGCTCCGAACACCTGGAACATCCATCTCCAGACTCATGACGACCTGCTGCTCGTCATCAACGCGCTCGACCTCTTCGCCGACGTCGAGACCTTCGCCGACGAGAAGACCTATTACACGAAGTCCGTCGGCGAGAGCGTGGCGGGGGCGCGGACGAAACGTGCCTGGACGGCGGGCATGACGGTCTACGACATCTCCAAGCCCGACAAGCCGCGCAAGATCGGCCAGCTCGACGTCGACGGCGTCGGCTTCCACCGGCTCTGGTATGTCGGCGGCCGCTACGCCTATGCCTCGGCGCTCCTCGACGGCTTCACCGACTATATCTTCGTCACCATCGACATGGCCGATCCCACCCGGCCGGAGCTCGTCGGCCGCTGGTGGCTGCCCGGCATGAACAAGGCGGCGGGCGAGGTCTCCGCCACGCCGGAGGGCAAGCGCCATGCGCTGCACCATGCGCTCGTCGCCGGCGACACGGCCTATGCCTGCTGGCGCGACGGCGGGCTGACGCTGCTCGACATCAAGGACCATGCCGCCCCGAAGCTCATCAAGCACCACAACTGGTGCCCGCCCTACGGCGGCGGCACGCACTCCGCCCTGCCGCTCGCCGAGCGCGGCCTGCTCGTCGTCGCCGACGAGGCGGTGCTCGACAACGAGGCGGACGGGCGTAAGCATACGTGGGTCTTCGACATCCGCGAGCCGTCGAACCCGATCAGCATCTCCACCTTCCCGATCCCGGACGAGATCGACTATGCGAAGAAGGGCGGCCATTTCGGCCCGCACAATCTCCACGAGAACCGCCCGGGCAGCTTCGTCTCCGACACGCTGATCTTCGCCACCTGGCAGAACGCCGGCATCCGCGCCTTCGACATTTCCGATCCGTACCGCCCGGTGGAGACCGGTGCGCTGGTGCCCGCCGCCCCGAGGACGATGACGGACAAGCGCCCGGGCCGCCCGCGGGTCATCCAGTCGGCCGACGTCTTCGTCGACGCGCAGGGCCTCATCTACGCGACGGACTACAATGCCGGCCTTGAGATCATCGAATATGGCGGCTGAGGGCGGCGCTGCACGGCATGGTTGGTAAACATTTTGCGGCCTGGCCGTTGCATCCCTGGCACAAATCCTTCATGGTGGCGCCCGCGAAGCTGGAGAGGCATATGAAGCGGGTCATCACTTTCGGTACTTTCGACGTCCTTCATGTCGGGCACGTCCGTATCCTTCAGCGCGCCAGGGCGCTGGGCGACTATCTGATCGTCGGCGTCTCCACCGACGCGCTGAACTTCTCCAAGAAGCAGAAGAGACCCGTATACTCCCAGTTCGACCGTCTTGAGATCGTCAAGTCCATTGCCGGCGTCGACGAAGTGTTCTTCGAGCACTCCCTCGAGCTGAAGGGCGAGTACATCAAGCAGTTCTCGGCCGATGTCCTCGTCATGGGCAATGACTGGGAAGGCCGGTTCGACGAGTACAAGAGCCTTTGCGAGGTCGTCTATCTTCCACGCACCGAGGGCATTTCGACGACCGAACTGCTGGCGGAGATCAGGGCTTCTGCGTAAGCGCCACCATGCCTGCGAAGCCCTGCTTTGTCGTCAAGAACAAGTTCCAGATCGCGCAGTTCGAAAATCTCGCCAGAGCCTATCCTGACGCCCGCTACCTGCTGCTGAGACGCCGGACGCTGTGGAAAGAGTTCAAGCGTTCGGAAATCCGCGCCTCCGAGATACCGATAAAGCTGGTGGACGGCGACAACGTCGCCCGCATCGCCGCCGGTTCCGACGTCGTCTTCTTCCAGACGCTGTTCTCCGGGATCGAGCGGGTCAAGCGCCCGCTGGTTTCCGTCCAGTACGGCCTTGCCAAGGAGCGCCACAACTACGGCGAATGGCGCGCGCTCGCGGACATGAACCTGATGTTCGGGCCCTATTCCGCCGACAGGGTGGCGCATTTCTCGCCGAGCTACGGCGTCGGCAACATCAAGTTCGCCGACTGGGAGCCTCATCGTGCGGCGGAGGGCCGGGCGGAGGCCAAAAGGGCGATCGGGGCCGATCCCGGCAAGCCGCTGGTGCTCTATATGCCGACCTACGGCGCGCTGGGATCCTTCGGCGAGCTCATCGATTCGCTCGCCCGCCTTGCGGGCGAGTTCGAGGTGGTGATCAAGATGCACCACAACAACGAGATCAAGGGGCGCTCCTGGAGGGGCGAGGCGAAGAAGCGCGGGCTCACGCAACTCTATTCGGGTGGCGCCGACCAGAAGTCCCTGCTCGCGGCGGCGGACGTGGTCGTCAGCGACTTTTCGGGAGCGATCTTCGACGCCATCTATGCGCGCGTGCCGGTCGTGCTTTTCCAGGACGACGCCGCCCGCAGGGTGGGTGTGCAGAAATTCGATCTCAGCTCGATAGAATTCAGCCGCCGGTCCGAGCTCGGCGTCGTCTGCGAGCGGCCGGGAGAGCTCGCCGCGGCGATCCGGACAGCGCTCAGCCGGCCGCCGGAGGCGATTGCGCAGGTGGAGGCCGTGCGAGCGCAGCTCTTCGCGGATGCCGCCGGGAGCGTCGCCCGCAGCACCGAGCTGGTCGATCGGCTGCTGCAGGGCGATATCCCGCGGCTGACGTCCCCGCAGCTCTATGTGCGCGAGGCGGTGAGGGCGCTCACCGTGTCGCGGGCGATGCGCAGGCAGGCGGAGGTACCGACGTTCTGCCAGCGTTTCGAAGCGGCCGTCATGAAGCCCATATTGCGGATCTACTCCGCCGTGACGGGGCGGGGAGACGAGGACGATTGACGGAAGGCGGGCCGTCGCCTTTCGCTGCCGGCCCTAGCGGTCTTCCGTCCGGCTTTCGCCGTCGATGAGGGTATAGAAGCGCTCGATGGCGGCGTGCTGGTAGTCCTCCACCGCGAACGTGCCGGTGAAATTGCCCTTGCCGGAAAGGAACATCTCCATCGCGCCCGTCAGGCCGGCGACCGAATTGTCGACCAGCATCCCGTAACGGTCCGCAAGGACGCCCCTGTTGCCCGTGATGTCCGTTGCGATGACCGGCGTGCGGAGCGTCATCGCCTCCAGCAGGACCATGGGCTGGCCTTCATGGTTCGACGACAGCACGAGGCAGGAGGCGCGCTTCATCGCGGGGAACGCGTTCTGCCGGTGTCCGGCGAGGTAGACCTCGTCGCCGATATCGCGCGACTGGACGAGGTCGGCCAACGTTCCGCGCAGCGGTCCGTCGCCGATGACGACCAGCTTGGCCTGGTAGCCTGACGCACGGACGCGCAGGAAGGCGTCCACGAGCTTCTGGTGATCCTTCTCCGGCGACAGCCGGCCGACTGCCAGGAAGGTGGGATGCTCGCCGAACCACGGGACAAGGTCCTCCTCGAGCGGCTCCCGGCTTCGCTCCTCGATATCCCGGGCCGAGATGAGGTTGGGGCAATGCGAGAAGCGCTCCGCGGGCAGATCGAAGGCGCCGGACATCATTTCCCGGTTGTGGGTG
Source organism: Shinella pollutisoli (assembly GCF_024609765.1). Classification (GTDB taxonomy): domain Bacteria; phylum Pseudomonadota; class Alphaproteobacteria; order Rhizobiales; family Rhizobiaceae; genus Shinella; species Shinella pollutisoli. The sequence goes on from NZ_JANFDG010000002.1 coordinate 73,958, forward strand.
CTGATCGCCTCGCTGACCGAGATGAACCGGTCGTGGTAGTCGAACGTACGGAAGAGCTGGCGCAGGGCCGGGTTCTTCGTGAACCATTCCTGGTACATGTCGTTGTGAAGGTAGATCACGCTGCGCGAGCTGGTCCCGTTGCCGAAGAGGGCCGACCAGAAATAGTTGTAGCCCTCGAAGTGGATGGCGGCGTCGAAATGCGTCTCGCCGAAGATCCGGACGAATTCCGTGGCATGCGCATCGTCGAAGATCGCCTTCATGCGCTCTGTCGGGAACGCGCTCATGGAGGCGGCCTTGGAGATCACCCAGCGCTGTTCGGGCGTCGCCAGCATGAGCCCGACGCGGCCGATGATCTGCAGTTCCGGCGGTAGCCGGTCGACCTGCACCTGCCTGTCCTCGCGGCCGTCGATGGCGTTGGGATCGATCCCCAGATAGGCGTCGTAGGTGCCGAAGTCGATCGCGCGCGCCAGGTTGACGAAGGACGCCGTGATGCCGTTGGCCATGAACGGCCCGGCGAAGAACAGGATGCGCTTCTTCGCCGGCGGCCCGGGCTGCGGCGCCGTATCGAAGAAGAACTGCTTGGTGCGCAGGGTGGCCTTGCCGTCGTCGTGCAGGCAATAGGCCGCGGCCGCCTTCTCGTGGCCCTGCAGGCCGACCGGCTTCGCCTTGACCGCGGCGACCAGCTCCTCGATCGTGCGCACGACCTTGCCCGGCATGTCGTGGATGTCGAGGTAGAAGCCGCGCGTGGCCGTGTAGTGCTCGTAGTCGTAGGCGTAGTAGAAGATCGGCTTGTTGGCGGGGATGAAGTCGAAGAACACCGAGGAGTAGTCCGTCACCAGCACGTCGACGACCGACAGCAGTTCGTTCGTGTCGAGCTGCGGCGGCGCGATGATGGCGTTGAACGACTTGCCCTTGAGCGCCTGCTGTTCCATCACGTGGCCGCGATAGACGACATGGTGGCCGGTGGCCGCCATCGCCTTGAGATCGGCCCTCAGCCGGTCGACGTCGGTATCGACCTCCTTGTGCGTCCCGCGCCAGGTCGGCGCGTAGAAGAGGATGGGCCGCTTGTCGGTGATGCCGAGAAGCCGGCGGATTTCCCGCTTGCGCGCCGGCGAGGCGTTCAGCATCAGGTCGATGCGCGGATAGCCCGTTTCCCTGAGCTTGTATTCGAGCAGGCCCTGCCCGCCGAAATCGCGCAGCGTGCACAGCGTCGTATGGGGATTGGGCGTGACGAGGTGGGTGGCCTGGATGAAGTTGCGGCCGCCGTTGGCGTGCTCGAGGAAACGGCCTTCCATGCGGACGCCGAGAGTCTTCAGCGGCGTGCCGTGCCAGCTGTTGAGGTATTTCTGCTCCGGGCGCCGCGTGAAATAGGAGGGGAACGTGCTGTTGTTCACCAGGTGGCTGGCGGTCGCGAGGTGCCGGCGATAGGCGTCGGTCTCCTTGCGCACGAAGACGATGTTGCCGCGGTCGCGGTATTCGGGCGGGATCGCCTCGGCTTCGTTCACCACCCAGATGTGGAGCCAGTCGGCATAATCGGGATCGGAAAGGAGATTGCGGAAGAGCGCGAGCGGCGTGCAGCTCATCGCGCTGCCGCTGTAGGATTCGTAGACGATGGTCTTGGGCCGGATCGCGAAGTTCGACCGCATCATGGCGTAGTTCTGCAGGCCCCTCCGTTCCTTCTGGACCCTGAAGATGCGGTGATCCATCCCTCGCGAACGGATATCCGGGTAAGCCTCCAGCATCGCCTGGAGCGCCGCGTCCAGCTTGCCCTGCCGCAGGAGCGCGAGGCCGCGGGCGCCGAAGACGAGAGGGCGGTGCCCGCTCAGGCGGTCGGCGAGCGAGGAAAGCCTGCGTTCGGCAAGCGGCCAGTCCTGCGACCGGAGCGCCTGGCAGGCCTTCGCGAGCGCGTCGCCGAGGTCGTCCCGCGCCGCCGATTGCTCGGCGTCTTCCAGAACGGCCTTGGCGGCATCGGTGCCGGCCGGGAAGAAATGCGCAACGAGCGTTTCGGCGGCTTCCTGCAAGCGCCCGTTCTTGAAGAGCACGTATCCGAGGCGATAGAGCCAGCCCGGTTCCGCCTCGCGAGCGAGCGCCGACCGGTAGGCCGCCTCCGCTTCGTCCCACTGTTCGAGCCGTTCCAGCACGAAGCCCAGATGGGCGCTCGCCAGCGCGTAGGCGGGATCGATGCGGCAGGCCTCGCGATAGCGTTCGGCGGCGCGTTCCCACCGATAGCAATGGTCGTGCGCGAAGGCGGCGCGATGGACGAGCTCGGCGTCGCCGGAGGCGGCCCGGGCGAGCGTCAGCTCGTAGGCGTCGGCCGCCGCCGCCCAGTTGCCGACCTGCTCGTGCAGGTACCCGATGCCGAAGCGGGCGACGTTCTCGTCCTTGGAGGCCCGGGCCGCTTCCGCGAACTGGGCGTCGGCATCCGCCGGCCGTCCGGCAGCGGCGAGCGCGAGGCCGTATTCATAATGCCATTCCCAGCGGGAAGGGTCCGCCTCGACGGCGCTCCGGAAGGCTTCGATGGCCTCCTGCAGGCGGTTCATGTCGGCGTTCACCTTGGCGAGCTTGTATTGCCGCTCGGCGGTCGGCGCGAGCTCCACCACCCGCTGCAGCGCCTCGAGCTCCTGCCAGGGCTTCTTCCGGTCGCGATAGGCGCCGGCCAGCATCTCCAGGATCTTCACGTTGCCGCGGTCGAGCACCGCCGCGCGCTCGAAGGCGGCGACCGCCTCCTCCTTGCGTTCGAGAAGGCTCAGCCATTTCCCCTGGCTGTAATGCAGGAAGCTACTTTCCGGCCATCTGTCGAGCAGCCGCTGGATCAGCTCCACCATGCGCTCCGCAGTGGTCTTGGCGATCCTGTAGGCCGCTCGGCCCATGGGGCTGGACTTGTATCGGAGGACGACTTGCTTGATGGCTCGTGTGGCTTGCATGTTGGTCTTCTGTCGCGCCTTTGAGGTTTCTTTCGGGCCGCTATCGGTGGATGTCGTTCGGCACGCCGGGCCGGGAGAGCGGTCCGCTCACCGGCCGCTCCGCTTCAGGAAGGAAAACGGTCGCGGCACCTTGGCGGGGGGTGGGTCTGCCGCCTGGCTCCAGGTCAGGTAGTCGTCGGTGCGCGGGCGCAGCGTCCCGGCCGCGACGCGCTCGGAAATCTGGTCGAGCGCCCGGTGGATGTCGGAAAAGTCGACGCCCATGAGGTCGAGGATGTCGTAATCCCACCACTTCACCTGCTGCAGCCTCGCGACGGTCTCCTCGTCGAAGCGCATGCGGATCGGCTTGGCGGGGACCCCGCCGACGATGGCGAAGGGGGCGACGTCCTTCGTGACGATGGACCCGGCCGCGACGATCGCGCCGTCGCCGATCGTCACCCCCCTCAGCACCGTCACGTTTCCGCCGATCCAGACGTCGTTGCCGATGACGGGCGCGGCCTTGCGCGTGTCCATGTCCTTCTTGAGCGCGACATGGGCCGGGTCGGGGATGAAGCGCGTCTTGTAGGGCTGGTACCAGTTGAAGCGCGTCTTCGTGTAGAGCAGGCCGGCGGTGGAGAGCCAGTCGACCGGATGATTGGTGTCGCCCACCGTGAAGCCGGGGCCGATCGAGCAATAGTTGCCGATGGAATTCAGCGAGGCGACGAGGCCGGACCGGATGTAGGAATAGTAGCCCGCCTTGAAGGAACGCTTGACCTCGACATTGCCGACAAGGCTGAAGGGAGCGCGGTATCTTATGACGACATTCTTCGAGATCAGCTTCGGCGACTTTATCTGGATCATCTTCAAGGGTGCGCTCTACACGTTGAAATGATTGATGATTTCCCGAATTTTCGTGCTTGAGGTCTGTTGCGTGTAGGGGAAGTAGACGACCGCCACGCCGCGGGCGGCGAACTCCTTCTCGAGCGCGAGCCACTTGGGCGTGCCCTTCCAGTCGTCACCCTTGAAGGTCACGTCGAAGCCGAGGTCGTTCAGCGCGTCGAACTTGTCGATGGTCGCCTCGGTATAGACGTCGTCGACGCACTTGATGTTGCGGACGATGTCGATGCGCTCCTCGAAGGGGATGATCGGATACTTGCCCTTGAGCTGGAAGACCAGCTCGTCCGTCGTCACGCCGACGATCAGGCGCTCGCAATGCTCCTTCGCACGGCGGACCACGTTGAGATGCCCGATATGGAACAGGTCGAAGACGCCTGCGGTGTAGCCCAGTTTGTACATGTCAGACTTTCTTGAGGAGAAGCCGTCCGAGTACCGCCTTCGTCGCGGCGGACGGGGACTGGACGCGGTAGCCGGGATCGGGGGTCCGCCACGTCTTGCCGTATTTCTTTTCGAGGAATTCCTCGGTGCGGTTGGGGATGAGAACCTGGTGGCCCTGGAAATCGGCGGTCCTGAGCGGCAGGATCAGGTCGGGGCCGGCCGTGATGCAGGTCGTGTTCGGGGCGAAGAATTGCTTCCCGTCGTGCCAGGAGGGGAAGATGTCGATCTTCGTGTTCTTGTTGACATAGTGCAGCAGCTTCGGCGCCTTGGCGGGGGCGAGCCGGACGGTCTTGCCGGCTTCGCGCAGCCGCGCGGCGATCTCCGAGGCCTCGTCGCCGACGGCCTCGGGCGTGGTTTCGCGCGAGAAATAGGCCGTGTCGAGATCGTCGTCGTGGGCGATGAACTCCCCGGAGCGGACGAGGCCGAGAAGCGTGCCGTAGATCAGGAAGATATCGTAGTTGAAATGCCTGGCGAAGAGCTCGCGCGCCTCGTCATGCGCGGCGAGAACCAGATCCTGCCAGCCCTGGTTCTGCGAGAGACAGCTGATGAGCATGCCCTTCTTGTTGACGAAGCTGCCTTCGGGAATTTGGACGCGTCCCTCGTCCGTCCCGACGTCGTTGTCGAAGGCCTGTTCCTCGTTTCCCGTCTCCTCGGAATAGAGGGCTCCCTTGTCGCACGTGATGGACAGGACCAGTTTCTTCGGCCATTTCGCCATGAGGATGCGGTTGAAGGCGAAGTGCAGGCCGCCCTTGGGATTGGCGACGACGTCCTTGATGAAAACATCGTCGAGAAAGATGAAATAGCGCGTCGGCTTGACCAGGAGCCGCGGCATCGCCGTGATCGTCACTCCGCCCGTCTCGTTGTTTGCCAGCTTGAATGTGCCGGCGACGTTCTGGTGCGGAAGATTGGCGGGAACGAGGCCGTTCTCCTTCAGCAGCCGGAAATTGTAGTTCTGCGCGTTCTGCGCGACCTTCTGCGCCAGGGACCGGACGGAGGGGAGGGCGAAGATCGGCACGCGCTGCTCGAACTTCAGCGACCAGTTCTGAACCTTCAGCCTGCGAATTGCATCCCCACCAGTCCAGTCCATCATCCTGCCCCGCTTCTCGGTCGTAGTCTCTTAGACGCCAACGAAATGCAAGGCAAGTCGGGCGATGGGCACCCTCGCGGCTATGGCGCGACCAGCAACCGGGTCATCGGATGGGCCGGATCGGCAAGGCCGTCGACGATGTTGAAATGGTGCCGGTCCGGCTCTTCCACGGTTGTCGTCGTGGCGCCGAGGCCGGTCCAGACATTGGCGAGAAGCGCGTTCTGGCGCAGGAACTCGGCGCGCTCGGCGGCCCCCGCCCAAGAGGTCAGGCGGACGTCGCCCGACGGGCGAAGAAGCGCCGGGCTTTCGGCGACCGCCTCGGCCTCGTCTATGCGCAGGCGCTCGTTCATCGCGGTGTTCATCAGCGGGCGCAGGTCGTGCAGGCCCGAGAGCGAGAGGACATGGCGGATGCGCGCGCGGACCGGCTCGGCGAGCGGCGAGGGAGCCGAGACCATGCGGGTGACGAGATGGCCGCCCGCGGAATGGCCGGCGAGGAGGATCGGCCCCGCAACCTCGTCCGCTGCCGTCCCGATTGCCGCCGCGATCTCCCGCACGATGCCGGCTATGCGGATCTCCGGGCAGAGCGTGTAGGAGGGCATCGCCACGGCAAGGCCATGGGCGAGGGGGCCTTCTGCCAAATGCGACCAGTAGCTCCTGTCGAGCCGAAGCCAGAAGCCGCCGTGCACGAAGACGACGAGGCCGCGTGGGCTCCCCTCCGGCAGGAAGAGGTCGAGGCGGTTGCGTTCGGCCGGGCCGTAGGCGCGGTCGAGCCTGGCGCGGCCGGCGGCGGCAAGGCGCTCGCGAAAGAGGCGGGCGGGTTCGATCCAGGCGGCCGGCCAGCGCTCGCCGCGCGGAATGTTGCCGCCGTTGTCGTAGGCGTCGTCCCAATCTGCGACCCTGTAGCCGAACATGCCGTCCTTCCTTTCTCAGACGCCGAGATAGCGGTCCTGCAGCGCCGGCGTCAGCTCGCCCGGCCGGCCGGCGAAGACCGTCGCTCCCTTCTCCAGCACGAAGCAGCGGTCGGCGACGGGCAGGAGCTCGGCGAGCGTCTTGTCGACCACGAGGATCGACTGGCCGCCCGCCTTGAGGCGGCGGATCGCCGCCCAGATGTCCTGCCGGATCACCGGTGCCAGACCCTCCGTCGCCTCGTCGAGGATAAGAAGCCTTGGATTGGTCGCGAGTGCCCGGCCGATCGCCAGCATCTGCTGCTCGCCGCCCGACAGCGTATCGGCATACTGGCCGAGCCGCTCGCCGAGGCGCGGGAAGAGGTCGACCACCCTCGCCATCGTCCACTCGCCCTTGCGGGCGGAGGCGGCGAGGTTTTCCGCGACCGTCAGGTTGGAAAAGCAGCGCCGGCCCTCCGGCACGAGGCCGATGCCGAGCCGGGCGATGCGGTGCGGCGGAAGCGCGGCGATCGGCCGGCCGGCGAAGGTGATGCGGCCGGTGCGGGCCGGCGTCAGGCCGAGGATCGCGCGGATCGTCGTCGTCTTGCCCATGCCGTTGCGGCCCATCAGCGCCACGACCTCGCCTTCGCCGACGGCAAGCGACACGCCGTGGAGCGCCTGCGAGGCGCCGTAGAAGGCCGTGACGTCTTCGAGGGCGAGCAGGCTCATGCGGCGTCTCCGAGATAGGCGCGGCGCACCTCCGGGTCGCTGCGGATCTCGGCAACGCTGCCGCTGGCGATCACCTGCCCGTAGACGAGGACGGAGACCCGGTCGGCAAGCGCGAAGACGGCATCCATGTCGTGCTCGACGAGGAGGATCGGCGCTTCCTGTCGGAGACCGTCGAGGAAGGCGGTCAGCGTCTTCGAGCCTTCCGGTCCCATGCCGGCCATCGGCTCGTCGAGGAGGAAGGCCTTCGGCTGCATGGCGAGCGCCACGGCGATCTCCAGCTGGCGGCGCTCGCCGTGGGAAAGTTCCGCCGCCGGCACGTCCGCGCGGGCGGTAAGTCCGACGCGCGCGAGGATCGCCATCGCCGGCTCCGTCAGCGTGCGGTCGGAGAGGACGGGGCGGAGGAATCGCAGGCTCGATCCCTGCCGTGCCTGCGCGGCGAGCATGATGTTGCGGAGCGCGGAGAAGTCCGGCAGGAGCGAGGAGACCTGGAAGGTGCGGGCGAGGCCGAGGCGGGCCCGCGCCGCGGTCGAAAGGGCGGTGACGTCGCGGCCGAGGAAACGGATCGTGCCGGCGTCGGGGGCGAGCGCGCCGGCGATCTGGTTGATCAGCGTGCTTTTTCCCGCGCCGTTGGGGCCGATCAGCGCGTGGATCTCGCCGGGGCGGAGATCGAGGCTGACGCCGTTCGTCGCCTTCAGGGCGCCGAAGGCCTTTTCGAGCCTGTCGACGGCGAGGACCGGCTCAGCCATGGCGGGGCCTCCCGGCAAGAAGGCCGATCAGCCCGCCGCGGGCGAGGAAGACGACGGCGAGCAGCACGAGGCCGAGGAAGAATTGCCAGCGCTCCGTCAGCCCGCCGAGCACATGCTCGAAGGCGACGTAGAGGGCGGCGCCCGCGAGCGGGCCGGCAAGCCGGCCCTTGCCGCCGAGGATCACCAGAACGATCAGCTCGCCCGACATGTGCCAGGAGAGCATCGACGGGCTGACGAAGCGGTTGAGGTCGGCGAAGAGCGCGCCGGCAAGGCCCGTCACCATGGCCGACAGCACGAAGGCGACGAGGCGGATCGAGAAGGGGGAGATGCCGAGGGCGGCGAGCCGTACCGGGTTCTGCCGGGAGGCTTCGAGCGCCGCGCCGAAGCGGGAGGCCTGCAGGCGATGGAAGAGGGCGAGGGCCGCAAGCAACAGGGCGAAGACGAGGACGAAGAAGGAGAAGGGCTTTGCCGTCTCGACGCCGGGAAAGGCGTTGCGGACATAGATCGACAGACCGTCCTCGCCGCCATAGGCCGGCCAGGAGATGGCGAAATAGTAGATCATCTGCGCGAAGGCGAGCGTGATCATGATGAAATAGACGCCTGAGGTGCGCAGACTGACGAGCCCGATGGGCAGCGCGACGAGGCCGCACAGCAGGACGGCGACGAGCGAGATCGCCGGCATCGAGGTCGTGCCGGCAAGGCCGAAGGCGAGCGGCTCGGCGTTGAAGGCGTTCGTCGCGAGCACGCCCGCGGCATAGCCGCCGAGCCCGAAGAAGGCGGCATGGCCGAAGGAGACGAGCCCGCCGAGGCCGAGGGCTATGTTGAGGCCGACCGCGGCGAGCGCCAGCACGGCGATGCGGGTGGCGAGCGTGATGTAGAAGGTCTCGCCGAGGAGGAGGGCGGCAAGGGCTGCGGCGGGCAGCAGGGCGAGGAGGGCGAGGGTGGCGGCCTTTTCGCGTGGGCTCATCGGTCACGACCTCGCGGAGAAGAGGCCGCTCGGCCGGAAGGCGAGGATCAGCGCCATCAGGATGTAGATGAGCATGGAGGCGATCGCCGCGCCGACCGGACCGGCCTGCGTCGCCGGCAGGGCGAGCGCCAGCAGCTTCGGCAGCAGGAAGCGGCCCATCGTGTCGACGAGGCCGACGAGCACCGCGCCGACGAGCGCGCCCTTGATCGAGCCGATGCCGCCGATGACGATGACGACGAAGGCGAGGATCAGCGCCGGCTCGCCCATGCCGACCTGCACCGATTGCAGCGCGCCGACGAGCGCCCCGGCAAGGCCGGCGAGTGCGGCGCCAAGCGCGAAGACGAGCGTGTAGAGCGCGCGGATGTCGACGCCGAGTGCTGCGATCATCTCGCGGTCGGTCTCGCCGGCGCGGATGCGCATGCCGAGCCGGGTGCGGCCGATCAGCAGGTAGAGGCCCGCCGCCACCAGCACGCCGACGGCGATGATGGCGAGGCGGTAGAGCGGGTATTGCCCGCCGCCCGGCAGCGCCACGGCGCCCTGCAGGACGGGCGGGATGTCGAGATAGAGCGGGAAGGAGCCGAACAGCCAGCGCGTGCCCTCGGAGAAGACGAGGATCAGCGCGAAGGTGGCGAGCACCTGGTCGAGATGGTCGCGCGCATAGAGCCTGCGGATGACGGCGACCTCCATCAGCGCGCCGGCCGCGGCCGCAGCCGCGAGGCTCGTGACGAGCCCGAGCCAGAAGGAGCCGGTCGTCGCCGCCACGCTCGCGCAGGCGAAGGCGCCGACCATGTAGAGCGAGCCGTGGGCGAGGTTGATGAGCCCCATCACGCCGAAGATCAGCGTCAGCCCGGCGGCGATGAGGAAGAGCATCACGCCGAGTTGCAGGCCGTTCAGGAGTTGCTCGATCAGGAGGGCTAGCGACAAGGGGATCGGTCCGGCGGGCTGGAGCAATTCCGGCAAAGGTGCGTAGCGGTCCTGCGTCCGGAATTGCCCGGAAACAAAGGCGGCCACCGGCAGGCGGCCGCCCTCATGGGGATCACATCGCGCACTGGTCGGCGTAGGCGTCGCCGTGGTCGGTGAAGGCGGTGCCGATGATCCGGTTGGTCAGCACGTCGCCGTCCTTGACCACCTCGCGAACGTAGATGTCCTGGATCGGATGGTTGTTCTTGTTGAACTTGAATTTCCCCCGCACGGAGGCGAAGTCCGCTTCCTTCAGGGCGGCGCGGAAGGCTTGCCTGTCCTTCACGCTCGCCTTGCCGAGCGCCGCGAGGATCAGGTTGGCGGTGTCCCAGCTCTGCGCGGCGTAGATCGAGGGCAGGCGGTTATATTCCTTGCTGAAGGCCTCGACGAAGGCCTTGTTGGCCGCGTTGTCGAGGTCCTTCGCCCAGGTGGCGGAGTTCTTGACGCCCAGCGCCGCATCGCCGATCGCCGGCAGAACGTCCTGGCTGAAGGAGAAGCCGGGGCCGGTGACGGGGATGTCGACGCCGGACTGGGCATATTGCTTCATGAAGGCGATTCCCATGCCGCCGGGCAGGAAGAAGTAGACGGAATCGGCGCCCGAGGCGCGGATTTCCGCGATCTCGGCGGCATAGTCGGTCTGGCCGACCTGGGTATAGATCTCGCCGGCGAGCTCGCCCTTGTAGTAGCGCTTGAAGCCGGTCAGCGCGTCCTTGCCGGCCGGATAGTTCGGCGCGAGGATGAAGGTCTTCTTGTAGTCCTTGTTGTCGTATTCGCCCATCGCCTCGTGGAAATTGTCGTTCTGGTAGGCCACGTTGAAATAGTTCGGATGGCAGTTGGCGCCGGCAAGCGCCGAGGGACCGGCGTTCGGCGACAGGTAGATGACGTCCTGGGCCACCGTGTTCGGGATGACGGCCATGGCGAGGTTGGACCAGATGATCCCCGTCATCAGGTCGACCTTGTCGCTCTGGATCATCTTCTCGGCGATCTGCACGGCGAGTTCCGGCTTCTGCGCATCGTCCTCGACGACGAGCTCGATCTCGCTGTTGCCGGACTGCTTGATGGCGAGCTGGAAGGCGTCGCGCATGTCGATGCCGAGCCCCGCGCCGCCGCCCGAAAGCGTGGTGATGACGCCGATCTTCACCGGCTCCGCCTGCGCAGCACCCGCCGCCAGCACCAGCGCGGCCGCGCCGGCCGCCAGAATCTTCCGCATGTCGTTCTCCTCCTGTCGGTCCTGAAACCGTTTCTTGTCGGCAGAGAACTTTTCAGAGTTCCGGCAACAGTGCAACCGTGTGTTTTCGCTTCGCAATCCGAATGTGCGCTCAGCAGAGCGCCGAGCGGTTCATCAGCATGATGTCGCTCGACGTCAGCGCGGCGCGCGTGCGGTCGCCGATCTGGTCGAGCACCGCGTGCAGCGCCTTGTCGAGGCAGAATTCCACGACTTCGGCCTCCAGCGAACGCGACGATTCCAGCGCATAGGCGACGAGACGCGCCAGCGCGATCAACTCGGTTTCCCGGTCGTCGGACTTCAAGGTTTCCATGTCCATGCTTTTCACGCCCCCGTGCCCGTGCATGTGTCCCCCTATCGGACACTATAGGCGCATCACGTGATCATGGCGCGTGACTCGGGCGTGACACACGTTGAATGGGAAAATCCGCGGCCGGCCCCGTCGGCGGTTGGTCCGCCGCCGCGCGCCAGAGCGAGGTGGCTTGGAAGCGCCAGTTTCCGCGCCTGGCGGGGGTTTGCGGCGGAAAATCCGCCATGGCGGCGACGAGGAGGAGCGCGTCCTCCCGCTTCCGGTCGACGGCGCTTGCGTGGAGAAGTTGCAAGAGGCGAGGTCCGTCTTCCGCCATTCCCGCCGTCTCGACGATGCGGGACCAGGTGCGCGTCTTGTAGAAGAGGCCGGCGGCGGCCTCGCGGAGACGCGCGAGGCGCGCCGCATCCAGCCTCTTTTCGTCGGCGATCCGGTCGAGCGTGGCGTCGACGTTGACGAGCGGGAGCGAGAGGGCGGGATAGCCGAGCTCGGCCGGGCCGTGCAGGAGGGCGACGTCCGCGTCGTCCACCCGCCGGCCGGTGGCGAAATCGGCGTAGATGCGGCCGATGCCGATCATGCCGAAGCATGCGCATTCGGCGGCGCGCAACGCGCCCATGCTGGCGGCGCCGAAGACATGGACGCCGCTGTCGAGCGCAAAGAGGATCTCCTTGTGCCAGACCGGGGCGACATGCTCGAAACTGCCGTCGACGATGCCGATCGCCCTGGCGCCCGCCCGCACGGCGGCAAGCGCGTCGCCATGGGCGGCCGGCGGGCGCACGGTGAAGGCATCTCCGCAGATCCGGGCGGCATCGGGCAGGCTGGGTCCGGCGAACAGGATCTTCATGACGCCTCGAACAGCAGGCGCGACAGGGCGCGCGGCCCGAGCGGCAGGCGGCGTGCGCCTTCCGGGCCTTCGAGATCGGGGACGACGACCTTGACGACGGAAACGGGCAGGGCGGCATCGGCGAGCGGCACGGCGACCACGCGCGTGACGCCCGCCGCCGCAAGCCGCGCGCGGCAGTGGATAAGGAGCGTGGCGGCATCGCCATCCGGCGCGTCGGGCGCGTCCGCCGGCCGTGGCTCGGCCGCAAACAGCGCCAGCGTCTCCGGCGCGAGCGGCCGGGAGAAGGTCTCGGCGAAGAGGTCGTCGCGCGCGCCGCTGATATAGGTGAGGCGCGACTGCGCCACCTCAGTGAGCGCGCGGACCGCCGCGCGGGCGGCGGCGGGATGGGCGCCGTAGCCGATCGTCGCGTCGTGGAAGAGCGGAGCCTTCTTCACGAGGATGTCGGGCTCGCCGAGGAGGGCCGCGAAGGCCGGAACGCGGGTGTCGCTGGTGATGTCGAAGAGGCGGAGCTCCAGCCCGTTGCCGCGCATGACGCGGGCGAGACGGTCGACGGTCGCGTCGCCGAGCGAGGCCGGTTCGACGGCCGTCGCGAGCCGGCGGGTGCGCGGCAGCAAGCGCCACAGCCGGTCCGCGTCCCGCTCGATGCGCTCCAGGAGACCGTGCAGGATCGCCTCCGTCTCGTCGTTGCCGGAGGCGAGGCCGTCGGAGGATTGCCAGAAGCGCGGCGCCGTCTGCGTCCGGTCGAGGGCGACGGCGTCGCGCGGCACCCAGACGCGGCTCTCCGTCGCAAGGTCGCGGCCGGCGAGCCAGTCGGCGGGCTCGTCCCCGGCGAGCACGGGCCGGCGCGCGGCAACGAGGCCGTCGAGCGGCAGGCAGGCCTCGCCGTCCCGCGCAAGCCCGTTCCGGCTCGCCCGGCGCATCGCGACGAGCGGCCTGCCGGCCACGGCCCGTTCGAGCGCCTCCATGGCGGCGGAGACCTTCGCGTCGAGGTCGGTGACGCCCTTGCCCTGGTTGATGACGATCGACCGGGCGTTGGGGCTGACGGCGTTCCAGACCGGTATGCCGAGGCGGTCCAGCCCGGTCAGCCGCGAAAGCCGGGTGATGCCGAAGCGGGGCAGGAGCGCCTCGATCCGGCTCCAGGTCTCCTCGGGACGGCGGATGCGGTCCGAGACGCCCTCCACGGCGGTCAAGTGTCCATGAAGCCCCCGGAAACATCCATGAAGCCGCCGGAGACCGCATCCGCGGACGAGGCGAGGGCCGCGAGGTTCACGCCCTTGACGACGGTCGCGCCGGCCTTGCGCAGGTCGTCCGCCTTCTTGAGGTCGCCGCCCGTCGGGGCGTCGACCCCGGTGACGGTTCCGGCATCGAGGTCGGCGACCCAGAGCCCGTCTTCGCCTGCAATGCCGAGAACAACAATCCTTGCCATCTCATCGTCTCCCTTTGCCCAAGCGCTTCGTCAGAAACCCGCCTTCTTCAGTCCTTCGCGATAGTGCTCCCGCTGCCATTCCTCCTTGAACGGCACCACGGCCATCCAGGCGTCGAGGTCGAAATCGGGATTGATGTCATAGGCCCGCCGCACGAACTGCCGTGCCTTGCGCGTGTCGCCGAGCATGCCCCAGCAGGCGGCGGCGAGGCGATGGACGGGCGAGCGGTCCTTCATGCGGCCGATGCAGGAGAGCGCCTCCTCGTAGCGGCCCATCGAGTAGTTCGCACCGGCCGCCGTCCAGAAATACTCGTCCGGCGGCAGCGGGTTGAGATCGATGGCGTGCTCGATCTTGGCGAGGCCGAGACCCGGCGCGGAAGCCTGCACCAGCGTGTCGGCGTAGCTGGCGATGACATTGGCATAGTGCGGGCTCAACTGCTCGGCCCGGTCGAGATAGGCGGCGCTCTCGTCGAAGCGGCGGGCATAGAGCTTGACGACGCCGAGCTCGCGATAGCCGGAGGCGAGCCGCTCGTCGGCGCGCACGGCCTCGTGGGCATGGATCTCCGCCTGCCTGAGTAGGTCCTCGTCGCCGCGCGCGGTGACAAGCCATTCGAGGAAATAGGTGCGGGCGAGGCCGCCGAGCGCCGGCGCGAAGCCGCTGTTGCCCTGCAGCGCCTCGCGGAAGCTCTTGCGCGCCCGGCGCACGTCGCGCAGGTCGAGGTTCTTCAGGTGCCCCTGGCCGACCAGGAAGCTGCGATAGGCGTCGGGATCGCCCTCGTAGTCGCCGCGCACCAGCTCGTTTTGCTCGATCTCGGTGGCGATGACGCCGGCGATCTGGCGGGCGATCATCTGCCGCGAGCGCAGCAGGCCCTCGCTGGAAAGCGAGAAGCGGTCCGCCCAGATGACCTCGTCGCTGCCGAAGAAGATCAGCTGCGTGAAGAGCGTGTGCGTGCTGCCCTCGTCGTGCAGGCGGGTCTCCAGGATGTAGCTGATCGCGTGGCGCTCGTAGGTGGCGGCCTTGTCGGACTGGTGCGAGATCTGGGCGGCGGTGTGCGGGGCGATGATGGAGATGGAGCGCAGGCTGCAGAGCCCGATCGTCACGTCCTCGATCAGCGCCTCGCAGAAGCGGGCGGGCGCGCGGGCGGCATGCGCCGTGACCGGCGGCAGGAGCACGACGCGCGGCGGGTTGCGGCGCGGTGCGGCGATGCCGGCGTCCTCCGGCTGCGCGGCGCGCGCGGGCGGCCGCGGCGCCATGAGGCCCGCGTCGGCGGGAGGCCGGCCCGTCAGCAGGGCGCGGATCTCCTCGTCGCCGGGATCGGCCTCGAGGAGCCGCAGCGCGGCCGACGACAGCGCCTGCCTATCGGCCGCCTCGCGGCGATCCGCCTGCCGCAGCAGCGCGCGGCGCAAAAGGCCGGTCTGCGCCTCGCGCTGCACGGCGATCCAGGTCGCGAGCGTCTTCGTCCCGGGGCGGACGTGTTTCAGGAAATCCTCGGCGAGGAGGCGGGCGAGCAGGGGCAGGTCCGCTTCCTCGCGCACGGCGGCGATGTCGCTCTCCACCGGATCGGCGCCGCGTGCGACGGAGGTCTCGGTGAAGGCAAGGTAGGCGTGGCCGAGTTCGCGCTGGCGCTTCTGCACGCGGGCGAGTGTCTGGCGCAGGTTGGCGAGCGCCGTGGCGGGGTTGCCGTCGTCCCAGAGCAGGGCGGCGACATCGGCCCTCGGGATCTCGTCGAGCCCGCGCGCATGCAGGTAAGCGAGGATGAGGAGGGCCTTTTCCGGAAAGACGATCTCCTCGCCGCCCTCTCCGAGCAGCCGCAGATGACCGAACGTCTGCAACCGCGCCGGCATCGGAAAGTCAGATCCGCAGTTCCGGGATGTCGCCCGCCTGCGTGCGCTCGCCCGCCTGCTCGCCGGCCGACAAGGCCGTCGCGAGCGCGATGATCGAGCGGCGCACGCGCGCATCCCCGATCTTCAGGAAGGCGCGGTTGAGGTCGAGGCCCTCCTTCGACGAGACGAAGGCGGACACGTCGCCCGGCTGGCCGGCACCGGCGAAGGATGCGGGCGCATCGTCCTCCTGGAAGAAGAAGCTCGGCGGCACGCGGAACACTTCCGCGATCGCCTGCAGGCGGCTGGCGCTGATGCGGTTCGTGCCCTTCTCGTATTTCTGCACCTGCTGGAAGGTGACGCCGAGCCGGTCGGCCAGCGCCTCCTGGCTCATGCCGACCATGAGCCGGCGCAGGCGGACGCGGGAACCGACGAAGACATCGATCGGATTCGGGGTTTTCTTGTTCATGGCTGCTACTCCTATGGGCGGCATGTCCGCAGACATGGCGGGGCCCTCGGCCGACTGTGCTTGAATCGCGGCGTCGATGCAACCGCCGCGTCAGGCATTTTCTTTTTCCCGCGTCTGGCAGTGCGAGGCGGTCGTCAGTGGCTTTGCGGTGCGCTCAGCGAGGCGACGAAGCGCCGGGTGCGCTCCCGTTCCGGCGCGGTGAAGATGGCGCGGGGCGAGCCCTGCTCGACGATGACGCCGCCGTCGAGGAAGACGACGCCGTCGGCGACGCGCGAGGCGAGCCTAAGGTCGTGGGTGGCCATGATCATCGTCGTGCCCTCGCGGGCGAGCCGGCTCAGCACCTCGACGACCTCCTCCGAGAGTTCCGGGTCGAGCGCGGAGGTGGGTTCGTCGCAGAGCAGCACGCGCGGCGAGGGGGCGAGCGCGCGGGCGATCGCCACGCGCTGCTGCTGGCCGCCGGAAAGCGTCGCCGGCCAGGCCTCGGCCTTGTGCGCCATGCCGACCTTTTCGAGCAGCTCCATGGCGCGGGCGCGGGCCTTGTCGGCCGGCCATTTCAGCACGGTGACGAGGCCCTCCATGACGTTGGCGATCGCCGTCTGGTGCGGGAAGAGCTGGAAGTTCTGGAAGACCATGCCGGTCTGGCGGCGCAGCTTCTGGACCGCCGGCCAGCCGATCTTGCGGCCGGGCGCGAATTCCAGCCTCTCCTCGCCGAGGCGGATGGCGCCGGAGGTCGGGATCTCGAGCAGGTTGACGCAGCGCAGCAGCGTGCTCTTGCCGCCGCCCGAGGGGCCGACGAGCGCCGTCACGGTGCCCTCGCTGAGCCTGAGGCTGATGTCCTGCAGCACCACGTGGTCGCCGAAGCGTTTCTCGACATGCTCGAGCTCGATCATGTGCGGGCCTCCAGGAAGCCGCCGTAGCGGGAGAAGCGCCGTTCGAGCCGCACCTGCAGGGCGGAGAGGACGGAGCTCAGCGCGAGGTAGATCAGCGCCGCCTCGATATAGAGGATCAGCGGCTCGTAGGTGGTGGCGACGATGCGCTGCGCGGTCTGGAACAGCTCCGGCACGGTGATGGCGGCGGCGAGCGAGGTGTCCTTGACAAGCGAGATGAAGGTGTTGGAGAGCGGCGGCACGGCGACGCGCGTCGCCTGCGGCAGGATCGTGCGGCGCATCGCCTGCGACCAGCTCATGCCGATCGAATAGGCCGCCTCCCACTGCCCGCGCGGCACCGACGAGATGACGGCGCGGATGATCTCCGACGTATAGGCGCCGACGTTGAGCGTAAAGCCGATGAGCGCCGCCGTAAAGGCGTCGAGCAGGATGCCGGCGCTCGGCAGGCCGTAGAAGATGACGAAGAGCTGCACGAGCAGCGGCGTGCCGCGGAACACCCAGACATAGAAGCGCGCCGCGGCGACCACCGGCTTCGGCCCGAACAGGCGGGCGATCGCCGTCACCAGCCCGAGCACGAGCCCGAAGGTGAAGGAGAGCAGTGTCAGCGGAATGGTGAAGACAAGGGCGGCCCACAGGAGCGTCGGCAGCGAGTCCGTCATCAGTTGGAGCCAGGGCGGCACGGGCGGGTCCTTCGCAAAGGCACTGGCCGGGGCGGTCCCCGGCCATCGTCGGCGATATTATGGATCAACGGGCGGCGGAAGCGAAACCGCCGCCGCGGTTGCCCCGGTTATTTCGACACGTCCTGGCCGAAATACTTCTCGGCGATCTTCAGGTAGGTGCCGTCGGCCTTGATGTCGGCGAGCGCCTTGTTGATCGCCTCCAGCAGCTCCGGCTCGCCCTTGCGGATGATGACGCCGGAATGGTCGGCGTCGGCCTGTTCGGCGGCGATCTTCACATTGGCGTCGGGCTTGTGCTTCTTGAAGTCGAGGAAGGACAGGCTGTCGTTGATCGTCGCGTCGGCGCGGCCGGTCAGCACGAGCTGGATCGACTGGTCGAAGCCGTCGGTGCCGACGAGCTCGGCGCCGGACTGCTCGGCGAGCTTGCCGAAGTTGCTGGTCAGCGACTGGGCGGACTTCTTGCCCTTGAGGTCCTCGAAGCCCTTGATGCTGTCGTCGTCGGCGCGCACGATCAGCACGGCCTTGGAGGCGATGTAGGGCTCGGAGAAGTCGTATTTCTTCTTGCGCTCCTCGGTGATGCCGACCTGGTTGATCACCGCGTCGTAGCGGTTGGCGTCGAGGCCGGCGATGAGGCCGTCCCACTTGCCTTCCAGGAACTCGGCCTTGACGCCGAGGCGCTCGGCGATCGCTTCGCCGATCTCGACGTCGAAGCCGACCAGCTTGCCGGTCTCGTCATGGTAGGTGAAGGGCGCGTAGGTGCCCTCGGTGCCGATCTTCAGGGCGCCCGCAGCCTGGATCGCGGCGAGGTTCTCTCCGGCATGGGCGGGGGCGAGGAGGGCCGCCTGCAGGGCCGCTGCGGCGGCGATGGTCTTCAACCAGTTCATCTTGAAACTCCGTTCCGGTGTTCGATGGGGCGATAGATCGCAGAAAACGCCGCAGAACGATGGGCAGAAAACTGCGAATAAAATCGGCAAATGCGAATATTTTTCTCAGCCGACCACAGGTTTCCCGCGCCGCTGCCTTCGTCCGTGAAAGATAGGGCGGCCGGGGCCATTTCCAGAGCGGCGCGCGCGGATTATACGGGAATCCGGATCGGGACCGCCCGAAGGACAGGGGGAAGGATGGCCGCAAGCCGTTTGCCGCATATCGTGCTCTTTTCGGGCGGGACGGCCTGCCGCGCCCTCAACATCGCGCTCTGCGCCCTGCCGGTCCGGCTGACGCGGGTCGTGCCGGCCTGGGACAGCGGCGGCAGTTCCAAGGTCATCCGCGACAGCCTCGACGTGCTCTCCGTCGGCGATATCCGCCAGGCGCTGATGACCATGGCGCACGGCGAGGGCCGGGCGGGCGACGTGGTGAAGGTCTGCAACGTGCGGCTCACCAGCGGCAGCGAGGCGGACGCGCGGACGGAATTCGCCTTCTACGCCGAGGGGCGGCATCCGCTGCTCGAACGCATGGAGCCCGGCCTGCGCGGCGCGATCCTCAACTACCTGCGCATCTTCCGCGCGGCGGTGGGGCCGGATTTCGACTTCCGCAACGGCAGCGTCGGCAATTTCATCCTCACGGGCGCGCATCTCGCCCACAACGGCGAGATCAACACGGCGATCTTCGTCTTCCGCAAGCTCTGCGACATCGCCGGCCATGTCTGGCCCTCCTCGGCCATGAGCGGCCTCGACCTTTCCGCCGCGCTGAACGACGGCCGGACGGTTGCCGGCCAGCACCGGATGACGGCGCTGGAGGACAGGGACGGCGCGGCCGGTATCCGCGAGATCGCGCTCGCCGGCCCGGACGGCGGGACGGCGCGCGCCAACGAGGCCGTGCTGGAGAGCCTTGAGAGCGCCGACGCGGTCGTCTTCGGCCCGGGCAGCTTCTTCACCAGCGTGCTGCCGCATCTCCTGGTGGAGGGCATCGTGCCGGCGATCGCCCGCAACCGGCAGGCCCGGCGGGTCTTCGTCGGCAATATCCTGCAATGCCGGGAGACGCGCGGGCTTGACCTCGCGCGGATGGTGGAGATCGCCGGCGCCCTCTGGCGCGGGAACGGCGGCGGGGAAAGGCGTCCCTTCACCGACATCCTGGCGAACCGCCAGCTGCTTCCCTTCGAGAAGACCGTGGGCGCCTTCGCCTATCTGTCGACGGGAGCCCTGGAGAAGGCCGCTTCCACGCTGGGCGCGACGGTGACGACCGGCGAGTTCGAGGATCCCTGGCAGCGCGGCCACCACGACGGCGCGGCAGTCGCGAACGCCCTCATTTCGCTCCTGCCCGGCTGAGCCGTTCGCCGTTTGCCGGCATCCACTCGCGCGCCTTCGCGAAGGTGAGGAAGGCATCGGCGGCCATCGGCCGGGCGAAGGCGTAGCCCTGCAGGGCGTGACAGCCGAGCGCCCGCAGGAGTTCGGCATGGGCGATCGTCTCGACGCCCTCGGCGACGATCTCGATGCCGCGCACGCGGCCGATGTCGATGATCGAGCCGACGAGGCTCTGCTGCGCGCGCGATTCGATCAGCGGCAGGATGAGGCGCCGGTCGATCTTCAGCCGCTTCGGCGAGAGCTCGAGCAGGCTGACGATGGAGGCGTGGCCGGTGCCGAAATCGTCGATCTCGATGTCGATGCCGAGTGCCTTGATCTCCTCGATCGACCGCTTCAGCGCGTCGTCGGCGCCGTCGAAGGAGATCGATTCCAGGAGCTCGAAGGTGAGCGTGCCGGGGCGGATGTTCATGCCGCGCAGCTTCTCGACCAGCGTCTCGTCGCGCAGGCGCTGGCAGGAGACGTTGACGGAGACGCGCGGGATGTCGAGGCCCTGCGCCTTCCAGCGCGTCGCCTGGAACAGCGCCTGGTCGAGGATCGTCTCGTCGATCTTCGCCACGACGTTGAGCGTCTCGGCGACCGGCAGGAACGTGTCGGGGGCGATGAAGCCGCGCGTCGGGTGCTCCCAGCGCGCGAGCGCCTCGACGCCGACGATCTCCAGCGTCCGGGCGTCGAACTGCGGCTGGAAGAAGGCGCGGAACTCGCGCCGTTCCAGGCCGCGCAGGATGTCGTCGCTGAGCCGCTTGATCTCGACCGTCTTGAGGCGCAGCTCGTCGTTGAAGGATTCGACGCGGTTGCGGCCCCGGCGCTTGGCCTCGTAGAGGGCGATGTCGGCATTGACGAGGAGCTGCTCGGCCGATTCGCCGGGCTCGTTGCGCGTGGCGATGCCGACGCTGGCGCCGATGCGGCAGTCGTGGCCCTCGATGGTCATCGGCTCGCTGATCGCCTCGACGAGGCGGGTGGCGAGCGCGGTGAAGTCGGCCGCCTTCGGATCGCGCCGCGAGAGCAGCACGAATTCGTCGCCGCCGATGCGGGCGATGAAGTCCTCCGCCGGAATATGGTCGCGCAGCACGGTCGCGGCGTGCTTCAGCACCTCGTCGCCGGCGGCGTGGCCGAGCGTGTCGTTGATGTCCTTGAAGCGGTCGAGGTCGATGTGCAGCAGCGTGAGCGGCCCGCCGCCGCCGGCGAGCGACAGCTGCTGGTCGAGGAAGCGGCGGTTCGGCAGGCGCGTCAGGGCGTCGTGCAGCGCGTTGTGCTCCATGACGAGATGGGCGTCTTCCAGCGCCTTGTTCTGCGCCTCGGCGGTGAGCTTCGCCTTCAGCAGCTCTTCCCTGAGGCGGATGTCCTCGGTCACGTCCCAGTTGGCGCCGACGATGCCCATGCCGCCGCGCGCGGTGCGGCGGGTGATGCCGTGGGCGCGGATGTGCCGCGTCCGGCCGTCGGCCGTGATGACGCGGAACTCGGTGATGTAGGACTTCTCCTTCTCGATGGCCTCGGCGAAGACGCGCTCGGCCTCCTCGATGTCGTCCGGATGAAGCGCGGCCCGCCAGTCCTCGTAGCTGCAGATCGGCTTGTGCGGCGAGACGTTGTAGAGCTCGCGCATGCGGCCGTCCCAGGAGAGCGATCCGGTGTCGGCGTCGTATTCCCAGACGCCGACCTTGGAGGCGTCGAGGGCGAGCTGCAGGCGCTGGGAGACCGTCTCCAGCCGGTCCTCGCGGTCCTGCAGGGCGAGGATGTGGCGGTGGCGGTCCTTCATCAGGTAGCCGACCCAGATCATCGGCGCGACGACGATGAGGACGAGCAGCGTCAGGCCGCCGCGGAAGAGGCCGAGGTCGGCCGAGGGCTGCTGCCATCCGTTGAGCGGCGAGGCGGAGAGCACCCATTCCTCGTGGCCGAGGTCGACGGTCATGACGACGGGGTTCGTGTCGACCGGCCTTGCGGTCCGGAAGAAGGTCTTCGTGGTGTTCCCGTCGTGCGGGCGGCTGGTGATGGAGACGGCGATCTTCAGGTCGTCGTCGAAGCCGCTGTTGGCGAGCAGCCTGTCGAGGTCGATCACGGCGGAGGCGATGCCGTGGAAGGTGCGGCTGCCGTCCTTGCCGGCATAGATCGGATAGCGGGCGATAACGCCGAGGCCGCCCTGCACGAGCTCGACCGGGCCGGTGACGATCAGCCGCCCGAGATCGCGCACGCGCATGGCGGCGGCACGCTGCGCCTCCTTCTTGCGGTAGTCGAGGCCGATGGAGCGCTCGTTGCCCTTCAGCGGATAGGCGAGCGTCACCACGAAATCCGGCGCGATGGCGAGGTTGCGCAGCTGCGTGTCCTCGCGGAAGATGCGGCTGGCGAGATCGGCGAAGCGCTCCGGCGGCATGTCCGGCTCCGTCGAGAGCGCGGCGACGAGGCCTTGGACGAGCTTGATGTCGCCCTGGATATTGCCCTGCAGGCGCGATTGCAGCAGCGCGAGCTGCTCGGTGGTGAAGGAGCGCAGGTACTCCTCGTCCAGCCTGCGCTTCTGCATGTCGGTGAAGACGGCCGCGAAGAGGACGGCGACGGCGACGATCAAGGCCGGGACGTAATATCCCAGCCCCTCGAAGGATGTGCGCTCGCTGCGGTTCATCAG
The DNA here is from genome assembly GCF_024609765.1 of Shinella pollutisoli. Taxonomy (GTDB): domain Bacteria; phylum Pseudomonadota; class Alphaproteobacteria; order Rhizobiales; family Rhizobiaceae; genus Shinella; species Shinella pollutisoli. The sequence continues at coordinate 96,133 of NZ_JANFDG010000002.1, forward strand.
GCGTCCCGTTGACCTTTCGCCCCGCAGAGTGGCACGCGCTGCTTAATATTTGCTGACGAAACGCAGGCGATCCGGCGGATCGGGCGGCTAGCGGTCGGCGGTTTCGAGGTCGTAGACGAGAATGCCTCCGATGCCGCCCTCGGCCGCGGCGACGAGCCGCGCGCCGGTCTCCCGATGGCCCGGATCGTCCAGGTAGGCGTCGCGGGAGAAGCTGTCGGCGAAGTCGACGATGAAGCCGTCGGCATAGCCCTTGTCCATGCCGGTCTCCGGGCTGACGTTGCCGCCGATATGCACGGCGAGGATGCCGGGCAGGCGGTTCCTGAGGGCGGCGATCTCCTCGAACAGCTCCGCCTTGTAGGCGGCGGAGATGACGGGCTTGAAGCGGATGAAGACGCAATGGCGGATCATGGCGGCACCTATCGGATGTCGGCGCGGGCACGCGGGCGCGCGTCGTTGCGTTCGTGGAGGAAGACCTGGGCCGGCAGCGGCGGCAGATCGCGGATGATGTCGGCCCCCTTCTCCCCCACCATGATGGTCGGCGCATTGGTATTGCAAGAGGGAACGCGCGGCATGACGGAACTGTCGCAGACGCGCAGGCCCTCCAGCCCGCGCACCTTCAGGTCGAGGCCGACGACGGCGTCCGGGCTCGTGCCCATCCTGCAGGTGCCGACCGGGTGGTGGTCGGTCTTGGCGTTGGCGCAGCCGTAGTCGAAGAGGTCCTCGTCGGTCACGGCCCTCGGGCCGGGCAGGCGCTCGGCCAGCACGTAGGGTTTCAGCGCCGCCTGCTGCATGATCTCCCGGGCGATCTTCAGCCCCTCGATCGACATCTTCCGGTCGTGCGGGTCCTCCCAGTAGTTGGGGTCGATCAGCGGCGCGGCGGCGGGATCGGCGGAGGAAAGCCGGACCGTGCCGCGCGAGCGCGGATGGAGATAGGCGGAGTTCAGCGTCACGCCGGCGTTCTTCAGCCGTTCGACGCCCGCCTCGATGCCGGAGCCGAGGCCGAGATGGAACTGGATGTCGGGCGAGCGGGCGTCCGGATCGGCGTACCAGAAGCCGCCCGTCTCGAAGAGCGAGGAGGCGACGGGGCCGGAGCGGAACAGCACGTACTGGATGCCGGCCCAGAGCGTGCGGTGCAGCTTCGCCACGCCGTCATAGGTATGGTCGCCCGTGCATTCGCAGATGACGAAGAGGTCGAGATGGTCCTGCATGTTCGAGCCGACGCCGGGCAGGTCGTGCTTCACCGCGACGCCGACGGACCGGAGGTGATCGGCCGGGCCGATGCCCGATTGCAGCAGCAGCTTCGGCGAGCCTATGGCGCCGGAGGAGACGAGCACCTCGCGTTCCGCGCGGATCGTCTCCAGGCCCTTGCCCGTCACCACCTCGACGCCGACGGCGCGGGTTCCCTCCAGCACGATGCGGGCGACGCGGGCGCCGGTGCGGATCGTCAGGTTCCTGCGTCCCTTGACCGGCGAGAGATAGGCGAGCGAGGCGGAGGAGCGGCGGCGGTTGCGCTGCGTCAACTGATAGAAGCCGACGCCCGCCTGTCGGCGGCCGTTGAAATCGGCGTTGTAGGGGATGCCGAGCTCCTGGCCGGCGCGGATATAGGCGTCGCAGATCGGCAGGGCCGAGACCGGCATGGAGACGCCGAGCGGCCCGCCATAGGCATGGTAGTCGTCGGCGAAGCGCTGGTTGTCCTCGGCGCGCTTGAAATAGGGCAGGACCGAGCGGTAGTCCCAGCCCTCGCAGCCCTCCTCACTTGCCCAGAGGTCGTAGTCGGCGGCATTGCCGCGGGTATAGAGCTGGGCGTTGATCGAGGAGCCGCCGCCGATCACCCTGGCCTGGGTATAGCGCAGCACGCGGCCCTTCATGTGCTTCTGCGGCACGGTCTCCCAGCCCCAGCTCGCCACCCCCTTGGTCATCTTGGCGAAGCCCGCCGGCATGTGGAACAGCGGGTTCCAGTCGCCGCCGCCGGCCTCCAGCAGCAGCACCCGCACCGTCGGGTCCTCGGAGAGGCGATTGGCGAGCACGCAGCCCGCAGGCCCGGCGCCGGTGATGATGTAGTCGTAGGTCATGCCCTGGTCCTCAGAATTTCGGTGCCGTCGACGGCTGTGAATTGCCCCTCATCCGGCCTGCCGGCCACCGTCTCGCGCGGCGGGGGAAGGATATGCCGCACCGTCTCGTCGCCCTCTCCCCGCATGCGGGGAGAGGGCGGGGTGAGGGGCGAAGCTTGCTCAAAGCCGCCCGATCGACAGGCCGCCGTCGAGATTGATCACCGAGCCGGTGGCGAAGGCGAACCTGCCGCTGGCGAGAGCCGCGGCGGCCTTGCCGATGTCGTCCGGCTCGCCCCAGCGCTTCATCGGCACCAGCCCGTCCGCGATCAGCGCGTCGTATTTCGCCGAAACCCCGGCCGTCATGTCGGAGCGGACGATGCCGGGGCGGAGCTCGAAGACGGAAATCCCGGTCTCCGCCAGCCTCAGCGCCAGCCCCTGGCTGAAGGCCGAAAGCCCCGCCTTGGTCATGCAGTAGTCGAGCCGCTCCGGCGAGGAGAGCGCGGCCGAGACGGAGGTGATGTTGACGATCGCGCGCGGCCCCACCGCCTGCCTGCCGTGCAGCATCGCCCGCACGACGGCCTGGGTGAAGAACACCGTGCCGCGCAGGTTCGTGGCGACGATCGTGTCGAAATTCTCCGGCGAGAGATCGAGCAAGTCGCCGCGCACGACGGAGGCGATGCCGGCATTGTTGACGAGGCAGGCGATGGCGCCGAGCCGGTCCTCGATCTCGGCGACCGTCGCCGCATGGCCGGAAAGGTCGGCCAGATCGCCCTTGACGTAGAGCGCCCGGCCGCCGTCGCCGGCAAGCTCCGCGAGCATGGCGTCGGTCGCCGCATCGCCGTCGCCGATGCCGGTGACGGCGATGTCGAAGCCTTCGGCGGCAAGGGCTCTCGCGACGCCGAGGCCGATGCCGCGCCGGCCGCCGGTGACGATGGCGACGGGCCGCCCGCTCATGCCGCGAACTCCCGCGCGCGGATGTGGTCGGCGACGCGCATCGCCTGGGCCGCGACGGTGAGAGCCGGGTTCACCGCGGCCGAGGTCGGCAGGAAGGAGGCGTCGACGACGAAGAGGTTGGGATGATCGAAGGCCCGGCACCAGACGTCGAGCGGGGCCTCCGCCGGGTCGGCGCCGATGCGCACCGTGCCACACTGATGCGAGGGCGTGCGTTTGTCGAAGGCGCGGGCGAGCACGACCGGGAAGCCGGCTGCCTTCAGCGCCTGCTTCAGCCTGGCGACGAGGTCGAGATGCGCCTGCCAGTTGGTGCGCGTCCATTTCATGACGATGCGGTCGCGGTCGACCGTGATGCGGCTTTCGGGATGCGGCAGGTCCTCGCTCATGGCGTAGAAGTCGATCGTGCGCGCGGCGACCCGTTCCAGCAGCCATTCCGGCATCGACGGCATGTTGGCCTTGAGGATGCGGCCGGAGACGCGGCCGAGGAGCTGCACGTTGCCGAGCGGCGGGCCGCCGGCGCCGTCCGAGAGGTAGTAGTCGTTGAAGCCGAAGGTCTTCTGGTAGACGGAATCGTTGCGGTAGAAGGGCGAGAGGCCGATCACCGCGCTCGAATTGTGGTTCATGAAGTTGCGGCCGACCTGGTCGGACGTGTTGGCGAGCCCCTTCGGGAAGGCTTCCGAGGCCGAGCGCAGCAGGATCGCCGCCGACATCACCGCGCCCGCCGACAGGATGGTGAGCTTGGGCGAGACGCTTTCGGCCGCGCCGTCGCGCCGGTAGTGGACCGTGGCGATGGTGCGGCCGTGCGGGGCGGTGGCAAGCCGGGTGACACGGCAGCCGGTCATGAGCCGCACGTTCGGGTGCTTCAGCGCCTCGGCGAGCGCGACGCTCTCGGCGTCCATCTTGCCGTCGTCGCAATTGGGATGCGCGTCCCACGGCGTCCGCGCCTTGGCGAGCCAGCGGTCGATGTCGACGCCGAGCGGCAGCGAATAGGGATGCAGGCCGTTTTCCTTCATCCGCGCGCGCACGCGGGCGATGGCCGGTTCGTCCGGCACCGGCGGGAAGGGATAGGGGGCCGAATGCGGCGGTTCGGTCGGGTCCTCGCCGAGTGCGCCGCGCACGTTGTAGAAGCGCTCGGCCGCCGTGTACCAGGGCTCCAGCTCCTCGTAGGGGAAGGGCCAGGCGGGCGAGACGCCGTCGCGGTGGCGCATCTCCTCGAAATCCTCGCGGCGGTAGCGCACCAGCACCGCGCCGTAGAATTTCGAGTTGCCGCCGACATAGTAGTAGTTGCCGGGGTTGAAGGCGGTGCCGTCGGCTTCGTACCACATCTCCTTCGGGCGGAAATGGCCGCGCTGGAAGATCGCGCGCTGGTCGCGGTTCTCCGGCCGGTCGCCGATGTGGTCGCCCGCTTCCAGGATCAGGATCTTCGCGCCCGTCGGCGCGAGGCGCGCGGCCATGGTGGACCCGCCGATGCCCGAGCCGATGATGACGATGTCCGGTTCGTTGCTCATGGCGGTCTCAGGCGATGCGAAGCTGGCTCGCCGGGTCGAAGAACACGGCCTTGTCGAGGTTGAAGGCGAGGCGCGCGGTCTGGCCCGCGGTGATCGGCACGTCGGCGCGAAGCCGGGCGACGATCTCCTTGCCGCCGAGGTTGGTGACGGCGAAGGTGTCGGCGCCGGCGGGTTCGACCACCTCGATCAGGCAATCGCCCTCCGCCACGGTGCGGGCGTTGCGGTCGGCGCCGTCGGGGTCGGTGAGCGCCTCCGGGCGGATGCCGAAGATCACGTCCCTGCCGCGATAGGCGGAAAGGCCGGCGGGCGCGTGCGGCACGGAGAGGAGCAGCGGCTCGGCCTTCGGACGGGCGAGCGAGACGGCGAGGTTTCCGCCGTCCGCCTCGATCGTGCCCTTGAGCAGGTTCATCGCCGGCGAGCCCATGAAGTCGGCGACGAAGGTGTTGGCGGGGTTGTTGTAGATCTCGGCCGGCGAGCCGAACTGCTGCAGCACGCCGTCCTTCAAGACGGCGATCTTCGTCGCCAGCGTCATCGCCTCGATCTGGTCGTGCGTCACGTAGACGATGGTCGTCTTCATGCGCTGGTGCAGGCGCTTGATCTCCGTGCGCATGTCGACGCGCAGCTTGGCGTCGAGGTTGGAGAGCGGCTCGTCGAACAGGAAGAGCTTCGGGTCGCGCACGAGCGCCCGGCCCATGGCGACGCGCTGGCGCTGGCCGCCGGAGAGCTGGCCGGGCTTGCGGTCGAGGAGATGGCCGATCTGCAGCATGTCCGCCACCTGCCGGATCGCCTTGTCGCGCTCCTCCTTCGGCACGCCGCGGATCTCCATGCCGAAGGCGATGTTGCCGGCGACCGTCATGTTCGGATAGAGCGCGTAGGACTGGAAGACCATGGCGATGTCGCGCTTGGACGGGTGCAGGCCGGCGACCGAGCGGCCGTCGATGGCGATGTCGCCGGAGGTGATCGGCTCCAGCCCGGCGATGGTGTTGAGCAGCGTGGACTTGCCGCAGCCGGACGGGCCGACGAGCACGAGGAAGCCGCCCTCCTCGATCTCCAGGTTGATGTCCTTCAGGATTTCGAGCGCACCGTAGGACTTGCGCAGGTTGCTGATCTTGAGGAACGACATGGGACTATCCTTTCACGGCGCCGGACATCAGGCCGCGCACGAAATAGCGTCCGGAGACGATGTAGACGATGAGGGTGGGGAGGGCGGCGAGGATCGCGCCGGCGAAGTGGACGTTGTATTCCTTCACCCCCGTGGACGAGGAGACGAGGTTGTTGAGCGCCACCGTCATCGGCGTCGTCGACGCGCCGGAGAAGGAGGCGCCGAACAGGAAGTCGTTCCAGATGTTGGTGAACTGCCAGATGACGGAGACGACGATGATCGGCCCGGAGGACGGCAGCAGGATGCGCCGGAAGATCTGGAAGAAGCCGGCGCCGTCGATCTGCGCGGCGCGCACCAGCTCGGTCGGGAAGTTCTCGTAGTAGTTGCGGAAATAGAGCGTCGTGAAGCCGATGCCGTAGACGACGTGGACGAGGATCAGGCCCCAGAGGGAACCGGCGAGCCCGATCCAGCCGAGGATGCGCGCCATCGGGATCAGCACGATCTGGAACGGGATGAAGCAGGAAAGCAGCAGCAGGCCGAAGAAGACATTCGAGCCCCTGAACTGCCACTTCGTCAGCACGTAGCCGTTCAGCGCACCGATGACGGTGGAGATCGCCACGGCCGGCACGACCATCAGGATCGAGTTGATGAAGAAGGGCTTGAGGCCCGTCGGCTGCACGCCGATCTGCGCCGTCGACCAGGCGGAAAGCCAGGGCTCGATCGTCCATTGCCGCGGCAGGTTCAGCATGCCGCCCTGGCGGATCTCGTCGAGCGGCTTCAGCGAGTTCACCACCATCACGTAGAGCGGCAGCAGGTAGTAGAACGCGAAGAGGATGAGGGCGGTGTAGATCAGCGCACGCGTCAGCCGGCCGTGCGAGATGATGTTGTCGGGGCTTTGCGCGCTCATCGGCCTTTGCCTCCGCGGATCTCGGAATAGAGGTAGGGGATGATGATCGAGAAGATCATCACCAGCATGATGATGGCCGACGAGGCGCCGATGCCCATCTGGTTGCGGGTGAAGGTGTAGGAATACATGAAGGTCGCCGGCAGCTCGGTCGCCTGGCCGGGACCGCCGCCAGTCAAGGCGACGACGAGGTCGTAGGCCTTGATGGCGAGGTGGGCGAGCACGACGAAGGCGGAGAGGAAGATCGGGCGCATCAGCGGGATGATGATGCGGCGGTAAACGGTGACGGTGGAGGCGCCGTCGATCTGGGCGGCCTTGATGATCTCGTTGTCGACGCCGCGAAGGCCCGCGAGGAACATCGCCATGACGAAGCCGGAGGACTGCCAGACGGCGGCGATCACCACGCAGTAGATCGCGTAGTTGCGGTCCTTGATCCAGTTGAAGGAGAAGCTCTCCCAGCCCCACAGATGCATGGTGTTCTCGAGCCCGATGCCGGGGTCGAGGAACCATTTCCAGGCGGTGCCGGTAACGATGAAGGAGAGCGCCATCGGGTAGAGGTAGATCGGCCTCAGCACGCCTTCGGCGCGGATCTTCTGGTCGAGCAGGATCGCAAGCCCCAGCCCCAGCACCGAGCAGATGGCGATGTAGAGCGAGGCGAAGATCGCGAGGTTCGAGATCGCCCGCCACCAGTGCGGCAGTGCCCAGAGCTTCGAATAGTTGCTCAATCCCACGAAATTGTAGGAGGGCAGCATCTTGCTGTCCGTCATCGACAGGAAGCCCGTATAGGCGATGAAGCCGTAGACGAAGACGAGCACGATGAGGAAACTGGGCGCCAGCACGAGCTTCGGAAGAAGCTCCTGCAACCGGCTTCGGCTATCCATGGTCGTTACCACCGTTGAAATCTGGTTTTGGGCGGCGGGTACTGCCCCTCATCCGCCTGCGGGCACCTTCTCCCCGCAGGCGGGGAGAAGGAGATATGCCGCGCCCTCTCTGTTCCCTCTCCCCGCAAGCGGGGAGAGGGTTAGGGTGAGGGGCAAAGCCCTTCGCTTACTTTGCGGCCTCGACGGCGGCGGCCAGTTCCGTCACGGCTTCCTCGGAGGTGAGCTCGCCGTTGAAGTGACGGGTCACGACGTCGTAGATGGCGTTCTTGACGGAGGCCGGGTTGGCGTGGCCGTGCGCCATGGAGCCGTAGAGCGAGCCATTGGTGTTGGCCTCGGCCAGGTCCTTGATCGCCTTCTTGCCGCAATCGTCGAAGTCGGTGTCCGGAACGTCGGTGCGTGCCGGCGCCGAGCCCTTGACCACGTTGAAGGCCGACTGGAAGACCGGGCTCTCGATGGCCGACGCCATCTTGAGCTGGGCCGGGACCTTGTCGTCGGCGACCTTGAACATCGCGAACTGGTCGGAGTTGAAGGTGACGGAGCCCTGCGTGCCGGGGAAGCGCATGCAGACGAAGTCCGCACCCGGCTTCTTGCCGGCCTTGATGAACTCGCCCTTCGCCCAGTCACCCATGAACTGCAGGCCGGCCTTGCCCTCGATCACCATGGCGGAGGCGAGGTTCCAGTCGCGGCCCGAGAAGTTGTCGTCGACGTAGGAGCGCAGCTTCGCCATGCGGTCGAAGGCCTCCTTCATCTGCGCGCCGCCGAGCGTTTCGGCGTCGAGGTCGATGAAGGCCTTCTTGTAGAAGTCGTTGCCGAAGGAGAGCACGACCGCGTCGAAGATCGTCGCGTCCTGCCAGGCCTGGCCGCCATGGGCGACGGGCGTGAGGCCCTGTTCCTTGAACTTGTCGAGAAGGGCGACGAGCTCGTCCCAGTTGGCCGGTTCCTTGCCGCCGGCCGCATCGAGCGCCGCCTTGTTGATCCAGACCCAGTTGGTGGAGTGGACGTTGACGGGCGCGGCGATCCAGTGGCCGTCATACTTGGAGAACTGCTGCAGCGCGGTCGGGATCACCTTGTCCCAGCCCTCCGCGGCAGCGACCTCGTCGAGGTTGCCGAGCGCGCCTTCCTTGGCCCAGTCGAGGATGTCGAAGCCGAGCATCTGCACGGCCGTCGGCGCGTTGCCGGCGGTCACACGGGCGCGCAGCACCGTCATCGCCTCCGTGCCGCCGCCGCCGGCGACCGGCATGTCGGTCCAGGAGATGCCCTTGGACTCGAGGTCCTTCTTGAGCACGTCGAGGGCCGCGGCCTCGCCGCCGGAGGTCCACCAGTGCAGGACCTCGACGCCTTCCTCCGCCTTGGCGGCAAGGCCGCCCATCGTCATCATCACCGCGGCGATCGCGGTCGTCGTCAGAAACTTGCGCATCGATATCCTCCCGTTTGCAAGTTCGAGGGCGGGGGCTCCCCCGCCGATGTCCCCGATGCCCCCCGGGCATCGGTATTCCGTTTTTCGGCTCAAAGCGCCATGTCAATTTAAAACGTTGCAAATTTGCAGAGTCAAGCCATTGCACGCTTGCCGGATGGCAGGCTTCGCAATTGCGGAAAACCCGCGGGCATCCGGAGAATCCGGGATTTGCGGCCGGTTTGTGCGCCGCATGGAAAACGTTTTAAATTCTGTGCGGCGCAAGATTGCCGAAAAGGTGTCCGCCCGGTATGGTTCGGCCGATCGACTGCCGCCATCCGAAGAACCCTGCCCGTGTCCCGAAGCGAAAAGTCCGCCGACATCGAAACCGCCCGCAGCACCGTCAGAACGGCCAAGCCGACGCTGAAGACCATCGCGGAGCTGACCGGGCTTGCGATCACCACCGTCTCGCGGGCGCTCGGCAACGATCCGAGGATCTCCGAGACGACGCGCCGCCGCGTGCACGCAGTCGCCGCCGAGGTCGGCTACCTGCCCGACCGCGCCGCCCAGCGCCTCAAGACCGGCCGCACCAACGTGATCGCCGTGCTGCTCGACCCGCACGAGGAAATCCTCGGCTTCGGCACCTCGATCATGCATGGCCTCGCCCGCGCGCTGCAGGGTACGCCCTATCATCTCATCGTCACGCCGAACTTCCTCGACGGCAGCAATGTCGACGCGGCCAACTACATCATCCGCAACGGCATGGCCGACGGCCTCATCTTCTCGCGCACCGAGCCCTTCGACCCGCGCGTGCGGCTGCTCAACGAAAATGGCTTTCCCTTCGTCACGCACGGGCGCACGGAATTCTCCACGCCGCACGCCTATGTCGACTACGACAACGTCGCCTTCGCCTACGAGGCGACGAAGCGGCTGATCGCCAAGGGACGGCGCAAGGTGACGATCATCCTGCCGCCGAAGCGGCTCACCTTCCACCAGCACATGCTGCACGGCTTCATGACCGCCGTGCGCGAGGCGGGCGTCGCCTACGAGATCCCCGAGGGGCTCGACCTCGACTGCCCGGCCGACCAGATCCGCGACTACGTCCGCCGCCGCTCCGCCGGACCGGATGCGCCGGACGGCTTCGCCTGTCCCGGCGAGGTCTCGGCGCTCGCAACGATCACCGGCATGAGCGACAACGGCTTGACGCTCGGCGCCGAATACGACATCGTCGCCAAGCAGACCTCGCGGCTGCTCACCCAGATCCAGCCCAAGGTCGAGACGATCTACGAGGACCTGACGGCCGCGGGCGAGGCGATGGGCCGGCTGCTCCTGCGCCGCATCGCCGGCGAGCCGGCGGAGGGGCTGCATCTGATGCAGGCGCCGCAGATCGGGTTTGCGGCGGGGTGATGAAATACCCCTCTCTGGCCTGCCGGCCATCTCCCCCTCAAGGGGGGAGATCGGATGGGGCAATGTTTCGCCCATCTCCAACGTCGCTATTGAAACGAAGAGCAAGCGCCTTGCCGATCTCCCCCCTTGAGGGGGAGATGGCCGGCAGGCCAGAGGGGGGCGGATACGCCTGCTCATCACCGTGCCCACCAATTCGTGCGCGCGCCGATATGCATGTTGAGCGTCTTCGTCTCCGTGTAGTCCTCCACCGCGTGGCGGCCGAGCTCGCGGCCGAGGCCGGACTGGCGGTAGCCGCCGAAGGGGAGCTCCGAGGCGCCGTCCATGAAGGTGTTCATCCAGACCGTGCCGGCGCGCACCTTGCGGCCGATCGTCAGGCAGGTGTCGAAGTCGCGGCTCCATACGCCGGCCGAAAGACCGTAGTCGATGGCGTTGGCGATGCGGATCGCCTCCTCGGTCGTCTCGAAGGTCAGCACCGAAAGGACGGGGCCGAAGACCTCCTCGCGGGCGACCGCCATGTCGGACGTCACGCCGGAGAGGATCGTCGGCGCCATGAACTGGCCGAGGCCGAGATCGAGCGCCTCGCCGCCGAGCGCCACGGATGCGCCGGCCTGCGAGGCGCCCGCCACGTAGCCGCCGATCTTTTCCAGATGCTGCGGCGTGATGATCGCGCCCACCTGCGTCGCCGGATCGAGCGGATCGCCGACCTTCACCTTGCGCGCCAGTTCCGCGATGCGGGCGGTGGCGTCGGCCGCGATGGATTTGTGCAGGATCAGCCGCGAGCCGGCATTGCAGCATTCGCCGGCATTGAAATAGGCGCCGAAGACGGCGGCGTCGACGAATTCGTCGAGGTTCGCGTCCGGGAAGACGATCTGCGGGTTCTTGCCGCCGAGCTCGAGCGAGACCTTCTTGAGCGTCTGCGCGGCGTTCGCCATGGTGAGGCGGCCGACGCCGGTCGAGCCCGTGAAGGAGATCATGTCGACGTCCGGATGGGTCGTCATCACGCTTCCCACCTCCGGGCCGGTTCCGGTGAGGATGTTGACGACGCCGGCCGGCACGCCGGCCTCGAGCAGGATCTCGCCGAGCACCAGCGTCGAGCCGGAGGTCAGTTCCGAGGGCTTCACGACGGTCGTGCAGCCGGCGGCGAGCGCGAAGGGCAGCTTCTGGCTGACGATCAGGAAGGGGAAGTTCCAGGGCGTGATGATCGAGACGACGCCGATCGCCTCGCGCAGCACGACGCCGAGCGTGCCTTCGCCGAGCGTGTTGTAGCTCTCGCCGTGCAGGTCGCGGGCAAGTGCCGCCGCATAGCGCCAGATGTCGACGGCCCCGCCGAGCTCGCCCTTGGCCTGGGAGATCGGCTTGCCGCTCTCGATCGTGTCGAGGAAGGCGAGCTCGTCGGCGCGCGCAGCAATGAGGTCGGCGGCCCTGAGCAGGATGTTGGAGCGCTCCGCGCCGGTCATGTTCGGCCAGGGGCCGTCGTCGAAGGCTTTTCGCGCGGCGGCGATGGCGCGCTCGGCATCCGCCCTCGTGCCGGCCGGATAGCGGCTCACCACGCTGCCGTGGCCGGGCGCGACGCGCTCGATGACGCCCGCGCCTTTCGTCCAGGCGCCGTCGATCAGCATGCGGAAATCGCGCGGCTTGTAGTCGGTCAGGGCCTTCGGTTTCACATGCGCGGTCATCACCATTCTCCCTTGAAGGCGGCGGGGCGCTTTTCCGTGAAGGCGGCGACGCCCTCCTTCAGGTCCCCGGTCTTGGCGACGAGCATGGAGCCCAGCGCCTCGACCGCCGCGCCGTTGTCCTCGCCGTTCGCGATCGTGACCATCAGCTTGGAGACCTCCGTCGCCGCCGGGCCGCGCGCGGCGACCCGCGCCGCATAGGCCTTCGCCGCCGGGACGCCCATGCCGGTCTCCACGACCTGATCGACGATGCCGAGCGTCTGCGCTTCCGCCGCGGTCAGCACCTCGCCGCCGATGAGCATGCGCCGCACGGCCTGTGCGCCGAAACGCTTCACCAGCCGCTGCGTGCCGGACCAGCCGGGCACCATGCCGAGGCCGGCTTCCGGCAGGCCGATCTTGACCTGCGTCTCGGCGATGCGGATGTCGGCGGCGGCGGCGAGCTCCAGCCCGCCGCCGAGCGCATGGCCGTTGACGGCGGCGATGAGCGGCATGCGCAGCGTCGCCAGCCGCTCGAAGACGCGATGGCCGAAGCGCACCCAGGCATGGCCGAATTCGTTCGGCTCCATGCCCGCCCACGCCCTGATGTCGCCGCCGGCGGAGAAGGCCTTGCCCTCGCCGGTGAGGATCGCCACGCGCACGGCGGCGTTCGCCTCGACCGCGTCGCAGGCGGCCGAAAGCTCCTGCAACATGGCGATGTCGAAGGCGTTGAGCTTCTCCGGCCGCGCGACGGTGATCGTCGCGACGGCGTCTTCCACCTCGACGCGGATGCGCGGCTCAGCCATGGGCGGCTCCTTCCAGCGTGCGTCGCGGCTTTTGCGGCAGCGTCAGGCCGATCGGCGCGTCCTTGAACAGCGCGGCGTCCATCGTCCGAAGGTCCGCCGGGACGACGAGGTCGAAGTCCGCCTGATCGAGGATATGCGCCTTAAGGTCGACGCCCGGCGCGATCTCGGTGAGCACGATGCCCCGCGGCGTCAGCTTCATCACGCAGCGTTCGGTGACGTAGGTGATGTCCTGGCCCTGTGCGACGCCGCGCGGGCCGGAGAAGGTGACGTGCTCGACCTCGTCGACCAGCTTCTTCAGCTTGCCTTCCTTCTCGATGACGAGCCTGCCGTCCGCCACGGCGAGCTTGGCGCCGGCATTGAACATGCCGGAGAAGACGATCTTCCTCGCCCGCGCGGTGATGTCGACGAAGCCGCCGCAGCCGGCGGTCACATGCGGGCGGAAGGAGAGCTTCGAGACGTTGACCGAACCGTCGCGGCCGATCTCCAGGAAGGAGAGAAGCGAGGCGTCGAAACCGGCGCCCTGAAAATAGGTGAACTGGTAGGGCGAGGGAACGAAGGCATCGGCGTTGGAGGCGCAGCCGAAGGCGAAGTCGAGGAGCGGCACGCCGCCGACCGCGCCCTGCTCGATCACCCAGGTCACGGCGCCGTGCAGGCCTTCCTCCAGCAGGATGCGCGGCACGTTGGCGGAGATGCCGAAGCCGAGATTGACGGCGCTGCCGGCCTCAAGCTCCTGCGCCACGCGGCGGGCGATGACCTTCTGGATGTTGAACTCCGGCACGCGGAACGAGCCGAGCGGCCGGAAGATCTCGCCGGAGATGGTGGGATCATAGAGCGTCTGCGTCGTCTGCTTCTGCTCCGGGTCGACCACGACATAGTCGACCAGCGTGCCCGGCACGCGCACGTCGTGGGGCTTCAGCGAGCCGTCCTTGGTGATGCGTTTCACCTGGGCAATGACGATGCCGCCGTTGTTGCGGGCGGCGAGCGCCTGGTCGAGGCCGCCGAGATAGGCGCCCTCGTGCTCGTAGGTGAGGTTGCCGCGCTCGTCGGCCGTCGTGGCGCGGATGATCGCCACCTGGGGTGCGATCGCCTTGAAATAGAGCCAGTCCTCGCCGGCGAAGACGATCTTCTCGACCACCGGCTCGGCGCTCGCCAGCGCGTTCATCGCGCAGCCCTCGCGGGTCGGGTCGACGAAGGTTTCGAGCCCGACCTTGGTGATGACGCCCGGGCGCCTGGCGGCGGCCTCGCGGTGCATGTCGAAGAGGATGCCGGAGGGGATGTTGTAGGCCGGGATCTCGTTGCCGGTGATCATCTGCCAGATCAGCGGCGGCTCGGACGAGGAGGGGCCGGAAGGGTAGGAGCCGGCGATGATCTTCGCGAGCAGGCCCTTCTTGGCGATGTGGTCCACGCCTTTGATGCCACTCATGTCGCCGGCGGCGATCGGATGCAGCGTCGTCAGGTTCCTCGGGTGGCCCGTCTCGTCGAAGCGCGCGCCGATCGCCTTCAGCATCAGGTCGGGGCAGCCGAGGCCGGAGGAGGAGGAGACCGAGACGACCGCGCCGTCGGGAATGAGGCGTGCCGCCGCTTCGAGGGAAATATGCTTGCTCATCGTTTCTTTCAGAGTCCCGGTTCGATCTTCACCGCGCGGCCCGTGCGGGCCGCCTCGACCACGGCAAGGCCGGCGGCGAGCGACCAGACGCCGTCCTCGCCGGTGGCGGCCGGCGCACCCTTGCCGGCGACGGCGGCATGGAAGGCGGCAAGCGCGGTCTCGTAGAGATTGCGGTGGTCGAGCGGCAGGTCGTGCTCGCCCGTGGCGTCGCGCAGCGTCACGGTGCCCGTCGCGCGCTGGGTCATGACGTTGCGGCCGACCAGCGACCCCACGGTGCCGTGCACCTCGAGGCCGGTCTCGGCATATCCGGTGGTGAAGCCGTCGTGGAACTGGGCGACCAGGCCGGACTTGAAGCGCATCACGCCCATGACCGCGTCCGCCAGCTCGCCCTTCGCCATGCCGCCGGCCTGCGAGAAGGCGACGGCCTCCACCGGGTCGTCGTCGAGCACGAAGCGCAGCGTGTCGGTGTCGTGCACGGTGATGTCGAGGATGACGCCGCCGCCGGCCTCGGGCCTGTCGAGCCGCCAGCCCTGCAGGTGCGGCGGCAGGTAGACGGCGTGGAAGACGCGGGCGGCAAGCGGCCGGCCGATCCGGCCGGCGCGGACGGCGTCGCGGATCGCCCGATGGGTGGCGGCGTTGCGCAGGTGATGATTGGTGGCGAGCACCACGCCCGCCTCCCGGGCCGCGGCGACCATGGCGCGGGCATCGTCCAGCGACAGGGCGAGCGGCTTCTCGCACAGCACGTGCTTGCCGGCCCTCACGGCCGCGAGCGTCTGGTCGCGGTGGAGCTCGTTGGTGGTGGAGATGTAGACGGCGTCGATTGCGGGATCGTTCACCAGCGCGTCGAGATCGGTCACGGCCTTCGCGATGCCGTTCTCGGCGGCATAGGCCTGGCCGCGTCCGGCGCCGGTGCTCATCACGGAGACCACCTCGCCGCCGGCGGCGCGGATCGCGCCGATCACCCATTCCTTCGCGATCGTGCTCGCGCCGATCAGCCCCCATCTCGTCATGCCGAAATCCTCCTCTGCCCGTCCGCACGGGGCGCGCCGCAGCTTTCGCGCACCACGAGGCGCACCGAGCTGACGACGGCCTCCGGCTCGACCCGGCCCGCGTTGATCTGTTTCAGAAGCATCTGCGCCGCGCGCCGGCCCATGCCCTGCGGATCGACCGAGACGGTCGTCAGCGCCGGCACGGCCGTCTCCGCCTCGATTACGTCGTCGAAGCCGACGACGGCGAAGTCGTGGCCGGGCTCCTTGCCCTTCGCGCGCAGCCCGTCGCAAACGCCGAAGGCGGCCGCGTCGTTGAAGCAGAGGGCGGCGGTCGGCGGCACGGGCAGGGAGAGCGCCCGCTCGACGGCCGCGACCCCGCCGGCACGCGCGGCGGTGGAGGCGATCGCCAGCTCTTCCGGCGCCTCCAGCCCGGCCTCCGCAAGCGCGTCGCGCCAGCCCTGGGTGCGCTCGGCGAAGACCGTCGTGTTGGCGATGCCGCCGAGGAAGGCGATGCGGCGGTGGCCGAGCGAGATGAGGTGCCGGACGGCGTCCTTGGCGCCCGCATGGTTGTCGGAAAACAGCGTCGAGACCTTGGCGCCGACCACGTTGCGCACGACGGCGACGACCGGCACGCCGCTTGCGGTGAGCGGCTTCAGGTCGGCGGCCTCCGTGCCGCGGGCGGGCGAGAGGATGAGGCCGGAAATGCCGTGCTCGCGCATCGAGGCGATCACCTGGCGCTGGCGGTCGAGGCTTTCGGCGGAATTGGAGAGGAACTGCACGTAGCCCGCCGACTGCAGCACCATGTCCATGCCGACGGCGAGCTCGGCGAAGAAGGAGTTGGTGAGATCGTTGACGACGATGCCGATGATCCGGGAGGAGGCCGATTGGCGCAGGTTTGCCGCGCCCCGGTTGTAGACATAGCCGAGGTCGCGGATCGCCGCGTTCACCCTGGCGCGGGTCGCCTCGTTGACGAGGGGGCTCGCCTGCAGGACGAGCGAGACGGTCGACTTCGACACGCCGGCGGCGCGTGCGATATCGACGACGGTCACGCGTCCCTTGCTCACGGTCTTCCTCCCTGCCTCTCCCGGCTCGTTGTGCGGGCAGTTAATTGGATCGTTCCAAATTTGTCAAGCGCTCCTTGCGGAAATTATTAGCTGAATTATGCGGAGACGCGGACCTCTTCTATCTTGCAATTTGGAACGATCTAAATTATTCGACACAAAACTCCGGAGGACGCCATGCCCATCAGCCTCACCCTGCCACAATCGGACGGCCGCCTCGAACGCTACGATCTCGCCGGCACGCCGCTCGCCCGGCCGGCCGCCGTGCCGCGCTTCAACCGCATCGCCTATGCGGCGGCCCACGTGGTCTCCGATCCGCTGCGCGACGCGCGGCCGTGGGAGCAACCCGCCATCGACTGGGAGCGGACGATGGCCTTCCGCCATCACCTCTGGACGCTCGGCTTCCGCATCGCCGAGGCGATGGACACCGCCCAGCGCGGCATGGGGCTCGATTGGGCGGGTGCGCAGGAGCTGATCCGCCGCTCGCTCGTCGAGGCGAAGACCGTGCCGGGCGCCGATCTCGCCTGCGGCGCCGGCACGGACCATCTCGCGCCCGCCGACGCCCGGTCGCTGGACGACGTGATCGCCGCCTACGAGGAACAGGTCGGCTTCGTGGAGAAGCACGGCGGCCGGGCGGTCATGATGGCGAGCCGGGCGCTCGCCCGCATCGCCGCCTCGCCGGACGACTACCGCAAGGTCTACGGCCGCATCCTGTCCCAGGCGAAGGACAAGGTGGTGCTGCACTGGCTCGGCGACATGTTCGACCCGCAGCTGAAGGGCTACTGGGGCTCGGAAGGCTTCGAGCCGGCGCTCGACACGGTGCTGTCGATCATCGCGGAGAACCGCGACAAGGTCGAAGGCATCAAGATCTCGCTGCTCGACAACGCCTGTGAGGTGGCGCTTCGCGACCGGCTGCCGGAGGGCGTGCTCTGCTTCACCGGCGACGACTTCAACTATGCGGAGCTGATCGAAGGCGACGGGGAAAAATACAGCCACGCGCTGCTCGGCATCTTCGACGCGGTGGCGCCGCAGGCCTCGAAGGCGCTCGCGTCGCTTGCCGCCGGCGATGCCGCCGCCTTCCGCGCCGTGATCGAGCCGACTGTGCCCCTGTCGCGAAAAATCTTCGAGGCGCCGACGCAATATTACAAGACGGGCGTCGTCTTCCTCGCCTGGCTGAACGGGCACCAGGACCATTTCACCATGCCGGCCGGCATGCAGTCCGCCCGCGGGCTCCTTCATTATGCGGAGGTCTTCCGCCTCGCCGACCGGGCGAACGTGCTCGACCGGCCGGAGCTTGCGGCGGAGCGGATGAGAAGCCTGATGCGCGTCTTCGGCGTCACCTGACGTTTCCTGTGGATGGCCGCGGGGCTGCGGCCTCCCTGCCGGGCCTTTGCGCTAAACTCGGCCCGTTTGCGGACGGTGAGAGGAGGCGGCGATGACGGAGGTGAAGATCGGCGAGACCTGGAAGGCGCCGCTTTCGGCGGAGTTCACCAGTCCCTACATGGGCGCGCTGAAGACCTTCCTCGTCGAGCAGAAGGCGCAGGGGCGGCGTGTCTTCCCCAAGGGATCGGAATATTTCCGCGCGCTCGACCTCACGCCGCTCGACGACGTGCGCGTCGTCATCCTCGGGCAGGACCCCTATCACGGCGAGGGACAGGCGCACGGGCTCTGCTTTTCGGTGCGCCCCGGCGTGCGCATCCCGCCTTCGCTCGTCAACATCTACAAGGAGCTGCAGGACGACCTCGGCATCCCGCCCGCCCGCCACGGCTTCCTCGAACATTGGGCACGGCAGGGCGTGCTCCTGCTCAACAGCGTGCTGACGGTGGAGATGGGCCGCGCCGCCTCGCATCAGGGGCAGGGCTGGGAGCGCTTCACCGACGCGGTGATCCGCGTCGTCAACGAGCAGGAGAAGCCCGTCGTCTTCATCCTCTGGGGCTCCTACGCCCAGAGGAAGGCCGCCTTCGTCGACCGCGCGCGCCATCTCGTGCTGCGCTCGCCGCATCCCTCGCCGCTCTCCGCCCACAACGGCTTCTTCGGCTCGCGGCCCTTCTCCAAGGCGAACGATTTCCTGAAGAAGCACGGGCGCGAGCCGGTCGACTGGCGGCTGCCGGACGACGTGGCTTAGAGGTTCGTCCCTCATCCCCCTGCCGGGACCTTCTTCCCGCAAGCGGGGAGAAGGAGAAAAACGGTACGGCATTGGTTCCTCTCCCCGCTTGCGGGGAGAGGATGCCGGCAGGCAGGTGAGGGGCAAATCTACCCCTCAGGCCGCCCGCACCAGCGTCTCGCGGAGCAGCGCCATCGCCCGGTCGACGTCGATTCCGGTGCAGACCTGCTGGCTCGGGATGTCGTCCCAGTTGCCGGGCGGGAAGGCGTGGCCGTCGGGCTTCTGGATGGTCTGGCCGTCGGCGATGCCGCCGGCGACGACGCGGATCGCACCGCTGCGGGTGGCGAAGAGCTCGGGCGCGACGAGGTAGAGGCACGCGCAGCTGTCGTGCACGACCATGCCGTCCTCGACGTGGCGGCCGTAGAAATCGATGTAGAACTGCGAGATGTCGGAGAGCAGCTTCAGCCGCTCTCCGCCTCTCGTCACGAGATCGGCGAGCATTTTCCGGGTCATGACCGTGCGCATCGTCACGTCGAGGCCAACGACGACCACCTTCCACGGTGCGGTCATCACCACGTCGGCGGCCTCCGGGTCGCCGTGGATGTTGGCCTCGGCGGCGGGGGTGATGTTGCCCGGCACGTCGAAGGCGCCGCCCATGATGATCACCTGCCTGACGAGGCCGGCGATCTCCGGCGCCTCCTTCAGCGCATAGGCGAGGTTCGACATGCGGCCGACGGCGATCAGCGTCACCTCGCCGGGATTCGCCTTCACCGTGTCGATGATGAAGCGGTGGGCCGGGCGCGGGTCGACCGGCAGGTCGATCGTCTCCGGCACGTCGATATTGCCGAGCCCGTCGTCGCCGTGGATCGTCACCGGCCAGTCGACGGGGTTGCGCATCGGGTTCCAGGTCCTGCCCTCGCCGCGGGCGACCGGGGCGTCGATGCCCCATTCGCGCTTGAGGAAGAGGGCGTTGCGCGTCGTCGTCTCGACCGAGGCATTGCCGAAGACCGTGGTGATGCCGAGGAGATCGATCTCCGGGTGATGGTGCAGGAAGAGCAACGCCATCGCGTCGTCGACGCCGGGATCGGTGTCGAAAATGACCTTGTGCATGGAAAACCTTCTTTGTCGTTGTTCTTACTGGAAGCGGGCGATCGAGAAGGGCTGGAGTGCGCTTGCGCCTTCTCCGGCCAGGAGCCGCGCGACATGGCGGCCGGTCGTCGCCGAGAGGGTGAGGCCGAGATGGCCGTGGCCGAAGGCGAAGGCGATGCGCGGGTCGGCCGGATGCAGGCTGATGACCGGCAGCGAATCCGGCGTGGAGGGTCGGCGGCCCATCCATTCCGTGCCGCCCTCTTCCGGCAGGTCGGGCACGTAGCGGCGCATCTTGCGGCGCATGGCCGCGGCGCGGGCGTAGTTGGCGGGCGCGTCCGGCCGGGCGAGCTCCACCGCGCCGCCGACGCGCAACGCCTTCTCGAAGGGCGTGGCGACGAAGCCGTGCTCGGCGAAGAAGACCGGCATTTCCAGCGTGACGGCCGGGTCGACGAAAGTGGTGTTGTAGCCGCGCTCCGTCTCGAGCTGCACCCGCAGGCCGAGATCGGCGACGAAGCGGCGCGACCAGATGCCGGCGGTGATCGCCAGCCGGTCGAAAACGAGCCGCTTGCCGGCCTCCGTCGCCACGGTGACGCCGTTCTCGCCCCGGCTCACGGCCGCGACCGCGGCGTCCACGAGCGTGGCGCGCTCGCGCAGCGCGGCCTGCAGCCGGCGCAGCAGTGTCAGCGGATATTCGAAGGTCTGGTAGCCGTCGTTGAAGGTCGCGCCGGCGAAGTCGCCTCTCAGCGCCGGCACGCGGCGGCGGGCCTCGGCCGCGTCCAGCTTCTCGACGGTGAAGCCGAACAGGCGGGCATTCTCCGCCTCCTGGGCGAAGGCCTTGTCGAGGGCCTTGGCGCCGTCGAAGAGCGTCATCGAACCGGTGCGGCGGATATGGCCGGAGATGCCGGCTATCTCGCCGAGGCGCAGGTGATCGGCCTCCGTCGTCTTCATCAGGAAGGTGAGCGCGTCGCGGGCGGCGGCCACCTTCGTCGGGCGGGCGGAGGCGAGGAAGCGGAAGAGCCAGGGCATGAGCGCCGGCAGGTCCTGCCAGCGCACCGAGAGGGGGCCGAGCGGATCGAGCAGCCATTTCGGTGCGGCGAACAGCATGCCGGGCCGGGCGAGCGGATCGATCTCCGGCACGGCGAGGATGCCGGCATTGCCGACGGAGGCGGGCTGCCCGCCCGCGTCGCGCTCGATGATGGTGACGGTGTGCCCGTCCTCCAGCAGGAAGAGGGCGGTGGCGCAGCCGATGATGCCGCCGCCGACGATGCCGATATGTGCCATGGGTCCGGTCTTGCCTCTTGCGATCGCGGCGGACGATAGACGGAAAGGCAAGCGATGTCGATCAGCCGGCGGGCTTCTCCCCGGCCTTGCGGCCGGCAAGCGCCTGCCGCAGGAAAGCGGCGACGAAGAGCCCGGCCATCAGCAGCACGATGGTCGGCGCCGGCGCGCTGTCGAGGAAGAAGCTGAGGTAGATGCCGGCGAAGGAAGCGCCGAGCGCCACCGCCACGGCGACGGCGAGCATGGCGGAAAAGCGCCGCGTCACGAGCGCGGCGATTGCGCCGGGCGCGACCAGCATGGCGACGGAGAGGATGATGCCGACGGCCTTCAGCGCGCCGACGACGACAAGCGAGATCACCGCGAGCAGGCCGTAGTGCAGGAGGCGGACCGGCAGGCCGATCGCCGCCGCATGCTGCCGGTCGAAGGCCTGCACGAGCAGGTCCTCGCGGAAGAACAGGACGAAGCCGGTGGAGGCAAGGGCGATGGCCCCGGTTTCGACGAGGTCGGCAAAGGCGATGCCGAGCATGTCGCCGAAGAGGATGTGGTCGAGATGCACGTCCGGCTGGATCTTCACGTAGAGCACGAGGCCGAGCGCGAACATGCCGGAGAAGACGATGCCGAGGATCGTGTCCTCCTTCACCCGGCTGTTGTCCTTGAGGTAGCCGGCGGCGAGCGCGCAGAAGAGGCCGGCGACGAAGGCGCCGACCGCGAAGGGAAGCCCCACGACATAGGCGATGACGACGCCCGGCAGCACCGCATGCGAGACCGCGTCGCCCATCAGCGACCAGCCCTTGAGCACGAGATAGCAGGAGATCAGCGCCATCGGCACGGCGATCATCAGCGTCACCAGGAAGGCGTTCTGCATGAAGGCGAGCTGGAAGGGCAGGAGTGCCAGCGCGAGCGTCTCGTTCATGGCCGCTCCTCCGTGGCGACGAGTGCCAGCCGCCCCTTGCGCCGCGCCGCCAGCAGCCCGTGCTTCGGCGCGAAGACGAAGGCGGCGAGGAAGATCGCCGTCTGCAGCACGACGATGACGCCGCCCGTCGCACCGTCGAGGAAATAGGATAGATAGGCGCCGACGAGGCTGGTTCCGGCGCCGAGACCGGCGGCTATCAGGATCAGCCGCTGGAAGCGGTCGGTCAGCAGATAGGCGGTCGCCCCCGGCGTCACCACCATGGCGACGACGAGGAAGGCGCCGACCGTCTGCATGGCGGCGACGGTCGAGGCGCTGAGAAGGGTGAAGAACAGGATTTTCAAACCCGTCGGGTTGAGGCCGATCGAGCGGGCGTGGGCCTCGTCGAAGAAGGCCGCCATCAGGTCCTTCCACTTGAGGAGGAGGGCCGCGAGCGTCACCGCGCCGATGATGGCGAGCTGGACCGTGTCCTCGGGCGTGATGGCGAGGATGTTGCCGAGCACGATGGTCTGGATGTTCACCGGCGTCGGCGAGAGCGAGACCATGAACAGGCCGAGGCCGAAGAAGGAGGAGAAGATCATGCCGATGATCGCGTCCTCCTTGAGCTTCGTCGCGCGGTTGAGGAAGAGCATGGCGGCGGCTGCAAGCCCGCCGGAGAGGAAGGCGCCGGCGGCGAACGGCAGGCCGAGCATGTAGGCGCCGGCCACACCCGGCACGATGGAATGGGAAAGCGCGTCGCCGATCAGGGACCAGCCCTTCAGCATCAGATAGGCGGAGAGGAAGCCGCAGATGCAGCCGACCAGCGCGCTCACCCACATGGCGTTGATCATGTAGCCGTAGCCGAAGGGCTCGAGGAGCGTGGCGATCACGACCGTTCCTCCTCCGCCTTGCGCTCGCCGTAGATGACGAAGGGGCGCTCGTCGTCGGTGATCACCTTCACCTCGCGCCGGTCCTCGTCGTCGTGCAGGTCGCGGCCGGCGAGGATGAAATGGCGCAGCACGCCGCCGAAGGCGCGTTCGAGGTTTTCCTCGGTGAAGGTCTCCTCCGTCGGGCCGGAGGCGATCACGGTGCCCTTGACGAAGACGGTGCGGTCGCAGAAGTCCGGCACGCTGCCGAGATTGTGGGTGGAGACGAGCATGACGCGGCCCTCGTCGCGCAGCTTGCGCAGGAGGTCGACGATCTGCTCCTCGGTGGTGACGTCGACGCCGGTGAAGGGCTCGTCGAGCAGGATCACCTGGCCCTCCTGCGCCAGCGCCCGGGCGAGGAAGACGCGCTTTCTCTGCCCGCCGGAGAGCTCGCCGATCTGGCGCTTGCGGAAGGCGGACATGCCGACGCGCTCCAGCGCCTCGTCCACCATCTCGCGGTCGCGCTTTCCCGGGATGCGCAGCCAGTTCATGTGGCCGTAGCGGCCCATCATGACGACGTCCTCGACGAGGACAGGAAAGCTCCAGTCGACTTCCTCGGCCTGCGGCACGTAGGCGACGAGGTTCTTCCTGAGCGCCTCGCGCACGGACAGGCCGAGGATCGTCACTTCGCCGGCGGCGAGCGGCACGAAGCCCATGATCGCCTTGAAGAGGGTGGATTTTCCCGAGCCGTTGACGCCGACCAGCGCGGTGATCGTGCCCTTCGGCACGGAGAAGCTCGCGTGCCGGAGCGCCGTCAGGCCGTTGCGGTAGGTGACGGTCACATCCTCGGCGGTGATGCCCGCCACCACCTTCGCCCGGCCGCCCATCATCATTGCGAAAGGCCCTTCACGATGGTCTCGGAGGTCACGCGCAGGAGGTCGAGATAGGTGGGCACGGGGCCGCCGGCCTCGGAGAGCGAGTCGACGTAGAGCACGCCGCCATAGGCGGCGCCCGTCTCGCTCGCCACCTGCCTGGCGGGGTCGGCGGAGACGGTGCTCTCGCTGAAGACGACATGGATGTCATGCTCGCGCACGGCGTCGATCACCGCCTTCACCTGCTTCGGCGTGCCCTGCTGGTCGGCGTTGATCGGCCAGAGGAAGAGCTCCTTCAGGCCGAAGTCGCGGGCGAGGTAGCTGAAGGCGCCCTCGCTCGTCACCAGCCAGCGCCTTTCCTCCGGCAGCCTGCCGATCTCGGCCTTCATCGCCTCGCCGAGCGTCCTGATCTTCTCGCCATAGGCCTTGGCGTTGGCGTCGTAGGTCGCGGCGTTGGCGGGGTCGGCGGCGGCGAGCGCCTTGCGGATGTTCTCGACATAGATCAGCGCATTGTCCGGCGACATCCAGGCATGCGGGTTCGGCTTGCCCTCGTAGGGGCCCTCGACGATGCTCATCGGCTCCACGCCGTCGCTGACGGTGACGTTCGGCACGTCGCCGAGATTGGCGAGGAACTTCTCGAACCAGAGTTCGAGGTTGAGGCCGTTCCAGAGCACGAGCTTGGCATCCTGCGCCTTGAGGATGTCGCGCGGCGTCGGCTGGTAGTTGTGGATCTCCGCGCCCGGCTTGGTGATCGATTCCACTTCGGCCGCGTCGCCCGCCACGTTCGCCGCGATGTCCGCGATGATGGTGAAGGTGGTGACGACCTTGATCTTCTCCTGCGCGTGGACCGGACCGGCGGCGAGAAGCGGAAGGCTGAGGAGAAGGGCATGGAACGAACGACGGAGCATGAGACAATCCTGCGAATGCTTTTGCGAGTGAGTTGCAATAGAATATAGAGCGCTTTTTCCGCCTGTCAACGCAATTGCAAATCATTCGCAAGAATGGCTTCAAAATTCGTCGAGCGCTTAAAACTTCGGAAACGCCGAAGGGCTAAAGTGCACGGGTTCGCGTGCCGCGCCCGCGTCCCCCCGTACCCCGAGTCCCAGAGAAAAGTCCGCGTTCCCGTGAAGTTGCTTCCGACCTCGTTCCGGCTGTCCCGCAAACTGCTGATCGTTCTTGCCGGCTTGGTGGTGCTGACCGGCGCATCGGGCGCGGCGGCGATCCTCGTCGGACGCGACGCGATCCTCGGGCCGCCCGCCGAGGAGGTTTCGGGTGCCGCCTGCACCACGGTGACGACGGTGCGCGTCGAGCGCGACGGGCAGAACTGGCTGCGCAAATACGTGCGTTCCGACGCCAAGGACGGCGCGGTGCGCGTCAAGACGGCGCTGCGCGTCGCGGGCGCCGTGTCGAACCGCGAGGAGGCCGACCTCTACCAGATCGTGCTGCTCGATGCGGCGGGACCGGTGAACCGTGCCGACATGCGCGGCCGGGCGATCGGCGCGGAGGTGCTGTTCAGCCGCAATCCGGCCGCGATCCCCGGCATGGCGGCGCCCTTCGTCGCCCGCTACGTCGACGGACAGCCGGGCGCGAACGGCGAGTTCTACGGCGAGCGCAAGGAACTGACGCTGGACGAGATCAAGGCGATCGTCACCGCGATGAAGGAACGCTCGGACTGTCTCGACCCGAACGCCGCGGCCGAGACGGACGGCCACGGCGAGGCGAAGAAGGACGGCGGCCACGAGGCGCCTGCCGAAGACCACGCCGCGGCGACAGCCGCCCACGAGGTGGCCTCGAACGGGCATTGAGGGCGCTGCCCCTCATCCTGCTACCGCGCCCTTCTCGCCGCAAGCGGGGAGAGGGATATGCCGCACGGCTTTCCCGAAACGGCAATGTTGGTGGAAGCGCTCGCCGTTCCCCCTTCTCCCCGCTTGCGGGGAGAAGGTGCCGGCAGGCGGATGAGGGGGCTTATCTAAAGACCCTCAGTCCGCCTTGGCGCGCCGTGCCGGGAAGAGGATGACGTCGCGGATCGAGGGCGCGTCGGTGAGCAGCATGATCAGGCGGTCGACGCCGATGCCGAGCCCGCCGGCCGGCGGCATGCCCTGGTCGATGGCGTCGAGGAACTCCTCGTCGAGCTGCTTGTCCTTCTCGCCGCGGGCGTGTGCCTGCTCGAGCTGCTCGACCATGCGGGCGCGCTGCTCTTCCGGGTCGTTGAGCTCGGAGAAGGCATTGCCCAGTTCCCAGGTGTTGCAATAGGTCTCGAAGCGCTCGACGAGGCGCGGCTCGCCCGGCACCTCCTTTGCGAAGGGCGAGATGTCCTTCGGGAAATGGGTGACGTGCGCCGGCTGGATCAGCGTCGGCTCGACCTTCTCCTCGAAGATGAAGGCAAGGCATTCGCCCCAGGTCCAGTCCTTCTCCACCTCGAAGCCGGCGGCCTCGGCCGCGGCGCGGGCCTCCTCGTCCGTCCTGATGGCGAGGAAGTCGATGCCGGTCGCCTCCCTGACGGCATCGGGCATCGGCACGCGGCGGAACGGGCCCTTGAAGGAGATCTGCTTGTCGCCGTAGGTGAACTCGGTCGTGCCGTGGACCTTGATGGCGAGCTCGGCGAAGAGCCGTTCGACGAGGTCCATGATGTCCTCGTAGTCGGCATAGGCCCAGTAGCACTCCATCATCGTGAACTCGGGATTGTGCCGCGTCGACACGCCCTCGTTGCGGAAGTTGCGGTTGATCTCGAACACCTTGTCGGTGAGGCCGGAGACGAGCGTGCGCTTCAGGAACAGTTCCGGCGCGATGCGCAGGTACATGTCGAGCTTCAGCGTGTTGTGGTGCGTCTTGAAGGGTTCCGCCGTCGCCCCGCCGTAGACGGAATGCAGCATGGGGGTCTCGACCTCCATGAAGCCGTCGTTCTCCATGAAGCGGCGGATGCCCGAGACGATCTGCGAGCGCTGGCGGAAGCGCAGCTTCGATTCCTCGTTGGTCATGATGTCGAGGTGGCGCTTGCGGTAGCGGATCTCGACGTCGGCGACGCCGTGCCACTTCTCCGGCATCGGCAGCAGCGTCTTCGTCAGCATGACGATCTTCTGGGCGTTGATCGTCAGCTCGCCGCGCTTCGTGCGGCGCACGACGCCGGTCACGCCGATGATGTCGCCGAGGTCGATCATCGGCAGGAGCGCGCGCGCCTCCTCCGGCGTCGTGTCCTTGTGGCTGAAGATCTGGATCTTGCCCGAGGCGTCATGGATGTCCATGAACATGCCGGAATTGCGCGAGGAATAGACGCGGCCGGCGACCGTCACCACGTCGCCGCTCTCCGTGTCCGGCTCCAGCGCCTCGTATCTGGCGGCGAGCTCGGCATTGGTCATCGTCCGGTGGAAATGCGCCGGATAGACGTCGCCGATCGTCTTGCGCAGCTGCTCGAGCTTCTGGCGGCGGACTTCCGTCGGGTCGGAGGAAAGGGCGGTCTCGGTCTTCGTATCGGTCATCTCGTTAAACCCTATTATGGCACACGCCAGGCAATCAATTGCAAGATTTCCGCCCGTGGCGCCCCTAACCCTCTCACCGAGGGGAGAGGGGACCGGAGCGTTCGGCGACGGCCGCGTTCCCCTTCTCCCCACGAGGAGAAGGTGCCGGCAGGCGGATGAGGGGGTGCCCCTCCTTACCTTCCGCTGCCCGCCATCGAGGCCACCACCTGCGCGGCCACCTTCAGGCGCTGGCGCACGACCGAGCGGCCGAGGATCGCCATACTGTCGAAGAGCGGCAGCGAGCGCGACGAGCCGGAGACGGCGACGAAGAGCGGGGCGACGACCACCTTCAGCTTCTTGCCCAGCCGGTCGGCGCTCGCGCGCAGTTCCGCCTCGATGCTCTCGACGGTCCATTCCGGCATCTTTTCCAGGTCCGCCTGCACCTGGTTGAGGATTTCCAGGATCTCCTCCGGCGCGGACTTCACCTTCGCGAAGGATTCCGGCGTCAGGCCGACGTCGGATTTCAGCAGGAAGCCGGCGAGGTCCGGCAGCTCGCCGAGCTTGGAGATGCGCGACTGCGACAGCTTCAGGCCCTGGCGGATGCGGTCGTTCTCCATCGCCCAGTCGAGCACGCACCTGGCGAAATCCTCCTCCGAGAGCTTTTCGCGCAGCCAGCGGCCGTTCAGCCAGTCGAGCTTCTGGATGTCGAAGATCGCCCCGGCCTTGGAGAGGTTATCGGGATCGAATTTTTCCGCGAGCTGATCCATCGTCAGCAGCTCCTCGCCCTCGGCGATCTGGATGAAGAACAGGCCGAGGAAGTTCATCAGCGCTTCCGGCAGGTAGCCGAGCGCGGAATAGTAGGAGATCGAGGTCGGGTTCTTGCGCTTGGAGAGCTTCGACTTGTCGGCGTTGCGCATCAGCGACAGATGCATGAAGACCGGCTCCTGCCAGCCGAAATAGCGGTAGAGCAGGATGTGCTTCGGCACGGAGGCGAGCCATTCCTCGCCGCGCGCCACATGGGTGATCTTCATCAGGTGGTCGTCGACGACGTTGGCCATGTGATAGGTCGGCATGCCGTCGGCCTTGATCAGCACCTGCATGTCGACGCTCTCCCACGGGATCGACACGTCGCCGTAGACGCCGTCGTGGAAGTCGCAGGAGCCCTCGACCGGGATCTTCATGCGCACGACGGAGGGCTCGCCGGCGGCGAGCCGGCCCGTCACCTCCTCGGCCGAGAGGTTGAGGCAGTGGCCGTCATAGCCCGGCGGCTTGCCGGCGGCACGCTGCGCCTCGCGCATCGCCTCCAGCCGTTCCGGCGTGCAGAAGCAGCGGAAGGCGTGGCCCTTTTCGAGCAGCTGCTCGGCATAGGGCCAGTACATCGCCTTGCGGTCGGACTGGCGGTAGGGGCCGTAGGGGCCGCCGATATCCGGGCCTTCCGACCATTCGAGCCCGCACCATTTCAGCGCGTCCAGCACCTTCTGCTCGAATTCCGGCGTCGAGCGCGTGGCGTCCGTGTCCTCGATGCGTAGGATGAAGGTGCCGTTGTGCTTCTTCGCGAAGAGATAGTTGAAGAGCGCGATATAGGCGGTGCCGACATGCGGCTCGCCGGTGGGCGAAGGGGCGATGCGTACGCGGACGCCGGAAGTGCTCATGATGTGGCCCGTCCTGACAGGGTTCAAAGCCTCGCGGCGGCGGAGGCGTCGTTTCAGGGGAAATCGGGCCGGGTGAGACCATATTCAGCCCGGCGCGTCAAGGGAGGAGAACCTACCGCAACGGCCAGACGTAGAGCAGCGCCGGCACGCTCACCAGCACGATGAGGAGGGACAGCGGCAGGCCGACGCGCGGGTAGTCGGCAAACCTGTAGCCGCCCGGTCCCATCACCAGCGTGTTGCACTGGTGGCCGACGGGCGAGAGGAAGTCGCAGCCCGCGCCGATCGCCACCGCCATCAGGAAGGCCTCCGGCCGGAAGCCGAGCGTGGCGGCGAAGCTCGCGGCGATCGGCGCCATGACGAGCACGGTCGCGGCATTGTTGAGGAAGGGCGTCACGGCCATGGCGGTGATGAGGATGAGCGCGAGCGCGCCGAAGGGCGGCAGGTGGATCGCGACGTCGCCGAGCCAGCCGGCGATGAGCTCGCTCGCCCCCGTCGTGCGCAGGCTGTCGGAGACCGGGATCAGGGCGGCGAGCATGACGAGGATCGGCCCGTCGAGCGCGCCGTAGACCTCGCGCAGCGGCACGGCGCGGAAGACGACCATGGCGACGGCGGCGGCGAAGAAGCCGGTCGCCACCGGCACGACGCCGAGCGCGGTCGCGGCCATCGCGGCGATCAGCACGAGGACCGGGATGAAGGCGCGGCGCGGCGCGCCGAGCAGGATCTCGCGCTGGGCGAGCGGCAGCAGGCCGAGCTCCGGCAGCAGCGTCGGCAGCGTCCGGTTGTTGCCCTGCAGCACGACCATGTCGCCGGGGCGCAGGCGCACCTGCGAGAGCTTTTCGCGCAGCCGCTCGCCCTGGCGGCTGACGGCGAGCAGGTTGATGCCGTAGGAATGGAAGAGCGCAATCGAGCGCGCGGAGATGTCGATGAGGCGGGAATCGTTGGCGACCACCGCCTCGATGGCGCTGATCTCGCCCGCCTCGCCGCGCCCGGCGCGGATCGGCTGGCCGGAGAGCGTCAGGCCGGCGGCGGAGACGACCTTGTCGAGCGCGCCCGCCGTGCCCTCCATCAGGATCGTGTCGCCCGCGGCGAGCCGCACGTCCGGCAGCGGCGCGATGTGGACGTGGCCGCGGATGATGGCGGTGGCGATCACGTCGCCGTCGCCGTTCTTCAGCACCTCGTTCAGCGACTTGCCGATGGCGGGCGAGTTTTCGCCCACGGTCGCGTCGGAGGAATAGGCGGCGGCCTCCAGCGATTCCTCGATCGAGGCGCTGCGGTTCGTCCGCTCCGGCACGATGCGGTTGAAGGCGAGCATGAACAGCACGCCGCAGGCCGTCAGCACCGTGCCGACCGGCGTGAAGTCGAACATGGTGAAGCTCTCGCCGGAAATCTCCTGGCGCAGCCGCGAGACGACGATGTTGGGCGAGGTGCCGATCTGCGTCATCAGCCCGCCGAGGAGGGCCGCGAACGCCATCGGCATCAGGAATTTCGAGGCCGGCGTGCCGGACTGGCGGGCGAACTGGAAGGCGAGCGGCATCATGATGGCGAGCGCGCCGATGTTCTTGATGAAGGCCGACAGCACCGCGACGGAGACGAGCAGCAGCGCGAGCTGCGCGCGCATTCCGGTGAGGTTCGGGAAGAAGCGCTTCACCGCGACGTTGACGATGCCCGAGCGGGCGACCGCGGCGCTCACCATCAGCGCGCTGCCGACGATGATGACGATGTCGTCGGAAAAGCCGGAGAAGGCCTTGTCGAAGGGGACGATGCCGAGACAGAGCGCGAGCAGCAGAGAGCAGCAGGCGACGAGGTCGTAGCGGAAACGCCCCCAGATGAACGCGCCCATCATCAGGGCGATCACGGCGAAGGCGAAGATCTGTTCCGTGGTCATCGGCGGCGGCGCACTCGGCAGGCGGGTTTCAAGGCTGGGCGTCCGCGTCGGCAGGCCGGACGGATGTCGGAACAAATCGCGCGTCCGGCGGGTTTGTCAAGGGAAGGCGCGGCCCGTGTCAACCGGACGCGACGGAGATGGAGAACGCGGGAATTTTTCCGGTTTCTTCCCGCGGCCAACGAAACGGCAGTCGAGCTCCCCACCCGTCCGGCCCGTCTTCTTCCCCTTTTCGTCCGGCAGGAGCCGGCGGCGTCGCCGCCGGCTTCTCCGCGTCAATGGACGGCCGCGCCCTTCGCCTTCTGCCGCGCGCGGCGCGACAGCATGTTGAGGAGCTCGACCAGCGCCGAGAAGGCCATGGCGGCGTAGACGTAGCCCTTCGGCACGTGGAAGCCCATGCCCTCGGCGATCAGCGTCGTGCCGATCATCAGCAGGAAGGCGAGCGCCAGCATGACGATCGTCGGGTTCTTCTCGATGAAGTTGGCGAGCGGCGTGGCGGCGACGAGCATCACCGTGACGGCGGCGATGACGGCGATGACCATGATCGGCAGATGCGGCGTCATGCCGACGGCGGTGATGATGCTGTCGACGGAGAAGACGAGGTCGAGCACGAGGATCTGGCCGATCGCCGCGGCGAAGCCCGTCGTCGCCGTCCCGCCCACCAGGTCCTCCTTGTGGTCGATCGGGTCGACGTTGTGGTGGATCTCCTTCGTCGCCTTCCAGACGAGGAAGAGGCCGCCGGCGATCAGGATCATGTCCTTCCATGAGAAGGCGTGGCCGAAGGCCTCGAAGACCGGCGTGGTGAGCTGCACGATCCAGGCCACGGTGCCGAGCAGCGCCAGCCGCATGACGAGCGCCAGCCCGATGCCGATGCGGCGCGCCTGGACGCGGTGCTCGGCCGGCAGCTTGTTGGTGAGGATCGAGATGAAGATCAGGTTGTCGATGCCGAGGACGACCTCCATCACGACAAGGGTGATGAGCGCGATCCAGGCGCCGGGATCCTGCGCGAGGGCGAGGATGCTGTCCATGCGGTCTTCTCTCCGTGAGGGCTGTTGAATTGCCTCCCGTATTTATGCGGATTTCGCCATCCGGCAAGCGGGGCGGCCTGCGATTTCTCAGCGATCACGAATTCGTCATCGCGCCGGCCGGTCCGCGCCGTAGGCGGCAAGGAAGACGCGGACGGCCGAGGCGACGTTGCGCTCGATCTCGGCCCTGGCCGGCGGCTGCTGGAGGGCGCCGAAGAGGCGCTGCTTGAAGAGGCCGACGGTCGTCAGCTCGATGAACTGCTTGGCGGCGTGCACGGTGTCGTCGCAGACGATCGCGCCCGCCTCCTTCTGCCTGTCGAGATAGGCCTGCAGGACGGAGACCGGGTTGATGCGCATCGCCGAGAAGAAGCTGCTGCAGACCGTCGGCAGGCGATGGTTGGCGGCGATCACCATGCGCATGGCGCGGATCGTGGTGTCCGCGGTCAGGTGCGTGGCGAAGAGTGTGCCGAATGCCGTCAGGCTCTCGGCGACCGGCCGCGAGGCGTCGAGCGTGTTGCCCACCGTCTCGGTGATGCGCGCGCGCTCGCGTTCGATCATCGCGCCGAACAGGTCTTCCTTGTTCTCGAAATAGACATAGATCGTGCCCTTGGAGACGCCGGCCGCGCGCGTGATGTCGTTCATGCTGGCGGCCTCGAAGCCCTGCTCCATGAACGTCCTCTTGGCGCCGTCGAGGATCTGCTCGCGCTTTGCCGGGTCCTCGCCCGCCGCCCGCCTGCCGGGAGGCGGGGCTGCCGGCTTCGATTGCCTCGTGTCCATCTCCGTTTCCTGTCCGTAAGCCATTCGGTGAATTTCGAACCGCTCGGTTCGATTTCACTTGATATGCGGTAGAAAGTGGCCTATGTCAAATCGAACCGAACGGTTCAGTTCGATTTTTTCAATTCAGGATATGGTGGCAAGCGCATGTCGACTTCCCATGGCGCCGGCACGGCGAAGGTTCGCCCGGTCAACGACGATTTCGAACCCGTACCGGCGGCGGACGCGCCCGTCGCCGAGCCTGTCGCGGCGCCTGCCGTGGCGGAAGGGAAGAAGAAGGGCGGGCGCCGGCTGGTGCTGCCGCTGCTCGTCGTCGCGCTCGTTGCGGCGGGCGGCTGGTACGGCCATCAGTGGTGGACGCACGGCCGCTTCATGATCTCCACCGACGACGCCTATGTCGAGGGCGACATCGCGGCGATCTCGCCGAAGGTCTCCGGCTATGTCGCCGCCGTCAACGTCGTGGCGAACCAGCCGGTCAGGGCCGGCGACCCGCTGGTGACGCTGGAGGACGGCGACTACCGGCTGGCGCGCGAGCAGGCCGAGGCGCAGATCGCCACGCAGACGCTCGCGCTCGGCCGCATCGACGCGCAGATCGAGGGCGCGAAGGCGAGCCTCGCCCAGGCCGAGGCGCAGAAGACGGCGGCCACGGCCGCCCTCGGCGGCGCGGAGGTCGCCGAGAAGCGCGCCAAGGCGCTGAACGCCAAGGAGGTGGGCACCACCGCCGCGCTCGACAGCGCCACCGTGGCGCTCGACCAGGCGAAGGCCAACCTCGCCGGCGCGGACGCCAACATCGTCGCCGCCAGGGCGAACATCGCGGTCCTGCAGGCCCAGCGCGCCGAGGCCGAGAGCGGCATCCGCACGCTGGAGCTCGTCCGCGACAAGGCCGAGCGCGACCTCGGCTTCACTGTGCTGAAAGCGCCCTATGACGGCGTCGTCGGCAACATCTCCGTGCAGGTCGGCGACCTCGTCTCGGCCGGCCAGCGGCTCGCAGCCCTCGTGCCCGTCAACGACCTCTATGTCGAGGCGAACTTCAAGGAAACGCAGATCGCCGGCCTCGTGCCGGGCTCGAAGGTGCACCTGCACATCGACGCCTATGCCGAGGACGACATCGTCGGCACGGTGCAGTCGATCGCGCCGGCCTCCGGCTCGGTCTTCTCGCTTTTGCCGGCGGAGAACGCCACCGGCAACTTCACCAAGGTCACGCAGCGCGTGCCGGTGCGCATCGCCATTCCGGCCGAGGCGCTCGCGAGCGGCAAGCTGCGCGCAGGCTTGAGCGTCGTCGTCGACGTCGACAGCCGCACGGCGCCCGACGCGACCCGCGTCGCCGCGAAAGCCGACTGAACCGATCCAGCAGAGGAGCGCGGGCCATGGCCGCGACCGCCCAGGTGGGCCGAGGCGCCGTGACGGCGGCGCCGGCTCATGCCGACAAGGTTCCCGTCCGCCGCGTCATCGCCTTCTTCGCGATGGTCTTCGGCATGTTCATGTCGATCCTCGACATCCAGATCGTCTCCGCCTCGCTCTCCGAGATCCAGGCGGGGCTCGGGGCCGGCGCCGACGAGATCGCCTGGGTGCAGACCTCCTACCTGATCGCCGAAGTGATCATGATCCCGCTATCGGGCACGCTCGCGCGCATCGTCTCGACGCGCGTGCTCTTCGCCGTCTCGGCGGCGGGCTTCACGGCGGCGAGCGCGCTCGCCGCCACCGCGACGAACATCGACCAGATGATCGTCTACCGTGCCATCCAGGGCTTCATCGGCGGCGGCATGATCCCGTCGGTCTTCGCCGCCGCCTTCACCATCTTCCCGCCGTCGAAGCGCAGCGTCGTCTCGCCGATGATAGGCCTCGTCGCCACGCTCGCGCCGACCATCGGGCCGACGGTCGGCGGCTATCTCAGCCATGCCTTCTCCTGGCACTGGCTGTTCCTCGTCAACATCGTGCCGGGCATCATCGTCACGGTGCTCGCCTGGAACCTCATCGACTTCGACAAGCCGGAGCTCGGCCTGATGAAGCGCTTCGACTGGTGGGGGCTCGCCTCGATGGCGGTGTTCCTCGGCTCGCTCGAATACGTGCTGGAGGAGGGCAACAACAAGGACTGGTTCAGCGACGCGCATATCGTCTACGGCTCGATCGCCGTGGCGGCCGGCGCCATCGTCTTCTTCTGGCGCGCCTTCAAGGTGCCGTTTCCGGTGGTGGATCTGCGCGCCTTCTCCGACCGCAACTTCGCCTTCGGCTCGCTCTTCTCCTTCGCCATGGGTATCGGCCTCTACGGCCTCACCTATATCTACCCGCTCTATCTCGCCCGCATCCGCGGCTACGACTCGCTGATGATCGGCGAGACGATGTTCGTCTCGGGGCTTGCCATGTTCTTCACCGCACCCGTCGCCGGCGCGCTCTCCACGCGGCTCGACCCGCGGGTGATGATGACCATGGGCTTCGCCGGCTTCGCGCTCGGCACCTGGACGATGACGCAGCTCACCGCCGACTGGGACTTCTACGAGCTCCTCGTGCCGCAGATCCTGCGCGGCGTCTCGCTGATGATCTGCATGGTGCCGATCAACAACATCGCGCTCGGCACACTGCCGCCGGACCGCATCCGCAACGCCTCCGGCCTCTTCAACCTCACCCGCAACCTCGGCGGCGCGGTCGGCCTCGCCGTCATCAACACGCTGCTCACCCAGCGCTCGCAGGAGCACTACCTGCGTCTCTCCGAGCACGTCCAGTGGGGCAATCCGGAGGCGGTCGAACGCCTGCGCAACATGGCCGCGAACTACGGCGCGCACGGCCTCGACGGCGCGACCATCGCCGTCAAGCAGATGGCCGGCCTGGTTCACCAGCAGGCCTATATCCTCTCCTTCATCGACGTCTTCCTGCTCCTGACGGTCCTTTTCACCGTGCTCATCATCGGCGTGCTGGCGATCCGCAAGCCGCAATCGGGCGTCGGCGGCGGCGGAGGGCACTGAGCCTTCCGCCGTGCGGCCCTCGCCCGCGGGCCGTCGCCGGAACTTTCTGATTTACGTACATCAAAAAATCCTCTAAGGGTCTCCGGGCGGAGGAGAGATGAGACCCACGGTTCACGACATCGCCGAACGGGCGGGCGTCAGCCTCGCGACGGTCGACCGGGTGCTGAACGACCGGCCGGGCGTGCGCGCCGTCACGCGGGCGAAGGTCGAGGCGGCGATCGCGGCCCTCGGCTATGTCCGCGACGTCGCCGCCGCCAATCTCGCCAAGGGACGCGTCTATCCGCTCGTCTTCATCGTGCCTGCGGGCGAGAACCCGTTCATGCGCGGGCTGGAGGCGGAGATCCGCCATGCGGGACGGCATTCGGCCGCCGAGCGCACGCGCCTTTCCGTCGTCACCGTCCCCGCCTTCGATGCGGCCGCGCTTGCCGCCGCCATCGATGCGGCCGCCGCCTCGGACGATACCGCCGGCATCGCCGCCGTCGCCGTCGATGCGCCGGAGGTGGCCGCCGCCATCGCCCGGGCGCGCGAGGCCGGCATCCCGGTGGTGACGCTCGTTTCCGACCTCGCCGCCTCCGGCCGGGACCATTTCGTCGGCGTCGACAACGTCGCCGCGGGCCGCACGGCCGGCAGCCTGATGGGCCGTTTCCTCGGCGGCCGGCCCGGCCCCGTCGCGGTGCTCGCCGGCTCGATGCGCGTGCGCGACCACCGCGACCGCCTCGAGGGCTTTCTCGCCGCCATGGCCGCGATGCCGGTCGCCCGCCAGGTGCTGCCGGTGCTGGAGGGGCAGGACGATCCGGCCGTCTCGCGACGGCTGATCGCCGGTCTTCTCGCCGCCACGCCGGACCTCGCCGGTATCTACAGCCTCGGTGCCGGCAACGGCGGCCTCGTCGCCGCGCTCTCCGGCCGCAGCGACATCTGCGTCATCGCGCACGAGCTGACCGCGGATACCCGCGCGGCACTGGAGACGGGCGTCATCGACGCCGTGCTGAACCAGGATGCCGGCCACGAGGTGCGCAGCGCCGCCCGCGTGCTGCGCGCCAAGGCCGACGGCCTGCCGGTCGTCGCCGCGCAGGAGCGTATCCGCATCGACATCTTCATCAGGGAAAACCTTCCGCCCGCCGCGGAGGAGGACGAACGGTCCGGCGCGGGCCTCTATCAGGGAGACTAGACATGTATCTCGGGATCGACCTCGGCACGTCGAGCGTCAAGGCCATGCTGATCGACGATGCCCAGCGGGTCGTCGGGTCGGCGTCGAGCAGGGAGGTGGCGACATCGCGGCCCCATCCGGGCTGGTCCGAGCAGGACCCGGCCGACTGGATCCGCGCGACGGAGGAGGCGATCGCCGGCCTCAAGGCGGCGCATCCGGCGGAGCTTGCCGCCGTGCGCGGCATCGGTCTCTCCGGCCACATGCACGGCGCGACGCTCATCGACCGGCAGGACAGGATGCTCAGGCCCTGCATCATGTGGAACGACACGCGCAGCCATCGCGAGGCCGCTGCCCTCGACGCGGATGCGCGCTTCCGTGCCATCACCGGCAACATCGTCTTCCCGGGCTTCACCGCGCCGAAGCTCGCGTGGGTGAAGAACAACGAGCCGGACATCTTCGCCGCCGTGCGCTGGGTGCTGCTGCCGAAGGACTATCTGCGCTTCTGGCTCACCGGCGAGCACATGTCGGAAATGTCGGATTCGGCCGGCACGTCCTGGCTCGACACCGGCGCGCGCACATGGTCGGCCGAGCTTCTCGCAGCGACCGATCTCGACGAGAAGCAGATGCCGGACCTCGTCGAGGGCACCGACAGCGCCGGCACGCTGCGGCCCGAGCTTGCCGCGCGCTGGGGCCTCGGGGACGGCGTCGTCGTCGCCGGCGGGGCGGGCGACAACGCGGCGTCCGCCTGCGGCATGGGCACGGTGCGGGAAGGGGCCGCCTTCGTCTCGCTCGGCACCTCGGGCGTGCTCTTCGCCGCGAACGGCAGCTACCTGCCCAATCCGGCGAGCGCCGTGCATGCCTTCTGCCATGCGCTGCCCGCCACCTGGCACCAGATGGGCGTGATCCTGTCGGCGACCGACGCACTCAACTGGCATTCGCGCGTCACCGGCGCATCGGCGTCCGACCTGACGGCGGAGCTCGGCGAGGCGCTTCGCGCGCCCTCCGGCGTCATCTTCCTGCCCTATCTTTCCGGCGAGCGGACGCCGCACAACGACGCCTCGATCCGCGGCGCCTTCGCCGGCCTCGGCCACGAGAGCGGCCGCGCCTTGCTGACGCAGGCGGTGTTGGAGGGCGTCTCCTTCGCCATCCGCGACAGCCTGGAGGCGCTGAGATCGGCCGGCACGAACCTCACGCGCGTCACGGCCATCGGCGGCGGCTCGCGCTCGCGCTACTGGCTGAAGTCAATCGCCACCGCGCTTAACCTGCCGGTCGACATCCCCGCCGACGGCGATTTCGGGGCGGCCTTCGGTGCGGCCCGCCTCGGCCTGATCGCCGCGACCGGCGCCGATCCGCTCGCCGTCTGCACGCCGCCGGCCACTGCGGAGACGATCGCCCCGGAACAGGCGCTCTCGGCCGCTTACGAGGACGCATACCAGCGCTACCGCCGCCTCTACCCCGCCATCAGCGCCGCCACCGCGCTCTGACCG
The DNA here is from genome assembly GCF_024609765.1 of Shinella pollutisoli. Taxonomy (GTDB): domain Bacteria; phylum Pseudomonadota; class Alphaproteobacteria; order Rhizobiales; family Rhizobiaceae; genus Shinella; species Shinella pollutisoli. The sequence goes on from NZ_JANFDG010000002.1 coordinate 133,921, forward strand.
ACAAAACGCCATCCAGGGAGACATCCACATGAGCACAGGCTTCTTCGGCGACACGCCCGAAATCCGCTACGAGGGACCGGACAGCACCAATCCGCTCGCCTTCCGCCACTACAACCCCGACGAGATCGTGCTCGGCAAGCGCATGGAGGACCACCTGCGCTTCGCCGTCGCCTACTGGCACACCTTCGTCTGGCCCGGCGGCGACCCCTTCGGCGGGCAGACCTTCGAGCGGCCCTGGTTTTCCGACACGCTCGACGCCGCGAAGCTCAAGGCCGACGTCGCCTTCGAGTTCTTCCAGCTCCTCGGCGTGCCCTTCTACTGCTTCCACGACGCGGACGTCCGGCCCGAGGGCCGCGACTTCGCCGAGAACACGAAGAATCTCAACGCCGTCGTCGATTACTTCGCCGAGAAGCAGGCCGCGACCGGCGTGAAGCTGCTCTGGGGCACGGCGAACCTCTTCTCCAACCGCCGCTACATGGGCGGTGCGGCCACCAATCCGGACCCGGACGTCTTCGCCTTCGCGGCGGCGACGGTGAAGACCTGCATCGACGCCACCCATCGCCTCGGCGGCGACAACTACGTGCTGTGGGGCGGCCGCGAGGGCTACGAGACGCTGCTCAACACCGATATCGGCCAGGAGCTCGACCAGCTCGGCCGCTTCGTCAACATGGTGGTGGAATACAAGCACAAGATCGGCTTCAAGGGCGCGATCCTGATCGAGCCGAAGCCGCAGGAGCCGACCAAGCACCAGTACGACTACGACGTCGCGACCGTCTACGGCTTCCTCAGGCGCTACGGGCTGGAGAACGAGGTGAAGCTCAACATCGAGCAGGGCCACGCGATTTTGGCCGGCCATTCCTTCGAGCACGAGCTGGCGCTCGCCAACGCGCTCGGCATCTTCGGCTCGATCGACATGAACCGCAACGACTACCAGTCGGGCTGGGACACCGACCAGTTTCCCAACAACGTGCCGGAAATGGCGCTCGCCTATTACCAGGTCCTCGCCGGCGGCGGCTTCACCACCGGCGGCACGAATTTCGATGCGAAGCTGCGCCGCCAGTCGATCGATCCGGAGGACCTGCTGATCGGCCATATCGGCGGCATGGACTGCTGCGCGCGCGGCCTGAAGGCGGCGGCGCGGATGCTCGAGGACAAGGCGCTCTCCGGCCCGCTCGCCGAGCGCTACGCCGGCTGGCGCACGCCGGAGGCAGAGAAGATCCTCAAGGGCGGTTCGTCGCTGGAGGAACTGGAAGCCCGCGTGCTCTCCGCAGGCATCAATCCGAAGCCGCGCTCGGGCAGGCAGGAGTTCCTGGAGAACATCGTCAACCGCTACGTCTGAACGGTTCTTCGAGGCGGACAATGCGACAGGGCGCCCTCGCGGCGCCCTTTCCATTTGCCCTGTTCGCGGTGATTCCTCTGGTGCTGCCCGATTCTATACATGTGTGCAACGCCTCACGTTAGGGAAGGACTATCTCCGATTGAGGCGTGATTGTGTACGGTAGCGTACAAATCCAGTTGCGCCATGCCATTTCTCTTCATTCCGGCCTCTTTTGTCTGGAAATACATGGCGAAAGTGGCGCTCTATAGTGTTTTTTTACTATTTCATGCAAAAAATCGCTACATGCCGGAAGCGAAGGCCGACGGTGGTTCCACATCCAGCCGCACACTAAGGAATCCCGATGTCAGCGCAGGATACCAAGACACAGCAACTCCAGGAGCGCCTCCACTTCGTCAATCTCGACGAGAAGCAGCGCGGGGCGCTCAAGCAAGCCTATCCCACCATCTCCGCCTCGCTGGACGGCGCGCTCGACGCCTTCTACCGCAAGGTCCGCGCCCATCCCGAGACGGCGCGTTTCTTCGCGAACGAATCGCATATCCAGGGTGCCAAGGGCCGGCAGGTCAAGCATTGGGAACTGATCGCCTCGGCCCGCTTCGACGCACAGTACGTCGATGCGGTGACGACGATCGGCAAGACCCACGCCCGCCTCGGCCTGGAGCCGCGCTGGTACATCGGCGGCTACGCGCTGGTCATGGAGGCGATCGTCCGGGCGGTCATCGACAAGCATCTCGACGGCCTCCTCCACCGCCGGAAGGCGGCCGTGCTCGGCGAGGAGGTCTCGGCCATCCTCAAGGCGGCGATGGTCGACATGGACTATGCGATCTCCGTCTATCTCGAAGCCCTGCAGCAGGAGCGGGAGAAGGCCGAGGCCGAGCGCCAGGCGCTCAACGCCGAGCAGGAGGAGGCGCTGGCCGCGCTCGACGCCTCGCTCAACCGGCTCGCCGAGGGCGACCTGACGGCGGCGATCACCCAGCCGCTCGCCCCGCAGTTCGACCGGCTCAAGAGCAATTTCAACACCGCGATCGAGCGGCTGGACTCGACGCTCGGTTCCATCGTCGTGGCGGCCGAGGATGCCGCGGGCGATGCCGGCGAGCTGGTGCACGCCACCGACGACATGGCCCGGCGCACCGAGCAGCAGGCCGCTTCGCTCGAGGAGACGGCCGCCGCCGTCGAGGAGATCACGACGATCTCCCACGAGGCCGCCCAGCGGGCGGAGGAGGCGCGCCGCGTCGTCGGCAGCGCCACCGAAGAGGCGAAACGTTCCGGCGAGGTGGTCGAGCAGGCCGTGACCGCCATGGGCGCGATCGAGGATTCCTCGCGCAAGATCACCCAGATCATCGGCGTGATCGACCAGATCTCCTTCCAGACCAACCTGCTCGCGCTCAACGCCGGCGTCGAGGCGGCGCGGGCGGGCGAGGCCGGCAAGGGCTTCGCCGTCGTGGCGCAGGAGGTGCGCGAGCTCGCGCAGAAATCCGCCGAGGCCGCCAAGGAGATCAAGACGCTCATCGACAAGTCCTTCTCGGACGTGCTGCTCGGCGTGTCGCTCGTCAACAAGACCGGCGAGGCGCTGCATCACATCGGCGAGCAGGTGATCCACATCAACGCCCATATCGACGCGATCGCCAGCTCGGCGCGCGAGCAGTCGGCCGGCATCGCCGAGATCAACACCTCCGTCGGCACCATGGACCAGATGACCCAGCAGAACGCGGCCATGGTCGAGGAGACCAACGCGGCGACGCACAACCTGATGCAGATCAGCGCGTCGCTGAAGACGCTGGTCGACCGCTTCACGGTCTCGGCCGCCCGCAGCGAACGGGCCGTGCGGGCGCCGGCCGCGCGCCGCCGCGCCTGACACGGCGGCCTGCAGACGACACCGCGAAGGGGCGGGGGCGACAGGCCTCCGCCCCTTCGCGTTTGCCCGGATTTTTTCGCGTCTCCCGAGGAATCGGATTGCCCGTCCAGACAAAGGCCGGTACGGTCCGCATCGTTGCAGTACGTACCGCAGGTACGGGATACGACGACCGGCCGGGGAGAGCGGCCGGCGCTAGGGAGAAAGCCGAGAGATGAAGACGATCAAGGGTCCGGGCCTGTTCCTCGCCCAGTTCGCCGGCGACGCCGCACCGTTCAATTCCTGGGATTCGATTACCAAGTGGGCCGCCGACATCGGCTACAGGGGCGTGCAGGTCCCGACCTGGGACGGCCGTCTGATCGACCTGAAGAAGGCCGCGGAATCGAAGGCCTATTGCGACGATCTCGCCGGCCGGGCGCGCGACAACGGCGTCGAGATCACCGAGCTCTCCACCCATCTCCAGGGACAGCTCGTCGCCGTGCATCCCGCCTATGACGAGGCCTTCGACGGCTTCGCCGCCCCGGAGGTCCGCGGCAACCCGAAGGCGCGGCAGGCCTGGGCGGTCGAGCAGGTGAAGCTCGCGCTCACCGCCTCGAGGAACCTCGGCCTCGACGCGATGGCGAGCTTTTCCGGCGCGCTCGCCTGGCCTTTCGTCTATCCCTGGCCGCAGCGCCCGGCGGGCCTCGTCGAGACGGCCTTCGACGAACTCGCACGCCGCTGGAAGCCGATCCTCGACCACGCGGAGGACTGCGGCGTCGACGTCTGCTACGAGATCCATCCGGGCGAGGACCTGCACGACGGCATCACCTACGAGATGTTCCTGGAGCGCACCGGCAACCACGCCCGCGCCTGCATGCTCTACGACCCGTCGCATTACGTGCTGCAGTGCCTCGACTATCTCGACAATATCGACATCTACAGGGACCGCATCCGCATGTTCCATGTGAAGGACGCGGAGTTCAACCCGACCGGCCGGCAGGGCGTCTACGGCGGATTCCAGGGCTGGGTGAACCGGGCCGGCCGCTTCCGCTCGCTGGGCGACGGGCAGGTGGATTTCGGCGCGGTCTTCTCCAAGATGGCCGCCAACGACTTTTCCGGCTGGGCCGTGGTCGAGTGGGAATGCGCGCTGAAGCACCCGGAAGACGGCGCGCGCGAGGGTGCCGAGTTCGTCAAGGCGCATATCATCCGCGTCACGGACAAGGCCTTCGACGACTTCGCCGACGCCGGCACGGACGAGGCCGCGAACCGGCGCATGCTGGGGCTTTGAGGCCCGTCGCCGGGCCACGACAGACGTTCAGGGAGAAAACACGATGGCAATCGAAGGAAGCGCGGGCGGCGCCCGCGAGGCGCGTATCAGGCTCGGCATGGTCGGCGGCGGGACGGGCGCCTTCATCGGTGGCGTCCACCGCATCGCCGCCCGGCTCGACGACCAGTTCGAGCTGGTGGCCGGCGCCCTTTCCTCCTCGCCGGAAAAGGCGCTGCAATCGGCGCGCGACCTCGGGCTCGATCCGTCGCGCAGCTACGGCGGCTTCAAGGAGATGGCGATCCGCGAGGCGAAGCTGAAGAACGGCATCGAGGCGGTGGCGATCGTCACGCCCAACCACGTGCATTACGAGGCGGCGAAGGAGTTCCTGAAGCGCGGCATCCACGTCATCTGCGACAAGCCGCTGACCTCGACGCTCGCCGACGCGCGCAAGCTGAAGAAGCTCGCCGACGAGAGCGACGCGCTGTTCGTGCTCACCCACAACTATACCGGCTATCCGATGGTCCGCCAGGCGCGCGAGATGGTGCTGAACGGCGACCTCGGCGCGATCCGCATCGTGCAGATGGAATACCCGCAGGACTGGCTGACGGAAGACATCGAATCCTCCGGCCAGAAGCAGGCGGCCTGGCGCACCGACCCGTCGAAGACGGGCGCCGGCGGCTCGACGGGCGACATCGGCACCCACGCCTACAATCTCGGCTGCTTCGTCTCCGGCCTCGAGCTTGCGGAACTGTCGGCCGATCTCGACAGCTTCGTGCCCGGCCGCCGCGTCGACGACAACGCCCATGTGATGATGCGCTTCAAGGAGCGCGACGGCGTGCGGGCCAAGGGCCTGCTCTGGTGCAGCCAGGTGGCGCCGGGCCACGAGAACGGCCTCAAGGTGCGCGTCTACGGCACGAAGGGCAGCCTCGAATGGGTGCAGGCCGACCCGAACTACCTCTGGTACACGCCCTTCGGCGAGCCGAAGCGGCTCATCACCCGCAACGGCGCCGGGGCGAGCGCCGCCGCCGCCCGCGTCAGCCGCGTGCCGTCCGGCCATCCGGAGGGCTATCTCGAAGGCTTCGCCAACATCTACAGCGAGGCCGCGCGCGCGATCCACGCCAGGCGCAAGGGCGTGGCGGTCGACTCGGCCGTCCTCTACCCGACCGTGGACGACGGCCTCAAGGGCATGCTCTTCGTCGACGCCTGCGTGCAGTCCTCGAAGCGCAACGGCGCCTGGGTCAAGGTCTGAGATACCCTCCCTGTGGGGTCGCTCACGGGCTCGCCGTTCCGGCGGGCCCTTTCCGTGTCCGCTTCGCGGCTATTGGGCGAAATGACGGTTGACATTTCCGTCCGCATCCTTACTGCAACGTTGCAGTTTCCCTGACAGACGGACGATATGACAATGGATCCCAAGGTGCTCGCCGCGCGTTTTCCCGGCGATTTCGTGTTCGGCGTGGCGACCGCCGCCTTCCAGATCGAGGGGGCTTCGAAGGCCGACGGCCGCAAGCCCTCCATCTGGGATGCCTTCTCCAATATGCCGGGCCGCGTCCACGGCCGGCACAACGGCGACATCGCCTGCGACCATTACAACCGGCTGGAGGATGACCTCGACCTCATCCGGTCGCTCGGCGTCTCGGCCTACCGCTTCTCGATCGCCTGGCCGCGGATCATTCCCGAAGGCACCGGCGCGGTGAACGAGAAGGGCCTCGACTTCTACGACCGGCTCGTCGACGGCCTGAAGGCGCGCGGCATCAAGGCCTTCGCCACGCTCTATCATTGGGACCTGCCGCTGATGCTGTCCGGCGACGGCGGCTGGACGGCACGGCAGACGGCCTATGCCTTCCAGCGCTATGCGCGCACCGCCGTCGCCCGCCTCGGCGACCGGCTCGATTCGATCGCCACCTTCAACGAGCCGTGGTGCTCGGTCTGGCTCAGCCATCTCTACGGTATCCACGCGCCGGGCGAGCGCAACATGGATGCAGCACTCCATGCGCTCCACGTCACCAATCTCGCCCACGGGCTCGGCGTCGCCGCCGTACGGGCGGAGCGGGCGGACCTGCCGGTCGGCCTCGTGCTCAACGCGCACCAGATCTATCCCGCAAGCGACAGCGCCGAGGACAGGGCGGCGGCGGAGCGCGCCTTCGATTTTCACAACGGCGTCTTCTTCGGCCCGGTCTTCAAGGGCGAATATCCCGAACGCTTCCTCTCGGCGCTCGGCCACCGCCTGCCGGCGATCCAGCCCGGCGACATGGAGACGATCTCCCAGCCGCTCGACTGGTGGGGCCTCAACTACTACACGCCGATGCGGCTTTCCGCCGATCCGTCTGCCGAGGCCGTCTTCCCGGCCGCCGTCGACGTGCCGCGGGCGGCGGCGGACAGGACCGACATCGGCTGGGAGATCAACGCGCCGGCGCTCGGCGACCTCATCCGCAGGCTCAATGCCGCCTACGACCTGCCGGAGTGCTACATCACGGAGAACGGCGCCTGCTACAACATGGAGGTCGAGGACGGCGCGGTCGACGACCAGCCGCGCCTCGACTACGTCGCCGCCCATCTCGACGTCACGGCCGACCTGATTGCGGAAGGCTATGGCATGCGCGGCTATTTCGCCTGGAGCCTGATGGACAATTTCGAATGGGCGGAAGGCTACAGGATGCGCTTCGGCCTCGTGCACGTCGACTATGCGACGCAGGTGCGAACGGTGAAGAAGAGCGGGCAATGGTATGCCGCGCTCGCCGGCGAGTTCCCGAAGGGCAACCATAGGGCGGGGTAGGGCACTGCCCCTCATCCCGCTGCCGCGGCCTTCTCCCCGCAAGCAGGGAAAAGGGGTGTGCCGAACCGGTTTCCCGATTTCAGGAAACCTTTGCCGTTTTTCTCCTTCTCCCCGCTTGCGGGGAGAAGGTGCCGGCAGGCGGATGAGGGGCGGAAATCCCCGGTCCTACTTCCCCAGATGCCGTTCCCCGCGCTTCCGCGCGAGGTCCATCTGCTTCTGCCGCTCGCGGAAGCGCAGGCGGTCCTCGTCGCTGCGGGCGGCGTGGCAATGGGGACAGGAGACGCCGGGCTCGAAGAGGGGAGAGCGGATCTCCTCCGCGGTCAGCGGGTGGCGGCAGGCGCGGCAGAGGCGGTGCTCGCCCTCGACGAGCCCGTGCTCGACGGAGACCCGCTCGTCGAAGACGAAGCAGGCGCCGTCCCACAGGCTCTCCTCCGCCGGCACCTCTTCCAGGTATTTCAGGATGCCGCCCTTGAGGTGGTAGACCTCGTCGAAGCCCTCCGCCTTCATGAAGGCCGTCGCCTTCTCGCAGCGGATGCCGCCGGTGCAGTACATGGCGATCTTCGGCTTGTTGTGGAGCCCGGCGTTCCGCCGCACCCAGCCGGGGAACTCGCGGAAGGTCTTCGTCCTGGGGTCGACGGCGCCGCGGAACATGCCGATTGCCGTCTCGTAGTCGTTGCGCGTGTCGATGACGATCGTGTCGGGGTCGGAGATCAGCGCGTTCCAGTCGGCCGGCGCCACGTAGGTGCCGACGGAGCGCGTGGGGTCGATGTCCTCGATGCCCATGGTGACGATCTCCTTCTTGAGCCGCACCTTCATGCGCAGGAAGGGCATTTTTTCCGCGCGGCTCTCCTTGTGCTCCAGCCCGGCAAATTCCGGCTGGGCGCGCAGGAAGGCGATGACGGCGGCGATGCCGGCGTCCGGCCCGGCTATGGTGCCGTTGATGCCCTCGTGGGCAAGCAGCAGCGTGCCGCGCACGCCGCTCGTCTCGCACAGCGCCTGCAGCGGTGCGCGCAGCTCGGCAAAACGCGGGATCGCGACGAAATGATAGAGCGCGGCGACGAGGAAGCCGTCGTTAGGGCAAGGGATGTCGGTCATGGCCGTCCCATACCGCGTCGCCGCTTTCGAGGCAATGCGGACGAGGCAATCCGCCCGGCTCAGGCGAGCCTGTGCAGGCCGGCGCTCTCGCCCGTCCCGAAGGCCATCGCCTGGTTGGAATAGCGGCTCTCGCCGGTGACCTCGCGGCCGACCCAGTTCGGCATCTCCGGCTCGTCGTGGATCGAGGCGAGCTCGACCTCGGCGATCACCAGGCCGCGATGGACGCCGCCATAGACGTCGATCTCCCAGAGATGCCGGCCGAAGGGCACCTTGTAGCGCACCTTCTCGATGACGTTGCCGACGCGGTGGCGCAGCATGTCCTCGGCCTCGGCATGGTCGATCTCGAATTCGTACTCGTCGCGCACCAGCGCGGCATGGCCGACCTTCAGCGTCAGCCGCGCCCGCCCGTCGCCATAGAGGCGCACGCGCAGCGAGCGGTCCTCCTGGGCGACGACATAGGCCTGGCGGATCGCCACGCCCTCGTCCGCAAGCGCGCGCCAGCGCCGGTCGGACACCAGGAACTTCCGCTCGATTTCTTTCGCCATCGGGTCGCTTTCGCTCGCGGGAAGGGCTTGGGCAGGGGGAGACTACACGATAAGCTCGCCGTGACAAGACGAGGCTTTCCGCTTTGGGCTCGACAGAGTGACGCGGAGCCTGTATTCCGGACCCGATTTCAATCGTTTTAAAGGCCGAGCCATGAGCGAGAAGAACGCAAGACTCCTTTCCGTCCTCAAGTTGCAGCCGGTGGTGCCGGTGCTGATCGTCGACGACGCGGCCTCGGCCGTGCCGCTCGCCCGCGCGCTGGTCGCCGGCGGCCTCAAGGCGATCGAGATCACGCTGCGCACGCCGGCCGCGCTCGAGGCGATCCGCGCGGTGGCGGACGAGGTCGAGGGCGCCGTCGCCGGGGCCGGCACGATCCTCAACGCGGCGCAGTACGAAGCGGCGGTGGAGGCGGGCTCGCAGTTCGTCGTCAGCCCCGGCACGACGCAGGAGCTGATCGACGCGGCCGCCGACAGCGACGTGCCGCTCCTGCCGGGGGCGGCGACGGCGAGCGAGGCGATGGGCCTGCGCGAGGAGGGCTACGAGGTCATGAAGTTCTTCCCGGCCGAGCAGGCGGGGGGCGCCGCCTATCTCAAGGCGCTCTCCTCGCCGCTCGCGGGCACGCTGTTCTGCCCGACCGGCGGCATCTCGCTTGCCAATGCGCGCGACTACCTGTCGCTGCCGAACGTGGTGTGCGTCGGCGGCTCCTGGGTCGCGCCGAAGGACCTCGTCGCCAGGGGCGACTGGGCCGGCATCACGAAGCTCGCGGCGGAAGCGGCGGCGCTGAAGGGCTGAGCTGGCCTCGACGGGGAGGTGAAGGCGGCGTTTGTAATTGGCCGAGCGCGTTCCTATCTTGCCCTGCAGTCGGCAGGAGAAACGGAGACGCCCGATGTTTGACGCGAAGAAGTTGCTTGACCAGTTCCTCGGTTCGCAGGTGCCGGGTGCGGGAGGGACCGTGCGCGGCCGCGCCGAGCAGGTCGGCCAGCTTGCCAAGGACAATCCGCTTGCCACCATCGCCATCGCCGGCGTGCTGCTCGGCACCGACGGCGGCCGCAAGGTCGCGGGCTCGGCGCTGAAGCTCGGCAGCCTCGCCGCCATCGCCGGCCTCGGCTACCAGGCCTACAAGAACTACCGCGCCGGCCAGAACCCGGCCGAGACGGCCGAGGCCGGCACGCCCGAACTCCTGCCGCCGCCCGTCGATTCCGGCTTCCACCCCGAAGCCGTCAGCGCCGATTTCGCGCTGGTCCTCGTGCGCGCCATGATCGCCGCCGCCCGCGCCGACGGCCATATCGACGCGGCCGAGCGCGTGCGCATCCTCGACAGGCTGAAGGTTTCGGGCCTTGCCGCGGACGCCGCCGACTTCCTGGAGAAGGAGCTGGCGAACCCGGTCGATCTCGACGCCATCGTCGCGGCCGCTGCGAGCGAGGAGCAGAAGGTCGAGCTCTACACCGCCTCGCGGCTCGCCATCGAGCCGAAGACGCGGGCCGAGCGCGGCTATCTCGACCTCGTCGCCGGCCGGCTCGGCCTGCCGGATTCGCTGGTCGACCATATCGAGGCGACGGTCTCGGCGGCGAAGGTCTGACCGCCGCTTTGCCGATTGCGCGGCCGGGGCGCCTGTTCTATGCCTTCCGCACGCCGTGAGAGGGAAGGATTGTCCATGCGCGATCTCAAAGACTGGAAGGGCTGCCCGCCGCCGGCGCCCGTAACGCTCGAAGGCCGCCACGTGCGTCTCGAACCCTACGATCGCGAACGGCATCTCCAGGCACTCTGGGATGCCTTCGGCGGCACGGCGATCAATCCGCTGCTGCGCTATTTCACCCAGCCCGACTTTTCCGGCGTCGCGGATTTCGACGCCTGGTCGGAATCGGTCATCAAGTCCGGCTGGGTGCGCGAGGTCATCGTCGACAAGGCAGATGGCCGGCCGGTCGGCATGGCGCATTACATGCGGCCGGACCCCGTAAACGGCGTGGTCGAGATCGGCGGCATCGCCCACGGCCCCGGCATGGCGCGCTCGCCGCTCTCCACCGAGGCGCAGTATCTGCTGGCGAAGCATGTCTTCGAGGATCTCGGCTATCGACGCTACGAGTGGAAGTGCCACGACGGCAACGCGGCGAGCAAGCGCACCGCCGCCCGCCTCGGCTTCACCTTCGAGGGCATCTTCCGCCAGCACATGCTGTCGAAGGGCGAGAACCGCGACACGGCCTGGTTCTCGATCATCGACGGCGAATGGCCGGTGATCGGAAAGGCGTTCGAGGCGTGGCTGGCGCCGGAGAATTTCGACGCGGAGGGCCGGCAGAAGCGGCGGCTCGAAGACATCCGCGCCGAGATCGCCGGGGAGGACTCGGCATGAGCGGCGCACCGGACCGCAGCGGCCGCTCGGCCGCGCTCGCCGCCCTGACGATCCTGCTCGGCACGGGGCTCGTCTTCTATTTCCTGCCGCGCATCATGGTGGCGCTCGGCGACGTCTCGCCCTGGCTTGCCGGCGTCTTCGGAACGCTGATGGTCCTCGGCTTCTTCCTCGTCTTCTGGCTGCGCGCCCGCTACCAGCGCCGACGCTAGGCCTGCAAGGCCGCGCCGAGCAGCAGGAGACCGAGCAGCATGACAAGCGCTGCCCCGGCGATCTCGATGACCGTGCCGACCCGTGCCGCGGCGGCCCCTTCGCCGGCGAAGCGCACGGCCGCGCCCTTCGCGGTGACGGCGAGTGTGGCAAGCACGGAGACGGTGATGGCGGTGCCGACCGACATGGCGAGGACGGCGAGCACGCCGCCGAGATAAAGGCCGTTCAGAAGCGCGAAGGACAGCACGATCAGCGCGCCCGAGCAGGGGCGCAGGCCCACCGCGACGATGGCCGACCAGGCCTCGCCGAGCGAGAAGCGCTTGCCGCGGAGCATCGCCGGATCCGGCGCATGGGCATGGCCGCAGGTGGCGCAGACTTCGCCCGCCGCGTGGTGATGATGGTGATCGTGACCATGGTCTTCATGCCCGCTTGCCGCCGGCGCGGGGCGGAGCTTGCGGAAGAGCAGCCAGGCGCCGAAGAGGGCGATCAGGCCGTAGCTCGCAATCTCCAGCGCGCGGGTGGCGTCGGTCATCGAGACGGTGGTGCCGCGCAGGAACAGATAGGCCGCGCCGACGAGCAGGATGGCGACGACGCCCTGCAGCAGCGCGGAGAGGAAGGAGAGCGCCACGCCGCGCTTCAGCTCCACCTCGTTCGCCAGCATGTAGGAGGAGATCACCGCCTTGCCGTGGCCGGGGCCGGCGGCGTGGAAGACGCCGTAGGCGAAGGCGAGCGCCACGAGCGTCGAGGCGGCGGCGGGGCTTTCGCGCATCTCCTTCAGCGCGCCGGTCATCAGCCGGTAGAAGCCCTGCTGCTGCGCGTTGATCCAGGAGAAGAGGCCGCCGAACACGCCGGTCGTGCTGAAGCCCGGCTCAGCAGTGCCGATGCCGAGTGGCGACTGCGCATGGGCGACGGTCGCGGCGAGGGTGAGGGCGAGCGCGATGAGGAGGATGGGGGACGCCCCCCTCATCCGGCCCTTCGGGCCACCTTCTCCCCGAGGGGAGAAGGGGAATGCCGTCAGCGCCGCATATCCCTTCTCCCCTCGGGGAGAAGGTGCCGGCAGGCGGATGAGGGGAATTGCCTTGAACCCATTCATCAGCATGTCACTTCCAGCCGCGTGGCGAAGAGCTTGGACATGTCGGTGCCGGCGGGGTCGTCGAAGAAGGCCTCGGTCAGCTTGTCCTGGTTCTGGGCCAGCACCTCGTCCGGGTCGGGGCGGACGACCTTGCGCGTGCAGGCGGTGAATTTCTCGCCGACGGTGACGAGGTCGTCGTCGGAGGCGAAGTCCATCGCCGCATACATGGTCGGGTCGTAGACGCCGAAGCTGAGCCGGCCCTTCAGCGGCATCGCCTCGCCAGGCTTCAGCGTGAAGAACATCAGGAGCTGCCCGTCCTTGAAATCGACGTTAATCGCCTCGGGCTTGGCGACCTTCACGGTCCTCCCGTCCTCGGTGAGGGTCGTGTAGTAGCTGTATTCCTCCAGCGATTCGAGCACGGTCTGGCCGACCTCGGCCAGTTCCTCGGGATCGAGCGTCGCGTTGCCGTTGGCATCGAAGTCCATCACCACGCTCGCCGAGAACATCTCGTCGAAGCGCCAGACGTTGCGCAGCTCGCTCACCGTGCCGTCCGCGCCCGCCACCACCTCCAGCCGCGCCTCGGCGAAGATGTGCGGATGGGCCGCCGCCGCGGCGGGTGTGGCGAGCGCGATGCCGGCAAGGAGAAGGGAGAGCGGTCTCATGGGGCTTCGTCTTTCGGCGCGGCGTTCGGTTCGTCGGATGGCATGAAACGCAAATGGGTCGGAATTGGGACTTCTCACCCCTCGACGCCGGCATTGCGGCGGAACCAGGCCGAGAGGAAATCGACGAAGGTGCGCACCTTCGCCGGCAGGTAGCGCCGGTGCGGATAGATCGCGTAGATGCCGCGGTCGGACGGCAGGAAATCCTCCAGCACCGAGACGAGCGCGCCCGATTCGAGATGGGTACGGGCGATGAAGGCCGGCACCTGGGCGATGCCGAGTCCGCTTGCGGCCGCCCGCAGCGAGGCCATCGGGCTGTTGACCTCGATATGGCCGCTGACCGGCACGCTGAACCCCGCGCCCTTGCCGTCGACGAAGCGCCAGTTGTTGTAGGACTTGCCGTTGGTGTCGATGATGCAGGGCAGGCGCGAGAGGTCGCCCGGATGCGTGACCGGCCCGGCGCGTTCGAGGAAGGCGGGGGCGGCGCAGATCTTCAGGTGGAAGTCGCAGAGCTTTCGCGCGATGAGGGCGGAATCCTCAAGCCGGGTGATGCGGATCGCCACGTCGAAACCCTCCTCGACCAGGTCGACGAAGCGGTCCTCCGCGACGATCTCCAGCGACAGCTCCGGATGCTCCTTGCCGAAATCGATCAGCGACTGGCCGATGTCGGCATCGACGAAGGTGCGCGGCGCGGAGATCTTCAGCTTGCCGCGGAGATCGGCATTGTTCTCGCGCACGAGGTCGGCGAGGTTATCGATCTCCTTGAGGATGTCGGCGGCGGTGCGGTAGTAGGTGTGGCCGGCCTCGGTCATGGAGAACTGGCGGGTGGTGCGGTTGAGCAGCAGCGTGCCGAGCTCGTCCTCCAGTTCGCGCACGTATTTGGACAGCAGCGCCTTCGACCGGCCGGTCTTGCGCGAGGCGGCCGAAAATCCCTCGGCATCGACCACGTCGATGAAGGCGCGGATGCGGGTCAGCGTGTCCATATGTCCCCACTCGTCTTGCAGTGCCGGCTCTGCGGCCGCGTTTTGCGAATGTCGTGGCCGGGGCATAATTTTCAAGGGCGGCGGGCAAAAAACCTCTTGATTGCGACAGGGAATCTCCCTATCTCACCCCTGCCCAAAGTCGCACGTGCCTGTGGGTGTCCGCCGACCCTCGATTTGGTGAGGATCATCGGTAAGGTACCTGGACCTAACCGCTCCAGTCGCTATCCCGGCCAACCGGGAAATGCGAGGACACCTTGAAGCAACGACGGTGCGGGCCTTTCTGGTCTCTGCCGGCTTTCCATCAGCCGGGGTTACTGAAGAGGCACACCTTCATTGCCGGACGTGCGGTCGGGTCTTCCCAACCAATCCATGGCAGACAAAGCCGGATCGAAGCCCTGGCAGGCGTCGTTCCATCGTTCGCGCATCATGCGCATGCCCGGTTCCGGTGTCTCCACCGGCTGGTTCCGGCGCGTGTCCGCATATGCCCTTTGTCCTCCGGGTTTCCGGAGCAACCTGGATATGGGGAATATTGGGATGACCACCGCTCGCATCATCGACTTTCTCGCCACCCGACGTCCCGACGGCCCGTGCCTCGTGGTCGACCTCGATGTCGTGCGCGACAATTTCAAGGCCTTCCGCCACGCGCTGCCCGACAGCGCCATCTACTATGCCGTCAAGGCCAACCCGGCGCCGGAGATCCTGCGGCTCCTCGCGAGCCTCGGCTCCAGCTTCGATTGCGCCTCCGTCGCGGAAATCGAGATGGCGCTCGACGCCGGTGCGACGCCCGCCCGCATCTCCTTCGGCAATACGATCAAGAAGGAGCGCGACATTGCGCGTGCGCATGCGCTCGGCGTGACACTCTTCGCCGTCGACAGTCACGAGGAAGTCGAGAAGATCGCCCGTGCCGCCCCCGGCGCCCGCGTCTTCTGCCGCGTGCTGACGGACGGCGAGGGGGCGGAATGGCCACTGTCGCGCAAGTTCGGCTGCGTGCCGCAGATGGCCGTCGACGTGCTCGTCTACGCCCACCAGCTCGGTCTTGCCTCCCACGGCGTCTCGTTCCATGTCGGCTCGCAGATGACGAAGGTCGATGCCTGGGATTCGGCGCTCGCCGACGCCAAGCGCGTCTTCGTGTCGCTTGCCAAGCAGGGCATCACGCTGAAGATGGTCAACATGGGCGGCGGCTTCCCGGCGAAGTACCTGAAGGACGTGCCGACGGCGGAAGCCTACGGCCAGGCGATCTTCGGCGCGCTGAAGAAGCACTTCGGCAACCAGATCCCGGAGACGATCATCGAGCCGGGCCGCGGCATGGTCGGCAATGCCGGCGTGATCAAGGCGGAGGTCGTCCTCGTCTCGAAGAAGTCGGACAACGATGCGCATCGCTGGGTCTTCCTCGACATCGGCAAGTTCGGCGGTCTGGCCGAGACGATGGACGAGGCGATCCGCTACCCGATCCGCACGGCGCGCGACGACGACGCGATGGAGCCCTGCGTGCTCGCGGGTCCCACCTGCGATTCGGCCGACGTGCTCTACGAGAAGAACATGTACCCGCTGCCGATCACCCTTTCGATCGGCGACGAGGTGCTGATCGAGGGCACCGGCGCCTATACGACGACCTACTCGGCCGTCGCTTTCAACGGCTTCGAGCCGCTGAAGGCCTACGTCATCTGACGTCAAGCGCTCCCGTTGGGACGCAAGGTTGTCGCCCATGGCTTTTGCCCCTCACCCTAACCCTCTCCCCGCAAGCGGGGAGAGGGGACCTGCCCGACGAAATGGAACCGCTTCGGGAAAAGCGGTGCGGCGCATTTCCTTCTCCCCGCTTGCGGGGAGACGGTGGCCGGCAGGCCGGATGAGGGGCCATATCCACACGCAATAACCCTGCATCTCGGCGGGAGCGCACATCCACCGATCCTTTCCGTACCGTCTGAAACGGTTTTGAGCATGGGAGGCCGTGATGGCCGCTGTCCTCGATCCTGTCCGCTCCTTCCTCGTCGACCGGGAGAACGCCGGTGACGTGCTCGCCCGCGAGCGCCTGCTCGACCGCGCCATGGGCGAGGGGCGTTTCAAGAAATCCTCGGAGAAGCTGCGCCGCGGCCGCATGCCGGCCGAAGGGCTGGCGCTCGTCGCGCGCGATGCGGCCGGCCACGTCATCGGCACGGTGCGGCTCTGGGACGTCGAGGCCGGCGTCGACGGTGACGGCGAGGGCGCGCCGGCGCTGCTGCTCGGCCCGCTCGCGGTCGCTCCGGAGCATGAGGGCCTAGGCATCGGCGGCGCGCTGATGCGCGCAGCACTCGCCGAGGCGCGCGACCGCGGCCATGGCGCGGTCCTTCTCGTCGGCGATCCGGAATATTACGAGCGCTTCGGCTTCTTCGCCGAGAAGGCGCGGCATCTCGTCATGCCCGGTCCCTTCGAGCGTCGCCGCTTCCTCGCGCTGGAGCTGAAGGAGGGCTGGCTTGCCGATGCCGCCGGCGTGCTGGTGCCGAGCGGCCGCCGGCGGATCGCGGCCGGCCCGCGCAAGGCGGCCTGAGCCCCTCGTTTGACTTGCCGGGGTCTTTGCGCTATCAGGCCGGCAGGGTGAGAGCCCCTGCCGTCCGCGAGCGCAAGCTTTGGTGAAGTCTCTCCTTCGAACGAACGATCGGTCTTCCACGCTTCAGGCATGCGAACCGGCGGCAATGCGGGCTCCCTCCGAAACGACGCATGCGGACAATGGAGACTCGACATGCGTTCATCGACGCCCCTTCCATCCCTCGATGCCCTGAAAGAACAGGCGAAGCGCCTGCGCAGCCGCTTTGCCGGCGACGGTGAGCCGGTTTCCCATTCGCGCGCGCTGGAGCTCGTTGCCGCGCAATACGGCTTCCGCGACTGGAACACGCTGCACGCGGCGGCCGGCAACCGCCCGGCCTTCGATCCGTGGGCTCTTGGCGCACGCGTGCGCGGCCATTATCTCGGCCAGCCCTTCGATGCCGAGGTGCTGGGCGTGCAGGTCCTGGCCGGCGAGCCGCGGCGCTACCGCATGACCCTGCATTTCGACACGCCGGTCGATGTGGTGACCTTCGAGAGCTTTTCCGCCTTCCGCCAGCGCGTCATCGGCACCGTGGACGAGACGGGACGGTCGGCCGCGAAAACCTCGAACGGCCGGCCCCATCTCGAACTCGAATGGTGAGCTATCCTGCGATGTCGATCACGCCGCAGTCGCCGGCCTCGCTGGCGAAGGCGGCGAGGCGGCCGTTGCGGCTCCAGGCGATCGACGTGATCGCGCCCTTGCCGGGGCGGCGCAGCAAGACCTCGCGGCTGTCGGCGAAGCGGGCGGCGAGCACCATGCCGTCGGAATAGCCGATGGCGACGACGTCCTCGGCGGGATGACAGGCGACGGCCGTCACCATCACGTCGGCGCGGGTGCCGAGCTCCAGCGGCGGCTTGCCCATCGGCCCGTCCTTCGAGGAGAAGGGCCAGACGATGGCGGCCGGCGCACCGGAGGAGGCGAGCCACTTGCCCTTCACCGACCAGGAGAGCGACTTCACCTTGGCGGGATAGCCGGTCATGCGCATGTGGCGAGTCTCCGCGCCCGGCTTGGTGTCGAGCTTCCAGCCGTGCAGCGCGTTCTCCTGCATGCTGGTGACGACGAAGCGGCCGTCCGGCGAGAAGGTGACGGCGTTGTGCGCGCCCTTCCATTCGAGGTCGACCGGCGCCGCTGCCATCGCCACCCAGTGCATCGACACGCCGTTGTAGCGGGAAACGCCGATGCGCAACCCCTTCGGCGCGAAGGCGATGCCCTCCACCGTGCGCGTCTCGGGAAATTCCCTGATCGTGCCGTCGGCAAGCCGCACGCGGCTGGTGCGGCCCTCGGCGAAGGCGACTGCGCCCTGCGGGCCGGCGGCGACCACGGAGATCCACTTGCGCGGCACCTGCGCCAGTTCCGCGACCGTGCCGTCGCCGGAGATCCGAAGCACGCGGCCGTCCTCGCCGCCGGTGACGAGCGTGTCGTTCGCCTCGTCGCGGACCGCGGCGAGCAGGCCGTCATGGGCCACAGTCACCTTGTGGCCGTGGTCGAGGCGGTGAATCTCGCCGGAAGAGGCGGCGAAGAAGGGCACGTCGCCGAGGAAGGCGGCCGAGAGCACATGGCCGTCGAGATCGAGAGGAGCGACTGTCGGCATCAGTGAGGCTGCACTTCACACGCCTTGAAGGTGCGCTCGATCTTCTCGCGGTCGAGGTCGCGGCCGATGAAGACGAGGCGGCTTTCGCGTTTCTCGCCCTCCTTCCAGGCGCGCTGATG
This sequence comes from Shinella pollutisoli, assembly GCF_024609765.1. Taxonomy (GTDB): domain Bacteria; phylum Pseudomonadota; class Alphaproteobacteria; order Rhizobiales; family Rhizobiaceae; genus Shinella; species Shinella pollutisoli. Next base: position 152,304 of record NZ_JANFDG010000002.1, read on the forward strand.
GTCGCCCTCGACGATCATGTGCACGCCTTGGACGACATAGCGCTCGTCGTCGCCGGCAAAGGCGATGATGCCTTTGAGGCGCAGGATGTTCGGGCCGTCCGTCTGGGTGATCTTCTGGATCCACGGGAAGAAGCGGTCCGGGTTCATCTCGCCGCCGCGCAGCGAGATCGACTGCACCGTCACGTCGTGGATCGGCGAGGGGCCGTGGTCGTGATGGTGATCGTGGTCGTGGTCGTGGTGATGATGGTCATGATCGTGATGATGGTGGTCATGATCATGGTGGTGATGGTCGTGGTCGCAATCCGGACCGCAGACGTGGTCGGGATGGTCGTGGTCGAGGAAATGCGGATCGTTTTCCAGGGCGCGATCGAGATTGAACGCCCCCTGGTCGAGCACTTTCGTCAGATCGATGTCGGAGCGGGTGGTGCGGTGGATGCGGGCGGACGGGTTGATGGCGCGCACGGTCGCCTCGACCTTGGCCAGTTCCTCCGGCGTCACGAGGTCGGTCTTGTTGACGAGCACGACGTCGGCGAAGGCGATCTGGTCCTCGGCCTCGCGGCTGTCCTTGAGGCGCAGCGGCAGGTGCTTTGCGTCGACCAGCGCCACGACGGCGTCGAGCTCGGTGCGGGCGCGCACGTCGTCGTCCATGAAGAAGGTCTGGGCGACGGGGACCGGATCGGCGAGGCCCGTCGTCTCGACGACGATGGCGTCGAAGCGGCCGGGGCGGCGCATCAGGCCTTCGACGACGCGGATCAGGTCGCCGCGCACGGTGCAGCAGATGCAGCCGTTGTTCATCTCGTAAATCTCCTCGTCGGATTCGACGATGAGGTCGTTGTCGATGCCGATCTCGCCGAACTCGTTGACGATGACGGCGTATTTCTTGCCGTGGTTGCCGGTGAGGATGCGGTTGAGCAGCGTCGTCTTGCCGGCGCCGAGATAGCCGGTGAGCACGGTGACGGGAATGGGTTTCTGCGCGGCGGTGTCGGTCATGGGAGCCTCGGGCGTGTCGGAATCCGTTGCGCCTGATATAGGAGATCGCACGGGGGAGCGCAAATATGCCCGCGCTCAATTCCGCCGGAACAGCTCCATGTCGAAGGTCGCCACGTCTTCAAGAAGCGCGACGAGGCCGCGCACGGCGTGGGCGATCAGCCGCTCGCCCTTCTCCGCCGTCGCGGCACTTGCGTCGCCTGCCACGCCCTTCGGGTTGAGGTCGGACATCTTCCAGCCGAAGGCGTGCGGGCCGTAGGCCCTCAGATGTGCGAAGCGGGCGGAGAATTCCGCCTGCCGCGAGCCGAAGCGCTCGGCGCGGGCCATGTCGACGCGCTCGGGATGAAGCGCCAGCATCGCCGAGGTCTCGATGTCGCCGCCGTGGATGTCGATCGCCCTGTCCTCGGGCGCGATCCAGCCGTCCGGCTGGCCGAAGCGCGTCCAGCTCGTGGCCACGGCGAGCATGCCGAAGCGCACGCGCGCTTCCGTCGCGACGATCGTCATCAGCGGGGAATTGCCGCCATGGGCGTTGAGCATGACGAACTTGCGGATGCCGAGCCCGGCAAGCTCTTCCGCGATGCCGAGCCAGCGCTCCACCGCCTCGGCATAGCCCAGCGAGCGGGTGCCGGGCACGTCGAGATGCTCGGGCGAATAGCCGACCGGCTCGGCGGGCAGGAACGTGACGGGCAGGTGCGCCGGCAGCACGGCGATCAGCCGCGCGGCGATGCCTTCGGCGATCAGCGTGTCGGTCTCGAGCGGCAGGTGGGGGCCGTGGTCCTCGTGCGCGCCGAGCGGCAGGACGGCGATCCAGTCGGCCCGCCCGGCCGGATCGGGCGCCGGGTCGTTGTCGGCCCATCGAATGTGCGGGTGCGCCATCGTCCGATCCTCCCTTGCCGCCGGCCTTCGTCCTCTGTCATACAGGGCCGTCCCCGCGATGCAAGGGAGGCGGACCGATGGGCAAGAAGAACAAGGACGGCAAGAAGGGCAAGAAGAAGTCGCGCGAGGCCTCGAACGGCGCCGGCCTTGCGAGCGCCGTCATCAACGCCGCCCGCTCGATGCGCACGGTGCTCTCCCGCAACCTGCTGGCGACCGGCCTCTATGCCGGGCAGGACGGCGTCATCCTCGCGCTCGCCGAGGCGGACGGGCTGACGGCGGGCGCACTCGCCGCGCGGCTCGGCGTCAAGGCACCGACCATGACGCGCACCATCGGCCGGCTGGAGGCGCAGGGCTTCGTCGAGCGCCGGCCCGACGGCGACGACGGGCGGCTGACGGTCGTGCATCTCACCGAGGCCGGACGCGCCTCGCTCGATGCGATCGCCGAGGCCGGCCGGACGAGCGAGCGGCAGGCCGCCGAGGGGCTGAGCGAGAAGGACGTCCGCACGCTGCTGAAGCTCCTGCGCGCGATGGACGAGAACCTGCACGCGAATCTGCCCGACGGTCCGCGCAACGGCGGAAAGGCAGTTGCCGACGAGATTTAAACTGTTTAAATAAACGGTTTTAAACGGGCTTCGTCGGGAGGAAACGTGGCACAGAAGATCAAGCTATCGACCATCGCGGAGACGCTCGGCGTCTCCACGGCGACGGTCTCGCTTGCGCTCCGGGACAGTCCGCTGGTGGCGGCGTCGACCCGCGAGCGCATCAAGGAGCAGGCGCGTTCGCTCGGCTATATCTACAACCGCCGCGCGGCCAGCCTCAGGACCTCGCGCTCGGGCATCATCGGCGTCGTCGTGCACGACATCATGAACCCGTTCTATGCGGAGATCCTCAAGGCGATCGAGAGCGAGCTCGACCGCGACCGCCAGACCTTCATCCTCTCCAACCATTACGACTCGGTCGAGAAGCAGCGCAATTTCGTCGAGACGCTGCTGCAGCTCGGCGGCGACGGCGTCATCATGTCGCCGGCGATCGGCACGCCGCCGGAGGACATCCGCCTCGCCGAGGACAACGGCATGCCGGCGATCCTGATCGCCCGCTCCATCGAGGGGCTGGACGTGCCGATCTTCCGCGGCGACGACACCTACGGCATCTCGCTCGCCACCAACCACCTGATCGGGCTCGGCCACCGGGTCATCGCCATGGTCGGCGGCACCGACCAGACGTCGACCGGCCGCGACCGCTACCAGGGCTATGTCAACGCGCTGCGCAAGGCCAATATCGAGGTCGATCCGGCGCTGCGCATCCCGGGGCCACGCTCCAAGCAGGGCGGCTTCGAGGCGGCGGTGCATTTCCTGTCGCTGCCGCAGAAGCCGACGGCCGCCGTCTGCTGGAACGACCTCGTCGCCATCGGCCTGATGAACGGCATCGCGCGCGCCGGCCTCGTGCCCGGCCGCGACGTCTCCGTCACCGGCTACGACGACCTGGAGGAGGCGGCGATCGCCACGCCCGCGCTCACCACCGTCTGGAACGGCCAGTCCGAGGTCGGACGAAGTGCCGCCCGCGCGCTGCTCGACAAGCTCTCGGGCAGCCACGAGCCGGACGGCATCCACCTCATCAAGCCCGAGATGCGCATCCGGCAGTCGACCGGGCCGCTGAAGCCGCATTCCGACGACTGATCCCGACAAGGAGGCCCGCCATGACGGAAAAGGTCCGTATCCTCGTGCCCGGCGTGATCCGCGAGCGCGTCGTCGACCGGCTGAACGAGCGGTTCACGGTCGTGCGCATCGAGCGCGACGACCCCGCGCTGCTCTCGCCGGAGGATGCGGCGGCGATCGCCGGCGCGGCCGTGTCCGGCACCTTCGGCGCGGCGCTGATCGAGCGCCTGCCGGCCCTGGAAATGATCGCGAGCTTCGGTGTCGGCTATGACGGCGTCGACGTCACGGCGGCCGCCGCGCGCGGCATTGTCGTCACCAACACGCCGGACGTGCTGAACGACGAGGTGGCGGATGCCGCCATCGGGCTGCTGATCAACACGGTGCGCCGGCTGCCGCAGGCCGAGGCGTGGCTGCGCGAGGGGCGCTGGGTCGGCGAGGGTGCCTTTCCGCTGAGCCCGCTCAGCCTGCGCGGCCGCCGCGCCGGAATCTACGGGCTTGGCCGCATCGGCATGGCGATCGCCAGTCGCCTGAAGGGCTTCGGCATCCCCGTCGCCTATCATACCCGCCGCCGGCGCGAGGACGTGCCCTATCTCTACTACCCGTCGCTCGAGGAACTGGCGGCGGCGGTCGACATCCTGATCGCCATCGTGCCGAAGACGGCGGAGACCCACCGGACGGTCGATGCCCGTATCCTGCGCGCGCTCGGGCCGAACGGCGTGCTGATCAATGTCGGGCGCGGCTGGACGGTGGACGACGAGGCGCTCGCCGCCGCACTTGCGGACGGCACCATCGCCGCCGCCGGCCTCGACGTCTTCCACGACGAGCCCAACGTGCCGCCGGCCTTCCTCGACCTTCCCAACATGACGCTCACGCCGCATGTCGCCTCCGCCTCGGTCGTCACACGGAACGCGATGGCCGACCTGGTGGCGGACAATCTCGTCGCCTGGTTCGAGCGCGGCGCGGCACTGACGCCGGTGCCGGAGACGCCGGTCATGCGCCGGGCAGGGCCTGCCGCGGAAAGCCTTCGTTAACCCTTCGGCAAGCTTGCAGGCGCATGATTCCGTCATCGAGTCGTGTCGCGAAGGAGAGGCCCCCATGAAGACGCTGATCGTTGCCGCCCTGGCCGGCGTCGTTTCCGTCGGAGCCTGGTCGCTCACCGGGCACGAGGAGGCGGGCGTCGATCCGGTCGTCTCCCATTCGGTGCCGGTCCATGCCGGCGCGCGCAGCTACACGATCTCCAACGTCTCGGCCGGTGCGGCCTGCCTGGCCGAGCGGGGCGGCAAGATCTCCAACCGCAGCGAGCGATTCACCGCGGAGGCGGATTGCGAGGCCGTCTGGCCGGGCCTGTCGCGGGCGCATACCTGGATCAACAACGGCGACGGCACGATCGACCTTGCCGACGCGCAGGGCGAGGCGATCATCACCGTGGTCGACGGCGACGGCCTTGCCTACGAGGCGGTGGAGCCGTCGGAAGCGATGGTGACGCTGATGGTGGCCGACTAGGCGCCTTTATTCTGGCGGAGGCGCGGTGCCCCGGCGGCCGCTCATTCCGCGGCGGAGCGTTGCGCGACCGCCTGCTTCGCCGCCGCATAGGCGCGCACGGCGTCGCCGAAGGCGGCGAACAGCCGGTTCGACGGCTGGTCGGAGCCGACCCAATATTCCGGATGCCACTGCACGCCGACCGCGAAGGCCTTCGCGCCGATCACGGAAACGGCCTCGATCGTGCCGTCCTCCGCGACGGCCTCGACCGCCAGGTTGGGCGCGGCGCGCGAGATCGCCTGCCGGTGCAGCGAGTTGACCTGGATGTCGCCCGCGCCGAGCACGGAGGCGAGGCACGTCCCCTCCCTGACGATCACCTTCTGGCGGATGCCATAGGCCTCGTCGAGCACCGGCGTGTCCGGCTTGCGGTGGTCCCACATGCCGGGCTGCTCGTGGATCTCGTTGGCGAGCGTGCCGCCGAGGGCGACGTTCAGCTCCTGGATGCCGCGGCAGATGGCGAGAAGCGGGATGCCGCGCTCCAGCGCGCGGCGGATGAGCGGCAGGCTGGTGGCGTCGCGCGCCCGGTCGAACGGGCCGTCCGCCTCCGTCGCCTCTCGGCCGTAGAGCGAGGGATGCACGTTGGTGCGCGAGCCGCTCACCAGCAGCCCGTCGACATGGTCGAGGATGCCGTCGACGTCGTTGCCCGTCTCCAGCGCCGGCACCAGGAAGACGAGGACGTCCGCGCCCTTGACGGCGGCGCGCACGTACTGGTTCGGCGTGGCGTGCCAGACATTGCCTTCGATCTCCCGGATATCGGCCGGGATGGCGACGACGGGTTTTGACATGACGGTCTCCGGAAAAGAAATATCAAATGGGGATTTGATATCAAACCTGCCGGTAGTCAATTCCCATCTTTCCGGCGAAATGACGGCCGGCGCCCCCGGAAGGATAACGCGCCCTATCGTGACCCGCTCGGATTAGCTCCGTTTCGTAAGAACGGCGTTAACCAAGCGGCCACAAACGCCGATTGCGGATTGTAAATTCTGCATCCTGTCGCGCGCAATACTGTGTCGCCCGCGGCTAAGGAAGTTGCGCGTGCGGGCTATGCATGGTTGAATCTTTCGTCTTCTGCGCGAAATTGCGCAATATGGGGTTGAAAACGCCGCGACAAGGCCGTTTCGGGCGGCCGCAATACATGGAAATTCCCCATGTTATTCGGTAATCGCCCGAAATCATTCATTAAATTTTGGCCGGTATCGCTCGCTTGTCAAAGGGAGTACCGAGTCCATGAGGGATAAGGGTCAAAATGGACTGCCGGCCGACGTGTACCTGTCGTTCGTCAGCTCGCTCTATGGGAATCGGCAGACCCTTTTCGTGGGCATGCTTTCGCATGTGATCACGTTCTCCTTCGTCTACGCGAAGACCGACGATCCCTTCTTCCTCGTCTGCAGTGCGCTCGTCGTGCTCGTCTGGTCGCTCCGCGCCTACGGCATGCGCTGCTTCGACCGGGTCGACACCGCCACGCTCGACATGGACGGCATCCGCGTCTGGGAGAACCGCTACAATCTCGGGGCGGTCGGCACGACGCTCGTGCTGGGCTCGGCCTGCGGCTACAGCCTGCTCGTCAGCCGCGACAGCTTCGCGGAGCTCGCCTGCATCTCCGTGACGCTGGCGACGATGGTCTCTGTCGTCGGCCGCAACTACGGCTCGCGCCGGGCGGTGGACTACATCACGCTGTCGGCCTGCATTCCCATGGTGTTCGGCTTCCTGGCCCTGCAGGACTTCTACCATGCGGTCCTCGCGGTGCTGATCCTGCCCTTCATCCTGACGACGCGGATGATGGCGAACGGCGTGCGCGCCTTCCTCTACAAGAACGTGCTCGCCGCGCGCGAGATCGCCACCATCGCCGAGCGGTTCGACACGGCGCTCAACAACATGCCGCACGGCCTGTTCATGCTGGACGCGGACCAGCGCATCCTCGTCGCCAACCGCCGCGCCTGCGAGCTGCTGCACCTCGGCAACCAGGAGCGGCTGAAGGATTGCCACCTCGACGTGGTGCTGCGCTTCGGCGTGCGCAACACCTTCCTCGACGCCGAGCAGAGCCGGGCGATCCTGCGCCAGCTCGACGAGCTCCTGAAGGGCGAGCGCTCGCGTGCGCTGGTGCAGGTGACGGACGCGCTCTATCTCGAATTCACCGCCTCCACGCGGGAAAACGGCGGCGCCGTGCTGATCTTCGAAGACGTGACCGCGCGGGTGCGCGCCGAGAACAAGATCCTGCACATGGTGCGCTACGACACGCTGACCGGCCTGCCGAACCGCACCTGGTTCGCCGAGATCGTCCAGGCCGCGCTCGCCGAGCGGCGCAAGCCCGGCACCGTCGGCTTCATGGTGCTCGACGTCGACGACTTCAAGCATGTCAACGACATGCGCGGACACATCACCGGCGACCGGCTGCTCTGCGCCATCGCCGAGCGCATCCGCCGGATGGCGGGCGACAAGGCGATCGCGGCCCATCTCATGGGCGACGAGTTCATGCTGTTCTTCCCCAACGAGGCGAACCGGCGCGACCTGGAGGCGCGCATGCGGCGCTTCCACGAGCAGCTTCGCGGCACCTACGACGTCGACGGCACCAACCTGCAGGTCTCCTTCAGCGTCGGCGCCGTCACGGTGCCGAGCGGGGAGTTCCGCCTCGAGGACATGCAGATCCGCGCCGACCTCGCCCTCTTCGAGACGAAGTCGCGCGCCAAGGGCGGCTTCACCCTGTTCGAGCAGGAGATGGACGCACGCTACGTCGACCGGCAGAAGCTTAAGGAGGAGTTGCGCGAGGCGCTCGCCGCCAATGCGCTCTCCGTCGCCTACCAGCCGATGTTCCTGCCGGACGGCTCGCGCATCGAATGCTGCGAGGCGCTGTCGCGCTGGGTCCATCCCGAGCGCGGTCCCGTCTCGCCGGAGGTCTTCATCCGCGTCGCCGAGGAGATGGGCATCGTCTCGTCGATCACCCGCTTCATGATCCACCGCGCCTGCGCCGACTGCGCGACCTGGCCCGCCCACATGAGCGTCTCCGTCAACCTCTCGGTGCAGGACCTGCGCGACACCGCGCTCGTCACGCTCGTCGCCGAGGCGCTGGAGGCGTCCGGCCTGGAGGCGCATCGCCTGCATCTCGAGGTGACCGAAAGCTGCCTGATGGAGGAGCCCGTCAAGGTGCGCACGATCCTGCAGGAGCTGCGCGCCCGCGGCATCACGATCGCCATCGACGATTTCGGCACCGGCTATTCGAGCCTCAGCTATCTCGACCAGCTCCCGCTCGACCTCGTCAAGATCGACCGCTCCTTCGTGCGCAACATCTGCGAGGATTCCCGCCGCTTCCAGCTCCTGCGCGGGACGGTCAACCTGTCGCGCGAGCTCGGCCTGCGCATCGTCATCGAAGGCGTGGAGACCCGCGAGCAACTCGCGCTCCTCAACAAGCACGGCTGCGCCGACCTCGTGCAGGGCTATGTCTTCGCCGCGCCCATGACGGCCACGGCGCTGCGAGACCTCACCGAGACCCTGGCGCGCGCCAAGGGCGGGGCATCCGTCCGCCGCCCCGGCCGCCAGGTCGCCTGATCCTCCGGCACCGGTCCGCGCCCCTCCCGCCCGGGGGGGGCGCATTTTAGCGTTAACTGTCCGTTAACCTTAATAGATAGTAGTTTACACAAATGCTCCGGAATTGACGATTGTAGGCCGGGCGGCGCGGGGGCGCCGGCAAACGGGGCTTCGCACGATGACCGGTACGGGGACGACCAATCGCTTTTCGGACAAACTCCTGGAACTGCTCGACCGGGTGGAATACCGGCGGGTGGAGACGGGCGAGGACATGGAGGAGGTCGCCCGCATCCGCTTCAAGGCCTACAAGATGGCCGACATCCTGCCGCTCAAGGGCAACACGCTGATCGACGACATCGACTTCGACAGCCATGCCTATGTCTTCGGCATCTACTACGAGGAGCGGCTGATCTCGACCGTCAGGCTGCATCACGTGACGCCGGAGCATCGGGTCAGCTCCTCCGGCTCGATATTCCCGAACGAGATCGACGCCTTCCTCGACGCGGGCATGACGCTGATCGACCCGGTCCGGCTCGCCGCCGATCCGGAAGTGCTGAGCGAGATGCCGGCGATCCCCTATCTCACGCTGCGCATCGCGACGATGGCGACCGACTATTTCGAGGTCGACCGCTGCCTGCAGCTCGTGAAGCCCCAGCACGCCGCCTTCTACAAGCGGGTCTTCGACGCGGATACGATCGTCTCGCCGCAGAAGAACTGCGGCAACTACAACATCGACCTGACGCTGATGGCGACGCGCACCAAGGAAACCCTGCCGCCGCTCTACAAGCGCTTCCCGTTCTTCAAGTCCGAGCCCTACGAGCGGCGCATGATGTTCGCCCGCGGCGAGGAGATGCCGTTCAGCCCGCTCACCGTGCGGCCGACGGCGCGGCGCGCCCATTTTGGGCAGGGTCGCGTGCAGATCGGCAATGCGGGCTACGCCGGGTAGGCTGCGCCGAGATGTCGCATGCCGGGGCGGCTGCGCGAGCGGACCGCCCCTTTTCCATGCCGATTCACGGCGGATTGCGCGGGCGGCATCCATGGCTTGCCGTTGCGCTTTGCCGATCCATTGTGTATGGCCTGAACGACGCGCGTCCCCGCGCTTTCGGAGGAATCGCCGGGCCCATCCGCCCGGCCTGTTTCGAGCCTGCATCGGCCGTCCAGCGCCGGCGGATGCGGCCTTCGCATTTTAGGAGAAGACGACGATGGCTGAGCATCATTCCGGACCGGTCGAGACGGGCGCCGCGATGGATTACCCCGAGCACGAGAAGACCTACAACCTCTTCATCAACGGCGCCAAGTACGGCACGATGTTCTGCGTCACCCTGATGATCGCGATGGCCGCCGGCTTCTTCACCAGCGCCGGCTTCTTCTCCGCGCTCGTGCTGCTCATCATCCTGAACGTCGCCGGATACTTCATCCTTCGCTGATGCCGGATCCCGCGTGACGCGGGACCTGCCGGCGCCCGATCCCGGGCGCTGAGACCCTTATCACGACCGTACCGGGGGAGGAGTGGTTAGTGACTGACCGAGTATTCGTGCCCAGAGAAAGCGATCCCGCGGAGGGACGCGTCGCGGCATCGCCCGAAAGCGTGAAGAAGATGAAGGGGCTCGGCCTCGACGTCGTCGTCGAAGCCGGCGCGGGCCTGCGCTCGCGCATCCTCGACGCCGACTACGAGGCGGCCGGCGCGCGGATCGGCGGGGCGTCGGACGCGGCGGAGGCCGACGTCGTCCTCAAGGTGCGTCGCCCCACGGCCGAGGAGATTTCCGGCTACAGGCGCGGCGCTCTCGTCATCGCCACCATGGATCCCTACGGCAACGAGGCCGCCATCGCGGGCATGGCCGAGGCCGGGCTTTCCGCCTTCGCCATGGAGCTGATGCCGCGTATCACCCGCGCCCAGTCGATGGACATCCTCTCCTCGCAGGCGAACCTCGCCGGCTACCAGGCGGTGATTGACGCGGCCTACGAATTCGACCGCGCCATGCCGATGATGATGACGGCGGCGGGCACCGTGCCGGCCGCGAAGGTCTTCGTCATGGGGGCGGGCGTCGCCGGGCTGCAGGCCATCGCCACGGCGCGCCGCCTCGGCGCCGTCGTGTCGGCGACCGACGTGCGCCCCGCCGCCAAGGAGCAGGTCGCCTCGCTCGGCGCGAAGTTCATCGCCGTCGAGGACGAGGAGTTCAAGGCGGCCGAGACCGCCGGCGGCTACGCCAAGGAAATGTCCAAGGAATACCAGGCCAAGCAGGCCGAGCTCGTCGCGTCGCACATCGCCAAGCAGGACATCGTCATCACCACGGCGCTGATCCCCGGCCGGCCGGCGCCGCGGCTCGTGACGCGGGCGATGCTCGCCGCGATGCAGGCGGGCTCCATCGCCGTCGACCTCGCCGTCGAGCGCGGCGGCAACGTGGAAGGCGCGGTCGCGGGCGAAGTCGTCGAGGTCGAGGGCGTGAAGGTCATCGGCCATCTCAACGTCGCCGGCCGCATCGCCGCCTCCGCCTCGGCGCTCTACGCCAAGAACCTCGTCACCTTCCTGGAGACGATGGTCGACAAGGAGAAGAAGGCGCTGGCGCTCAACATCGAGGACGAACTGGTGAAAGCCACGATGCTGACCCACGGCGGCGCCGTCGTGCATCCCGGTTTCGGTGCCGTTAGCAAGGAGAACGCGTGATGGCGAACGAACTTCTCGACAAGGCGATCACCGATCTCGAGCGCGCCGTGGAAGCGGTGCGCACGGCCTCCGACTACGTGCCCGATGCGGCCGCCGCCGCGGCGCACGGCATTTCCGGGGGCGCGATCGATCCCTTCGTCTTCCGCCTGGCGATCTTCGTGCTGTCGATCTTCGTCGGCTACTACGTCGTCTGGTCGGTGACGCCGGCGCTGCACACGCCGCTGATGGCCGTCACCAACGCCATCTCCTCGGTCATCGTCGTCGGCGCGCTGCTTGCCGTCGGCATCTCGCTCTCGGGGCTTGCCACGGGCTTCGGCTTCGTCGCGCTGGTGCTGGCCGCCGTCAACATCTTCGGCGGCTTCCTCGTCACCCAGCGCATGCTCGCCATGTACAAGAAGAAAGAGAAGTGAGGACGGCCGATGTCTGAGAATCTCGCAGCCTTCCTCTATCTCGTCTCCGGCGTGCTCTTCATCATGGCATTGCGCGGCCTGTCGCATCCGACGACCAGCCGGCGCGGCAACACGCTCGGCATGGTCGGCATGGGCATCGCCATCGGCACGACGCTGCTTCTGGCGACGCCGTCCTTCGGCGGCCTCGCGCTGATCGTGCTCGGCCTCGCCGTCGGCGGCGGCGCGGGGGCCTACATCGCCCGCTCCATCCCGATGACCTCGATGCCGCAACTCGTCGCAGGCTTCCATTCGCTGGTCGGCCTCGCCGCCGTGCTGGTGGCCGCCGCCGCGCTCTATTCGCCGGTCTCCTTCGGCATCGGCCAGGTCGGCGACATCCACGGCCAGGCGCTGGTCGAGATGGCGCTCGGTGCGGCGATCGGCGCGATCACCTTCACCGGCTCGATCATCGCCTTCCTGAAGCTCGACGGGCGCATGTCCGGCAAGCCGATCATGCTGCCGTTCCGCCATGTCATCAACATCGTGCTGGTGGCGGCGATCGTCTTCTTCATCGTCGGCCTGACGCTGTCGGAAAGCCACATGGACTTCTGGCTGATCGTCGTGCTGTCGCTCGTCCTCGGCGTCCTGATCATCGTGCCGATCGGCGGGGCGGACATGCCCGTCGTCGTGTCGATGCTCAACTCCTATTCGGGATGGGCTGCGGCCGGCATCGGCTTCACGCTCGGCAACCTCGCGCTGATCATCACCGGCGCGCTGGTCGGTTCCTCGGGCGCGATCCTGTCCTACATCATGTGCAAGGGCATGAACCGCTCGTTCATCTCCGTCATCCTCGGCGGCTTCGGCGGCGAGACGGCGGCGGCGGCCGACGACGGCGTCCAGCGCACGGTGAAGCAGGGTTCGGCCGACGACGCGGCCTTCCTGATGTCGAACGCCTCCAAGGTCATCATCGTGCCGGGCTACGGCATGGCGGTGGCGCAGGCCCAGCATGCGCTGCGCGAGCTCGCCGACAAGCTGAAGGAGCAGGGCGTCGAGGTGAAGTACGCGATCCATCCGGTCGCAGGCCGCATGCCCGGCCACATGAACGTGCTGCTCGCGGAAGCCAATGTGCCGTACGACGAGGTCTTCGAGCTGGAGGACATCAACTCGGAATTCGCGCAGGCCGACGTCGCCTACGTCATCGGCGCGAACGACGTGACCAACCCGGCCGCCCGCGACGACAAGTCGTCGCCGATCTACGGCATGCCGATCCTCGACGTCGACAAGGCCAAGACCTGCCTCTTCGTCAAGCGCTCGCTCGGTTCCGGCTATGCCGGCATCGACAACACGCTGTTCTACAAGGACGGCACGATGATGCTGCTCGGCGACGCCAAGAAGATGACCGAGGACATCGTCAAGGCGATGAACCACTGAGGGAACGAGGTCCCGAAACGAAGGAAGCCCGCGAGACGACCGCGGGCTTTTTCTTTATCGCATGGCGTCGTCCATGATATACATTGACTACATGTATATCATTGGGAGCGAGAAGCGATGCAGGTATCGAAATGGGGTAACAGCCTCGCCGTACGGCTGCCGGCCGCCGTCGTGAAGGCGCTGGAACTGAAGGAAGGCGACGAGATCGAGATTCGCGCGATCGATGCGCGCGAGTTCGAGGTGGCGCGCAAGCCGGGCCGCGAGGCGTTCCTGGCGCGGCTCAGGCGTTTCCGCGGAAGGCTTCCGGAGGACTTCGTGTTCGACCGCGACGAGGCGAATGCCCGGTAGCTTCATCGACACCAACGTGATCGTCTATCTCGCTTCGGGCGATCCCGCAAAAGCCGACCGGGCCGAAGGCATCGTCGCGGAGGGTGGAATCGTCAGCGTCCAGGTGCTGAACGAGTTCGTCAACGTGGCCCGGCGCCGGATGAGGCTGTCCTGGGAGGAAATCCACGCCTTCCTGTCGGGGCTTCGCGCCTTGCTGCGGGTGGAGCTGCTGACGCTCGCCGTTCACGAGACGGGCCTGCGGCTGGCGGAGCGCCATGGCCTCTCCACCTATGACGCGATGATCGCGGCCGCGGCTCTTTGGAATGATTGCGACGTCCTCTGGTCAGAGGACCTGCAGGACGGGATGCTGATCGACGGTCGCCTGCGCGTCGCCAATCCCTTCGTCTGACCTCACGCCGTCTTGCCGCGCGTGCGGGCGAGGCCGTCCTTGGCGGGCTGGTAGTTCGGGTCGAGGCGCAGCGCGTGCGAGTAGGATTTCGCCGCGCGGGCCATCTCGCCGCGGCGTTCGTAGATCAGCGCCTGGTTGGCCCAGGATTCGGCGATCTTGCCATTCAGCGTGATCGCGGTGTTGAAATCGGAGAAGGCATTGTCGTCGTCGCCCTGCGCGGCATAGGAGAGGCCGCGGCCGTTGTAGGGTTCCGGCGAGTTCGGCGACAGCGAGATGGCCTTGGAGAAGTCCTCGATCGCCTGCGCGTGCTGGCGGCGGGCCTGGTAGATCAGGCCGCGGTTGTGATAGGCGCGCGGATCGGTCGTGTCGAGCTCGATGGCGCGGTTGAAGTCGCGGAAGGCGTCGTCCAGCCGGCCGGCCTGGCGGTAGAGGTTGCCGCGGCCGATATAGGCGACGTCGTAGTTCGGGTTGAGTTGCAGCGCCCTGTTATAGTCGGCGGCCGCCTCCGCCTGGTTGCCGAGGCTGCGCTGGATCAGCGCGCGGTTGGCGTAGGCCTGGTGGAAGCGCGGGTTGAGCGCGATCGCCTGGTTGAAGTCGTCGAGCGCGCGGCGCGGCTGGCCGGCGCGGCCATAGGCGGAGCCGCGCGTGTTGTAGCCTTCCGGATCCTGCGGGTTGGCGGCGATGACGGAGGAGAGCGAGGCTATGTTCTCCTGCGATCCCTGCTCGCGCTCGACCTTCAGCACATCGGTGGAGGAGGCGGTCGACTGGCAGCCGGCGAGCATGCCCGCCATGCAGGCCGTCATCAGCGCCGCCGCAAGCGGCAGGCGCGCGCGTGCGGACAAGGTTGCGGGAAGTGCTGCCATGGTCAAGTGCTCGTCCTCAAGAGGGAATCCGGCCGGCCCGGCGGAGAACGCGCCCCGCCTCTGCCCCAACGTCAAAAAAGGCGGCGGCGAATACCTCGCCCCCGCCCGGTCTTGCATCCGAAAACGTCGAAAAAACGACCGATCAACGGGCGCCAGGACGACCGCCGATGAGGCCTTCGCGCTGGGCGCGCTTGCGGGCCAGCTTGCGGACGCGGCGGACGGCTTCGGCCTTTTCGCGCGCACGCTTCTGCGACGGCTTTTCGTAGTAGTCGCGCATCTTCATTTCCCGGAAGATGCCTTCGCGCTGCATCTTCTTCTTGAGAGCGCGGAGAGCCTGATCAACGTTGTTGTCGCGGACAAGTACCTGCACGTGAGAATCCCGTTCCTTTGTTCAGTTGTGAGCCGTGCGAGTGAAGGGTCGCCGGGCAAATGAATAACCTTCGTGCAGCCCGTGAGGCTGACGATTGGGGCGTCGGATAACAGATCGGTGACGGGAAGTCCAGTCTCGGCGCGGCGCGGCGCGGATATTTCCGCTTTCCCGCCGCAAAAAGGCTCCATTGGCGACATGTCGCATGCGGTACAAGGCGCGCCTGAATGCGTCGCAACCGATACGTTGTCCGGCCGCGAGATTTGCTTTCTATCTGGTCAGGAAAACACGGCCGGTCGCGGCCGGCAGGACGGAGCAGATTCGGATGCGCAAATATTCGGTTTTCGCCGTGGCGCGCGAGGCGATGCGCGGCCACAAGGGATGGGAGGCGCAATGGGCCTCGCCCGAGCCGCGCAAGGAATACGACGTCGTCATCGTCGGCGCCGGCGGCCACGGGCTGGGGGCTGCCTACTACCTCGCCAAGGAGCACGGCATCACCAATGTCGCGGTGATCGAGAAGGGCTGGCTCGGCGGCGGCAATACCGGCCGCAACACGACCATCATCCGCTCGAACTATCTCTATGACGAGAGCATGGACATCTACGAGCACTCGCTGAAGCTCTGGGAAGGGCTTTCGCAGGACCTCAACTACAACGTCATGTATTCGCCGCGCGGCGTCATGATGCTGTCGCACAACGTCCACGACAAGCAGTCCTTCCAGCGCCACGTCCATGCCAACCGCCTGCACGGCATCGACAACGAATGGCTGACGCCGGAACAGGCCAAGGCCTATTGTCCGCCGCTCGACATCTCCGCCACCGCCCGCTACCCGATCAACGGTGCGGCGCTGCAGCGGCGCGGCGGCACGGCCCGCCACGACGCCGTCGCCTGGGGCTATGCGCGCGCGGCCTCCGACCGCGGCGTCCACGTCATCCAGAACTGCGAGGTCAAGGGCATCCGCCGCGGGCAGGACGGCGCGGTGACGGGCGTCGAGACGTCGAAGGGCTTCATCGGCGCCAAGAAGATCGGCGTTTCGGCCTCCGGCCACAACTCCGTCATCATGGCGATGGCCGACGTCAAGCTGCCGCTGCATTCCGTGCCGCTGCAGGCGCTCGTCTCCGAGCCGATGAAGCCGATCTTCCCCTGCGTGGTCATGTCCAACTCGGTGCATGCCTATATCTCGCAGTCGGACAAGGGCGAGCTCGTCATCGGCGCCGGCACCGACCAGTACAACTCCTATTCCCAGACCGGCGGCCTGCAGATCATCACCCACACGCTCGACGCGATCTGCGAGCTCTTCCCGATGTTCCGCCGCGTCAAGATGATGCGGCAATGGGGCGGCATCACCGACAACACGCCGGACCGCTCGGCGATCCAGGGCGTGACGCCGGTGCCGAACCTCTTCGTCAACTGCGGCTGGGGGACGGGCGGCTTCAAGGCGACGCCGGGCTCGGCGCACCTCTTCGCCTATCTCATCGCGAGAGGCGAGCCGCACAAGCTGGCGGCCGGCCTGACGCTCGACCGCTTCCGCACCGGCCGGCTGATCGACGAGGCCGCCGCCGCCGCCGTGGCGCACTGATCCCACGGACAGGAGAGACCCTTATGCTTCTGATCTATTGCCCCTATTGCGAGGAAGAGCGCTCCGAGCTGGAATTCCGGCACGGCGGCGACGCCCATATCGCAAGGCCGGCTAACATCGCCGACATCACTGACGAGGCGTTCCAGGACTACTTCTTCCTGCGCGACAACCCGAAGGGCCTCATCTTCGAACGCTGGCGCCACATCCACGGCTGCGGCCGCTTCTTCAACGCGGCGCGCGACACGGTGAGCGACAGGTTCTTCGCAAGCTACAAGGCCGGCGAGCCGAAGCCCGACCTGCCGGGCGTCGCACCGGCTTCCGAAAAGACCGTCGAGACCTACGAAGCCACGGAAGGAAACGCGCAATGAGCGGCGCCAATCGCATTGCCGGTCAGGGCCGCCTGACGCCCGCGAGGACCGCGCGCTTCACCTTCGACGGCGTGAGCTACGAGGCGCTCGCGGGCGACACCGTCGCCTCGGCGCTGATCGCCAACGGCGTCCACCTCGTCGGCCGCTCGTTCAAGTACCACCGCCCGCGCGGCATCCTCTCGGCCGGGGCCGAGGAGCCGAACGCGCTCGTCGACGTCGCGCGCGACGCCGCGCGGCGCCAGCCGAACGTGCGCGCCACGGTGCAGGAAGTCTTCGACGGCATGAAGGTGGAATCGCAGAACCGCTGGCCGTCGCTTTCCTTCGACATCGGCGGCATCAACGACTTCTTCTCGCCCTTCTTCGCGGCGGGCTTCTACTACAAGACCTTCATGTGGCCGAAGGCGGCCTGGGAGAAGCTCTACGAACCCTTCATCCGCCGTGCCGCCGGCCTCGGCGTCGCGCCGACGGAGGCCGATCCGGACCACTATGCCAGCCGCTACGCCTATTGCGACGTGCTGGTCGTCGGCGCCGGCGTCGCCGGCCTGTCGGCGGCGCTTGCCGCCGCGGAGGCCGGCGCGCGCGTCATCCTCTGCGACGAGCAGCCGGAAGCGGGCGGCGCGCTCCACTTCGACACCTCCGTCACCATCGACGGCAAGCCGGGCTACGACTGGGCACAGGCGACCGCCGCGCGCCTCGCGGCGATGGAGAACGTCACGGTGCTCAGCCGCACCACGGCCTTCGGCTACTACAACCACAATTTCGTCGGGCTGGCCGAGCGCGTCACCGACCATCTGGCGCGGCCGGACCGGAAGCTGCCGCGCGAGCGTCTGTGGCAGGTCCGCGCCAAGCGGGTGATCCTGGCGACCGGCTCGATCGAGCGCCACATGGTCTTCGCCAACAACGACCGGCCCGGCATCATGCTGGCCTCGGCAGCGCGCACCTATCTCAACCATTTCGGCGTCGCCGTCGGCCGCAAGGTCGGCGTCTACACGGCGAACGATTCGGCCTACGAGGCGGCCTTCGACCTGAAGCGCGCCGGCGTCACCGTCGCCGCCATCGTCGACAGCCGCGACAAGCCGGGCGAGGCGGTGCTGGCCGAGGCGCGCAAGCTCGGCATCGAGGTGCTGACGGGCCATTCGGTGGTGAACACCAAGGGCCATCGCCGCGTCTCCTCCATGTCGGTCGCCCGCAACGGCGGCGGCGCGGCGCGCTGGATCGCGGTCGATGCGCTGCTGATGTCGGCCGGCTGGACGCCCTCCGTCCATCTCTTCTCGCAATCGCGCGGCAAGGTCGCCTATGACGCGGCGAGCGGCCGCTTCCTGCCGGGCACCTACGCGCAGGACTGCCTCTCGGTCGGCTCGTGCAACGGCACGGACGGCCTGCAGGCGACGATCGAGGAGGCGCTGGCCGCCGGCGAGCTGATGGCGCGCGCCACCGGCAACGAGGGCGGCGCCAAGGTCGAGCTTTCCGGCGAGAATGCCTTCGAATGGTCCGGCGGCATGGCCGGCGCCGGCGAGGGGGCGGGCGTCGACACGACCGTCAAGGCCTTCGTCGACTTCCAGCACGACGTCTGCGCCAAGGACATCCGCCTTGCCGTGCGCGAGGGCATGCACTCGATCGAGCACATCAAGCGCTTCACCACCACCGGCATGGCGACCGACCAGGGCAAGCTCTCCAACATCCACGGGCTCGCCATCGCCTCGGAGGTCTTGAACCGCGAGATCCCGAAGATCGGTCTCACCACCTTCCGCGCGCCCTACACGCCGGTGACCTTCGGCACGCTGATCAGCCATTCGCGCGGCGAGCTGTTCGATCCGGCGCGCAAGACGCCGATGCATGCCTGGGAGGAGGCGCACGGCGCCGTCTTCGAGGACGTCGGCAACTGGAAGCGCGCCTGGTACTATCCGCGCGCCGGCGAGACGATGCACGACGCGGTCAACCGCGAGTGCCGCACGGTGCGAGAGGCGGCCGGCGTCTTCGATGCCTCCACGCTCGGCAAGATCGAGGTCGTCGGCCCGGATGCGGCCACCTTCCTCAACCTGATGTACACGAACGCCTGGGACACGCTGAAGCCCGGCCGCTGCCGCTACGGCATCATGCTGCGCGAGGACGGCTTCGTCTATGACGACGGTGTCGTCGGGCGGCTCGCCGAAGACCGCTTCCACGTCACCACAACGACGGGCGGCGCGCCGCGCGTCATGCACCACATGGAGGACTATCTCCAGACGGAATTCCCGCATCTCAAGGTGTGGCTCACCTCGACCACCGAGCAATGGGCGGTGATTGCCGTGCAGGGGCCGAAGGCGCGTGAGATCATCGCGCCGCTGGTGGAGGGCATCGACCTCTCCAACGAGGCCTTCCCGCACATGAGCGTGCGCGAGGGAAAAATCTGCGGCGTGCCGACCCGGCTCTTCCGCATGTCCTTCACCGGCGAGGCGGGCTACGAGGTCAACGTGCCGGCCGATTACGGCCAGGCCGTGCTGGAGGCGATCTGGGCGCGGGCCGAGCCGCTCGGCGCCTGCGCCTACGGCACCGAGACCATGCACGTGCTGCGTGCCGAGAAGGGCTACATCATCGTCGGCCAGGATACCGACGGCACGGTGACGCCCTATGACGCCGGCGTCGGCTGGGCCGTCTCGAAGAAGAAGACGGATTTCGTCGGCATCCGCGGCCTGAAGCGCCCGGACCTCGTCAAGGAGGGCCGCAAGCAGCTCGTCGGCCTGCTGACGAAGGACCCGACGGTCGTGCTGGAGGAGGGCGCGCAGATCGTTGCCGATCCGAACCAGCCGAAGCCGATGACCATGCTCGGCCACGTCACCTCGTCCTACTGGTCGGAGAACTGCGGCCGGTCGATCGCGCTGGCACTCGTCGCCGGCGGCCAGGCGCGCATGGGCCAGACGCTCTACGTGCCGATGCCGGACCGTACCATCGCGGTGGAGGTCTCCGACATGGTGTTCATCGACAAGGAAGGAGGCCGCCTCAATGGCTGATACCGCTCTTCGCCTCCCGCCGCTTGGCCTCCGCCACGGCGGTTCCGCTGCCGCCCGCGTCACGCCCGCGGCCCCCGCGACGCGGCTTTCGCTGCGCGCCGGGCCGGAGGCCCTCGACGCGCTCTCCGCCGCCTTCGGCCTGACGCTGCCGACGCGGCCGAAGGGTTCCGCCTTGGCGAACGGCCGCCATGCGCTCTGGCTCGGGCCGGACGAGTGGCTGCTGATCGACGAGAACGAGGCCGACCTGATGGCGGTCGCCGCCGGCGCTTCGGCGCTCCATTCGGCGACGGATATCTCCCACCGCAACACGGCGATCCTCGTCTCCGGCCCGGCGGCGGCCGGCGCGATCGCCAGCGCCTGCCCGCTCGATCTCGGCAACGCGATCTTCCCGGTCGGCGCGGCAGCGCGCACGGTGCTCGGCAAGATCGAGATCGTGCTCTTCCGCTCCGGCGAGGAGGATTATCGCGTCGAGTGCTGGCGCTCGTTTGCACCCTACGCCTTCGGCCTGCTGTCCGAGGGCGCGGAGGACGCGGGGCTTTGACGGCCTGAACGGGTGCTTCTGCCTCGCATGGGCGTCGAGGATTGGGGAAAACGGTGCGGCATATCCTTCTCCCCGTTTACGGGGAGAAGGATATGCCGGCAGGCCGGATGAGGGGCAGCTCACGCCGTCGTCGGCCGGTCCTTCGGGTCGAACTGGATGATGGTGATCCAGTCCGCGGTGAGCGCGGGCTTCTTCTCGTTCTCGATCTCGACGGTGACGTCGTAGCGGACGGCGAGCATGCCGGCGCCGCGGAAACGGGCTTCGGCAAGCAGGAAGCGGCCGCGCACGCGCGCGCCGCTCCTCACCGGCGCGAGGAAGCGTACCTTCTCGAAACCGTAGTTGATGCCCATCGTCTGCTCGGCGATCTTCGGCACGCAGTCGAAATTCATCGCCGACAGCAGCGACAGCGTCAGGAAGCCGTGGGCGATGGTGCCGCCGAAGGGCGTCTCGGCGGCGGCGCGCGCCGGATCGGTGTGGATGAACTGATGGTCGTCCGTGGCCTCGGCGAAGCGGTCGATCGTCGCCTGGTCGACCGTGATCCAGCGCGAGACGCCGAGCTCCGTTCCGACGAGGGCCGCGACGTCCCTGAGATGGATTTGCCTGGGCATGGAGATTTCCCTTACCGGTCGAGCCTTCCCCGTTTCTAGCCCGGGGTCCTGTGCGATCAATGACATTCAGCGTCTTTCGACAAAAATCTCCACTGTCCGGGGCTCGATCATGCCGGCGAGCGGCCGGTCGGCGACGAGGAGGCTCGTCCAGCCCGCGCCGCTGTCCGGCAGGGCGAGCGCCTGCTCGGCATGGGTGCGGTTGACCGCGACGGCAAGGCGGGTCTCGCCGCCGCGTTCGGCATCCGTCGTGCGGATCAGCATCAGCAGCGTGCCGGCGAGCGGCGCCTCCCAGTCGGCGGGCGCCATGGGCTCGCCGACGAAGGTCAGCCATTCCACGTCGCCGTCGCCGGTGAAGAAGCGGGTCTCGCCAAGGGCGGGAAAGCGCCTGCGGATCGCCGAGAGCCGGGCGGCGTGCGCGACGAGGTCGTCATCCATCCGCGACCAGTCGATCCAGGTGATGGCGTTGTCCTGGCAATAGGCGTTGTTGTTGCCCTGCTGGCTGCGCCCGCCCTCGTCGCCGGCCGTCAGCATGATCGTGCCGCGCGAGAGGAAGAGGCTCGCAAGCAGCGCCCGGACGTCGGCACGCCGCGCGGCGAGCACGGCCGGGTCGGCCGTCCCGCCCTCGGCGCCGTTGTTCCAGGAATGGTTGTCGTTGTGGCCGTCGCGGTTCTCCTCGCCGTTCGCCTCGTTGTGCTTCACCGCATGCGAGACGAGGTCCATCAGCGTGAAGCCGTCATGGGCGGCGAGGAAATTCACCGAGCGGGTCCGCGTTCCGCCGTGGCGGGAGAAGACGTCGGAGGAGCCGGAAAGCGCGGTGGCGAAGGCGCCGAGCCTGCCGTCGTCGCCGCGCCAGAACAGCCGCATGTCGTCGCGGAAACGGTCGTTCCATTCGAGGAAGGGGGCCGGGAAATTGCCGAGCTGGTAGCCGCCGGGGCCGACGTCCCAGGGCTCGGCGATCAGCACGCGGTCGGTGAGCAGCGGATCGGCGCGCATGTCCGCGAACAGCGCGGCGGCCGGGGTGAAGCCGTCCGCCTCGCGGCCGAGGATCGTCGCGAGGTCGAAACGGAAGCCGTCGACGCCGGCGTGCCGCACGAAATGGCGCAGGCTGTCGAGGATCAGGCGGCGCACGACCGGGTGCTCGCAGGCGATGGTGTTGCCGCAGCCGGTATCGTTGACGAGTTCGCCCGGCCGGCCGGGGAGGTGGCGGTAATAGGTGCGGTTGTCGAGGCCGCGGAAGGAGAGCGTCGTGCCGTGCCGGTCGCTCTCGCCGGAATGGTTGAAGACGAGGTCGAGGATGACGCCGATGCCCCCGGCGTGGAGCGCGGCCACCGTCGCGGCGAGCTCGGCCATGCCGCCCGGCGCGAGGCGCGGGTCGAGCGCCATCGGCACGACGGGATTGTAGCCCCAGCTGTTGGAAAGGCCGAGCGGCGGCAGGTGGCGCTCGTCGATCCAGGCGGTGACCGGCATCAGCTCGACCGCATCGACGCCGAGGCGCTTCAGATGGGCGAGCACGGCGGGGTGCGCAAGTGCTGCGACCGTGCCGCGCTGCGTCTCCGGCACGTCGGGGTGGAGCTTGGTGAAGGCGCGCACGGCGATCTCGTAGACGAAGCCGCCCGGCCGGAAGAGGGGCGGGGCAATAGCGACGGGCGCATCGCGGGTGACGACGGCCTTCGGCACGAGGTCGGCGGTGTCCTTGCCGAAGAGGGTGAGGCGGGCGTCGTGCACAAAGGGGCGGTCGAGCTCCTTCGCGTAGGGGTCGACCAGAAGCTTTGCAGGATCGAACCAGAGGCCGTCCTCCGGCGCGAAGGGGCCGTCGGCGCGGAAGCCGTAGCGGGTGCCTTCGGCCGCGCCCTCGACGAAGACGCGGTGGAAGCCGTTCTCGTCCCGGCCCATGGCGAGACGGCACAGTTCCCTGTCGCCGCCGTCGAACAGGCAGAGCTCGACGCGGGCGGCATGCTGCGAATAGACGGCGAATTCCACCCCGTCGCCGGAGAGCGTGGCACCGGGCGCGAAGGTGGGGGCGGAGATCGCCATGGTCAGGTGATCACGCTCGGCGCATTGCGGCCCGTGCGGCTTCGGATGCCGGCGATCTCGTCGGCGACGGCGATCAGGTCGGCGAGCGCCTCCTGCGTGTCGAGGCCGTGGCGGGCGGGGTCGGGCTCGAAGCGCTCAATGTAGACGCGCAGCGTCGCGCCCGAGGTGCCCGTGCCGGACAGGCGGAAGACCACGCGCGAGCCGCCCTCGAAGAGGATGCGGATGCCCTGGTTGCGGCTCACCGACTTGTCGACCGGGTCGTTATAGGCGAAGTCGTCCGCCGTCTCGACGGTGAGCGTGCCGAAGGTCTTTCCGGGCAGCGTGGAAAGCTGGTCGCGCAGGTTCGCCATCAGGCCGTTGGCGGCTTCCGTCTCGACCTCCTCGTAGTCGTGGCGCGAATAGTAGTTGCGCCCGTAGGTCGCCCAATGCTGGCGGACGATGTCGATGACGCTCTCCCTGCGCACGGCGAGAATGTTGAGCCAGAGCAGCACGGCCCAGAGCCCGTCCTTCTCGCGCACGTGGTTGGAGCCGGTGCCGGCGCTCTCCTCGCCGCAGATTGTCGCCAGCCCCTCGTCCAAGAGGTTTCCGAAGAACTTCCAGCCGGTCGGCGTCTCGTAGAGGCCGATGCCGAGCTTTTCGGCAACGCGGTCGGCCGCCCCGCTCGTCGGCATGGAACGGGCGATGCCGGCAAGCCCCTCGGCGTAGCCGGGGGCGAGATGGGCGTTGGCGGCGAGCAGCGCGAGGCTGTCGGAGGGGGTGACGAAGATGCCCTTGCCGATGATCAGGTTGCGGTCGCCGTCGCCGTCCGAGGCTGCGCCGAAGTCCGGCGCGTCGTCCGCCATCATCGTCTCGTAGAGCGCGCGGGCGTGCACGAGGTTCGGGTCGGGGTGGTGGCCGCCGAAATCCGGCAGGGGCACGAAGTTCAGCACGGAACCCTTGGCGGCGCCCAGCCGGTTTTCGAGGATCTCCTTGGCATAGGGGCCGGTGACGGCGCTCATGGCATCGAAGACGACCTGGAAGCCGGAGGCGAGCAGCTCGCGGATCGCGGGGAAATCGAACAGGCTCTCCATCAGCTCGGCATAGTCGGCGACGGGATCGATGACCGTCACCGTCATGCCCTCGATCTCCTGGCTGCCCTCCACGTCGAGGTTGACGTCCGGCACGTCGGCGATCCTGTAGCTGTCGATGGATTTCGTGCGGGCGAAGATCGCGTCGGTGATCTTCTCCGGCGCCGGGCCGCCGTTGCCGATGTTGTACTTGATGCCGAAGTCCTCGGTCGGGCCGCCGGGATTGTGGCTGGCGGAGAGCACGATGCCGCCGAAGGCCTTGTTCTTGCGGATGACGTTGGAGGCGGCGGGCGTCGAGAGGATGCCGCCGCGCCCGACCAGCACGCGGCCGAAGCCGTTGGCCGCCGCCATCTTGATGGCGAGCTGGATGACCTCGCGGTTGTAGAAGCGGCCGTCGCCGCCGATCACCAGCGTCTCGCCCCGGAACCCTTCGAGCGAGTCGAAGATCGACTGGATGAAGTTCTCGGCATAATTCTGCTGCTGGAAGACGGGGACCTTCTTGCGCAGGCCCGAGGTGCCGGGCTTCTGGTCGCCATAGGGCTTGGTCGGAACGGTCTTGATGGTCATGGCTCAGGCTTTCGAAAGAAGGCTGGAATAGAGATCGGCGTAGAGCTTCGCGCTCTTTTCCCACGAGACGTCGGATTTCATGCCCTGACTCTGCAGGCGCGTCCAGGTTCCCGGCCGGTGCCAGGCGGCAAGCGCGCGGCGGATCGCCTGGCGCAGGCCGGCGGCGTCGATCGGCGTGAACTGGAAGCCGGTGGCGACGCCCGCGGAAAGGGCGGCCTCGTTGGCGTCGATGACGGTGTCGGCAAGGCCGCCGGTGCGCGCGACGATCGGCACGCAGCCGTAGCGCAGCCCGTAGAGCTGGGTCAGCCCGCAGGGCTCGAAGCGGGAGGGGATGAGGATCGCGTCGCTGCCTGCCTGCATGAGATGCGACAGCGGTTCGTCATAGCCGATGACGATGCCCATCCGGCCGCGATGGCGGGCGGCGGCGGAAAGCAGCGCCCCTTCCAGCCCCTCGTCGCCCGAGCCGAGCACGGCGAGCTTGCCGCCCTCCTCGACGATCCAGTCGGCGACCTCGGCGATGAGGTCGATGCCCTTCTGCCAGGTGAGGCGGCTGATGACGCAGAAGATCGGGCCGTCGTCGTGATCGAGGCCGAAGCGGTCGGCGAGGGCCTTGCGGTTTGCAGCGCGCTGCTTGAGGGTCGTGGCCGTGAAGGTCTTGGCGATGAGACGGTCGGTGCCGGGGTTCCAGACATCGGTGTCGATGCCGTTGACGATGCCGGTGAGATCGCCGGCGCGGGCGTTGACGAGACCGTCGAGGCCCATGCCATATTGCGGCGTCATGATCTCGGCGGCGTAGGTGGGGCTTACCGTGGTGACGGCCCAGGCGGTGCGCAGCCCCCCCTTGAGGAAGCCGACGTCGCCGTAATATTCGAGCCCGTCGACGCTGTAGGCCTCCGCGGGCAGGCGCAGCTCCGCGAAGATGTCGGCGCCGAACTGACCCTGGAAAGCGAGGTTGTGAACGGTGACGACGGTCGGGATATGCTGGAGGCCGGTATAGCGCATGTAGACGGCGGTCATCGCCGCCTGCCAGTCGTGGGCGTGGACGATGTCCGGCGTCCAGTCGGCAATGAGCCCGCGGGCGATCTCGGCGCCCGCGAGCGAGAGCGCGGCGAAGCGCCGCCAGTTGTCGGTGAAATCCTTGCCGACGGCGTCGACGTAGGGGCCGCCCGGCCGGTCGAAGAAGCCCGGCGCGTCGAGCACGAGGATGTCGAGCCCGGCATGGGTGGCGGAAAGCACCCGCGCCGGCTCGCCGAGCAGGTCGTCGAACGTGGCTGCGACCGTGACGTCGGCGAGCTTGGCCATCACCGCCGGATAGCCCGGCACGAGCGTGCGCATGCGCGTGCCGTGGCCGGCGAGCGCCAGGGGAAGCGCGCCCGCCACGTCGGCCAGTCCCCCGGTCTTGATCAGCGGGAAGACTTCGGATGCCACCGAAAGGATGTTCATCGCGGGCCTCAAAGCTCCAGCTTGTCGATCATGGCCTGGGTGATGAGGCAGATGCCGTTGCCGGAGCGGCGGAAGCGCTTGGCGTCGAGCTCCGGGTCCTCGCCGACGACAAGACCTTCCGGAATGACCACGCCGCGGTCGATGACGACGTTCCTCAGCTGCGCGCGCCGGCCGATCAGCACGTCCGGCAGCACGACCGCGCCTTCGAGCCGCGCATAGGAATTCGCGCGCACGCCGGTGAAGAGCAGGCTGCGGTGCAGCGTCGAGCCGGAGATGATGCAGTCGCCCGAGACGAGCGAGGAGATCGCCGAGCCGCGGCGGTTCTCGTCGTCATGGACGAACTTCGCCGGCGGCTTGATCTCGGCGAAGGTCCAGATCGGCCAGGAACTGTCGTAGATGTCGAGCTCGGGGGTGATGTCGGTGAGGTCGATGTTCGCCTGCCAGTAGGCGTCGACGGTGCCGACGTCGCGCCAGTAGGCCTCGCGCTCGAAGTCGGAGCGCACGCAGGAGGCGGTGAAGCGGTGGGCGACCGCCTTCCCGTTCTTGACGATGTAGGGGATGATGTCCTTGCCGAAGTCGCGGCTCGAATTCGGGTCCTCGGCGTCGCGGCGCAGCATCTCCATCAGGAACTTCGTGTGGAACACGTAGATGCCCATGGAGGCGAGCGCGAAGTCGGGATTGCCGGGAATGCCCGGCGGGTCGGCGGGCTTCTCGACGAAGTCGATGATCTGGTCCTTCTCGTCGACATGCATGACGCCGAAGCCGGTCGCCTCCATGCGCGGCACTTCCAGGCAGCCGATCGTCACCTCAGCGCCGGAATCGACGTGCTGTTGGAGCATCAGCTCGTAGTCCATTTTATAGATGTGGTCGCCGGCGAGGATGACCATGTATTCGACGCCGTAGTCCTCGATGATGTCGATGTTCTGGTAGACGGCGTCGGCGGTGCCCTCGTACCACTGCGTCTCGGAGACGCGCTGGCTCGCCGGCAGGATGTCGAAGCTCTCGTTGCGTTCCGGGCGGAAGAAGTTCCAGCCGCGCTGCAGGTGGCGGATCAGCGAGTGCGCCTTGTACTGGGTGGCGACGCCGATGCGGCGGATGCCGGAATTCAGCGCATTCGACAGCGCGAAGTCGATGATGCGCGCCTTGCCGCCGAAATAGACGGCCGGCTTGGCGCGCCGGTCGGTGAGTTCCTTCAGGCGGCTTCCTCGCCCGCCCGCAAGAACATAGGCCATCGCGTCACGGGCGAGGGGTTGATTCCGCTTCTGCTCCATAGGTGTCCTCCCGACAGTCTGATCATGTGTCCAGCTCGAACATCACCGTCGCCAGCGGCGGCAGGGTGATGGCGGCCAGGATCCTCTCGTTCCCGTGCTTGACGGCCTCAACGGCGCCCCCGTTCCCCTTGCCGCTGCCGCCGTAGATCTCGGCGTCGGTGTTGAGGATCTCCCGCCAGCGGCCCTCCACCGGCAGCGGAATCGCGTAGTTCTCCCGATAGACGGGCGTGAAGTTGGTGACGACGGCGACCGGCTTCTCGCCCGGCGCCTTGCGGAGCCACGCGAAGACGGAATTGTCGCGGTCGTCGGCGATCAGCCACTCGAAGCCCTCGCCCTCGCAATCACGGGCATGCAGCGCCGGCTTGGCGCGGTAGGTGCCGTTGAGATCGCGCACGAGGCGGCGCATGCCGGCATGCGCCGGATATTCGAGGAGGTTCCAGTCGAGCGCGCGCGCCTCGCTCCATTCCTGCCACTGCGCGAATTCCTGGCCCATGAACAGGAGCTTCTTGCCGGGATAGCCCCACATGAAGCCGTAATAGGCCCTGAGATTGGCGAACTTCTGCCAGTCGTCGCCGGTCATCTTGGCGATCAGCGAACCCTTGCCGTGCACTACCTCGTCATGGGAGAGCGGCAGCACGAAATTCTCCGTGAAGGCGTAGAGCAGGCCGAAGGTCATGTCGTTGTGGTGGAACTTGCGGTGCACCGGCTCGCGCGAGAGATACTGCAGCGTGTCGTGCATGAAGCCCATGTTCCACTTGAAGCCGAAGCCGAGCCCGCCGGCATGCACCGGATGCGAGACCTTCGGCCAGGAGGTCGATTCCTCGGCGATCGTCAGGATGCCGGGATGAGCGGCATAGACATGGGCGTTCATCGACTGCAGGAAGCGGACGGCCTCCAGGTTCTCGTTGCCGCCGTATTCGTTCGGCACCCATTCGCCGTGCTTGCGCGAATAGTCGAGATAGAGCATCGAGGCCACCGCATCGACGCGCAGGCCGTCGAGGTGGAACTTCTCCGCCCAGTAGAGCGCGTTGTTGATGAGGTAGGCGAGCACCTCCTGCCGGCCGAAATTATAGATCGCCGTGTTCCAGTCGGGGTGGAAACCCTTGCGCGGGTCCTCGTGCTCGTAGAGCGCGGTGCCGTCGAATTCGCGAAGCCCATGTGCGTCGGTCGGGAAATGCGCCGGCACCCAGTCGAGGATGACGCCGAGACCGACCTTGTGGCAGCCGTTGACGAAGCGGGCGAAGCCCTCCGGCTCGCCGAAGCGGGCGGTCGGCGCATAGAGGCCGGTCGTCTGGTAGCCCCAGGACGGGTCGAAGGGATATTCCGAAATCGGCAGGAACTCGATGTGGGTGAAGCCCATGTCGACGCAATAGGGGATCAGCCGGTCGGCGAGCTCGTCCCAGGTGAGCATGCCGCCGTCGTCGTGACGCTGCCAGGAGGCGGCATGGACCTCGTAGATCGAGATCGGCTGGCGGCGGGCGTCCGCCTTGGCCCAATGGGCGAGATGCGCCTCGTCTTCCCATTCCTGCGCGATCTCGCCGGTCGTCATCGAGGCGTTGGCGGGGCGCAGCTCCGAGCGGCGGGCGAAGGGGTCGGCCTTGAGCGGCAGCACCTCGCCGTGGATGCCGACGATCTCGTACTTGTAGGCATGCCCCTCGGTGATGCCGGGCAGGAAGATCTCCCAGATGCCGGTGTCCCGGCGCAGCCGCATCGGATGGCGCCGGCCGTCCCAGTCGTTGAAATTGCCGACGACCGAGACGCGCCGGGCGTTCGGCGCCCAGACGGCGAAGTGGAAGCCCTCGACGCCTTCCAGCGTCATCGGATGGGCGCCCATCTTGTCGAACAGGCGCAGGTGCGAGCCCTCGCGGATGTAGTAGTCGTCCATCGGCCCGAGCACGGGGCCGAAGCTGTAGGGGTCGATCGCGGTCCACTCGCCGCCGCGGTTGCGGGCGCGGTAGAGGATCGGCTGGCGCTTCTTCACCGAGACGATGCCTGCGAAGACGCCGGCCGGATCGAGCCGGGTCAGCGTGCCGATCTCCTTGCCGGCGAGCGTCTCGGCGACGACCTCCTCGGCGCCGGGCAGGAAGCAGCGCGCGACGAACCTGTCGCCCGCCGCGTGCAGGCCGAGGACGGAGAAGGGATCGGGATGCCGGCTTCCCAGAATTGCGTCTATGTCCGCTCTCGCCAGAAGCTCGGACGGCGTTTCCGTCGGGCCTTTCGTCGGCGATGCGGTCATCACACTCTCCAGATTTCCTTGGCGTATTGGCGGATGGTGCGGTCGGAGGAGAACCAGCCCATGCGCGCGGTGTTGCGGATGGTCTTGGCGTACCAGGAGGCCTTGTCGGCCCAGATGGCGTCCACCTCGCGCTGCGCCTTCGCATAGGCGTCGAAGTCGGCGGCGACCATGAACCAGTCATGGTTGTAGATGCCGTCGACGAGGCCGGCGAAGCGGTGCGGGTCGTCGGGCGAGAAGACGCCGGAGGAGATGGCCGACAGCGCCTGCGACAGCTCGCGCGAACCCTCGATGACGGCGCGGGGATTGTGGCCGTCGGCACGGACCTTGGCGACCTCCTCGGCCGTCATGCCGAAGATGACGATGTTGTCCTCGCCGACATGGTCGCGCATCTCGACATTGGCGCCGTCGAGCGTGCCGATCGTCAGCGCGCCGTTCAGCGCGAACTTCATGTTGCCGGTGCCCGACGCCTCCATGCCGGCGGTGGAGATCTGCTCGGAGAGGTCGGCGGCCGGCACCATGATCTCGGCGAGCGAGACGTTGTAGTTCGGCACGAAGACCACCTTGAGCAGGCCGCGCACGGAGGGATCGTTGTTGATCACCTTCGCCACGTCGTTGGCGAGCTTGATGATCAGCTTGGCGTTGTGGTAGCTCGGCGCCGCCTTGCCGGCGAACAGCTTCACACGCGGGACCCAGTCCAACTCGGGATGCGAGCGGATCTGGTCGTAGAGCGCCACGGCCTCGATGATGTTGAGCAACTGGCGCTTGTATTCGTGGATGCGCTTGATCTGGATGTCGAACATGGCGGCCGGGTCGATGCGCACGCCCATGCGGCTGCCGACGAGATTGGCGAGCCGGTTCTTGTTCTCCCGCTTGATCGCGGCGAAGCGGGCTTGGAACTCGCGGTTCTCGGCGAAGCCGTCGAGCGCCTTCAGCGCCTCCAGGTCGTCCATGAAGGCATCGCCGATCGCCTCGCGGATCAGGCTGAACAGGCCGGGATTGCACTGCATTAGCCAGCGGCGCGGGGTGATGCCGTTGGTCTTGTTGTTGATGCGATCCGGATAGAGCTTGTGCAGGTCGGCGAAGACCGTCTCCTTCATCAGTTCCGTATGCAGCGCCGACACGCCGTTGATCGAATGCGAGCCGACGAAGGCGAGGTTGCCCATGCGCACGCGGCGCTCGCCCGATTCCTCGATCAGCGAGATGTTGCGGATGCCCTGGTCCTCGAAGCCCTTCTCCTTGCGCGCCTCGATGAGGATCTTGGCGTTGACGGCGTAGACGATCTGCATGTGGCGCGGCAGCAGGCGCTCGAACAGCGGCACCGGCCAGCTCTCCAGCGCCTCCGGCAGCAGCGTGTGGTTGGTGTAGGAGAAGGTGCGGCGGGAAATGTCCCAGGCGGCGTCGAAGTCGAGCCCGTGCACGTCGGTGAGGAGGCGCACCAGCTCGGCGACGGAGACGGCCGGATGCGTGTCGTTGAGCTGGATGGCGACGGCGTCCGGCAGCGAGGTGAAATCCGGATATTGCTGCAGGTGGCGGCGCAGGATGTCCTGGAGCGATGCGGAGGAGAAGAAGAACTCCTGCCTGAGACGCAGCTCCTGGCCGGCGGGGGTCGCGTCGGCCGGATAGAGCACGCGCGTCAGGCTCTCGGCCTTGTTGCTCTCGCGCAGCGCGCCGATGTGGTCGCCGGCGTTGAAGGCTTCGAGCAGGATCGGGTCGATCGGGTTCGCCGCCCACAGCCGCAGCGTGTTGACGCGCTTGGCGCGCCAGCCGACGGCCGGCGTGTCGTAGGCGGTGGCGATGACGCGCTCGGCCGGCTTCCAGACGAAGCGCTGCTTGTCCTCGCCGATGGCGATCGTCTCGACCGAGCCGCCGAAGCCGATCTCGTAGGAGCTCTCGCGGCGCTCGAATTCCCAGGGGTTGCCGTGGGCGAGCCAGGTCTCCGGCAGCTCGACCTGCCAGCCGTCCGCCATCTGCTGGCGGAACAGGCCGTGGACGTAGCGGATGCCGTAGCCGTAGGCCGGCACGTCGACGGTCGCCATGCTCTCGATGAAACAGGCGGCGAGCCGGCCGAGGCCGCCGTTGCCGAGGGCCGCGTCCGGCTCGATCTCGGCGATGACGTCGATGTCGACGCCGAGCGAGGCGAGCGCGTGGCGCATCTCGTCCATGATGCCGATATTGGTCATGGCGTCGCGCATCAGCCGGCCGATCAGAAATTCCAGCGAGAGATAGTAGACGCGCTTTGCGCCCGTCGCATAGGTGCGCCGGGTGGAGTCCATCCACTTGTCGGTGATGCGGTCGCGCGCGACGAGGATGGCGGCCGTCAGCCAGTCGTGCGGCTTGGCGACGTTGGGGTCCTTGCCGATGCGGTATTTCAGGCGTTCGAGGATTTCCGTCGCAAGCTGTTCGCGATCCGACGACCGGGGGGCGGGGGCGAGGTCGTTTGTGGATACCCGGTTCATCATCGGCTCGCTTCGCCCCTTATTTTCTCTTCGATCGCCGACGCGAAAATCGACTTTAAATCAATTAATGCATCTATCCGAAGCGCTTGCAATATGCCTTTTCAAGAAAGCCTGTGTGCGCCGGACGCATGGCGGGAAGAGCCGCGGCGACGACGGAAAGGCCCGCCGACGCGGGCTGCGTGGCGGGCCTCGAGCGGGCGGAACGGCCGGTCTGCGGTCACTTCGTCAGGCGGGACACCACGGCGGAAGTGCGCTCGCCGATCGCCTTGAAGGCCTTGACGAGGGCGGCCATATCCTCCGCCTCGAAATAGTGGCTGGCGCTCGTCGCGCAGTATTTCAGAAGCTCCTGGCCGCGGTCCGGCGCCATGAAGGCGACGGTGTAGACCTCGATCTTGTCGTTGCGGGCATTGTCGCAGATGGTCTTGGTCTTGGTGTCGTCCGACTTGTTGTTGTTGTCGCCGTCGGTCATGAAGACGATGTATTTCGTCGGGACCTGGCCGTTCTTGTTCTTGTGGGCGGTGTTCTCGGAGGCTTCCTTGAGCTTCTCGTAGGCCGTCTTCATCGCCCCCGTCGAGGCCGTGCCGCCGTCGGCGACGAGGTTGTTCACGTAGGTGAGGGCGGTGGACACGCCCCAGTCGAGCGTGGTCGGCGTGTAGGAGTAGAGGTCATAGGAGACGGCGGCGGTGCGGACGTAGGTCTTCGTCGGGTCCGCCACCGTGAGCTGGGTGAAGAGGCTTGCGACCGCGAGCTTCAGCGCGGCCATCTTCGGGATGTAGCAGGGGCTCGACGGCGAGACCTTCTTGCCCCAGTTCTTCTCCGTCCAGTTGATGCAGGAGGAGACCGACGTGTCCTTCTCGTTGGTGATCCAGGCCATCGAGCCCGACTTGTCGAGCACGAGGAACATCGACAGCGCGTTCTTCGATTCCGTGGCGCTTTCGGCCGTGCTCTTCGAGGTCAGGGTCGCCGAGGTCTGGCCGAGCAGCCGGGTGAAGGCGTTGAACTCGAGCGTGTGGTTCATCGACACCTCGACCTTGAACGACTTGCCGGTGCCGACCAGCGCCTTCTCGGTGATGTCGATGAGGGTCTCGGATTCAATGTCGTTCTCGTCCTTGGAGCTGCTGTCGACCGTGTTGCCGCCATGCACCTGCGTCTTGAGGAAGCGAAGCGCGACCAGCCTCGCCTCCGTCGCCGTCATGCCGTCGTTGGCGAGGGCGGAGGCGGCCGCGAGCGCCGCCGAATCCGTCGCGTCCTGAAGGGCCGCCTTGGTCATGACCATGTTGGTCAGATCCATCGCCACCCCGCCTGCCGCGAGCATGATCGGGAAGATGATGGCGGTCATCATCGAGAAGTTCCCGAAGCGGTCGCTCAGGAAACGGGAACCCAATGTCCGTTTTTGCGCATTCTTCGTCATGAGGAATCTTCCGCCATTGTCGTCACGTGGGCGAAAGCTACCAGCGAAGTGTTATTTAACGGTTCGGCTGCGTGGTATAGTTTTCGTAAAATTGCGCGCGTCCCGCAAATCCGGCGCTTGTCGTTGTTTACAAACGGGATTTTTCTCCGCTCAGGCCGTCTGGCGCACGGGGATGACGTCGACGGCCTGGGTGGTCTTGTGCTGGCCGTAGCCCTTCAGCACGCCGATGACGGGCGCGACGTCCGCATAGTCGCGGCCATGGGCGACGACGATGTGGTCGGAGCCGGAGGGCATGTCGTTGGTCGGGTCGAGCTCCATCCAGCCGTTGACGCGCCCGCACCAGAAGCGCACCCAGGCATGCATGGCGTCCGCGCCTTCGAGCCGCTCCTTGCCGGGCGGCGGGATCGTGCGCAGGAAGCCGCTGACATAGCCGGCCGGGATGCCGAGGCTGCGCAGCGCCACGATCATGACATGGCTGAAATCCTGGCAGACGCCGCGCTTCAGGCGGAAGGCCTCGCGCGGCGTGGTGTCGACGCTCGTCGCCTTGGTATCGTAGGTGAAGTCGGCATGGATGCGCGCGCAGATCGCCGTCGCCGCGGCGCGGATCGTCATGTCGGGCGTGACGATCGCGCGGGCGTAGTCGGAAATCTCCGGGCAGGCGGGCAGGCGGGGGCTCGCGCCCGTGTAGTGGTGCGGCGCGCCGGCGTCGAGCGACCAGTAGCCGGCGATATCCTCGGCGAGGCCGGAGACCGGGGGCGAGAAGTCGGCGGCCGGCTCCGGCGTCTCGACATGGACGCGGGCCTGCATACGGATGTCGAGCCGGTCGTGCGGGCTGCGGAAGAGGATCGAGCTCATCGGGTTGTCGAAGAAGTCCGTCCGGTCGGCGCGCTCGCCGGGCGCCGGATCGACGGACAGCGCGCCGGCGACGAGACGCTGGCGGCCGGGGATGGAGAGCGGCAGCACGCGCACCATGTGGCGGCCGCCGGAAACGGGCGTGTCGTAGCGGTAGCCGATGGTGAGGTTCACGTCGTAGAGCATATGCCGGTTGCCTCCGCTCAGCCGAGATAGGTCTGGCCGAGGATATCGGAAAGCCGTTCCAGCTCGGTCTCGAAACGGCCGTAGATCCTGTCGCTCATCCCTTCCGGCGTCATCACGGCGAGCCCGGCATGGAGCCGCATCGCCTCGCGGTAGAAGGGCGACATCTGGCCGTTGACGAAGGCGTTCGGAAGCTGCTCGACCTCGTTCTTGATCTCGTTCAGCTGGTAGAGGACAGAGCGCGGGTTGAGCGGATCGAGCGCAAGCAGGTCGGTGACGGTGAGCCGCGCCGTCGCCACCGCGTAGCGTCGCCTGTGGGTCATGACGCTGTCGCCGATTTCCAGCAGCATGTCGAGCGCGCCGTCGGGCGCGTCCTCGCCGGACAGGTGGCCCAGGAGCCGCGTCATGTGCAGGCCGCGCTCCAGGTAGCGGCCGATCGACAGGAAGCGCCAGCCGGTGAAGCGGTACATGTTCTCGTGCACGAGGCCGGCGAAGCCGGCGAGCTTGCGCAAGAGCACCGTCATGGCCCGTGTGGCGTCGTCGCCGGGCTCGATGCTGGTGTGGAAGCGGCGGGCGGTCTTCGACAGGTCGTTGAGCGCCAGCCAGCCGTCCGGCGAGAAGCGGTCGCGGATGGCGCTCGCCGAGAAGACGGCGCTGTCGATGTTGCGGATGAGGCTGGTCGGCACGGGTTCGGCCGTGTCGATGTCGAGGGCGTCGAGGTAGCGTGTGACGTCCTTGAGGAGCGGCTGCCCGGGATCGGCATATTCGGCGTAGCGGCCGTGCCAGGCGCGCAGGATGCGCAGCGCCCCCTCCGCCCGCTCGATGTAGCGGCCGAGCCAGAACAGGTTGTCGGCCGCCCGGCTCGGCAGGCTGCCCGGCATGGTGCGGGTGAAGTTCCTGTCGGCCGGCAGCAGCGTCGAGCGTTCGACCGGCCGGGGACTGACGATCCAGACGTCGGCGGCCGAGCCGCCCCGCTGCATGGCGATCGCCGCCACGTCGTCGCCGGCGCCGATGCGGGCGAAGCCGCCCGGCATGATCTGCCAGCCGTCGCGGGTGCGGGCGGCGAAGACGCGCAGGCTCATCGGCCGCGGCACGAGCCTGCCGCCGACCCAGGCGGGCGTGGTGGAGAGCGTCACCGCCTCTTGGCCGACGAGGTGCGCGCCGTCGCTCGCGAGCCATTCCATGATGGAATCGCGTGCGGTCTCGCGCAGCGTCGAGCCCAGCACCGAGCGGCCCTCGTCGTCGAAGAAGGGGCGGGTGGAATAGGCCGGGCCGATCACCATGCGGCCGATATGGGCGGCGACATGGGCGCGCTCCGTCTCCTGCCCGCACCACCAGGTGGCGACGGACGGCATGATCTGTTCCTCGCCGAGCACCTGGCGACAGATGTTCGGCAGGAAGGCGAGCATGGCGCGGGTCTCGACGATGCCGGCGCCGAGCGCGTTGACGATGCTGACGGAGCCCGCGCGCAACGCCTCGACGAGGCCCGGCGTGCCGATATGGGAGTTCTGGTCCAGTTCCAGCGGGTCGGCGAAGGAGGCGTCGAGCCGGCGCCAGAGCACGCCGATGGGTTTCAGGCCGGCGACGGTGCGCACCATCACCTTGCCGCCGACCACCGTCAGGTCCTCGCCCTCCAGCAGCATGAAGCCGAGATAGCGGGCGATATAGGCGTGCTCGAAATAGGTCTCGTTGGCGAGCCCCGGCGTCAGCACGGCGATGCGCTCCTCCGGCGACTGGCGGCTTGCCTGCAGCGTGTCGCGGAAGGCGCCGAAGAAGCCGGCGAGCCGGTGGGCGTGGGTCTCGGCATAGACGTCGGAGAAGGCGCGGGCGGTGGCGACGCGGTTCTCCAGCGCGAAGCCGGCGCCGGACGGGGCCTGCGTGCGGTCGGAGAGCACCCACCAGTTGCCGTCCGGCCCGCGGCCGATCTCGAAGGAGACGAAGTGCAGGAAATGGCCGCCGGCGGGCTTAACGCCGACCAGCGGGCGCAGGAACTCGGCGTTCTCGCCGACGAGCGCGGGCGGCAGCAGGCCGTTCGCCACCAGCTCGTTGCGACCGTAGATGTCGGCGACGACGGCTTCCAGCAGCTCGGCGCGCTGGACGAGGCCGCGGCTGACCCCGGTCCATTCCGCCTCGTCGATGAGGACCGGGATATGGGAAAGCGGCCAGGCGCGGTCGACGTCCGCCTCCTTGCCGTAGGAGCGGTAGAAGACGCCGGCGTCGCGCAGGTAGCGGTCGGCGCGGGCGAAACGGCCGGCGAGCTCCGTCTGGTCCATGCGGCCGAGCGCGGCGAGGAAATGGCGCCAGACGGGGCGCACGGCGCCGTCCGCGTCGATCATCTCGTCGGCGACGCCCGGCAGCGGCGCATAGCCGTGCGCCGGCACCTCGATGCGTCCTGCCTCTGCCTTCGTCGTCTTCAACCCGTCCACTCCGTCCGGAGGCTAGAGCGTTTTCGCTGTTCTTCGAACCGCGAGAACGCTCTATCTTTGTTTCTGCGCATTGTCCTTATGCAAAACCGCTTCGCACTTTTGCTGGAAATGCTCTAGATGCCGGGCGGCCGGCGCAGATCCAGCGTCAGCGGGAACTCCGCCGCCGGCGTCTCCTGCCGCACCGCATAGGTGCCCGCCTTGTGCCCCCATGGCTCGAACCGCGCCAGCCGGCGCGCCTCGGCCTCGTTTCCGTTCACGGGGAAGGTGTCATAGTTGCGTCCGCCCGGATGGGCAACGTGATAGATGCAGCCCCCGATCGCCCGCTGCGACCATGTATCGTAGATGTCAAACGTAAGCGGTGTGTTGACGGGCAGCACCGGATGCAGGCCGGAGGCGGGCTGCCACGCCTTGAAGCGCACGCCCGCCACCGCCACACCGTTCGTGCCGGTGGGGCGGAGCGGCACGGGCCTGCCGTTGCAGGCGACGGTATAGCGCTCGGGATTGGTCGTCTCCAGCTGCACCTGCAGGCGCTCCACCGAGGAATCGACATAGCGCACGGTGCCGCCGATCGCGCCCTGCTCGCCCATGACGTGCCAAGGCTCCAGCGCCTGCCGCAACTCCAGCGTCGAGCCCTGGTAGTCGACCGCGCCGCAGAAGGGGAAGCGGAATTCGAGCTGGGCGGCGAACCATTCCGGCCGAAGCTCGAAGCCGTGCGCGCGAAGGTCGGAAAGCACGTCGAGGAAATCCTGCCAGACGTAATGCGGCAGCATGAAACGGTCGTGGAGCGCCGTGCCCCAGCGCACGAAGCCGCCTTCGGCCGGCGCCTTCCAGAAGCGGGCGATCAGTGCACGGATGAGCAGTTGCTGGGCAAGGCTCATGCGGGCGTTCGGCGGCATCTCGAAGCCGCGGAACTCGACGAGACCGAGCCGCCCGGTCGGCCCGTCCGGCGAGAACAGCTTGTCGATGCAGATCTCCGAGCGATGGGTGTTGCCGGTGACGTCGGTCAGGAGATTGCGGAACAGGCGGTCGGTGAGCCAGGGCAGGGGCGGCTCGCCCTTGCCGGGGGCGGGCACCTGGGCGAGCGCGATCTCCAGCTCGTAGAGCGAATCATGGCGGGCCTCATCGATGCGCGGGGCCTGGCTGGTCGGGCCGATGAACAGGCCGGAGAAGAGATAGGAGAGCGAGGGGTGGCGCTGCCAGTGCAGCACGAGGCTTTTCAACAGGTCGGGGCGGCGCAGGAACGGGCTGTCGTTCGGGTTCCTGCCGCCGACGACCACGTGATTGCCGCCGCCGGTGCCGGTGTGGCGGCCGTCGATCATGAACTTGTCGGCGCCGAGGCGCGACAGCCGCGCCTCCTCGTAGATCGCCGTGGTGATGCCGACGCACTCGTCCCAGCTCGATGCGGGATGGATGTTGACCTCGATGACGCCGGGGTCCGGGGCGACGCGGATGACGTTGAGGCGCTCGTCGTGCGGCGGCGCGTAGCCCTCGATATGGACGGCCAGGTCGAGGCGGGCGGCGGCGCGCTCGGCCGAGGCGACGAGGTCGAGATAGTCCTCGACGTCGACCGTCGGCGGCATGAAGACGCAGAGCCGGCCGTCGCGCGGCTCGACGGAGATGGCGGTTCGCACATGGCCGTCGATCTCGTCGGCCGATTGCGGCACGATCGTCTGGCGCGTGCCTTCCCGCGGCTGGAACAGCGCCGCCTGCCGTGGATTGCCGGCGAAATCCGGCAGGTCGCCGCGCTCGACCGTCGGGTCGGTCGGGTTGATGTAGGGATAGGATGCGGCCGGCAGCCAGGGCAGCGAGCCGAGCGGCAGGCGGTAGCCGACCGGGCTGTCGCCGGGCACGAGGAACAGCCGGCCGCGGCGGGTGTGCCAGGCCTCGCTCAGCCAGCGGCGGGGCCCGGCGCGGCTGTTCCAGGCCTGCACCGGCAGCACGTAGCCGGTCGGTTTCGTCAGGCCGCGGTCGAAGACGCGGGCGATGCGGCTGCGCTCCTCCGGATCCTCGAGCTTCGAGTTCTCCGGATCGACGTTGCCGGGCAGCTTCGCCTCCTTCAACAGCCATTCGGCCGGGTCCTCGAAGGCGGGCACGACCATGCCGGCGTCGATGCCGAGCTCGTCGGCGATGGCCGCAAGCAGCCGTCCGGCATCCGCCTCCGTCACCGTGTGGTCGCTGCCCTCCTCAGCGATGAGCGCCGGGTCGCGCCAGATCGGCCTGCCGTCGCGGCGCCAGTAGAGCGAGAAGGTCCAGCGCGGCAGGCTCTCGCCCGGATACCATTTGCCCTGGCCGTAATGCAGGAAGCCGCCCGGCGCGAAGCGTTCGCGCAGCCGCCGGATCAGCGTGTCGGCCTTCTCGCGCTTGGTCGGGCCGACGGCGGCTGTGTTCCACTCGTCCGATTCGAAATCGTCGATCGAGACGAAGGTCGGCTCGCCGCCCATGGTCAGGCGCACGTCGCCTTCGCCAAGCACCCGGTCGACCTCGCGGCCGAGCGCGTTCAGCGCCTCCCAGCTCTCGTCCGAGAAGGGTTTGGTGATGCGCGGATGCTCGGCGACCCGGTCCACCCGCATGTCGAAGGCGAACTCGGTGTTGGCCTCGCCAAAATAGTCGCCGGAAATCGGTGCGGCGTTGCGGTAATGCGGCGTGGCGGCAAGCGGGACGTGGCTCTCGCCGGTGAGCAGGCCCGAGGTCGGGTCGAGGCCGATCCAGCCGGCGCCGGGGATATAGACCTCGCACCAGGCATGCAGGTCGGTGAAGTCGACCTCGGTGCCGGAGGGGCCGTCGAGCGCCTTCAGGTCCGGCGTGAGCTGGATCAGGTAGCCGGAGACGAAGCGGGCGGCGAAGCCGAGGTTGCGCAGCACCTGCACGAGCAGCCAGCTCGAATCGCGGCAGGAGCCGCGCGCGAGCGTCAGAGTTTCCTCCGGCGCCTGCACGCCCGCCTCCATGCGGATGACGTAGCCGATCTCCTGCTGCAGGCGCGCGTTGAGCCCGACGACCATGTCGACGGTGCGCTGGCGCGAGCGGTCGACCGTCGCCATGAAGGCGTCGAGCGCCGGACCCGCCGGCTCGGGCGTGCGATAGATATTCAGGTCCTCGCGCAGGTCCTCAGGATAGTCGAAGGGCCAGTGCTCGGCCTCCTCCTCGACGAAGAAGTCGAAGGGATTGTAGACCGTCATGTCGGCGACGAGGTCGACCTCGATCTTCAGCTCCGTCACCGGATCGGGGAAGACGTAGCGGGCGAGGTAGTTGCCGTAGGGATCCTGCTGCAGGTTCACGAAGTGATTGGCCGGCGAGACCTTCAGCGAATGGCCGATCACCCGCGTCCGGGAGTGAGCGGCCGGCTTCAGCCGGATGATCTGGGGTCCGAGACGGACCGGTCTGTCGTATCTGTAATGGGTAAGGTGGTAGAGTCCGGCCTTGATCGACATACGCTGGTTTTTTCCCCTCGGTGGCGGTCTTCGCCGCCATCGCGGGGAGTTTGTGCAATGCGAAGAGAGATTGCAAGCGCTTCTCCGGCGCGGGCGTCAGCGTTTCATCGAGACCAGCGCGAAATAGGCGCCCTGCGGATCGAAGCAGTTGAGGATCCAGGCGCCGCCGGGAACCTCCATCGGCCCCATCAGGATGCGCCCGCCGCCCTCGGTCACGCGGCTGCCCGCGGCATCGAGGCCGTCGACGACGAAATAGAGGCCCCAGTGCGGCGGCGCCGGCATCTCTGCGGGCTTCGTCATCATGCCGCCCACGGCATCGCCGCCGCGCACGGAAAAGATCTGGTAGACGCCCTTGCCGCCGCCCTCGGCCATGTCGTAGGCCGTGTCCTTCGTCCAGCCGAACAGCTCGGAATAGAAGGGCCAGGCCTCGTCGAGGTCGCCGGCCATCAGCTCGTGCCAGCCGATGTGGCCGGGCGTCATCATCGGCGGCGCCTCCGGGTCGTCGTCGTCCGTGCTGAACAGGCAGAAGATCGCGCCATGCGGATCGGCGACGACGGCGAAGCGGCCGACGCCCGGGATGTCGGCCGGCGCGCGATGGACCGTGCCGCCCTTGTCGGCGACGGCCCTGGCGGTCTCCTCGATGTCGCCGGCATAGACATAGGCGCTCCAGGAGGGCGGCATGCCGGCGGCCTCGGCGGGAATCGCCATGAGACCCGCCACCTGCCGGTCGCCGGCATAGGCGAGCGTGTAATTCTGTCCCGGCATGCCGGAATCGCGCGTGGTCCAGCCGAGCACCGAACCGTAGAAGCGCTCGGCGGCGGGAACGTCGGTGGTCATCAGCTCGTACCAGCAGAACTTGCCGTGGTTCTTGTGCATGGGATCGTCCTCGTGCTTGCGGTTGGATCAGCTGCAGCAGGCATGCGGCTTGGCGGCAGTCTCGTATTCGTCCTTGCGCTTGACGAAGCTCAGCGTACCGGTCTCGTTGCGGCCCTTGGGCGCGCGGTCGAGGATCATCAGCGTGCCGAGCAGCTCCTCGCCGCCGCGGGCGTAGTCCGAATAGGTATGGTAGACGGCGCCGTCCTCGTCCTTGAAGAAGGCGCTGAGGCCCGGGAGCTCGTCGTTCGCGTCGGCCGCCTCTATTTCTTTATAATTGTAG
This sequence comes from Shinella pollutisoli, assembly GCF_024609765.1. Classification (GTDB taxonomy): domain Bacteria; phylum Pseudomonadota; class Alphaproteobacteria; order Rhizobiales; family Rhizobiaceae; genus Shinella; species Shinella pollutisoli. The sequence goes on from NZ_JANFDG010000002.1 coordinate 193,947, forward strand.
AACACCTTGCCACTGGCAAGCTGCTCTTTTGTGAAGGAGACATGATAATCGAAATTGAAGTCGCTGCCATGGGAGGAGACCCAGGGGAATGTCCAGCCCATGCGCCGGCGGTAGGCCTCGATCCTGTCGAGCGGCGCGCGCGAGACGGCGATCAGGGTGACGTCGTGGTTGTTGAGATGTGGCAGCGTGCCGTCGAGATGGTCGCAGAGGAAGGAGCAGCCGGGGCAGCCCGCCTCCCAGTCCGGCCCGAACATGAAATGATAGACGACGAGCTGGCTGCGGCCGTCGAACAGGTCGGCGAGCGACCTGCGGCCGGAAGGCGTGTCGAAGACGTAGTCCTTCCCGACCTTCACCCAGGGCAATGCCAGGCGGGCGGCGCGCACCCTGTCGCGCAGCTTCGTCTCCTCCTTCTCCAGCGCCAGCAGCGCCCTGCGTGCGGCGAGCCACTCCTCTTCGGATACGATCGCGTGGTCGGGTCTCATGCGCGCAACTCCTCCTCGCGGGTGCCTTCGACGAATGCGTTGGTATCAACATTTTTTGCCGATGTCAAAAGCGGGCGCGGCCCGGGAGGGCCGCGCCCGCCGGAGGGATCATTCCGGCAGGATGCGCACGGCGCCCTTGTCGGCGCTGGCGGCGAAGGCGGCGTAGGCCTTGAGCGCGGTGGTGACGTTGCGCTTGCGGGGTGCTGCCGGCTTCCAGCCGAGCCGGTCCTGCTCGGCGCGGCGGGCGGCGAGTTCGGCTTCCGGGACCGCGAGGTTGATCGTGCGGTTCGGGATGTCGATCTCGATGATGTCGCCCTGGCGCACCAGGCCGATCGCGCCGCCCTGGGCGGCTTCCGGCGAGGCGTGGCCGATGGAGAGGCCGGAGGTGCCGCCGGAGAAGCGGCCGTCGGTGATGAGCGCGCAGGCCTTGCCCAGGCCCTTCGACTTCAGGTAGCTCGTCGGATAGAGCATCTCCTGCATGCCGGGGCCGCCCTTCGGGCCTTCGTAGCGGATGACGACGACGTCGCCGGCCTTCACCTCGCCGCCGAGGATGCCCTTCACCGCCGCGTCCTGGCTCTCGTAGACGACCGCCGGGCCGGTGAATTTCAGGATCGATTCGTCCACGCCAGCCGTCTTCACGATGCAGCCGTCGAGCGCGATGTTGCCCTTGAGGACCGCAAGGCCGCCGTCCTTGGAGAACGGGTGCTCGACGGAGCGGATGACGCCCGCCTCGCCGTCGGTGTCGAGGTCGTCCCAGCGGGCCTCCTGGCTGAAGGCCACCTGGGTCGGGATGCCGCCCGGGGCGGCCTTGAAGAAGGTACGCACCGTCTCGCTGTTGGTGCGGGTGATGTCCCAGCGGTCGATGGCGTCGCCGAGCGTCTCGGCATGCACGGTCGGCGTGTCGCGGCGGATGAGGCCGCCGCGGTCGAGCTCGCCGAGGATGCGCATGATGCCGCCGGCGCGGTGGACGTCCTCCATGTGGACGTCGGCCTTGGCCGGCGCGACCTTGGAGAGGCACGGCACCTTGCGCGACAGCCGGTCGATGTCCTCGAGGGTGAAGTCGATGCCGCCCTCGTGGGCGGCCGCCAGGATATGCAGCACTGTGTTGGTCGAGCCGCCCATGGCGATGTCGAGCGACATGGCGTTCTCGAAGGCGTGCCTGTTGGCGACCGCGCGCGGCAGGATGCTCGCGTCGTCCTGCTCGTAGTAGCGGCGGGCGAGATCGACGATCAGATGGCCGGCCTCGACGAAGAGGCGCTTGCGGTCGGCGTGGGTGGCGAGCGTCGAGCCGTTGCCGGGCAGCGACAGGCCGAGGGCTTCCGTCAGACAGTTCATCGAGTTGGCCGTAAACATGCCGGAACAGGAACCGCAGGTCGGGCAGGCGGAGCGCTCGATCGCCTTGACGTCGTCGTCGGAGACGCTGTCGTCGGCGGCGGCGACCATGGCGTCGACGAGGTCGAGCGCGTGCTTCTTGCCGTGGAGGACCACCTTGCCGGCCTCCATCGGCCCGCCGGAGACGAAGACGGACGGGATGTTGAGGCGCATGGCGGCGTTCAGCATGCCGGGGGTGATCTTGTCGCAGTTGGAGATGCAGACCATGGCGTCGGCGCAATGCGCGTTGACCATGTACTCGACCGAGTCGGCGATGATCTCGCGGCTCGGCAGCGAGTAGAGCATTCCGTCATGGCCCATGGCGATGCCGTCGTCGACGGCGATCGTATTGAATTCCTTGGCCACGCCGCCGGCCGCCTCGATCTCGCGGGCAACGAGCTGGCCGAGGTCCTTCAGGTGCACGTGGCCGGGCACGAACTGGGTGAAGGAGTTCACGACCGCGATGATCGGCTTGCCGAAATCTCCGTCCTTCATGCCGGTCGCGCGCCAGAGGCCGCGGGCACCGGCCATGTTGCGGCCGTGGGTGGTGGTTCGGGAGCGATATGCGGGCATGATCTGGTTCCTTGGACAGTCGGACACGGCCGCCCGCGAGGGGCGGCAGCCTTGCGTTGCGTGTTCCCTATCGCAAAACACCCCGCGCGTCACGAAAGGATTGCGGTTTTTTCGCCGCGCGGGCGCAATTTCCTTGCTTACCGCGACGGAAACATGACCGTTGTCGGCAGAATGCATTTGTGAGATGGTCCGCGCATGGACGGCACGAGGCAGGCGATGGCGGCAACAGGCGGCGAGGCCGCGGCGGACAGCGGACCGCTCTATCTGCGCATCCGCGACGCGCTCGCAGGCGCCATCGCCGCCGGGCGGCTGCCGAAGGGCGCGCTGCTTCTCGAAGGCCCGGTCGCCACCGTCTTCTCCTCCACCCGCACGCCCGTCCGCCAGGCCTTCGCGCTGCTGGAAGCGGCGGGGGCGATCCGCCGCTTCGAGGGGCGCGGCTTTCTCGTCGGACAGGGCCGCGGCGGGCCGCGGCGCGTGGCGCTGACCCCCGACATGCTCGGGCTCGGCGAGGAGGCGCAGGGGCTGCGCAAGGCGCCGGCCTGGGAAGCGATCTACGAGGCGCTGGAGCGGGAGATGGTGCATCTCTCCGTCTTCGGCCGCCACCGGATCAACGAGGTGGAGCTCGCCCGCGCCCGCGGCGTCGGCCGACAGGTGGCGCGCGACGCGCTGACCCGGCTGGAGGCGCTCGGCATCGTCGAGAAGGACGAGCGCATGCGCTGGACGCTGGTGCCGCTCGACGAGACGCGCATGCGCGACCTGCACGACATCCGCCTCGCGCTGGAGCCGCTGGCGCTCGCCCAGGCCGCGCCGCGCATTCCGGCCGATGTGCTGGAGGAGACGATCCGCCGCCATGAGGCCGCGCTTGCCGGCTATCCCGACCTGTCGGTGGAGGCGATGGACGGGCTGGAGACGGACCTGCACATCGTCCTTCCCGGCTACGGCCCCAACCGCGAGCTTTCGATCGCGCTTCGCCGCGCGCGCTTCATGCTCAACGTCAGCAAGCACGTCATCGGCGTGTCGCACCGGATGCCGGCGCGCGAGCCCTTCATCGCCGAGCACCTGACGGTCCTGCGGGCGCTTGCCGCGGGCGATGTTGCGGATGCGGCGGAGGCACTACGCGAGCATATCGCGGTGTCGCTGTCGAAGGTGATCCGGCGGGTGGGCGAGTTGCGGGAATCGCACCGGCCGGAGACGCCGGCCTATGCGAGCCCCGCCGGGCGGGGAGGGGCATGATGAAGGTCAAGCGCATCGTCGCCAACATCGCGACGGCGGAGCCGGCGGCGGTCGCCGGCTTCTACCGCGACGTTCTGGGGCTCGACCTCCTGATGGACCACGGCTGGATCGCCACTTGGGGCACGGAGGGCGCGGCCCGGCCGCAGGTGAGCTTCGCCTGCGAGGGCGGTTCGGGAACGCCGGTGCCGGCGCTCTCCATCGAGGTGGACGACGTAGATGCGGTTCACGCGGCCGCCATCGCCGCCGGCCATCCCGTCGAATACGGGCCGGCCGACGAGCCCTGGGGCGTGCGGCGCTTCTTCGTGCGCGATCCGGCCGGCACGCTCGTCAACATCCTCATGCACGTCACGTGACGGCGCCGACCTGCCACGGCACGAACTCGTTGTCGCCGTAGTCGTAGGCCTCGCTCGCCGTCTTGCGGCCGGAGGCCGTCTCGATCACGAATTCGAAGATGCGCCGTCCCGCCTGCTCGATCGTCTCCGTGCCGTCGACGATGGTGCCGCAATTGATGTCCATGTCCTCCCTGATGTGCTCGTACATGGGCGTGTTGGTGGCGATCTTGATGCAAGGCGCGGGCTTGTAGCCGGAGACGGAGCCGCGGCCGGTGGTGAAGGCGACGAGGTTGCAGCCGCCGGCGATCTGGCCGGTGACGGCCGCAGGGTCGTAGCCGGGCGTGTCCATGAAGACGAAGCCGCTTTCCGTCACCTGCTCGGCATATTCGTAGACGGCGTTGAGCGGCATGGAGCCGCCCTTGGCGACGGCGCCGAGCGATTTTTCCAGGATCGTCGTGAGACCCCCGGCCTTGTTGCCGTGCGAGGGGTTGTTGTTGAGCTCGGCGTCGTTCTTCGCCGTGTATTCGCGCCACCAGTCGATGCGCGACAGCAGCTTCTCCGCCACCTCCGGCCGGGCGGCGCGCCGCGTCAGCAGGTGCTCGGCGCCGTAGATCTCCGGCGTCTCGGAGAGCACGGTCGTCGCACCCTCCCTCACCAGCATGTCCGATGCGACGCCGAGCGCCGGGTTGGCGGAAATGCCGGAATAGCCGTCCGAGCCGCCGCATTCGAGCGCGAGCCTGATGCCGGAGAGCGGCTGCGGCGTGCGGCGGATGCGCGAGACGTCCGGCAGCATGTCGTCGATCATCTCGCAGGCGGCCTCGATCGTCTTGCGGGTGCCGCCCTGGTTCTGGATCATCATCGTGCGGAAGGTCTTGCCCTCCTCCAGTCCGGCCTCCTCGACCATCGGGCCGTACTGGAAGGTCTCGCAGCCGAGCCCGATCATCAGGATGCCGCCGAAATTGGGGTTCTTCGCATAGCCCTTGAAGGTGCGGGTGAGGATGCGCCCGCCCTCCGACTTGAGGTTCAGCGCGCAGCCGCCGCCATAGGTGAGCGCCACGACGCCGTCGATGTTCTCGTGGCCCGTCTCGCGGAAGCGGCGGGCATAGTGCTCCGCCACGTAGCGCGAGACGGTGGCGGAACAGTTCACCGTCGACAGGATGCCGATGTAGTTGCGGGTGCCGATGCGGCCGTTGCCGCGGTCGTAGCCCTCGAAGGTGCGCCGCTCGGCCTCCGGCACCATGACGGGCGGGGCGTTGTCGACGCAGAACTCGTGCTTCAGCGCCACGTCGAGGATGGCGAGGTTCTGCAGGTGGACGTGCTCGCCCGGACGGACCGCCCGCGTCGCATAGCCGATGATCTGGCCGTATTTCAGCACCGGCTCGCCTTCGGCGATCGGCGCGATCGCCACCTTGTGGCCGCGCGGGATGCGCTCGAGCGCGCTGACGCCGTTCACCAGCGGCCGGCCGGCGTCGACATTCGCCGGCACGACCCCGACATTGTCTTTGGCGTTGAGAACGAGAATGGCGGGGACTTCTGCGAGCATGGCGGTTCCTGCGAGCCTGTGGGGACGGGCGACAATGTGCACTTTGTCGGCAAAAGTCAATATTCCGGCCGGCATTTATTCATCATACGAATTTCTTGTATTTGTATGATAATATGCTAGGCTTGCTTCCATCGGGACAGGCATCGTTTTTCGAGAGGGCGAGGTGGCGGGAGGCAGGCAGGACGAGGGGCATCGGCCGTCGCTGCGGCGCCCGCGCGTGCGCCACACCGTAACGGCCGCGATCGGCGCCGACATCTGCGGCGGGCGGTATCCGCCGGGCACCGTGCTGCCGCGCGAGAACGACCTGTGCGCGACCTACGGCGTCAGCCGCACGGTGGTGCGCGAATCGCTGAAGGTGCTGGAGACCAAGGGCCTCGTGCGCGGGCGGCCGCGCGTCGGCACCATCGTCTGCGACCGGGCGGAATGGAACGTGCTCGACGCGCAGATCCTCGAATGGATGGGGCCGGACGTGCTGTCGGCCGATCTGCTCGGTGCGATCCTCGAGGCCCGCCGCACCGTGGAGCCGGCCGCCGCCGGCCTTGCCGCGGAGCGTGCGAGCGCGCAGGAGATCGCCGACCTGGAGCGCGCCTGCGACGAGATGGCGGCGGCAGCCGACGACCTCGAAACCTTCACGGTGGCGGACGCGCGCTTCCACGAGATCCTTCTCCGGGCGAGCCACAACCAGGTCTTCCACCAGCTCTCCTCGATCATCCATGCCGCGCTCTCCCATGCGCTCCACGTCTCCAACCGCGCGGCGGCGCAGCGCGAGGAGGCGCTTTCCGTGCACCGCGAGTTGGTGGACGCGCTCCGGCTGCGCGACGCCGGGCGGGCGCGGGCCTGTTCGCTGCGCATCCTGGACCTTGCCGCGCGCGACCTTTCGACGGCCATCGGCGCGGGCCGCCCGCCCGGCCCGTGAGGCGCGGGAAGCCCCATTCGAAGACTTTGAAACACGAGGGATGGACCCCATGAAGATCACGAAGCTCACGACCTATATCGTTCCGCCGCGCTGGCTGTTCGTGAAGGTGGAAACCGACGAGGGGATCGCCGGCTGGGGCGAGCCGGTGGTGGAAGGCCGGGCGCTGACGGTGGAGGCGGCGGTGCACGAGCTCTCCGACTATCTCGTCGGCAAGGACCCGCTGATGATCGAGGACCACTGGCAGGTCATGTACCGCGCCGGCTTCTATCGCGGCGGCGCCGTGCACATGTCGGCGCTCGCCGGCATCGACCAGGCGCTCTGGGACATCAAGGGCAAGGCCTACGGCCAGCCGATCCACGCGCTGCTCGGCGGCCAGGTGCGCGACCGCATCAAGGTCTACAGCTGGATCGGCGGCGACCGGCCGTCCGACGTCGCCAACAACGCCCGCGAGGTCGTCGCCCGCGGCTTCAAGGCGATCAAGCTCAACGGTTGCGAGGAGATGCAGATCGTCGACACCTGGGACAAGGTCGACAAGGCGGTCGCGACCATCGCCACGATCCGCGAGGCGATCGGGCCCCATGTCGGCATCGGCGTCGACTTCCACGGCCGCGTGCACCGGCCGATGGCCAAGGTGCTGGCGAAGGAGCTCGAACCGTTCAAGCTGATGTTCATCGAGGAGCCGGTGCTGTCGGAGAACCGCGAGGCCCTGAAGGAGATCGCCAACCATTGCTCGACGCCGATCGCGCTCGGCGAGCGGCTCTTCTCGCGCTGGGACTTCAAGTCGGTGCTGTCGGACGGCTATGTCGACATCCTGCAGCCCGACCTCAGCCACGCCGGCGGCATCACGGAATGCCGCAAGATCGCGGCGATGGCGGAGGCCTACGACGTGGCGCTGGCGCCGCATTGCCCGCTGGGGCCGATCGCGCTCGCCGCCTGCCTGCAGGTGGACGCCGTCTCCTACAATGCCTTCATCCAGGAACAGAGCCTCGGCATTCACTACAACCAGGGCAACGACATCCTCGACTACATCTCCAACAAGGAGGTGTTCCACTATGCCGACGGTTTCGTGTCGATCCCGCAGGGTCCCGGCCTCGGCGTCGAGGTGGACGAGGCCTATGTGATCGAACGGGCGAAGGAGGGCCACCGCTGGCGCAATCCCGTCTGGCGCCACGCCGACAGCAGCGTCGCGGAATGGTAGGATCGGATACCGCCCGTACGGCGACGTGCCGTGCGGGTGGCCGCCGCCTCTGGCGCAAATCTTTCCGATCTGCTTGATTGCGGCCCGCGGTTGCATGAAGGGCGGCCGAATCGGAGGAATTGTGACGTTCGTGCTGTTTTTCGTCGATCTGCTGGGGCGCTTCCGGCTCTGGCGCTTCTCTCGCCGCAACATCCTGGAAGGGCGGCCGAAGCGGATCACAGGCCCGCTCGTGATCCTGTCCACCGGCGGCAACCGGCTGGTGTTCGAGGACGACGTGGAGCTGCGCGGTGCGGCCATCGTCTTTTCCGGCAGCGGCAATACGATCGTCTTCCGCAAGGGCGTCAGCCTGTGCGGGCAGTTCGCGGCCTCGGTCGGCGGCGCCATCGACATCGGCGAGGGCACGCGCTTCAACAAGCCCTGCCGGATACGCGCCCAGTCGGGCAGGTCCATCCGCATCGGCAGGAAATGCCTGTTTGCCAATGTCGGAATCCGGACGTCGGATATCCACAAGATCATCGACGGCAAGACGCGCAAGCGCGTGAACCCGCCGGCCGACGTCGTCGTGTCGGACCGCGTCTGGATCGCCGAGAACGCCGCCGTCTACAAGGGCGTCACCATCGGCGCCGATGCGGTCGTCGGCGCGCATTCCGTCGTCACGCGCGACGTGCCGGCGGGCTCGGTCGTCGCGGGCGTCCCGGCGCGGGTGATCCGGACGGGGATCACCTGGAGGCGATAAGGCCGCCCGGGTTGTGGACGGAACCGGCGCGAGCCCGTATCTCTTGATTCGACAGGTCATTCACAGAAGGCACAAGGAGAAGATCATGCGCCTCACATCCGGTTTGCTCGCCGCCGCGCTCGCGGTCCTGACGCTTGCAGGCTGCAGCAGGACGGCCGGCGACAACACCACCTACGCCCGCCCGCCGGCCTCCTCCGGCTTCCAGATCCCGATCGACTGACCGGCGGCCCCGTCTTCCGCCGGAGGACGGGGCACGGCCCGGACGCGGCCGACACGAAAAAGGCCTCCCGGTCTCCCGGAAGGCCTCTGGAAATTCGAATGGTGGGCGTGACAAGGATCGAACTTGTGACCCCTACGATGTCAACGTAGTGCTCTCCCGCTGAGCTACACGCCCATCCGATGCGGCGCATAGACCACAAAACCGCGTCTGGCGTCAATAGGCTTTCTGAAGCTTTTTTTCGCCGCCGATTTTGCGGTCTTTTCCGCGTGTTAGGCGGCGAGCATCTTGTTGACCTCGTCGACCAGATCGCGCAGGTGGAAGGGCTTGGAGAGCACCTTGGCGTCCTTCGGCGCCTTGGAATCCGGGTTGAGCGCGACGGCGGCGAAGCCGGTGATGAACATCACCTTCAGGTCGGGGTCGAGTTCCGTCGCGCGGCGCGCAAGCTCGATGCCGTCCATCTCGGGCATGACGATGTCGGTGAGGAGCAGCGAGAACGGCTCCTCGCGCAGCCGGTCGTAGGCGCTCGCGCCGTTGTCGTAGGACATCACCTTGTAGCCCGCCTTTTCCAGCGCCTTCACCAGGAAGCGGCGCATGTCGTTGTCGTCTTCTGCGAGGAGAATCTTGGGGGTCATGGAATCCGGGAGCCGTTGCTGTGTTTGTCTGCCCTTTCGGGGCGTTCGGTTACGAAAGCGCACTCCGGTAAATATCCGGTGAATGTGGCGATACAAGTCCGGCGTGCGGCTTGCCAGTATGGACACGGGCGCGGTCGGCTGGCAACATGGCGGCACAGCGGATCGCGGGCAGGGCAAAGGGTACAGATGGCGGCGGATACGAGCGAAAACAGCGACTTCGAGGTCCTCGAACCGGTTTCGCAGACGCTTCCCCTCGTGTTCAACTCGCCGCACAGCGGACGGCGTTATCCACAGGACTTCCTCGAAGGCTCGCGGCTCGACGCGCTCGCCATCCGCCGCTCCGAGGACCACTACGTCGACGAGCTGTTCTCCGTCGCCCCCGCGCTCGGCGCGCCGATGCTGGTCGCCCATTTCCCGCGCGCCTTCCTTGACGTCAACCGCGAGCCCTACGAGCTCGATCCGCGCATGTTCGAGGGACCGCTTCCCTCCTATGCCAACATCAATTCGATCCGTGTCGCCGGCGGGCTCGGCACGGTGCCGCGCGTCGTCGCCGAGAACATGGAGATCTACCGCCGCCGCATGTCCGTCGACGAGGCGCTCGACCGGATCGAGACGATCTACAAGCCCTATCACGCCTGCCTGCGCCGGCTCGTCGTGCGCACCCACGTGGCCTTCGGCTTCGCCGTCCTGATCGACTGCCATTCGATGCCCGGCAACATCCGCGTGGCCGGCTCCGGCGTCAGGCCCGATTTCATCATCGGCGACCGCTACGGCACGAGCGCATCCGGCGAGCTCTCGCGCACGGCGACGCGGCTGCTCGAGGACATGGGTTTCTCGGTCGTGCGCAACAAGCCCTATGCCGGCGGCTTCATCACCGAGCACTACGGCCGGCCCGCCAAGGGCCTGCACGCGCTGCAGATCGAGGTCAACCGCGGCCTCTATGTCGACGAGGCGACGCTCGCCAAGCGGCCGGACTTCGCCGTCGTCCAGACCGCGATCGCCGGCTTCCTCGAGGCGTTTTCCGACTATGTCGAGGAATACGGCGCCGACCGCTCGCTCGCGGCCGAGTGAGGTCAAAAAAAACCGCGCTTGCGGCGCGGTTCAAGTCTAAACAAGATGTGATGAAGGAACGCACAACGCCGGGTATGAAAATCGCTATGGCGACTCGCTTTGGGTGAAGAGCATTCGCGACACATTGATGGGGTACTAGGTCCTGTTGACAAAGTGTGGTAGCCATATTTTTGCGGCAGCCAGGGCGAGGAATGCTGAGAAGGATTTTCGGGTCTTGTCGTATCGGGTCGCGACGCGACGGAACTGCTTGAGGCGGTTGAACATCCGTTCGATGCGGTTCCGGTCTTTGTAACCCTGGAAATCGCAGGCGGGCGGGTTCTTTCGGTTGGCCTTCGGGGGAATGACCGGCCTGATCCCGTGGATCAGGAGTTCCTCCCGCAGAAAGTCACCGTCGTAGCCTTTGTCGGCAAGGAACAGCCTCGGCTTGCTGACTGGTATCGCCAGCAAGTCAGGAACGGCGTTGTAATCCGATGCCTCGCCGCCTGTCAGGACAAAGCCAAGAGGGCGTCCTTGACCGTCTGCACGGGCGTGGATTTTCGTCGTAAAGCCGCCGCGTGATCGACCAAAAGCCTCCTGATAAGTCCCCCTTTAGCGCCCGCAGCCTGAGAGTGGCCGCGAACCGTGGTGCTATCGATCATGTGCTGCCAGTCATCCGTCAGCCCCAGTTCGACCAGGGTTTCAAGCAAAGCGTCCCAAACGCCTTGTTCTGCCCAACGGCGGAAGCGCACATAGACCGAATTCCACTTGCCGTAGCGCTCATGCATGTCGCGCCAGGGGCATCCGACCCGAAGAACATGCAGCATCCCGTTCAGGTATCGTCGATTGTCGTGCGAGGGCCGGGACTTCCTACCGCGTTCGGTAGGCAATAACCCCTCGATGATCCGCCATTCCATATCCGTGAGGTCGCCGCGAGCCAGAACCGCCTCCTAAAAGGTAGTCTTGAATCACGCTTCCGCTGATTTGGGAATCCACTTTGTCAACAGGGCCTAATTGGAGTAAATAATTTTTCAAGAATAAGTATCTCTTTTAAGAGAAATAGAATTCAAGGTTTGTTTTAAAAAATTTGCGAGAAAACAACACTCCTGTAGAGTGGTTTATAAATATGGAGAAAGATAAGCGATGGTTGTTGACGAGTTTCCCAGGAATTTCGATCCCACTAGGTGCATCCTGTTTCTCGGGGCAGGATTTTCTGCGGACGCCTTGAACAAGGCGGGAGGGAAGCCTCCTGTAGGGCGCGGCTTAGAAAGGGAGGTGAAAAAGCTTGCGAAGCTCGATGAGGATGACAGCGCGGATTTGATGGACGCGGCGGGATACGCGCTGAAGCAGGGCGCTGATCTTTATGGGCTCCTGGAGGGATTGTATACCATTCGAGCGCTGACGCCGCTACAGCGCGCAGTCCTAGCCCAGCCTTGGCGGCGCATCTATACGACGAATTACGACAACTCGGTCTCGGTCTTCAGAACGGAGCAGGGGAAAAGTGCGACGAACGACATATTCGATATCGCTGATCATGCGCCACGGCAACTAAGGCAAGGTGCGGTCGTTCATTTGCATGGCTCGATATCCAAATGCCAACCGGCCAATGTGGACGAGTCTCTGGTCTTGTCCAGAAGGTCGTACGTCCAGCAGCGCGTGAAAAAGTCAGCCTGGTGGGAGTGGTTTGATAGGGATATCAGGATTTCACAGTTCATATTCTTCTTGGGATATGATCTGAATGATTTCGAGCCTGCCGGTTACTTAATAAAATACCCTGGCATGAAAAATGTTCGGCATTTTATCCTGAGGGATGCAAGAAGCCCGGTCGCTTCATCGAAATTGGCAGACTACGGCATTCGTCATCCATTCGAGATGGCCGGCTTCGTCGATCGACTCTCCAATGCAAAGGTGATGCCGACCCCCAGGCATGAGAATGAATTGCAGGCGTTTCGCTATGTAGATTTGTCAAAGGACGACAAGCTTGTTTCAAAGCCTACCTCTGCGGAAATTCAGGAATTGCTTGCGTTCGGCAAGCTGAGATTTGATGGTATCCGTGTTACTGCCCCAACTTCTGAATATGTTGTGTTCCGTGATAAGTTAATTGGCCGCTGTATCGATTTGTTGAGCGAAAAAACCACCCTGATCATTCATAGTAAGATTGGGAATGGGAAGTCGGTTCTGGCGAATGAATTGAAAATAATCATGGCGCAGGGAAAATGGAACTGCTTCGAAGTTCGCGAGAATGTTACCCCGCCTCCCCAAGATTTTGAATTCTTACTGAACATGGAGGAGGTCGTTGTCTTCTTCCCGAGTTATGACAGTGCTGTCGCGAACATGCATCTCTTTGTAGATATGGATGCGAGTACACGGTATGTTGTGGAGATGCAGACTAGTACGCTTCAAGTTCGTTTCCAAGAAGTGAGCCGCCTTCTTGGAAGCAGCATCGCAAGAATCAACATAGATGAATTGGATAAGGGGGAGTGTGAAAAACTGCGCTCACTCTTGGAGGAGGCGGGGTTGTCCTCATTGGCGAAATCCGACCGGATAAAGAAAGGGCTGGAATTCCGTGACTTCTTGCTTTTTGCTTTCGAGGAGCCGGAAATCGCGGCGAGACTACGGTCTGTTATCGAGCCGATGCTTTCGAAGAGGGAAGCGAGGAAGGTTGTATGTGTTAGTGCGATTTTCAAGGCGGCAGGTCAGCAGGTCGATACAAGCTTCATTATAGACGCGACGGGGGAGGATCCGTACACGGTTATGACCGAATTGGGGGAGAAGGCTTGGGACCTTTTCAGGTATGACATTGATCAGGTCGAACCTCACTCCGCTGTGGTTTCAGAGCATCTTTTAAAGAAATATATTCCGCCAAAGGACTTCACTGACGAGATACTGAATCTTGCTCGCGAAGCCGCCCGACGATTGGATGAATCCGATGACTACAGTTCCGAGCGATTCCGTCGAGCCAGAGCGCTGCTGTCCTCGGTCATCCGGTTTAGTTTCATCGAAAGCGTGATCGGGAAGGGGCCGGACAAGCGCGCACTCGTAAAAAAAGTATATGAAGGCTGCCGCCGAGATGAGTTGGTGAAAAAGGAACCGCTCTTCTGGTTGCAATACTCGATATTCTGGCAGGATGAAAAGCGTTGGGACCTGGCGGAATCACATATGGTCGAGGCTTATGAGAGAGGATCCGCCCGACCAGGCTTTAAATTCTATCAGTTGGACACCAACAATCTTGGCTTACTGTGTGACATTGAGCGCTTTTCTCTGGCTGGAGAGGCTATTTCACGCTTCGACAAGATTGTTGAAGCTATGGAGAAATGCGGAGAAATGGTGGACGATGGCAACCATAGGGACCACGTCATCAAGGCTTTCCTGAAAGTTGAGGCGATGGTTAGGGTACGAGCACGGGACTTCACCCGATCCCAGGCAACGGCGCTAACATATGGACTCAACTTGATCATCCAGAAGCTCGAGGCGCTGACGCCGAGTGAGCGGGCGATCTGGGGAACCGATCCGTGCAAGGATAGCTTGAAGAGCAGCGTAGAGATTCTTACCGCTAGATATTATCACTGAGAACGCAGGATTGTTCACTTAATCCGCTCCACAGCGGCGAAATCTACGGGACGGCTGTCGGCATTAGAGTGTTGAGCCGGAAAAAATTCAATATTTTAAAAAAATCCAGTATTTTCAAAGGATTGTAAGTTGAATCAGTAAAAAAAACCGCGCTTGCGGCGCGGTTCAAGTCTAGGGAGGAAACACCCAAGGAGGGTATTTACAGTCACGGGTGACTGTGAGGAAAAGATAATGTTGCGGCGCACAAAAGTCAAGTGCGTCTGCAGCATGAAATTGCCGTCCGTCAGGCATCGTGCCATTTCAATCCGTTTCCGTTTTCCCGGACGATGCTTTATGGAGAAGGCCGGTTTCCTCCTTGCCGAAGAGATGTGACATGCTGCCTGACCGTGCCTTTTTCGACCTTCTCGCCGATGCCGCGAGGAAGGAGACCCTGCCGCGCTTCCGCGTCGGCGCCGACGTGATCGACAAGGGGGCTTCGGTCTTCGACCCGGTCACGGAGGGGGACCGGGCGGCGGAGGCGGCGATCCGCGCGCTGGTCGAGACGCATTTTCCCGACCACGGCATCCTCGGCGAGGAGCACGGCTCGGTCGGGCTCGACCGCGAGTATATCTGGGTCATCGACCCGATCGACGGCACGCGCGCCTTCATCTCCGGCGTGCCGGTCTGGGGCACGCTGATCGGCCTCTACCGCAACGGCGAGGCGGTGATGGGCCTCGTCGACCAGCCCTTCACCGGCGAGCGCTACTTCGCCGACGGCTCGGCCTCGCGCTACTCGGGCCCGGACGGCAGCCGGGTTCTCGCGACGCGCGATTGCGGCGCGCTCGGCAACGCCATCCTCTTCACCACCTCGCCGCATCTCTTCACGGACGGCCGCAAGGACCGTTTCGAGGCGGTGCAGCGAGAGGTGCGCCTCGCCCGCTACGGCTGCGACTGCTATGCCTATGCGCTGCTGGCGGCCGGCCATATCGACCTCGTGGTCGAGTGCGAGCTGAAGCCCTACGATGTCGGCGGCCTGATCCCGGTGATCGAGCAGGCGGGCGGCATCATCACCAGCTGGGACGGGGGACCGGCGGAAATGGGCGGCGAGATCATCGCGGCCGGCAGCCGCGCGGTCTACGAGCAGGCGATGGCGATCCTCAAGGCCTGAGCGGCTCACGCGCCGAGGCTCGTACCCTCGTCGTCGCTGCCGGGGATGAAGGCCTCGATCGCCGCCAGCGCCTGGGCGCGGTAGCGGTCGGCCTCCTGGAAGAGCTCATGGCGGGCGCCGTCGATCTCGATCAGCCGGCCGGCGCGGAAGATGCGGGCAAGCGCCCCGACCGCCCGGCGCGGCACCAGCGCGTCCGCCGTCGGGCAGAGCAGCAGCGTCGGGATGCGGATGCGCGTCAGGTGCTCCTGTCTCGTCACCCGGCCCATGGCGCGCAGCACCTCGTCGAGCCAGCGCGCCGTCGGCCAGCCGACGGCAAGCTCGGGATGGGCGGCGAGGATCCCGGCATTGCGGGCGAAGCGGCGGGCGTCGGAGGTCAGCACGTTGCCGTCGAAGCCGAGCGGCGATGCGGCCCGGCGGAACGTGTAGCGGCCGAGGCCGGAGAGCGCGGCGAGGCGGGCGATGACGGCGATGCGGCCCTGGCTCATCGACTGGCCGGCGAGCGCCACGAAGGGCGACGAGAGCACCATGCGCTCGATGCGGTTCTCCATCAGCGGCGCCTGCGACAGCGCCACCAGAGCGCCGGTCGAATGGGCGACGATGAAGAAGGGAAGCCGCGCGTCCGGCAGCACCACCTGCTCGAGGAAGAGCGACAGGTCCGCCTCGTAGTCGGCAAAGCGCAGGAGATGGCCGGCGCGGCTGTCCGTCAGCAGCCTGTCCGAGCCGCCCTGTCCGCGCCAGTCGAAGGTGGCGACCCACAGGCCGCGCGTCGTCAGGTCCTCGATCGTCTCGAAGTATTTCTCGATGCACTCGTTGCGGCCCTGCAGCAGCACCACCGTTCCCTTCGCCTCCGGCTGGCGGCAGCGGAACACCGCGTAGCGGACCTTCACGCCGCCGCGGCCCTCCAGGAAGCCCGCGAAGTGGTTTTTGGGAGCGGGGTTGCCGGCGGTGGCGTGGAGGATGGAGTCCATGGCGGGAGCGGGTCTCGGCAGGCGTCGATGCCAAGATGGATAGGCGGTCGGCCCGGTATCGTCAAAGAAAAAAGCCGGCTGCATGCGGGCAACGGGGGTGGCGGCGCATGCAGTCCGGCATAATTTGACCGGAGAGGAAGGGACGTTATCGCTCCGGTCGTCGAAGGCTCACGCTTTCGATGATGGCATTCTGGCAGGGCGAAGCTGAACGATATCCGAAGGAGCCGTTCATGCGCCGTTCATCGTCTTTTCGCGGCTTTTCCCCTTGAAGGCCGTGGCGCGGATTCCCATCTCGATGGCACGGGCGCCGAAAGGGCCCGTCGCGGTTTCCGTCGCCTTTCCGGGGCGGAGGCCCGATGAACCGGGGCCGCACTCTTGGAAATCGGGTGCCGCCTTCAACGATCGCAAACCGTTGCTCACAGGAGGACACCATGCGTCACGTCGATTTCTCCCCCCTCTACCGCTCCACCGTCGGCTTCGACCGTCTCTTCACCATGCTCGACAGCCTCGGCCAGCCCGACCAAGCCCAGAGCTACCCGCCCTACAACATCGAGCGCACCGGCGAGAACACCTACCGCATCACCATGGCGGTGGCCGGCTTCGACGAAAGCGAGCTTTCGATCGAGGCGCGCGAACATGCGCTGACCGTCAAGGGCGAGAAGAAGGAAGAGGCCGCCGACGAGGGCCAGTATCTCTATCGCGGCATCGCCAAGCGCGCCTTCGAGCGCCGCTTCCAGCTCGCCGACCACGTGGAGGTGCGCGCCGCCTCGCTGAAGAACGGCCTTCTCCACATCGATCTCCTGCGCGAGATCCCGGAAGCCATGAAGCCGCGCCGCATCGAGATCGCCGCCGTCCAGCGCGAGCCGAAGCAGATCGAAGCGCAGAGCAGCTAAGCCCGCGCGAAGGGATGCAAAAGGGGGCGGTGCCGCAAGGCACCGCCTTTTTTGTTTGGCGAGCCCCCTCATCCGCTTGCCGGCTCCTTCTCCCCGACGGGGGAGAAGGAGGAATGCCGCGAGCACCCCGATCCTTTCTCCCCTGTGGGGAGAAGGTGCCCGAAGGGCGGACGAGGGGGGCGTTTCCGGAGCTAGAGGGCGGAGAGGAAGCCGGCGATTTCCTCGTCCGTCGTGGCGAAGCTGGTGACGAGGCGGATCAGGGTCTCGTCTTCCGCCATCGTCGCCTTGACGGCGGGGCCGGCCGGCCAGTCGTAGAAGACGGCGCCCTTGTCGCGCAAGGCCTTGATCGCGTCGTTGCGGACGATCGCGAACAGCTCGTTGGAGCCCGTCGGCCAGGCGAGCCGCGCCGTGGCGGAGCGGCCGATGCCCTCGGCAAGCCGCGCCGCCGTGCCGTTGGAGCGGCGCGCCAGCTCCAGCCACAGGCCGTCGCGGAAATAGGCCTCGAACTGGGCGGCGATGAAGCGCGACTTGGAGAAGAGCTGCGCGGAGCGCTTGCGCAGGAAATGCATCTGCCGCGCCTTGCCCGGATCGAACAGCACCAGCGCCTCGGCGCACCAGCAGCCGTTCTTCGTGCCGCCGAAGGAAAGGATGTCGACGCCGCGCTTCCAGGTCATCTCCGCCGGCGTCGTGCCGAGGTGGACGAGCGCGTTGGCGAAGCGCGCGCCGTCCATGTGCAGCGGCAGGCCGGCCTCGCCCGCCACCGCGGCGAGCGCCGCGATCTCGTCCAGCGTATAGGCGGTGCCGGCTTCCGTTGCCTGGGTTATGGTGACGGCCATCGGCTGGCCGCCGTGGATGAAGTCCGGCGGGAAGCGGCCGATGGCGGCGGCAAGCGCGTCCGCCGGCATCTTGCCGGCGGGGCCGTCGACCGGCTGGAGCTTCGCGCCGCAGGCGAAGAATTCCGGCGCGTTGCACTCGTCCACGTTCACATGCGCCTCGCGATGGCAGAACACCTGTCCGCCGGGGCGGGTGACGCTCGCGAGCGCCAGCGAATTGGCCGCCGTGCCGGTGCCGACGAAGAAGACGGCGACGTCGCGCTCGAAGATCTCCGAGAAGGTCTTCTCCACGCGCTTGTCGAGGTCGCTGGTGCCGTAGGCGGAGGCGAAGCCGGCGGCGGCCTCGACGAGGCTCTCGGCGATTGCGGGATGGGCGCCGGCCCAGTTGTCGGAAGCGAAGAACATGCGGTTTCCAGTGCTGCGGGGACGTTCGGGCGGACCATAATCCAGATACGGCGGCGATCAATCGCCGGTCGCGGCCGGACCCCGGCTTTTCACCGAAATCGAAAGGAACGGAAAGAATCGTTCGGAAAAGCGTAATTTAATTTCAGGCAAGCGGAGGCAAACGGCAATTTTTCTTCATGACGTCGTGAATATTTGGCATGATGGCCTTGCGGATAGGGGTGCTTTCTGGCATAGAGCCTATGAAATAGGACAGTGTTGCTGTCCTATTTCGGTCAGTGACCGAACAGGCCTCTTCCACCGATGTCGGAGAAGGCCGGGATGGCGCCGGACGGGAGGTTCCCGACGATCCGGCGGCTTGCGACGGTCCGATGCCTGGTCCGCCGTCGCACATGTCCGCGGCGGGACAGGTTCATGCACAGACGACGCCCGCGGGGCCGGATTGCGAGACGCGCAAGCCGGCGGCCGCGCGGGTGCCACGCTTGCCCGCTGAAGAGGGGCGCAGAGGAGTGAAGACGATGGTGGTGATGACTCAAGCACGAGATTTGCGGCAGTCCCGGGCGCAGGCGACTGCGGCGGGCGCCAAGACGCGCGCTTCCACCCCGGGCCTGCCGAAAAAACAGGGACTTTACGATCCGCGCAACGAGCGGGACGCCTGCGGCGTCGGTTTCGTGGCGCACATGAAGGGCATCAAGTCGCACCAGATCGTCAAGGACGGTCTCTTCATGCTCGAAAACCTGACGCATCGCGGCGCGGTCGGCGCCGATCCCCTGATGGGCGATGGCGCGGGTATCCTCGTCCAGATTCCGGACCGTTTCTTCCGCGAGGAGATGGCGAAGCAGGGCGTCACCCTGCCCAAGGCCGGCGAATATGCCGTGGGCCACATCTTCATGCCGCAGGACGAGAAACTGGTCGCCCATTTCAAGAAGACGCTCGCCGACGTGACCGCCGAAGAGGGGCAGGTGCTCCTCGGCTTCCGCGACGTGCCGGTCGACAATTCCTCGCTCTCCAAGGCGCCCGAGATCGTGGCGACCGAGCCGCGCCACGTGCAGGTCTTCATCGGCGCCGGCCGGGATGCCGCCACCAACGACGAGTTCGAACGCCGGCTCTTCACGCTGCGCAAGGTCGTCTCCAACCGCATCTACGACGAATATGCGGGCGAGGAGAGCAATTTCTATCCCGTCTCGCTGTCCTCGAAGACCATCGTCTACAAGGGCATGTTCCTCGCCTATCAGGTGGGCGCCTATTACAAGGACCTCGCCGACCCGCGCTTCGAGAGCGCGGTGGCGCTCGTCCACCAGCGCTTCTCCACTAATACCTTCCCGTCGTGGAAGCTCGCGCATCCCTACCGCATGGTCGCCCATAACGGCGAGATCAACACGCTGCGCGGCAACGTCAACTGGATGGCGGCGCGGCAGGCCTCCGTCTCCTCGCCGCTCTTCGGCGACGACATCACCAAGCTCTGGCCGATCTCCTACGAGGGCCAGTCGGATACCGCCTGCTTCGACAACGCGCTCGAATTTTTGGTGCGCGGCGGTTACTCCATGGCGCATGCCGTGATGATGCTGATCCCCGAAGCCTGGGCCGGCAACCAGCTCATGAGCCCCGAGCGCAAGGCCTTCTACGAATACCACGCCGCGCTGATGGAGCCGTGGGACGGCCCGGCGGCGGTCGCCTTCACCGACGGACGGCAGATCGGCGCGACGCTCGACCGCAACGGGCTTCGCCCGGCGCGCTATCTCGTGACGGACGACGACCGCGTCATCCTCGCCTCGGAGGCCGGCACGCTGCCGGTCGCCGAGGAGAACATCGTCCGCAAGTGGCGTCTCCAGCCGGGCAAGATGCTGCTGATCGACATGGAGGAGGGGCGCATCATCTCCGACGAGGAGGTGAAGTCGCAGCTCGCCGCCAAGCATCCCTATCGCGAATGGCTCGACCGCACCCAGATCATCCTGGAGGACCTCGGCCCGGTGGAGCCGCGGGCGCTGCGCCGCGACGTGTCGCTGCGCGACCGCCAGCAGGCCTTCGGCTACACGCAGGAGGACACGAAGCTGCTGATGTCGCCGATGGCGACGACGGGGCAGGAGGCGATCGGCTCGATGGGCACCGACACGCCGATCTCGGCGATGTCCGACAAGCCGAAGCTGCTCTACACCTATTTCAAGCAGAATTTCGCGCAGGTGACGAACCCGCCGATCGACCCGATCCGCGAGGAGCTGGTGATGAGCCTCGTCTCCTTCATCGGCCCGCGCCCGAACATCCTCGACCACGGTGGTGCTGCCAAGGCCAAGCGCATGGAGGTGCGCCAGCCGATCCTCACCAACGGCGACCTGGAGAAGATCCGCTCCATCGGCCATGTCGAGGATCGCTTCGACACCAAGACGCTCGACTTCACCTACGATGTCTCGCGCGGGGCCGAGGGCCTGCCGGAGATCCTCGACCGGCTGTGCGAGCGCGCCGAGCAGGCCGTCGGCAGCGGCTACAACATCATCGTGCTCTCCGACCGGCAGATCGGCCCGGACCGGGTGGCGCTGCCGGCGCTGCTCGCCACCGCCGCCGTGCATCACCACCTGATCCGCAAGGGGCTTCGCACCTCGGTCGGCCTCGTGGTCGAATCGGGCGAGCCGCGCGAGGTGCACCATTTCTGCCTGCTCGCCGGCTACGGCGCGGAGGCGATCAACCCCTATCTCGCCTTCGACACGCTTCTCGACATGCACAAGCGCGGCGAGTTCCCCAAGGAGGTCGATGCGGAGGAGGTCGTCTACCGCTACATCAAGGCGATCGGCAAGGGCATCCTCAAGGTCATGTCGAAGATGGGCATATCGACCTACCAGTCCTATTGCGGCGCGCAGATCTTCGACGCGGTCGGCCTCTCCTCGGAGCTGGTGGACAAGTACTTCTTCGGCACGGCGACGACCATCGAGGGCATCGGCCTCGACGAGATCGCGGTGGAGACCTTCAACCGCCATCGCTCCGCCTTCGGCCGCGATCCGCTGCTCGCCAACACGCTCGACATCGGCGGCGAATACGCCTTCCGCATGCGCGGCGAGGAGCATTCGTGGACGCCGGACGTGGTTGCCTCGCTGCAGCATGCCGTGCGCGGCAATGCGGAAGACCGCTACAGGGAATTCGCCGGCTTGGTGAACGCCTCGTCGCTGCGCATGAACACGATCCGCGGCCTGTTCTCCATCAAGGGCGAAGGCCGCAAGCCCGTGCCGCTCGACGAGGTGGAGCCGGCGGCCGATATCGTCAGGCGCTTCTCGACCGGGGCCATGTCCTTCGGCTCGATCTCCCGCGAGGCGCACACCACGCTCGCCATCGCCATGAACCGGATCGGCGGCAAGTCGAACACCGGCGAGGGCGGCGAGGAGGCCGACCGCTACCTGCCGCTGCCGGACGGCTCGATGAACCCGGAACGCTCGGCGATCAAGCAGATCGCGTCCGGCCGCTTCGGCGTGACGACGGAATATCTCGTCAATGCCGACGTGCTGCAGATCAAGGTGGCGCAGGGGGCGAAGCCCGGCGAGGGCGGCCAGCTTCCCGGCCACAAGGTCGACGCGACGGTCGCCAAGACCCGGCATTCGACGCCGGGCGTTGGCCTGATCTCGCCGCCGCCGCACCATGACATCTATTCGATCGAGGATCTGGCGCAGCTCATCTACGACCTGAAGAACGTCAACCCCGAGGCCGACATCTCCGTCAAGCTCGTCTCGGAAGTGGGCGTCGGCACGGTCGCGGCGGGCGTCGCCAAGGCGCGCGCCGACCATATCACGATCGCCGGCTTCGACGGCGGCACGGGGGCCTCGCCGCTCACCTCGCTGAAGCATGCCGGTTCCCCCTGGGAGATCGGCCTTGCCGAGACGCACCAGACGCTGGTGCTGAACGGGCTGCGCTCGCGCGTCGCGCTCCAGGTCGACGGCGGCCTCAAGACGGGGCGCGACGTCGTCATCGGCGCGCTGCTCGGGGCCGACGAGTTCGGCTTCGCCACCGCCCCGCTGATCGCCGCCGGCTGCATCATGATGCGCAAGTGCCACCTCAACACCTGTCCGGTGGGGGTCGCCACGCAGGACCCGGTGCTGCGCAAGCGCTTCAAGGGCACGCCCGAGCACGTCATCAACTACTTCTTCTTCGTCGCCGGGGAGGTGCGCGAAATCCTTGCCTCGCTCGGCGTGCGCTCGCTCAACGAGATCATCGGCGCCTCGGAACTCCTGGAGAAGGAGCGGATGATCTCGCACTGGAAGGCGAACGGCCTCGACTTCTCCCGCATCTTCCACAAGGTCGATGCGCCGAAGGAGAAGACCCACTGGACCGAGCGGCAGGATCATCCGATCCACGACATCCTCGACCGCAGGCTGATCGAGCAGGCGAAGCCAGCGCTCGAAGCGAAGACGCCGGTCGCAATCGAGGTGGACATCAAGAACGTCGACCGCTCGGCGGGGGCGATGCTCTCCGGCGCGGTCGCCAGGCGCTACGGCTTCAAGGGGCTGAAGGACGATACGATCTCCGTGCGCCTCAACGGCACGGCCGGGCAGTCCTTCGGCGCCTTCCTCGCGCGCGGCATCACCTTCGATCTCGTCGGTGCCGGCAACGACTATGTCGGCAAGGGCCTGTCGGGCGGGCGCATCGTCGTGCGGCCTCCGGAGGGAAGCAAGACGCTGCCGCACGAGTCGATCATCGTCGGCAACACGGTGCTCTACGGGGCGATCTCGGGCGAGTGCTACTTCAACGGGGTGGCCGGCGAGCGCTTCGCCGTGCGCAATTCCGGCGCGGTCGCCGTCGTCGAGGGCGTGGGCGACCACGGCTGCGAATACATGACGGGCGGCGTCGTCGTCGTCATCGGCCAGACGGGGCGCAACTTCGCCGCCGGCATGTCGGGGGGCGTGGCCTATGTGCTCGACGAGGAGGGCGATTTCGCCCGCCGCTGCAACATGGCGATGGTCGAGCTGCAACCGGTGCCGGAGGAGGACGACATGCTGGAGAAGCTGCACCACCACGGCGGCGACCTCATGCACAAGGGCATGGTCGACGTCTCCGGCGACATGACGCGTCACGACGAGGAACGGCTCTACCAGCTCGTCTCCAACCACCTGCACTATACCGGCTCGCCGCGGGCCAGGGAGATCCTCGACCATTGGGCCGAGTACCGACCGAAATTCCGCAAGGTCATGCCGGTCGAGTACCGCCGTGCGCTGGAAGACATGGAGCGGATGCAGACCGCGGAAGCGGCCGAGTAGTCTCGGCAAAAGCCCCTCATCCGCCTGCCGGCACCTTCTTCGCGTAACGGGGAGAAGGGACACGCGGCAAGGCGGTGCGGCATCTTCCTTCTCCCCGCCTGCGGGGAGAGGTCGCGGCAGCGGGATGAGGGGCCAACCCTGGCGTCCGATAGGCGCTCGTTGAAAACACCAGGATTCAGGACAATACGATGGGCAAGGTTACAGGTTTTCTGGAGATCGACCGGCAGGTGATGAAGTACCAGCCGGCATCCGACCGCATCCGCCATTTCCGCGAGTTCACCATTCCGATGTCGGACCCCGAGGTCCAGAAGCAGGCGGCGCGCTGCATGGATTGCGGCGTTCCCTATTGCCACGGGCCGACCGGATGTCCGGTCCACAACCAGATCCCCGACTGGAACGATCTCGTCTATAACGGCAACTGGGAGGACGCGATCCGCAACCTCCATTCCACCAACAACTTCCCGGAATTCACCGGCCGCGTCTGCCCTGCGCCCTGCGAGGAGGCCTGCACGCTCAACCTCGAGGATACGCCGGTCGCCATCAAGACCGTCGAGCAGGCGATCGCCGACAAGGCCTACGAGATGGGCTATATCGTGCCGCAGCCGGCGACGGTGAAGACCGGCAAGAAGGTGGCCGTCATCGGTTCCGGCCCGGCCGGCATGGCCGCCGCCCAGCAGCTCGCCCGCGCTGGCCACGAGGTCCACGTCTTCGAGCGCGAATCGAAGGCCGGCGGCCTGCTGCGCTACGGCATCCCGGACTTCAAGATGGAGAAGAACTTCATCGACCGCCGCGTCGAGCAGATGCGCGGCGAGGGCGTCACCTTCCATTGCGGCGTCAATGTCGGCGTCGACAAGCCGATGGACGAGCTGCTCGCCGAGCACGATGCCGTCGTCTATTGCGGCGGCTCGGAGACGCCGCGCGATGCCGGCATCCCGGGCGTCGACCTTGCCGGCGTGCACGACGCCATGCCCTACCTCGTCCAGCAGAACCGCCGCGTCGGCCGGGAGAACATCGACAGCACCGGCTGGCCCTCCGCACCGATCCTCGCCGGCGGCAAGCATGTCGTCGTCGTCGGCGGCGGCGATACGGCGTCGGACTGCGTCGGCACGGCCTTCCGCCAGGGCGCGGTGAAGGTGACGCAGCTCGACATCCGCCCGCAGCCGCCGGAAAAGGAGGACAAGCTCGCCGTCTGGCCGTTCTGGGCGACGAAGATGCGCGTCTCCTCCTCGCAGGCGGAGGGCGCGGTGCGCGAGTTCCAGGTCGGCACGCTCGAATTCGTCGGCGACGAGGACGGGGTGCTGACGGGCGTGAAGTGCTGCCAGGTGGACGATCGCCGCAAGCCGATCGCCGGCACCGAGTTCATCATCAAGGCCGACCTCGCCTTTATCGCCATCGGCTTCCGCGGCCCTTTCACCGACGGCGTGCTGAAGGACCTCGGCGACCGGCTGGAGATCCACACCGACCGGCGCGGCTCCTCCAACGTCGTGGCCAACGACCGCGACTACCGGACCTCCGTGGAGAAGCTCTGGACCGCCGGCGACGTGCGTCGCGGCCAGTCGCTCGTCGTCTGGGCGATCCGCGAGGGGCGGCAGGCGGCCCGCGCCGTCGACGAGGCGCTGATGGGCACGACCACGCTGCCGCGCTGAAAAACGAAAAGGCGCGCCGGGGGACCGGCGCGCCCTTCCTCCTCCGTCCGGGCGGCTCAGACGAAGAGGAAGTCGGACGAGGAGAGCTCAGAAAGACGCGTGTCCTCCAGCCGCAGCTCGTACTTGCCGAAGTCGAAGACGAGGTCCTCGCCGCCGTCGACGGTGCGGGCGGTCGCCTTCAGCTGGCCGAAGCTCGAGACGCCGAGGCCCTTGTCGATCGTGATCCGGTCGACGCCCGAACGGAAGTCCTCGATCTCGGTCTTGCCTGCGGCGAAGACGAAGGTGTCGCTGCCGGCGCCGCCTTCGAGCTCGTTGTAGCCCGTTCCGCCGTTCAGCCTGTCGTTGCCGGAGCCGCCTTCGAGGTCATCATTGCCGGCGCCGCCGGAGAGGTAGTCGCGCCCGGAGCCGCCCTTCAGGTCGTCATGGCCGTTGCCGCCGTAGAGCCTGTCGTTGCCGCCGTCGCCGTTCAGCCGGTCGTTGCCGCCGTGGCCGAAGATCCGGTCGTTACCGGCGCCGCCGGAGATCTTGTTGGCGCCGCTGTTGCCGTGCAGCGTGTTGTCACCGGACAGCGGGTCCGTCGGTTCGCGGGTGTTCACCGAGGTGAAGGTGAAGTGGCTCGCCTTGAGGCTCGAGAGCTTCACGTCCTCCAGCGTCAGCGTGTGGCCCCGGCCGAAGTCGATGCGCACGTCCTCGCCGCCGTCGATGGAGCGGGCGCGGGCCATCAGCTCGGAGAAGCTGTCGACGCCGAGCTTGGTGTCGATGACGATCTTGTCGCTGCGGGTGGAGAAGTCCTCGATCTCGTCGCGGCCGCTGGTGAAGACGAAGGTGTCGCGCCCGGAACCGCCGTGGAGGTCGTCGTTGCCGGTTCCGCCCTGGAGCCGGTCGTTGCCGGAGCCGCCGTTCAGGTCGTCGTCGCCGCCGTAGCCGTAGAGCTTGTCGTTGCCGCCCTTGCCGTAGAGGTCGTCGGCGACGGACTTGCCGCGCAGCGTGTTGGCGTTGGAGTTGCCGATGATTCGTGCCATGGGAAGATATCCTTCTGTTGGGAGGCCCGCGCCGCGGGCCGGCGTTCAAGGGAAGCGGTCAGCGCTTGCGTTCGATGCGACGGATCTCGCCGGTGGTGCCGTCGATCACGGCCTTGCTGACGACGTTCTGCGGATCGACGACCGTCGCCTCGAAGTGGCCGTCGTCCATCTCGATTTCCCGGATGAGATAGCCCTTTGCGGAAAGGTCGACGACGACCTCTTCCAGCGTCTTCTGCGTGCGGATCTGTGCGGGGGAGGTTTCCGCCCAGCCGGCGGCGGCCGTCATGAGGAGGCCGGCGGCGAGCGCGGTGAAGCGGAGGAGACTGGTGGGCATGGCGAGGTCCTTTCCTGCTGCGATGGGACGGGTTTGGCACGGATCGCCTTTTCGCCGCCTGACAGGGCCTGTCAGCGATTTGTCAGCCGCGAGCCCTTATAGGGACGGCATGATCCGACGTCTTTCGAGCCCTCTCTCCGTCACGCTTGCCGTGCTCCTGGCCCTCGGCGCCGCACCGTCCGTCGATGCGAACACGGACGACGACGCGCAGGAGCACGAGGAGGCGCGCCAGGCGCTGGAGCAGGGGCTCGTCCGCCCGCTGGAAGAGGTGATCGCCGAGGCGCGCAAGCATGTCGAGGGCGACCTCATCGAGATCGAGCTTGAGCGCGAGAACGGCCGGTATATATACGAGCTGGAATTCATCCAGCCGACCGGACAGATCATCGAACTGCAGATCGATGCCAAGACCATGGCGATCGTGGAGGATGACGGGGACTGATGCGCCTGCTTCTCGTCGAGGACGATGCCCGTATCGCATCGGACGTGGCGGCCGTGCTGACGGCTGCCGGCTATTCCGTCGAGACCGCCTCGGACGGCAAGGAAGCCTGGTTCCTCGGCGACACCGAGGACTACGACCTCGTCATCCTCGACCTCGGCCTGCCGGGCATGGACGGCATGACGGTGCTGAAGCGCTGGCGGGCGAACGACCGGCACATGCCCGTGCTCGTCCTGACGGCGCGCGGCAGCTGGGCCGAGCGGGTGGAGGGCATCGACGCGGGCGCGGACGACTACCTGCCGAAACCCTTCCAGTTCGAGGAGCTCCTGGCGCGCGTGCGTGCCCTCATCCGCCGTTCGGTCGGCCACGGGGCGGCGACGATCGCCATCGGTCCCGTCACCATCGACACGCGCGCCATGCGCGTCAGCGTGAACGGCGTGCCGCAGGCGCTGACGCCGCTCGAATACCGGCTCGTCAGCTATCTCGGCCACCATCGCGACCGCATCGTGCCGCCGACCGAGCTGCAGGAGCATCTCTACGGCGACGACTACTCGCGCGACGCCAACGCGCTGGAGGCGCTGGTGGCGCGGCTGCGCAAGAAGCTCGGCGCCTTCGCCATCGGCACGCGGCGCGGCTTCGGCTACTACATGGGCGAGCACGCGCCATGACGCCGCGGTCGCTGCGGCTGCGTCTCGCGCTGGCGGGCGCCGCCTCGATCGCCGCCGCCCTCGTGGCGGCGTTCTTCGTTCTGTCCATGCTGTTCGAGCGCCATGTCGAGCGGCGCATCGCCGCCGAGCTGACCGCGCACCTCAACCAGATCATCGCCGGCATCTCGGAGCAGCCGGGCGCCGCGCTGCATCTCGTCCGCCCGCCGGTCGACCCGCGCTTCGAGCGCCCGCTCTCCGGCCTCTATTGGCAGATCGAGGGGGACGGGGAGCGCCTGCGCTCGCGCTCGCTGTGGGACGGCGTGCTGGCGCTGCCGGCGACGACCCCCGGCGCCATCCGCACGGAGACGATCGACGGGCCGGGCGGCGTGCCGCTGCTGCTCGTCGAGCGGGAGGTGGTGATGCCGGCGCGCGCCGGCGCCCGCCCGCTCCGGGTGGCCGTCGCGGTCGACCGCGGCGACATCGCCCGGGCGACGAAGGAGTTCGAGGGCGACCTCCTGCCCTATCTGGAGGCGCTCGCGGCCTTGCTGCTCGCGGCGAGCTTCGTGCAGATCGTCGTCGGCCTCAGACCGCTCGCCACGCTCACCGGCCGGCTTTCGGCGATCCGCGCCGGCAAGGCGGAGCGGCTCGGCGGCGATTTCCCCGACGAGGTCCTGCCGCTCACCGGCGAGGTGGACGCGCTCCTGCAATCGCGCGAGAACCAGCTCCGCAAGGCGCGCGAGCGGGCGGCCGACCTCGCGCACGGCTTCAAGACGCCGTTGCAGATACTCTCCGGCGACGTGCTCCGGCTGCGCGAGAAGGGCGAGGAGGCGATCGCCCGCGACATCGAGGCGATCATCGCCCGTATGCGCCGGCACGTCGACCACGAGATGGCCCGGGCACGCCAGGCGGAGCGCGGCCATACCGCGCGCAGCGACCTCGCCCGCGTTGTCTCGCAGGTGGTGAGCGTCGTCTCGCGCACGCCGGCCGGCCGCATGCTCGACTGGCGGCAGGACGTCGCCGAGGGCATCCTCGTGCGCGTCGATGCGGAAGACCTCGCCGAGATCGTCGGCAGCCTCGCCGAGAACGCGGCGCGCTACGCCGTCTCGCGCGTTGCCATCGCCGCGCGGCCTTCCGGCGGCGAGGCCGTCCTCGAGGTGATCGACGACGGGCCGGGCATTCCCGAATCGGAGATCGGCTTCGTGCTGAAGCGCGGCGGCCGCCTCGATTCGACCAGCGAGGGCGCCGGCCTCGGCCTGGCGATCGTCGAAAGCTTCGTGGCCGAGGCGAACGGCACCTTCACGCTGGAGAACCGCGATCCGGGGCTTTGCGCCCGCGTGACGCTGCCGCGCGTCACGGGTTAGTCTTTCCCTGAATGCAAGGCCGTTCGCGCCTTGCCCTCAAGGCGCCGCCCGGAGCCGGAAGTCGTCGACGCGGCCGAGCGGCGCGTCGGCGACCTCGCCCTTCTCGACCAGCTTCTCGCGCGGGCTCTTGCCGTTGCCCT
Source organism: Shinella pollutisoli (assembly GCF_024609765.1). GTDB lineage: Bacteria > Pseudomonadota > Alphaproteobacteria > Rhizobiales > Rhizobiaceae > Shinella > Shinella pollutisoli. Next base: position 222,863 of record NZ_JANFDG010000002.1, read on the forward strand.
TGGCCGCCACGGCGCCGCCGAGAAGGGCGGTGCCGCCGTCGAGCGCCGGATCGGTGAGCGCGATCGGCTGCGTCTGGGTGATCTCGGCGTCCTCGGCGGGCGCGACGACGACGAGGTCCTTGAGATCGCCCTGGCGGCCGGTGCCGTCCGTCGCCGCGTCGCCGAGCACGCGGCGGATCTCCTTCTCGACATAGAAGGCGAGCTTGCGCTTGCCGGCCTTGGTGAGGTTGATGCCGTCCGAGCCGCGCAGGCGCACCTGCTGGCCGTTGATGTCCGAGCCGGAGGTGACGAAGCGACCCTCCTCGTCGACGAAGCCGTCCCAGATGTCGATGAACTCGCCGCCCGCCTTCTCCACCTGCGCGCGGTAGATGGTGTTGAGCGTCGTCATGTCGGCGGTCATCGCCGAGGACTGGAAGGCGGGCATGCCGACCCAGAACAGCGGCCGGCCGCCCTGCCTGGCGAGTGCCGCGATGCGGGCGACGCGCGCCTCGTATTCCTTCGTCCAGCCTTCGGAGCGGAATTTCTCCTTGGCGTCGGCCACCGTCATCTGCTGGCGGTCGTTGGCGCCCATGCTGACGACCACGACGGCGGGTGCCGTCTCCGCGATCAGCCCCGGCAGGTTGGCCGGCCAGTCGTAGTAGTCGTCGCGCACGACGCCGGAGGAGCCGTTGGTGCGGCGCTCGACGACGATGCCGGGCGTCGTCTCGAAGGCTTCCTCCAGGCCCTCGCCGAGACCGCCGGCGATGAAGTCGCCGACGACGAGGACCTTGCGGGCGTCGCTGCGCTTCTCGACGGCTGCGGGCTTCTCGACGGTCTCGACCGCCTTCGGCCGCTTCTTCACGCGCTTGGTCGGGGTGGCCTTCCTGGCGGCGGGCTCGCTTTCGACCTTCTTGCCCTTCGGCGTGCCGAAGAGCATTTCCAGGATCGTCTTGCGCTTCACGGGCTCCTGCGCGGCCGCCGGCACGACGAGGGCCGCGGCGACAACCGCGGCCAGCGCCGCACGCACGATGGGGATCGTCTTTGCCATTGCGTCTCTTTTCCTGCCGCGGTCAGGTTCGTCCATCCCGATGGCGGCATGATGGCAAATGCGCGCGGCAAGAGGAAGCCCGGATCATCGCCTGAGCGCGCGCAGCAGTTCCTGGCTCGGCTGCCCGTCGGCGGCAAGCCCCATGCGGTTCTGGAAGGCCTGGATGGCGGCCTTCGAGCCGGAGCCGAAATTGCCGTCGACCTCGCCCTCGTAGTAGCCGAGCTCCTTGAGACGCGTCTGCAGCTCGAACTTCTCGGAAATGTCGAGCGCGCCGTCCGGGCGCGGCCAGCGCTGCCTCATGCCGCTGTAGCCGGCGAGCTGGTCGGCCAGCATGCCGACGCCGAGGGCATAGGAATCGGAGGCGTTGTAGCGCTTGATGACGAAGAAGTTCTTGGTCATCAGGAAGCCGGGGCCGCCGCCGGCGGGCAGCTTCAGCTCGGCCCGGTCCTTGCCGTTCTTGAAGCCGCTGCCGCTCGGGCGCGCGAAGCCGAGCTTCGCCCATTGGGCGAGCGTCTTCGTCTGGCCGGAATACTTCTCGCCGCCCTTCGGCACGACCACCTCGTAGCCCCAGGTCTTGCCCGGCTGCCAGCCGTTCTTGGCGAGCAGGTTGGCGGCCGTCGCCAGCGCGTCGGGCACGGAGTTCCAGATGTCGCGGTGGCCGTTGCCGTCGGCGTCGATCGCGTAGATCAGGTAGCTCGACGGGATGAACTGGGTATGGCCCATGGCGCCGGCCCAGGAGCCGGTCATCTCGGAGGCTGCGATGTCGCCGCGCTGGATGATCTTGAGCGCCGCGACGAGCTGCTTCTTCGCATAGGTGGAGCGCTTCTTGTCGGCATAGGCGAGGGTCGCGAGCGCGCGCGGCACGTAGTGCAGCCGGTCGTCCTTCGACAGCACCGCGCCGTAGTTCGATTCCATCGACCAGATGGCGAGCAGGATATGGCGGTCGACGCCGAAATGCTTCTCGATCGCGGCGAGCGTGCGGCCGTGCTTGGCGGCCATTTCCCGGCCGATGCGCACGGTGTAGGGGTTCACGCGGGAATCGAGGTAGTCCCAGATCTTGTGCTTGAACTCCGGCTGGTAGGCGGCCTTTTCGAGGACGGACTGGTCCGGCGTCTTGACGCCCGAAAACGCCTTCTGATAGGTCGCCTTACTGATACCGTTCTCGGCGGCCGTCGCGTAGAAATTGGCAATCCATTTCTGGAAGCCCGCATCTGCCCGGGCGGTCGTCGCCGGGCCCATGAGGCCGGCCGAAAGGAGGAGGGTGAGCGCAGATCGGCGCAGAACGGTGGTGAGATTCTGTGTCATCGGCTGTCGGTTCCGTTTTTCAAATTTCGGGTCGATGGTTGAAAATCCCCGGCTGGACGCAAAACTTATAAAAACGAAGTCAACAAATTCTTTACCATCAAAGCCGGGGCGCGTCTCCCTTTGCAAAAAAATAGCAAATTCGCCCTATTCCCGCTCACGCATGCCCGCGCCATGACGGTCCGGGTCTCAACGAGGTGAATGATGTCTGACGCACGCAAGGTCCGTAAGGCCGTGTTTCCCGTCGCGGGTCTCGGAACCCGCTTCCTTCCCGCAACCAAGGCCGTGCCGAAGGAAATGCTGACGGTCGTCGACCGGCCCGTCATCCAGTATGTGGTCGACGAGGCGCTGGATGCCGGGATCGAGCACCTGATCTTCGTCACCGGCCGCTCCAAGGCCGTCATCGAGGACTATTTCGACATCCAGGTGGAGCTGGAGCAGACGCTGCGCGCCCGCAACAAGACGGCCGAGCTGACGCTGCTCGACAGCATCCTGCCGCTCGCGGGCTCGACCAGCTTCACGCGCCAGCAGGAGCCGCTCGGCCTCGGCCATGCGGTCTGGTGCGCGCGCGAGCTCGTCGGCAACGAGCCCTTCGCGCTGCTGCTTCCCGACATGATCATGAAGGGCGAGAAGGGCTGTATGAAGGGCATGGTCGAGCTCTTCGAGCAGAGCGGCGCCAATGTCATCGCCGTCGAGGAATGCGCGCCCGACCAGGCGCACAAATACGGCATCGTCGGTGTGGGCGAGACGATCGGCGAGGGCTTCGCGATCACGAAGATGGTCGAGAAGCCGCCGCAGGGCACCGCGCCCTCCAACTTCTTCATCAACGGCCGCTACATCCTGCAGCCGGAGATCTTCGCGATCCTCGCCACGCAGGAGCGCGGCGCCGGCAACGAGATCCAGCTCACCGACGCGATGGTGAAGCTCGCCGAGGCCCAGGCGTTCGCCGCCTATCACTTCCGCGGCGAGACCTACGACTGCGGCGCGAAGGACGGCTTCATCCTCGCCAACATCGCCTTCGCGCTCGCGCGCGCCGACATCCGTCCGTCGATCGAGGAACCGCTGAAGGCGCTGGTCGCGGACCTGAAATAGGCCTCAGCGCCGCACGACCAGGCCGATTCCGGCACGGGTGACGCCCGTGTCGGAGGTATGCGCCTGCCGGGTCAGCTCGTAGGAGACGTCGCCGGTCAGCGCCAGCCAGCGGTTGATGTCCCAGGTGAGCCCCGTGCCGATCGTGTAGATGTGCTGGTCGGGGCCGAGCGCCGTCGGCAGGTCACGCCAGGTGTAGGCGCCGCTCAGCCGGGCGACGAGGTTCTCGCGCAGTTCGTGGGCGAGTTCCGCGTTGGTCTCGTAGGAGACGTAGCCGCTCTGGCCGGCGGCCGTCGACGGCTCGATCGAGGTCGCGAAGCCGAGGCGAAGGTCGGTGCCGCGCTGCGGCGACCAGAAGACGGAGCCGTCGACCGTCGCCGCGCCGATGGCGGCGAGCCTGTCGTCGTCGAGCTTCGCCCGCTTGTAGCCGAAGCCGAGGTCGCCGCGCAGCTTCTCGCCGAGATCGACCTCGACGCCCGCGCGTCCGCCGAAGGTGGTGGAGGCGCGCTCGTAGCCGAGCGAATCGCGTTCCTCGTCGTAGAGGGTGCGGCCGGCCGAGGCTTCGAGATAGGGGATCAGCGCCGGCGACAGCTCGTAGCCGACGCGGGCGGTCAGCGTCCCGGCGACATTGTCGCGGTCGGAAAGCGAAAGCTCGCTGCCGTCGGCGAGCGTCGCGGAGCCGAAGATCTCCCGCCGGAGCCCGATGCCGACCGTGCCGCGGATGAGGCCGAAGTCGCGCATCACGCTCGCTCCGCCCTCGAAGCCGTGCACGCCCGACTGGACGGTGGCGCCGGTCACCGCGTTGGGGTCGCTGGAACTTTCCCGCTTGAAGTCGTAGCCGGCCCTCAGGTTGGCGATCGTGTCGTCGGCGAGGTCCAGCCTGAGGTCGGCGCCGATGCGCGCGGAAGGCTCGGTCTCGCCGGAGCCGCTGATGTTGCGCTCGTAGACGCCGTCCGCCTCGATCGAGAGCTGGTGGCGCGACCAGTCGGAGACGAGCGAGCCGCGCAGGCCCGTCTGGGAGAAGGAGCGGCTCGTCGAGGTGCCGCCGGAGGCCGTGCGTTCCGTGCTGATGCCTTGGGAGATGGACGGCTTCAGGACGAAGGTGCCGAGACGGACGCCCAGCGCCTCGTCGCCGCTGCCGCCCGAGCCGCCGCGTCCCTCGACGGGACCTTCCCGCATGTTGAGCCGCAGGCCCTCGCGGCCGACGCGGCCGGGATCGCCGTCGTCCGCGTCGGCCGCGAACGGATCCTGCCCGGCGCCGGGCAGCGGGTCGCGGCGGTCGTCGGGGGCGGCAAATGCCGCGCCGTCGTCCGCGGCGACCGGTGTGGCGAAGGCGCTCGTCGCGGCCTGGTCCGCAAGGACGTCCGGCTCCGCCGAGAGCTGTTCCTGCGCGGCGGCGGCGGACGCGAGCATCGTGCCGGCGAGCAGAAGCCCGGCCAGAGACCGTGACAGGCGCGCCATTGCCGCCCTGCGATCCGTTGTCGTTGCCTGTGCCATTGTGGCCTGCGGTCCCCGCGCGTTTCCTAAGCGAACGTAAACCGATGTGGTTAACGGATGGTTGCCGAGGCCTTTCCCGCATCGGAACGCATGGACAGACGGCCGCAAAAGCGGTAACGAAACGCGCATGATCAAGAGACAGGCCAAAGTTGACAGCAACGGCGCCATCGCTTCGGCGATCCGCACCGTCGAGACGGAAAAGGCGGGGCTCGTCGCCCTTTCGGCCGCCCTTGAGGGGCGGCTCTACGACGCCTTCTGCGAGGCCGTGCGCACGATCGGCGAGATCAGCGGCCGCGTCATCGTCACCGGCATCGGCAAGTCAGGCCATATCGGCGCGAAGATCGCCGCCACGCTCGCCTCCACCGGCACGCCCTCCTTCTTCGTCCATCCGGTCGAGGCGAATCACGGCGATCTCGGCATGATCGGCCGCGACGACGTGGTGCTCGCGCTGTCGTGGAGCGGCGAGAGCGCCGAGCTGCAGGGCATCATCTCCTATACGCGCCGCTTCTCCATCCCGCTGATCGCGCTGACCTCCGGCGAGCGCTCGACGCTGGCGCGCGAGGCCGACACCGTGCTGCTGCTGCCGAAGGAGCAGGAGGCCTGCCCGCACGGGCTCGCACCGACCACCTCGACGCTGATGCAGCTCGCGCTCGGCGACGCGCTCGCCGTGGCGCTGCTCGAAGCGCGCGGCTTCACCGCGACCGACTTCAAGACCTTCCACCCGGGCGGCAAGCTCGGCGCGAGCCTGTCGCACGTGGCCGACATCATGCACAGCGGCGAGTACATGCCACTCGTGCCGCTCGGCACCGGCATGCCCGATGCGGTCATGATGCTGGCGCAGAAGCGCTACGGCTGCGTCGGCGTGATCGACGAGGACGGCGTGCTCGCCGGCATCGTCACCGACGGCGACATCGCGCGCAACCTCTCGCGCAATCTCGCCGAGCTGATCGTCGACGACATCATGACCCGCGCGCCGAAGACGGTGAAGCCGACGACGCTCGCCACCGCCGCGCTCGGCCTGCTCAACCAGCACAATATCTCGGCGCTGATCGTCACCGACGAGACCCTCCGGCCCGTCGGCATCGTGCATTTCCACGACCTGCTGCGGATCGGCGTCGCCTGAGGCTCAGGCTTCCTCCACCGTCAGGTCGCGCCCGTTGCTGGCGGTGACGCGCACGCGCGCGCCGACCGGCAGGTCGGGCCCTTCCACCGTCCATACGGTATCGTCCAGGCGGATGCGGCCGCGACCCTCGCGGATCGGCTGCTCCAGCACCGCGGTCCGGCCGACGAGGCTGCGGCCGCGCTGGTTGAGATAGGGCTGGTCGGACTTGTCGCCGCGGCTGCGGACGATCCGGCGGCCGACGAGGGCCGCGGCAAGCGACAGCGCGGCGAAGACTATCCACTGCACCTGCCAGGTCCAGGCGGCCTGCTCCCACAGCACGAGCGACAGCGCGCCGGTGAGGATCGCGGCGATGCCGATCCACACCAGGAACACGCCCGGCATCAGCACTTCCAGGATGAGCAGCACGATGCCGAGCACCCACCAGGCCCAGGGGCCGAGCTCGGCGATGATGCGGGCGAGCATCGGTCAGCTCCCCTGCTGCGGCGGCGTGTCGAACGGATTGCGGAAGGACGCGGATGCGCCGCCGCCGCTTGCCGGCGTCGAGCGTCGCGCGCGGCCCGTCTCGGCGGGGGCGGACCCGTCGCCGAAGACCTCCTTCGCGATGGCGCCGATGCCGCCGAGCGAGCCGACCAGCGAGGACGCCTCCATCGGCATCAGCACGATCTTCGAATTCGGCGCTTTGCCGATCGCCGCCATCGCCTCGGTGTATTTCTGCGCGACGAAGTAGTTGATCGCCTGCACGTCGCCCGAGGCGATCGCCTCGGAGACCATGCGCGTCGCCTTGGCCTCGGCCTCGGCGAGGCGTTCGCGGGCCTCCGCGTCTCGGAAGGCCGCCTCGCGCAGGCCCTCCGCCTCCAGGATGGCCGATTGCTTGGCGCCCTCTGCGCGCAGGATCTGCGCGTTGCGCGAGCCCTCGGCCTCCAGCACCTGCGCGCGCTTCTCGCGCTCGGCCTTCATCTGCCGGGCCATGGCGTCGACGAGGTCCTTCGGGGGCGCGATGTCCTTGATCTCGACGCGGGTGATCTTGACGCCCCAAGGGTGCGCCGCCTCGTCGACGACGCGCAGCAGCTGGTCGTTGATGCGGTCGCGGTTCGAGAGCAGCTCGTCGAGGTCCATCGAGCCCATGACCGAGCGGATGTTGGTCATCGTCAGGTTGATGATGGCGTGCTCGAGATGGGCGACCTGATAGGCGGCCTGCGCCGGGTTCAGCACCTGGTAGAAGGCGACGGCGTCGGCCGAGACGCTCGCATTGTCGCGGGTGATGACCTCCTGCGTCGGGATGTCGAGCACCTGCTCCATCACGTTCATCTTCGCGCCGATGCGGTCGATGAAGGGGACGATCAGGTTGAGGCCTGGCTCGAGCGTGCGCGTGTAGCGTCCGAAACGCTCGACCGTGTACTGGTAGCCCTGCGGCACAGTCTTGATCCCCGCGAACAGGATCAGGATGACAAGAACCACGAGCGCGATGACGACGATATCCAATCCGGCCAAGGACATGGTGCTCTCCCTCGAAAGATGCGGCGCGCCGCCACTCTAAGGAATACGCGCCCGAACGCCAGTCTATTTGACGGAACGGCCGAATTCCTCTGTCAGATCCAGCCGGAAAGCTCGCGGCGCACCACCGTCTCCAGCACGGCCATGCCTTCCGGCGAATCGTTGAGACAGGGGATGTGCGCGAACTTCTCGCCGCCGTTGTGGTGGAAGCTCTCGGCCGCCTGCTCGGCGATCTCCTCCAGCGTCTCCAGGCAGTCGGAGACGAAGCCGGGATTGATGACGGCGATGCGCTTGACGCCTTCCTGCGCCAGTTTCTCCACCGTCTTGTCCGTGTAGGGCTGCAGCCATTCCTCCGGCCCGAAGCGCGACTGGAAGGTGACGATCAGCCGTTCCTCGGACCAGCCGAGCCGGTGGCGCAGGAGCCGCGCGGTCTTCTGACACTGGCAGTAATAGGGATCGCCCTTCTCGAAATAGCTCTTCGGAATGCCGTGGAAGGAGGTGATGAGCTTCTCCGGCTCCCAGTCGAGGCCGGCGAGGTACTTCTCGATCGAGACGGCGAGCGCGTCGATATAGACCGGGTCGTCGTGATAGGGCGGCACGGTGCGCAGCGCCGGCTGCCAGCGCATCTTCAGAAGCGCCTCGAAGGCCTTGTCGTTCACCGTCGCGGTCGTCGCCGCGGCATATTGCGGATAGAGCGGGAAGACGAGGATGCGCTCGCAGCCTTCCTTCTGCAGGTATTCCATGCGCGAGGCGATGGAGGGCTGGCCGTAGCGCATCGCCCAGTCGACGACGACCTCGGGGCGGTCGGCGAAGGATTTCGCCATCAGCTCGGCCTGGCTGCGCGTGTAGGTGCGCAGGAAGCTCTCGTTCCGCTCCTTGTTCCAGATCGTCTCGTAGGCCTTGCCGACCTTGCCGGGGCGGGTGTTGAGGACGATGCCGAACAGGATCGGGTACCAGGCGATCTTCGGCCATTCGATCACCCGGCTGTCCGTCAGGAATTCCTTGAGGTAGCGGCGCATCGAGGTGTAGTCGGTGCCGTCCGGCGTGCCGAGATTGACGAGCAGCACGCCGACCTTCCCGTATCTGGCGGGCGGATGGCTGGCGGGCTTGGCGGCGGCTTGCTGCATGACGGGTTCCTGTCTGGGAGCGGTTCACAACCGTTCTAAAAAGAATCGCCGGCCCGGGGAAGCCCGGACCGGCGTGGCGGATGGGGCAAATTGTCCTTACCGCGCCGGGATCTCCAGTTCGCTGCCGATGGCGAGCGCCCGCGGGCGCGGATTGCCGTTCGCCTCGGAGATGCGCCGCCACAGCGTGCCGTCGCCATAGGCTTCCCTGGCGAGATCCCAGAGCGTGTCGCCGCGCACGACGACATGCTTGCCGCCGGCCGGCGTGGCGGCCTCCGCCGTTTCGCCGCCGCCGGTTGCGTCCGCCGGGGTCTCCGCCGATCTCGCGGCCGTCCCGGTTTCGGCGCCGGCGGCGGGCGCGGTTTCCGTGCTCGCGGCCTCGCCGGCCGTTTCCGCGGTCGCCTGCGTCTCGGCGGCAGGGGCGGCCGCCTCGGCGATGCGGCCGTCCGTATAGGGCGTGTAGGGGCGGTGCGCGGCGAGATAGTCGGCGACCACGACTTCGAGGTTCGGGCCGAAGTCGTAGGCGTTCGTCGCGGCCGTCGCGAAGACCGAATAGCCGTCGCCGCCGGCGCGCATGTAGTTGTTCGAGGCGACGCCGTAGGTCTTTTCCGGGTCGAGCGGCACGAAGGCGTCACCCTCCTTCGCCTCGACCGAGACGAGGCGGCTGCCGGCCGGCTTCGTCTTGTCGAAGGTGTATTTCAGGCCGGAGACCTGCGGGAAGCGGCCGGCGCCCTCCTCGATCTGGCCGAGGCCGTTCTCGAGCGCGGCGGTGAGGTCCGAGCCCTTGAGCTGGAAGGTGGCGACGGTGTTCTGGAACGGCAGGATGGAGAGCACCTCGCCCATGGAGACCGGGCCGGCGTCGATCGAGGCGCGAAGCCCGCCGCCATTGGTGACGGCGATCGTCATGCCCTGGTCCTTCGTGCGGTCGAGGATGGCGTCGGCGACGAGGTTGCCCATCTGGCATTCGGCCGCGCGGCAGGTCTCGCGCGAACCGTCGACGGGAGCGGCGGTTTCCGCGACGATCTTGTTCTTCAGCTCCTCGATCGGGCCGGCAAGCTCCTTGATGCGCGCGGCGACCGCCTCGTCCGGCTTGAACGCCGAATCGATCAGGACCGGCTCGCCGGTCGCTTGCCTGACGACGCCCGCGTCGTCGAAGACGACCTTCAGCTTGCCGAGATATTTCGAATAGGCGCCCGCCTGCACGACCGGCACCTTGTAGCCGCCGGGATTGTCGACCAGCGTCGGATAGGGGCCTTCCGCCTTGTCGGCGGTGTTGGAGAGGAGGGTATGCGTGTGGCCTCCGACCACCACGTCGACGTCGGGGATCTTGGCGATCGCCGCGAGGTCGCGCGGATAGCCGACATGGGTGAGGGCGACGATCTTGTCGATGCCCTGCTTCTTCAGTTCCCCGACCGCCGCGGTGATGTCGGCGACGTCGTCGCCGATCAGCACGTTGTCGCCGGGCGAGGAGATCTCCGCCGTGTCGTTCGCCACCGCGCCGACGATGCCGATCTTCTCGCCGCCGCGCTCGATGACGACGAAGGGTTTGATGCGGTCGCCGAGCTTGGAGCTCGCGCCGGCGGCGACATTGGCGGTCACGACCGGGAACTCGACCTTGTCGAGGAAGGTCGCGAGCCCGTCCTCGCTGTCGTCGAACTCGTGGTTGCCGACGGTCATGGCGTCGAACTTCATGAGGTTCAGGAACTCGGCTTCGACCGCGCCCTTGTAGGTCGTGTAGAACAGCGAGCCCTGGAAATTGTCGCCGGCATTCAGCAGCAATACGTTCCTGCCGGACAGCGCCTGGCGCTCGGCGTCGATCGCCGTCTTGAGGCGGGCGACGCCGCCGAAGCATTCGTTCTTGCCTTCCTCCTCCGCCGAGCAGGTCGAATCGAAGGCGTTGATCGCCTCGATGCGCGAATGCAGGTCGTTGATGTGCAGGATGTCGAGTTCGTAGTCGGCGAAGGCCGCGCCGCCGGAAAGAACGATGAGCGAGGCCGCAAGCAGGCCGGTTCGGAAGATCGTCATGGTCCGTTCTCCATGGTTGCCCCGCGCCGTGCCGGCCGAGGGCGTGTGACCCGTCCGCGGATGTTTTCACCGCTTTCCGGCAACATCAAGAGGCGCGGAAACGAAAAAGGGGCCGTGCGGCCCCTTCCGGAAGGATACGGATCGACGCCTCAGGCGCGGCGGGCGAGCGAGAACTGCGCGCCCTCGGCCGTGGTGCAGTTGAGCTGGCTCAGGCTGACGAGCGCGCAATTGACCTTGGAGCGGGTGTTGCGCACCAGCGAGGTCATGTCGATCTCGACCAGCGTCGGGCTGATGTTGATATAGGTGCCCGAGGCGAGAAGCTGGTTCGTGTCGGTCGTGCGTGTCGAGAAGGTGCCGCCCGCGAAGGTCGAGACGATGCCGTTCGGGTCCACCCATGCGCCTTCGACGCCGGTCGGCTGCGGCCGCTGTGCGACGGGCATCTCGCGCGGCGCGCGTTCCGTCTGGCAGGATGCGAGGGCTGCGGCGGCGGCAAGCAGGCTCAGGGCAGTGGTCGGCTTCATCTCAATCTCCTGGGGGTCGCGACAGCGTGGGCACCGCCCGCCCGTTCGGCCAAACCATGCCGCGAAGAGGCGGCGAAAGCAAGACGGCGGCAGGCGCGCGCCGGGCGTTATCCCGCCGAAAGCGAAGACGCCTGCGACCGGGATCAGCGCACCAGGATGTTGCGGAACTGCCAGGGGTCCTTCGTGTCGAGGTCTTCCGGGAACAGGCCCGGGCGGCCGTCGAGCGGGGTCCAGTCCGTATAGTGGCCCTCGACCGGGCCGAGATAGGGGCGCTGGACTTCCAGGCAGCGACGGTAGTCCATCTCGTCGGCCTCGACGATGCCGGCCTTCGGGTTCTCCAGCGCCCAGACCATGCCGGCGAGCACGGCCGAGGTCACCTGCAGGCCCGTCGCGTTCTGGTAGGGCGCGAGGTTGCGGGTCTCCTCGACCGTCAGGCGCGAGCCGTACCAGTAGGCGTTCCTGTCGTGGCCGTAGATGAGCACGCCGAGCTCGTCGGCGCCGTCCACGAGCTCGTTCTCGTCCAGCACGTGCAGCACCGGCTGCGGCCTACCGCCATTGCCGAACATCTCGTGCAGCGACAGCACGGCGTCGTTCGCCGGGTGGTAGGCATAGTGGCAGGTCGGGCGGTAGGTGACGTCGCCGTCCTTGTCGCGGGCGGTGAAATAGTCGGCGATCGAGATCGCCTCGTTGTGGGTGACGAGGAAGCCGTATTGCGGGCCCGGCGTCGGGCACCAGGTGCGCACGCGCGTGTTGCCGCCCGGCTGTTCGAGGTAGATCGCCGCCCTGCAGCCCTTCTTGTGCTCCCTGGCGTTCTTCGGCTTCCACTGCTCGTGCGTGCCCCAGCCGAGCTCGGAGGGCTGCAGTCCCTCGGAGATGAAGCCTTCGACCGACCAGGTGTTCCAGAAGGTGTTGAGCGGCTTGGGGTTGCGGGCGCGCTGGGTGTCGCGCTCGGCGATGTGGATGCCCTTGACGCCGGCCTTCTTCATCAGCTTCGCCCAGCCGTGGCGGTCGTCCACGGCCGGTTCCTCGAATTTCAGTTCGAGGTCGCCCGCGAGATTGACCAGCGCTTGCTTGACGAACCAGGAGACCATGCCCGGATTGGCGCCGCAGCAGGAGACGGCGGTCGTGCCGCCGGGGTTCTTGTGCTTCTCCCGGCGCACGGTCTCTCGCAGCGCATAGTTGGTGCGGTCGGCGTTCTTGAGGTCCTTGTCGAAGTAGAAGCCGAGCCAGGGCTCGACGACCGTGTCGATATAGAGCACGTCCAGCTTGCGGCAGAGTTTTATGAGGTCGAGCGAGCCCGTGTCGACGGAGAGGTTGACGCAGAAGGCCTGGCCGCCGCCCTCGGCGAAGAGCGGCTTCAGCAGATCCTTGTAATTGTCCCTGGTGACATGGGCCTTGACGTGGCGGACGCCATGGCGGGCGTAGATCTCCGCGTCGGCGGCGTCCTCGCGCGGCTCGACGACGATCAGCCGGTTGCGGTCGAACCTGAAATGCCGCTCGATCAGCGGCAGCGTGCCGCGCCCGATCGATCCGAAGCCGATCATGACGATCGGGCCGGTGATCTCGCCGTAAACCGGGTAGGTGCTGTCTGTCATGGCGCGTCTCCTGGGGGCGGTATCCGAGGCCCTGCGGGCCTTCCGGAGAGGGCTAGAGCACAGTTCCCTGTCACAATAAAGAGCGCCGCCCGGCCTCTCCGGCGATATTCTTAACCGCTTGCTTCAGAGGAGGATAGCGGGGATCAGCCCGCGCAGGGAATTGCCGAGGAAGAAGGGCCGGCCGGCGAGGTCCTGCGGATAGAGCACCCGTTCTTCCGCCCTGCCTTCTTGCAGAAGCTCCTCCCGCAGCACGCCCGCAAGCAGGCCGCAGGAGAGCGGCGGCGTCTTCAGCGTGCCGGAGCCGTCGTCGAGGAAGAGCGAGGTGATGGTGCCCTCGCAGATCTCGCCGCGCTCGTTGAGGAGCAGCACCTCGTCGGCTTCCGCCGCCGGGAATTCGGCGCGCGCGGCGGCATAGGCGGCGCGGCGGGAGGTCTTGTGGCAGAGCAGCGGGTCGTTGGAGGAGAGGCGGGTCGCGGCGATCTTCACGCGCCATGTCGCGCCCGTGGGGATGGGTGTGAACGGAGCGGTCTGGACGTCGATGCGGCCGTCGGTGAAGAGTTCGAGGCGGATGCGGAGCGGGGCGGGGCCTGCTCCAGGGGTATCGCCTGTGCATGCGCCGTCGCCGCTTCCCCTTCTCCCCGCCGGGGAGAAGGTGGCCCGAAGGGCCGGATGAGGGGGCAAGCCCGCCGCATTCTGCCTACGGCCCCCCCTCATCCCGCTGCCGCGACCTTCTCCCCGGCGGGGAGAAGGGGCTGGGGGCTCCCTTATCGTTCCATATGCGATAGTCTTGCCTTCGGAGGAGGGTAGCGCAGCAAGCAACGCCTCCCGCGCCCCATCTGCCCCCGGCAGTCCCAATGCTGCGGCCGACCGCGCCAGCCGCGCAAGGTGCCGCTCCAGCCGGACGAATCCGGCCCCCGGCTCCCAACGCAGCGTCTCGATCAGCGAGAGATCCATTGGTCCCCCACGGCGAAGCGGGCCTTGAGCAGGCATTCCTCGTATTCGGCCTCGGCCTGCGAATCGAAGACGATGCCGCCGCCGACGTTGAAGACGGCCTCGCCGTTCTCGAACAGCGAGATCGTGCGGATGGCGACGTTGAAGCGCATGGTGCCGTCCGGGGCGATGACGCCGATCGCGCCGCAATAGGCGTCGCGCGGACCGACTTCGAGGTCGTGCAGGATCTCCATCGCCCGCATCTTCGGCGCGCCGGTGACCGAGCCGCAGGGAAAGAGGGCTGCGAAGATGTCGCGGATCGTCGTGCCGGGCACGAGTCTCGCCCGCACGTGGCTCACCATCTGGTGCACGGTCGGATAGGTCTCGACGGCGAAGAGCTTCGGCACGTCGAGCGTGCCGACCTCGGTGATGCGCGAGATGTCGTTGCGCAGCAGGTCGACGATCATGCGGTTCTCGGCCTGCGTCTTCGGGTCGGCCCGCATGGCGGCGACGATTTCCGCGTCCTCCGTGGCATCGCGCCCGCGCGGCGCGGTGCCCTTCATCGGATGGGTCTCGATCCAGCCGTCGCGGTCGATGTCGAAGAACAGTTCCGGCGAACGGGAAAGGATCATCGGCCCGTCGAGCGAGACGAAGGCGCCGTAGCGCACCGGCTGGCGCTCGATCAGCGACCAGAAGGCGGAAAGCGGATCGCCGTTCCAGCGGGCACGGATCGGCATGGTGAGGTTCGCCTGGTAGCAGTCGCCCTGCCGGAGATGCCGGTGCAGCCGCTCGAAGCGCTGGCGATAGGCCGGAAAATCCCAGGCCGCCTTCGGTTCCGTCAGGAAAGGCTCGTTCTCGACGCGCTGGCGCGCTGCGGCCAGCGGATGGTTTTCCGCCGGCCCGTCGAAGATGCCGAAGCTCATCAGCGGCGTCGGCCGGTTGTCGATGGCGTAGGGGGCGAGCTTCTCCTCGAAGAGATGGCCCGCCTCGTAGCTCATGAAGCCGGCGATCCAGCGGCCCGCTGCATGCGCTTCCTGCAGCAGGGCGAACGCCGGCTCGAAGCCCGCGCGGGTGCGCACGGTGACGACGTCGAGCGGATCGGCGAAGACCGTCGTCACGTCCTCGCGATCGTCCTTCAGAAGCACATAGCGTTGGCGGCCGGTCATGCCCTATCAAGCGCTTCCAGCTCGTCGATCAGCCCCTCGATCATCGACAGTCCCTTGCTCCAGAACGACGGATCGCCCGCATCGAGGCCGAAGGGTTTCAGCAGCTCGGAATGGTGCTTGGTGCCGCCGGCCTTCAGGAGCTCGAAATACTTCTCCTGGAACCCCGCTTCCGCCTGTTGGTAGACGGCATAGAGCGAGTTCACCAGGCAGTCGCCGAAGGCATAGGCATAGACGTAGAAGGGCGAATGGATGAAATGGGGGATATAGGCCCAGTAGGTCTCGTAGCCCTCGGAGATGCGGATCGCCGGGCCGAGGCTCTCGCCCTGCACGGAGAGCCACAATTCGCCGATCTGGTCGGCGGTGAGCTCGCCCTCCTTGCGGGCGGTGTGCACCTTGCGCTCGAATTCGTAGAAGGCGATCTGGCGCACGACCGTGTTGATCATGTCCTCGACCTTCTGGGCGAGCATGGCCTTGCGCTCGCGCCGGTCCGTCGTGCGGTCGAGCAGGCTGCGGAAGGTCAGCATCTCGCCGAAGACGGAGGCCGTCTCGGCGAGCGTCAAGGGCGTGGAGGCCATCAGCGCGCCCTGCGCACCGGCCAGCACCTGGTGCACGCCGTGGCCGAGCTCGTGGGCGAGCGTCATCACGTCGCGCGGCTTGCCCATGTAGTTGACGAGCACGTAGGGGTGGGCGGACGGCACGGTCGGATGGGCGAAGGCGCCCGGCGCCTTGCCGGGCCGCACCGGCGCGTCGATCCAGCCGCGGTCGAAGAACTTTTTGGCGATCTCGGCCATTTCAGGCGAGAAGGCGCGGTAGGCGGAGAGCACGGTGTCGCGCGCCTCGTTCCACGGGATCGTCGCGTCCGGCGTCTCGGGCAGCGGCGCGTTGCGGTCCCAGTAGTCCATCTGCTCCATTCCGAGCCACTTCGCCTTCATCGCATAGTAGCGGTGGGAGAGGCGCGGATACGCTTCGCGGACGGCTTCCGCCAAGGCCGCGACGACCTCGGGTTCCACGCGGTTGGCGAGATGCCGGCTGTCGGCGATGTCCTTGAAGCCGCGCCAGCGGTCGGAGATCTCCTTGTCCTTGGCGAGCGTGTTGGTGATCAGCGTGAAGGTGCGCAGGTTTTCCCGGAAGGTGGCGGCGAGCGCCTCCGCCGCCTTGCGCCGCGCCTCGCGGTCGGGCGACTGGAGCTGGTTCAGCGCCACTTCGAGCGGCACCGCCTCGCCGTCGATCGTGTAGCGCAGCGAGGCCATGGTCTCGTCGAACAGGCGGTTCCAGGCGGCCGCCCCCGTCATCGACTTTTCGAGGAAGAGCTGCTCGGTCCGGTCGTCGAGCTGGTAGGGCTTGTCCTTGCGCAGGTCCTCGATCCACGGCCGGTAATGGGCGGCGAGCGTATCGCGCTCCAGCGCGGCGGCGAGGCGCTCGTCCTCTATCCTGTTGAGTTCAAGGGAGAAAAACAGGAGATGTGCGCCGATGTCGGTGAGCTTCGCCTGCGTGTCGCCGTAGAGCTTGCCGTTGGCCGGATCGGTCGTGTTGGAGAAATAGGTGAGGCCGGCGTAGGAGATCAGGCGGCCGAGCAGGTCCTCCAGCGCCTCGAATTCACGCACGGCGGCACCGATGCCCTTGTCGCCCGTCTTCTCGCTCGCGGCGTCCAGCCGGCCCTTCCATTTCGCCTCGAAGGCGAGCGCGTCGGCTTGCGCCTTCTCCATGTCGCGGCGGAATTCCGGCGAATCCGGCGCGGGATAGAGGTCGGCGAGGTTCCAGGCGGGAAGCGCGCCGAGGCCTTCTACGGCTGCGGCTTCCGTGGCGGCGCGGTCGATGCGGATTGCGGGGACGTGGCGGGTCATCGGCGGTCTTCCTTGACGGGTCTTCGGGGCGGCTCTTGGGCGGCTGGCGGGTCGGGCGTCCTGCTTGCGTCGGCAATGGTTAAAATGCAAGCCTTTCTCAAAACGGCATGTTCAACCCTTTCTGCCAAGGTCCGCTGGTGTTCAGTTCCCGGGCATGCATGACGCACGCCTTGCGGCAAGGAGGTTCCAGTGACGGCCCATATTCTTGTCATCGACGACGATCCTGTCCAGCGCAGGCTCTTGAAGAACATGATCGAGCGCGCAGGCCATGTCGCCCATATGGCGGAGAACGGCCGCGCCGGCCTCGACCTGCTCGATCGCAAGGGCGGACTGATCAACGTCATCCTCCTCGACCTGATGATGCCGGAAATGAACGGTTCGGCCTTCCTGGAGGCGCTCGCCGAGCGGGAGAACACCATCCCCGTCATCGTGCAGACGGGGCAGGGCGGCATCGAGACGGTGGTCTCGGCCATGCGCGCCGGCGCCTTCGACTTCGTCGTCAAGCCCGTCTCGCCGGAACGGCTCGGCATCGCCGTCGGCAATGCGCTGAAGGTGGGCGACCAGCGCGAGGGCGGCCGCCGCGGCGGCCGGCGCCATCGCGGCGAGACGGTGCATTTCGACGACATCGTCTCGGCAAGCCCCGAGATGCTGCGCGTCATCGACCTCGGCCGCCGCGCGGCGCAATCCAACATTCCCGTCGTGCTCGAAGGCGAATCCGGCGTCGGCAAGGAGATGGTGGCGCGCGCCATCCAGGCGGCGAGCGAGCGGGCCGGAAAGCCCTTCGTCACCGTCAACTGCGGCGCGATCCCGCACAACCTGGTGGAAAGCATCCTGTTCGGCCACGAGAAGGGCGCCTTCACCGGCGCGACCGAGCGTCACACCGGCAAGTTCATGGAGGCCGACGGCGGCACGCTGTTCCTCGACGAGATCGGCGATTTGCCGCTGGAGGTGCAGGTGAAGCTCCTGCGCGCCGTCCAGCAGGGCGAGATCGAGACGATCGGCGCGCGCTATCCGCAGAAGGTCAACGTGCGGCTGATCTCGGCCACCAACCGCGATCTCGTCAACGAGGTGCGCGAGGGCCGCTTCCGCGAGGACCTCTACTACCGCCTCAACGTCTTCCCGATCACCATTCCCGCGCTGCGTCGGCGCAAGGAGGACATTCCCGTCCTCGTGCGCGCCTTCGTGCGGCGCTTCGCCGGCGAGCAGAAGCTCGCCCGGCCGATCGCGGTGTCGGCCGGCGCCATGGCGCTGCTGACGGCCTACGACTGGCCGGGCAACATCCGCCAGCTCGAAAACGCCATCTTCCGCGCCGTCGTGCTGTCGGAGGGCGGGGAACTGACGGCGGCCGACTTTCCGCAGATCGCCGCCCAGGTGCCGGGCTACGGCCTTTCCGAGAACGGCGCCGTGACCTGGGAGGCCGCGAGCGCGGGCATCGCCGAGCCGCTATCCGACATGCGCCTTCCGAGCGTCTATCCGGATTTCCGTCCGGGCGAATCAGCCGGGGCACCGGTGCGCGGCGAGCCGGAGAACGTCATTGCCAGCGTCGATCCCGGCGGCCACGTGCGCAAGCTCGCCGAGGTGGAGGAGGAACTGATCCGCTTCGCGCTGAAATTCTACCACGGCCAGATGAGCCAGGTCGCCCGCAAGCTGGGAATCGGCCGCTCGACGCTCTACCGCAAGCTCAAGGACTACGGCATCGACCCCGACAATCCGCTGAAGGATGCCGCCTGAAACGCCGGATTCTCCGGCCGTTTGCGATTTAGCGATTGCCGTTTATTCCCTGTTAGTGGATTGTTCACTATAAGACGGCCCTGACGGCGAGTGTGGCGGATTTGCCATGCTCTCACCGCATTTGGCAGTCATTTGGGACAGCGGACGGTCGTTGTCCTCCGGACGGGGATAGATTTGGCAAATTTGTTCGCATCGATGAAGCTCCCGGGGCGCTCCCTGCGTAGCCTGTGCAAGGCCGTGGTGCGCAAGCTGCCCAGGACGTTGGCAGCCGCGGTGCTGTCGGCCGCGCTGGTGCTGCCCGCCGCCGTTCCCGCGCCCGTCCAGGCGGAGACCGGCAATCGCTCGCTCAAGCTCTATTACATCCACACCAAGGAAAAGGCCGAGATCGTCTTCAAGCGCAACGGCCGCTACGACAAGCGCGGTCTCGACCAGTTGAACCGCTTCCTGCGCGACTGGCGCCGCAACGAGCCGACCCGCATGGATCCGCGTCTGTTCGACCTCGTGTGGGAGGTCTACCAGAAGGTCGGCGCGACCGGCTACATCAACGTCGTCTCCGCCTATCGCTCGCCGGCGACCAACTCGATGCTGCGCTCGCGCTCGAAGGGCGTCGCCAAGAAGAGCCAGCACATGCTCGGCAAGGCGATGGACTTCTACATTCCCGGCGTGAAGCTCTCGGCGCTGCGCGCCACCGCCATGAAGTTCCAGGTGGGCGGCGTCGGCTACTATCCGACCTCGGGCTCGCCCTTCGTGCATCTCGACGTCGGCAGCGTGCGCGCCTGGCCGCGCATGAGCCGCCAGGAACTGGTGCAGCTCTTCCCCGACGGCAAGACCATGCATATCCCGACCGACGGCAAGCCGCTGCCCGGCTACGAGCAGGCGATCGCCGACTACAAGCGCCGCGTCGGCGCCGATTCGGTGCAGGTCGCCGGCGGCGGTTCGTCGCCGAGCGCGTCGGCGAAGAAGCGCAAGGGCAACTTCCTGCTCGCCCTGTTCGGCGGCGGCGGCGACGAGGACGAGGAACCCGAAGCCATCGCCAGCGCCGCGCCTCTGGAAGAGGAGACGCCGGTGCGCGTCGCGGCGAAGGCGGTGGCCGAAGAAAAGCCCATCGCGGCGGAAACGGAAGTGGCCTTCACCGCACCGATCCCGCTCGTGCGCCCGGCCTTCAAGGAACAGACCGGCGAAAGCCTGAGCGAGCTCGCGCTCGTCGCGCCGACGACCAGCGGCGCGGTCGCCGCCCTCGACGCGGCGCTGCCGAAGGCCGAGGAGGCCAAGCCCGAATTCGTCGATCTCTCGGCCTATGCCGTTCCGGTGCCCGAGCTGCTCGGCGTGCGCCGCCAGGCGGGCGACGCGGAGGCGGAAGCGGTGCAGATGGCTGCCGTCGAGGACGCCGAGGAGCTCTCCAGCGTGCCGATCCCCGGGCTTCGGCCCGAAGTCGAGCTCGACCAGAGCCGCGCGGCGCTGATGGCGGCGGCCGAAGCCGAGGTGGCGCTTCCCATCGCGGCCGATCGGTCCGGGCTCGCGGCCCTTGCCGACCCCGCCGTGGCGGGCGGCGAGGGGACGATCGAGATGGCGGCGCTTGCCGCCTCCGAGGCGGGCCGTTCGCTCGGCGGCGACGCCTTCGCCACCCAGACGGCGACCGAGACGAAGAGCAAGAGCGGCCGACCGAAGAAGAAGGACGCCGATGCCGCCAGCCGCGGTGCGATCCGCGGCGAGCCGAAGCTGACGCAGAAGCTCGTCTCGCAGCTCGCCCTGACGCAGGACCGCTTCGCGACCATGTCCAAGCCGGTCAAGGCGCCGCGCTTCGTCAGCCGCACCATGCGCGCCGCCCCGACGACCGTCTACCTCGCCGGCTTCCGGCAGGAGGAGGGGGCGGTCGATCCCGCCCGCTTCAGCGGCACCGCCGTCAATTTCATGGAAGTGCGCAAGTTCGCCGAGAACTGATGTCAGGCCTTCCTGACCGCAAGAAAAAGCCCGCCGGACCGGCGGGCTTTTCGTTGGGACGTCGCGGCCGTCATTCCGCGTCCGGCGGCAGGTCGACCATGCCGAGGGCCTGGAGGTAGGTGTCAAGGATCGCCTCCTGCTCCATGCGTTCGTCCTTGTCCTGCTTGCGGATCTGGATGACCTTGCGCAGGATCTTCGTGTCGAAGCCGACGCCCTTGGCCTCGCCGTAGACGTCCTTGATGTCGTCGGCGATGGTTTTCTTTTCCTCCTCGAGGCGCTCGATGCGCTCGATGAAAGCGCGAAGCTGGTCGCGGGCGACGCCGTGGGCATCCGACATGGTGTTCTCCTTGCTGGTTCCGGAAATTCGAAGGTGCCGTGATCTGCCGCGAAGTTCCGGCAAGATCAAGGCCCGATATGCGGGGATTGCGGTTTTTGCCGACGTGCCGCCGTCATTCCTCCGGGCGATTCGCCTCGAAGGCGGTCTTCTGCGCCTCGGTCGCCTCGCGCTGGTGGCGTGCGCGCCACTCCTCGTAGGGCATGCCGTAGACGATCTCGCGCGCCTCCTCCTTCGTCAGCGGCACGCCGGAGGCTTCCGCCGCCTCGCGGTACCAGTTGGCGAGGCAGTTGCGGCAGAAGCCGGCGAGGTTCATCAGGTCGATGTTCTGAACGTCGCTGCGCGTGTCGAGATGCGCCAGCAGGCGCCTGAAGGCGGCCGCCTCGAACGCCGTCCGCTGGTCTTTCGTCAGTTCGCTCATCGTCTCGCTCTCAATAGGGTCCGGTGCGGGAAGGGAATATCTCGTATTCGTGCAGATCCTCGCGCCGGTTCAACCGGTCGAGGATCGGCGCCAGACGCTCCACCCAGCAGGTGATGCCCGCCGCATCGCCGATCTCGTCCTGCCGGATCTCGATCAGCGCATGCGGGATGCCCGTCACCATGCAGTGGCGGAACATCGTGTCGCCGCGCAGCGCCCCGTCATAGGGCTCGTTGTCGCCGACCGTGAGGCCGAGCGCTTCGAGCTCGGCGAGAAGCGGGCGGACGGCGCGGGGATCGCTGTCCCACAGCACGGCGGCCTGCCAGGGCCGCGCCACGCCCTTCCAGGCGGGCGTGAAGGAATGGAGCGAGATGACGAGCGGCGCCCTGCCGCCCGCCGAAGCGCTCGCGGCGATCGTGCGGGCGACGGCGTCGTGATAGGGGCGGTGGTAAGTCTCGAGGCGGCGGCGCCATTCCGCCTCGCTGATCGGATGGTTGCCGGGCACGATCGCGCCGTCGGAGATGCGCATGATCAGCGTCGGGTCGTCCTCGCCGCGGTTTGGATCGATCAGCAGGCGCGAGAAGCGGCTGAGCACGGCCGGCGCGCCGAGCCTTTCGCAGAGCCCGCGCACCGTCGCCTCCACGCCGATGTCGTAGGCGATATGGCGGGAGAAGGCGCTCTCCGGCAGGCCGAGGCGGCCGTATTCCTCCGGCAGGAGATTGGTCGCGTGGTCGGCGAGAATCACCAGGCCGAGGGCCGGGTCGCCGCCTATGATTTCGAAGGGAGGGTGATCGTGCATGGCCCTTGCCGACTGTGCTTGCCGGCCGACTGATCGCATGCCGCGCCGCCGCCCGCAAGGGCCGCATTCTCAGGGGCGGGCGGGCCGTTCGGGCAACGGCCCCCGGACCGCCGCGGGCCAGAGGCGCGTTGACAATCCCGGCCCGTCGTCGCAAGAAAGCGCGTGATCAAATCAACGGAGTTCCATCGGAAGCCGTGAAACCCAAAAGCCTTCGCTCCTTCGCTCCGCAAGCCGGCGGCCTCCTCCAGGCCGGCCTGTTCGTTTTCGCGGGCTTCCTCGCCCTGTCCGTTCCGGAGGCGGCGAAAGCCGATTTCCGCGTCTGCAACGGCACGCAGAACCTCGTCGGCGTCGCCATCGGCTATCGCGCCGGCGAAGGCTGGATCAGCGAGGGCTGGTGGCAGGTGCCGGCGACGACCTGCGCCACGCTGATCGAGGGCGAGCTGCAATCGCGCTACTACTATCTTTATGCCGAGGACGCTGCCCGCGGCGGCCGCTGGACGGGCGACGTGAACATGTGCGTGGCCGAGAACGAGTTCAAGATCGTCGGCGTGCAGGACTGCTTCGCCCGCGGCTTCCAGCGCATGGGCTTCAAGGAATACGACACGGGACGACAGGGGAGCTGGATGGTGCAGCTTTCCGACACGCCAGGGACGCAGGAAAGCCAGAACTGATGAGACGGAACAGAAGAGTCAAAATCCTCGCCACGCTCGGACCGGCATCGTCCGAAGAGCAGATGATCCAGAAACTGCACGAGGCGGGAGCAGACCTGTTCCGCATCAACATGAGCCACGCAAGCCACGACGTGATGCGCACGCTGATCAGCCGCATCCGCGCCGTGGAGGCGCGTTGCGGCCGGCCGATCGGCATCCTTGCCGACCTGCAGGGGCCGAAGCTGCGCGTCGGCAAGTTCGCCGAAGGTTCCGCGGAGCTTCAGCCCGGCCAGACCTTCACCCTCGACAACCGCGACGAGCCCGGCGACGACAACCGCGTCTTCCTCCCGCATCCGGAAATCCTCGAAGCCGTCAAGCCCGGCCATCGCCTGCTGATCGACGACGGCAAGCTGCACCTGCGCGCCGAGAAGACCGACGGCAAGTCGATCGTCTGCACGGTCGTCTCCGGCACGAAGATATCCGACCGCAAGGGCGTGAGCCTGCCCGATACGCTGCTGCCCGTCGGCGCGCTCACCGAGAAGGACCGGGTCGATCTCGACGCGGTGCTGGCGACCGGCAGCGTCGACTGGGTGGCGCTCTCCTTCATCCAGCGGCCGGAGGACCTCGCCGAGGTGCGCAAGATCGCCCGCGGCCGCGTCGGCCTGATGTCGAAGATCGAGAAGCCGCAGGCGATCGAGCGCATCGACGAGATCATCGAGCTCTCCGACGCGCTGATGGTGGCGCGCGGCGACCTCGGCGTGGAAATGCCGCTCGAAGCCGTGCCCGGCCTGCAGAAGCAGCTCATCCGCGCGTGTCGGCGCGCCGGCAAGCCGGTCGTCGTCGCAACGCAGATGCTCGAATCGATGATCTCCGCGCCGGTGCCGACGCGCGCCGAGGTCTCCGACGTCGCGACCGCCGTCTTCGAGGGCGCGGACGCGGTGATGCTGTCTGCCGAATCGGCCTCCGGCGCCTATCCGGTCGAGGCGGTCTCGACCATGGCGTCGATCGCCAGCAAGGTCGAGCGCGACCCGCATTATCCGGGCATCATCTACGCCCAGCGCACCGCGCCGGAGGCGACCGGGGCCGACGCCATCTCGCTCGCCGCCCGGCAGATCGCCGAGACGCTGAAGCTGTCGGCCATCGTCTGCTACACCTCCTCGGGCACGACGGGGCTGCGCGCCGCCCGCGAGCGGCCGGAAGTGCCGGTGCTGGCGCTGTCGCCGGTCATCGAGACGGCGCGCCGCCTCTCGGTCGTCTGGGGACTGCACTGCGTCGTCACGGGCGATGCGGAGGATCTCGACGACATGGTCAACCGCGCCTGCCGCATCGTCGTCAGCGAGGAGTTCGGCAAGCCGGGCGACCGCATCATCATCTCGGCCGGCGTGCCGCTCGGCACGCCCGGCGCCACCAACATGCTGCGCATCGCCTATATCGGCGCAGACGGCGTAAGCGGCGTCTGAGCATACCTGAAGGGTAGGGGAGCCCCCCTCATCCGGCCTTCGGGCCACCTTCTCCCCGAGGGGAGAAGGGGAAACGCCGTCGAGGCCGCACCTTTCCTTCTCCCCGGCGGGGAGAAGGTGCCGGCAGGCGGATGAGGGGGCTTGCCGCAGCGGACTCAGGTGCGCTGGCCGGTGAGCTTCTCTGCAAGCTCGCCGAGTTCCTTCTGCGCGCGGCGCTCGGAGGGGTAGAGCTCCAGGAAGCGCTCCCAGGCCTCCAGCGCCATCGTGTCCCGGCCAGTCTCGCCCATGATCGCGGCCATGCCGGCGATGGCGCCGAAATGGCGCGGCTCGATGGCGAGCACGCGGTTGATGTCCGACATGGACTTGCGGTAGTTGCCGAGCTTGAAGTGCAGTGTCGCGCGGCGGTTCCAGCCCTCGACATAGTCCGGCCTGAGCCGGATCGCCTCGTCGAGGAAATCGAGCGCGGCGACGTTCTTCTCGTCGGCGACGGCCTTGTCGGCCCACCGGATCAGGAGATTGACGGTCGGGCTGCCCGAATCCTGCCATTCGCGGCGGATGCGGTCGGCGATGCCGCGGGCGGTATCGGGATCGCGCTCGCGCTTCAGCGCGTCGAAGAGCTTGCCGAGCCGTTCCTCGGACGTCTCGAAGGCGGCGGAGGCGCCTTGCGCGGACGCGGGTTCGGCTGCCCAGGCGGGCGGCGCGAGAACGAGGCAGAGGGTGCAGAACACGAAAAGGCGCATGGCGATCATCATAAACCGCCTATGCGCCGCTTCATACCGTTATTTTTCGCCCGCCGTCCGGCAGGCGAAGGAACCGTCTCAGCCCTGGCGGGCCTTGAAGCGCGGGTTCTGCTTGTTGATGATGTAGACGCGGCCCTTGCGGCGCACGAGGCGGTTCTCGCGGTGGCGGGCCTTGAGCGACTTGAGCGAATTCTTGATCTTCATTTTTCTGATCCGCGATATTGCAGGGCGACGTGAAGGCGCCGGATTTCCTCAATTAAAAACGCGCCGGTTGGGGCGCGCTTCCAGGTTGGCAGGCATGTACCCCGTCGCTTTCCGGCTGTCAACCGTTTGCGGCCGGTTTTCCAGCCCTCAGGAGAGCAGCCGGGTGACGTGGCCCATCTTGCGGCCGGGCCGCGCTTCCGTCTTGCCGTAGAGGTGGACGAGCACGTCGGCACGGATCAGCCAGGCCGGCACGTCGTCGATGTCCTTGCCGATCAGGTTCTGCATCACGCAGTCCGAATGGCGGCGCGGATCGCCGAGCGGAAGGCCGGCGACGGCACGGATATGCTGCTCGAACTGCGAGACGACGCAGGCGGCTTCCGTCCAGTGGCCGGAATTGTGCACGCGGGGCGCGATCTCGTTCACGACGAGCCCGCCGTCCGGCAGCACGAAGAACTCCACGCCGATGACGCCGACATAGGCGAGGTTTTCCAGGATCGCCCGCGCGGCCTTGCGCGCGGCGTCTACCGTCGTCTCGTTCACATGGGCGGGCAGCGTCGAGGTGTGCAGGATGCCGTTGCGGTGGACGTTCTCGGCCGGATCGTAGCAGGCGATCGTGCCGTCGCGGTCGCGCGCGGCGATGATCGAGATCTCGCGGTCGAAGGGCACGAGGCTTTCGAGGATCATCGGCACGCCGCCGAGCGCGGCGAAGGCGCCTGCGCGATCCTCGGCGGGCGAGCGGAACAGGCGCTGTCCCTTGCCGTCGTAGCCGAGTCGACGCGTCTTGAGGATGCCGACGCCGGCGAAGCGGTCGAGGGCCTGCTCGAGGTCGGCCTGGCTGTCGACGGCGGCGAAATCGGCCGTCGCGATGCCGCAGTCGCGCAGGAAGCGCTTCTCGACGAGCCGGTCCTGCGAGACCTCCAGCGCGCGCGGCGGCGGGTAGACGGGACGCGCCACGGTGAGCGTCATGGCGGCGGCGACGGGCACGTTCTCGAACTCGTAGGTGACGACGTCGGCAGCGCGGGCAAGTTCGGCGAGCGCCCCCTCGTCGTCGTAGGCGGCGACGATCTGGGCGTTGGCAACCTGCGCGGCCGGGCTGTCGGCCTGCGGCTCGAGGATGACGGTGCGGAAGTTGAGGCGGGCTGCCGCCATGGCGAGCATGCGGCCGAGCTGGCCGCCGCCGATGATGCCGATCGTGCGGACGCTCATAGCGGGCCGTCCACGGGATATTCGGCGACCGCCCGCGTCTGCGTCTCGCGCCATTCGTCGAGGCGGTGGGCGAGCTCCGGGTCGGAGAGCGCCAGCACCGCGGCGGCGAGCAGGGCGGCGTTGATCGCGCCGGCCTTGCCGATCGCCAGCGTTCCGACGGGAATTCCGGCCGGCATCTGCACGATGGAGAGCAGGCTATCCTGGCCGGAGAGCGCCTTAGACTGCACCGGCACGCCGAAGACCGGCAGCGACGTCATGGCCGCCGTCATTCCGGGCAGGTGGGCGGCGCCGCCGGCCCCCGCGACGATGACCTTGAAGCCCTCCGCACGCGCGCCGCGGGCGAAGCTGTAGAGCCGGTCCGGCGTGCGGTGCGCCGAAATGATGCGCGCCTCGTAGTCGACGCCGAGCGTGTCGAGCGTGTCGGCGGCGTTCTTCATCGTCTCCCAGTCGGACTGGCTGCCCATGATGATGGCGACGGGGGGCGTTTCTGTTGTCTTCAAGGTGTCTGTCCGTCCCTCAGGCGATGATGTCGGGGATGATCTGGTCTTCCAGCTTGGAAATCATGTCCTTGAGCGCCAGCTTCTTCTTCTTCATGCGCTGGATTCTGAGGGCTTCGCACCCGGTCTGGATCATGGCGTTTATGGCGGCGTCGTAGTCCTCGTGCTCCTGGCGCAGCCTTGCTACGGCCAGCCGCAATTCTGCCTGATCCTGGTCTGCCATGCTATTCGTTCCCCGTCGTCGGAGCAGCGGCGAACCGCCTTCCCCCAGTCATTCCGAAGGCTGCTCCTACCACGAAATCCCCGGTAACGGGAAGTTATCCCTCGTCACGTTTTCGCCTTCGACAAATGAAAAATAGCATGGCACACTTGCTTGGTTGCAACCTGGGCCGCCGGCACGCTCGTGCCGGAGGCGAACAAAAGGAAGGAACTGTCACATGACGATTGAGGCTCATCTGGCCACGCTCGAAAAGAAGCACTTCGCCCTCGAGGAGGAGCTGCATACGGCTATGAACCAACCTTCTTCGGACGACAGAACGATTGCCGACATCAAGCGGCGCAAGCTGCGCATCAAGGACGAGATCGAACGTCTCCGCTCCTCGACGCATTGACAGGCAGGGCATTTTTCCGGACGCAACAGGGGAGAGCAATCAAGGGACGGCAGGTCCGCACCGCAACGGCGCAAGAGACCGCCCCCGAAGATCCAAGGAATCCACGCCAGTCGCCCCGGCCGCCGAACGGCGCGCCGGGGCGAAGCGTTTCCGGGTCAGGCCCAGAACTGGTCGAGCCAGAGGTTGAGGCGGTCGAAGCCCTTGCGGTTGATCGCGTAGATGCGCCTCGTGCCTTGCGACTTCACGCTGACGAGGTTGCAGTCGAGGAGCGCCTTCAGGTGCTGGGAGACGGCCGGGCGGCTGATCGGCAGACCCTGCGACAGCTCGTTGACGGTGCGTGGCGCGCGGCGCAATTCCTCCAGCAGGAACCGGCGGTTCGGGTCGGCAATCGCGGCGAAGGGGTCGTGATGCACCATGGCGCGAGGCTAGGACAAAGCGGTGCAACCGGCAAGCGTTTTGTCTGCCGGCACAGGGCCTTAAACGAAGGCCGCCACGCCGTCCCAGACGAGCTTCAGCCCGGCGGCGAGCGCCATCGCGTACATGAAGGGATAGAAGACCTCCGGCCGCATCCGCTTGACGAGAAAGCCGCCGAGTGCGGTCGCGGCGATGGCGAGCGGCACGAGCGTGGCGGAGATGGAGAGGTTGGTCGTGTCGAGCTGGCCGAGCGCGAAATAGGGGCTGAGCTTCACGGCATTGAGGATGGCGAAGAAGCGGACAGTGGCGCCGGTATAGTTGCGCGGCGGCAGCTTCAGCGGCAGGCCGTAGACCTGGAAGGGGGCGCCGCCGGCATGCGCCACGAAGCTGCCGTAGCCCGACAGTGCGCCGAGGAAGGCGGCCGGCACCAGCCGGTGCGGCTTGGCCGCGACGACATGGCCGCGGCGCGCGCGCCAGGCGTTGTGGTAGTAGCGAGCGGCGAAGAGAACGGTGATGACGCCGATGATGAGACGGAGCGCGTCGCGCGGCACGTAGGCCGAGGTCGCCCAGCCGATCGCCACGCCGAGGATTGCGCCCGGCAGCAGCATCTTCAGGAGCGTGCGGTCGTTGTACTCGCGCCAGATCCACAGCGAGACGATGTCCATCACCACCAGCACCGGCAGCAGGATCGCCGCCGCTTGCACGGGCGGAAGGCTCATGGCAAGGATGGGCACGCCCATGAGCGCCAGAGCCTCGCCCATGCCGCCCTTGGTCAGGCCGACGAGCAGGACCGCGGGAATGGCGACATAGTAGATCGAGAGGTCGAGCGGCATGGGGGCAACTTGGCAAAGCGGACGGGAAGGGCGATTGATCCTGTTCGCCATTCCGTCTATCCGCTTTGCATCGCGATGGCGAGCCCTCCCGTTTCCGGGCGGCTGCAACAGACACACGAACTGGAACGCCCATGCCTGACGCCGACAACCGCTGCCGCCTCGTGCTGATCCTCCCCGAGGGCGAGGACATCGCCCAGCGTGCGGCCATGCTGGAGGGCGCTTTGAAGGGCGGCGACGTCGCCTCGGTGATCCTGCCGCAATACGGGCTCGACGACGGCCAGTTCCAGAAGCATGCCGAGACGCTGGTGCCGATCGTGCAGAAGGCGGGGGCGGCGGCGCTGGTCGCCGGCGACACGCGCGTCGCCGGCCGTGCGAAGGCGGACGGCATCCACGTCGCCGGCGGGATCGAGGAGCTGGCCGAGACGGTGGAAAAGTTCACGCCGCGCCTCATCGTCGGCGGCGGCAACGCCACGGACCGGCACAAGGCGCTGGAGATCGGCGAGGTGCAGCCGGATTACGTGTTCTTCGGCCGCATCGGCGGCGACATCAAGCCGGAGGCGCATCCGAAGAACCTCGCGCTCGGCGAGTGGTGGGCCTCGATGATCGAGATCCCCTGCATCGTGCTCGGCGGCACCGATCCGCAGTCCGCTCTTTCGGTCGCCGAGACCGGCGCGGAGTTCGTGGCGCTCGACCGGGCGGTCTTCGCCGACCCTGCGCAGGCCCCGCACGTCGTGGCCGCCGTCAACGCGCTGCTTGACGAAAAAGCGCCACGGTTTGAGGAATAGTAGGCGGCCATGATCAGGTCCGTCGTCGTCAAAGCCTTCCGTCCCCTGCCGGCGGCGCTTCTTGCCGCAAGCCTCCTCCTGCCAGGCCCGCTCGCTGCGGAGACGGCGAAGAAGGGGCCGATGGTGCGTGCCGGGACGGATGCCGGCAAGGATGCGGCGGAAAAGGCCGGCGTGGCGGACAAAGCGGCCGCCAAGACCGGGGAGACCGCGCCGTCGGGCGGCGTCAACGTGCTCGATCGCATGGGCGCGGAACTGCCGGCGCTGCCGGAGGAGAAGCCCTTCACCGGCAAGGTGGACGACGCCTACGGCGCCTTCCAGCGCGGCTACTACCTGACGGCAATGGAGCTTGCGCTGCCGCGCGCGCAGCTCGGCGATCCGGCGGCGCAGACGCTCGTCGGGGAGATCCTCGACCGCGGCCTCGGCGTGCGCCGCAACCGCGAGCAGGCGGCCTTCTGGTACGAGCAGGCCGCCAGCGGCGGCGATCCGGCGGCGATGTTCCGCTACGCGCTGATCCTGATGGAGAAGCAGCACACCGACGCCGACCGGGCGAAGGCCGACGACCTGATGAAGAAGGCCGCCGACCTCGGCAACGCCTCCGCGCAGTTCAACTATGCGCAGGTGCTCGTCGCCAAGTCGCCCGGCGACAAGGGCCTGCGCGATGCGCTGCCCTATTACGAGAAGTCGGCCGAGCAGGGCATCGCCGACGCGCAATATGCCGTCTCGCAGATCTATGCGAGCCTCAAGGACCTGCCGCAGGAGAAGCGCGACCGGGCGCGCGAATGGCTGACGCGCGCCGCCCGCGCCGGCTTCGACACCGCCCAGCTCGACCTCGCCATCTGGCTCGTCAACGGCACGGCCGGCCCGCGCGACTACGAGGAAGGCTTCCAGTGGATGAAGCGCGCCGCGGAGGGCGGCAACGTCGTGGCGCAGAGCAAGCTCTCGCATCTCTACATCAACGCCATCGGCACCGGCCCCGATCCGGTCGAGGCGGCGAAATGGTTCGTCCTCGCCCGCCGCGCGGGCTTGAGCGACCCGGCGCTCGAGGACTTCTATCTCGGCCTCACCGACGAGGAGCAGAAGGCGGCGATCGACGCGGCGAACCGCTTCCGCTCGGCCTCCTGACGGCCGTGCGTTTACCGCGTTGCGCGATTCGGCCGCCTGCCTTGCAAGGCTTGCAGGGGCGCGAGGCTTGAAACTTCGGGGGATTTGTGGTCTTGAGGCCGGAAATCCGGTCCGGCGCCGCTTGGCGCCGCGGCATCCGCCGCCCGAAAGCCGGAGATTCCCGAAGGACACCCTCGCATGGCCCGCTCAGCTCTTCTCAACGTCATGGTTCAGGCCGCCTTCAAGGCCGGCAAGTCGCTCGCCCGCGATTTCGGCGAGGTGCAGAACCTCCAGGTCTCGCTGAAGGGCCCGGGCGACTACGTCTCGCAGGCCGATCGCAAGGCGGAGAAGCTGATCCGCGAGGAACTGATGAAGGCGCGGCCGACCTACGGCTTCCTCGGCGAGGAATCAGAGGAGATCAAGGGCACCGACGGCGCGCACCGCTGGATCGTCGATCCGCTCGACGGCACGACGAATTTCCTGCACGGCATCCCGGCCTTCGCCATCTCGATCGCGCTGGAGCGCAACGGCGAGATCGTCGGCGCCGTCGTGCTCAACCCGGCGACGGACGAGCTCTTCACCGCCGAGCGCGGCGGCGGGGCCTTCCTCAACGACCGGCGCCTGCGCGTCGCCGCCCGGCGCAACCTCTCCGACGCGGTCATCGGCTGCGGCCTGCCGCATCTCGGCCGCGGCAACCACGGGAAATTCCTGATCGAGCTGCGCCACGTCATGGGCGAGGTGGCCGGCATGCGCCGCCTCGGCTCGGCCTCCCTCGATCTCGCCTACGTCGCCGCCGGCCGCTTCGACGGTTTCTGGGAGCGCGATCTTTCGCCCTGGGACATCGCCGCCGGCATCCTCCTGATTCGCGAGGCGGGCGGCTATGCGACCGACCTCGACGGCGGCAATGCGATGCTCGACACCGGCACGGTCGTCGCCGGCAACGAATATATCCACAAGGCGCTGCGCGAGGTCGTGCACCGTCCCGTGCCGACGCGCTGAGGACGGCCTGCGGCGCTTCACGCTTTCCCCGCGCCCGTTGCCGCCAAGCTCTTCAATTCGGCGCAATCTTCCTCTAGTCTCGCGCCCGACGCGTAAGTTGGAGAAGCAAATACATGGCGAAGCTGGCGCTGCCGGGCTGGGGAGGGCCGGCCGAACCCGGGGAGGGCTATACCCACAAACTGTCGAGCCCCATGGCGTTCTTCTGGACGATGGTGATCTTCCTCATCATCGTCGGCTTCGTGGCCGCCATCCTGTTCCGGCAGGCGCAGAGCGCCTTTCTCGCCAATCCGGGCCTCAACGGGCTCATCCTCGGCGTGCTTCTGATCGGCATCCTTCTCGTCTTCAACCACGTGCTGGCGCTGCGGCCGGAGGTGCGCTGGTTCAATTCGTTCCGCGCGGCCGGCAGCGCCGAGAAGGTCGGGCGCGATCCCGTGCTGCTCGCGCCGATGCGGGCGCTGATCGGCCGGCGCCATTCGGTGGCGCTGTCGACGGCGACGCTGCGCTCGATCCTCGATTCCATCGCCACCCGCCTCGACGAATCGCGCGACACCTCGCGCTACCTGATCGGCCTCCTCGTCTTCCTCGGCCTGCTCGGCACCTTCTGGGGCCTGCTCGGCACGATCGGCTCGATCAGTTCGGTCATCCAGTCGCTGGATGCCGGCGGCGGCACGGCGAACGACATCCTCAACGCCCTCAAGGAAGGCCTCTCCGCGCCGCTGCAGGGCATGGGCACGGCCTTCTCGACCTCGCTCTTCGGCCTCTCCGGCTCGCTGATCCTCGGTTTCCTCGACCTGCAGGCCGGCCGCGCGCAGAACCGTTTCTACATGGAGCTGGAGAACTGGCTCTCCTCGGTGACGGACGTGGGCCCGGAGGCTGGCATGGCGGATGCGGCCGCGGCGGCGCCTGCCGCCGACGTGCAGGCGCTTGCCGCGCAGATCCTGAAACTCGCGCAGGAGGGCGGCGGCGGCCGCTCGACGGCGGCGATGGCGAGCCTTGCCGAAGGCATCCAAGGCCTCGTGAAGAACATGCGCAGCGAGCAGCAGATGCTGCGCGACTGGATCGAGGCGCAGCAGGAGGAGGCGAAGGCGCTCCGCCGCACGCTCGACCGCCTCGCCGCCCGCACGGGCGGAAAGGCCGCGGCGGCAGAGCGCCCGGCCGAAGCCGCGCACGAGAAGGCCGGGGGCGAATAGCATGGCGCTCGCCCGCAACCGGCGCAGCCAGCGTGCGGTCGACTACTGGCCGGGCTTCGTCGACGCGCTCTCGACGCTGCTGCTCGCCATCATGTTCCTGCTCACGGTCTTCGTGCTGGCGCAGTTCTTCCTGAGCCGGGAGATCTCCGGCAAGGACGACGTGCTGAACCGGCTGACGAGCCAGATCAACGAGCTGACGCAGCTTCTCGCGCTGGAAAAGAGCGGCAAGCAGGACCTGGAGGATGCGCTGGTCAATCTCCAGGCCTCGCTCGCGCAGTCGGAGGGCGAGCGCTCGCGCCTGCAGGAGCTGCTCGACCGCGGCTCCGGCGCTTCCGACACGGCCAATGCCCGTATCGGCAGCCTCTCGCAGGAGCTCGACGCGGAAAAGCAGGTGAGCGCGCGCGCCATGAGCCAGATCGAGCTGCTCAACCAGCAGATCGCAGCACTTCGCAGCCAGATCGCCGCCGTCGAGGAGGCATTGCAGGCCTCGGAGGCGAAGGACCAGGCCTCGCAGGCCAAGATCGCCGATCTCGGCCGCCGCCTCAACGTCGCGCTTGCCCAGCGGGTTCAGGAGCTCAACCGCTACCGCTCCGACTTCTTCGGCCGCCTGCGCGAGATCCTCTCCGACCGCGAGAACATCCGCATCGTCGGCGACCGCTTCGTGTTCCAGTCGGAGGTGCTCTTCCCCTCGGGCGGCAGCGATCTCAATGAGGCGGGGCAGGCGGAGATGCAGAAACTCGCCGCCGCCGTCATCGACCTCGCCCGCGAGATCCCCTCCGAGATCAACTGGGTGCTGCGCGTCGACGGGCATACGGACAACGTGCCGCTTTCCGGCACCGGCCGCTACCGCGACAACTGGGAGCTTTCCTCCGCGCGCGCCACCTCGGTGGTGAAGTACCTGATCGCCAACGGCGTTCCGGCGAACCGGCTGGTCGCGGCCGGCTTCGGCGAGTACCAGCCGATCGCCGAGGGCGACGACGACGCGGCGCGCTCCACCAACCGCCGCATCGAGCTCAAGCTCACCGAGCGTTAGAGCATTTCCGCTTGTCTTCGAATCGCGAAAAGCTCTATCTCTTCGGTTTACGCAATTCCGGACGCGAAACGGCGACGCGCTTTCGCTGGAATTGCTTGGGCTTTCCTGTGGCCGGTCAGCCCGTGGCCTCGTTGAGGAAGGCCTGGCTGCCCTGGTCGAACTGCAGCCGGGCGAGGCGGGCATAGAGGCCGTCCTTGCGGATCAGCGACTGGTGCGTGCCTTCCTCGACGACGCGGCCGCTCTCCATGACGAGGATGCGGTCGGCCTTGAGCACGGTCGCCAGACGATGGGCGATGACGATCGTCGTGCGCTTGCCCATCTGGCCGTCGAGTGCCTTCTGCACCGCCGTCTCGCTCTCGGCGTCGAGCGCGGAGGTCGCCTCGTCGAGCAGCAGCACCGGCGCATCCTTGAGGATGGCGCGGGCGATCGCGATGCGCTGGCGCTGGCCGCCGGAGAGCGTGACGCCGCGCTCGCCGACCGCCGTGTCGTAGCCGTCGTCGAGCCGCAGGATGAATTCCTCCGCCTGTGCCGCGCGGGCGGCGGCGCGGATCGCCTCCTCGCTCACGCCCGTCATGCCGAAGGCGATGTTGTCGCGGATCGAGGTGGCGAAGATCGTCACCTCCTGCGGCACGATGGCGATGCGGCGGCGCAGCGCCTCCGGATCGGCCTCCCGCAGGTCGACGCCGTCGAGCGTGATGCGGCCGGAAACGGGATCGTAGAAGCGCAGCACCAGCGACAGGATCGTGCTCTTGCCGGCGCCGGACGGACCGACGATGGCGACGGTCTCGCCGGGCTTGACGGCGAAGCTCAGGCCGTTGACGCTGCGGTAGCCGGGCCGGGCGGGATAGGCGAAGTGCACGTCCTCGAAGGCGATCTCGCCGCGCGCCGGCGTGGGCAGCGCCACGGGGCTTGCCGGGGCGGCGATGGCGGGCGTCTCCGCGAGCAGCTCCGTCAGGCGTTCGGCGGCGCCCGCGGCCTGGGAGAGCTCGCCCCAGACCTCGGACAGCGCGCCGAGGCTGCCGGCGGCGAAGACGGCATAGAGCAGGAACTGGCCGAGCGTGCCGGCCGAGAGCGCGCCGGAGAGCACGTCGCGCGCGCCGAACCACAGCACGGCGACGACGGAGCCGAACACCATGGCGATGGCGAAGCCGGTGAGGAGCGCACGGGCGCGGATCGCCGCCCGGGCGGCGCCGTAGGCGTCCTCGACCGCGCCGAAGAAGCGGCCGCGGGCGGCGTCCTCGGCGTTGAAGGCCTGCAGCGTGCGGGTGGCGCCGATCGCCTCGCCGGCATAGGCGGAGGCGGCGGCGAGCGTGTCCTGCGCCTCGCGCGAGCGGCGGCGCACCGAGCGGCCGAAGGCGACGAGCGGGAAGACGATGACGGGAATGGCGGCGATGACGAGGCTCGACAGCTTCGGGCTCGTGTAGACCATCATGGCGACGGCGCCGAGACAGAGGATGAGGTTGCGCAGCGCGACGGAGGCGGTGGCGCCGACCGCGGACTTGATCTGCGTCGTGTCGGCCGTCAGCCGCGAGACGATCTCGCCGGACTGGTTGACGTCGAAGAAGGCGGGCGAAAGCCGCGTCACGTGGGCGAAGACGTCGCGCCGGAGATCGGCGACGATGCGCTCGCCGAGCGTGATGACGAAATAGTAGCGCATGGCGCTCGCCAGCGCGAGCACGACGGCCAGCACGAAGAGCATCGTGAAATAGGTGTTGATGAAGCCGGCGTCGGATTCCGAGAAGCCGTGGTCGACCATGCGGCGGACGGCGATCGGCAGCACCAGCGTGGTGACGGCGGCGAGCACCAGCGCGACGAGGGCGCCCGCCACGAGGCCGCGATAGCGGCCGATATAGGGCAGCAGCCTGCCGAGCGGACGGATGGATTTGCGCCCGGTCGAAGCCGGCGCGGCCTTCTCTCTGTCTGCGGACACCTTACCCCCGTTTCCAGTGCCTGCCGGCACGAATTGACTTTCGGCTCTTGTTATCCGGACGGCCATCATGTATAGGCTCGCCATCGAATTGGGAAGCCGCAGGTTCGACCGACCGCGGCTTCATTTACGTCTTTGGCCCGGCCGCCGCAATGCGTTGCGACAAATGGCCACCCGGAACAGGCAGGAAGAGTGTCATGAAGGCTGAAATCCATCCCGACTACCACACGATCAAGGTCGTGATGACCGACGGCACCGAGTACGAAACCCGCTCGACCTGGGGTTCGGAAGGCGCCACGATGAACCTCGAAATCGACCCGAAGTCCCACCCGGCCTGGACCGGCGGCAACCAGCAGCTGATGGATCGCGGCGGCCGCGTCTCGAAGTTCAAGAAGCGCTTCGAAGGCCTCGGCCTCTGATCTTCGGCTCTTCGCCTCGCATTGCAGG
Source organism: Shinella pollutisoli (assembly GCF_024609765.1). Lineage (GTDB taxonomy): Bacteria > Pseudomonadota > Alphaproteobacteria > Rhizobiales > Rhizobiaceae > Shinella > Shinella pollutisoli. The sequence continues at coordinate 258,920 of NZ_JANFDG010000002.1, forward strand.
AACCCGGCCTCGGCCGGGTTTTTTGTTGTCCGGGGCGCCCCTCCTCCGGCCGCCGCCACCTTCTCCCCGCAAGCGGGGAGAAGGGGATGCCGCGCCGTTTTCATCCCTTTCGTGAATGGGGAAACCGTTGCGCCCAGCCTTCCTCGCCCCGCTTGCGGGGAGAGGATGCCGGCAGGCAGGTGAGGGGCAAACACATCCAGGCAACAAAAAACCCGGCCGAAGCCGGGCCCGTATCCGTCAAAGGCGGCGCGCTCAGTTGTTGCCGAAGGCCGTCTGCAGCAGGTGGAGCTGGGCCTGGACGCTGTTCTGATTGTCCGGCTGGAAGGACTGGACGTCCTGCGGGCGGTAGATCTCGCGGTCGAGCAGGGCGACGCGGTTCTGCAGGCGCAGCGACCGCTCGATGAGGTCGCGGAAGGCTTCCGGCAGGTCGTTCCAGCCGGGCGCGGCGCGGTCGACGTTGAAGCTGTCGAGGCGTACCTTGTTCTTCTCGGCGATCACCTGATCGCGGCTCATCTCGCCGTTGTTGACGGCGCGCTGCAGCAGGAGCCAGGAGGCCATCTGCATCAGGCGGGTGGTGAGACGCATCGACTCGGCCGCATAGAGCACCGAGGCCATGCGCGGCAGCACCTTGGAGGCCTGGCGGCCGACGCCGTCGAGATAGGTCGCCGTTTCCTCGACGAGGCCCATGCCCTCGGCATAGAGCGACTTGAACTGCGCGGACGCGGCGGCATGGCCGGCGAAGCTGACGGTGTTCAATCCTCTTTCGGACATGGTGTGATCCCTGTTCAACGCATTACGAGGCAAGTAACGGTAGGAGCACGGGGTGAGTTCCCGCGTCGTTTGATGGCCGCAGGATGATCCCATAACCCATTTCACGCAAGGGTATTCTTAAGGAAAGGTTAATGTCCACAATTCTTTCGGGACGACGATTGCCGGGCGGGCGATACACAAAAAAAGAGCCGCGGGAAGCGGCTCTCAAGGTAAAACAGGGAGAAAAATCAGACCGATTCGCCAAGCGGTGAAAATGTCTGAATCCGGAAGGACCGGATGTATGAATAATAGCTCGTAAGGCTTAATGGACGGTTAACTCTGTTCGGTCTTGCCTCGCCGCTGTGCCTTCTCTGCACGGGCGCTGTATTCCTCACCGGAACAAGCCTTCGGCCGCGGCGCGGCTTGCGCCTTTCCTTGTCCTTTCCGCCTCCAGGCGGGCGATCTCTTCCTTCAGCAGCTCGATCCGCGCCGAAAGCTCGTCGACGGAGAGCAGCGACAGGTCGCTGCCGATCTCGTGCGCGGTCTTCTTCGCGGGGCGGTCGTCGTCGAAGAGGCTCATGGCGTGCGGTCTCCCTGGTTTTCCTCGCCGGCGCCCGCGGAGGGCAGGGCGCGGGGCGAGAGCTGGAGGCTTTCCGGCGTCGTCAGCGTGCCGGGATTGATCGTGGTGTAGGCGTCGCGCATCTCCGCCGGCTTGGCGGCGCGGCGGCGGCTGCGGAAGATGGCGTAGGCGGAGATCAGCACATGCGCCCAGCCCGTCACCATGAACAGCGCATAGGGGCCGACCGACGACATGATCGGGCCGCCGATGGTCGGGCCGATGATCGTGCCGATGCCGTAGAGCAGGAGCAGGCCGCCGGAGATCTTCACGAAGTCCTCGGGCTCGGCGAAGTCGTTGGCGTGCGACACGGCGATCGGGTAGAGCGCGTTGGCGGCAGCACCATAGATCGCCGTCATGGCGAGCAGCCAGACGACCGAGACGGGCTGGAACACGAAGAGCGACAGCCCGGCGACCGCCCCCACTCCGGCGAGGGCGGCAAGCACCATGCGCCGGTCCACGCGGTCGGAGATGCGGCCGGCGGGAAGCTGCATGACGGCGCCGGCGAAGATGGCAACGCTCATCATCGTGGCGATCATGCCCGACGCGAGGCCGACCTTGGCGCCGAAGACGGCGCCGAGCGTGCCGAAGGCGCCGTTGGCGATGCCGATCAGCAGGATGCCGACGCAGGCGATCGGCGAGGTGCGGAAGAGGGCGGGGATGTCGAGGCGGACCTGCTTCAGCGGCTGCGGCGAGGCGGCGGTCGACAGTGTCGTCGGCAGCATGGCGAGGCAGTAGAGGATGCCCGCGACCATGAAGAGGATGGGCGTCGCCACGTCGCCGAGCGCCACCGTCATCTGCCCGCCGACGGTGCCGATGAGCGTGATGGCGATATAGAGCGAGAAGATCAGGCCGCGGCTCTCGTTGGTGGCGCGCTCGTTCAGCCAGCTCTCGATGATCATCGAGGTGCCGGCGATGGCGAAGCCCGTGATGGCGCGCAGCGCCACCCACCAGAACGGATCGACGAGGATGCCGGTGAGCAGCGCGATGATGGCGATCAGCGAGGCGAAACCGGAAAAGGCGCGCACATGGCCGATCCGCTTGACGATGGCGGGCGCGAGCAGGCAGCCGAGCACGAAGCCCGAGGCCCAGGACGTGCCGAGCAGGCCGAGGATCGTCGTCTCGTATCCCTCATAGGCGCCGCGCATCGGCAGAAGCAGGCCGTGCAGGCCGTTGCCCAGGAAGAGGAACAGCGTGCCCGTCAGAAGCGCGAAGACGGAAATGAGGTTTTTTCGCATGTGTCGCAACGTCGCAGGTTAAGGAGCAATAGGCATACAAGCGGGGCGGGCCGGACGCAAACCCGGCAGACGCTTGCCGGCGGCTTTTCCAAGTCGCTGATCGCTTGGAAAAATGTCCGTCCTGTGACAGGAACGGACAAAGGAATCCGTCATGTCGAAAATCCTGCCTGCCCTTCTTCTCGTCGCGATGCTGCTCCAGCTCGTCCGGCCGCTCGGCCTGCCGGGCCTGAGGCGCCGGGCCGATTTCTGGAAAATCGCCGTCGCGGCGATCGTGCTGATGATGCTGACGGTGGCGATCCGGCCGTGAGGAGGTGGCCACAGGCCGGAGGCGGGCGCGATACCCCCCTCTGCCCTGCCGGGCAGAGGGGGTAGGGCGAAGCCCCGAACAACCCGGAAAATCAAAAGGGCCACGCTTGGCGTGGCCCCCATGAGGTTTGGTCCGGCTTGGACCCGGGCGCGAGGCCCGAAGGAAGGTGCGACTAGAGCGAGGGCTGCCCCGCTTCCGTCACCACAACTCCCATGTCCGCGGCCAAGGCCAAAATCTCACTAGACATCGGATCACCTTCCTTTCTCTACGTTGACGTTGAGATCAATGTAGGCGATCCGCGGCGAAGCACAAGCCCCGCCCGGTCATTTCTGCCGGTGGAGGATGTCCACGCCCGGCAGCACCTTGCCTTCCATCCATTCGAGAAAGGCGCCGCCCGCCGTCGAGATGTAGGTGAAGTCGTCGGAGACGCCGGCATGGTTGAGGGCGGCCACCGTGTCGCCGCCGCCGGCGACGGAGACGAGCCTGCCCTCCTTCGTGCGCGCCGCCGCGTGGCGGGCGGCCGAGACCGTCGCCTTGTCGAAGGGGGCGATCTCGAAGGCGCCGAGCGGGCCGTTCCAGACGAGCGTCGCCGCGCGCGAGATCCAGGTGTTGACGGCCTCGACCGTCTTCGGCCCGACGTCGAGCACCATGGCGTCGGCGGGAATGGCGTCGATGGCGACCACCTCGTTGTCGGCATCGGCCTTGAACTCGCGGGCGACGACGCCGTCCTCCGGCAGCACGATGGCGCAGGTCGCCGTCGCCGCCTCGATCATGATCTGCCGGGCGGTCTCGGCGAGGTCGTGCTCGCAGAGCGACTTGCCGACATTCGTGCCGCGGGCGGCGAGGAAGGTGTTGGCCATGCCGCCGCCGATCACCAGCGCGTCGACCTTCTTCACGAGGTTCATGAGGAGGTCGATCTTGGTCGAGACCTTGGCGCCGCCGACGATGGCGACGACCGGGCGGGCGGGATTGCCGAGGCCCTTCTCCAGTGCCTCCAGCTCGGCCTGCATGGTGCGGCCGGCATAGGCGGGAAGGCGGTGCGCCAGCCCTTCGGTCGAGGCGTGCGCGCGGTGGGCGGCGGAGAAGGCGTCGTTGACGTAGATGTCGCCGTTCGCGGCAAGCGCTGCCGTGAAGTCTTCCGTGTTCTTCTCCTCGCCCTTGTGGAAGCGGGTGTTTTCGAGAAGCAGGATGTCGCCGTCGCCCATCGCGGCGATGGCGCTTTCCGCCTCATCACCGATGCAGTCGGTGGCGAAGCGCACATCCTTGCGCAGCACGTCCTTCACGGCGGGCAGGATCTGCTGCAGCGACATCTCGGCGACGGCCTCACCCTTGGGGCGGCCGAAATGGGCGAGCAGGATGACCTTGGCGCCCTTGTCGGAGAGTTCGAGGATGGTCGGCGCGACGCGCTCGATGCGGGTCGTGTCGGTGACCTTGCCGTCCTTGACCGGCACGTTGAGATCGACGCGGACGAGCACGCGCTTGCCGGCGATGTCGGTGAGGTTGTCGAGGGTCTTGAAGGTCATTGGGCGTCTCCGGTGAGTGGCAGGAGCCTGGAATTGGAAGCGGCGTGCCGGGGAACTCCGCCTTGCCGGCGGGGCAATCGCATACGGAATTCGGAAGGTGCCGTCTGGTCCTTCTCCCCGTCGGGGAGAGGTCGCGGCAGCGGGATGGGAGGGTGAGCGAAGCGAAAGACGGCCCGCTTACCCCCTCATCCGGCCCTTCGGGCCCCCTTCTCCCCGACGGGGAGAAGGGGAAAACGGTGACGTCCTGGCATATGCGATTGCCCCGCCGGCAAGGGAGAGATGCCCGGTAGGGCAGAAGGGGTATCGCGTCCGGGGCGGGACGCGATACCGTCTTGCATCAGATCAGCTTGCCGAAGGCGACGGCCGTGTCGGCCATGCGGTTGGAGAAGCCCCATTCGTTGTCGTACCAGGACAGGATGCGGACGAGGTCGCCCTCGAGCACCTTCGTCTGGTCGGCGGCGAAGTTGGACGAGTTGGCGTCGTGGTTGAAGTCGACCGAGACGAGCGGGCCGGTGACGTAGTCGAGGATGCCCTTGAGCTCGCCTTCGGCCGCGGCCTTGACGGCGGCGTTGACTTCCTCGGCCGTGACCTTGCGGGACGGCACGAACTTCAGGTCGACGACCGAGACGTTCGGGGTCGGCACGCGGATCGCCGAGCCGTCGAGCTTGCCCTTGAGCTCCGGCAGCACGAGGCCGACGGCCTTGGCCGCGCCCGTCGAGGTCGGGATCATGGAAAGGGCGGCGGCGCGGGCGCGGTAGAGGTCCTTGTGCATCGTGTCGAGCGTCGGCTGATCCCCCGTGTAGGAGTGGATCGTCGTCATGTAGCCCTTCTCGATGCCGAAGGCCTTGTGCAGGACGTAGGCGACGGGCGCCAGGCAGTTCGTCGTGCAGGAGGCGTTCGAGATGACGCGGTCGTCCCTGGTCAGCGAGTTGTGGTTGACGCCGTAGACGATGGTCTTGTCGGCATTGTCGCACGGCGCCGAGACGATGACGCGCTTGGAGCCGTTCGCCAGGTGTGCCGAGGCCTTCTCCTTCGAGGTGAAGATGCCGGTGCACTCGAGCGCGATGTCGACGTCGCTCCAGGGCAGGTCCTTCGGATCGCGCACGGCGGTGACGCGGATCGGGCCGCGGCCGACGTCGATCGTGTCGCCGGAGACGGTGACGGTGCCGGGGAACTTGCCGTGCACGGAATCGTAGCGCATCAGGTGGGCGTTCGTCTCGACCGGGCCGAGGTCGTTCAGCGCCACGACCTCGATGTCGGTGCGGCCGGATTCGATGATGGCGCGCAGCACGTTGCGGCCGATGCGGCCGAATCCGTTGATGGCAACTTTCACAGTCATTTGGGGCTTCTCCCTGTCAAAAATCTGTTTGCGGACCCGGAGGGCGCGGGGTCGGCCGCGCCCGGCGGGAAGCTCAGGCGAGCTTGGCTTCGGCGGCGGCGACCACCGCTTCCGGCGTGATGCCGAAATGCTTGTAGAGCTCCTTGTAGGGACCCGACGCGCCGAAGGAGGACATGCCGACGAAGGCGCCGTCCGAGCCGATGAAGCGGTCCCAGCCCTGGCGGATGCCGGCCTCGACGGCGATCTTCACCGGCGACGTGCCGACGACGGCTTCCTGGTAGGCTTCCGGCTGCTCGGTGAAGAGCTCGAAGCAGGGAACGGAGACGACGCGCGTGGAAATGCCCTTGGCCGTCAGCGCCTGGCAGGCCTTGACCGCGATCTCGACCTCGGAGCCCGAGGCGAAGATCGTCACCTTGGCGTCGGCGGCCGAGATGAGGTCGTAGGCGCCGCGGGCGCAGAGATTCTCCTCCTCGTATTCCGTGCGCACGGCCATCAGGTTCTGGCGGGTGAGCGCGATGCCGGAGGGGCGGTTGTGGCTTTCGAGCGCGAGCTGCCAGCACTCCGCCGTCTCGGTCGCGTCTGCCGGACGGAAGACGAGCAGGTTCGGGATGGCGCGCAGCGCCGCCAGATGCTCGACCGGCTGGTGCGTCGGACCGTCCTCGCCGAGCCCGATGGAATCGTGGGTCAGCACGTGAATGACGCGGATGCCCATCAGCGCGGCGAGCCGGATCGACGGACGGCAATAGTCCGAGAAGATCAGGAAGCCGCCGGAATAGGGAATGAGGCCGCCGTGCAGGGCGATCCCGTTCATCGCCGCCGCCATGCCGTGCTCGCGCACGCCGTAATGGAGGTAGCGGCCGGAGAAGTCGGTCGGCGTGATCGACTTGGTCTGGCTGGTCTTGGTGTTGTTGGAGCCGGTGAGGTCGGCCGAGCCGCCGATCGTCTCCGGCAGCACGCCGTTGATGACCTCCAGCGCGTCCTCAGAGGCCTTGCGGGTCGCGGGGCCGGGCTTGGTCTCGGCGAGCTTCCTCTTGTAGTCGGAGATGGCGGAGTCGAGGCTGCTTTCCAGTTCGCCGGCGAAGCGGCGGACGAACTGCGCCTTCTTCTCGGCCTCGGTCTTTTCGAGGCGGGCTTCCCATTCCTTGTGCGCCTTGGTCGAGCGCAGGCCGGCGAGCCGCCAGGCGTCGAGCACGTCTGAGGGCACGACGAAGGCTTCCGATTCCCAGTTGAGCGCCTTGCGCGTGGCGGCGATCTCGTCGGCGCCGAGCGGCGAGCCGTGCACCTTGTGCGTGCCGGCCTTGTTGGGCGCGCCCCAGCCGATCGTCGTCTTGCAGGCGATCATGGTCGGCTTGTCGGACTTCTGCGCTTCCTCGATGGCGGCGGCGATGGCGTCCGGATCGTGACCGTCGACGGCGATCGTGTGCCAGTTCGAGGCGCGGAAGCGGGCGTGCTGGTCGGTCGAGTCGGCGATCGAGATCGGGCCGTCGATGGAGATGTTGTTGTCGTCCCAGAAGACGATCAGCTTGTTGAGCCTGAGGTGGCCGGCAAGCGAGATCGCCTCCTGGCTGATGCCCTCCATGAGGCAGCCGTCGCCGACGAGCGCATAGGTGTAGTGCTCCATCAGGTCGGCGCCGAATTCCTCGCGCAGCTTGCGCTCGGCGATCGCCATGCCGACGGCGTTGGCGATGCCCTGGCCGAGCGGGCCGGTCGTCGTCTCGATGCCGGCGGCGTGGCCGTATTCCGGATGGCCGGCGGTCCTGGCGCCGAGCTGGCGGAAGTTCCTGATCTCGTCGATGGTGATGTCCTCGTAGCCGGTCAGGTAGAGGAGCGAATAGAGCAGCATCGAGCCGTGGCCGGCCGACAGCACGAAACGGTCCCGGTTCGGCCAGGACGGATTCTTCGGGTCGAAGGAGAGGAAACGGGTGAAAAGCACCGTTGCGATGTCCGCCGCTCCCATGGGCAGGCCGGGATGACCGGAGTTCGCCTTCTCCACGGCGTCCATGGAAAGAAAGCGGATTGCGTTCGCCATCCGATCGTGTTTTTCGCGAGAGATCATGACTGTTCCGTACTCTTCGGGGTGTCAGGGCCGACCTCGTTCCCGAGCATCGGTTAGGAAGCGGGTGACACATAGCAGGTGCACCGTCGGAGTCAACGAATTCAGCGGCTTTTGCGGCCTTTCCGGGCGGATTCGCCGCGGTTTTGCAGGCGTCGGCGAGGCCTGTCGCGACACGGGTCCACAGGGGTCTGCCGGGGTCGGGGCGCGTGCTGTTGACGGTGCCGCCCGCAGTTGAATACTGTCGGGCGTTGGGAACCGGCGCCGGCGGCGGCGATTCGTGTCTTTGAGAGTGCCGGTGAAGGCTTCATGACGAACGGGGAAACAGTCAGGGCGGCAATCGAGGGGCTGCGCAAGGCCATCGCCTCCCTCGACGGCGCGCTCGATGCGCGCCTGGAACGCGAGCGCGACCGGGCCGAGATCGACGGCGAGGTCCGGCGCGTCAATGCCGACCGATCGCGCCTCGCCCAGGAGCTCGACCAGTCCGAATTCCGCGCCAACCGGCTGGAGGAGGTCAACCGCGAGGTCTCCCGCCGGCTGGTCACCGCGATGGAAACGATCCGCGCGGTGCTCGACCGCTAACCAATCAGGACATCAGCATGGCACAGGTAACGGTATCGATCGACGGCAAGGCCTATCGCATGGCCTGCGAGGAGGGGCAGGAGAGCCACCTCGAGGAACTCGCCGCCGGCTTCGACCGCTATGTCGGGCACCTGAAGAGCCAGTTCGGCGAGATCGGCGACCTGCGCCTGACGGTCATGGCCGGGATCATGGTGATGGACGAATTGAACGACGTCCGCCGCCGGCTCGAGCGCATCGAGAAGGAGACCGAGGAACTGCGCAAGGGGCGCGAGGGCGTGATGGCCGAGGTCTCGAAGAACGAGGAGGCGATCGCGCTGGCGCTCGGCGAACTGACCAACCAGATCCAGGGCATGGCCGCCAAGCTCACCGGCAAGGCGCCGGTCAACTGATCGCGTCGGCCGGCGCGATGAAATGCCACTGGCGCAAACCGCGTTTTCGCCCTATATGTCGAAGGCGGTCTGCGCTTCCCGACAGGTAATCACATCCCCGGGGCCATACACGATCTCAAGGGAGTTGTCCCTGACCGGACCTGTGGGTCCGGACATACGGCGCCCACCTACTTTGTAGGCACCCGGGATCGTAAAAACGCCATCGGTCGTCGTGGATCGCGCTTTTCCCTTATTGTCGGAATGTCAGGTCCGGGCGCCGTAGGTTGCGCGGCGGCGTGGTTAACCAATCCTGAATCATCTCCTTGTGTCGTCCGGTTCACATGGCGTATCGATTTGTCATGGCGACTATCCGTTGCTGAAGTTTTATTAAATATCTAACTTTCTATCATTCACGATGTGATGGTGTTTCCCCATGGCGACGGTGTATTCTCTGCCGGATTCTTCTCCGAAGCCGCTGAATTCCTATTTGAGTGCGATATCCAGTAATTTCATAATATTATCGGTATTCTCCTATTTCATCGGAATTTTGTATGCGGTAAAAGTTTCTCTGAATAATGGCGACTTTTCCTACTTTTCGTACAAGATAACGCAGTTCCATATTAATTACATGGATTTCGGCTTCGCCCGGCGCGGGGCAATCGGCACCGTCCTCCATCCCCTGATCGATGGCTTCTCCGGAAACATCGACTACGAATACCTTTTCATAATCTCATTCGACTTCGCGCTTTTCATTGCCGTCGTCTGGGTCGCGCATCGGGTTCTGTCCGCGATGGAATCCGACAGGCCGTCCTTCTCCTTCTGGACGCGCCTGGCGCTGCTGATCGCGCCGGCCGGTTTCATGCAGTTCTCCTACGACGTCGCACGCTACGACCACGCAAACTATCTGATCCTGTTCCTGGCGCTCTGGCTGGCGGCTTGGGGGCGGCCGTACTGGGCGGGGGTCGCGATGGCGGCCGGCGTTCTGGTGCACGAGGCGATGTTCTTCTACGGCCTGCCGGTGCTGGTGGTTCTCGCCCTTCTGCGCGCCGCGCCGCGGCGGGAGATCGCGCTGAGCCTTGTCCCGGCCGTCGCGGCCATGGCGCTGATCGCCCTGTTCGGCAACATCGACGCCGACCTCGCCGTCGTGCTCGGGCCGGACCGCGCCGGCGGGGCGGAAGCCTGGCAGCGCGTGGTTCTGGAACCTGCATCGCACCTGGGGTTCTCCGACTACGCTCTCCTGGCCTTCTACGTCGGGGTGCCCTGCTATTTCTTGCTGCGTTTCGCGCGGGCGAATGGCTTTTCGCTGCCGGTCTTCGCCGGGCAGCTGCTTTTCGTCTGCGCCCTGTTCCTGCTGGGCGTGGACTATTTCCGCTGGGCGCACCTCCTCTTCGTCTCCGCGGTGACGACCACGGCCGCCATTCTGATTGCGAACAGGAAGGCCGCGCTGCCGGCGACCGGCGGCTTCGAAAGATTGGTGCTGGCGCTCTACGTTCTTCCGCTCGGCCCGATCGGCGTACGGGAGCCGCTGCCCTATGTCGAGAGGATCTGGAACGAAGTGGTGATGAGGCTGCTGTAGCCTCTCTTTTCCGGTCTCGAACAAAAGAAAGAAGGCCACCCGCGAGGGTGGCCTTCGCCGTTCCGGTTGCGGCTATGCGGCCGCCTTCAGTTCCTTGTCGATCATCGCCCTGAGGCTGCCGAGGTCCTTGGCGAAGGAGCGGATGCCTTCCGAGAGCTTCTCGGTCGCCATGGCGTCCTCGTTCAGCATCCAGCGGAAGGTCTTCTCGTCGATTTCCACCGGGGCGACCCTGGCGGCCTTCTCCGGCGAGAGGCGGCGCTCCAGCGTGCCGTCCGCCGCATCCAGCTCTTCCAGCAGCGCCGGGCTGATCGTCAGCCGGTCGCAGCCGGCAAGGGCCTCGATCTCGCCGACGTTGCGGAACGAGGCGCCCATGACGATCGTGTCGATGCCGTTCGACTTGTAGTAGTCGTAGATCGCGCGCACCGAAAGCACGCCCGGGTCCTCCTCCGCCGTGAAGGTCTTGCCGCTCGCCTTGACGTGCCAGTCGAGGATGCGGCCGACGAAGGGCGAGATCAGGAAGACACCGGCGTCGGCGCAGGCGATCGCCTGGGCCTTGTTGAAGAGCAGCGTCAGGTTGCAGTCGATGCCTTCCTTCTGCAGCACTTCCGCGGCGCGGATGCCTTCCCAGGTCGAGGCGAGCTTGATCAGGATGCGTTCGCGGGAAATGCCGCGCGCGTCATAGGCCTTGATGATCCCGCGCGCCTTGGCGATGGAGCCCTCGGTGTCGAAGGAGAGGTCGGCGTCGACCTCGGTCGAGACGCGGCCGGGCACGAGCTCGGCAAGGGCCGCGCCGACGGAAATCGCCAGGCGGTCGGCGACGGCGGAAACGACGCCCTCGCGATTGCCGCCCTGGGACTGGCCCCAGCGGATCGCCTCGGAGACGGCGTCGGCGAAGACCGGCGTGCCGAGCGCCTTGAGCACGATGGTGGGGTTGGTGGTGCAGTCGACCGGCTTCAGGCGGCGCACCGCGTCGATATCGCCGGTATCCGCGACGACGGTCGTCATCGCGCGGAGCTGTTCAAGCTTGGATGCCATTTCCAAAATCCCGAGTGGTTGCCGTCGGGCCGCCTTCCGCAGGAAAGGCGTGGCCCTCCTCCATGTTCCTTTGACGGCTTGCGCGACGGACCGTGCTTCCTTTTCCGTCGCCGCGCTCGCCGGCACGACATATCCGCCGGCAGAAAGCGCCAGCCGACATGGCCGGACTATCCGGGATTTCCGGGAAGAAAGCAAGGACTTTTGCGTACTCCTGTGGTCATTTGTCCAGCTGGCGCGGTTCGTGCTAGGATGGCGCCCGCGCCGCGGCGCGGTGAATGCAAGTCATGACAGGAGGCGACGTGGCGAGGCTCCGACGCGACACACACACGGCCTATTCGGAATCGGCGGCGCTGCGCCTGCGCGCCGCATGGCTCTATTACAATCAGGGGCTGACGCAGAAGGACGTCGCCGAAAAGCTCGGGGTGAGCCGCACCACCGTCGTGCGCATGCTCGACGAGGCGCTGAAGCGCTCCGAGGTGCAGATCTGGATCGACGAGGGCGTGGGCGACTGCGTCGAGCTCGCCGTCCGGCTGGAGAAGGCCTACGGGCTCGACGAGGCCGTGGTGGTGCCGGCCGCCGACAGCGCCGAGGCGACGGCCCGGAGCGTCGGCCTCGCGCTCGGCCAGTTCCTGACCGAGGCGATCCCGGACGACTGCACGGTGGGTGTGGGCTGGGGACGGACGCTGACGGCCTCGCTCGCGAGCTTCCGCCCGGCACGGCGCGAGCGGGTGAAGGTCGTGTCGCTGCTCGGCGGCGTGGTCGAGGCGCATCACATCAACCCGATCGAATATACCTGGCGGCTGGCGAGCCAGCTCGGCGCGGAGTGCTATCTCTTCCTCGCGCCGCTGCTCGTCGATTCGCGCGAGACCAAGCGCAGCCTGATCGAGAAATGCGGGCTGAAGACGCTGTTCGACCGGGCGGAGAACATGGACATCGCCGTGGTGAGCTGCGGCGACATCGGCCCGCGCTCCAGCTCGCTGTCGCGCGATTTCATCGCCCGAGACGAGCTGGAGGAACTGATCGCCGCGGGCTGCGTCTGCGACACGATGTGCAACTTCCTCGATGCGGAAGGCCGCACCATCGACCATCCGATCCGCCACCGCGTCATGTCGATCGACCTCGACACGGTCAGCAAGGCGCGCCACATCGTGCTCGTCTCCGGCGGCGCGCACCGGGCGCCGGCGATCCGCGCCACGATCCGCCGCATCGGCTGCAACACGCTGATCACCGACGAGGGCGCGGCCCAGGCGATGCTGCGGCTCGCCGAGGCGCCGGCGGCCGCCTGAGCTACAGGAGGCCGAGGCGGACGGCGCGGGTGATCGCGCCGGTGAGGTTCTGTGCGCCGAGCTTGTCGGTGGCGCTGCGCAGCGCCTCGGTCACGCGTTCGGGTGCGAGATCCGCCTCGCGGGCGATCTCGGCGGGCGTCCTGCCGAGGGCGGCAAGGCCGAGGCATTTCGTCTCTATCCCGGTCAGCTCGGGGCGTGATGATGAATCGTCGCGTGATGCCATGACCCGGCTTAGGCGGCTCGATACGCGGCGAAAAGCGCAAACTCTTCCGCTACTTAACGAAGTTCCGCGGGAATTTGGCCGCCTGTGCCGGAAAGGGACAGGGGGTTTGCCAGGGGCGGCCCGCGCCTGCTAAGCACGCACGAGACGGCAGGAGGCATCCCGTGACACCCAAGGAACGAAAGGCGGCGATCCGCAACGAGCGGCTGGCGCTGCGCGACGCGATGACGCCGGAGGCGCGCATCGAGGGCAGCCTCGCCATGGTGGAGCATGCGGGCGATGCCATCGCCCTTCCGCCCGGCACCGTCGTCTCCGGCTTCTGGCCGATCCGCTCGGAAGCGGACGTGCGGCCGCTCATGGCGCGCCTTCGCGCCCGCGGCGCGCGTCTGTGCTTGCCGGTCGTGCTCGATCGCGAGACGATCGTCTTCCGCGAACTGCTGCCCGGCGCGCCGGTCGTCAAGGTCGGCTTCGGCACGACGGGGCCTGGGCCGGAGGCGGCGGTGCTCGACCCCGACATCCTGCTCGTGCCGCTCTCGGCCTTCGACCGGTCGGGGCACCGCATCGGCTACGGCGCCGGCCACTACGACCGTGCGATCGACCGCCTGAGGGCGAAAGGCCGCGCGCCGAAACTGATCGGCATTGCCTTCGACTGCCAGGAAGTGGCATCAGTGCCCTCGGAACCGCACGACGTGGCGCTCGACGCCATCCTCACCGAAAGCGGTTTTCGCGTGTTGAACCCGGTTTCCTGAGGCAGGCCGATGCGATTTCTTTTCCTGGGCGACATGGTGGGCAAGACCGGGCGGACCGCCGTCTGGGAGCGCCTGCCGGGGCTGATTTCCGATTTCCAGCTCGATTTCGTCGTCGTCAACGGGGAGAACGCGGCCGGCGGCTTCGGCATCACCGAGGACATCTTCCTGGAGACGCTGAACGCCGGCGCCGACGTGGTGACGACCGGCAACCACGTCTGGGACCAGAAGGAGGCGGTGACCTTCGCCAGCCGCCACGATCAGTTCCTGCGGCCGGCGAACTATCCCGCCGGCACGCCGGGGCGCGGCGCGAACGTCTACGTCGCGAGGAACGGCGCGCGCGTTCTCGTCGCCAACGTCATGGGCCGCGTCTTCATGCATCCCGAGCTCGACGATCCCTTCATGGCGGGCGAGGCGATCCTCGCCTCCTGCCCGCTCGGCGAGCAGGCGGACGCGATCGTCTTCGACTTCCACGCCGAGGCGACCAGCGAGAAGCAGTGCTTCGGCCATTTCGTCGACGGGCGGGCGAGCGTGGTCGTCGGCACGCATACTCACGTGCCGACAGCCGATTGCCAGATCCTCAACGGCGGCACCGCCTATATGTCGGACGCCGGCATGTGCGGCGACTACGATTCCTCGCTCGGCATGGACAAGGAGGAGCCGCTCAACCGCTTCATCTCGAAGATGCCGAAGAGCCGCTTCGAGGCGGCCTCCGGGCCGGCGACGATCTGCGGCATGGCGGTCGAGATCTCCGACCGGACGGGCCTTGCCGAGAAGGTCGCGCCCCTGCGGCTCGGGCCGCGCCTCGCCGAGACGGTGCCGAGCTTCTGGAACTGAGGTTTCAGGCCCGGTTTCAGGCCATGTGGCGCAGGTGATCCGACGGCACGGCGAAGCGCACCTTCGTCTTCACGCCCACGTCCGGCTCCTCGTCGGGGTTGAGGTTGGCCTTGGCGATCTCCCAGCCGAATTTCAGCGTGCTGCCCGTCGAGGCCCAGATCTCGGCGTCCTCCATCTCCAGCACCAGCATGGTGAGCTTCGGGTCGTCCTTGCCGTGATCGTACCAGGCCGCGACCACGCTGCTCCAGTATTCGTCGATCTTCGCCGGGTCCCTGCGCACCGAGAGGCGGCCGGCGATGCAGGCGTGATAGTCGTGGTCCTTGCCGACGACGCAGAAATGCGCGTGCGCGCCGGGCGTCACGGCTTCTGCGATCGCCGCGTCGGTCTTGGTGAAGAACCAGATCGTCCCGCTCTTGCGGTCGAGCTGCGGGGCCATCGGCTGCATGTGCATGTGGCTTCCCTCGATGCCGAGCATGCCGGCATGGATGCGCTCGATCTCGTCGAAAAGCTGCTCGCGCGGGTTCTCGCGCGCCTGGGTGAGGCTGGACATGGTCGCTCCTTCTCCTGGCCGTTGTCGTGAAGTTCCTCAAACGCGGCATGCCGCGGCATGGTTCCGGGGGCGGCGGCTCAAGCGATCGTGATCGGCGGGGAGGCGGGAAAAATCTCGACCGCGGGAACGGCAGCGGGCATAGTTCGCCGACCAGAGGAAGGGTGTCGCCGATGCCGCATCTCCTGCTCGTTCCGTTCCTGTTTCTCGGCCTCACGGCTTTGCTGCCGGTCCATCCGGCGGCCGGGGAGGGCGAGCGGCCGGTGAGCCAGTGCCAGATGATCGCGCGCTCGCTTCCCGCCGCGACCTTCGCGAGCCTTTCCGGCCCGGCCATTCTCCCCGCGCAGGCGCGGGCGGACGAGGAGGTGCGGATCACCTTCATCGGCCACTCGACCTTCTTCATCGAGACGCCCGGCGGCGTGACGATCGCCACCGACTACAACGGCTGGTACAAGACGCCGGCGCTGCCCACCGTCGTGACGATGAACAAGGCCCATTCCAGCCACTACACGATGCATCCCGAGCCGGGCATCGCCCACGTGCTGCACGGCTGGGACGAGGCGTCGGCCACGGGCGCCGACCACGACCTCGTCGTCGATGACGTCTACATCCGCAACGTGCCGACCGACATCCGCTCCTGGGGGGGCGCGATGGAGCCGAACGGCAACTCGATCTTCATCTTCGAGGTGGCGGGACTGTGCATCGGCCATCTCGGCCACCTGCACCACGAGCTCACCGACACGCAATATGCCGAGATCGGCCGGCTCGACATCCTGATGGTGCCGGTCGACGGCGGGCTGACGATGGGGGCCGACAGCATGAGCCGCGTCGTGCAGCGGCTGCGCTCGTCGCTGATCCTGCCGATGCACCGCACCGGGCCG
This sequence comes from Shinella pollutisoli, assembly GCF_024609765.1. Classification (GTDB taxonomy): domain Bacteria; phylum Pseudomonadota; class Alphaproteobacteria; order Rhizobiales; family Rhizobiaceae; genus Shinella; species Shinella pollutisoli. The sequence goes on from NZ_JANFDG010000002.1 coordinate 274,824, forward strand.
CCGGTCGAGCGGTTCCTCGCCATGTTCGGCGCGGATTTCGAGGTGGTGCGCAACGACGGCGCCACGCTCTCCGTCTCCCTTCGCAGCCTGCCGAAGCAGCCAACGATCCACATACTCGCCGGCATGTGAGGCTTCGCGCGCCCGCTCTGGACGGCGGGCGGCAATGAAATTATAAGGCGGCATTCCGAAAATCGGGGCATGGGACAGACGCGACACCGCGGCAGTGCCCCGTCACAGACAAAGGCGTCCGCAGGGGCGCCAAACCAGACAGGGGTGCCATGGCCGGCCATTCACAGTTCAAGAATATCATGCACCGCAAGGGGCGGCAGGACGCCGTGCGGTCGAAAATGTTCTCCAAGCTCGCCCGCGAGATCACCGTGGCGGCGAAGACGGGCATGGCCGATCCGGCGATGAACCCGCGCCTCAGGCTGGCGATCCAGAACGCCAAGGCGCAGTCCATGCCGAAGGACAATATCGAGCGCGCGATCAAGAAGGCCGCGGGCGGCGACGCGGAGAACTACGAGGAAGTCCGCTACGAGGGCTACGGCCCGGGCGGCGTCGCCGTCATCGTCGAGGCGCTGACCGACAACCGCAACCGCACCGCCTCCTCCGTCCGCTCGACCTTCTCCAAGGCCGGCGGCGCGCTCGGCGAGACCGGCTCGGTCTCCTTCTCCTTCGACCGCGTCGGCGAGATCGTCTACAAGCTTTCGGCCGGCGACGCCGACGCCGTCATGGAAGCGGCCATCGAGGCCGGTGCCGAGGACGTGACGACGGACGAGGACGGCCATACCATCCTCTGCGGCTTCGAGGACATCGGCGACGTTTCCAAGGCGCTCGAGGACAAGCTCGGCGAGGCCGAGACGGTCAAGGCGATCTGGAAGCCGCAGAACACGGTGCCGGTCGACGAGGAGAAGGCGCAGTCGCTGATGAAGCTGATCGACACGCTGGAAGACGACGACGACGTGCAGAACGTCTATTCGAACTTCGAGGTTTCGGACGAGGTGCTGGCGAAGCTTTCGGCCTGATCGGGCGCCGTCCCCTCATCCGGCCCTTCGGGCCACCTTCTTCCCGGCGGGGAGAAGGGGAGTGCCGCACCGTTCCGTTTCCCCCTTCTCCCCTCGGGGAGAAGGTCCCGGCAGAGGGATGAGGGGGGCAGCTTCACTATGCCGCCTCTGCCAAATCCCGCCGCGCCTCCGCGAACAGCCGGAGCGACGTCAGCCGCGCCGCCATGTCGAAGACCGGCATGGAGACGATCAGCTCGTCGGCCTTCGTCAGCGCCAGGAAATCGGCGATCTGCCGCCGGATCGTCTCCGGCCCGCCGACCACGGCATATTGCAGCGTATGCTCCACCATGATCCGCTCCTGATCGCTCCACAGCCCGTCCATGGAATCCACCGGCGGCGGGAAGGCGTCCGGCGTGCCGCGGCGCAGGCGCACGAAGGACTGCTGCATCGAGGTGAAGAGACGGGCGGCCTCGGCATCCGTCTCGGCCGCCGCACCCATCACGCCGACCATCACATGCGGCCTGTCGAGATGTTGCGAGGGCTCGAAGCGCTCGCGGTAGATCTCCAGCGCCGAAAGCAGCATGTCCGGCGCGAAATGCGAGGCGAAGGCGAAGGGCAGGCCGAGCATGCCGGCAAGATGCGCCGAATAGTGGCTGGAACCGAGCAGCCAGACCGGCACGTTGCTGTCGATGCCCGGCACGGCGATCACCCGCTGCTCCGGCTGGCGGGGCCCGAGAAGCTGCAGCAGCTCGACCACGTCCTGCGGGAACTGGTTGGCGGCGCTGTCGAGGTTGCGGCGCAGCGCCCGCGCCGTCAGCATGTCGGTGCCGGGCGCGCGGCCGAGGCCGAGGTCGACGCGGCCGGGGAAAAGGGCTTCCAGCGTGCCGAACTGCTCGGCGATGACGAGCGGCGAGTGGTTCGGCAGCATGATGCCGCCGGCGCCGATGCGGATCTTCTCCGTGCCCGCCGCCACGTGCTGGATGACGAGCGCGGTCGCAGCGCTTGCGATGCCACGCATGCCGTGATGCTCGGCAAGCCAGAAGCGCTCGTAACCGAGCGCCTCGGCCTCCTGCGCGAAGCGGCGGGAATTCTTGAGCGACTGGGCGACGGTGCCGCCTTCGGTGACCGGGGAAAGATCGAGGATGGAGAAGGGCACCATGGCGCGGCCTCGCTGTGAGCGGTTTTGATCGTCGCCCCATGTAGGTTCAATTCCGTAAAATCCAAGCCGGGGTTTTGCGAAGCTTGCTCTGTTTTTGTTTTGTTCACATTTCGCTGGCAGGGTCCGGCGGACGGGACTAGGGTTCTTCCATGCAGGACACGATTCGCATTATCGGCATCGACCCCGGGCTTCGGCGCACCGGCTGGGGCATCATCGAGACGCTCGGCAACTCACTGCGCTTCGTCGCCTCCGGCACCGTGACGTCGGATGGCGACATGGACCTTGCCTCGCGGCTCTGCCAGCTTCACGACGGGCTTGCCGAGATCGTCCACGGCTACCGGCCGGACGAGGCGGCGGTCGAGCAGACCTTCGTCAACAAGGACGCGACCGCCACGCTGAAGCTCGGCCAGGCGCGCGGCATCGCCATGCTGGTGCCGGCGCGTGCCGGCCTGCGCGTGGCGGAATACGCGCCGAACGCCGTCAAGAAGGCGGTGATCGGCGTCGGCCACGGCGAGAAGCAGCAGATCCACATGATGCTGAAGGTGCTGATGCCGAAGGCGACCTTCGTCGGCAACGACGCCGCCGACGCGCTCGCCATCGCCATCTGCCACGCCCACAACCGCCAGGGCCTCTCCGGCCGGCTGGCCAAGCTCGCCGGCTGATTTGTTCTTGACTTGTTCCGGTGGGGGCGATAGGTAATACTTCGGAGGTATTACTATGCGCGTGACGGAAAAGGGACAGGTGACGATACCGCGGAATGTGCGGAGCAACCTCGGCATCGTGCCGGGATCGGAGGTCGAATTCGTGCTACAGGGCGATAGCGCCGTGCTGCGTCGCGTCGAGCCGGCGGCCGACGAGCGGGAGCGCGCGGTGCAGGACCTCGTCGAGCACCTGCGCCGGCACAAGGGCTCCATGGCGCTCGGCGATCTCGACGGAGACGCCTTCTACAGCCTGTTGCGCGACTGATGGGTACGATCATCGATACCAGTATCCTCATCGATGTCTTCCACGCCGGAAGCGCGTTCGAGGATTGGTCCCTGAACGCCATCGCCGATGCGCGGCGGCGGGGCGACGTCCTGATCAATCCGCTGATCTATGCGGAAATGGCGGCGGGCTTCGCCACCGTGGATACGCTGGAGGTTGCATTGTCGCCGGCATCCTTCATCCGCGAGGACCTGCCCTGGGAGGGGGCCCACGCTGCCGGGCAGGCGTTCATGCAATACAGGCGCGGCGGCGGCGACAAGCGTTCGCCTCTGCCGGATTTCTATATCGGTGCGCACGCCCTGGTGCGGGGACACGATCTCCTCACCCGTGATGCGGCGCGCTACCGGACCTATTTCCCGATGATCCGTTTGATCACGCCCGAAACCCATCCCTGACGGACCCTTCCCATGATCGGCAAACTCAAAGGCGTAATCGACGAGATCGGCGAGGACCATGTCGTCCTCGACGTGCACGGGGTCGGCTATGTCGCCTTCTGCTCGGCGCGCACGCTGTCGCGGCTGGGCTCCGCGGGAGAGGCGGCGGTGCTGTTCATCGAGACCTATGTGCGCGAGGACCAGTTCCGGCTGTTCGGCTTCCTGACGGCCCTGGAGCGGGAGTGGTTCCGGCTCTTGCAGAGCGTGCAGGGGGTGGGCTCCAAGGTGGCGCTCGCGGTGCTCTCGACGCTGACGCCGGGGGAGCTCGCCAATGCCATCGCGCTGCAGGACAGGACGGCGGTCTCGCGGGCGCCGGGCGTCGGGCCGAAGGTGGCGGTGCGCATCATAACCGAGCTGCGCAACAAGGCGCCGGCCTTCGCCGGCGAGGCCGCGGCGTCGATCGGTCTCAAGCAGGAGCTTGGGGAAGGTGTTGCCTCTGCACCCGTTGCGGATGCCGTCTCGGCGCTCACCAATCTCGGCTATTCGCGCGACCAGGCGGCGAATGCCGTCGCAGCCGCCTTGAAGAACGGCGGCGAGGGGGCCGACAGCGCCAAGCTCATCCGCCTCGGCCTCAAGGAATTGTCGCGGTGAGGCGGTTGCCTTCCTTGGCTGACAATGGGATGAGGGGCGCATGAGCGAGCCGAACAGACTGCTTTCGCCGGAAAAGCGCGGCGAGGACATCGATACCGCGCTGCGGCCCCAGACGCTGGACGACTTCACCGGCCAGAAGGAGGCGCGCGCCAACCTCAAGGTCTTCATCGAGGCGGCGAAGAACCGCGGCGAGGCGCTCGACCACGTGCTCTTCGTCGGCCCGCCCGGCCTCGGCAAGACGACGCTCGCGCAGATCATGGCCAAGGAGCTCGGCGTCAATTTCCGCTCGACCTCCGGCCCGGTCATCGCCAAGGCGGGCGACCTCGCGGCATTGCTCACCAATCTCGAAGAGCGCGACGTGCTCTTCATCGACGAGATCCACCGGCTCAATCCGGCTGTCGAGGAAATCCTCTATCCCGCCATGGAGGATTTCCAGCTCGACCTGATCATCGGCGAGGGGCCGGCGGCGCGCTCGGTGAAGATCGATCTCTCCAAGTTCACCCTCGTCGCCGCCACCACGCGCCTCGGCCTCCTGACGACGCCGCTGCGCGACCGCTTCGGCATCCCGGTCCGGCTCAATTTCTACACGGTCGAGGAGCTGGAGCTGATCGTCCGGCGCGGCGCCCGGCTGATGGGGCTTCCCATGACGGACGAGGGCGCGCGCGAGATCGCGCGGCGCGCGCGCGGCACGCCGCGCATCGCCGGCCGGCTGTTGCGCCGCGTGCGCGACTTCGCCGAAGTCGCCCGCGCCGAGGCCGTTACCCGCGAGACCGCCGACGAGGCGCTGACGCGGCTCTTGGTCGACAACATGGGCCTCGACCAGCTCGACCGGCGCTATCTTTCCATGATCGCCCATAATTTCGGCGGCGGCCCGGTCGGCATCGAGACGATCGCCGCGGGCCTCTCCGAGCCGCGCGACGCCATCGAGGACATCATCGAGCCCTACATGATCCAGCAGGGTTTCATCCAGCGCACGCCGCGCGGGCGGATGCTGACGGCGAACGCCTGGAAGCATCTCGGGCTGACGCCGCCGAAGGACCTGGAGGCGACCCAGTTCCGGCTCTTTTCCGAGGACGACTGATGGGTGAGGCGGACCACCATCTTTCCGGCGAGCTGACGGAGGCCGGCCACCGGCTCGTCCAGCGCGTCTATTACGAGGACACGGATTTTTCCGGCGTCGTCTACCACGCACGCTACCTGCATTTCCTGGAACGCGGGCGGACGGATTATCTCCGCCTCCTCGGCGTCGAGCAGGGCAATCTCTTGCTCGAGGGCGACCGCGAGGGGCTGGTCTTCGTCGTCCATCGCATGGAGATCGATTTCAAGCTGCCGGCGCGCATGGACGACGTGCTGACGATCCTCACCGCCACCGAGAAGGCGGGCGGGGCGAAGATGGTGCTCGCCCAGGAGATCCGATGCGGCGAGTGCCTGCTGATCGCCGCCAAGGTGATCATCGCCGTCGTCAACGCGGCGGGGCGGCCGCGCCGTCTGCCGGAGGGGCTTGCCGCCCGTTTTCTCGCCGCGCGGCCGGATCGGGTTATTTCAGCGGTAACGCTTGCTTAACCATAATGATGTCTTACTGCCGCCATGAGGATTTTGTGCATCGCACGTCATCCTTTAACCAAAATTGACGGCAAGAAGGCAGGCTGTAAGCATTTGACCGGCATGGCGGCCGGCGGCATCAACCGGACATTCTTGACGGGCATGCGAAGCGGTGCGGATCGAAATCCTCGCAGGCGACGCTCGTTTTGTGAACGCCGAGGCGGCTCCATCCTCCCAGGGGACGCGGCGGCGGAAGGATGAACCCGGTTCCGGTCGCAAGCGCCCGTGCCGGGTCTTTGGATTCGGGGACTTGAGATCTATGGAACAGGTTGGTTTGGAAGCGGTGGGCAGCGTGACCCTTTGGGGTCTGTTCATGCAAGCCGGGTTTGTGGTGAAGCTGGTCATGCTCGGTCTGGTCGCCGCTTCTATCTGGACCTGGGCCATCGTCGTCGACAAGACGCTGAGCTACGGCAGGGCGCGGCGCCAGCTCGACAGCTTCGAGCAGGTGTTCTGGTCCGGCCAGTCGCTGGAAGAGCTCTACCGCACGCTGTCCGACCGGCAGACCTCGGGCATGAGCGCCATCTTCGTCGCCGCCATGCGCGAGTGGAAGAAGAGCTTCGAGCGCGGCGCCCGCTCGCCGATCGGCCTGCAGATGCGCATCGACCGGGCGATGGACGTGACGCTCGCCCGCGAATCGGAAACGCTGGAGGCACGGCTGGGGTCGCTTGCCACCATCGGCTCCTCGGCGCCCTTCGTCGGCCTGTTCGGCACCGTCGTCGGCATCATGACCTCCTTCCAGGCGATCGCCGGCTCCAAGCAGACGAGCCTCGCGGTCGTCGCCCCCGGCATCGCCGAGGCGCTGCTCGCGACCGCCATCGGCCTGCTCGCCGCCATCCCCGCCGTCATCGCCTACAACAAGTTCTCCGCCGACGCCGGCAAGCTGACGGCGCGCATGGAAGGCTTCGCGGACGAGTTCTCCGCCATTCTTTCGCGCCAGATCGACGAGAAGCTGCAGCCGCGCGCGGCCGCGCAGTAAACGGAGACGACGCCATGGGCATGTCAGTCGGAGCGAAGAACACGGGCGGCGGCCGGCGCCGCCGCGGCGGCGGGCGCAAGGCGCCGATGAGCGAGATCAACGTGACGCCGTTCGTCGACGTCATGCTGGTGCTGCTCATCATCTTCATGGTCGCGGCCCCCCTCATGACGGTCGGCGTGCCGATCGACCTGCCGAAGACGCAGGCCAAGGCGCTCAACGCCGATACCCAGCCGATCACCGTCTCGGTCAAGGCCGACGGCGAGATCTTCCTGCAGGAGACGCCGATCCCGGTCGACGAGGTGGCGGCCAAGCTCCAGGCCGTGGCGACGACGGGCTATACGGAACGCATCTTCGTGCGCGGCGACGGCAATGCACCCTACGGCATCATCGCCGACGTGATGTCGCGCATCCAGGCGGCGGGCTTCACCAATATCGGCCTCGTCACCGAGCAGAAACCGGACAGGTAGTCGCACGCGATGAAGGGCAGCCTCGCCACATCCGCAGCGCTCCACGCCCTGGTGCTCACCTGGGCGCTGGTCTCGCTCGGCGCGCCGGAGAGCTTCGACGTCGCCGACGTCGAGGCGCTGCCGGTCGACATCGTCTCCATCGAGGAACTGACGCAGATCCAGCAGGGCGACAAGAAGGCCGAGGCGAAGGAAAAGGCCGCGCCCGTGCCGACCAAGAAGGAAACGCCCGTCGAGAACGCCGAGAACGTCGGCGACAACGACATCGACCTGAAGAACCTGCCGACGCCGGAGGAAAAGCCGCGCGAGATCGAGACCGCAGCGGCGCCCGAGAAGGCCGAGAAGGTGGTGCAAACCCCCGACACCAAGCCCGTCGAGGAGGTCAAGCAGGAAGAGCCCGCGAGCGAACCCTCGACGGAGGTCGCGGCGATCCCCGAGGCCAAGCAGGAGGTCAAGCCGGATCCGACGCCGGATGCCAAGCCCGCCGAGGAGGCGCCCGCCGAGGACGCCGAGGCCGAGGCCCTGCCGGACAAGGTGCCGGTGCCGGTGATGAAGCCGAAGATCGAGCAGGCCCAGGCGCAGACGGCCAAGACCCCGGAGCGCAAGAAGGAAGAGAAGAAGAAGCAGGAGAAGGCGAGCTCCGTCAACGACAGCGACTTCAACGCCGACGAGATCGCAGCCCTCCTCAACAAGGAGAAGGCGTCCGGCGAAGGCGCCAAGTCCTCGCAGGAGCAGGCCGCACTCGGCGGCAAGAAGACGACCTCCGGCACCAAGCTGACGATGAGCGAGATGGACGCGCTGCGCGGCCAGATCCAGAACAACTGGTCGATCATTCCCGGCCTTGCCGATGCCGCTGACGTGCGCATCAAGGTGACGATGCAGCTCGACCAGAACGGCGACATCATCGGCGAGCCTGAGGTCGTGGCGACCGGCGGCTCAGAATCCGCGCGCCGGGCGCTCGCCGGCGGGGCGAAGCGCGCCATCATGAAGTCGCGGCCCTTCAAAGGCTTGCCGCCGGAAAAATACGATGCCTGGAGCGAAGTCGTCGTGAACTTCGACCCCAGCGAAATGATGTAAGCACCCTCGTTTTACGCAATCCCGGACGCAAAACCGCTTCGCACTTTTGCTGGAATTGCTTTATGGAAGGCCTAGACACATGTTCAAACGCAATCTTTTCCGTTTCCTGGTCCTGCTGACCGGCCTCGTGAGCTTCCTGCCGCAGGCCTGGGCGCTCGTGGAAATCAACATCAACAAGGGCAATGTCGAGCCGCTGCCGATCGCCGTCACCGATTTCGTGGCGAGCGGCGACCTCGGCCAGCGCATCACCGACGTGATCGCGGCGGACCTGAAGCGGTCCGGCCTGTTCGCTCCGGTCAACAAGCAGGCCTTCATCGAGAAGATCTCCAACCCCGACCAGCCGCCGCGCTTCGACGACTGGAAGGTGATCAACGCGCAGGCGCTCGTCACCGGCCGCGTCACGCAGGAGGGTGACGGCAGGCTTCGCGCCGAGTTCCGCCTGTGGGACACCTTCGCCGGCCAGCAGCTCACCGGCCAGCAGTTCTTCACCCAGCCGGAGAACTGGCGCCGCGTCGCCCATATCATCGCCGACGCCATCTACGAGCGGCTGACGGGCGAGAAGGGCTATTTCGACACGCGCATCGTCTATGTCGCCGAGAGCGGGCCGAAGACCGCGCGCAAGCGCCAGCTCGCCATCATGGACCAGGACGGCTTCAACGCCCGTGCGCTCACCAATTCCAACGATATCGTACTGACGCCGCGCTTCTCGCCGAACCGGCAGGAGATCACCTACATGTCCTTCGAGGGCAACCAGCCGCGCGTCTACCTGCTCCAGCTGGAGACCGGGCAGCGCGAGGTGGTCGGCAATTTCCCCGGCATGACGTTTGCGCCGCGCTTCTCGCCGGACGGCCAGCGCGTCATCATGAGCCTGCAGCAGGAAGGCAACGCCAACATCTACACGATGGACCTGCGCTCGCGCACGACGACCAGGCTCACCTCGACGGCGGCGATCGACACCTCGCCCTCCTATTCGCCGGACGGTACGCAGATCGTCTTCGAGAGCGACCGCGGCGGCAAGCAGCAGCTCTACGTGATGGGCGCCGACGGCTCCAACCAGCGCCGCATCTCCTTCGGCGACGGCTCCTACTCGACGCCGGTCTGGTCGCCGCGCGGCGACCTCATCGCCTTCACCAAGCAGTCGGGCGGCAAGTTCTCGATCGGCGTGATGAAGACGGACGGCTCGGGCGAGCGCATCCTCACCACCGGCTTCCACAACGAGGGGCCGACCTGGGCGCCGAACGGCCGCGTGCTGATGTTCTTCCGCCAGAATGCGGGCGCCGGCGGGCCGCAGCTCTACTCGATTGATCTCACGGGCTACAACGAGCAGCTCATCAAGACGAACGGCTTCGCCTCCGACCCGGCCTGGTCGCCGCTTCTCGAGTAGTCGGCGCAAATGGGGCGGGCCTGCCGCGTTCTTGCCGCAAAGTCCTGCAAATCAGGCGCGACGGCGAAGCGCGTCGGGACGGCCGGGGACAGGCAGGAAACCGTTAACCATACCTCTTGAATGCGGATTAACCGGTTCCGGTTACAGTCCGGCAACCCTGATTGAAACCGACGCTTCAACCAACTTGACACAAAACCCGATGCAAGGAGACCGGCTCATGAGCCGCATTCAAACTCCGGCCGCAGGCCGCATGCAGACCATCGCCCGCAATCCGGTGATGCTCGCCCTGTGCATGACGCTGGCCCTGGCAGGCTGCGCTTCCAAGAAGAACCTGCCGAACAGCGCCGGCGATCTCGGCCTCGGCGCCGGTGCCGCCACGCCCGGCTCGCAGCAGGACTTCACCGTCAACGTCGGCGACCGGATCTTCTTCGACACGGACTCCTCGTCGATCCGCGCGGATGCCGCCGCCACGCTCGACCGCCAGGCCCAGTGGCTGCAGCGCTATTCGAACTACGCCATCACGGTCGAGGGGCACGCCGACGAGCGCGGCACGCGCGAATACAACCTCGCGCTCGGCGCGCGCCGTGCGGCCGCGACGCGCCAGTACCTCGCCTCGCGCGGCATCCCGGCGAACCGCATCAAGACGATCTCCTACGGCAAGGAAAAGCCGGTCGCCGTCTGCGACGACATTTCCTGCTGGTCGCAGAACCGCCGCGCCGTCACGGTGCTGGGCGGGGCCGGCATGTGAAGGCTTTTCCCTTCGAAGCTACTGGGAAGGCGGCCATTGGGCCGCCTTTTCTTGTAACCAAAGTAAACCTCCACCTCCGGTGGAGGACTGGACGAGTTCTACATCGTGGTCGAG
>NZ_JANFDG010000020.1 GCF_024609765.1 Shinella pollutisoli
GGGTTTCCATCCGCCACCGCAAAGGGAAATACAGACCCTTTCGCGGTGAAAGGGAAGTTACAAGGGTTAGGGTGAGGGGGCAAACCACATCTGCGATCCCCCCAGCATATAGGCCAGACCGCGCCGTTCGGCGACCCGCTGTGGACGCGCAGAACTTTTCCGTTGACCGGAACCGTCGCCTGGGAAATGCTATGATGTCAGACCAATTTGAGAGGCCGTCCCGATGGCATCGCCGTTCCGATCCGCGCTCGCGCCGCTGCCGCCGGTCGACCGGGCGCGCCAGGTGACGGAATCGCTTGCCGCCTTCATCGACCGGGCGAGCCTCGCCGCCGGCGACCGGCTGCCGGCCGAACGCGAGATGATGGCGGCACTCGGCGTCGGCCGCTCGACCATCCGCGAGGCGATCCGCCATTTCCAGGCACTCGGCGTCATGGAGACGCGCAAGGGCAGCGGCACCTACCTCATCCGCCCCGTCACCTCCGCCACGGTGCACATGCCGCTCTCCGTCGAGACGGCGAGCCTGCGCGACGCGCTGCTGCAGACGCTGGAGGTGCGCCGCGGCATCGAATGCGAGGCCTGCATGGTGGCCGCGCGCCGCCGCACCGCCGACGATCTCGCGGCCATAGAGGCGCGACTCGTCGAGATGGAGCGCGTGCACCACCTCAAGGGCACGGCCGGCAAGGAGGACCTCGCCTTCCATCTGGCGATCTACGACGCGACCGGCAACCCGCTGTTCCGCCAGCTGCTCGAACAGATGCGCGAGGCCTTCGAGCGCTTCTGGGAAAAACCCTTCGACCGGCCGGATTTCGCCCGCCGCTCCTTCCCCTTCCACCGCAGGCTCTTCAACGCCATCGTCGCCCAGGACACCGAGGCGGCGCGGCTGGAGACGCTGAAGATCCTCGACATCGTCGAGGAAGACATCAAGGACATGTCCCGATGATCCCGTTCGACCACGCCTCGCTCACCGTCGCCCATGACGAGGCGAACGCCTTCGAGGCCGTCGTGCCGCCGATCGTCCAGACCTCGCTCTTCACCTTCGCGACCTATGACGAGATGCTCGCCACCTATCGCGGCGAGAAGGTGCGCCCGGTCTATTCGCGCGGGCTCAATCCGACCGTGCGCCAGTTCGAGGAGATGCTGGCGAAGCTGGAGGGCGGCGAGGACGCGCTCGCCTTTGCAAGCGGCATGGCGGCGATCTCGTCGACCGTGCTCTCCTTCGTCTCGCCGGGCGAGCGCATCGTCGCCGTCCGCCACGTCTATCCCGACGCCTTCCGCCTGTTCGGCACGATCCTCAGGCGCCTGCAGATCGAGGTCGACTATGTCGACGGCACCGATCCCGAGGCGGTGGCGCGCGCCCTGCCGGGGGCGAAGCTCTTCTACATGGAAAGCCCGACGAGCTGGGTTATGGAGACGCACGACGTTGCGGCGCTGGCAGCGCTCGCAAGGCAGGCCGGCGCCGTCTCCGTCATCGACAACAGCTGGGCGAGCCCGGTCTTCCAGCAGCCCCTGTCGCTCGGCGTCGACCTCGTGCTGCACTCGGCCTCGAAATATCTCGGCGGCCACTCGGACGTGGTGGCGGGCGTCGTCACCGGCGCGCGCGGGCTGATCGACCGCATCCGCAGCGAGGCCGTGCCCTATCTCGGCGGCAAGATGGCGCCCTTCGACGCCTGGCTTTTGATCCGCGGGCTGCGCACCCTGCCGATCCGCATGAAGGCGCACGAGGCGGCCGGGCTGGAGATCGCCCGGCGGCTCCAGGCGCTTGACGTGGTGGAGCGGGTCGACCATCCGGGGTTGGCCAACCGGCTGCCGGCGGGGCTCTCCGGCACCTCCGGCCTGTTCTCCTTCGTCTTCCGCGATGGCGTCGACATCCGCGCCTTCGCCGACACGCTGACGCTCTTCAAGCTCGGCGTGAGCTGGGGCGGCCACGAGAGCCTGATCGTCCCGGCGGAGATCGTCCTGCAGCAGAAGGCCGAGCCGAATTCCGCGCAGGCCTTCGGCATCCATCCGCACTCCGTTCGCCTCCACGTCGGCCTCGAAGGCACCGAGGCGCTGTGGGGCGACCTGGAAACGGCGATCGCCGCCGCCTGTCCATAAAGCCTGACCGACCAACCAAGAAAGAGGAGGAACGAGACATGAAGACATTGCTCACCGCAGCCCTGATGAGCGCGCTGATGGCGGGGACGGCGCTTGCCGACACCACGCTGAAGCTCGTCGAGGTCATCACCAGCCCCGAGCGCACCGAGACGCTGAAATCGATCGTCGGCAAGTTCGAGGCGGCCAATCCGGGCACCAAGGTCGAGATCATCTCGCTGCCCTGGGGCGAGGCCTTCCAGAAATTCGCGACCATGGTCTCGGCCGGCGAGACGCCGGACGTGATGGAGATGCCCGATACCTGGCTGTCGCTCTATGCCAACAACGGCATGCTCGAAAGCCTGGAGCCCTACCTGAAGGAGTGGGACCAGACCGCCGACCTCTCCGACCGGGCGCTCGAGCTCGGCCGCGACGTCAAGGACACGGCCTACATGCTGCCCTACGGCTTCTACCTGCGCGCCATGTTCTACAACAAGAAGCTGCTCGCCGAGGCCGGCGTCTCCGAGCCGCCGAAGACGATGGACGAGTTCGCCAAAGCCGCCAGGAAGGTCTCGGCCCTGCCCGGCAAGTCCGGCTACTGCCTGCGCGGCGGCCCGGGCGGCCTCAACGGCTGGGTGATGTTCGGCGCCTCGATGGCCGGCTCCAACGAATTCTTCCGCGAGGACGGCACCTCCACCTTCAATTCCGAGGGCTGGGTCAAGGGCCTGACCTGGGTGATCGACCTCTACAAGAACGGCTATGCGCCGAAGGATTCGGTCAACTGGGGCTTCAACGAGATCGTCGCCGGCTTCTACTCCGGCACCTGCGCCTTCCTCGACCAGGACCCGGACGCGCTGATCGCCATCGCCCAGCACATGGACGAGGCGGACTACGGCGTCACCACCATGCCGAAGGGGCCGGACGGCAAGACCTTCCCGACCATCGGCTATGCCGGCTGGTCGATGTTCGCGTCGAGCGCCAACAAGGACCTCTCCTGGAAGCTGATCGCCGCGCTCGAAGGCAAGGACGGCAACGTCGAGTGGAACAAGCGCACCGGCGCGCTGCCGGCGCTGAAGTCCGCTGCCGACGATCCCTTCTATGCCAGCCCGCAGTTCAAGGGCTGGTTCGAGGAACTGGCGGACAAGGACGCGGTCCCGACCGTCATGCCGACGCATCTGGAGGAGTTCGCCTTCTTCAAGGACTCGCTGGTGATCAAGACCTCGCAGCAGGCGCTGCTCGGCGACATCACCCCGCAGGAGCTCGCCGACCAGTGGGCGGACTACCTGACGAAGGCCCAGCAGAAGCACCTCGCCAAGTAACCTTTTTCCGGACGGGGCAACCGAGCCCCGCCCGGTCCCCCGCCCCGCCGGCAGGGCTATCGCATATGGCACGACGTTGCCATTTCCCCCTTCTCCCTGCCGGGGAGAAGGTGGCCCGAAGGGCCGGATGAGGGGGCAAGCGGGCTGTTTCCGCTTCGCGCGCGCCCCCCCTCATCCCGCTGCCGCGACCTCTCCCCTTTGGGGAGGAGGAGCAGGAAGCACCCTCCGGATTCCATATGCGATAGCCCTGCCCTACCGGAAGGAACAGCGCCGATGCCCTCGCCCGCACCGACCGACGACCGGCGCCCCTTCCTCGGGCGGCTCGCCGACGCGTCGCAACCCTATCTCTACAGCGCGCCGTCGCTGGTGCTGATCGTCGCCGTCATGCTGGTGCCGCTGGTGCTCGGCCTCTCCTACGCCTTCCGCGACATCCAGCTCCTCAATCCCTTCTCCGGCGGCTTCGTCGGGCTCGACCATTTCCGCGTGCTCGGGCGCGACCAGGATTTCTACCGGGCGCTGAAGAACACGCTGTGGTGGACGGGGGCCTCCGTCTTCCTGCAATTCTTCCTCGGCCTGATCCTGGCGCTGCTCCTCAACAAGCCGTTCGCCGGCCGCGGGCTGGCGCAGGCGCTGGTGTTCCTGCCCTGGGCGGTGCCGAGCTTCCTCGCCGGCCTCAACTGGGCCTGGCTGTTCAACCCCGTCATCGGGCCGCTGTCGCACTGGCTGCATGCGCTCGGCATCCTGTCCGAGCCGCTCAACATCCTCGCCGATCCGCAGCTCGCCATGTGGGGGCCGATCGCCGCGAACGTCTGGTGGGGCATCCCCTTCTTCGCGATCACCCTGCTCGCCGCCCTGCAGGCGATTCCGAACGACCTCTACGAGGCCGCCGCCATCGACGGCGCCGGCCCCGTGCAGCGCTTCGTCTCGATCACGCTGCCCTTCCTTGCGCCGACCATCGCCATCACAGTCCTGTTGCGCACCGTCTGGATCTCCAACTTCGCCGACCTGATCATCGTCATGACCAACGGCGGGCCGGCCGACCGCACGCAGATCGTCGCGAGCTACATCTTCACCCAGGCCTTCCGGCGGCTGGACTTCGGCTACGCCTCGGCGATCGCGCTGGTGCTGCTGGCGGCGCTGCTCGCCTATTCCATGCTGATCGTGCTGCTCCGCCAGACGCTGCTGAACAGGAACTGAGGCCATGCGCGCATCGAAAATCCTTTTGACCGGCGCCCATCGCCTCGCCATCCTCGCCTATATCGCCGTCGCGCTCTTCCCGCTCTACTGGCTGCTCAAGGTCTCGGTGACGCCGAACCGGCTGCTCTACAGCGAGGGCGTGCGGATGTGGCCCTCGCGCACGACCTTCGAGCATTTCGAGTTCGTCGTCGCCCATTCCGCCTTCCCGACCTTCTTCAAGAACAGCCTGATCGTCTCGGGCTCCACCGCGGTCGTGGTGACGATCCTCGCTGCGCTTTCCGGCTACGCGCTGTCACGCTTCTCGTTCCGCGCGAAATACTGGATCGTCGCGCTGATGCTGCTGACGCAGATGTTCCCGCTCGTCATGCTGGTCGCGCCGATCTTCAAGATGCTCTCGCCGCTCGGCCTCACCAACAGCCTGACCGGCCTCGTCATCGTCTATTCCGCCTTCAACGTGCCCTTCGCCACCTTCCTGATGCAGTCCTTCTTCGACGGCATCCCGAAGGACCTGGAGGAGGCGGCGATGATCGACGGGGCGACGCAGTTCGTCGCCTTCCGCCAGATCATCCTGCCGCTCACGCTGCCCGGCATCGCCGCCACGCTCGGCTTCGTCTTCACCGCCGCCTGGAGCGAGCTGCTCTTCGCGCTGATGCTGATCTCCGGCAACGACGCGGCGACCTTCCCGGTCGGCCTCCTCTCCTTCGTCTCGAAATTCTCCGTCGACTTCGGGCAGATGATGGCGGCGGGCGTGCTCGCGCTGATCCCGGCCTGCCTGTTCTTCCTGATGATCCAGCGCTACCTCGTGCAGGGCCTGACGGCCGGCGCGGTCAAAGGCTGAAAGGGTTTCCCATGGCTTCCATCGAGATTTCCGCCGTCGCCAAGAGTTTCGGTCCGTTCGCCGTCCTGCACGGCATCGACCTCGACATCGCCGATAGCGAGTTCATCGTCCTTGTCGGTCCCTCCGGCTGCGGCAAATCCACGCTGCTACGCATGATCGCCGGGCTCGAAAGCGTCACCGCCGGCGAGATCAGCATCGACGGACGGCGCGTCAACGAGCTCGCACCGAAGGACCGCGACATCGCCATGGTGTTCCAGTCCTACGCGCTCTATCCGCACATGTCGGTCGCCGACAACATGAGCTACAGCCTCAGGCTCCGGAAGACCGCGAAGGAGAAGATCGCCGCGATGGTCTCGGACGCCGGCGCCAAGCTGGGGCTCGCGCCGTTGATGGAGCGGCGGCCGAAGGCGCTCTCCGGCGGCCAGCGCCAGCGCGTCGCCATGGGCCGCGCCATCGTCCGCCAGCCCAAGGCCTTCCTGTTCGACGAGCCGCTCTCCAACCTCGACGCCCGCCTGCGCGAGCAGATGCGCGCCGAGATCAAGAAGCTGCATGCCGACCTCGGCGCCACCTCGATCTACGTCACCCACGACCAGATCGAGGCGATGACGCTCGCCGACCGTATCGTCGCCATGCACGGCGGCGTGGTGCAGCAGGTCGGCGCGCCGCTCGATCTCTACGACCGCCCCGCCAACCTCTTCGTCGCCGGCTTCATCGGCTCGCCGGCGATGAACTTCCTCGACGGCCGCTATGCGCGCGAGGGCGCCGTTGTGCTGCCCGACGGCACGCGCATTCCCGTCGCGCCGCGCGAAAACCTCGCCGAGGGCGCGCAGGTGACGCTCGGCATCCGCCCGGAGCACGTGGCGATCGTGCCGGAAAGCCCGATGGAAGCCGCTGTCGAGCTGATCGAGCCGACCGGCTTCGGCATCATCCTGCACCTGTCGTTGCACGGGCTGCCCTTCAAGGTCTTCACGCTCGACCGCGAGGCGCTGAAGGCCGGCCCGAAAGTCCCCGTCGCGTTTCCGTCGCAGCATCTGCACGTCTTCGACGCGGAAGGAAACCGGGCCGACTGAGCGGTCAGCCGCGCCCTTCTACTCCGGCCGCCCGGTCGTAGAGGGCGAGCACCCGGTCCACGGCGGCGATCAGGATGTCCTGCGCGCTCGCGCCTTCAACCGGATCGACCTGCGGCAGGTACTGGTGCAGCACCGTCTCGGGGATGCGCACGCCCTTGAGCGCCGCCGTCAGCCTCGCCACGGCGGACTCGGCCTCGGGCCGGGTCCAGTAATAGCGGATCCGGTCGGAATAGCTGAAATGGCGCTGGATGCGCAGCGCCGTCTCGTCGCCGTGATAGTAGCCGCTCCAGTGGGCGGGCGATGCCGTCATCAGCGCCTCCATGGCCCGGGCGAGCGGACGTTCGCCGTAGCCGGGCACGAGCTCGGAGGCGACGAGGTCGAGGCCGTAGAGCGCCTCGCGACAGGCGAAGGTGAGGCCCGGGCCGACCTTCAGGATCGGGAAGCCGTCGCGCACCAGCGCGGCGAGCGCCGCCTCCGTCTGGTAATCGGTGGAATGCGCCTCGAAGACCAGACCCGGCTCCGCGTCGAGCAGGCCGCTCAGCCCCGCCGCGCGCGGCGGATCGTAGGCGATCACGTTGTCGCTGCCGAATTCGACGCCCGGCTGCACGACGAAGGCGACGACCCGGGCAAAGACGTCGTCGAGCCCCGCCTCCGCGAAGGCCCCGCGGTGGACGGCGATGGTCTCGCGCGCCGCGTCCGGGGCCGTGGGCTCGACGGTCGCCAGCGCATGGTCGGCACCGCCGGGAACCGGCACCTCCGTGCCGAGGACATAGACGGGCGGCGGCAGGCCGGCGCCGGCGGCCGTCCGTTCGGCGACGGCGCAGAGAGCGGCGGCCCGCTCGGCGACGGTGCGGTCGCCGAGCGCGGCGGGCTCGCCGGCACAGCCCATCGAGGCGTCGAGATGGATCTTGCCGAAGCCGGCCGCGACATAGGCCGCGACCATGTCGGCCGCCTTCCGCAGGGCGGTCTCCGCCGGCTCCCCGCGCCAGGGATTGGGGCCGAGATGATCGCCGCCGAAGAGGATTCTTTCGCGCGGCACGCCCTCCTCTCCGGCGATCGTGGCGACGAAGGCGACGAAATCGGCGGGCGTCATGCCGGTATAGCCGCCGAACTGGTTGACCTGGTTGCAGGTCGCCTCGACGAGCACCGTCCCGCCGCTTCCCGCCGCCCGCCGCAGGGCGGCGCGCAGCACCACGGGATGCGCGGAGCAGACGGAGGCGATGCCGTAAGGCCGGCCCGCACGGCGTGCGGCGGCAAGCCCGGTGAGGACCGCGCTCATGCCGGCACCCCGCGGCCGGCGGCCGCAATGAAATCGTCGAGCTCCGCAAGGCTGGAAACGCCTTCCATCGGCCCCTGCTTCGTCACCGTGCGGGCGCCGGCGGCATTGGCGTAGAGCAGCGCGCGGGCCGGCGGCAGGCCGGCGCGCCGGCAGGTGAGATAGACGGCGCCGAAACAGTCGCCCGCCCCGGTCGGATCGATCTCCTCTACCGCGAAGGCCGGGCAATCGACGCGGCCGAAGGCGCGGCTGAAATGGCTGGAACCGTCGCGGCCGCGCTTCAGCACGATCTCGCCGATGCCGAGGCCGAGGAGGCGCTCCACCGCCGCTGCCTCCGTCGCCGCACCGGCGGCGACCAGCAGCTCGTCGCCGGAGGGCAGCAGGAGGTCGGTGACGGCGAGCACGTCGTCAACGAGCCTGCGGCCCTCGCCGCCCTGCACCAGTTCCTTGCGGATGTTCGGATCGAAGGAGACCGAGCCGCCCCTCGCCTTCACGGTGGCGACCGCCTCCAGGAGAATGGCGGCGATGCCGGGGATCGCGAAGGCCGAGCCCATGACGTGGACATGGCCGGCCCGGCCGATGAGCGCGCGCGCCGCATCGGTCATGCGCGTCTCGCCGGCGGCGGAATGGGCGATGTTGAAGACGAAGTCGCGCGCACCGTCCGGCCGGTAGCGCACGAACGCGCTGCCGGTGGGCTTGCCCGGGACGGTAGCGATGGCGGAGACGTCGACGCCGTCCGTCCGCAGCCGCTCCACGTTGAGCACGCCGAAATCGTCCTCGCCGACGGCCGCGACGATGCCGGCCGCCCCGCCGAAGCGCGCGACCTGGTCGATGAAGATCGCCGGGGCGCCGCTCGGGAAGGGCCCGACGAGCGGCTGCGGCGACAGGAAGCCTCTTCCGACCGTGGTGGCCATGATCTCCACCAGGATCTCCCCCACGGTGACCGTCGGCCCCAAGGCCTCCGGCGCCAATCCGCGTGCATCCGCCACTGCTGCCTCCCTGGATTCCCGCGCGAGCTTTATGAAGAGACAACAGGAGCCCGCAGCGAAAGTCAATTAATTTTGCGCGCGTAAAATTTTTTGGCCCTGCTTCTCAAGTAAATGCGTGACAAGATAAGAGGCAAGGCGGCAGAAAATCTTTACACATGTAGCTTCCTGAATTAGGAATCCTTATCCTCGAAAGCCGGTCGGCTAGCAGCCAACCCGATGGAGACCGCCCCTTGGCCAAGCCGATCAGAACGATGGAGGATTTTTCCGAGTTCGTCGGCCTGTCGCGGCCCACGGTGTCGAAATACTTCAACGACCCGTCCTCGGTGCGCAGGAAGACGCGCGACGCCATCGAGGAGGCGCTGAGGAAATCCGGCTTCCGGCCGAACATCTTCGCCGTCAACCTCAACCGCCGCCGCTCGAACATCATCGGCATCGTCGTCCCGGTTTCGACCGATCCGTTCTACATGGCGCTGACGCGGCGCATCGAGCTCATCGCCAACGAGGCGGGCTTCCTCGCCTTCGTGCTCTCCTCCGACGGCCGGGCGGAGATGGAGGACAAGGCGATCAGGACGTTCAAGTCGCTGAACGTGGCGGGCGCCGTCATCGCCCCGCTCGGCGTGCATTCCCGCCGCACGACGCTGGACGAGCTCGGCGACGCCATCCCCCTCGTCTATGTCGACTCGCCGCTCGACGAGTCCTCCGCCTTCGTCGGCACCGACAACCGCCAGAGCTTCGGCCTCATCGTCGACTATCTCTGCCGTTCGGGCGAGCCGCCCTGCTATTTCGGCATGCCGCAGGTCAACACCAACGCCGCCACCCGCCGCGCCGCCTATGGCGAGGCGATGGAGCGCCTCGATGCCGAGCCGCGGATCGTGCCGGTCCCGGATGCGGCGACCTGGGACTTCGAGCGCTTCGCCTTCGAGGAGGCGAGCCGCCTGTTCGAGAAGCCGGACAGGCTGCCGAGCCGCACGATCCTCTGCGCCAACGACCGCCTCGCCTTCGGCGTCATCGCCGCCGCCTGGCAGCGGGGCCTGAAGGTCGGGCACGGCGCGGATTGCGACCTGCGCGTCGCCGGCCACGACGACCATCCGCTTTCGGAATTCGCCTGCCCGCCGATCACAACCGTCGCGCAGGACTACAACGAGATCGGCCGGCTGGCGATCGAGCTCCTGCTGCGCAAGCTGAGCGAGACCGGCGAGCCGGCCGCCGGCAGGGACCGGATCCTGCTCAAGTCCGAGCTCAGGCTGCGCCGCTCGGCCTGACGGCCCGCCGCACCGCTATGCCAACTGCAGGGCGCGCAGCGCGCGTCCGGCCCAGTCCAGCCGGGCGGCCGGCACCAGCCCGTAATTGTAGAAGTTGAAGCCGTCGGCCCCGGCCTGCCGCGCGGCGCGGAGCAGACGCTCCAGATGTTCCGCCGAGACGGCTTCCGTATGGAAGAGCCGGAAACCGGCGACGAGGTCCTTGCCGCCGCCGATCCGGCGCCGCACGTCGGCGACATGGCGCGCGACGTCCTCCTCGCCCTCGTCGTAGACGCAGAGGAGGATGCCGTCGGTCGCCTCCGCGGCGGCGGAAACGTCGATTCCCTCCCGCCAGGCTTCCGGCGCGGTGATCGCGATCACGCGGGTCTGCGGATGCGCGGCGTCGCGGATCCGCCGGAGAAGCGCCGTCACCGGCGTCTCGCGCCAGGCGCAATGGGCGACGATCTCGGGATGCGCCGCAAAGGCCGCAGGACCGCGCGCGGGAAAATCCGCAAAGGTCTCCACCGGCACGGCGCGCTCGCAGGAGGCGCAGACAAGGCGGCGCACGGTCTCGCGCGCCGCCAAGGCATCGACGCCGTCCGCCGCCGCGGCCGCCAGGCAATGGTCGCAGAAGCAGAGCGACAGCAGGAACTCGTCCGACCCGGTGAGACCGAGCCCGTCCTTCTCATGGTGATAGCCGTGGGAGAAACCCATGAAGCCGGGCGTCTCCAGCTCCACCCGGTCCGGGCGATACGCATGCGTCATGTCGGCGACGAGGGTGACGGCATAGTCCTGCACCGCCGGGCTCGACGGGCAGAGGCTGAAGATGTTCGCGTCGCCGAAGGCCGTGCGCGTGACGTGTCCGGGGTGGAGGAGGCCGAGGCGCGTGTTGTGCAGGCAGACCGTCCAGCAAGACACGGCGAGCCCGCCCTCCTCGCGCCGGTCGCAGAGCCGGCGCAGCATGTCGCCCTGCTCCTCCACCTGGTCGGCGACGAGCGGCCGGATCGTCTTTCCGGCCCAGCGCGCCTCCGTCGGCCGGAAATAGACCGTGCCGTCCTGGGGGAAGTAGCTCTTGCGGACGGGGCTGCGCGGCTGCAGGAACTTGCCGGCATGATAGGACGCGACGATGCTGACCGTGTTCATGCCGGCCCGGTGGCGAAGCTCGTCCGAGACCGCGTCGAGGCCGATATCGGCGATATCCCAGGGATAGGTCCACATCGAAAGCTGCATCGGCTTGTCTCCATCAGGCGCGCCGCCGCGAGAAGCGTGACGGCGAAAAGGGTCGAATGTCGAGCGCGGGATGCTCCCCGGCCGCGAGGGCCGCGACGATGCCGGCGCTGCCGGCGGCCATCGTCCAGCCGAGCGTGCCGTGGCCGGTGTTGAGAAGGAGGTTGCGGATGCCGGGCACGGGGCCGATCACCGGCGGCCCGTCCGGCGTGGAGGGCCTGAGGCCGCTCCAGCGGTCGGCCGTCGCGATCGCCTCCTCCGGAATGGCGGGGAAGAGGTCGCGCACGACATGCTCCAGCGTCGCGAACCGGCGGGCGGGCCGGGAGAGGTCGTAGCCGGCCAGCTCCGCCGTCCCGCCGACGCGGATCTTCGCGCCGAGATTGGTGACGCCGACCTTGTGGTGGTCGTCGGAGATCGTGCTCACCGGACCTTCGGCACCCGCATCGCGATGGATGGTCAGGGAATAGCCCTTGAGCGGATGGACCGGCAGGTCGAGCCCCAGCGGCCGCACGAGCGCCGGCGTTCGGACGCCCGCGGCGAGCACGACGAGATCGGCCTCGATCGTCTCGCCGTCTGAAAGGCGGACGGCGCGGGCCGCACCGGACTCGACGACAAGGCTTGCGACGTCCGTCCCGGTCAGCACCTGCGCACCCGCATCCGCGGCGAGCCGCACGAGCGCGCCTGTGGCCTCGTGGCAATCGCCGGTGTCGTCCGCCGTCAGCAGCACGCCGGAATGGAAATCGGCGTCGCGGCGGAGGTTGGGCTCGCGTGCGAGAACGTCGGCGCGCGTCAGCCGCGCGTAGGGCAGGCCCATGTCGTCGAGGATGCGCAGGTCGGCCTCGTAGGCGGCCGCCATGGCGGAGCTGCGCAGGAGCACCAGCGTGCCGCTGCCGCCGCGGGCGAAATCGAGGCCGTGCCGGTCGCGCAGCCGCTGCATCTCCGCCCTGCTCTCCATCGACAGGGTGACCATGGCCCGCTTCGAGGCGATGAAGGCCTCCGGCGTCGCCGCCCGCAGCATCCGCCACAGCCAGCCCGCCGTCGCCAGGTCGAGGCGGCTGATGCGCAGCGGCGGATGGCGCATGAACATCCATTTCAGCGCCTTCGCCGCGAGCCCCGGCACCGCCCAGGGCGCCGCCATCGTCGGGGAGAGCTGGCCGGCATTGGCGAAGCTCGTCTCCATGCCGACCGCGCCGTTGCGCTCGACGAGCGTCACGGAAAGGCCGGCCTCGGCGAGGCGGAAGGCCGTCGCCGCGCCCACGATCCCGCCGCCGACGACGACCGCGCGCATCGCCTCAGACCGTGCCGGTGCCGAGCGGATCGGCGACGCGCGGCCAGATCGCGCGCGTCATCTTCCGGTACGGCGTCTTCGCCGGATCGATCGGATAGGAGGACGGCGCCTCGACATGGATGATCCGCGAGGAGACCGGCTCGAAGCCGGCGTAGAAATGGTTGGTCGACTTCACCAGCAGGATGTCCTTCGACGGGAAATCCACCCCGAGATTGGAGAAGATCGTCGGCTCGTAGGTCTGCGTGCGGCTGGAGATGAGGACGATGTCGGCGCGGGTGCCGACGATGCGGATCACCGCCGCCCGGCCGAGCGTGACGCGGCTTGCCCGAAACGTCTGCCAGCCCTCCCCGGCGAGCGTCACCACCTCGACGAAGGCGTCGATCGGCGGGCCGGCATCCGGGCTCGCCTTGCCGCCGAAGCGCATCATCAGTTGCGCGCCCTCGCCCGCCGCGTGGCAGAAGGATACGGCGACCGGGTCCCAGATGGTCGCGACCGCGATATTGTCGATGCCGCGCGCCAGGAGCGCGGCGAGCACATGGGTGCCGTCGCCGGCCACGCCGCCGCCCGGATTGTCCCAGGTGTCGGCGATCGTTACCGGCTTGTCGGGCCTCGCGGCCCGGGTCGCGAGCGCCTCGTCTATGCCGGCCTCGAAGGGCAGGATCGGCATGGCGGTTCGGCCGCGCAGGCCGTAGAGCTCGAGGCCGATCTCGCGCGCGAGCCGCTCGCCTTTCGCCTTGTCGCCGTCGGTGACGACGAGGATCCGCGTGCCCATCTCCGGCACGTCGCCGGCCATGAAGCCGTGGATGACGGAGATGGAGAGCACGCCGTCCCGCCCCTCCATTGCCTTGAGGCGATCGACGAAGGAGCGCATCGGCTCCTGGCTCGTCGGGAAGATCGCGATCATCGCGCAGTCGAAGACCGAGAGCACCGGCGAAATCTCGCCGCGCATCGCCCGCAGGCTGAGCTCGACCACGTGCTCGCCGCGCTCGTAGAAATCCGTGTGCGGGAATTCGAGGAAGGCCGCGGTGAAATCGAGCTGCGCCAGCCGCTTCGCCGTCAGGTGGCTGTGCGGGTCGAACTCGCAGGAGAGGAAGACGTCCGGGCCGACGATGGCGCGGATGCGCTCCAGGAGGTCCCCCTCGCAATCGTCGTAGCCCTGCGCGACCATGGCGCCGTGCAGGCCAAGGATCACGCCGTCGACCGGCAGCGCGGCGCGGAGCTGGTCGAGGATCTCGTCGCGCAGGCCCTCGTAGGCCTCGCGCTTGACGAGGCCGGCGGGCTCCGCCCAGGAGGACGAGCCCTCGATCACCTCGAAGCCCTCCCGCCGGCCGCGCTCGCGCAGGATGACGACGGGCGAGGAGCAGAGGGTGGGCGTCGGCGGATGCGCGCCCGGCCCGGCATAGAACGCCGCCTCGAAGGAGGCCCGGTCCGTCGGCACCGGCGAGAAGGTGTTGGTCTCGGTGGCGAGCGAGGCGGTGAAGATGCGCATGGCGGGTCCCGTTGGAGCAATTCCAGCAAAAGTGTGTAGCGGTTTTGCGTCCGGAATTGCGTAGAAACAAAGAGCTAGAGCGGTTTTGCGATTCGGAGAAAAGCGGAAACGCTCTAGCTCTTCGGCCGGTAGGCGACGGCCTCGATCTCCACCTTGATATCGGCCATCAGGCGGCCCTCGGCCGTGGTGCGGGCCGGCGGGTTCCGCGGGAAATAGCTGCCGTAGACCTTGTTGAAGGCCGGGAAGTCGCGGGCGTCGTCGATCCAGACGGTCGTCTTGACGACATCGGCGAGCTCCGCGCCGGCAAGCGCCAGCACCGCCCTGATATTGTCCAGCACCTGCCGGGTCTGCCGCTCGATCGTGCCGCCGACCAGCTCGCCGTCCGCCCCGACCGGCACCTGGCCGGAGACGAAGATGAAGTCGCCGGCACGGACCGCCGGCGTCAGCGGCACGTGGGATGTTCCGTAATGTTCCTTCGTCATGAGCGCTTCCTCGGCACGAATGTAATATATCTACATAATCTGCAAATCAGAAATCGATCAAGCATAAAAATGTTGCTTTATTACAAAACATGATCAAGATAGGCCCCGCCCAAGCAGCCTTCGGAGGAGCCTCACCGTGATCGATCTTACCGGCAAGACCGTCGTCATCACCGGCGCCTGCGGCGGGATCGGCAGCGCGCTCGTCAAGGCCTTCGCGCGGGCGGGCGCGGCGGTCGTCGCCTGCGACCGCTCGGCCGAGGACCTGTCGCGGCTCGCCGTCGCCGGCACCGCCTGCTTCGACGTGCTCGACGCGCCGGCCGCGCGGCGGGCCGCGGCCGAGATCGCCGAGCGCCACGGCGTTCCCGACATCCTCGTCAGCAATGCCGGCTATTCGCGCGGCGAGGTCTTCGAGCTGGTGACCGACGCGCTCTGGCACGACGAGGTCGCCATCAACCTCAACGGCACGCGGGACTTCGCCGATCCCGTGATGCGGCAGATGATCGAAGCCGGGCGCGGGCACCTCCTCTTCATCTCGTCGGTCAACGGTCTCTCCCATTTCGGCAATCCGGCCTATGCGGCCGCGAAGGCCGGCGTCATCTCCTACATGAAGGCGATCGCGGTGGAGATGGGCCGCCACGGCCTGCGCGCCAACGCCATCTGCCCCGGCTCGGTGCGCACGCCCGCCTGGGACCACCGCCTGGAAAAGGACCCGCAGCTGATCGAGCGGACCGCCGCCTTCTATCCGCTGCGCCGGCTGGTGACGCCCGAGGAGGTGGCCAACGCGGCCCTCTTCCTCTCCTCCGACATGGCGAGCGGCATCACCGGCGTGGCGCTGCCGGTTGACGCCGGGCTCACGGCCGGCAATGTCAGCTTCATCGACGAGATCGTCCGGCCCTCGACGACCTGACCGGACGGCGGTTGCCGAGGAAAGCCCCATGAGCGTGACGCCGGACATCATCATGCAGCTCCGCGGCCTGGCAAAGACCGGAAGCAAGGTCGAGCGCCGGCTTGCGGCGCTGGTGCTGTCCGACGTCGACTTCGCCTCCCGGGCCTCCATCGCGACGCTAGCGGAACGAGCGGAGACGAGCCAGCCGAGCGTGACGCGCCTTTGCCGGGAGCTCGGCTGCGAGGGCATCCGCGAATTCAAGCTGAAGCTCGCCCAGGCGCTCGCCGTCGGCGAGCTCTACCTGACGCCGCCCCCCGCCGACGCCGCCTCCCGCGAGGAACGGATCGTCGCCGACGTCTGCGACACCGCCGTGGAGACGATCCTCGCCGTCCGGCAGACGGTCGCGATGGAGCCGGTCATGCGCGCGGCGGAGCGCATCGCCAAAGCCCGCCAGGTCTATATCTACGGCTCCGGCGGCATCTCCTCGCTCGGCGCCGTCGAATTGCAGAACCGTCTGTTCCGCTTCTCCATTCCCGCCATCGCCCATGTCGACGGCCAGATGCAGCAGATGACGGCGGCCGTCGCCGACCCGGAGACCGTCGTCGTCGTCATGTCGTCGTCCGGCGCAGCCCCTGCCGCCCTCGATGCCGCGGAGATCGCCCGGCACTACGGCGCGACGGTGATCGCCGTCGCCCCGCCGGGCTCGCCGCTTTCCGCGGCCGCCACCATCGCCGTCGCCTTCGAGGCAGCGGAAAGCCGCTCCATCAACAAGCCGAGCGCCAGCCGCTACGCCCTCCTCGTCCTCATCGACCTCCTCGCCATGGCGACCGCCGAGATCCTCGGCGAGGAGGCGGTCGAGCGGATGCGCCGCGTCCGGCTCGCGCTGAGCCCGCTCAAGCGCGGCAGCCGTTCCTGGCCGCTGGGCGACTGACAATTCCATATCGAGAACGGGGATTTTCACATGAGCACGATCGACACGCTGTCAACGCCCGCCGTCCTGATCGACCTGGACAGGGTGGAAGCCAACCTCAAACGGGCGCAGGACTACGCCGATGCCCACGGCCTGCCGCTGCGCCCGCACATCAAGACCCACAAGCTGCCGCGCTTCGCAAGGCGGCAGATCGAGCTCGGCGCCGCCGGCATCGCATGCCAGAAGCTCGGCGAGGCCGAGGTCATGGCCGATGCGGGGCTCGACGACATCCTCATCCCCTACAACATCCTCGGCGAGGAGAAGCTCGGGCGGATGAAGGCGCTCGCCCGGCGCATCCGCCTGCGCGTCTGCGCCGACAGCCGGACGACGATCGAGGGCTACGCGCGCGCCATGCGGGGCGAGCCGGCTCCGCTCGGCGTCCTCGTCGAGTGCGACACGGGCATGGGCCGCTGCGGCGTGCAGACGCCGGAGGAGGCGCTGGCACTCGCCCGGGCGATCGACGCCGCCCCGGACCTGTCCTTCGACGGCCTGATGACCTATCCTCCCGCCGGCCGGATCGACGAGGCGGCGGAATGGCTCGGCAAGGCCGTCGAGCTGCTTGCGGCCGCCGGCCTGCCGGCGAGGATCGTTTCCAGCGGCGGCACGCCGGATCTCTGGTCCGCCCACAAGGTATCGGTCGCCACCGAGCACCGGCCCGGCACCTACATCTATCTCGACCTTTCGCAGGTGAAGGCCGGCGTCGGGACGGTCTCCGACTGCGCCCTGACGGTGCTGGCGACGGTCGTGTCGCGGCCCACGCCGAACCGGGCGATCATCGACGCCGGCTCGAAGACGCTGACGAGCGACACGCTCGGGCTGGAGGGCTTCGGCCTCATCCTCGAGGCGCCGGACGCGCGCATCGTCTCGCTCAGTGAGGAGCACGGCACCGTCCTTCTTCCCGACGGGCAGGCGGATCGCCTCAAGGTCGGCGACCGGGTGCGCATCGTCCCGAACCACGCCTGCCCCGTCTCCAACCTGTTCGACACCGTCTACCTCGTCTCGGGCACGACCGTCGTCGCCGAAGAGCCCGTCGCCGCTCGCGGCAAGGTCACCTGATCGTTCCCTCCGGATTCTGGATTTCCCCAATGCAGCATGACACGAACCCCTTTGCCGCCGACGATGCCGACCGCCATGCGATCTGGGAGATGCTGGTGCGCAAGGACATAGACGGCTTCGCCGCCGCCGACTGGGCGATCTTCTCCGGCGGCTTCAAGCATGACGGCTTCGCCGGGCTCGACGCCAAGGGCTCGCTCGATCCGGCCGACTGGGCGCTGCGCTTCCCGACGGTGGAGGCCTATCGCGATGCCTGGCTCGCCGATGCCCGCCGCGCCCGCGAAACCGCCTACGCCGAGCCGCTGCGGGACGCGCTCTTCCGCGCGACGGACATGCGCGACATCCGCGTCGCGGGCGACACGGCGACGGCCCGCAAGACCTTCGACGACGCCATCGCGCTCGCCGACGGCGGCAGCCAGAGGCTGAACTGGCAATCGGTGTTCTTCTGCACGAAGGAGGCCGGCGCCTGGAAGATCACCGGCTTCGTCGGCTTCCTGCCCTTCGCCGGGAAATGAGAAAAGCCCGGCGCGATCCTCTCGCGCCGGGCTCTCCCTCAATCGCGGATCGCCCTCCCGTCCGCCGGGTCGAACCAGTGCAGCGCGGCGACGTCGATCGTCAGCGGCAGGCGCGCGTTGAGGCGCGGCGTCGCGGCGGGCGGGATGCGCGCCACCATCCTGTTCATGCCCTTGCGCGAGAAATCCTCCCGCTCCTCCGCGTCGTTGACGTCGACGGCGGGCGAGGGAATGTCGAAGAAGACGAAGGTATCGGCGCCCAGCGCCTCGGCGACCGGGATCTCCTGATGGAACACGGCCTCCTCCGGCCGACAAACGGAGAACATCTCCGGGCGGATGCCGGCGATGACCTGCCGGCCGGCATAGGCGGAAAGGGCCTCCCCCTGCGGCGCCTTGAAGGCGATGTCGGTGCCAACCACCTTCGCCGTCAGCCCGCCGCCCTCCTCCACGAGATCGACGCGGACGAAATTCATCGCCGGCGAGCCGATGAAGCCCGCGACGAAGAGGTTCGCCGGGCGGTCGTAGAGCATCTGCGGCGTGTCGATCTGCTGCAGGTTGCTTTCGCCCGCGTCCTGCACCGGCTTCAGCACCGCGACGCGGTCGCCCATCGTCATCGCCTCGACCTGGTCGTGGGTGACGTAGAGCGTCGTCACGCCGAGGCGCTGGTTCAGGAGCTTGAGCTCGCTGCGCATCTGCACGCGCAGCTTCGCGTCGAGGTTCGACAGCGGCTCGTCCATCAGGAAGGCCATCGGATGGCGGACGATGGCACGCCCCATGGCGACGCGCTGGCGCTGGCCGCCCGAGAGCTGGCCGGGCTTGCGGGCGAGATAGCGCGTGAGATCGAGCATCTCCGCCGCGTCGCGCACGAGCCTGTCGATCCTGTCCTTCGGCATCCTGCGCTGCTGCAGGCCGAAGGCCATGTTCTCGTAGACGGTCATGTGCGGATAGAGCGCGTAGTTCTGGAACACCATCGCGATGTCGCGGTCCTGCGGCTCCGTGTTGGTGACGTCGGCGTCGTCCATGAGGAGGCGGCCGGTGTTGAGCGTCTCCAGGCCGGCAGCCATGCGCAGCAATGTCGACTTGCCGCAGCCGGAAGGGCCGACGAGCACGACGAATTCGCCGTCGGCGATGGCGAAGCTGACATTGGCGACGGCAACGGTTCCATCCGGAAAGGTCTTGCCGATCCCGTCGAAGGTCATGGATGCCATATGAAACTCCTGCGTTCGATGGAGGCGGGCCGCGCGGCGCGCGCCGGCCCGCGGCCCCGGTTCTATCGGATGTCGACGGCCTTGCCGGTCGCCGCCGACTGCTCGATCGCCGACAGGACCTTGGTGTTGGCGAGCCCGTCCTGCGCGTCGGCGAGCAGCGGCACGTCGCGCACGACGCTGTCGACGAAGCGGGCGATCGATTCCAGCACGAAGCCGCCGATGCGCGTCGCCCCCGTGGGCGTGACGCCGATGAAGTCGGAATATTTCAGGCCGCCGTCGGCCACCCGGCGAAGGCCGCCGTTGTGCGTCGGGTCGGCCTGGACCTGGCCCTTCTCGCCGACGAGCTCCACCTTGAAGTCGACCAGCGAGGGATTGTCGCGCGACAGGATCCAGCTGTTCTCCATCGTCACCACCGTCCCCTTGGCGAATTCCAGCACGCTGACGTGGAAGTCCTTGGTGTCGACGCCGCCGGCCGAGAGCGTGCCGGCACGGGTCACGGCATAGACGCGGACGACCTCGTCGTCGAGGATGAAGCGCAGGATATCGACGAGGTGGCTGCCGAGGAACCACAGCGCGGAGGACTTCGAGGCCCAGCTCAGCATCTCGAAGGGGACGAAGGTGGTATTGGAGAGGCGCGCCATGCCGTGCCGGGCAAGGCCGATCTCGCCCGCCTGCACCATGTCGCGCACGCCGGCGAGGATCGGGTTCACGCGGTTGTGGAAGTCGATCATCAGCTTGCCCTTCGAGGCGGCCGCCGCTTCCGCGATCGTCTCCGCCTCCTTGACGGTGGTGGCGAGCGGCTTCTCGCTCAGCACGTGCTTGCCGGCCTTGAGCGCGGCCAGGATGATCGGCGTGTGGGTGAAGTCGGGCGTGGCGACCGAGACGGCATCGATATCGTCGCGCGACAGCAGCGCGTTGTAGTCGGTGAAGGCGTGGAGGGCGCCGGAGGTCTCCTTCATCTTCAGCGCGCGCGCCTCGTCGAGGTCGCAGACCCCCACCAGCTCGGTCTCCGGCAACACGTTGAACGTATGGGCGTGGTTGTTGCCCCAGAGGCCGGCGCCGATGACGCCCATTCGCAGTTTGGTCATGTCTCGATACTCCAGTCTGGTAAGCCGTCAGCCCTTGACCGAACCGAACGTGAGGCCGCGCACCACGTAACGGTCAAAGACCAGGAAGATGATCATGGGAGGGATCATCGCGAGCACGGCCGCAGCCGCGATGAAATTCCAGGTGACGCCGCTCGTCGCGAAATAGCCGAGCGTGCCGATGGGAAGGGTCGCCGTCGACCGCGCGCTCAAGACCAGCGGGAAGGCGGCGTTGTTCCAGGCGAAGACGAAGGCGAACATCGACGTGACGATGATGCCGGGCCGGACGATGGGCAGCGTGATGCGCCACATGATGGTGAACCAGCGGGCGCCGTCGACGCGCGCGGCCTCCTCCAGCTCCGCCGGCACCTCGTCGATGAAGCTCTTCATCAGCCAAACCGAGAAGGGGATCGTCATCGTCTGCAGCACCAGGACCATGGAGAAGTAGGAGCCCTGCAGGCCGATCCGGGTGATGAGGATGAAGTAGGGGATGAGGAAGGCGATCGGCGGCGCCATCAGGAGGCCGAGATACCACAGCATGATGTGCTTCTTGCCGCGCAGCTTGAAGCGCGACAGCGCATAGGCCGCAGGGACCGAGAACGGCAGGTTGAGGACGACGGCGCCGATCGCGACGATCAGGCTGTTCACCACCTGCGGCCCGTTCACGCCCGGATCGACGAGGATGTGGCGGAAGGCGTTGAGCGTCGGCTCGAAGGTGAATTGCGGCGGCATGGCGAAGGCGGTGTCCGCCGGGCGGATCGCCAGCGCCAGGAACCAGAGGATCGGGCCGATGAAGACCGCGAGGAAGAGGAGGCCGCCGGCGTAGGTCAGCGCGGTCAGGAAGCGTGCCTTGGGACTGGACATCTCACCACTCCTCGTTTCTGAAGGCGAAGAACACGTAGAGCGCCACGATGACGTTGACGATCAGCACCGTGATCCACGTCATCGCGCTGACGAGGCCGATGTTGAAGTTGATCAGGCCCTGCTCGTAGAGCGAGTAGCCGAGCGTGCGGGTCGAGGTGCCGGGGCCGCCGCGGGTCAGGACGAGGACTGTGTCGAAGGTGTTGAAGAGCTGCATGAAGCGCAGCATGACGATGATGACGGCGGTGCGCCGGATCAGCGGCAGCTTGATGCGCATCAGGATCGTCCAGGCCGAGGCGCGGTCGAGGCGCGCCGCCTCGATGATCTCGTCGGGGACCGAGAGCAGGCTCGCATAGAGGACGATCGCGAAGAAGGGCGTCCATTGCCAGACGTCGGCGAAGAGCACGGCCGCGAGCGCCGTCGTCGGCGAGCCGAGCAGCCCCTCCGGCGGGATCGGCAGGCCGGTGGACTTGAGCAGCCAGGTGATCAGCCCGCCGCCGGGATCGTAGAGGTAGCGGAAGAGGAAGCCGACGACGATCGGCGCGATGGTGGTCGGCAGGATCAGCAGCGCGCGCACCACGTTCATGCCCGGCAGCGCCCGCAGCAGGAGAAGCGCGATCGACAGGCCGAGGACGAACTCGATCGCCGTGCCGGCGATGGAGAGGATCAGCGTGTTCACCAGCGCGTCTTGGAAATCGAACGCGTTGAACGCCTGCACGTAATTGTCGAAGCCGACGAAGGCCTGCGGTTCCGGACCGATCTGCAGGTTCCAGAAGTAGAAGCTCGACCGCAATGCGAAGAGGAGCGGATAGGCGATCAGCGCGAGCAGCATGATCACCGACGGCGCGATCAGGAGATAGGGCAGGTTGCGGCGGACAAAGCTTCGCCGGGCAGGCGGAAGAGCCTGCGGCGACCGGGCGATCGTAGCGGACATGTCGGATTCCTGTCTTCGGCACACGTTCCGCCGACGCGCACGGGGGCGCGCCGGCGTACGGGGAGGAGACTATCAGCTCTTCGTGAGCTTGCCGATGAGGGCCTTCGCCTCGTCGAGGGAATCGGCGAAGCTTTCCTTCTGGTAGGGAATCATGAAGTTCCCCTTGAGGATGCTGGCGAACAGGCCGTTGGTCCGTTCCAGCGCCGCGGCCGGGTCCTCGCTGCCCGTCAGGAGCTGATTCAGCGTCAGGCCGAGGACGCTTTCGAGCGCGGTGTAGCCGGGAACCGGGGGCCGCGTGACCTTGCCGTTGCCCTGCTTCATCATGGCGAGCTGGATGTCGAGATACGGGTAGATCGCCTTCACCTCGTCGTCCTCGTAGAGCGAGGCGCGCGCGAAGTCGGAGAACTGGTGGTTGAGGTCCGGCCAGAGCGCCATCTTCTTCTGCGTCGCCTTCGAGGTCGCCCACTTGATGAAGGCGTAGCCGTTGTCCTGCCGCGTCGAGCTCGAGGGCACGCCGAGGCTCCAGCCGCCGAGGCTGACGGTCTGCGGCACGCCTTCCGCCTTGGGCAGGGCGGCGGTCGCGTATTTGTCCATCACGTCGGACTTCGTGCCGGTCATGTAGCCGGCGTTCTTGATCAGGTAGAAATAGGGCGTCCACCAGTAGAACATGCCGATGTCGCCCTTGGCGAAGCGGGTGCCGGCGTCGAACCACACGTAGTTGATCGCCTCGGGCGGCGACAGCCTGTAGAGCGCGCGATAGACCTCCACCGACTTCACCCAGGCCGGGCCGGTCAGCTGCGGCTCGAAGTCCCAGGGCGCGCCGGGGAACGACTTGAACCAGCCCGCGCCGTGGCTCGTAGAGACCTGCGTGAACATGTGGACGATCGGCGAGGGCTGCGAGCCGCACACCACCGTCGGGAACACCGGCGCGCCGTTGAAGGACTTGCCTTCCAGCGCCTTCAGCGTCTCGACATATTTCGTCCAGGTCCAGTCCTCGGAGGTCTCGCTCGGCGGCGCGGCGATGCCGAACTCGTCGAACATGTCCTTGCGGTACATGACGCCCTGCGCATAGGCCGCGACCGGCAGCGTGCCGATCTGGCCGCGCCACATGTTGGAGGAATAGAGGACCTCCGGCAGGAAGTCGCCGAGGTCGATATCCGCGTCCTTGGCGATGAAGTCGTTGAGCGAGACGATCCAGCCGTTGTCGAGATACTGGCCGAGCCACATCTGGTCGACGGCGATCACGTCGGCGTCGGAGGTCTGCGCCACGAAGGCGGAGACGAGCCGCGCCTGCAGGGCGTCGTAGGACAGGCTCTCCAGCTCCACCTTGATGCCGGTTTCCTTCTCGAAATCCGGGATCATCGCCTTGAGCGAGAAGAAGAAGGGGTCCTCGACGCACAGCACGCGGACGGCGTCGGCACTCTGGGCCCGCGCTGCTCCCGGCGCGGCGAACGGGGCGGCCACACCGGCCAGCAAGGCAGTCGCCGAAACGCCCTTCAACAGGCTGCGGCGAGACAAGGCCATCCTATCGACATTCATGAGTATCTCCACAGTTTGAAAACCCGATCCCGATCGACTCTTGCGGTCGAAATGCGCCGTTTTCCGGCGACGTGGCGAAATCGGAACCCTCTTTCCTGCCTCCCGAGCAGTATGTTTGTATCTCGCACAAACTTATGGTACTTGTCAATTCCAATCTCCGGTTTCCCTGTATCACGCGAAACCGGGCGAAATGATCGTTCGCCGCCCGTCCACGGCTGTCTTGAAGAAAGGATGCGTGGCAAGATAGAGGACCCGCGCTACACAGGACCCGCATGACTTTCGAGAATCAGCCCTTGCGCAGCCTCAACGGTTTCCGGATGACCGGACGCGACGTCCCGGATACGGGCTCGGTGACGCTCGTATCCCCCTCGGCGATCGGCGCCATCAACCGCGGCCGGGTCCTGCAGGCCCTCTACGACAACGGGCCGACCAGCCGGGCCGACCTCGCCCGCATGGCCGGCGTCAACCGGACGACCGTCACCGGCATCGTCCAGCCGATGATCAAGGAGAAGCTGCTGGTCGAGGGCAAGGCCGGCCGCCCGGCCGCCCAGGGCGGCAAGCCGGCCCGGCCGCTCTATTTCAATCCCGACGCGCCGATGCTCGGCGCCGTCCTGCTCCTGCCGGGCAGCATCCAGACCTGCCTCGTCTCGCTGACGGGCGAGATCTCGGCGCACCGGCGTGCGGTCTTCGACCCGAACGGCGATGTCGACGCCTTCGTCGCGACGATGAAGGAGACGCTCGGCAAGACCCTGTCGGAGGCGAAACAGCCGCCCTTCGGCATCGGCGTGGCCGCCGGCGGCATGATCGACAGCGACAACGGCGTGATCGTCGCCGTCAACCTCGCGCCGGTGCTGTCCGGCCTGCCGCTCGTCGGCATCCTGCGCGATCACTTCGGGCTGCAGGTCGTCATCGACCACCATCCCCGCGCCCTTCTCGTCGGCGACCGCTGGTTCGGGCCCGGACGCGGCCAGCAGAACTTCGCTGCCATCTATACCGGCGAGGTGCTCGGCGGCGCCTTCTACATGGACGGCAAGGTCTATCGCGGGCTTGCCGGCTCCGGCGGCGAGCTCGGGCACACGATCGTCCAGATCGACGGGCTGCGCTGCAACTGCGGCAAGCGGGGCTGCTGGGAAACGCTCGGCACGCTGTCCTGGCTGCGCGCGCAGGCGGCAGAGGCCGGCATCGACGATCCGCTCGACATCGACTGCGCCCGCCTCGTGCGCCTCGCCCGCGAGGGCTCGGAGGCGGCGATGGACCTGCTCGACCGCTACGCGCGCAACATCGCCATCGGCATCGCCAACCTGCAGCAGACCCTGTCGCTCAACGCCTATATCCTGCACGGCGACGCCGCGACCGGCGGCACCATGATCGCCGACCTCGTGCGCCGCCACGTCGAGGATTTCGTCATGATGCGGCCGAACCAGGAGATCTCCATCCTCGTCAACGGCAAGGGCGAAGGCCACACCGCCCTGCGCGGTGCCGCCGGCCTCGTCGTGTCCGACCACCTGAAGCTCGTCATCTGACAGTCTACTAGGCGACCGCCTGTGCCCCGGTGATCTCCACGAGCGAGCCGCACATGAAGGCCGCCTCGTCGGAGGCGAGGAAGGCGACGAGAGCGGCGACCTCCTCCGGCTTGCCGATGCGGCCGAAAGGCACCAGCCTGTCGAGATCGGCGATGGTGCGTCCGGAGCGCTTCACGCCCGCCTCCAGCATCGGCGTGTGGATCTCGCCCGGGCAGACGGCGTTGACGCGCACCTTGTCCGGCGCGTAGTCGCGCGCGAGGTTCTGCGTGAAGGCGGCGACGGCCGCCTTGGTCGTGTTGTAGGCGATGTGGTTCGGCGCGGGATGCAGGCCCCATTGCGAGGCGGTGTTGACGATGGCGCCGCCGCCGGCCGCGATCATGTGCGGCAGCACCGCCCGGCAGAGATGGAACATCGAATCCAGGTTGACGGCGAAGCTCGTCGCCCAGTCCTCGTCCGAGAGCGACAGGAGATTGCCGCGGTGGTTGATGCCGGCATTGTTGACGAGCACGTCGATCCGGCCTTCGAGCGCGAAGGCGCGTTCGACGAGGTCGAAGCAATCCTCCTTCCGGGCGATGTCGGCGGCGATTGCCCTCGCCCGGCCGCCCTCGCCTTCGATGCGCGCCACCGCCTCAGCCGCCGCCTCGGCCTTGACGTCCGTGACGACGACCAGCGCACCCTCCGCCGAAAGCCGCCGTGCGATGGCCGAGCCGATGCCGCCCCCCGCGCCGGTGACGACCGCGACCTTGTCCTCGAACCGTTTCATGAAAGCTCCTCCCTGGATCAGCGGATATGGCTGCCGCCGTTGACGTCGAGCGTCGCGCCGTTGAGCGAGACCTGCGTGGGGCGCAACGCGAAGGCGACGAGCTCAGCCACCTCGGCGGGCGTCGCCATCTCGCCGACCGGGATGTCGGCGACGGCGGCCTGCTTGCCGTGCGCGGCGATGAACGCCTCCGCCATGTCGGTGCGCACCCAGCCGGGCGCGATGGCGACGGCCGTCACGCCGTCGGCACCGAAGGAGCGGGCGATGGATTTGGTGAGGTTGACGAGCGCCGCCTTGGTCGCGCCATAGGGCATGGCGTCCGCCGCATAGCCGCGCTGGCCGGCACGGCTCGCCATGTTGACGATGCGCCCGCCGCCCTCCGCCTTGAAATGCCGGACCGCCTCCTTGCAGAGGTCGGCGGCGGCGAAGAAATTGACCTGGAACTCCTTCTGCCAGGCGGCCTTCCAGTCCTCGGGCGAGGCCTCGACGGAAATCTCGGTGCGGATGCCGGCATTGTTGACGAGGCCGTGGATGCGGCCGGCCGCTTCGAGCGCCGTCCGCCACAGCGCGAACGGACCGTCCGGCGCGGAAAGATCGGCCTGCACCGCGAGCCCGTTGCCGCCGATGCGGGCAAGCAGGCTTCGCGCCCCCGCCTCGTCGCGCCCGTAGTGGATGATCGGCCGCGCGCCCTCCGCCGCCAGCCGCTCGACGATGGCCGCGCCGATACCGCCCGATGCGCCCGTGACGAGAACGGTCCTGCCCTGCAACGGTCTGTTCATGATGCCCCCCGCTTCAGGAGATCGACCTGCGGTCCCCATGTGTCCGACAATGCGAAGCCCGCCGAAAACGGATCGTCGCCATCGACGCGCAGCTGCGAGCGGCCATAGACGTATCCGCGGCCGGTGATGCGCGGCAGGACCGCCCGTCGGCCGCCGATCTCGCTCTCGCCGACGGCCTCCGCCAGAAATTCCCCGCCGATGATGGAGCGGGAGATGCGCCTATCACCGACCGCCGCCTCCCCGCGCGCAAAGAGCGTGGCGAGGTTGGCGGAGCTGCCCGTGCCGCAGGGCGAGCGGTCGACCCGGCCGGGCTGGAGCGTCGTGCAGGTGCGCACGGCGCCGTCCGCCTCAAGGTCGCGGAACATGACATAGGCGATCTCGTCGACGCCCGGCAGCGTCGGATGCCGGACCGCGACCTGATCGGCGAGAAGCCGCTTCAGGGCCATGCCCGCCTCGGCGAGCGCCCGGGCGTTTTCCGGCAGGATGGCAAGGCCCACCTGCCGGACGTCGACCAGCGCATAATAGACGCCGCCGAAGGCGACATCGACCGTGATGCGGCCCCAATGCGGCGTGTCGATCGCATGGTCCAGGAGCTCGGCGAAGCTCGGCACGTTGTCGAGGCTGACGGACAGGCAGCGTCCGTCCGCGCAGACGGCCCGCGCCACGATCAGCCCCGCGGGCGTGTCGAGCCGCACCACGGTCTCCGGCTCGCGCATCGCCACCCGGCCGCTTTCGAGAAGCGCGGTGACGACGCAGATGCAGTTGCTGCCCGACATCGGATGCGCCCGGTCGGCCTGCAGCACGATGAAGCCGGCATCCGCATCGGGCCGCGTCGGCGCCACGAGCAGGTTCACCGACATCGCCACATGGGCGCGCGGCTCGAGGGTGACGAAGCGGCGGAGCCGATCGCCCGCCGCGTTGATGTGGTTCATCTTGTCGAGCATCGTCGCGCCGGGGATGTCCGGCGCGCCGGAGACGAGCACATGGCCGAGCTCGCCCTGGCAATGGACGAGCAGCAGGTCGAGCGATTGTTCGAAGCGCATGGCGGCCGCTCCTACCTGATGTACCAGCCCCAGGGCTCGCCGCTCACGTATCGCGTGATCTGCTTTACCTCCAGGTAGTTGTCGAGGCCCCAGCGGCCGAGCTCGCGGCCGATGCCGGACTGCTTGTAGCCGCCCCAGGGCGCCTCGGTGAAAGTGGGCTGCGAGCAGTTGATCCAGACGATGCCGGCGCGGAAGGCCTTGGCCACGCGCTCGGCGCGCGCATCGTCCGCCGACATGACGGCGGCGGCGAGCCCGAAGCGGGAATCGTTGGCAAGCGCGATCGCCTCCTCCTCGGTCCCGAACGGCCGCACGCAGACGACCGGTCCGAAAATCTCCTCGACCCAGGCGGCGCTGTCGAGCGGCACGTCGGTCAGCACCGTCGGGCGCAGGTAGTAGCCCCTGTCGAAACCCTCCGGCCGGGTGCCGCCGCAGGCGACGGTGGCACCCGCCGCCTTCGCGGCCTCTATCGCCGCGACGACCTGCTCGTGCTGCTTCTTCGAGACGAGCGGGCCGAGCAGCACGCCCTCGTCGAGGCCGTTGCCGATGCGGATCCGGTCCGTCTCCGTAACGAGGCGCGCCAACAGCTTCGCGTAGATGCCTTCCTGCACCAGCACCCGCGAAGTGGCGGAGCAGACCTGGCCCTGGTTCCAGAAGATGCCGAACATGATCCATTCGACGGCCTTGTCGATGTCGCTGTCGGCGAAGACGACGAAGGGCGACTTGCCGCCGAGCTCCAGGCTGACGCGCTTGATGTCGCGGGCGGCGGCGGCCATGATCTTCGAGCCGACCGGGCCGGAACCGGTGAAGGCGAGCTTGTCGACGTCCCTGTGATCGATGATCGCCTGTCCGGCGACGGTGCCGGAACCGGTGACGACGTTGAGCACGCCCGGCGGCAGGCCGGCCTCCTCGGCGACGGCCGCCAGCTCCAGTGCGGTGAGCGAGGTGACCTCGGCCGGCTTCAGCACGACGGTGCAGCCGGCGGCGAGCGCAGGCGCGACCTTCCACGAGGCCATCAGCAGCGGGTAGTTCCACGGAATAATCGCGCCTGCGACGCCGATCGGCTCCTTCACCGCCCTGGAGGTGAAGCGGTCGTCGGCAAGCGCGATCGTCTCCTCTGGATCGTCATCGAGCTGTTCGGCAAGGCTGGCGTAGAAATCGAAGCAGCCGGCGGCATCGGCGACGTCCCAGTCGGCCTCGGGCAGGGGCTTGCCGTTGTCGATCGTTTCGAGCCGGGCGATCTCGGCCTGCCGTGCGCGGATGCCGGCGGCGATGGCGCGCAGATATCGCGCGCGCTCGGCGCCGGTCTTCTGCGGCCAGCCGTCGCGATCGAAGGCACGGCGGGCGGCCCTGACGGCGAGGTCGACGTCCTCCGCCGTGGCGGCGGCGATGCGGTGGATCACCTCTTCGCTCGCGGGATCGACGACCTCGAAGGTCCTGCCGTCGGACGAGGGTCTCCAGGTTCCGTCGATATAGAGTTCGCTTCGCATGGTGTCCTCCTCAGAAACGGTCGACCCGGTAGGGCCTGAGATCGACGGGCGGCTTCGCGCCCGTCACGAGATCGGCGATCAGCCGGGCGGTGGTGGCGGCATAGGTGAGGCCGAGATGGCCGTGGCCGGTGGCGTAGAGCACGTTGCGGCGCTTCGCCGAGGGACCAATGACCGGCACCGTGTCCGGCAGCGCCGGGCGGTGGCCCATCCATTCGCTCGTCTCCTCGGCCCTGAGGCCGGGCAGCGCCTCCCTCGCCCGCTTCACCAGCACCCTGGCGCGGCGATAGTCCGGCGGCGCGTCGAGGCCGGCCATCTCCACCGTGCCGCCGACGCGGATGCCGCCCGCCGTCGGCGTCACCATGAAGGCGCGCGCCGGCCAGATGATCGAGTGGCGCATGGCAATGCCCGGCGCCATGATCTGGGTGTGGTAGCCGCGCTCGGTCTCGAGCGGGATCGGCTCGCCGAGAAGCCTCGACAGCCGGCCGGTGAAGGCGCCCGCCGCCAGCACCACGCGGTCCGCCGCAAGCCGGCGGCCGTCGGTAAGCAGCAAGGCCGAGACGCCGCCCTCGCCCTTCTCGAAGCCGACGACCTCGCCGGCCGCGAGGATGCCGCCGAGCGCCTGGAACCGTTCGGCCAGTGCAGTCACCAGCCGATACGGATCGGAAACGGAACGGTTGTCGGGAAACAGCACGGCCTTGGCGATCCTCGTCGTCAGGGCCGGTTCGAGGTCGCGGATCGCCTTGCCGTCGAGGATCTCGTGGCGGAAACCGAAGCGTTCGAGAATGTCGATATGGTCGCGGTCGGCGCGGAACTCCGTCTCGTCCGCATAGAGGCTGAGGCAGCCTTCGGCGCTCAGCATGCGGGAGAGCCCCGTTTCGGCAAGCAGCGCCTCGAAATCCTCCAGCGCCCGGCCGCAGAGTGCGGCACCCGCCGCCTCCAGCTCCCGCAGCCTCGACGGCCGGCTCGCGGCGAGGAAGCGCAGGAACCAGGGCACGAGCCTCGGCATGTGGGCGGGGCGGATGCGCACCGGGCCCTCGGGGTCGAGCAGCCATTTCGGCATCTGCGCCCAGACGCCGGGGCGCGAGGCCGGCATGAACTCGGTGACCGCGATGCTCGCCATGTTGCCCCAGGAGGCGCCCCGGCCGGGCGCGTCGCGGTCGACCAGCGTCACGGCGAAGCCGCCGCGCTGGAGGGCATGGGCGATGGCCGTGCCGATGATGCCGGCGCCGACGACGGCGATGGAGGACACGGGGGCTGCCCTATCGGTCGAGGATCGGCGCGACGGCCGCGCGGAAATCGGCCTTCTCCTGCTCGGTGAGCTCGCCGAGCGGCGCGCGGCACTTGCCGACGGGCGTGCCCTGCAGCTCGCAGCCGTACTTGATCTTCTGCACGAACTTGCCGCTCTCGAGGATGTTCATGGCGCGGTAGAGCACCGTCATCTTTTCCCGTGCTGCGGCGAGGTCGCCCGAGCGGAAGGTGCGGTCGAGGTCGACGCAGGCGGCGGCCATGCAGTTGGCCGGGCCGCAGATCCAGCAGTCGGCTCCCCAGAACATGAAGTCGAGCGCGATGTCGTCCGAGCCGGAGACGAGGTCGATGCGGCCCTTGTAGCGGGCGTGGATGTCGACGGCGCGCTGGAGCGAGCCCGAGCTTTCCTTGATGCCGATCACGCGCGGGTCGTCGGCGAGCGCGTCCATCAGCTCGAAGCCGATCTCGACGCCGTCCTTGTAGGGATAGTTGTAGAGGATGAGGTTGACGTCGGTGGCGTCGAGCACGGCGCGGTAGTGCGCGAGCAGCTCCTCCTGCGTCGGGCGCGTGTAGAACGGCGTGGCGAGCAGCACGGTGTCGTAGCCGATCTCCTTGGCTCTCAGGGTGTTCTCGATCACCTCTCGCGTGGCCGGCGCGTTGGTGCCGGCGATCAGCGCCTCGCCCTCGTTGGCGAAGTCCTTGACGAATTTCAGGACCTCCTCGCGCTCGGCATTCGACATGGAGAAATATTCGCCCGTCGAGCCCATCGGCACCCAGCCGGTGACGCCGGCGGCGCGCAGGGCGGTGAGGAGCTTTTCAAACGCCTTGAAATCGACCTTGTCGTTCGCGTCGAAGGGGGTGACGAGGGCGGGCATGACGCCTGAGAGTTTCATGGTTTTCTCCTAGATGGCGAGTTTCTTGAGGATACGGCCTTCGACGAGCGTGACGGCGCGCGTCAGCGGAAAGGCGATGGCGAAGTAGATCAGCGCGACGACGGTCAGCACCTCGACCGGCCGGGCCGTGTTGTTGGAGATGTTCTGGCCGACGAACATCAGGTCGGCCATGCCGACGGCCGAGACGAGCGCGCTCTCCTTGAAGAGGCTGACGCAGTTGGAAAGCAGCGTCGGCACCGCGCGCAGCACCGCCTGCGGCAGGATCACGCTCGTCACCTGCACGTGGCGCGGCAGGCCGAGCGCGATGCAGGCGTCCATCTGCTCGCGCCCGACGGATTTCAGCGAGGCGCGAAAGGTCTCGCTGGTGATCGCGCCCATGTAGAGGGTGAGCGCGATGACGCCGGAAGCGAGGTTGGAGAGCTCGACGCCGAGGATCAGCGGCAGGCAGAAGAAGATCCAGAACAGCTGGATCAGCACCGGCGTGCCGCGGAAGAACTCGACATAGACGCTGGCGATGCCGCGCACGACGGCGCTCGGCGCGGTGCGGGCAAGGCCGACGAGGAAGCCGAGCGACGAGCCGAGCACGACGCAGATCAGCGTCAGCTTGATCGTCGTCCAGAGGCCGAGGACCAGCGCGTCCTGGAAGAGGAGGAGAACGGAGAAATCGAGCGACATGCCTTCCCTCCTAGCTCGTCAGGACCTGGCGGCGGCGTTCGAGCCAGCCGACCACCTGGGCGACGGGGAACGACACCGCGAAATAGATGAGCGCGGCGATGGTGAAGGTCTCGATCGGCCGGTAGGTCTCGGTCGCGAGCGTTTTCGCCTGGTACATGAGGTCCTGCACGGCGACGATGGCGACGAGCGCGCTCTGCTGGAAGATGACGATGCCGTTCGTCAGGAGCACCGGCACGGAGGCGCGCAGCGCATTCGGCAGCACGATGTAGACCACGCGCTGCAGCGGGTTGAGGCCGAGCGCGATGCCGGCGTCGATCTGCTCGCGCGGCACGGCCTGGATGGCGGCGCGGTAGGCCTCGGCGTTGAAGGCCATCAGGTTGAGGCCGAGCGCCAGGATGCCCATCGTCATCGAGCCGAGGAAGACGTTGAACAGCATCGGCACGCAGTAGAAGAACCAGACGATCTGGACGATCGCCGGCGTGCAGCGGAAGAACTCGACGAAGAGCGTCGCCGGCCAGCGGATGACGACGATACGGCTCATCAGCAGCAGCGCCAGCGGAAAGCCGAGCACGACGCCGATGAGATTGGCGGCGACCGTCAGCTCCAGCGTGACGACCAGCCCCTCGATCAGCGGCCTGAGCGAGACGGCGTTGAAATCGAACGTGTAGTTCACCGCCGGCCCCTATTGCTTGATGTGGAAGACGCGGTCGATGAACTCGCGGGTGCGCTCCTCGCGCGGCGCGCCCAGCACCTGCTCGG
The DNA here is from genome assembly GCF_024609765.1 of Shinella pollutisoli. Taxonomy (GTDB): domain Bacteria; phylum Pseudomonadota; class Alphaproteobacteria; order Rhizobiales; family Rhizobiaceae; genus Shinella; species Shinella pollutisoli. The sequence continues at coordinate 32,696 of NZ_JANFDG010000020.1, forward strand.
GCGGCCCGTCCTCCACCACCACGCCGCCGGCGCAGAAGATGACGCGCGAGGCGATGTTCTTCGCGAACCACATGTCGTGGGTGACGATCATCATCGGCATGTCCTGGCCGGCGAGCTGGAGGATCACCTGCTCGACTTCCGCCACCAGCTCCGGATCGAGGGCCGAGGTCACCTCGTCGAACAGCATCAGCTTGGGATCGAGCATCAGCGCGCGGGCGATGGCGACGCGCTGCTTCTGGCCGCCGGAAAGCTGGGCCGGGTAGGCGTTCGCCTTGGCGGCGAGGCCGAAGCGTTCGAGCAGCGCCTCGGCCCTGCGCACGGCGCTCGCCTTCTTCTCGCCGCGCACCTTGCAGGGGGCGAGCACGAGGTTCTGGACGACGCTGAGATGCGGGAAGAGCGTGTAGTGCTGGAACACCATGCCGATCGAGCGGCGCACCTCGGTGTCGATCACCGTCTTCGCCCCGGCGCCGGCCGAGGAGATATAGGGCCTGCCGCCGAAGGTGACGGACCCGCTGTCGATCTTCTCGAGCCCCATTACCACGCGCAGCAGCGTCGACTTGCCGCCGCCAGAGGGGCCGATGACGACGACCCGCTCGCCGGGCTTCATCTCGATGTCGAGCCCCTTCAGCACCTGGATGTGCGGGCCGTAGCTCTTGTGCAGCGCGCGGATGGAAACGAGCGGAGCGGATGCGGACGTCATGGCGATCCTCCTTGGCCGGCGGGAACCGGGGCGCGGAGCCCCGGCTCCTCTCGATCAGTTCGCGGTCTTCAGGACCTCGTCGACGGCCTTGCGGATCAGTTCCTCCACATGGCCGGTCGCCACCCGCTCCTCCAGGAAGATGTTGACCACCTCGACGTCGGCCGCCGAGAGCCCGTGCGGCAGGCCGAAGGCGACGCCCTGCTTGGCGAGCGCCGGCGTCGGGTTGAGCGCCACCGCCCAATCGGGGTTCGACTGGGTGAAGAGCTGGTTGGTGTCGGAGGCGTCGACCAGGATGTCGGCGCGCCGGGAGACGACCGCAAGCCGCGTCTCGTCGTTGCCGGGCAGGCGCAGGATCGTCGCGTTGCTGATGGCGGCGGAAATTGCCTTGTCCTGCGCGGTGCCGGACATGACGGCGAGCGTGACGTCCGCCTTGTCGATGTCGGCGACCGAGGTGGCGCCGGCCGGGATCTTCGGGTTGTCCTTGTTGTAGGCGAGCGAGATCTGGTACTCCATCGCCGGGATGGAGAACTGCACGGCCATGGCGCGGGCGGGCGTGCGGTTCAGCGCCAGCGACACGTCCCACTTGCCGGCCTGCAGGCCGGCGACGATGTTGTCCCAGGTCGTATCGACGAATTCGGGCTTGACCTTCAGCACCTCGGCGAACTCGCGGCAGAGGTCGGCGAAGAAGCCGGAGTAGTCGCCCGTCGCCGGATCGCGCATCACGTAGGGCGGGGCGACCGCCGCACCGCAGCGCAGCGTGCCGTTCTTCTGGATGCCCTGCCAGTATCCCTCCGCCGTCTGGGCCATTGCGTTGGTCGAAAGACCCGCCACCAGGGCGAGCGCGGCCGTCGCCCGCAGAGCGGACGTCATCACTTTCGAAAGCATGTGCATTCCCCATTTTTGAGCGCGTTCGTCGCGCGGTTCCACCCGTCGGCTGCGGCCGTTCTTCCCGTCTTTTTCTGTCGGCTCCGTGTCGACTGGAGAATTTATGTCGTCTCCGTGTCGACAAAGTCAAGCGGAAATTTTACGATTGCTGCGCGCCGGATTTTCTGGCCCAATGCCCGCGACGGACGGAAAGGGACGTAAGTGTCTGACGAAATTGAAATGAAACGGGTGCGCGGCATGGGCTCGAAGAGCGTCTACGAGACGCTGCGCAACGAGATCCTCGCGCTCACGCTGCCGCCGGGCCAGCTTCTCGACGAGACGACGCTCGCGGAACGCTTCGACATGTCGCGCTCGCCGGTGCGCGAGGCGCTGATCCGGCTCGCCGGCGAGGAGCTGGTGGTGACGCTTTCCAACCGCAGCACCATCGTCGCGCCCATCGAGGTGGCGAGCTTCCCGAAATACGTCGAGGCGCTCGACGTCGCCCAGCGCATGAACACGCGGCTCGCCGCCGCACTTCGCACCGACGCCGACCTGAAGATCATCGCCAGGCGGCAGAAGGAGTTCGAGGCGGCGGTGAAGACCAGCGTGCACCTGAAGATGTCGGAGGCCAACAAGCAGTTCCACATGGCCGTCGCCTATGCCGGCAAGAACGCCTATCTCGCCTCCTTCTACGAGCGGCTCCTCAACCAGGGCCAGCGCATGCTGCATCTCCATTTCGAGTATCTGGAACGCACCGGCGACGGCTACCTGCTCACCGACGAGCACGAGCTGATGCTGGAGGCGATCCGGGCGAAGGACGTCGAACGCGCCGACGAGCTGGCGCATGCCCATACCCGGCAGTTCCAGGACAATTTCATCGCCTTCCTGCGCGAGAACTACACGACCGACGTCTCCTTCGGCCCGCTGGCCGCGGCCGAATAGGGATGGCGTTCGCGGCGGTGCGCGGCGGGCCTCACAAATGTGTAGATCGGGCCGATCTCTCCGGCTAAGCTCCGCAAGACGCACTTCGGGGGCGGCCGTGCTGCAGAGGCTGAACGTTCATTTCACGTTGGCAAGGGCCGCTGCGACGATCATCGTCGCAATGTTCGTCGCGTTGCTCGTCCTTCTCGGCCTCTGGCTCTATTCGAGCTATCAGGATGCCGTCCGGCGCACGGAGGAACGGGCGGCCGCCGCCTCGAAGATCGTCGCCACGAACGTCTCCTGGCTCGATTCCCTCGCGCGCCAGGCCTTGCAGCGCATCGACGAGACGCTCGGCGACAGCATCGCGCCGCCGGCATCGAGCACGGTGCGCAACATCAACGAGGCGGTGTTCGACCTGCCCGGCCAGGTCAAGGCCTATGTGGTCGACGACAAGGGCCTGACCCTCTACTCCACCGATCCGATGGTGAAGCCGATCAGCATCGTCGACCGTCCCTATTTCGCCGAGCTCGCCAAGGGCGCGAAGCAGCATGTGTCGAGCCTGCTGATCAGCCGCCTCAACGGCAGGCAGATATTCGCGTTCAGCCGGAGGCTGGAGCGGGGCGGCCGGTTCGCCGGGGCCGCGGTCGTCTCCTTCGACGTCGACGTGCTGGCGGACGTCTGGGAGGCGGTCGATCTCGGCCCCAATTCGACCGTCAGCTTCGCCCGGGCCGACGGACAGCTGGTCGCCCGCTATCCGCATGCCGACGGCCCGCTCGACATGAGCAGATACGTGCTCTTCACGGACTACCTGCCGAAGGCACCCTCCGGCACCTACGACGCCATCTCCCCGGTCGACAAGGCGCACCGGATCGTCGCCTATCGGACGATCGGGGGAACCGGCCTCATCGCCCTCGCCTCGGCCGATTATGCCTTCGGCACGCAGCGCTTCCGGCGCGACGTCGTCGTCGCGCTCTCCGTCCTGTTCCTGGCGGGCGCCGGCCTGCTCGCCGCCGGAAGCTGGATCCGCCATCTCCGGCATCGCGACGCGGCGCAGTCGCAACTGCTCAGGAACGCGCTGGCCGACAACCAGATGCTGCTTCGCGAAATCCACCATCGCGTAAAGAACAACCTGCAATCGGTCCAGAGCGTCATCCAGCTGCAGCGCCTTCCCGCCGAGGTGCAGAAGGCGCTGGCCGACAGGATCGCCGCGATGATCGCGGTGCACGAGCAGATCTATCGCCGCGACCAGTTCGCACGGCTCTGCGCGCGTGACCTGCTGACGACGGTGGTCGACAAGCTGGTCCACGCCTACGGCGCGCCCGTCACCGTCGACTACGACATCGACGACATCGCGGTCTCGACCGACAACGCCACGCCGCTCGCCCTGCTGACCAACGAGGTGCTGACGAACAGCCTGAAATATGCCTTCCCCGACGGGCGCGAAGGCAGGATCGGCATCGAGCTGAAAGACATCGGCGAGCGGCGCGCACGCCTGGTCATCCGCGACAACGGCATCGGCTTCGATCCGGAGACCGCCCCGCAAGGCATGGGAAGCCGCCTCATCAAGGGGGTCGTGAAGCAGATGAACGGGACCTATGCCTTCGACGGCGCGGGCGGCACGACCTTCACCGCAGAGCTGGACGTGACGGAGGCTCCGGCGCCGGCCCGCCAGGAGGCCTGACCCTCCTGCCGGTTCCGGCCCGCGGGGCGATCCCTATTCGTCCGCCTTCATGACGACACCGGGCAGGGAAAGGTCGCCGGAGGCCACCTTGTAGGTACCCGTGACGCAGAGCAGCGGCGTCCTGGCCTCCGGATGCACCTGGAGATGCGCGGCGACGGCGTCGAAGCCGACGTCCTCCGCGCCGGCAACGGGCACGGTTATGCGCACCGTGCTGCCCTTGATCAGCGGGCTCATGCCGGGACTGTCGAGCGCGATCGGCAGGCCGGGCGCGGTGTCCGGCAGCAGATCCTGCCCCGGCGAGACGTCGCGCACCTTGAGCCCGCCGGCACAGGCCGCGTCCTCGCCGAGCACGACCCAGTGCGAATGCCAGCCGGCGCCGTCGTTGGCGGGATCGCCGTCGCCGTTCTCGTCGAAGAGCGGCGTGTCGTCGAAATCCGGATGGGCGGTGATCGCCAGGGCGAGGATGCCGGACGCCTTTTCGAAGCCGGCGGCGGAGGGATCGAGCTTCGTCGGCCAGACATAGGCGTCGACCCTGGCGCCGGCGAGCGCGCCGGTCTTTTCCGGGATCTGCGAGCCGGCCTCGCCCGTCACCTCCATCGAGAAGGTGGCGAGCCGCCCGTCGGTGGTCGCCTGCGCCTTGACGATATCGAAGGCCGGCGGAACGGAGGCGTCCGCCGCCGCCTCGATGTCGTGCGCACCGGCTAGGCAGGGCGAGATGGCGGCGAGGCCTCCCGAAAGAAGCAGAATTCGACGATTGATCCGCAGCATGACCGTTCTCCATCTTGTTAGTAGCGACTCGCTACTATATAACGGTGAGCAGATTAACCCTCGGAGTCAAGAGCGGGACGATATCATGCCGGTTCCTCCTTCCGCCCTGGAAGCCGCCCGCCTCATCGACAGGATCGAGCGGCTTTCGCGTGGCGGCGTTCCCGTTCACGGCCTCAACCCGGCGCAATGGGACGCCCTGCGCTATCTTTCCCGCGCCAACCGCTTCTCGCGCACGCCGGCCGGCCTTGCCGCCTATCTCGGCTCGACGCGCGGGACGGTGTCGCAGACGCTGATCGCGCTGGAGGAAAAGGGCTTCGTGCACAAGCGGGCGAGCGAGCGCGACCGGCGCTCCGTCGATCTCGGCCTGACGGAGAAGGGCACGGCGGCTCTCGGCGACGATCCGCTGCTGCTGCTTGCCCGCGACGTCGCCGAGGCGACGGGAGACGAGGCCTCCACCGTCGTCGCGCTCCTGCAGCAGACGCTGCGCGCCGCCATCCGCCGCAACGGCGGCCGGGCCTTCGGGCTCTGCCGGACCTGTCGCTATTTCCGCGCGGGCAACGATCCCGCGTCAGGGGAGCCGCATCATTGCACCCTGCTGAACGAGCCGCTGTCGGAGGCCGACAGCGGCGGTATCTGTCTCGAACAGGAGGATGCCTGAACATGGAGCAGCCGTTCTTCGAAGCGCCAGAGCTCGACGTGGCGCAATGGTTCAACACCGAAGCGCCGCCGACGCTTGCCGGCCTGCGCGGCAAGGTCGTCGTGCTGCACGCCTTCCAGATGCTGTGCCCGGGCTGCGTGCGCGCCGGCCTGCCGCAGGCGCAGAAGATCGCGGCGATCTTCCCCGCGGACCAGGTCGCCGTCATCGGCCTGCACACCGTCTTCGAGCATCACGCGGCGATGACGCCCGTGGCGCTTTCCGCCTTCATCCACGAATACCGGCTGACCTTCCCCATCGCCGTCGACCGGCCGTCGGAAGACGGGCCGATCCCGCGCACGATGGCGGCCTACGGCATGCGCGGCACGCCGAGCCTCGTGCTGATCGACCGCATGGGCCTCGTCCGCCGCCATGCCTTCGGCGCCGAGGAGGACCTGAAGGTGGGCGCGGAGATCGCACTGCTGATGGCGGAGGCCGGATAGGACGGCACGGCCGTCATTGTGGCCCCCTGCCGGATCGGATACAGTCTCCCCATCTTCTCGAACCGAAACCCCCGGCGCGAGGTCTCGCCATGCCCTTCAACGAACGTTCCAAACACATAACCCAGGGCATCGCCCGTTCGCCCAACCGCGCCATGTACTATGCGCTCGGCTACGAGAAGGCGGATTTCGACAAGCCGATGATCGGCATCGCCAACGGCCATTCGACCATCACGCCCTGCAACGCCGGCCTCCAGCCGCTGGCCGACGCCGCCGCCTTCGCCATCAAGGCGGCCGGCGCCAATCCGCAGATGTTCGGCACGCCCACCATTTCCGACGGCATGTCGATGGGCACGGAGGGCATGAAATACTCGCTCGTCTCGCGCGAGGTGATCGCCGACTGCGTCGAGACCTCGGTGCAGGGCCAGTGGATGGACGGTGTGCTGGTGCTCGGCGGTTGCGACAAGAACATGCCGGGCGGCATGATCGGCATCCTGCGCGCCAATGCGCCGGCGATCTACGTCTATGGCGGAACGATCAAGCCCGGCCGCTGGAAGGGCGAGGACCTGTCCATCGTCTCCGCCTTCGAGGCGGTCGGCGCCTTCATGGCGGGCACGATGAGCGAGGAGGATTTCGAGGGTATCGAGCGCCACGCCTGCCCCTCCACCGGCTCCTGCGGCGGCATGTACACGGCCAACACGATGAGTTCCTCCTTCGAGGCGCTCGGCATGTCGCTGCTCTACTCCTCCACCATGGCGAGCCCCGATCGCGAGAAGCTCGACAGCGCCGCCGAATCCGGCCGCGTGCTGGTGGAAGCGGTGAAGAGGAACATCCGGCCGCGCGACATCATCACCCGCCGATCGATCGAGAACGCGGTGGCGCTGATCATGGCGCTCGGCGGTTCGACCAATGCGGTGCTGCACTATCTCGCCATCGCGCATGCGGCCGAGATCGACTGGACGCTCGACGATTTCGAGCGCGTGCGCCGCAAGGTGCCCGTGCTCTGCGACCTGAAGCCCTCCGGCCGCTACATGGCGGTGGACCTGCACGCCGCCGGCGGCGTGCCGCAGGTGCTGAGGATCCTGCTCGATGCCGGGCTCCTCCACGGCGACTGTCTGACGATCACCGGCCGCACGCTCGCCGAGGAGCTGGCGGACGTGCCGTCCGAACCGCGCACGGACCAGGACGTCATCAGGCCGCTCTCGCGGCCGCTCTACCGCGAGGGGCACCTCGCCATCCTCAAGGGCAACCTCGCCGAGAAGGGCGCCGTCGCCAAGATCACCGGACTGAAGAGCCCGGTCATCTCGGGCCCCGCCCGGGTCTTCGACGACGAGCCCTCCGCCATGGAAGCGATCCTCGCCGACCGCATCCGGCCGGGCGACGTCGTGGTGCTGCGCTATCTCGGGCCGAAGGGCGGACCGGGCATGCCGGAAATGCTGGCGCCGACCTCGGCGCTGGTCGGCCGCGGCCTCGGCGAGAGCGTCGGCCTCATCACAGACGGCCGCTTTTCCGGCGGCACCTGGGGCATGGTCGTCGGCCACGTCTCGCCGGAGGCCTATGTCGGCGGCACGATCGCCCTGGTGGAGGAAGGCGACATCGTCACCATCGATGCGCACCGGCTGCTCCTGCGGCTGGAGGTGGACGATGCCGAGATCGCCCGCCGTCGCGCCGCCTGGAAGCAGCCCGAGCCGCGCTACCGCCGCGGCGTGCTCGCCAAGTTCGCGGCCCTCGCCCGTCCGGCGGACGAGGGCGCGGTGACGGGCTGAGCCTGCGGCTAAAAGATACATTGTAAGTACATCTTTTCTATCCTAGGAAAGTCGTTGCCGGACGCCGGTCCGGCGGGTCCTTGCAACGGTGAGGGAAAGGCCATGACACAGGCTGCGGAAGACCGGTTGTACATGTCGGCGAACGGAGTGCGCAGGGCGATCGGCCCGGACGATCCTGAGGAACGCGCCCGGCTGGAGACACTCGCGGCCGAGGAGTACGACCGCTGCCATCCGGACGACAGTTTCGAGGCTCTGATGCGTCGCGCGCGCTTCTCGAAGGAGGACCAGGGCCTGCTGAAGGACTGGCTCGCGGCCGCCGCCGCCCGGCAGCAGGCCATGCTGCCGGCCGAACCGCTGCGGCGCGCCGCGTGACGGCCGCTCCGGTCGCCGTGGTGCGGGGCGCCGACGGCGAGGCGATCCAGGCGCTGCTTGCCGCCGCGGCGGCCGAATGCCGCGCACGCGGCGTCACGGTGGCCGGCGTCGTCGCCGAAAGCCATGGCCTCGCCGACCGCGCCTGCAGCGCCGGGATCCTACGCGACGTCGCCTCCGGTGCGTCCTGGCCGATCTACCGCGAGGAGCCGCCGCTCGACACGTCCTGCCATCTCGATGCCGGCGGGGTCGAGGCGGCCTGCGCCGCGCTGCTCGATGCAATTGCCGCAAGCGGCCTCGTCGTCCTCAGCAAGTTCGGCAAGCTGGAGGCGGCGGGCGGCGGTCTGTTTCCCGCCTTCGCGGCGGCACGCGCCGCCGGCAGGCCGGTCCTGACGACGGTATCGGACAGGCACCGCGCCGCCTTCGAGGCCTTCGCCCCGGACGCCGCGCCGCTTCCGGCGGAGGCTGCGGCGGTCGCGGCCTGGTGCCGGTCGGCGCGGCCGGGAACGGCGGACGATCCATGCGGCTGACGACGTTCACGGACTATGCGCTGCGGGTGCTGATATATGCCGGCGCGGCGGGCGGCCGGCTGGCGACGGTCGAGGAGACCGCGCGCGCCTACGCCATTTCCCGCACGCATCTGATGAAGGTCGTCAACATCCTCACGCGGGCCGGCTACCTGAAGGGCGTGCGCGGCCGGTCGGGCGGCTTCTCGCTCGCGCGCCGCCCGGAGGAGATCAATCTCGGCGCCGTCGTGCGAGCGACCGAGCCGGATTTCGCGCTCGCGGAGTGCTTCACCGCCGGCAACCGGTGCACCATCGCCGCCTGCTGCCGGCTGCCCGGCGTGCTGAACGAGGCGCTTACCGCCTTCGTCGCCACGCTCGACCGCTACACGCTTGCCGACGTCATGCTGACACCGGACGACTTCCTGACGCCCCGCCCGCCCGTTGCAGGCCGCAAGGCGCCCGAAGTCGCCTGATATTCCGGCGCAGGTGGCCTAATCCCTTGGGGTTATTGGCTTGCGCACGGAATTCCCCGACCCTTTCGGGATCGTCTGAGGAGGGTTGCATGACGGAAAACATCAGATTGGAACGGGCCCTGGGGTTGTGGTCCGTCGTTTTGTTCGGTTTGGCCTACATGACGCCGATGATCGTCTTCGGCACGTTCGGCGCGCTGGCGTCGGCAAGCCAGGGCACGACCGCGATGGCCTATCTCGTCGCCGCATCGGCGATCTTTCTGACCGCCGCGAGCTACGGCATCATGGCGCGGGTCTACCCGGTCGCCGGCTCCGCCTATACCTATGCGCGCAAGTCGCTCAATTCCGGCGTCGGCTTCCTGGTCGGCTGGGCCGTGCTGCTCGACTACTTCTTCCTGCCCATGGTCATCTGGCTGATCGGGGCCGCCTATCTTACCGCCGCCTTCCCGGACGTGCCCGGCTGGCTCTGGGTCGTCGGCTTCATCGTCGTGACGACCGTCGTCAACCTGGTCGGGATCGTCTTCGCCAACCGGGTCAACCTCGTGCTGATGTTCGTCCAGCTCGCCGTGCTGGTCGCCTTCGTCGTGCTGGCGGGCCGCTATGTCGTGGCGCTGAACGGCCCCGGCGGCCTCGCCTCGGTCCGTCCGTTCTTCGACGCCGGGGTCCCCTTCGGCGCCTCGGTCGCCGGCGCGGCGATCGCGGCCTATTCGTTCCTCGGCTTCGACGCCGTCTCGACATTGACCGAGGAGACCCGGGACCCGACGCGCACCATGCCGAAGGCGATCATGATCATCGCGGCGGTCGGCGGCGTCATCTTCACCGGATCGGCCTATATCACCCAGCTCGCCCATCCGGGCGGCGACTTCGCCTCGGTGGACTCCGCCGCGTCGGAAATCGCGCTGATGATCGGCGGCGACCTGTTCGTCACGGTGTTCCTCGCCACGCTGGTGGTTGCGCAGTTCACCTCCGGGCTCGCCGCGCAGGCGAGCGTCGGCCGCCTGCTCTTCGCCATGGGCCGCGACGGCGTGCTTCCGACGGCGATCTTCGGCAGGCTCCACCGCAAATGGCACACGCCGGTCGCCAACCTCGTCCTGGTCGGCATCGTCGGCCTGCTGGCACTGACGATGGACGTGACGACCTCGACCTCGTTCATCAACTTCGGTGCGTTCCTCGCCTTCACCGCCGTCAACGTCTCGGTGATCGCGCTCTACCTGAAGGGGCATTCCCTGGTGCGGCCGCTCGGCGCGTTCGTCGGTCTTATCGTTCCCGCGCTCGGCGCGGCCTGCGACCTGTTCCTGCTGTGGAACCTCGACGGCCACGCGAAGATGCTCGGCCTCCTGTGGCTCGCCCTCGGCGTCGGCTATCTCGCCTACCTGACGAAGTTCTTCCAGGCGGCTCCGCCCGAGATGGAATTCGCCGAATAGCCCGCCTCAGCTCAGGAAGAGATGGAACAGCTCGACCTGGCTGGAGATGTTGAGCTTCGCATAGGCCTGCCGCCGGTGCACCTTGACGGTGTTCGGCGACAGGCCGAGCGTTGCGGCGATCGAGTAGCTCGAGTGTCCCTTGAGGATCAGCGTCACGATCTCCAGCTCGCGCTTCGACAGGGACGGATGGCTGATCGCCGCGGCGGCCTGCCCCTCCGCCCCGTCCGGATCGCAGCGTGCATGCCAGTGGCGCTCCGCCACCGCGCACACCAGGGGCGCGGCGGCCGTAAGGACGGCGATCTCGCCTGCCGAGAAGCCCGGCACCGCACCCATTCGCGACAGGGAAAGGACGGCATCCGCGTGCTGCAGCTTCAGGACGAAGCCGATCTCGTCGACGATGCCGGTCGTCTGGTAGTGGCGCCGGAAATATTCCGTTTCGCTGAAGCGGTCGGGCGCAAGCTCCCGCATCACCAGCAGAGCCGGGCGCTCGGGACGCCGCAGCGCGTCGTAGAAGGGGTCGAGGATGTAGGAGCCGGCAAGGTAGCGGTCGACGATGATCGCCCGGTCGCCGACGATGCGGTCGTTGTAGAGGTCGAAGGCACGGCCCTGCGCGGCATAGCCGAAGCCGTTCATCATCTCGAACGGTGCGAGCCGGGCGAGCGCCCGCTCGAGCGCCTGCGGAAACGCCGCCTGCCCGATGGCGGAGACGGCCTCGGCCATGTTCGCATTCCACTGCTCGAAGACCCGCCGCCGGCCGGCCGCGCTGGATTTCCCATCACGCGAAAGGATAGACGTGTCCGGATCACGGCCCAAGATCGAATTCCCCCGGCATTCACCCCACACATGGATTAGCACGGACCCTCCAGACATGCAGTATGTTTCGCAAGAACGCGCCGCCACCCATCCGCTCGACCTGCCGGCCCGGCATATCGCCGCCGGCATCCGCGACGGCCGCTTCTCGGCCGAATCCGTCATCGCCGAGTCGCTGCGGCGGGCAGAGGCGGTCAACCGGACGCTGAACGCGTTCACGCTGCTGCGCACCGACGCGGCGCTCGCCGCGGCGCGCGCGGCCGACCGCATCGTCGCGGCGGGCGGAGAGGTGCCGCCGCTCCTCGGCGTTCCGTTCGCGGCGAAGGACCTGACGCCGACGCGCGGCGACCTCACCACGCTCGGGTCCTGGTCGACGGGGGATTGGGTTCCCGAGACGACCGCCCTCTGCATCGCGCGGCTCGAGGCGGCCGGGGCGATCCTCGTCGGCAAGACGACGACGCCGGAATTCGCCCATTCGAGCTTCACGGCCAGCCCCCGCTGGGGCATCACGCGCAATCCCTGGAACCCCGAGCGCACCAGCGGCGGCTCCTCGGGCGGCTCGGCAGTCGCGGTTGCGGCCGGGGTCGTGCCCTTCGCGGAAGGCACCGACATGGGCGGCTCGGTCCGCATCCCGGCCTCCTTCTGCGGTGTCGTCGGCTTCAAGCCGAGCCTCGGCCGCATCCCGATGACCATCCTGCCGAGCGTCTTCGACAACATCTCGCATTTCGGGCCGCTCGCCCGCAGCATCGCCGACGCGGTCGCCTTCATGGAATGTACGGCCGGCCCGGATGACGCCGACATCGGCTCGCTGCCCCTGCCCTTCTCGTCGGAGAAGGCCGCCGCCGGCGATCTCTCCGGGCGCCGCTTCGCCCTCTCGATGGACCTCGGCTACTATGCCGTCGATCCGGCGGTGGAAAGGGTGTTGCGCGCGGCGGTCGAGCGGCTGCGCGCCGCGGGCGCGATCGTGGAGGAGGTGAGCCTCGGCTGGACGCGCGCCGTCAACGACGGCTGGTACGACCTGTGGTGCGTCTTCATGTCGGCCTTCTTCGGCGATGCGCCGGATCGCCACCGGGAGCGGATGGACCCGCTCGTGGTCGCGCTCATCGAGCGCGGCCGGTCGATGGACGCCACCGCCTACAAGCGCGTGGAGCTGCTGCGCACCGCGATGTGGCGCGACCTTGCTTACGTGCTCGCGACCCACGACGCGCTGCTCTGCCCGACCTGCGCGATCACCGCGCCGCCGGCCTCGGCCAACGACGACGACTATGTCGCCGACCTGCCGGACGGCCGGTTCCGGGGCCTCGACGTCACCTGCCCTTTCAACCTGCTGCCCCAATGTCCGGCGCTCTCGCTGCACGCCGGATTTGCCGAGGACGGCCTTCCCGTCGGCCTGCAGGTGGTCGGGCACCGCTATGCCGACGAGGCGGTCCTCTCCATCGGCGCCGCCATCGAGGCCGCCCTCCGTCCGCCGGCGTGAGGCGGCTTCCGCTCGGCATCCGACAGGCGAGGCCCCGACGTCACGGCCGGCGGACGAGCGACTGCGCGGTATAGACGAGGATGGCGGTGCCGATGGCGCCCGCTACCGCCACGCCGAGCAGGAGGGCCGCATCGACCGGCCCGCCGATGTCCGCAAGGCTCGAATGCGTCACCTGCAGCACGAAGAGCACCGCGGCGACGGCGCCGAACGGCATGCTCAGCTGGGCGAACAGGAACTTGCGCATCGACATCGCCCTGTCGCGGACGAGCACGTAGAGATAGGCCGCGGTGACGAGGGCCGCGGCCGCGACCATGCTCCAGAAGAGCCCCGTCCCGAAGATCTCCTCCAGCACCGCGATCATGGTTTCCAGTGTCATTTCCTGCATGGTCGCCTCCCTCTCAGGCCTTGCCGCGCAGCATGGCGTTGTAGGTGGCCTTCAGCACCACCTCCTTCATCAGCCAGCTGATCCAGAGCTCTTCCAGCGGCGCGATGAGGCCGGGGAAGCTCGGGACGAGATTGTTGTGGTAGTCGAACTCCACCAGCATGGCGCGGCCGACGCGGGTGATCAGCGGGCAGGACGTGTAGCCGTCGTAGACGAGGCTGCCCTCGCGCCCCTGGATCGACGCGACGAGATGGTCCTCGACCATCGGCACCTGCCATTTGACCGACGCCGCCGTCTTGCCCTTCGGCACGCCCGCCACGTCGCCGAGCGCGAAGATCTCGGGATAGGCGACATGCCGGAGCGTCTTCTGGTCGACCGCCGCCCAGCCCTGGTCCGTCCATTTATCCGTCCAGGAGAGACCGGATTGGCGGATCACCTCCGGCGCCCGCTGCGGCGGGATGACGTGGAGGTAGTCGTAGGGCATCTCGACCCGGCTCGTGCCGCCCTTCTCCGCCTTCGTGAAGGTCGCGATCTTCCGGCCAGCGTCGATCGCGGCGAGCGTCATGCCGTGATGCGTGGCGATGCCGCGCTCGGAAAACAGCATCCGCACCTTCTCCGAGACGATCGGCACGGAGAACAGCACCGGCTGTGGCGCCACATAATGCATCTCGAACTTGCCGCGGCCGATACCGCGGCTGGCGATGTCCTCGATCAGGAACGTGTGCTTGAGCGGCGCGCCGGCGCATTTCATCTCGGTCGCCGGCCGCGTGAAGAGACCGACGCCGCCCTCCCCGGCGAATTTCGACGCCGCCTGCCAGGTGCGCGCCGCATGGTCCGGCCCGCCATAGAGCGCGCCGATCCCGTCCCTGCCGACCATTTCCGGCGAGAAACCCTCGATCGCCCCGTAGTCGAGGACCAGCCCCGGCGCGAGCACGAGGAAATCGTAGGGCAGGGTCTTGCCGCCCGCCGTCGTCACCACCTTGGCGACCGGATCGATCGCCGCGGCCGCCTCTTCGACGAGGGCAACGTTGCGGTCGAGCCAGTCCGCCGTGCGGCTTACCACGTAGTCCGCCGGGCGAAGGCCGGCCGCGACCAGCGAGAGGCCGGGCTGGTAGAGGTGCTCCCTGCGCGGGTCGACGACGGTGATCGTCGCACCGGAGAGGCGCTGCGCCAGCCGGTTCGACAGCGCGGTGCCGGCCGCACCCGCGCCGATGACGACGATGCGCGCCGACGTCTCGACCGTGCCGGCGGCGGATGCCCGCGAGGAGAGGGCCGCCGCGCCGATGCCGGAGGCCGTCAGCGCGAAGAAGCCGCGCCGGCTTACTGCGAAATCCTGGATCGTCTTCACCGGATATCCTCCCTTGAAAGAACCGTTTGCCTGTCTCAGGTGCGCAGCACCCGGTAGATCGCCGGAATGACCAGCACCGTCAGCAGCGTCGAGGACGCCAGCCCGAAGAGCAGCGAGATCGCGAGACCCTGGAAGATCGGGTCGGTCAGGATGACGACGGCGCCGATCATCGCCGCGAGCGCCGTCAAGAGGATCGGCTTGAAGCGGATCGAGCCGGCCTCGATCAGGATCTCGGTGAGCGGACGCGGGCCCGTCGCATCCTCGCGCGGCGCGTGGCGGATGAAGTCGACGAGCAGGATCGAGTTGCGCACGATGATGCCGGCGAGCGCGATGAAACCGATCATCGAGGTGGCCGAGAACGGCGCGCCGAACAGCCAGTGCCCGCCGAGGATGCCGATGAAGGTGAGCGGGATCGGCGTCAGGATGACGAGCGGCACCTTGAAGGAGCCGAACTGCGCGACGACGAGGATATAGATGCCAAGCAGGGCGACGATGAAGGCCGCGCCCATGTCGCGGAACGTGACCCAGGTCACCTCCCACTCACCGTCCCAGAGCAGCGTCGAGATGCGGTCGTCCTCGGGCTGGCCGTGCAGCGAGATCACCGGCTTCGGCAGCCCGGTCCAGTCCTGCGCGTCGAGTGCGGCCTGCACGGCCAGCATGCCGTAGAGCGGCGCCTCGAAATCGCCGGCGAGCTCCGCCGTCACCATTTCCGCGGGCCGGCCGTTGTGCCGGAAGATCGGGAAGGAGGCCTGCTCCTCGTCGATCCGCACCACGTCGCCGAGCTCGACCACGCCGCGCTCGCCCGGTAACAGGTTGGCCGGGATCGGCGTCGTCAGGAAAGCCTCGGTGACGCGCCGCTCGGCCTTCGGCCGCTCGAGGCGGACCGGGATCGGCAGTCGGCCCTCGCCGCGATGCGAATAGCCGATCGTCGTCCCGCCGTTGAGGATCGCCAGCGTGTCGAAGACGTCGCTCTCCTGCACGCGGAAGAAATCGAGATCGTCGCCGGAGATGCGGGCGCGCAGCCGCCGCGCCGCGATCCCGTAGGAATTGTCGACGTCGACGATGAACGGCACCGAACGGAACGCCGCCTCGACCTTCCCCGCCACCGCGCGCCGCGTCGCCGCATCGGGGCCGTAGATCTCCGCAAGCAGCGTCGCCATGACGGGCGGGCCGGGCGGCGGCTCGACGACCTTCAGGCTCGTTCCCGGCGGCACGGCGACCGCCTTTATCCGCTCGCGGATGTCGAGCGCGATGGCATGGCTGGAGCGGCTGCGCTCCGCCTTGGAGAGGAAATTGACGGCCACCTCGCCCATGTTCGGGTCCGCGCGGTAATAGGCGTGCCTGACCAGCCCGTTGAAGTTGAAGGGCGCGGCGGTGCCGGCATGGGTCTGTACCGAGCGGACCTCGTCCATCTGCGTGACGATCCGGGCGACCGCCTGCGCGACCGCATCCGTCTCCTCCACCGACGCACCCTCGGGAAGGTCGATCATCACGGCAAGCTCCGACTTGTTGTCGAAGGGCAGGAGCTTCACCGTCACGTCCTTGGTGTAGAAGAGCGCGAGCGAGCCCAGCGTCAGCACGCCGACGGCAAGGAGGAACAGCCAGCTACGCGCCTTCGAGGCGAGGATCGGCCGGGCCGTCGCCGCGTAGAGGCGGCCGAGCAGGCCGCCCCGGCCATGGTCGTCATGGGCGGCGACGGGCGGCCTGCCCGCCGCCTTGAGCATCAGCCAGGGCGTCACCGTCACGGCGACGAAGAAGGAGAAGATCATCGCGACCGACGCGTTCGCCGGGATCGGGCTCATGTAGGGGCCCATCATGCCGGAGACGAAGAGCATCGGCAGCAGGGCCGCGACCACCGTCAGCGTCGCGACGATGGTGGGGTTGCCGACCTCGGCGACGGCGGCGATCGCCGCATCCTTGCGGCTGCGCCCGTCGGCCATGCCCCAGTGGCGGGCGATGTTCTCGATCACCACGATCGCGTCGTCGACGAGGATGCCGATGGAGAAGATCAGCGCGAACAGCGACACGCGGTTCAGCGTGTAGCCCATCGCCCAGGAGGAGAACAGCGTGAGCAGGATCGTCACCGGGATGACCACGGCGACGACCAGCGCCTCGCGCCGCCCGATCGCCAGCCAGACCAGCGCGATGATCGACACGGTCGCAAGGCCGAGATGATAGAGAAGCTCGTTCGCCTTCTCGTTCGCGGTCTCGCCGTAGTCGCGCGTGACCTCGACGGCGACGTTCTCCGGTATCAGCGCGCCTTCCAGCTCATGCACACGGTGGAGGATCCTTTCCGCGACCGTCACGGCGTTGGCGCCCGCCCGCTTGGCGATCGCCAGCGTCACCGCGGGAACCCGGAGCGCCCCTGGCTCCGCGCGCGTCACGGTCGAGACCAGCACGTCGTCGGACGCCGTGACGAAATCGACGTTCGCGACGTCGCGGACATAGACGGGGCGGCCGTCGCGCGCGGTGACGAGCAGGTTGCCGATCTCGGCCGGCGTCTTCAAGGTCTCGCCGGCCACCAGCATCACCTGACCGCCGCCGTCGCGGACCCGACCGGTCGGAAGCGCGCGGTTGGCGCCCTGCACCTTGCCGGCGAGCTGCTGCAGCGTCACGCCGGCAAGCGCCAGCCGGGCCGGATCGGGCGCGATGCGGATGCGCTCGTCCGTCTCGCCGACGAGATAGGTGAGGCCGACATCGTCGATCTTGGCAAGCTCGTTGCGCAGCTCGCGGGCGATGCGGGTCAGCACGCCCGCGTCGACCGTCTCGGCGCCCTCCGGCCGGGGCGTCAGCGTCAGCGAGACGATCGCCACGTCGTCGATGCCGCGGCCGATGATCATCGGCTCGGGGATGCCGGTCGGGATGCGGTCGAGGTTCGCCCGCACCTTGTCGTGCACGCGCAGCACCGCGGCATCCGACGAGGTGCCGACGAGGAAGCGCGCCGTCACCAGCACGCCGTCGTCCTGCGACTGCGAATAGACGTGCTCCACCCCGTCGATGCCCTTGACGATGGTTTCCAGCGGCTCGGCGACGAGCTTGACGGCATCCTCGGCGCGCAGGCCGTCGGCCCGCACGCGGATGTCGACCATCGGCACCGAGATCTGCGGCTCCTCCTCGCGCGGCAGCGAGATGAGGGCGATCAGGCCGAAGGCGAAGGCGGCGATGAGGAAGAGGGGCGTAAGCGGGGAGACGATGAAGGCGCGCGTCAGCGCACCGGCCAGGCCGTCGCGGTGGGCACCGGTCATGGGACCTCCACGGTCTCGCCGGCCGCAAGGCCCGAGACGATCTCGACCAGGGCGGCGCCGCCCCGCTCGATGCGCTCGCCGACGACCACCGCACGCTCGCTCGTCGCCGCGCCGTCGCCGGCCCGCACGAAGTCGACGCCGTAGCGGTTCGCCACGGCCGCGGCCGGCACGAGGATCGCCTGCCGCTCGTCGACCGGAAGCTCGACGAGGACCCGCGCATCGACGAAGGCGGTGTCGAGCGCATCCGCCTCCACGTCGGCGATCACGCGGCCGTTCTCGATCCGCGGATAGACCTTCGCCAGCCGGCCGGCGACCTCGCCGGCATCGGTGGTGACGCGGATCGCGGCCCCCTCACCGAGCGCGCGCGCATGGCGCTCGGGAACGGCGAGGCGGAGATAGAAGCCGCCGCCGCCGATCGTCGCGACCGGCTCGCCGCCCATGACCACGCCGCCCCTGGTGACCGGCGTCGCCAGCACCCGCCCGGAAAGCGGCGCGAGGACGTCGCCTTCCGCCTGCTGCTGCAGGACGACGGATTTCTGCGCCTCGGTCGCCGCGATCTGGTTGCGGGTGACGTCGACGTCGGTGCGCAGCTGATCAAGGCGCTGCGCCGTCGCCACGCCGCGCTGGGTGAGCGACCGGCCGCGCGCCAGCTCCGTTTCCGCCCGATCGAGCTGCGCCTTCAGCGCCGAGAGCTGCGCGTCGATCGCCGCGACCTGGAAGGCGAGCTTTTCGTCGCTGACGGAAGCGATCGTCTCGCCCGCCGCGACGGTATCGCCCTCGGTGACGAGCAGCTCGACGACCGTGCCGCCGATCCGCGCCCGGGCCGGCACGACGTTGCGCGCCTCGATCCGGCCGTAGACGGCCTTCCACTCCGTCACCGGCACGGGCTCGACGATGATCGTGCCGGCAAGCGCCGTCGATCCGGCAAGCGCGAACAGCAGGGAGAAAAGCAGGCGCATCGGGAACCTCAGAACGCCGTCCCCGGCTTCACGCCGAGCCGGCGCATCACCATCGCCGCCGGGCAGAAGCCGGTGAAGGCCGACTGCAGCATGTTGGCGCCGACGAAGACCGTCAGCCAGACGAAGTAGGGCGAGACCCAGACGGTCAGCGCGACGGACAGAAGCACCATGATGCCGGCGAAGGCGAGGACGGAACGGTCGAGGGTCATTGCATGTCTCCTTCAAAACAATGTATCTACCAATATACGAATTTCCGTAAGTATTGCAAGTGAACGACCGACGCCTTGTTCGGAGCGGATTTACAGCGGCGAAACGTGGCCGATCTCTCTTACGTTTATGAGATGCGCGGCTTTGCCCTCGCCCTAACTCTCTCCCCGCAAGCGGGGAGAGGAGACCTGCCCTGCGAAACGGTGGCGTTTCGGGAAAACGATACGGCAAACCCCTTCTCCCTGCAGCCAAGGAGAAGGTGGCCGGCAGGCCGGATGAGAGGCAGCATCACCCAACGACCCGATGGGCGGCCTCTCAGCCGATGTGTCGATAGCCCCCGGCCCGGTCGTAGAGGTGAACCTCCACACCCGCCGGCAGCGCGGCGGCGATATCCTCGGCGCGCATGAAGCTGAAGGCGGTCGAGAGCGCGTCGGCTCCCGCGGCGGTCGGCGCGACGACGCTGACGCTGCGATAGCGGTCCGCCGCCGTGCCGCTCCGCGGATCGATGAGGTGGCAGGGCGAGCCGGGGCCGGCGAAGCGGAAGCCGTCGGTGCCCGACGTCGCCATCGCCCGGTCGACGAGGTCGACGCGTGCCGCCGTTCCGGCGATGCCGGCGCGCCAGGGCGTGCCGTCGCCGCGCGGGCCGAGCGCGCGGATCTCGCCGAGATCGGCAAGCGTATGCTCGACGCCGCCGGCGCGCAGCAGCGCGATCGCCCGGTCCGTGATGTAGCCCTGGGCGATACCGTTCAGCGTCAGCGCCATGCCGGGGACGCGAAAGGCGATGCGGTTGCCGTCGAAGGCGACGCGGTCGAGCCCGACGCGCGTCAGGGCCGTGCCGATCTCCCGCGGCGATGGCCCGGCCGGATCGGCCTCCGGCGCCGCGAAATGGCGGGCGTAGAGCGTCCACAACGGCTGGATGGTCGGATCGAACAGCCCGCCGCTCAGGCGCCAGGCGGCGCGGCTTTCCTCCAGCACCGCCACCAGCTCCGGCGGCGGATCGGCGAGCGCGCCGTTGGCGTTGAGCACGTTCAGGGCGGAATCGGGTATATAGAGGCTGAAGATGCGCTCCAGCCGGTCGATCTCGACGACGATGCGCCGGATCAGCCGCTCGGCCTGCTCCCGGTCCGGGTGATGCAGGATCAGCTCCGCCGGTGCGCCGAGCGCGCGCCCGTGCCAGCGCACCGCCTGCGGCGCGGCGCGGGCGGGCCCGCCGAGCGGCAGCAGCGCGAACCCCGCGGCTGCGGCGGAGATGCCGAGGAAGCGGCGGCGGGAGATATCTGCGCCCATGATCAATGCTCCGTTGCGTGCGGTTGCGGCTCCGCCGTATCGTCGGTCTCCTCCCCGCCGCCCAGCACGTAGGCGGGCGGGATGCCGGAGAAATCGACGACCTCGCCGCCGTTCTCGCGGGCGAAATCGAGCGCCGCTTCGCGCGTCGAGAAGGGGATTGCCTCGGCGACGCCCATGCCGCCGAGCCGAGCGCTGCCGATCACGTAGAAGGCGGCGCGGGCGTCGATCCAGTTTTCCGCGCCGGGCTTTTCCCAGCTTTCGGCCGCGGCCATGTCGGAGACGTAGATCGCGGCGATGTTCTTCGGCTCGTCGGGCAGGAGGGTGAAGGCGACCGCGTCGCGCGCCGAGGAGAACCAGATCGGCTCGGGAATCTGCGACAGGATGATCTGTCCCTTCGGGCCGTCGTGCTCCAGCACGTTCATGCCGCAATAGCGGCCGATCGCCTCCTCGTCGAGGGCGAAGGGCTTGGGCGCTTCCTCCTGCGGCTGCGAGCAGGCGGCGAGCACGACGAACGCCAGCGTTGCGAGGATGCGCATCATGCCTCCCTCCGCGAAAAGACCAGCATGGCGGCGGCAAGCGGCAGCACCGTCCAGAGGAGGAGTGCCGCGAGCAATGCCGGCGCGCCGAGCGAGGCGACCTCCGCCATGCCGCCCATGCCGGAGATCGCCCCCGCCCCGCCGCCGAGATTGACGAGCCGGTAGGCGTCTGTGGGGTTGAGCAGCAGCAGGGCGTCGAGCAGCCCGGCCGTGACCGTGCGGCCCTGGTCCGCCACGAGCAGGCCGAGCAGCGCCGTGTCGTAGACCAGCACGAAGACGAGCCAGACGCCGACGGCGATGCCGCCGGCCGTGCCCCGCTCGCCGGCGAGCACGCTGACGAGATAGCCGATGGCGACGAAGACCGCGCCGAGCAGCACGGAGGAACCGATCAGCCGCGCGAAGGCCGGCCAGCCCGCCGCGAGGCCGGAACCGCCGGTGGCGGCGAGCGCCAGCGCCGCCGCGCCGTAGCCGACGAGGGTGGCGAAGGCGAGGATCGCCAGATGCCCGACGAACTTGCCGACGATCACCTGCCAGCGCGCCAGCGGATAGCTTAGCAGGAGGAGCAGCGTGCCGCGCTCCGCCTCGCCGACGATGGCGTCATGCGAGATCAGGAGCGCGATCAGCGGCACGAGGAACACCGACAGGCTCGACAGGCTGACGACGACCACGTCGAGCGCGCTCGCCCCGACATTGCCGGTTGGCGCGCTGCCGAGGAAGGTCAGCGTCAGCGCCAGCGTCGCCAGCAGCAGCGTGGTCGCGAGCACCCAGCGGTTGCGCAGGCCCTCCTGGATCTCCTTGCGCGCGATGACGAGGATGGTTCTCATCGGCCGGCCTCCCGCTGCCTGTCCTGGAAATGGGCATAGAGCTCGTCGAGCGTCGGCGGCGTCACGTCGAGGTCGGCGATCTCCGCGCCGACGGCCGCGCGCAGCAGCGCCACCTTCTCTTCCGGCGCGGCATCGATCTCCAGCATGTGGCCGTTGACCGGGCGCCAGCCGGCGCCACCGTCGAGCCGCCGCTTCTCGCCCTCGGCGAGCCGCACGCGGATGCGGGTCGGAAGCCGGGCGATGCCGCGCAGCGCATCCAGCGTGCCGTCCGCGATCTTCACGCCCTGCCCCATGATGACGATGTGGTCGGCCCGGCCCTCCAGCTCGGAGAGCGCGTGCGAGGAAAGCAGGATGGTCGCCCCGCCCGCGCGCAATTCGTCGAGGAAGCCGTAGAAGTCGCGCCGGAGCGCCGGGTCGAGCCCCGTGGTCGGCTCGTCGAGCAGCAGCACCTGCGGCGCGCCGATCAGCGCCTGCGCCAGCCCCAGCCGCTGGCGCATGCCCTTGGAATAGGTGCGCACGCGCCGGTCGGCGGCCGCCGAAAGCCCGACGCGGTCGAGGAGCTCGGCGACCTGGCGGGAGGGCGCGCGCTTCAGCGCGGCGTAGAAGGACAGCGTCTCGCGGCCGGTCAGCGCCGGATTGAAGGAGACGTTCTCCGGCAGGTAGCCGAGCCGGGCGCGCACGGTAGGATCGGCCGCCGGATCGCCGCCCAGCACCCGCACGGTGCCCGAGGTCGGACGGATGAGACCGAGCATCAGCTTGATGAGCGTCGTCTTGCCCGCACCGTTGTGGCCGACCAGCGCGACGATCTCGCCCTCGGCGAGCGAAAAGGAGACGTCGCGCACGGCCTGCACGGCGCCGAAGGACTTCGATACGGCGTTGATTTCGATCCGGTGTGTCATTGTATCTCGGTCCCTTCGTCCGGCGGGGCCATCAGCGGCCGGCTGTCGACCACGCCGCCCGGCAGGAGCGCCGGGAACTGGCTCTGGGCCCAGCGGATGACCTGCACCGCGGGGCTGTTGATGAGGATCTTCGCCTGCGGCGCGGTCCACAGCACCCGGTCGACGAGGTCGTTCGGCCGGTAGGGGCTGTCGGCGATGCCGTCGCCGTCGAGGTCGAAGGCGGGGTTGTCGCTCCAGTAGTTGCCGCGCCCGTCCGCCGACCAGTCGAGGTGGCGCGTGCCGACATACTTGACCTGGTTGCGGTTGCCGACGAAGGCGTTGCCAGTCATGCGGTTGCCCTCGGAGCCGGCGGTGAAATGGATGCCGATCGCGCAGTTCTCGAAGCGGTTGCCGGAGAAGGCGTTGCGGTTGGCATTGTAGATGAACACGCATTTTTCCGGGCCGAGGCGCATGCCGCCTTTGTCCTGCGCGCCGGTCGGCTGTGCATCGATCCCGTGCGAATCGGCCTGCCGGCCGGCATTGGTCCAGCGCGAGACCGGCTGCAGGCGGCCGTAGACGCGGTTGCCGGAGACCTCGGAGCCCTTCGCCGTGTTGAGGACGAGCCCGTGGTCGCGGTCGCCGTCGGAGACGTTGCCCCGGATCGTCAGCCGGTCGGAATACATGATGGCATAGCCGACGGAATTGCCGGTCGAGACGTTGCCGGAAATCTCGCTGTCGTTGGTGTACATGTAGTGGACGGCGAAGCGCAGGCCGGAAAAGCGGTTGCCGGAGAAGACGTTGTCGCGGCTGGCATTGGTGAAGATGCCGTCGCGGCCGAAGCGGATGTCGTTGCCGATCACCCTGGCGCCCGGCGCGTTCCAGAGATGCACGCCGTTGCCGGCCTCCGCCGAGCGTCCCCCCTCGCGCAGGCCCTCGATGCGGTTTTCGCGCACCAGCGCCTCCTTCGCGCCGTGGATGTAGACGCCGTAGAGGTTGCCGAGCACGGCATTGTCCTCGACGACCGCGCCGGTCGCCGTCTTCGCGAGGAACACGCCGGAATCGAGCGTGCCGATATCCCGGCCCGACCCCGTGATCGTCAGGCCGCGCACGACCGCACCCGGCGCCGTGACGGTCACGACGCTGCCCGTGCCGTTGCCGGCAAGGACCGCGCCGGCCTCGCCTTCCAGCGACAGCGCCGTGGCGATGGTGACGGGGCCTTCGTGCTCGCCGGGGCCGAGCCGGATCGTGTCGCCCGGCCGGGCGGCGTCGAGGATCGACTGCAGGCTTCCCGCGCCGGCGGCGACGGAAACCGTCTCCGCCCGCGCGGACAGGGGTGCGAGGGCGGCCAACAGGGCCGCCACCGCGATTCTCGTCATGGCGGGTTTCGCCGTCACGTCAGGCCGCCTGCGGCTCGACGAACATGCGGCCCTTCATCTCCATGTGCATGGCATGGCAGAACCACGAGCAATAGTACCAGTAGACGCCGGGCTTGTCGGCCGTGAACGTCACCGAGGCGGTCGCCTGCGGCCCGATCTCCATGTTGATGCCGTAGTTGATGATGGAGAAGCCGTGGGTCAGGTCCTCGACCTCGTCGATGTTGGTGACGTAGACCGTCACCTCGTCGCCCTGCTTGACGCTGAAGCTCTCCAGCCCGAAGGCGGGCGCGGCCGAGGTCATGTAGACGCGCACCTTGTCGCCGTCGCGGATCACCTCGCTGTCGATCAGGAGGTCGATGCCGTCGGCCTCGGCCTGCTTGACCGCATCGGCGAAGAACGGGTCGTCACGCTTCCACACATGCAGGGGATCGATCTTGGAGCGGTGGACGATGGTGGCGTCGTGCGGCTCCGCGAAGGTCGGGTTGTCGTGCACCAGCACCATCTCCTCGCCGGAGATGTCGATCAGCTGGTCGTTCTCCGGCTTCAGCGGACCGACGTTGAGGTAGCGGTCCTTGGAGAACTTGTTGAGCGAGATCAGCCACTTGCCGTCCGCCTCCTTGGTCTGGCCCATCGAGGTGTGGTTGTGGCCCGGCTGGTAGTGGACGTCGAGCTTCTGGCGGATCGGATCGACCTGCTCGCCCTTGTAGGCCCGCTTGGCGTCCTCGATGTTCCACTTGCAGATCTGGCTGTCGATGAACAGCGTCGTATAGGCGTTGCCCTTGCCGTCATAGGCCGTGTGCAGCGGCCCGAGGCCGAGTTCCGGCGCGGCGACGATCGTGTCCTTCGGCTCGATCTTGTCGTCGAACAGGTCGTCGAAGGTGCGCACGTCCATCACCGTCACGGTCGGCGACAGCTTGCCGTTGGCGACGATATGGATGCCGTCCGGCGCGGTGTTCATGCCGTGCGGGCTGTTGGCGACCGGGATGTAGCGGGTGTAGGGCGAGCCCTTGCGCCCGTCGAGCACCGGCACGCCGCCCATCTCGGTGAACTCGCCCTTGGCGACAGCCTCCTCGATGCGCTTCAGGTTGAAGACGACGATCCAGTCCTGCTCGGCCTCCATCATCTCGGCGAGGTTCACGCCTTCTTCCGAGTTGTAGCAGGTGGAGAAGGCGTATTTGCCCTGGTAGTCGGCGTCGACGTTGTCGAGGTTGCCGCTGACCATCACCTGCCAGGCGACCTTCATCGTCTCGCCGTCGACGGCGGTGAAGATCGAGCGGTAGTGCGACTTGTCGTCGAGCACCTTGCCGTCGTTGGGGATCGGCACGCGGTCCTCGCCGTTGCAGAACACGTAGCCGGTCTTCGGGTATTTCTGCACGCGCAGGCCGTGCACGGTGTGCTGGTTGGGAAGCTGGACGATCTTATCGCACTTCATCACGTCGAGGCGGATGCGGCAGACGCGGGTGTTCGCCTTGTCGTTGGCGTAGAGGTAGCGCCCGTCATAGGTGCCGTCGGTCTGCGAGGGATGCGGATGGTGCAGGTCGCCGTTGAGATAGGTCTGCAGGCCGCGCTTGTTCATGAGTTCCCGGTACTCGGGCAGCATGCCCTCCGTCAGGATCTTCAGGCTCTCGTTGGTCTGGCCCCAGCCGGTGGCGCTGCAGCGGTTGAAGACCGGGATGCGCATCAGCTCGCGCATCGAGGGAAGGCCGACGATGCGCACCTCGCCCGTCTGGCCGCTGGAGAAGAAGACGTAATATTCGTCGAGCTCTCCAGGCTTCACCTCGTAGTTGTTCTCCGACGGCGCCTGCGCGGCGGCGGGAACGGCAAGGCCGCCGCCGAGCGTCAGCGCGCCGGTTCCGACCGCGCCGGCGGCGACGGCCGTCGAGCCCAGCAACTGCCGGCGGCTCAGACCGGATCTGGTTTCGTCCTGTGACATGGCAACTCTCCTTTGCTCTCGTGTCAGTTCGGGGATCCGGGGACCGGATCGGATCTTTCGATGACGGCGCCCTTGTGGGTGATGACGGGCGGAACGGGACCTCCGCCGCGCATCGAGGGCGAGGACAGCCGCTCGAACTTCTCCCGCTTCAGCCGCACCTGGATCATGTGCGGACAGCGGTGGTCGTCGTGGTAGAGTTCCTGGCAGTGCATGCAGTAGATGCACTCGTTGACGTTGATCTGGCCCTCGGGATGGATCGCCTGCACCGGGCATTCCTTGGCGCAGCGCTGGCAGGGCGAGCCGCATTCGGGCCAGCGCTTCAGCCACTCGAACATGCGGATGCGGCCGGGAATGGCGAGGGCTGCGCCGAGCGGGCAGAGATAGCGGCAGTAGAAGCGCTCAATGAAGAGGCCGAGCGAAAGCAGCGTCAGCGCGAAGATCACGAAGGGCCAGTCGCGGGCGAACTTCAGGATGATCGCCGTCTTGAACGGTTCGACCTCGGCGAACACCTCCGCGAGCGCCACCGAATAGAAGGACAGGCCGAACAGCACGAGGAAGATGATGTACTTCACCGGCCAGAGCCGCTCGTGCAGCCAGAACGGCACCTTGACCTGCGGCACCTTCAGCCATTGCGCGAGATTGTTGGTGAGCTCCTGCAGGGCGCCGAACGGGCAGAGCCAGCCGCAGAACGGCCCGCGTCCCCAGAACAGGAGCCCCGCCGCTACCGTCGCCCACAGGATGAAGATCAGCGGTGCCGACAGGAAGAACTCCCAGTGGAAGCCGGTGATCAGCGCATTGGTGAAGGTCAGCACGTTGACCACCGAAAGCTGCGCATTGGCATACCAGCCGAGCCAGACGAGGACGAAGACGAGATAGGAGCGCCGCACCCAGACGTGCAGCACGGGGCGGCGCACCAGCCAGTCCTGGAAGAAGAAGATCGCCGTCAGCAGGAGGAGCGCGGAGGCGGTGATGCCGATCTCGACCGTGTTCAGCCGCCACATCTGCACCCACAAGGGCTCGCTTTCCGCCTCGACGGGCACCGCCGCCTCCGGTTCCGCGTCGCCCGGCGCCTGGGCGACCGGCGCCGCCTTCTCCACCGTCACGTAGCGGTCGGGCAGGACGTAGCCGACGTCGAAGGGCAGCACCGCCTTGTCGCGCGCGCCCCAGGAGCGCTGCGCCAAGAGCTGCAGCTCCCACGGCCGGGTGACGTCGAACGCGAAGTCCTCGGGCACGGTGAAGAGGGCGATCTCCCGGAGGCGCGGCGCGCCCTCGGCGGCGATGTCGCCGAGCCGCGTGTGGCCGCGGTCGCGGAAGCGCACGCCCTGGCCGTCCTGCATCAGCTCGATGCGGTCGAAGATGCCGCCGCGCACATAGCCGGAGCCCTTGAAGGAATAGGCCCCGTCGCCGGCCACCAGGATCGCCTGCTGGCCGGGCCGGAGCTTGGAGCGCAGCCGCTCGTAGCCCTGCTCCCCGAGCAGGCTGAGGCCGATCTCCGGTACGCTCGCCGGCGCGATGTAGAGCGCGATGAAGGAATCCTCGGGTTTGCGCGTCTCCGGGTGGGTCGCCGCCTTCTCCTCTCCGGCGCGCGCGAAGGCCTCGCTCACCTCGCCGACGGTGAGGTGGAGGCTGCGCACGGAACCGTCGCCGACGAGCTCCTCCCAGCTTCGGGCCTCGCCGCT
This sequence comes from Shinella pollutisoli, assembly GCF_024609765.1. Lineage (GTDB taxonomy): Bacteria > Pseudomonadota > Alphaproteobacteria > Rhizobiales > Rhizobiaceae > Shinella > Shinella pollutisoli. The sequence goes on from NZ_JANFDG010000020.1 coordinate 60,240, forward strand.
TTCCTGCCTGAGCGTTCGCACCTCGACCGGTGCCGCGGCCTCCGCGGCCGTGGCCTCGCCGCCGAGCCTGCCGCTGCGGATGAGCCGCACGGCGGAGCGCACGACGCTGTCGCCCATGACGAGCACGGTCACGGTCGCGCCGCTGACGATATCGACCTGCGGCGGCCGCTCGGCGCCGGCGGCGACGCGGCCGATGTCGCGGCCGATCAGCGTGTTCAGCGACGCCACGACCTTCTCCTCGGGGATGCCGACGAGCACGATCGGCTCCTGGTGGCCGACGAGCTTGAGGCCGCGCAGCACGCCTTCCGGATCGATGCCGGCGAGGATGTGGATCGGCTTGCCGGAATAGCCGATCGCGCTGGTGAAATCGGAATTGAGATAGGCGTAGCCGGCGAGCGTGTCGCCCTTCCACACCGGCACGATCGGCGGCTCGCCGACCGGCTCGCCGAAGCGGTCGGCACCGGCGAACAGGTCCGACGGCTGCACCTTCGGCAGGAATTCCGCAAGCCGGGACGCCGCCTCGGCCGGTGCCGCGGGCAGCACCTGCACCAGCGCGAAGGCGGCGAGCAGGATGCACAGCATCCGCCGCAACCAGCCCCCCAATGCCGGCAGCGAAGGACGGGCAATCCCCTGATGGCGACCGTTCACGATATGGCTCCCGGTAAGTTCCGTTCCGGCATACTAGGCGGGAGAGTTCCGGCGAGTTTGTTCCAGCACAAACAGAAGGGCGCCCGGCAATGCGACATTGTGGCCTCTGGAAGGAGACGCCGCCGATGCCGTTACTCGGGAAAGAGCCTTCGGGAACCGCCGAGACCATGGAAGAGCTTTTCGCGATCGCCGCGGCGATGGAACGGGAGGCGATCGCGGGCTATTCCGCGCTCGTGCAGCGCATGCAGCGGGAAAACCGTCCGGAACTGGCCCGCGTCTTCGAGCAGCTCGTCGCCGAGGAGAGCGGGCACCTCAACAACATCGCCTACTGGTCCCGCCGCGTGACCGGAAGCGAGCCCGACCTCTCGGCGATCCGCTGGGACCTGGACCCGACCTTCGACGACGAGGGCGCCTCCGTCGTCGCGCCGGAGCTGCTGAGCGCCTACCGCGCCTTCTCGATCGCCGTGCGCAACGAGGAACGCGCCTTCGCCTTCTGGACCTATCTCGCCTCCCGCAGCCCGTCCGACGACCTGCGCGAGGCCGCCGAGCAGATGGCGCGCGAGGAGCTTTCCCACATCGCCACGCTGCGGCGCGAGCGGCGCCGCGCCTTCCACATGCAGCGCGCGGCGACCGCGACGGATTTGCAGCGCTGGCCGCTCGCCCCGCTCGAGGAACGGCTGGCCGCCCTGCTCGAGACGAAGGCGGAGGCCGGCAATGCCGCGGCAAAGGCGCTTCTCGGCCGGCTCGCGGCGGAGGCGCGCACCCGCGCCGACGCGCTGCTCCGTGCCCCGCTCGGCCGCAGCCCGCTGCTCGACCGGGTCGAACCGGCCGGCATCGAGACGGCGCGCGCCGTCGGCGAACTGCTGCTCGACGCCTATCTCGACCTCGCCGAGCGCCTGCCGGGCGAAGAGGAACGCGAACGGGCGCAGCACTACGCCGCGCAGCTGCTCGACTGCATTTCCGCCACGAGAGCCGGGGGCTGACGCCCCGGCCTTCTCAGGCGCCGAGCGCAAGCAGGGGATGCGGATCGATCGCGTTGACGCTGCGCGCCTCGGCCCGGTCGACCACCGCGAAGGCCTGGTCGCGCGTGGAAGGATCGCGCAGCGCCCGGAGCGCCAGTTGCGCGACGTCGGCCCGATTTATGAAGCCGTGCATCTCGGGGTCCGCGGACAGGATGCCGTTGCCGGTGGCGGGCGCGGTGCGCAGGCCGCCGGGCCTGAGGATCGTCCAGGCCAGGCCCGAGCCGCGCAGATGCTCCTCCGCCCGGGTCTTGGCGTCGACGGCCGCGCCGAAGGCGGCGATGGCTCGCTCCGAGCGGTAGGGCGCCATCTCGCCGCAGCCGATCGAGGTGATCAGCAGGAAGCGTCCCGTCAGGCCGGAAGCGGCCGCGGCGTCGACGAGGTTGATGTTGCCCTCGTCGTCGGCGCGGCGGCCGTCCCCGGCAAGCCCCGACAGGGTGGAGACCGCGTCGCAACCGGCCGGCAGCGACCCGAAGAGACGGTCCGCGTCGGCGCGCGACAGGGCATCTCCCGCCACCACCTCGACGCCGAGGTGCCGCAGCTCCGACGAATCCGAGCCGGGCCGCACCAGGGCGACCACAGGCCGGCCGCCGGAACGCGCCAGGCGCGCGAGCTCCAGCCCCACGCCGCGGCTGGCGCCGGCGATGACGAGCGGGGACATGTCAGTGCGTCCCCGCACCGGCAAGCCGCGCCTGCAATCGCAGGAAGCGCTCCACCTGGCCGGCGCGCAGGCGGCGCTCCTCGTCCCGGCCGACATAGATCTTGAACATCGCCTCGCCCTCGGCATTGAAGAACTGGACGGACATCGTCTCCAGCCCCATGAACGGCCGGCGGACGAAATAGATCGCCGCGCAGCGCTCGGGGCGCAGGTGGCCGCTGAGGCCGCTCTTGCCGCCCTGCAGATTGTACATGCCGTGGCCGATCCTGCCGTGCGGCAGCGGACCGGATACCTCGATGACCGCGTCCTTCGAATGGCAGATGAAGGTGATGTCGCCCCATTCCGCGATGTCGCCCAGGACCTCGACGAAGCGCGTGCCGTCGGCGATGGCGACGCTTTCGCCCGGCAGGCAATCCATCACCACCCGGAGTGGCACCGCGTGTTCGGCGGCCAGCATCTCCAGGATGCCGTCCGGCTTCGCGGTGATCGCCTCCCTGATCTTCTCGATGGTCGCGGGCTCAGTCTGTGTCATGGGTCGTCCTCCTTTGTGGAATATGTCAGGCGGCGGCGCTTCGCGGCAGCAGTTCCGCCTCGGCGATGTCGTGAAGCGCGGCGACGAGGTTGGCGTACCAGAAGCGGCCGGGGGTGGTGAGCGCAATCCCGGCGTCGTCGAGGTCGAGCAGGCCGGCGGCCTGCCACTGTTCGAAAAGCGGGCGCAACCGCACGGAAAGGTCCGGCCCGAACATCGCCGGGTCGAGCCATCCCTGTTCGAGGCTGCCGGTGATCCGGTTGCGCAGGGCCCGCAGGCCGTCCGACGCCATCATCATGCCGATCGGCTTCCGTCCCGCCTCGACGGACCGGCCGAAGGCCGCAAGGTCGCCCGTCAGGCCGTAGCTCAGGTCCCCGATCGATCCGCCGGCGCCCGATCCGTAGGCGAGACAATCCGCGCCTTCCTTGATCAGCCGGTTGTAGCGATTCCGCTCGAGCGGCGTGCGCGCCCAGTGATTGTTGCTGACCTGACGCCACGACAGCGCGTCGAGGGCATCGCTTCCCGTCCGGTAGTAGCCGCCGAGATCGGCAAGCGTCGGGGCGGTCGCGAACTTGCCCGCCTCCATGGCCGTATAGAGCGGTGTCCCGGGAATGAGGTTCAGCCCGTAGAGATCGATCCCGTCCGGCGCGAGCGCCGTCGCCGTCTCCAGGTCCCGCTGCCAGACCGCTGCGGTCTGGCCGGGAAGCCCGTACATGAGGTCGATCACCAGCGCGGCGGACCCGCGTGCCTTCACCCCTTCGAGGAAACGGACCGCCTCCTCCCGCGACGCGCGGCGCCCCTGCCGGCGGCGCACCTCCGTGTCGAAGCTCTGCACGCCGATGGAGAAGCGGTTCGCGCCGGCCTCCAGGCAGGCGTCGATCTTCTCGGCGTCGAAATGGATGATGCGGCCCTCGACCGTGATCTCGCAATCGGCCGCAAGCGGCAGGTGCCGGCGCAGGGCGGCGAGGAGACGCGCGAGCTCGTCCGCCGTCAGCGCGCTCGGCGTGCCGCCGCCCAGATACACCGCCGTCACCGCGCCCGCACGCACCACCGGGCTCTCGGCCTCCCGTTCCAGGTCGCGGATCACCAGCTCCACATAGTCGGCCGCCACGGCGGGCGTGTAGGCGTTGCGGTAGAAGCCGCAGAACAGGCAATGGTTGGCGCAGAAGGGAACATGGACATAGGCGAGCCGCTCGCTCGCCACGTCTGCGGGCGCGGCCATCGCCTCGCCCCAGCGCACGGGCACCTGCTCCGGGTCGATCCGCGTCCTGCCGCGAAACGGCATGACGGCGCGCCGCGCGGTGAAGGCGTTGCGCAGCGGATCGTCGCTCAGGGCGGCGAAATGGCGGGCATATTGGGCTTCCATCATCCTGCTCGGCACCGCCTGTCGCGCATGTCTTCGGTGGGTTGGTGGCCCCGATCCTTACAGCGGCGGAGATGACGCTATTTGCGCCAGCGCAAACAGCAATGCAGATAGATGAGTGTTTTCCTCATGTTCAGAATGCCGGACCGGAGCTGCCTACAGCGTCTCCGCCATGGCCCTGACGAGCATCGCCGCCGAGGCGGCGCCGGGATCGAGATGGCCGAGCGAGCGTTCGCGCACGCGGGCGGCGCGGCCCTTGGTGGCGACCATCGTCGCGGTCGCGGCCGCGCCGTTGTCTGCGGCGGCGGTGACGGCGGCCCAGAAATCCCGCTTCGACCTGCCGTCGGCGACGGCGGTGGCGGCCGCCTCGGCGGCGGGCAGCCAGACGTCGAGCATGGTCTTGTCGCCGCGCTGCGCCTTGCCGCGGTCGCGGATGCCCTCGGACATGGCCGCAAGCATGTCGCGGCAGGCGGCAAGGTCGAGCTGCTCGCGGCCGGCGAGCACCTGCGCGGCGCGGCGCAGGCCCGTGGCATAGAGTGGGCCGGTCGAGGCGCCGACGGCATCGAGGAAGCCGGCCGCCGCCGTCGACATCACCTCGGAGGGGCTTGCCGCATCGAGGTCGAGCGCGGCGAGCGCCGCGTTCACCGCCTTGAAGCCGATCGACATGGTGATGCCGTGGTCGCCGTCGCCGATCGCGCCGTCGAGCTCGGAAAGGTGGTCCTTCTCCGTCTCGATCGCCCGCGACATCCGCTCGAACATCGTGGCGAGAGCCCGCGCCGCGCTTTCCGACATGTCTTCCTCCCCTTGCGTGTCAGCCGTGCGCCGGGACGTCCGTTTCAGGCCCGTTGATGGTCAGGATCGCCGTCCGGCACGGATGGTGCAGCAGTTCCGTGAGCTGGCGGTCGAGATGCAGGATCGAGATGGAGGCGCCCACCATGTCGAGCGACGTGCAATAGTGTCCCACCCAGCTCGCCTCGATCGCGATGTTCTTGGCGGAAAGCCGCTGCTCCACCCGGCGGAACAGGATGTAGAGCTCCATCAGCGGCGTCGCGCCGAAGGAATTGACCAGCACCGCCACCCGGTCGCCGGGCTCCGCCTTCATCTCCTTGAAGATGTTGTCCATGATCGTGTCGACGATCTCGTCGGCGGTGCGGATGCGCTCGCGCGAGACGCCGGGCTCGCCGTGGATGCCCATGCCGAGCTCCATGTCGTCCGGGCCGATCTCGAAATTGTGCCGCCGCGTCTGCGGCATCGAGCAGGATTCGAGCGCGACGCCCACCGTGAAGGTGCGGTCGTTGGCCTTGCGGGTGACCGCCTCGCATTCGGCGAGCGTCATGCCGCGGTCGCAGGCCGCACCCGCCACCTTGAAGACGAAGAAATTGCCGGCGACCCCGCGACGGCCTTCCCTGTCCTCGATCGGCGAGGAGGCGATGTCGTCCGTCGTCAGCACCGTGCGGATCGGGATGCCCTGCTCCTCGGCGATCTCCGCCGCCATCTCGAAATTCATCACGTCGCCGGCATAGTTGCCGTAGACGAAGAGCACGCCCGCGCCGCCCGAGGCCGCGACGGCGCATCTGGCGATGGGATCGGGCGGCGGCGAGGAGAAGATGTTGCCGAGCGCGACCGCGTCGGCGAGCCCCTTGCCGACATAGCCGACGAAGCAGGGCTCGTGTCCCGTGCCGCCGCCGATGACGAGGCCGACCTTGCCGGGGCGCGGACCGTCGCGGGCGACGAGCGCGCGGCGCGAGCCGCCGATCGGCTGGAGGTAGGGCCTGTGCGCGACGATCAGTCCGTCCAGCATCTCCTCGACCACGTCGTTGGGATTGTTGAGGAATTTCTTGACGTGGCTGCGATAGCTGTTGGACACCGGCGCGCTCTTCTGGCGCTGCGAGAGCTTGCCGTCGAGGCTCGTCACGCCGTCGGCGCGCAGGATGCCGGCCCCCGTCGCCGCGTCCGTCACCAGCACGTTGACATAGCCGCCACGCAGCGCGGCCAGCAGGGCCGGCACCTTGTCGAAGCCGCCCGCGACGGCGACGCGCGTGCCGATGCCGCGCAGCATCTCCAGCGAGATGCCGATCGTGCGGTCGTCGAGGGGACCGGCGACGGGACGGCCGCGCTCGTCGATGAAGCGCCCCGCGAGCACGCCGGCCGCTCCCTTGGCGAGGTAGTGCTGCAGGGGCACGGATTCGAAGAAGCCGCTGGTGTGGATCGTCGAGTTGGGCCGCAGCGACGAGATGCCGAAGACGATGCGGTTGGCACGGGCGAGCGTGTCGAACTGCTCGCGGATCAGCGGCTCCGCGAGCAGCATGCGGTGCATCTCGGCCGATGCGACGATGGCCGGCGCCGTGATGTTGACGCAGCGCGCGGAGATCGCGCGGGCGACGGCGGCGGCCGTCAGCTCCGGCGTATAGGCGAAGCTCGCGGTGGTGCCGCCGGTCGCCTGCACGACGGTGACGTCCTGCAGCGGCCCCGTCTCCAGGTGCTCGCCGACCGACAGGATGGTGCGGCCCCAGGCGACGGCGAGCGTGTCGCCGGACTTGATCATCTTGGCGAGCGCCTGCGCGCCGGCAGCCCCCAGCCGGCCGATGAGCGGGCGCGTGTCGTCGTCGTTCGGCACCACGAGGCAGTCGGACAGGCCGAAATGGCGCTTCAGTTCCTGGGCGATGGTGAGCGAGGCGAGCCGGGCGGGCTCGATGGAGATGTTGACGATGCCCTTTTCCCGGGCGTCGGCGAGATAGCTGTTGACGGTCGCGCGCGAGACGCCCATCGCCTCGGCGATCTCGCCCTGCGTCATGCCGTCTTCGTAGTAGAGCCAGCAGGCCCAGACATAGGGGTCGTCGCCGTAGCGCAGCGGGATCGAATCGATGCCTTCCGGCCCGTTCACCCGGCTGGTGCCGCCCTTGCGCGGCGAGCTCGTCTTCAATGCCATCGGTTTCGCCGGCCCCCTTCTGGCGGCGACCATGAAAGCAACGCCGCCGGTTTGCAACATGCCTCGGCAAAAAAGCGGTGCGCGACCCGCCGCGATGGAACGGGCCGCGCATCCTGGGAGGAACCTTTTCGGGCGTCAGGCGAGCCGGGCGCGGGCGCCGTCGGACAATTCCCTGAGGATGATCGCGCAGGAGGTGGCGCCCGCATCGAGCACGCCGAGCGAGCGCTCGCCGAGCCGGCTGGCGCGGCCGATCTTCGCGACGAGATCAATCGTCGAATCGCGCCCCGCCTCGGCGGCGGCGACGAGCGCCTCCAGCGCCTCGGCGAAGGATTTCCCCTCCGCCGTCGCCTTGTCGAAGGCCTCCACGGCCGGCACGAAGGTGTCGAGCAGCGTCTTGTCGCCGACCTTGGCCGACCCGATCGACTGGATGCCGGAAAGACCGGCATGCAGCATCCTGCTGTAGGCCGCCGCATCGATCTTCTCGACGCCCTCGATGGTCTCGGCGAATTCCGTGAACATGACGCCGTAGAGCGGGCCCATCGAGCCGCCGATCTCCGTCATCAGCACGGTGCCGAGCGTGTCGAGGGATTCGGAAAGCGGTGCATCCTTGCCCTTCAGGCGCTCGGCGGCCATGCCGAAGCCCTTGGCCATGTTGACGCCGTGGTCGCCGTCGCCGATCTTGCCGTCGATCTCGGAAAGATAGGCGCGGTTCTCGACGATCCGCTCGGCCATCGAAAGGACGATGGCGCCAGCGGAAGCATTGTCGAAAGTCTGCATGGCGTCCTCCGCTTAAAGGATGATCGTGCAACGCGTCTCGACGTCGAGCAGCGTCTTCAGTTCGTCGTCGAGCGCCATGACGGTCAGCGTCGCGCCGACCATTTCCAGCGAGGTGAAGTAGTTGCCGATCCAGGTCTTGCGAATCTTCAGCCCGCGCGCCGAGATCTCGCTCTCGATCGTGTCGTTGAGGATGTAGAGCTCGTTGAGCGGCGTCGCGCCGAGGCCGGAGACGAGAACGGCGACCTCGGTGCCTTCGGGCAGATCGTGATCGTCGAGCACGATCTTCACCATGTCCCGGGCGACGTCCGCCGCGGTCTTCAGCATCTCGACGCGCACGCCCGGCTCGCCGTGGTGGCCGATGCCGACCTCCATCGTGCCGGGCTCGATCTGGAAGTTCGGATGGCCGACGGCCGGCAGCGTGCAGGGGCCGAGGCCGACGCCGATGGAGCGGCAATTGTCGATCGCCTTCTGCGCGGTGGCGCGGACCTCTTCGAGGCTCGCGCCGGTCGCGGCCTTGGCGCCGCCGATCTTCCACATGAAGATCTCGCCCGCCACGCCGCGGCGCTTCTCGCGCTCCTCGGGCGGGGCGGAGCAGACGTCGTCGTTGGCGACGACGGTCGCGACCTCGATCCCGTCCTTGGCGGCGAGCTTCGTCGCCATCTTCACGTTCATGTTGTCGCCGGCATAGTTGCCGTAGAGCACCACGACCCCCTTGCCGCCGTTGGCCTCGCGGATCGCGTCGTGGAAGCTCTTGGCGGTCGGCGAGGAGAAGAGTTCGCCGACGGCGACCGCGTCGAGCATGTTCCTGCCCGTATAGCCGATGAAGGCCGGCTCGTGGCCGGAGCCGCCACCCGTCACCACGCCGACCTTGCCGGCGACGGGAGCCTCCCTGGCCACGACGACGCGCGGGTTTTCGGCAAGGCGCACGATGTCCGAATGCGCCTTCACAAAGCCCTTCACGGTATCTTCGACCACCAGGTCCGGGTCGTTGACGAAACGCTGCATGATAAATCCTCGAGAACGTCGAGAGCCGGTCAGGGCTCAGAGAATGGTGTAGCCGCCGTCGATCAGGAGATCGGCGCCGTTGATCATGTCGGCGCCCGGCGAGGCCAGGAACACGGCGGCGGCGGCGATCTCCTCCGGGAAGGCGAAGCGGCCGGTGGGGATGCGTTTCTTCGCCGCCTCGCCCTTCTCGCCGGCCCAGGCCTTCTTGCCGAGCTCGGTCAGAACGATGGTGGGCGAAATGGTGTTGACGGTGATGCCGTGCCTGCCCCACTCGGCGGCAAACGTCTTCGACATGCCGATGACGCCGAACTTGGAGGCGCAATAGGCGACGTGCTCCTCGATCGCCACCGTACCCGCCTGCGAGGCGAGGTTGACGATCCGGCCGCCCTTGCCGGCGGCGATCATCCGGCGGCCGACCGCCTGGGTGACAAGGAAGCTGCCCTTGAGATTGATGTCGATCGTCCTGTCCCACTGGGTGAGCGTCAGGTCTTCCGCCGGCGCCAGCGCGACGATGCCGGCGCTGTTGACGGCGATGTCGATGCCGCCGAAGGCGTCGACCACGTCGGAGACGGCCTTTTCCACCGAGGCGGCGTCCGCCACGTCGCAGACGAAGGGTCGTGCCGGACCGCCGAGTTCCTCCGCCTTCGCGCGGGCGATGTCGGCGTTGATGTCGAGCACCGCCACCTTCGCACCCTTGGCCGCGAAGGCCGCGGCGATGGCCGCGCCGATGCCCGACGCGCCGCCGGTGACGAGCGCGACCTTGCCGTCGAGCGGGAAGTTGAGGTCGATCTTGGGAGGAGTGTCGGTCATCGGTTCAGCCTTTAGATGTTTAAGAAAGCGAGGCGGCGGGCAATACCCCCCTCATCCGACCCTTCGGGCCACCTTCTCTCCGCTGGGGAGAAGGTGCCGGCAGGCGGATGAGGGGGCTATCGAAGGCGATTGCCCCGCGGTTGACTCGTTACTTGCGCATGTCCAGGAGCTTGTCGACGTTCTCGGCCGTTACCGGCGTCCACGGAACGTTGTACTCCTTGTCCTTGCCGTCGTTGAACGGCATGTCCGGGTACTGCGCCCAGATGTCGGACTGCGGCTTGTAGTCGCCCTGCTTGGCATGGAAGATCGCAAGGTCGAGCGCACCCTGCGCCTGGGCGCGCGCATCCTGCAGGATCGACGTCATCGTTCCTTCCTTGACGGCGTTGAGCGCGTCGGTCACGCCGTCGATGCCGGCGATCGCGAAGTCGCCGACGTTGAGGCCGGCGGCCTTGATCGCCTCGATCGCGCCGAGCGCCATCTCGTCGTTCTGGCCGATGACGCCGTTGATCTCGCCGGGATGCGAGGTCAGCCAGTTTTCCATCAGCGTCTGGGCTTCGGCGCGCGACCAGTTGGCGGTCTGCTGCTCGAGGACCTTGACGTCCGGGCACTCGGCGAGCGCCTTCTGGTTGCCTTCGAGGCGGGAGATCTGCGCCGACTGGCCGATCGGGCCCTCGATGATGACGACATTGCCCTTGCAGCCGATCTTGTCGAGCACGGTCTTGGCTTCCATGTAGCCGGACACCGTGTCGTCGGAGCCGACATAGGCGGCGAGCAGGTCGGAGTTCACGCGGGTGTTGGAGCCGACGACCGGGATGCCGGCGTCATGGGCCGCCTGCACGGCGGTGGCGCCGGCCTCGATGTCGATCGGCACGAAGATGATCGCGTTGAACTTCTGCGTGATCATCGTGTTGAACTGCTCCTGCTGGACCAGCGCGTCGTAGCGGCCGTCGAAGACGGTGAGCTCGATCTCGCCGTTCTTGACGGCGGGGTGTTCCTCCAGCGCGGCCGACCAGATCTGCATGAATTCCGCGTTGAGGCCGTAGGGGGCCGCGCCGATCTTCAGCTTCTCCTGGGCCATGGCGGACGAGGCGAGCAGGACCGTCGCCGAGGCAAGCGCAATCATCAGTTTCTTCATTGCATTCTCCTCCTTTGAGAATTGCGGCCGCCGTTGCGGCGTGCCGTTTCACCGACGGGCGCAGCGCGCCCGTATCGCATCCGGGCTAGACGCCCTGATTCCGCTTCTGGTCGAGCATCACGGCGCCGACGATGAGGGCGCCCTTGAGGACCTGCTGGTAGTAGGACTGGATGCCCATCAGATCGAGGCCGTTGTTCATGACGCCGATGATGAGCGCGCCGATCAGCGTGCCGGTCACCCGGCCGACGCCGCCCGAAAGGCTGGTGCCGCCGATGACCACCGCCGCGATGGCGTCGAGCTCGTAGGCGATGCCGGCCTGCGGCAGGGCCGATCCCGTTCGGGCCGACAGGATCATGCCGGCAAGGCCCGACAGCGCGCCCGAGATCACGTAGACGAGGAAGCGGATGCGGCTGACGTTGAGGCCCGAGGTCTTGGCGGCATGCGGGTTGCCGCCGACGGCGTAGATGTAGCGGCCGAAGCGCGTGCGGGTCAGCACCCACCAGGAGACGAGGAAGACGGCGGCGAGCAGGACGACCGGCATCGGGATGCCGAGGATGCTGCCCGTGCCGATCCAGCGGAACTCCGGGGAGAGCGCCGGCACCGGCTTGCCGCCGCCGTAGATGAGGGTCGCGCCGCGGGCGGCCGACAGCATGCCGAGCGTCGCCACGAAGGCGGGCACCGAGAAGCGCGAGACGATGAAGCCGACGAGCGCGCCGCAGCCGACGCCGACGAGGATGCCGACGGCAAGCGCCACCACCATCGGATAGGGCGCGCCGGCGACGCCGGCGGTCGCCGAGCTCGTGACGAAGCTCGCGCTCACCATGCCGGCCAGCGCCACGACCGAGCCGACCGACAGGTCGATGCCGCGCGTCAGGATGACGAAGGTCATGCCGATCGCCAGCACCCCGTTGATCGACGTCTGCAGCAGCACGTTGGAGATGTTGCCCGGCGTCAGGAAGAACTGGTTGGAGACGGACAGGATGCCGACGAGCAGCAGGAAGGCGAGGAAGATGCCGTATTCCTGCACGATCAGCCTGCGGCGATCGGAGTTCAGCCAGGTGCTGGAGGTCTTGTTCTCTAAGCTGGACACTTGGGTCACCTCTTGCCGTACGGGGTGGATGCTTCAGCCGGTCGCCGCATCGTCAGGTCGACAGGTGCACGAGCGACTGGGCGTCCGTCTCCTGCCGGCCGTAGATGCCGGCGGACCGTCCCTGCCGCATGACGAGGATGCGGTCCGACATTCCCAGGATTTCGTCGATTTCGGAGGAGATCATCACGACCGTGCCGCCGGCGGCGGCGAAGTCGCAGATGATGCGGTAGATCTCGCGCTTGGCGCCGACGTCGACGCCGCGGGTCGGCTCGTCGAGCAGCAGCACGCGCGGCTCGCGCAGGAACCACTTGCCGAGCACCACCTTCTGCTGGTTGCCGCCGGAGAGCCCGGAGACCGGCATCGTGTCGCGCGCGGCCTTGATGGCGAATCGGGCGATCATGTCGGCGCTCGCCTGCTGCTCGCGCCGCTGCTGCATGACGAAGGCGGGGCTCATCTCGGGCAGGCTGGCGAGGCAGATGTTGTTGCGCACGCTGTCGGTGAGGTTGAGGCCCGTCAGCTTGCGGTCCTCGGTCACGAAGGCGATGCCCTCCGCCATGGCGTCGGACGGCTGGCGGATGGCGACGGTGCGGCCGTCGAGGCGGATCTCGCCGGCGGACGGACGGTCCATGCCGAACAGGCAGTTGAAGATCTCCGTGCGACCCGAGCCCATCAGGCCGTAGATGCCGAAGATCTCGCCCTTGCGGGCGGAGAACGAGATGTTCTCGATCTTGCCGGGCGCCGAGAGGCCGGCGACCTCGAGGCCGGTGACCTCGGTCGGCGTGTTGGTCTTGATGTATTCCTCGCCGAGCTCGCGGCCGACGATCATGCGGATGAGGCCGCGCCGGTCGATGTCGGCGAGCCTGCCGGCGCCGACGAAGGCGCCGTCGCGGAAGACGGTGTAGCTGTCGGCGATCTGGAAGATTTCCGACAGCCTGTGCGAGACGTAGACAATGCCCTTGCCTTCCGCCTTCAGGCGCCCGATCGCCTGGAAGAGGTGCTGGGCCTCCTTCTCGCCGATCGCCGAGGTCGGCTCGTCCATGAAGATGACGTCCGCCTCGTGGCTCAGCGCCTTGGCGATCTCGACGAGCTGCATCTGCGCGACCGAGAGGTTCATCATGTACTCGCGCGCGGAGATGTTGAATTCGAGACGGTCCAGCAGCGCCTGGGCATTACGGTTCATCGTCTTGAAGTCGATGCCGCCGAAGCGGGCCGAGGGCTCGCGGCCGAGATAGATGTTTTCCGCCACCGTCATGTGCGGAACGGGGCTCAGCTCCTGCTCGATGATGGCGATGCCGGAGGCGAGCGCCTCCGCCGGGCTGCCGAACTCGACCGGCTTGCCGCGATGCAGGATCGTGCCGCCGTCGCGCTTGTGGATGCCCATGAGGATCGAGAGGAATGTCGACTTGCCGGCGCCGTTGCCGCCGCAAAGCGCGTGCACCGAACCGCCCGAAAGCTCGAAACGGCCGTCGCGAAGCGCGGCGACGCCGCCGAAGGACTTCTTGAGCCCTTCCACCTTCAAAAGTGGCTGCATTCCTCCCTCCCGGCATATGCAGCAGCTCAACCTCAGCCGCTTTTTACAAATAACACCATAAGGTCGACATATGTCAAGACAACATTTCGACAAGTGAAAGATCGGCAATGAAATTTGTAAATTGCGAAGGCGGGAAACGTGGGAAGGCAGCCGCCAACCTCTTGAACGACCTGCGGAAAGCAGCAGCGTACCCGTCACTGTGCGCATACGCTTGCTACGGACGTTTCGGCCTCGAATCGAGCTGCATGGAACGGCATGGGCCGGCGAGGCGGTCCGCGACCAGGCATTGCCCCCGACGCGAGCGACACCTCGTCCGTGCCGGGTTCGAGGCGGATGCCGAGGTCCCCACGGGTCCAGAAGGCCAAGCGGTTCAACGTCGTCGCGAAGGGACGAGCGAGCCTGAAGGCGTCGCCCGCATGCCGCGCGTCCCACCCGTCGAGGCCGAGGTCGTGCTCCACCGCTTCCGCCCTTTCCCGGCCGGCAGGGCGCCGCGGGACGGCATTGCCTGCACCCGGGCGGCGATCAGGACCGGCTTTACCAAATGTAAAGCGGCCTACCCTATTTTTGGGGTGGGAGGCGCATGGTTCGGTCCATCGGCCTCCGCAGCGAGCCCGCGCATCCTGCGCGCTGCATGACGCCATCGGCTCGCACCGGTCGGACCGGATGCCCAACGCTGCCCCCCCCGGCCTCTTCCAGTGGAGTTTTCATGTCCCGTCTCGGAATCGCCGCCAGGCTTCATCTCCTGGTCGCCCTCTCGTTGTTCGTCGTCTGCGTCGTCATGCTGCTGAGCCTTCGCACGAGCAGCGAGCAGCTGACCGGGGAGCGCATGACGCTTCTGCAGTCCGTGGACGAGGTCGCCCTTTCCATCATCGCGCGCCAGCACGCCCTCGAAGAGAGCGGTGCCCTGTCCCGCACGCAGGCGCAGGAGGCGGCGCTGACCGAGCTCCGGGCGATCCGCTACGGCGACAACGGCTATATCTGGGTGAACGACCTGAACCGGATCATGCTGATGCATCCGATGAAGCCGGAGCTCGACGGGCAGGATCTGACCGGCATGACGGATCCGGACGGCATGGCGATCTTCGTCGAATTCGTGAAGGTGGCGCAGGAGCGGAAGAACGGGTTCGTCGAATATCTCTGGCCCAAGCCCGGCGTCAGCGAGCCGGTCGCCAAACTCTCCCACGTCACCCTGTTCGAGCCGTGGGGCTGGGTCGTCGGCAACGGGGTCTATATCGACGATCTCGCCGCCAAGTTCTGGCAGCAGGCGCGGCTCGGGCTCGGTGTCGCCGCCGTGGGCGCGATCTTCATGCTCGTGGCCGCCCTCTCGATCGTGATGTCCGTGACGAAGCCGATCGGGCGCCTGCGGGTGGCGATGGAGAGGATCGCCGAAGAGGATTTCGCCGCGGAAGTGCCGGACACACCGCGCCGCGACGAGGTCGGCGCCATGGCCCGCACGCTGGTTGCGCTCCGCGATTCCGTCAACGAACGCGTCCAGAGGCGGCTTGCCGATACGGAGGAGCAGCGGCGCCTGCTCGACGCGGAGAAGATCCACGCGGAGCGGCTGCGGGCGGCCCATGCGGACAACCTCAACGTCGTGGTGATCGAGCTCGGCGCCGGCCTGGCCCGGCTTGCGGAATGCAACATCCGCATGACGATCGACGAGCCCTTCCCCGGCGATTTCGAGCAGCTGCGCCGGGATTTCAACAATTCGATCGCCACGTTCCAGGCGACGCTCGTCGAGGTCCTGCAGCAGACGAAGGCGCTGCAGGACAACGGCCAGGAGATGCGAGAGGCCGCGGACAACCTCGCCAGGCGGACGGAACAGCAGGCCGCCGCGCTCGAGCAGACCTCCGCCGCGCTCGTCGAGGTCGCCGCGACCGTGAACGCCTCGGCCGAGCGGACCCAGCAGACCCGCGACCTCGTGCGGGAGGCCAAGTCCTCCGCCCTGACGTCGGGCAAGGTGGTTCGCGACGCCGTCGACGCCATGCACCGCATCGAGACCGCGTCGAAGGAGATCAACCAGATCATCGGCGTGATCGACGAGATCGCCTTCCAGACCAACCTGCTCGCGCTCAACGCAGGCGTCGAGGCGGCAAGGGCGGGCGATGCCGGCAAGGGCTTCGCCGTCGTCGCGCAGGAGGTGCGCGAGCTCGCGCAGCGGTCCGCCAAGGCCGCCAAGGAGATCAAGGGGCTGATCGTCAATTCCGCCGTCGAGGTGTCGACCGGCGTCCAGCTCGTCGGCGACACGGGCAAGGCGCTCGACCGGATCGGCACGTTCGTGACGGAGATCGACGAGAACATGGATGCGATCGCGATCGCGGCGACCGAGCAGTCGGCAGGCCTCCAGCAGATCAGCGCCGCCGTCAACAGCATCGACGAGATGACCCAGCAGAACGCGGCCATGGTCGAGGAGACGACGGCGATCAGCCACACGCTCGCGGAAGAGGCGAGCCTCCTCGCCTCGCTGGTCGGCCGCTTCAAGCTCAATCGCCGCAGCGCGCTGCGCGAGCCCGGCTCGCAGGCCGCGCAGGGCGGACAGCGGCAGCGGCCGGCTGCCGCCGCGGCCTATCCGGCGGCCGCCTAGCCGATCGAGCCACGTTTCCCGGCGGCAAGGGACCCGCCGCCGGGAACGGGCCTCGAACAGCCCGTTGCCCGCGCCGGGGCGCGTCATCATGCGCGGCGGATGACCGCGATCGTGCTCGCCGGGCGCCGCCTTCATCCGCACCGGCAGGATGGTGCCGATATAGCCGGAAGCCGTGCGGCCGTGCCGGCGGATGCCGTCCCGGAAGCGGATAGCCGGGAACTTCTCGACCAGCACCACCCGCGCTCGACCGTCAGCGCCGGCAGGGCCTGCGCACCGCCGCGGAAGAGCGGCAGCGCATCGTCGTCAGCCTGCCGTAATCCTTCCTCAAGCGGCTGCGTTCCTTGCCGCGTTTCGCGGGCACGCCTCCGGTTCGTCAGTCGCGGCGGACGCCGCCGGACGACATCGACGATTTCCTGATGCACGGCCTCGAGCCGGAGCGCGTGCTCGGCGTCATCAACTGGCACCTGCGCTGATAGCGGGCCGACGGCCCGCTGCCACCTCCGAATAGATCTCAAGGATCTCGCGCTGGATCGCGACCGTCTCCTCGCAGCTGCCCCTGCCTAACTGCGCCCGCTGCGCGAGAAGCATCGGCAGCTCGCGCTGATGCTCGGCCGCGGCCATCAGATGCTCGCGGGTCAGCACGCCGTACTGCGCGCGCGGCGTCGAAGCCTTTTCCAGGCCGCACGCAGCCGTCCCGGCAGCGCCTGGACGGAACGCTGGAGGATCTCGCGCCAGAGTCCTCCCTGTTACCGACGTAATAGTAGATGTTGGAAAGGCTGACGCCGGGACACCTTGGCGATGTCACGGATCGAGGTCCGCTGAACCCCCTTTTCCGTGACACAGGCGGAAGATCCGGCAGGACTTGCACAAGGATCAAAGGCGCCGCCGCGGCACGCTGCCGGCGGCGGCACTCGTTGCGACGCCGCGTCAACCGTGGGCGATCATCACATGGCGGACGGCGGTATAGTCCTCCAGCGCGTAGACGGACATGTCCTTGCCGTAGCCGGATTGCTTCAGGCCGCCGTGCGGCATCTCGCTCGCCAGCATGAAATGGGTGTTGATCCAGGTGCAGCCGTAGCGCAGCCGGCTCGCCGTCCGCATTGCCCGCGAGACGTCCTTCGTCCAGATCGAGGAGGCGAGCCCGTAGTCGCTGTCGTTCGCCCAGGCGACCGCCTGTTCGGCGTCGGAGAAGCGGGTGACGGAGACGACCGGGCCGAACACCTCGCGGCGGACGATCTCGTCGTCCTGGCGCGCGCCGGCGACCACGGTCGGCTGGAAGAAGAAACCTTCGCCGCCGGCGACCGCGCCCCCGGTGGCGATCTCGATATGCTTCTGCTCGGCCGCCCGCGCCACGAAGCTCTCGACCCGGTCGCGCTGGCGCCTGGAGATCAGCGGACCGAGCTCGTTCTCCGTGTCGTCGGGCCGGTCGTAGGCGAGCGTCGAGACGGCGGCGGAGAGATCGGCGACGAGCGTCTCGTAGACGGCGTCCTGGACGTAGAGGCGGCAGGCGGCCGTGCAGTCCTGGCCGGCATTGTAATAGCCGAAGGTGCGGATGCCCTGGACGACGGCGTCGATGTCGGCGTCGTCGTAGACGATGACCGGCGCCTTGCCGCCGAGCTCCAGATGGGTGCGCTTGACGGTGCCGGCCGCGGCGGCGAGCACCTTCTTGCCGGTGGCGATGTCGCCGGTGATCGAGACCATGTCGACGGCCGGGTGACTGATGATGGCATTGCCGACCGTCTCGCCGCGGCCGAGCACGATGTTGATCACGCCCTCCGGCAGGATGCCGGAAAGCAGCCTCGCCATCTTCAGCGCGGTCAGCGGCGTCAGCTCCGAGGGCTTGAAGACGACGGTGTTGCCGCCAGCGAGCGCCGGGGCGAGCTTCCACGTCATCATCATCAGCGGATAGTTCCACGGCGCGATCGAGCCGACGATGCCGAGCGGGTCGCGCCGGATCATCGAGGTGTGGCCGGGCAGGTATTCCGCCGCCACCGGCCCGTGCAGCGCGCGCACCGCGCCGGCGAAGAAGCGCCAGCAGTCGACGATGGCGGGCAGCTCGTCGTTGCGCACGGCATTGATCGGCTTGCCGCAGTTCAGCGATTCCAGCGCGGCGAAGCCGTCGGCGTCCGCCTCGATCGCGTCGGCGATCCTCAGGAGATAGCCGGAGCGCTCGGCCGGCGTCGTCGCCGACCATTTTTCAAAGGCGCGCGCGGCGGCGGCGACGGCCGCCTCCACCTGCGGCGCGCTCGCCTCGGCAAGGCTCGTGACGACCGCGCCGGTCTTGGGGTTGAGGACGTCCTGCGCGGCGCCTTCTCCGTCGAGAAAGCGGCCGCCGACAAGCATTTCGGTATCCATGGATCTCTCCTTGCGGATTGTGCTTCGGCGGGCGGCGGGCGTCTCCGCCCGCCGCCCCGGCTCCTACTGGCCGGCGACGGCCGCACGCACGGCGCCCGTGCGCATGAACGGCAGCACGATCAGGCCGGCCACCACCACGACGACGCTGGTCAGGATCACCGCATAGTTCTCGTACCAGTTCGCATCCGGCAGGCGCGGCCAGGCGAGGTTGATGATGGCCGAGACGCCGTAGGCGAAGGCGAGGAACGTCACCGGCACGCCCCAGCCGGCGAGGTTGAACGGCCCGGACGGCTTCCAGCCGCGCAGGCGCGCGACGATCGCCGCGAAGACCACCATCTGGAAGGCGATATAGATGCCGACGGCGGCGAAGCTGACGACGACGGCGATCGCGTTGCTGAGGAAGTAGCCGCCGAGCGCGATGATCGCCGGCACGATGCCGCAGATGATGAGCGCGACGCTCGGGACGTGGGCGGACGAGAGCCGCACCAGCACCTTCGAGGCCGGCAGCATGCCATCGCGGGCGAAGGAGAACATCAGGCGGCTTGCCGCCGCCTGAAGGCTGAGCACGCAGGACAGGAACGACACCAGCACGACGAGCAGGACGACGCGGGCGCCGCCCTCGCCGAAATTGGTGGTGAGCACGGTCCAGACCGGGTCGGTGTCCTGGCCGGCGATGACCGCGCCGATGTCCTTGACGGCGAGGATCAGCGCGAGACAGACGAACATGGCCGCCGCGCCGCCGATATAGATGGTGAGGCGCATGGCCCGCGGGATCGCCCGGCTCGGGTTCGGCACTTCCTCGGCGACGTCGCCGCAGGCCTCGAAGCCGTAGTACTGGAAGATGCCGGCAAGCCCCGCGGCGAGGAACGCCGGGAGATAGCTGCCCTCGCCGACGACGGAGACCGTGTCGAACAGCACGGAGAGGGACTGCTCCCGCCCGAAGATGAGAAGCCAGGCGCCGACGGCGAGCGCCCCGCCGAGCTCACAGAGGAAGCCCATCATGGCGACGCGGGCCAGCACCCGCGTGCCGGCGAGGTTGAAGAGCGTCGACCCCGCGATGATCAGCATCGCCGTCACCGTGTTGACGAAGGGCGACGGCTCGAAGCCGACGAGCGCGGCGAGATAGGGGCCGGCCCCCATCGCCACGGCGGCGACGGTGGTGGCGAGCGCCCAGAGATAGATCCAGCCCGTCATCCAGCCCCAGCGGTCGCCGATCAGACGGCGCGCCCACGGATAGACGCCGCCGGCGATCGGGTATTGCGAGACGATCTCGGCGAAGACGAGACAGACCAGGAACTGGCCGATGCCGACCAGCAGGTAGCTCCAGAACATCGGCGCGCCGCCGGTGGCGAGCGCGAAGCCGAACAGCGTATAGACGCCGACGACCGGCGACAGATAGGTAAAGCCGAGGGCGAAGTTCGCCCACAGCGACATCTTGCGGTCGAAGGACGCCGTATATCCCAGCGCCTCCAGCTGGGCGTCGTCCGCCCTGTCGTTCATTTCCTTTGCGGCCATTTGCTCCTCCATTATGTATCCGCATGACAGAAACCTGCGGCCCCGCCGCTCCTCGCCGGCAAAGGGCGTGGAATCGGCGAAGGCGCGATCCTGCAGTTGGGCGCGCATCCTGTCTGTCGTCGGCGGCGCACCCCCCGTGCCTGCCGCCATGCCTCCCTCGCCCCCGCAGGGTCGGCCATAGAAAAGCACGAACCGTGCCACTCTCGATATTAATTTAATATCAATATGTTATTAGCAAATGCCAATTCACGGGCGGACGCTTGTTGCGTAGTCGCAGCATTTCTGCTGGAGTATCGCAGCATTCACGCAGCGCTGGGAGGACGCGCGATGAACAGGCGTCAGGCGGTGGAACCGGCCGGTTTCCCCGAGGATCTCTTTTTCGACCGTATCGACGGCGAGGCGCGGCTGCTTGCGGTCAGCGCGGCGGAGGCGGGTCTTCTCGGCCATTCCGCGCGCACCATGATCGGCAGCGCCGCGGCACGGCTCTACGACGCCGCCTCGATGCGGCAGATACAGGCGATGCTGGCGAAGGACGGGCGGTCTTCGAGCGCCTTTCCCGTGACGATGCTGCACGCGGACGGCGGCCGGATCGAGCTGATGGCGATCGCCGTGCGCGGCGGACCGCCGGAAAATCCCGTCCTCGACGTCTTCAAGGCGCCGGGCCTCGACAACGGCGCCGCGTTCCAGGGGCTCGCCGAGAGCAACGAGATCATGTGGGCGCTCATCCAGAAGGCCCGCGAGGCGATCTGGTGCATCCGCTACGAGCGGCCGGTCGACGTCAAGCTCGACGTCGACGAGATCGTCGACCAGATCTTCGAGCACCCCTCGGTCTGGTGCATGTGCAACACCGCCATGGCGCGGGCCTACGGCCTCAACGACGAGAGCGACCTCAACGACCACGACGTCCGCGTCCACTGGCCGCGCAACGCCGTCAACGAGGCCTTCATCCGCGAGGTCATCGCCAACGGCTTCCAGGTCGAGGGCGCGATCTCGGAGGACGTCCGCCACGACGGCACGCCCGTGCTGATGGAAAACGACGTGCGCGCCCACATCGTCGACGGCAAGCTCTACCGGCTCTGGGGAACGCTGCGCGAGGTGAAGCCCGGCCGCTTCGGCGCGCACAGCGAGCGCGTCGACTGCGCCGCCCTCGCCTTCGAGTTCCTGCCGCTTCCCGCCTGTCTCATCCGCTCGGACGGCACCGTCATTACCGAGAACATCGCCTGGCGCCTCGCCTTCGGCACGCTCGGCCAGGTGACGGCCCGCATGGCCTTCCGCTCCGCAGGCGCCGGCGAGTACCGGGAAATCGTGCTGCCGCTACCGCTCGCCTCCGGCCAGCCGCGCCACCATCTCGTCACCAGCCGCTGGCAGGTCGTCGCCGAGCAGGGCCAGGGGGCGGAAGGCACCGCCTATCTCGCCGTCACGGCCCGTCTTCTCGACGCGAATGCGGGAGCGTCGCCGTGAAGCGCACCCAGATCGCCCCGTTCCGCCTCGACCCCAATCCCAACAGCATCGATCCGGTCGCCCTCATCGGCCTCTGTCAGGAGGAGGGCTTCCGCCAGTTCCTCGACGTCCTGAATGAGGCCGTGATCGTCTTCGACGGCGAGGGCCGCATCGTCGCGCTCAACAAGGCGGCGGAGAAGAGCACCGGCGTCCACCGCTCGGTCGCCTGCGGCGTTTCGGCCGAGATCGTCTCGGCCAGGAGCCGCATCGACCTGAAGCCGCTCGTCGCCGGCTTCTCCGTCGGCCACCGCAGCCTGCTGCTGCGCGCCCGGGAGGAGCCGGGCGACATCCGCGTATCGCTCTACGCGCTGGCGCAGGCCGGCGCGCCCGCCGCCCGCCTCGCCCTGTTCCATCCGCCGGCCGCCGCCGTTGCCGCCCGGCCGAAGACCGGCGAGCAGCGCCCGCTGCTGCGCAGCGACGTCCTGCCGCTCTACCAGAGCCGCCTCGAGCCGCTGATCGAGTTCGGCGTGCGCGCGTTCCAGGCGCGCCGGCGCATCCTGCTGCTCGGCGAGACCGGCGTCGGCAAGACCACGCTCGTCATGCAGATGCACCGCCAGGCGGCCGGTCTCGACCGGCCCTTCGTCCACGTCAACTGTTCGAGCATCAGCGAGAGCCTGTTCGAGGCGGAGATGTTCGGCTACGAGCGCGGCGCCTTCACCGGGGCGCTGGCGAGCGGCAAGCCAGGCTTCATCGAGGCGGCGAACGGCGGCACGCTGTTCCTCGACGAGATCGGCGACATGCCGCGCTCACAGCAGGCCAAGCTCCTGAAATTCCTGGAGGACGGCTGCATCCAGCCGGTCGGCGGCGTGCGCCAGAAGGCCGTCGACGTCTTCGTCGTCTGCGCCACCAACCGGGATCTCGCCGAGGACGTGCGCGAGCGCTGCTTCCGCGAGGACCTCTACTATCGCATCGCCATGATCCCGCTCACGGTGCCGCCGCTGCGCGAATACCGCGACGAGCTGCCCGGCCTGATCGACACGCTGATCGCCAACCTGAACCTCACGCGCAAGCGCCGCCTGACGCTCTCGGAGGACTGTCGCAGGCGGATGATCGAGCATTCCTATCCGGGCAACATGCGCGAGCTTCTCGGCATCATCGGCCGCCTCGACCTGCTCGCCGACGAGGTGGCCGGCGTGGAGCACCTGCCGCCGCAGATGCTGTCGCCGCCCGCGAACGCGCCGGTGGGAGCACAGGACCTGCCCGACGAGGACGGCTGGGACGGGACGGAAGACCGCCCGCTCAAGGAGCGGGTGAAGGCCTACGAGAAGCGCCTGATCGACGCCGCGCTGAAGGCCGCGCCGTCGAAACGGCAGGCCGCCCGCGCGCTCGGCATCGACATCGCCTCGCTGCTGCGCAAGCTGCAGGAATAGGCTGCGCCGCCTCCGCTGCTGAAAATCATCACCGTCGCTGGGAATACGCAGCATTCCTCGCTGCCGCGTGCGGCGCAGCGCACATCGAATGCGCACAACCCTCTGAATCGCAAGGAAGATTTCAAGCTGGCACGCGCCTTGCGAAGATCCATGCGGACACCATCGTGAAGTCCCTGAATGGAGGAGGTTTGGGAAATGGCGCGTGACCAGAAATACGATATCCTGTTCGACAAGGTGAAGATCGGCCCGAAAGTGTCGCCGAACCGGTTCTTCCAGACGTCGCACTGTGCCGGCGTCGGCTCGGAGCGGCCCGGCACGCAGGCATTGTTCCGCGGCACCAAGGCCGAAGGCGGCTGGGGCGTCGTCTTCACCGAATTCTGTTCCATCCATCCGGAATCCGATGAATTCCCCTACACCTCCGCCCGCCTGTGGGACGAGGGCGACGTGCGCAATCTCGGCGCCATGTGCGACGAAATCCACAAGCACGGCTGTCTTTCCGGGGTGCAGCTCTGGTACGGCGGCATCCATTCGCCGCGGCTCGAATCGCGCGAGGTGCCGCGCTCGGCCTCCTGTCTTCCCTCCAACCTGCTGCCGGCGCGCACGGTCTATGCCGCCGAGTGCGACGAGGACGACATCAAGGCGATCATCAACATGTACGTGCTGGCCGCCAAGCGGGCGCAGGACGCCGGCTTCGACCTGCTCGAAGTGACGGGCGGCGACAGCACGGTGCCGATCCAGTTCCTTGAACGGCGCTATAACAAGCGCACCGACAAGTACGGCGGCTCGCTGGAGAACCGCGCCCGCCTCTATATCGAGATCATGACCGCGCTGAAGAAGGCCTGCGGCGACACCAGCGCCATCACCACCCGCTTCGAGCTCGATACCCTGCAGGGGCCGCACGGCCTGCAGGCCAAGGACGAGGGCATCCGCTTCGTCGAGCTGATGCACAGGGAAGGCGTCTGCGACCTCTGGGCCGTGAAGATCGGCGACTACGAGGAATGGGGCGAGGACGCGGGCACCTCGCGCTTCCGCAAGTCGGGCTGGATGCTGCCCTTCGTGCGGGAGACCAAGGGCGTCGTCGGCGACACGCCGGTGGTCGTCAACGGCCGCTACACGAGCCCCGACGACATGGTCGCCGTCATCCGCGGCGGCATCGCCGACATCATCGGTGCCGCCCGTCCGTCGATCGCCGATCCCTTCCTGCCGAAGAAGATCGAGCAGGGCCGGCCCGAGGACATCCGCGAGTGCATCGGCTGCAATCAGTGCGTCTCCAAGTTCAACCAGTCCGGCCTGCTCAACTGCACCCAGAACGCCACCGCCATGGAGGAATACCGCCGCGGCTGGCATCCGGAGCGCTTCACCAAGACGAGCGATCCCTGCTCCGTCCTGGTCGTCGGCGGCGGCCCGGCCGGCATGGAATGCGCCCGCGTGCTCGGCGAGCGTGGCTATGACGTGCACCTGCGCGAGGCCGAGGCCGAGCTCGGCGGGCACCTGCGCGACGTCATCCGCTATCCGCGCATGAACGAATGGGGCCGCGTTACCACCTATCGTCAGCTCCAGCTTTCCAAGATGAAGAATGTCGAGGTGCATCTCGGCGTCGGCAGGATGACGGCCGACGACGTGCTCGCCTACGGCGCCGACAAGGTGGTGATCGCCACCGGCTCGCACTGGGCGACCGACGGCCTCGGCGCGGAGGGCCACGGCACGCTTCCCGGCTGCGACGCCTCGCTGCCGACCTGTCTCACGCCCGAGCAGATCATGGCCGGCAAGCCGATCCCCGGCGAGCGCGTCGTGGTGCTCGACGGCGACGGCCACTTCACCGGCGTCAGCATGGCGGAGCTCGCCGCCGACCTCGGCAAGAAGGTGACGCTCGTCACCAACATGTCGGACCCGGCCGAATACAGCCAGTTCACCATGGAGGTGCAGAACAACAAGCGCATGATGCACGAGAAGGGCATCGCCATCCTGCGCAACCACTGGGTCGAGTCCTACGAGAACGGCAAGCTCACCCTGTTCTACCTCTATCGCCACGGCTGGGCGCTGACCGATCCGGAAAACGGCAAGATGCCGCGCCGCGAAGGCACCGACGTCACGGTGCTCGACGCCGACGCCGTCATCCTCGTCACCTCGCGCGTGCCGAACCACGGGCTCTTCGCCGAGCTCAGGCAGCGGCGCGACGAATGGGAGAAGAACGGCCTGCAGGCCGTCTACAGGGTCGGCGACTGCCACGCGCCGCGCCAGATCTCCGACGCCGTCTTCGACGGCCACCGGCTGGCGCGCGAGTTCGACAGCGAGCACCCGCAGTACCCGCTGCCGTGGATCCGCGAGCGGCAGCTCTGGGGATCGGAGACCGTGCCCGCCCTCGGCGACCGCCGTCCGGTCGTCGAGCCCGCCGTCTGACCGGCAAGGCGGCGTCCCGCGCGATGCGGGGCGCCGCCGCCCCTCGGAGCCAGCATCATGCAAACGCGCGAACTGTTCTCGCAATTCTCCCCGTTCGCCTTCGGGATGTTCTACCTGATCGCGATCGCGGCCATGGCGGCCTTCGTCGTCGGGCTGGCGCAGCACATCCTGCGCTATCGCCGCGGCCGGCCGGCCGGCGTGCCGGTCGACTGGCGGGGCGGCCTGCGGCTCATGCTCGACGACGTCGTCACCCACCGCACGCTGAGCCGCCGCGATCCCTATGCGGGAGCCGCGCACCGGCTGATCTTCTTCGGCTTCGCGACGCTTTTCGTCGGCACCTCGACCATCACGCTCGAATACGACATCGTCAAGCCGCTCACCGGCCAGACCTTCTGGAAGGGCTGGTTCTACCTCGGCTTCAGCCTGGTGATGGACATCGCCGGGGTGATGCTGGTCGCCGGTCTCGTCATGATGATCGCGCGCCGCGCCTGGTTCGGGCTTGCGAAGCTCGATTACGTGCGCCGCTACCGCGGCGACACCGCGCCGCTGCCGCGGGCGACCGCCTGGAAGGTCGAGGACTGGGTGTTCCTCGTCACGCTGCTCCTGATCGCGCTCTCCGGCTTCCTGCAGGAGGCCGTGCGCCTGATCGTCGACAGGCCGCCGCTTTCCGACCTCTCGCCCGTGGGTGCCGCGCTCGGCGGCCTGCTCTCCGGCCTCGGCCTCGATGCGGCGGGGGCGGCGGCGGTGCGCCGGGCCAACTGGTGGATCCACGGCGTGCTGGCGCTTTCCTTCATCGCCGGCGTCGCCTGGACCAAGGGCAAGCACATGGTCGCCGCCTTCGGCTCGCTTGCCGTACGCGACAGCCGCAGCGTCGCGCGTCTGCCGGCCGTCGCCGAGGGCGACCCGGTCGGCGTCACGCGCATGGACGACTTCTCCTGGCGCGACCTCCTGCATTTCGACGCCTGCACCAAATGCGGCCGCTGCCACGACGCCTGCCCGGCACGCAACAGCAACTATCCGCTGAGCCCGCGCGACGTCATCCTCGACCTGCGGCTGCTCGCGCAGTCCGGCGACGGCGCCGCCGATCCGCACCACGTGATCCCGCCCGAGACGCTCTGGGCCTGTCTTTCCTGCGGCGCCTGCGCCGAGATCTGTCCGGTCGGCATCGAGCAGCCGGTGAAGATCCTCAAGATGCGCCGGGCGCTCGTCGACAAGGGCGAGATGGACCCGACGCTGCGCGGCGTGCTGGAGACGGTCGCCAATGTCGGCAACAGCTTCGGCGAGCCGGCCCGCAAGCGCGGCGCCTGGACGCGCGAGCTCGAATTCCCCGTCAAGGACGCGCGCAAGGAGCCGGTCGAGGCATTGTGGTTCGTCGGCGACTTCGCCTCCTTCGATCCGCGCTCGCAGACGATCTCGCGCCTCGTCGCCCGGCTCTTCAACGCCGGCGGCCTCGACTTCGGCATCCTGTTCGACGGCGAGCGCACGGCCGGCAACGACATCCGCCGGGTCGGCGAGGAAGGCCTGTTCGAGGCGCTGTCGGCCCACAACGGCGCGCAGATGGCGCAATCGGCCTTCGACTGGATCGTCACCACCGACCCGCATTCGCTGAACACGCTGCGCAACGAGTACGGCGAGGCCGTCAAGGGCCGCAAGGTGCTGCACTACACCAACGTGCTCGCCGACTGGCTGGAGAGCGGGCGCCTCAAGGTGACGAAGCCGCTCGGCAGGCGCGTGACCTATCACGACCCCTGCCATCTCGGCCGGCTCAACAAGGAATACGACGCGCCGCGGCGGGTCTTGCGCGCCATCGGCTGCGAGCTCGTGGAGATGCCGCGCTCGCGCGACAATTCCTTCTGCTGCGGCGCCGGCGGCGGCCGCATCTGGACGCCCGATCCGCCGGGCGTGGAAAAGCCCTCCCACGGCCGCATGCACGAGGCGGCGGCGCTCGGGAATATCGACATATTCGTAACCTGTTGCCCGAAGGATCTGACGATGTTCGAGGATGCAAGAAAGGCGAGCGGCCACGAGGGCGATTTCCTCGTCGCCGACATCGCCGAACTGGTCGCCGAGGCGGTCGAGCTGCGGGCGATCCCCGCGAACTACCTGCCGGAGCTCGCGAACCGCATCGCCGAGAGCCTGGCCGAGAAGGTGACCGCGCGCGTGGTGCCGGAACTGATCCAGGCGCTCGCCGCCCAGTCCGGCCGGCTGCTGGTCGCCCCGCCCGTCCTGCCCGCCGCCGAACCCACCGATATCGCCGCGGAGCCGGCGGTGGTGGACGCTGTGCCGGCCGCGTCCGGCGAATGGTCGGTCGCGCCCGTCGCGCCGGCAATCCTCGCCGACTACGACCGGCCGGCCAAGACGGGGCTCCGCATCCTCGTCGCCGTCAAGCATGTCGGCAAGCTCGGCGACGAGTTCCGCTTCCGCCCCGACGGCCTCGACGTCGTGCCGGAAGACCTCGACTACCAGCTGAACGAGTTCGATGAGACGGCGATCGAGGCGGCCCTGCAGCTCGTCGAGGGCCTGGGCGAAGGCGAGGTGGTGGCCGTCACCATCGGCTCGGAGGAGGCCGAGCCGTCGCTGCGCAAGGCGCTCGCCAAGGGGGCGCATCGCGGCGTCCGCGTCTGGAGCGACGCCGTCTCCCCCGCCGATCCGATCGCCGTGGCCGCGCTGCTCGCCGGGGTGGCCTCGCTGGAGGCGGCGGACCTGGTGCTGACCGGCGTCCAGTCGAGCGACTTCGCCAACGGCGCGACCGCCGCCGCCCTCGGCGGCATCCTCGGCTGGCCGCATGCCGCGGTGGTCGTGGAGATGCAATGGGACGGCAAGGGGCGCCTCGACATCACCCGCGAGCTGGAGGGCGGCGTGCGCCATCGCCAGAGCCTGCCCGCGCCGGCGGTGCTGTCGATCCAGTCGGGTGCCAACGTGCCGCGCTACGCGACCATGCGCATGATCAAGGAAGCACGGTCTAAGCCCGTGGCGGACGCCGCGATGGAGGCGATCGGCGCGGAGGCGACCGGCCGCCGGGTTGCCGCGATGGACCGGCCACCGGTCGGCCAGGCCGCGATGCTCGAAGGGTCCGCGGCCGAGATCGCCGCGCGCGTCGCGGCCATCGTCCGCGAGAAGAAGGGAGGTTGAGATGGGTGGGATTCTGGTCGTCGCCGAGCATCTGCGCGGCAATCTGAGCGCACAGACCGGCGAGGTGATCGGCCTCGCGCGCGAGCTGAAGGCCGCCGTCGGCGGGCCGCTCGTGGTCGCGGTGATCGCCGCGGACCCGGTACGCTTTCATGCGGAACTCGCGCTCGACGGGGTCGACGAGGTGCTGGCGGTGGAGGCCGGCGAGCATTTCGACCCCGCCGTCTACGAGGAAGCGGCCCATCGCCTCGCGCTGGAGATGAAACCCCGGCTCGTCATGCTCGGCCACACCGTCAACGGCATGGGCTTCGGCCCGGCGCTCGCCGTCCGGCTCGGCGGCAGCTTCGTCAGCGACGCCTTCGGGGTCGAGGCGGAAGGCGGCCGGCTGCTCGCGCTGCGCGGCGGCTACGGCAACAAGGTGCTGACGAAGATCGACGTCTCCGCTTCGTGCGTGACGACGCTGATGCTGCGCGGCGGCAGCGCCAAGCCGCCGCCGGCCGGCAGCGCGCCGCTGCGCATCGTGCCGCTCGACCTGCAGGCCGCCGCCGTCCGCGCGGCGGAGCACAGGGACTATGTCGATCCCCCGCCCGCCGACGTCGACATCACCAAGGCGGAGTTCATCCTTTCGGTCGGCCGCGGCATTCAGGACGAGAAGAACATCGAGCGTTTCCGGGCGCTCGCCGAGCGGCTGGGCGCCACCTTCGGCTGCTCGCGGCCGATCGCCGATTCCGGCTGGCTGCCCAAGGCGCACCAGGTGGGCCTTTCCGGCAAGGTGGCGCAGAACTGCAAGCTCTATATCGCGCTCGGCATTTCCGGCGCGGTCCAGCACCTGCACGGCATGAAGCACGTGGAGACGATCGTCGCCGTCAACACCGACCGCAACGCCCCGATCTACAATGTCGCGACCTACGGGGCGACGGTCGACCTCTTCGAACTCGCCGACGCCCTGGAGAGGGAGTTCAACTGAGGCCCGTCCCCGGTCCGCGAGACGAATTCGTCTTCTGCCGGACCGGGGACCGCGAGCTTCCGCTTGTCAATATCCGCGACTTCGGCCACATGTGAGACCTCTGCGCAATCTGGGCCTCGCTGTTGATATCCGTTCGCATAGCCGCAAGAGGCGCTCCCTTCGCCGCCGCGGCGATCCTCACCCCCTTCCCCGCAGCCGCCGCCGGCATGGCGGGCGGCCGATGACGATGAACCCGCTCCTGAAGGTCGGGCTGCTCGCGCTCGGTCCGGCGCTGGGGCTCGGCATCGCCCGCTTCGCCTACGGCCTGCTGCTGCCGCCGATGCGGGAGGATCTCGGCTGGTCCTATTCCGAAGCCGGCTGGATGAACACGATCAACGCCATCGGCTACATCCTCGGTGCGACGACGGCCGCCGTCGCCGCCCGGCGGCTCGGCGCCGCGCGGACATACGGCCTCGGCGCCGTCGTCACCGTTCTCGCGGTCCTCGCGCTCGGCGCCACCGGCGACTTCACGGCCCTCAGCGTCTTTCGCCTGCTCTCCGGCATATCGGGCGCCTGGATCTTCGTCACCGGCGGCGCGATAGCGGCGGCCATCGCGGCCGACCATCCGGATCGCGGCGCGGTGGTCGTCGGCCTGTTCTACGCCGGCGCCGGCTTCGGCATCGCGCTGACGGGCCTCTTCGTGCCGCAATGGCTGGCTCTCCACGGCGCGGAAAGCTGGCGGAGCGCCTGGTTCCTGCTGGGCGCGGCCGGCATCCTCTTCGCGGTGGCCGGCTATGCCGCGACGTCGCCCGCCGGCCTGCGCGGACGGGCGAGACCCGCCCACGCCGCTTACCAGCCGCTTGTCCACAAATGGATACTCGTCGGCTACGCGGCCTTCGGCGCGGGCTCCATCGGCTACATGACGTTCATGGTCGCCTATCTGCGCGACAGCGGCCGGCCCGCCTGGCACACCAGCGCCTTCTGGATGGCGATCGGCCTCTCCTCGATGACGGCCCCCTGGCTGTGGGCGCGGATGCTCGCCCGCCGCCGCCATGCGCACGCCTTCGCGATCCTCGTCGGCCTCAATGCGCTCGGCGCGGCCATCCCGCTCTGCGCACGGTCGTTTCCAGCCGCGATCCTGTCGGCCGTCGTGTTCGGCGCCGTCTTCTTCACGGTGGTCGCCGCCACGACCGATTTCATCAGGCGAAACGTCGTTATGGAAAGCAGGACGACCGCGATCGGCGTCTTCACCGTCTCGTTCGGGATAGGGCAGACGCTCGGCCCCTTCGCCATCGGCCTCGTCATCGACGCGACCGGCTCGCTTGCGACCGGCCTCGCCTTCGGATGCGCCCTCATCGTCGCGGGATCGGCGCTTTCCCTTCTTCAGAAGGATGGCTGACTATTCCTCCTCGTCCGGCTCCAGCAGGTCGATCAGCCTGCCGACGCGGGTCCCCGGCAGCGGCCGGCCCGACCCCATCAGCGCCTCGTCGCCGTGCAGCCATGCCCAGGCTTCCCGCAGCTCATCGAGCGATGCGCCGGTCGCGTTCAGCTCCACGAGGAGCTCCTCGTCGACCGGCCCCAGAACAGATACGATTTCGTCGTGCGTCATCGGAATCGACCCTCCCGCGCTAGAGGAAGGCCAATTCGCCTCCGGACAAAAGGTTCCACCGGGGGCGCGGACGGACTTCCGCCTAGAACGACATGTTGCTGAAGACCGACCGGTTCCGCTCCAGCTCCATGCGGGTGCGGCGGATGTGGCTGTAGAGCGCCCGCTCGGCGTCCTCGACGTCGCGCCGCTTGATCGCCTCCATGAGAAGGCGGTGCTCACACTGGATGATCCAGTAGCGCTCCCGGCCGAGCAGCATCGTGTAGGCCCGGCGGTAATGCTGCGTGGTGTTCCAGATGCGCTCGATCATCGGGATGAGCCGCGGCATGGCCGTCGCGCGATAGCTCGCGAGATGGAACTGCCGGTCGAGCCTCAGGAAATCCTCGACGTCCGTCGTCCTGTCGATGGTCTGGCAGACCTCCTCCAGCCCGCGGATATCCTCGTCGGTCAGGTGCGGCAGGCTCTCGCTGAGAGCGAGCGGCTCGATCCGCTCGCGGATCTTCCACATCTCGACGCATTCCTCGATATCGACCCGCGCGACCCAGACGCCGCTGTTGGGCACGATGATGACGAGGCCCTCGCTTTCGAGCTGCTTGAGGGCCTCGCGCACCGGCACGCGGCTCGTGCCGAACTGCTCGGCCAGCTCCTCCTGGCGAATGCGCAGGCCCGGCGCGAACTCGCCGCTGATGATCTTCTGGCGAATCTCTCCCGCGACCCGCAGACCCAAGGTGGCGTCATTCATGAAAGTGAGCTCCTCGCACAGGCTGTGACGGCGCCGCAGATATAGCAGACAACATCCCGCTCCCGTCCACCGATTTGGCGAGCGGGCCTGCAATCTCGCCCGGCCGGGGCGGCTGTACTAGCGCGCGGGATCGGCCGGGTGCCACAAGCAACGCGACAGGCCGGCCTCGTAGGCCTTCCCCTTCGGGAAGGACACGAGCTCGAACTGCATGCCCCAGGGCGCCAGGAAATATACCCACGTCTGGCCGGCGCTGGGGCCTTCCGTCCGCACGACGGGATCGCCGAGAATACGGACGCCCTTCGCGCGCAGATGGTCCAGCGCGGCATCGATGTCGTCGACGTAGAAAGCGAGATGATGGCCACCGATGTCGCTGTTGCGCGGCTGGCGCGTGTTCTGGTCGGGAGACGAATACTCGAAGATCTCGAAATTGGAGCCGTTGCCGCACCGCAGGAATTTCAGCTTCTTCATCACGGCGCGCGGATGCACGTTGAGCATCGTCTCCATCCAATCGCCGTCCGAGGAAAACGGGCCGAGCTCGTAGAAGGGCTCGCATCCGATGACGTTCACGAAGAAGTCCACCGCCTGCTCCAGGTCCGGAACCGTGAAGCCGATATGCTCGGTGCCCCGCAGACCGGGCAACCCGCCCCGCTGCGCCATGCCTTCATTCCGGTTCCCCCGATCGCCTTCAGACATCCCTCGCCCTTTCAGGCCATATGGCCATTGTCTCCTCCTTGTGATCATTGGATACATTGTTGGATTTGTCGAGGCGATTTATGCCGTTTAATCTCGCAAATTCTCGCCTGTTAGATATTTGTGGATACAATCCATTGACATCGGACTGCGAAAATGAAAACTTCCCCACAACAAGAACGTGGGAACCCGGCTCGTCCGGAAACATCCAAGTCGCCGATCACCGAGCGCGTGACGCTTGCCTCTCATTGCCGCCTGCGAGGCCTTCGCAGGCGATGGCCGTGCTATGCCTGTCGAGGATGAAATGCCGCAAACGAAGACCGTATCGAGTTCCACCCGCTGGCTAGAGTTCGCGACGACGAAGAAGGATTGGGATAGGGCGGAGGCCGGCGAGCTGGAAACGGTCCTCTCGTCCCTTCACCTCATCCGGACCTTCGAGGAGGCGGTGCTGGAACTCGCGAACGAGGGCCTGGTCCACGGCCCGGCGCATTCCTCCATCGGGCAGGAAGGCGGCGCGGTCGGCTCCATCCTGCCGCTCAGGCCGGATGACCAGATCAACGGCTCGCATCGCGGACACCACCAGTTTCTCGCCAAGGCCCTGAACTATGTCGCGCCCGGAGGCCTGCCGCTGGGAACGGGCTTCGACGGCCCGGTCCGGTCGCTTCTCCGCCGCTCGCTTGCCGAGATCATGGGGCTTGCGGAGGGCTTCTGCGGCGGCCGCGGCGGATCCATGCACCTGCGGTGGCACGAGGCGGGCGCCCTCGGCACGAACGCCATCGTCGGAGGGGGCGTGCCGCTGGCGGCCGGCGCCGCCTTCGCGCACAAGCAGTCCGGCACGGACGCGGTCGCGGTGAGCTACTTCGGCGACGGGGCGGTCAACATCGGCTCCGTGCTGGAGACGATGAACCTCGCGGCGACATGGCGCCTGCCCTTGTGTTTCTTCATCGAGAACAACCGGTATGCGGTCGCCACCAGCCTCGAGGAATCGACGGCGGAAACCCGCCTCGCGGCCCGCGGACAGGCCTTCGCCATTCCGTCCTGGCACGTGGACGGCATGGACCCGCTCGCCGTCAACCTCGCCATGAAGGAGGCCCTGGCGCACATGCGCGCCGGCAGGGGGCCGACGATCATAGAGGCGGATGTCTACCGCTACTTCCACCAGAACGGCTCCTTCCCCGGCAGCGCCTTCGGCTACCGGACGAAGGAGGAGGAGGAGGCCTGGAGAGCGAGGGATCCGCTGGATCGGGTGGCCCGCGAGATGATCGCGCGCGGCCTGACCGACCAGGCGGCAGTCGACGCGCTGCGGGCGCAGTGCAGGCTCGCCATGCAGGAGGTCATCGAGGAGCTCACCGACCGCGTCGACAACCGGCGGGCCATAAAGGCGGCACTCTGGCCGAAGCCCGACTTCTGCGACGTCGGGATCCGCAGCGACGGCTCCGAACTGTCGGGCCTGCGCTATGTCGAGCAATCCGGCTTTCCCGGCGCCATCGAGCAGCGCAAGTTCGTCGACGTCATCGCCGACGTGCTCGACCGCCGCATGGAGAAGGACGAGAGCATCGTCATCCTGGGCGAGGACATCCACCGCCTGAAGGGCGGCACCAACGGCGCCACGCGCGGCCTCAAGGCGAAGTATCCCGACCGCATCCTCGGTACGCCGATCAGCGAGAACGCCTTCATGGGGCTCGGCGGCGGGCTTGCGATGGACGGGCGCTACCGCCCGGTCGTCGAGTTCATGTATCCCGACTTCATGTGGGTCGCCGCCGACCAGGTGTTCAACCAGGTCGGCAAGGCGCGCCACATGTTCGGCGGCGACATGGCCATCCCGCTCGTGCTGCGCACGAAGATCGCGATCGGCACCGGCTACGGCTCGCAGCATTCGATGGACCCGGCGGGCATTTTCGCGACCTCGCCGGGCTGGCGGATCGTCGCGCCGTCGACGCCCTTCGACTATGTCGGCCTGATGAACACGGCGCTCGCGTCGAACGACCCGGTCCTGGTGATCGAGCATGTCGACCTCTACCAGACGACGGGGCCGGCCCCGGCGGGCGACCTCGACTATTTCATTCCTTTCGGAAAGGCGGCGGTGCGCCGCCGGGGATCGGCGGTGACGATCCTGACCTATTCCGCCATGGTCCAGGCGGCGCTCGATGCGGTGGAGCAGACGGGAACGGATGCGGAAGTCATCGACCTGCGATGCCTGGACCGCGCCGGCATCGACTGGGAAACCATCACCGAAAGTGTGAAGAAGACCAACATGGTCGTGATCGTGGAGCAGGGACCGCGCGGCTCGTCCTACGGCGCCTGGCTTTCCGACGAGATACAGCAGCGGCTGTTCGACTGGCTGGACCACCCGGTCGAGCGGGTCACCGGACGCGAGGCCTCCCCCTCGATCTCCAAGGTCCTCGAGCGTGCGGCCTATGCCGGTCGCGCGGAGGTCGCGGCGGCGTTGACGGCCCTGCCGGAGCGCCGCAATGGCTGAGTTCCTGGTCCTGCCCTCCGTCGTCGCCAACGCGCGCGACGGCACCATCGCCCGATGGTTGAAAACCGAGGGAGATGCGGTCGCCGCCGGAGAGGCCTTTGCCGAGATCGAGACCGACAAGGCCGTCATAGAGGTTCCGAGCCCGAGGGCGGGCCGCATCGCCCGCATATTGCACGGCGACGGCGCAACGGTCGCCGTCGAGACGCCCATCGGCGTCCTGACGGACGAAGGCGAAGACAGCGCCGCGGTTTCCCGGCTTCTGTCGGTCGCCGCCCCGGAAAAGCAAGCATCCGCGAACGGCCATGCGACGCCGGCGCCCGCGATCGAACCGGCGGAATCGGACAAGGGCAAAAGGATATTCGCCAGCCCGCTCGCCCGCCGGCTCGCGCGCGAGGCCGCCATCCCGCTGGACGGCATCCGCGGAACGGGGCCGCACGGGCGCATCATGCGCGGCGATGTCGAAGCCTTCGCCGCCGCATCCCCTGCCGTGCCCGCCGCAGAACCGCCGGCACGGACGGCGGAAGCCCCTGCTCCGGACGCTCCCGCCGCCGCGGTCGAGGTGGACATCCCGCACGTCGCCGTCCCGCATTCCGCCATGCGCCGGACGATTGCCCGGCGCCTCACGGAGGCGAAGCGGACGATCCCCCACTTCTACCTGAATGCCGACATCGCCGTCGACGCGCTGCTCGAATTGCGTGCCCGGATCAACGCCGACAGGCCTTCGGACGGTCGGCTGTCGGTTACCGATTTCCTGGTCAAGGCGGCCGCGACCGCCTTCGACGAGGTTCCGGCCTGCAACGTCATCTGGACCGAGGACGCTCTCCTCAGCCTGCGGCGGACGGACATCTGCGTCGCCGTCGCGACCGACGGCGGGCTGATGACGCCGGTGGTGAAGGACGCCGGAAGCAAGTCGCTCTCCACCATTTCCGCCGAGATCGCGGAGCTCGCCCTGCGTGCCCGCGACGGCACCCTGCGGCCGGAGGAATATCGCGGAGGGTCGTTTACCATCAGCAATCTCGGCATGTACGGCGTGAGCGATTTCACCGCCATCGTGAACCCGCCGCAGGCCGCGATCCTCGCGGTCGGGGCGATCGAGGAGCGGATCGTCTCGTGGGACCGCATGGCCGTCGACGCACGGATGATGCGCGTGACGCTTTCGCTCGACCACCGCGCGATAGACGGCGCGGTCGGCGCGCAATGGCTGTCGCGCTTCAAGGAGCTCGTCGAAAACCCGATGCGAATTCTCGTCTGAGGCGGGGATGCCCCGTCGCAAAAGGAAAGTGCGATACGAAGTCAACGATGAAAGAGAGGAACAGGACCATGCGTAAATACATGAAGATGCTTCTTATTGCCGGCGTCGTCGCGGCCGCCGGCCACTCCGCCGCCCAGGCGCGCGATCTGACCGTCGTCGGCTTCGGCGGCGCGATTCAGGACGCCTTCCGCGAGGCCTATTTCACCCCGTACGCCAAGGCGAAGGGCATCACGGTCCTGGAGGACACCACCAACGGCGGCCTTGCAAAACAGAAGGCGATGGTCGACGCCGGCAACATCACCTGGGACGTCATGCAGATGGAGGACGACGAAGTCACCATGGCATGCGAGCAGGGTCTGCTCGAGGACATCGACTGGTCGACCCGGGCGCATGCCGACGAGATCGATCCCTCCCAGTTCAAGGATTGCGCGGTCGGGGCGCTGAGCTGGGCGAACATTCTGACCTACGACGCCGACAAGCTGACCGACGGCCCCAAGAACTGGGCCGATTTCTGGAACGTGGAAAAGTGGCCGGGCAAGCGCGGGCTGCGCAAGACGGCGAAGCTGACCATGGAAGTGGCGCTGATGGCGGACGGCGTGCCGCCGTCGGAGGTCTACAGCGTCATCGCCACCAAGGAAGGGCAGGACAGGGCGTTCGCCAAGCTCGACGAGCTGAAGCCCCATATCCAGTGGTGGGAAAGCGGCGCGCAGCCGCAGGAATGGCTGTCGTCCGGCGACGTCGTGATGACGACCGCCTATAACGGCCGCGTCGACAACGCGCAGAAGGAAGGCAAGAACTTCACGATCGTCTGGGACGGGCAGATCAATTCCGTCGAGTTCTGGGCCATCATGAAGGGCACGCCCAACCTCGAGCAGTCCATCGACTTCGTCGAGTTCCTCATGTCGAAGGAACCTCAGGTGGCCTTCGCCAACAGCATCGCCTACGGCGTCAGCAACGTCAACGCGATGAAGGACCTGGCGCCCGAGCGCCTGGCCAAGCTGCCGTCGGCTCCCGACAACCTCAAGAACGCCGTCCGGTTCGATGCGGAGTTCTGGATTGACCACGGCGAGGAACTGGCGGAACGCTTCGCCAACTGGGTTGCCCAGTAATCCCGCTGGAAACCGTCGAACCGTGCCGGGCGCCCCTCGCCCGGCACGGCTTCCCGAGGCATGAACCGGATGACACTGACCGATCGAGACGGCACCGAGACGAGAGCGATCCGCCACGCATGGGACCGGGCCGGCAAGCGCCGGCGCGCGACGTCCCTCCTGCTCGTGGCGCCGCTGCTCGTCTACGTCCTGCTGGCCTTCATGCTGCCGATCGGCATGATGCTCTACAAGGCCGTGGAGAATGTCGAGCTGCTGAAGGCCGTTCCGCAAACCGCCGCGGCGCTGTCGCGATGGACGCCGCAGGATCAGGGCGAACTGCCGCCCGACGCCGTCTTCACGACGTTCCTGCAGGAGGTCTCGGCCGCCCCGCGCAATCTCGTTGGCGAGGCCGCGCGGCGCCTGAACTACGAGGTCAGCGGCTACCGCACGCTCCTGACAAGCACCATCCGCAAGCTGCGCACCCTGCCCGACGGCCTGGCCGAGGAAGGTGCGGCACGCCGCTTCCTCGCCGACATCGACAAGCGCTGGGAGGAGCCGGGCTACTGGCACGCGATGAAACGCGCCTCCCCGGCCTATACGCCCTACTACATGCTGGCCGCGGTGGACCTCGCCGTCGACGATACCGGCCGGATCGTGCAGGCGCCCGAGGAGCAGCGCACCTATATCGACATCCTCCTGCGCACGCTCAAGACGGCGGCAGTCGTCACGGCGGCGTGCGTGCTCCTCGGCTACCCGCTCGCCAATCTGATGGTCGTCGCGCCGCG
Organism: Shinella pollutisoli; assembly: GCF_024609765.1. Taxonomy (GTDB): domain Bacteria; phylum Pseudomonadota; class Alphaproteobacteria; order Rhizobiales; family Rhizobiaceae; genus Shinella; species Shinella pollutisoli. Next base: position 98,175 of record NZ_JANFDG010000020.1, read on the forward strand.
CCCGTTCTCGATCGCCCTCATCATCGCGGTGATGCTGCCGTTCTGGACGTCGCTGCTGGCGCGGACCTCCGCCTGGATCGTGCTTCTCCAGCGCGAGGGGCTGGTCAACTCCCTCCTCGGCTCCCTCGGCCTCATACGCGAGCCTCTCGAACTCATCTTCAACACCACCGGGCTCTACATCGTGATGATCCACATGATGCTGCCGTTCATGGTGCTCCCGCTCTATTCCACGATGAAGGGCATCCCGTCGCATTTCATGAAGGCTTCGGCGTCGCTCGGCGCACATCCGGTCCGCGGCTTCCTGAACGTCTACCTGCCGATGACGCTGCCGGGCGTGGGCGCGGGCGTGCTGCTCACCTTCATCGTCACCGCCGGCTATTACATCACGCCGTCGCTGGTCGCGAGCGCCCGCGACCAGATGATCGGCTATTTCATCGCGTTCTTCGCCAACACCACCATCAACTGGGGCATGGCGTCCGCACTCGGCATCATCCTGCTCGTGTGCACCGTCGTCGTCTACTTCCTCGCGGCGCGAACGGTGGGCGTGCGGCAGCTCGCCGGACTGAAGTGAGGCCGCCCATGCAATACCGTCATCAAGCCCTGGCCGTGCGGACGCTCTACTACGCCTTCGGCGTCGTGATGATGCTGTTCCTCGTCGTGCCGCTCGTCGCCATCGTTCCGCTGTCCTTCAGCTCCGGAAGCTTCCTCTCCTATCCGCTGCCGGGCGTGTCCATGCAGTGGTACGAGCGGGTGTTCGGCGACGGGCCGTGGCTTGCCTCCCTCAAGAACAGCCTGATCGTCGGCGCGGTGTCGACGGCGGCGGCGACGATCCTCGGCACGCTGGCAGCCTATGCGTTCGCCCGCCGCGACCTGCCGATGCCGACCGCCATCCTCGGCTTCCTCATCGCCCCGATGATCGTTCCTCCCGTCATCAGCGGCCTCGGGATGTATTTCCTGATGGCGAAGCTCGGGCTGACGGCGAGCATGCCGGGCGTCATCATCGCCCATACCGTCCTGTCCGCGCCGTTCGTCCTCATCACCGTGACGGCGACGCTGCAGGGCTTCGACATGGGGCTGCTGCGGGCGGCGGCAAGCCTCGGCGCCTCGCCGTTCAGGGCTTTCATGACCGTGCTGGTGCCGGTGATCTCGCCGGGGATCATCTCCGGGGCGCTTTTCGCCTTCATGACCTCGTTCGACGAGGTCGTGGTGACGCTGTTCCTCGCCGGGCCCGGCCAGCGGACCCTTCCGCTCAAGATGTTCGAGGGGCTGCGCGACAACATCGAACCCTCCATCCTGGCGATGGCGACATTCCTCATGCTCGTCGCCATCCTCAGCCTCGTCACCGCGCTCTTCCTCGTGAACCGCAACGCCAGAAATCTCGGAAAGGCCTGACATGACCCAGGAGAACCAAGTCCACATCGCCAATCCCCAGGCCGGCGTCGCCTATATAGACGGGCGGTACATGCCGCTGGCGGAGGCGAGCGTGCCGATCCTCGACCGCGGCTTCGTGCGCTCCGACGCCACCTACGACGTCGCCCACGTCTGGAAGGGGCGGTTCTTCCGCCTCGACGACCATATCGAACGCTTCTTCGCCTCCATGCGCGGCCTGCGCATGTCCCTGCCCTACACGCACGAGCAGATCGCCGAGATCCTCATCGAGTGCGTCAGCCTGAGCGGGCTGCGCGATTCCTATGTGCAGATGACCTGCACGCGCGGCCTGCCGCCGGTCGGCAGCCGCGATCCCCGCCTCTGCACGCAGCGGTTCTACGCCTTTGCCGCCCCCTTCGTCTGGATCGCCAACGACGACCAGCGCCGACAGGGCGTCCCGATGGTCGTCAGCTCCGTCCACCGCATCGCGCCGCAGGCCGTCGACCCGCGCATCAAGAACTTCCATTGGCTGGACCTCACCATGGGCATCTTCGAGGCCTACGACCGGGACGCCTTCGTGGCCGTGCTGCGCGACGGCGACGGCAACATCACGGAAGGCGCCGGCTTCAACGTGTTCGTGGTGAAGGACAACGTGCTGTGCACGCCGGACAGCGGGGTCTTCGAGGGCATGACGCGGCGGACGGTCGTCGAGCTGTGCGAGCAGCTGCAACTGCGCTGCGACGTCCGGCCGGTCGCGATCGGCGAACTGCTCGACGCCGACGAGATCTTCATGACCAGCACGGCCGGCGGCATCATGCCGGTGACGACGATCGACGGCAGGACCGTGGCCGACGGCAGGCCCGGCCCGCTGACCAGGCGCCTGCACGACCTCTACTGGCAGCGCCAGGAAGAGGGCTGGCTCGGCACCGAGGTCCCCTATCGGGACTAGAACGAAGCGGAGATCGTTTCCGGCAGGAGCAGGAAAACAGAGGGCGCATCCCCGACGCGCATGGAAGGTCTGACATGGAACCCGGCAACATCGTCGAATTCGTTGGCGTGCAGAAGACGTATGACGGGCGGACCGTCGTCATCGAGAACCTCAGCCTGTCGGTCAGGCAGGGCGAGTTCCTCACCCTTCTCGGCGGCTCCGGCTCCGGCAAGACCACGACGCTGATGATGCTCGCGGGATTCGAGACCCCCACCAGGGGCCACATCCTCGTCAAGGGCAAGCCGATCGAGCACCTGCCGCCGCACCGCCGCGGAATAGGCGTCGTGTTCCAGAACTATGCCCTGTTTCCGCACATGACCGTGGCGCAGAACCTGGCCTATCCGCTGCGGATGCGGAAGCGAAGCAGGGAGGAGATCCAGTCCAAGGTCGGCAAGGCGATCGAGATGGTTCGCCTGGAGGGCATGCAGAACCGGCGGCCGAGCGAATTGTCCGGCGGGCAGCAGCAGCGCGTCGCGCTCGCCCGCGCGCTGGTGTTCGAGCCCGATCTCGTGCTGATGGACGAGCCGCTCGGCGCGCTCGACAAGACGCTGCGCGAGCACATGCAGTACGAGATCAAGCAGATTCACCGCGAGCTCGGCGTCACGATGGTCTACGTCACGCACGACCAGTCCGAGGCGCTCGCCATGTCCGACCGCATCGCCATCTTCGAGCGCGGAGCCGTCGCGCAGATCGCCAGCCCGCAGGAGCTCTACGAGCAACCCGCAAGCGTCTTCGTGGCGGGCTTCATCGGCGAGAACAACATCCTCTCCGGCCGGTCGGAAGGAACGGACGACAGCGGGCGCGGGCGCGTGCTGCTGGATTGCGGCCGGACGGTGCGCATGCGCTCCGCCGACGGCTTCGCCGAGGCGGGCAGGCCCCTGAAGATCGCCGTGCGCCCGGAACACCTCGTGGTCGGAAGCGCGGCGCGCGACCGGCTCAACCAGTGCGAAGGCAAGATCGCCGACACGACCTATCTCGGCGACCATCTGCGCGCGCTCGTGGATATCGGCGGGGGGCAGACGATGGTGGTCCGCAAGCCGCTCCTGGATTTCGCCCGTCCGCCGGTCATCGGCGAGAAAATCCTCATCGGCTGGAACGAGGGGGACGGGCGCGTCTTCGCCTGACGGAGGCGTACACGGTTGATTGCGCAGAAATCGCTGCGAGAGGGAAGGATCATGACGATGAGAACGAATTCGAAGGACCGTGCGCTGCGGGAAAGGGCGCGCGAGGTAATCCCCAACGGCATGTACGGCCATGAATCGGTCGCGCTGCTGCCGGAGGAATTCCCGCAGTTCTTCTCCCGCGGCGAGGGCGCGCGCATCTGGGATGCCGACGGCAACGACTATGTCGACTACATGTGCGCCTTCGGCCCGAACCTACTCGGTTACCGGCATCCGGACGTCGAACAGGCCGCGGGCGCCCAGGCGGCGCTGGGCGACACCCTGACCGGGCCGTCGGAGGCGATGGTGACGCTCGCGGAAGACTTCGTCGGGATGGTCACCCATGCGGCATGGGCGATGTTCTGCAAGAACGGCAGCGACGCGACGTCGATGGCGATGGTGCTGGCGCGCGCCTATTCGGGGCGGCGCAAGATCCTCGTCGCCCACGGCACCTATCACGGCGCCTCGCCCTGGAACACGCCGAACCCGAAGGGCACGCTGCCGGAGGACCGGGCCCACATCATCTATTTCCGCTACGACGACACCGACAGCCTCAGGGACGCGTTCCGGCAGGCGGACGGCGACGTCGCCGGCGTTTTCGTGACGCCCTTCCGGCACGAGGTCTTCGAGGACCAGTTCCTGCCTTCGGCGGAATTCGCGCGGGAGGCGCGGCGGCTGTGCGACGACGCGGACGCGCTGCTGATCGTCGACGAGGTCCGGGCCGGCTTCCGGCTTGCGCGGGATGCGAGCTGGAGCCTGTTCGGCGTGGAGCCGGACCTGACGACATGGGGCAAGGTGCTCGGCAACGGCTATCCGATCTCCGCGCTTCTCGGCAGCGAGAAGGTGCGCGCCGCAGCCTGCGGCATCTACGTCACCGGATCGTTCTGGTTCTCGGCCGTTCCCATGGCCGCCGCCGTCGCGACCCTCCGGACCGTGCGGACGTCGGACTATCTGGAGCGCATGATCGCGCGGGCGGAGGAGATGAGAAAGGGCATTGCCGAGCAGGCGGCGGCGCACGGCATAGGCATCCGCCAGACCGGCCCCGCGCAGATGCCCCAGATCTTCTTCGACGACGACCCGGACATGCGCAGGGGTTATTTCTGGGCGGCAGCCGCCGTCAGGCGGGGCGTCTATCTGCATCCCTACCACAACATGTTCGCGACATCGGCGCTGACCGAGGCGGACATCGCAAGGACGCTCGCGGCGACCGACGAAGCCTTTACGGAACTGAAGCGCGCCTGGGCGACGATCCCCCCGCAGTCCAACCCGGCCGTTCTCGCGCGCATCAAGGCGAAGCTGGAAAGCCGCGCGCGGTGACCCCGGCCTTCGCCTCCGGCCCCTCATACAGGAGAATCCGATGGCTCTGACGACCGATACGGCATCGGCGCCGAAGTCGAACAGCTTCGCGCCCTCCGAGGAGACGGTGGCCATGCTGAAGGAGCGGGCGCGCTTCATCCGCCTCGAGACCATCCGCCTCATCGAGATCGCGAAAACCGGCCATTACACGTCGGTCTTCTCGGCGGCGGAGATCTTCTCGGCGCTCTACTACGACGTCATGCGGCTGCGCCGGGGCGAGCCCGGCTGGTCCTCGCGCGACCGCTTCACCATCGGCAAGGGGCATGCGGCCGTCGGCCTCTTCCCCATCTACGCGGATCTCGGCTTCTTCCCGAAGGAATGGCTGGACGGGTACACGCGTCTCGGCAGCCCGCTCGGTGACCATCCCGACATGCGCAAGGTTCCGGGCGTCGACTTTTCGTCCGGCTCCATCGGCCACGCCCTCTCCAACGGCCTCGGCATGGTTCTGGCGCAGCGCTGGACCGGCGAGGACTACAAGGTCTTCTGCATGATGGGCGACGGCGAGATGCAGGAAGGCCAGGTCTGGGAAGCGGCGCTCTGCGCCGCCCGGCACGGGGCGAGGAACCTGATCGCGATCGTCGACCGCAACGGCTACCAGCTCGACGGCAGGGTCGACGACGTTATGAACATCGAGCCGCTGGACGAGAAGTGGCGCGCCTTCGGCTGGGAGGTCCACACCGTCGACGGCCACGACGTCGCGGCGACCACGGAGCTCCTGCGCCGCGTGCGGGCGGACGACGACCGGCAGGGCCCCTGCTGCATCATCGCCCGGACCGTGAAGGGCAAGGGCGTCTCCTATATGGAGACCGAACCGGGCTGGCATCTCGGTTATCTCGACCCCTCCGACGCCGAAGCCGCCATCGCCGAAATCAACGCCCGGGAGGCCTGAGATGACCGGTCCGCTTTCCCCCAATTCCTGGCAGTATCGCGGCCTCAACGCGGCCAATCCGGGCCTGGATCACCTTTCGAACGGGCTCATCGACCTGGTGAAGGCCGGGCACAACGTCGTCGCCGGCTCCGCCGACCTGCAATATTCGAACGGGCTCAACCGCTTCGCCACGGTCTATCCCGACCGCTACATCCCCTTCGGCATTTCCGAGCAGAACATGGTGAGCGTGGCCGCCGGCATCGCCACCTGCGGCGTCACGCCCTTCGTGGCCACGTTCGCGTCCTTCATCGCCCTGCTCGCCTGCGAGCAGATCCGCATGGACGTCGCCTATTCGGCCCAGCCGGTGCGCCTGATCGGCCACCACACGGGGATCTCGCTCGGCTTCTACGGCACCTCCCACCATGCGACCGAGGACATCGCGACCATGCGCTCGATCGCCGACCTGTCCGTGGTCTCGCCCGCGGACGGCGCGCAGCTCGAGGCGGCGATCCGCGCTTCGGCCGAACACGACCGGCCCATCTACTTCCGCATCGGCCGCGGCCGGGATCCGGTCGTCTACGACAGGGACGCGACCTTCGCCTTCGGCAGGGCGCACGAGCATCTCCAGGGCGAGGAGCTGACCATCGTCGCATGCGGCATGGCCGTCCACGGCGCGCTCGAAGCGGCCCGCGCGCTGAACGCCGAAGGCCGGTCGGTGGGCGTCATCGATATGGCGTCGATCAAGCCGATCGACCGCGACGCCATCCTCTCGGCCGCCGCGCGGGCGCGCAGGATGATGACCGTCGAGGAGCACAACGTTCTGGGCGGCCTCGGCGCGGCCGTCGCCGAAGTGCTGACGGACGAGGGGGCGGGCGTGAAGCTGAAGCGTCACGGCATCCACGACGAATTCAGCCTTATCGCGCCGCCGACGCATCTCTATGCGCATTACAGGCTCGACGGCGCGGGCATCCGCAGCGTCGCACGGGAATTCCTGATGTCCTGAGCAGGACCGGACGAAACAAAAAAGCCCGCCTATATCGCTGATTTCATGCGATTAAATCAGTATTATCGACGCCGCGGCCGTCGGTGCCGCAACAAAGACCTTGCAGAACGCCGAAAAGGCACCTATCTTATGCCTATCGAACTTTGCTTGTGACCTTTGTCTATCGCCCTAGCGGCCCGGTCAGATTTCCTCTCATCGTCGATCTACCTGCGGCTAACCCAGCCGCTTCCTCCAACGATTGAAAGGATATCGTTATGAATTCGGGCACTGTAAAGTGGTTCAACAGCACCAAGGGCTTCGGCTTCATCGCACCGGACGACGGCGCGAATGATGTGTTCGTGCATATTTCGGCGGTCGAACGTGCCGGCCTCCGCTCGCTGGCCGAAGGCCAGAAGGTGAGCTACGACATCGTTCAGGATCGCAGGTCGGGCAAGAGCTCGGCCGACAATCTGCGCGCTGCATAAGAATTGTTGCCCCTCTGCGCTGACCACGGATGTACTGGCAGCGAAGACGGAGAGCGACAGGAGAGGTCGGGGTAACGCCCGGCCTTTTTGTTTCCAGCGTATACAGTCGAAGGACATGATCCATGCGCCACAGGACCTATGCGATCGGTGAAACGGTCACGCTCAAGGCCGATCTCTTCCGCTCCGCCGACAGCAACCGCGAATGCAGGATCGTCGCAATCCTTCCGGCCGATCACGGAGAAGCGCAGTACCGCATCCGCCTCGGCAGCGAGACATACGAGCGCCGGATCGTCGCCAGCGACATCGAGGCACCGGAGGCGACCGCGGAAAAGGCGGCCGACGACTCCATGTTCGAACGCACGAAGGGTGAACCTTGGTTCAAGCCCTCCAGCATCCGCATCAGGAAATAACCCAAGCGGCCAAGCCGTGATCGAAAGGATATGTTTTGCAGGTTCTCGTCAGGGACAACAACGTCGAACAGGCCATCCGCGTTCTGAAGAAGAAGATGCAGCGGGAAGGGCTTTTCCGGGAAATGAAGGCGCGCAGCGCCTATGAAAAGCCCTCCGAGAAGAAAGCAAGGGAAAAGGCCGAGGCCGTCCGCCGGGCCCGCAAGCTCGCCCGCAAGAAGGCGCAGCGCGAAGGCCTGATACCGGCCCCCAAGAAGAAGGCGCCGCTCGGCCGGAGCCGGTGAACGCCTGATACCCAGTCAGAAGGAGCGATCGATGACCGCTACACGAGAGCAGTTTTTCAAGCCGACGAGAACGAGCGCCGCGTCGAAGGCGGAGGAGACCAACTCCGTCGCCAAGGGCATCATCGCGCAGGAGACCGCGGCCCGGGACAAGAAGACCGAGAAGCTCAAGGCGCTGCGCCTGGCGAAGGAAGCCGCGGAGCCTGCGCCCTTGCCCAAGAAGAAGCGGAAGTAGCCGGAAGCAACCGCCGGCCGCGCGGAGCCCGGCATGAGGCGGCCGGATCGGCGGCCATGCGCGCCGCGACCGGTCCCTGCTGCCGGCCGGCTTTCGCCAGCACAACTCCATTCTGCCGCCATAGCGTTCGCGAACGCCCGGCATGACGCGACAGGTCGAGGTCTGGTGCGGTCCGTGTCATGCGATCGCTGCATGCCTACAGTGCAAGCATATGCATTTCGATCAGGCATGAGAGCGCCTATATTACGGGCAACACAAAGGAGTTGATCATGAACGTCTTCGCAAAGCTCAAGAAATACGCCGCCGAACGCCGTGCCGTCCGCGAACTCGACGCGCTCGACGACCGCGCCCTCCAGGACCTCGGCATCTCCCGCTCGCACATCCGTGCGGCCGTCGCGGGCAACGCACGCTGAGAAGCAGTCCGGCGGACAGCCCGAAGCCCTGAAGCGCAGCAGCAACCGCTACTGCGCTATTTTTCTGCCCGGAAGGCCCGGCGGAGGCCGTCGTCAGGCGTGACGCGCGTAATCGTCGAGATTGCGGGTCAGGACGGCGAGCAGCCTGTCCCGCCGCGGATCGCGAACGCCGCGAAGCCACGCGGCGGCGAGCGGCAGTTGCGCGGGCAAGGCCTGCGATGCCGCCTCGAACGGAATATACCGCACCCCGCTGACGGCCAGGCGCGAGGTCCACAGCGGAACGATGGCAAGGCCTATGCCCGCGGCGACGAGATTGACGATCGTCTGCTTCTCGTCGGCGACCTGCGCGATCCGCACGGATAGGCCCGCATCCGCGAAGAGCTTGATCGTGAAGTCGTGGCTGTGGGGGCGGAACCGGCGATCGGGGACGATCAGCGGCTCGCCGTCCAGCTCGCCGATGCGGATCGTCTGCCGCGCGGCGAGAGGATGGCCCTCGGCGACGGCGACCACCGCCGTCTCGTTGAAGAGGCGACGGAGCCTGATCCGCCGGTCGAGCGTCTCGGGAGGCCGGACGAACACGAGGTCGAGGCGGCCCGACAGGAGCTTGGGCAACAGGCGGACGCCCTTGTCTTCGAGGAGCCGGACGGAGATCTCGGGCTCCTGATCCTTCAGGTCGTGAAGCAAGCGGGGAATGAGGCCCGCGGCGGCGCTGTCGATCGCGCCGACCCGGATCTCGCGCCGCTCCGCCGGCCGCCTCCCGTGGAAGCGCTGCCCGACCTCGTCGACCAGCGACACGATCCGGCGGGCGTCGGCCAGCAGCCGCGTCCCCTCCTCGGTGAGGGCGACATGGCGGGTCGTCCTCTCCATCAGCCGCGTCCCCAGCGCCTCCTCGAGCAGTCTGATCTCGCGGCCGAGCGAGGCGGGCAGGATTCCGAGGCTTTGCGCCGCGCGCCCGAAATGCAGGTGCTCCGCCACGGTGACGAAGCAGCGCAATTGCCTGATCTCCAAACGGAAGCCTCCATTTATTCAAATAATTTATATAATTTCGGAAGCGTTGTTCACAAGCCTTTTCTCCCCCACCCTCGCGCAAAGCCGCCTCAGGTTCCAAGGAGAGAGACCCCATGCGTGAACACACCATCGCCGCCATTCCCGCCGACGGCATCGGCCCCGAAGTCATCGATGCGGGAACACGGGTCCTCGCAAGCCTGGAAAAGCGCATGGGCGACGTCCGCTTCCACGTCGAGACCTTCGACTGGGGCTCGGACTACTACCGGAAGCACGGCGTCATGATGCCCGCCGACGGCCTCGAGACGCTGCGGAAGTTCGACGCCATCTATTTCGGCGCCGTCGGCGCCCCCGACGTGCCGGACCACATCACGCTCTGGGGCCTGCGGCTGCCGATATGCCAGGGCTTCGACCAGTATGCCAACGTGCGGCCGACCAAGATCCTGCCGGGCATCACGCCGCCGCTGCGCAATTGCGGTCCGGGCGATCTCGACTGGGTGATCGTCCGGGAGAATTCGGAAGGCGAATATTCCGGCCACGGCGGCCGCGCCCACAAGGGCCTGCCCGAGGAGGTCGGTACGGAGGTCGCGATCTTCACCCGCGTCGGCGTGACGCGCATCATGCGCTACGCCTTCACGCTCGCGCAGTCGCGGCCGCGCAAGCTGCTCACCGTCGTCACCAAGTCGAATGCCCAGCGCCACGGCATGGTCATGTGGGACGAGATCGCCGCCGAGGTCGCGGAGGAGTTCCCGGACGTCTCCTGGGACAAGATGCTCGTCGACGCCATGACCGTGCGCATGACGCTGAAGCCGCAGAGCCTCGACACGATCGTCGCCACCAACCTTCACGCCGACATCCTGTCCGACCTCGCCGGCGCGCTGGCGGGCTCGCTCGGCGTCGCGCCGACCGCCAACATCGACCCGCAGCGCCGTTTCCCGTCGATGTTCGAGCCGATCCACGGCTCCGCCTTCGACATCACCGGCAAGGGCATCGCCAATCCGGTCGCGACCTTCTGGACCGCGGCCCAGATGCTCGACCATCTCGGCGAGCAGGACGCGTCCGCCCGCCTGATGCGCGCCGTGGAGCGGGTGACCGGCAACGGCATCCTGACGCCCGACGTCGGCGGCACGGCGACGACGAAGGAGGTGACGGACGCGGTCATCGACGCGATCCATTCCTCGAACGTTTGAGGATGCGGCACGGACGACACACGAATGCGGCGGGCGACATGATCGCGCCCGCCGCATTGCCGTTTCATCCATGCACCGCGTCAGGCGGCCTGCATCGCCGCCAGCTTCGCGGCGAGCAGGACCGCGGTCTCGAAGGCTTCGGGCGAGGCGATGCCCTTGCCGACGATGTCGAAGGCCGTGCCGTGCGCCGGCGTCGTGAACACCGTGTCGAGGCCCGCCGTCACGGTGACGCCGCGGTTGAAGCCCTTGAGCTTCGTCGCGATCTGGCCCTGGTCGTGGTACATCGCCACCACGCTGTCGAACTCGCCGGCGAATGCTTTCAGATAGACCGTGTCGGCGGGAAACGGCCCCTTGCAGTCATATCCCTTGCCGGCCATGGCGCGGACGACCGGGCCGATGAGATCGATCTCCTCGCGTCCGAACAGCCCGTTCTCGCCGGCATGCGGGTTGAGCGCGGCGACGGCGATGCGGGGCTCGGCGATGCCCGCCTTGCGCATCGTGTCGTGCGCCAGCACGATCGCGTCCGCAATCGAGGTTTCGTTGATCAGATCGAGCGCCTGCCTCAGCGAGACGTGGCTGGTGACGCGCGACATCCACTGGCCGTTCAGCACGTTCATCTCGCTGAAATAGCCGCGATGCTCGAGGAGATGCGCGAACATCTTGTGCTCGTCGGGAAAGGTCCAGCCGCCGTCGTACATCGCCCGCTTGTTCAGCGGGGCGAAGCTGATGGCGTGCACCTCGCCCCTGCGGGCGAACTCGACGGCGCGCGCCAGCGTCTCGCCGGTGACGAAGCCGGACTCCGCGCTGACCGCGCCGGCGGGGACGCGGGCCGGGTCGCTGTTGCCGAGATCGACGAGGGGGATTTCCGCGCGGTCCCAGTCCACCGCCGCCGGCCCGTCGTAGCGGCGGAAGGCGAAATCGACGCCCGCCTGCCGCATCCCCATCTCCAGGACGCGCGCGTCGCCGACGACGACGATGCGCGCGGCCGCATGCACGGCATTCCCGCCCAGGATCTTCGCGGTGATCTCCGGGCCGATGCCGGTGCAGTCGCCCGGCGTGAGCGCGATGATCGGCCGGCTGTCCTTCGAATGTGCCATATGCGTGCCTCCTCAGGCCGACCGGCGGACGCCGCCGGACGCCGCCAGCGCCTCGGTGATCGCCGTGCCGCAGGTGGCGGTGTCGGCGGAGCCGCCGAGGTCGCGCGTTGCCGTCCGCGGATCGGCGGTGACGGTCTCGATCGCCGCGACGATCGCGTCCGCCGCCTCGGCATGGCCGAGATGCTCCAGCATCATCGCGCCTGCCCAGATCTGGCCGACCGGATTGGCGATGCCCTTGCCGGCGATGTCGGGCGCGGAGCCGTGGACCGGCTCGAACAGGGAGGGGAAGTCGCGCTCCGGATTGATGTTGCCCGACGGCGCGATGCCGATCGTGCCCGTGCAGGCGGGCCCGAGGTCCGACAGGATGTCGCCGAACAGGTTCGAGGCGACGACCACGTCGAAGCGGTCTGGATTGAGCACGAAATGGGCGCACAGGATGTCGATGTGGTACTTGTCCCAGCGGATGTCCGGATAGCTGTCGGCCATCGCCTTCAGCCGCTCGTCCCAGTAGGGCATGGTGATGGAGATGCCGTTCGACTTGGTGGCCGAGGTGACGTGCCGCTTCGGCCGCTGGCGCGCCAGTTCGAAGGCGTAGCGCAGGATGCGGTCGACGCCGCGGCGGCTCATCACCGTCTCCTGGATGACGATCTCCCTGTCGGTTCCCTCGTACATCCGGCCGCCGATGGAGGAATATTCTCCCTCGGTGTTCTCGCGCACGACGAGGAAATCGACATCCCCCGGCTTGCGGCCGGCAAGCGGCGACTTCACGCCCGGCATCAGCCGCACGGGGCGCAGGTTGACGTACTGGTCGAACTCGCGGCGGAACTGCAGCAGCGAGCCCCACAGCGATATGTGGTCCGGCACCGTGTCCGGCCAGCCGACGGCGCCGAAGAAGATGGCGTCGTGTCCGGCGATCCGGCTCTTCCAGTCGTCCGGCATCATCTTGCCGTGCTGCCGGTAGTAGTCGCAGGACGCGAAATCGAATTCGTCGAAGGCCAGGGGAATGGAATAGAGGCGCGCGGCCGCCCTCAGCACCTTCAGGCCCTCCGGCACGACCTCCTTGCCAATCCCGTCCCCGGGTATCACGGCAATCCTCAAATCACGTTCGCTCACGACTTCCTCCGACCTTGGCGGCCATCGCGCACCGGGCGACAGATCCCGGCGCGTGACCCTGCGCACCCTATTGGCTGAGCATCCTCATATTGTCAACGACAAACTGTTGACAGTTTACCGACTTGGAGTATGTGTTGCGCAGGAGGTACCCGTCATGACCATAGCCAATGCCCCAAGCCTTCCCGACTCCCGGTCTTCGGCCCTGATGCCCGGCTTCAGCTACAAGCGGATCAGGACCAGGGGCGCCGAGATCAACGTCGCGGTCGCCGGCGAAGGGCCTCCGCTGCTCCTCCTCCACGGCAATCCGCTGACCCATGTCAGCTGGCATCGCATCGCCCCGGCGCTCGCCGAACGGTTCACGGTGGTGGCGCCGGACCTGCGCGGCTACGGCGACAGCTCCAAGCCGGACGGCGGCCCCGACCATGCCGCCTACACGTTCCGCGCCATGGCCGAGGACAATGCCGAGGTGATGAGCGCGCTCGGCTTCGAGACCTTCCAGGTCGCGGGACACGACCGCGGCGCCCGGGTCGCCTTCCGCATGGCGCTCGACTATCCCGACCGCGTCCTGCGCCTCGCCGCGCTGGATATCGTGCCGACCTACCACGCGCTGACGAACGTGAGCCTCGGCTGGGGTCTGGAGGCCTATCACTGGTTCTTCATGGCGCAGAAGGCGCCCTTCCCCGAGCGCCTCATCTGCAGCGACCTCGACTATTACATGGACTACAAGCTCAACAAGAAGGGCGTCGGCCTCTCGATCTTCCACCCCGACGCCATGGCCGAATACAAGCGCTGCGCGACGCCGGAGCAGATCCACGCCATCTGCGAGGACTACCGGGCGACCGTCTCCCTCGACTTCGCCATGGACAGCGAGGACTTCGGCCGGAAGAGGATCGCCTGCCCGGTCCTGGTGATGTGGGGTTCCAACAGCCATTGCGGCCGGCACTATACGCCGTTGGAGGCGTGGCGCCCCTGGGCGGGCGACCTGCGCGGATGGGCGATCCCGACCGGCCATTATCCCGCGGAGGAAAGGCCCGAAGCGGTGCTGGAACCGTTCCTCGCCTTTTTCTCCGGCCAGGCGGTCGCCGCACCCTCCACCACGCCGTCCCGGGACTGACCGGACATACCCATCGGAGTTTTCCATGCAAGCGAACCAGGCAACCCTCCATCTGGACGGCGCCACCGTCGAGCTGCCGACCCGATCCGGGACGATCGGTCCGGACGTCATCGACATCGGCACGCTCTAC
>NZ_JANFDG010000021.1 GCF_024609765.1 Shinella pollutisoli
TGATCAGCAGGTCGTCAGACGTTATATCCGTAATCAGGAAAAGGCCGACAAAGCTTCCGACTTCGCCGACCTCTTTAATCGTAGCTACTAACTTATAGCAAAACCGCTTCTAGCGGTTCAAGCGCAGCGTTTCAAACCTCCACCTCTGGTGGAGGGCATGGCTTGTCTTCGTCAAACGAGCATATTTGCGAACTCGCGTTCGCAGGCGAGCCGGTCCAGCGGGCCGAGACTGCCCAGCTTGCGCAGGATGAGCGTATTCGGAATGCTGGCGAGGCGCCAGCGGACGACGCAGCTCTTCGGCAGGTTGGCGGACGCGAGGTCCGTCAGCGCGACGTCGCTCGGCCAGGCGGATGCCTTGGCGGTCGTGATCATAGCGACCACGCTCGACCCGTTCCTTTCATTGAACGCCGGGCCGGAGACGACGACCGCCGGGCGACGTTTTAGGACTGGAATGTCTGCGAAAGGGAAGGGGACGACGATCGTCTCGTAGCGTTCACAGATCACGGAACGCCTCTTCATCCTCATCGCTTTCCCACTCCGGGAAGAGCGGCGCGATATTCTTCAGGTAATCGTCGGCAAGCCTCGCCTCACGCAACTGGATTTTTTCCCCCCGCCGAGTCTTGTACCACTGACGCCAGACGTCCTTCATGCTGCCATCGGGCCGGATTGCCTCCGTGGGGCGCCCGTCCTTGCCGGTGTTCATCCGTATCCAACGGCCAACGACACCGTCCGCTTCCAAATTTATATATTCGCCGTCGCGCAACTTGCGGAGCCGGGCCTGCAGTTCCGGGCTTTCGATGTGATTGAACCAGATGGCGACATCGGAAATTCGTACCTGGGGGACCATGAGGGACTTCTTTTCTTTGTATGGGGGTCTATGGGGGGTATCTAAACATGGCTTGTTCCCCGTGTCCACCCCGGCCGAAAACGTCTTCGGCCCAGTGCTGAACGTAGACAAGGACGGCTTCACCGTTCAATGTCGGCCGATTCCAACCAGCAGAACGAGCATCATGATTTCCTCTCTCGAATCCGAACTCGTCGCCGCCATCCGCAACATCCCGGACTATCCGAAGCCGGGCATCGTCTTCCGCGACATCACCACCCTGCTCGGCAATCCGCGGGCCTTCCGCCGCGCGGTGGACGAGCTGGTGCATCCCTATGCCGGCATCGGCGTGGCCAAGGTGGCGGGGATCGAGGCGCGCGGCTTCATCCTCGGCGGGGCCATGGCGCATCAGCTTTCGACCGGCTTCGTGCCGATCCGCAAGAAGGGCAAGCTGCCGCACGAGACGGTGCGCATCGCCTACAGCCTGGAATACGGCGTGGACGAGATGGAGATGCACAAGGACGCGATCCGCCCGGGCGAGAAGGTGATCCTCGTCGACGACCTGATCGCCACCGGCGGCACGGCGGAGGCGGCGGTGAAGCTGCTGCGCCAGATGGGCGCGGATATCGTCGCCGCCTGCTTCGTCATCGACCTGCCGGAGCTCGGCGGCCGCCGCCGGCTGGAAGCGCTCGGCGTCGAGGTGCGCACGCTCGTCGCCTTCGCGGGGCACTGAGCGGGGTCAGGCGAACTCCAGCACCGTGCTCTCGAAGCGGATGACGGGCTCGCCGTGCTGGTTGGCGCCGGCGCAGAGGATCGTGTTGATCAGCCGGCCGGGGCGCGAGGCGAGCGGCCGCGACGCCAGGAGCGTCACCGAGTAGGTGATCGTGTCGCCGGCGAAGACCGGCTTCAGCCAGCGCAGGCCGGTGAAGCCGGGGGAGGGGCCGAGCTTCGGCGGATCGATCCCCTCGGCGGCAAGCCGGCGGCATTCGCCCGCCCAGAACGGCACGAAGCATTTCATCCAGCCGGCGCTCGAATGCCAGCCCGACGCGCAGAGGCCGCCGAAGAGCGACCGTCTGGCTGCCGCGGCGTCGAGGTGGAACGGCTGCGGGTCGAAGTCGGCGGCGAAGCGGACGATGTCCTCCGCCGCGAAGACGAGGCTGCCGATCTCGACCGCCTGCCCGACGGGATAGAGCTCAGCCATGCGCATGGCCGGCTCCTTCCGCCGTCCGGCGGCGCATCATGTTGGCAAATTCGCAGACGGCGACCAGCTCGCCGCGCTGGTTCGTCACCTCGGCGCGGAACCGGACGATGCCGATCTCCGGCCGCGAGCGCGAGACGCGCGCCTCCAGCACGCTGCAATGGCCGGAGAGCGTGTCGCCGGCCAGCACCGCCCGCTTCCATTCCATGAGGTCGACACCGGGCGAGCCTTCCGAGGCCGCGCGGCGGATATAGGCCTCGTAGAGCATGCGCATCATCACCGCGCTGGTGTGCCAGCCGGAGGCGGCGAGCCCGCCGAGGATGCTGGCGCGGCCGGCTTGCTCGTCGAGATGCATCGGCTGCGGATCGAATTCCCGCGCGAAGGCGACGATCTCGTCCGCCGTCAGCGTCCGCCGTGCGAAGTCGAAACGGCGGCCGGGCGAAAAATCCTCGAAGGTCAGCAGCGCGTCCGTCATGACGTCAGGTGTTGAAACGGAAGTGGATGACGTCGCCGTCCTGCACGACGTATTCCTTGCCTTCGTCGCGCGCCTTGCCAGCCTCCTTGGCGCCGACCTCGCCCTTGTAGGCGACGTAGTCGTCATAGGCGATGGTATGCGCGCGGATGAAGCCGCGCTCGAAATCGGAGTGGATGACGCCGGCGGCCTGCGGGGCCTTGGTGCCGCGCTCGATCGTCCAGGCGCGCGTCTCCTTCGGGCCGACGGTGAAATAGGTGATGAGGTGGAGCAGCTTGTAGCCGGCGCGGATCAGCCGGTCGAGGCCGGCTTCCGAGAGGCCGAGGGCGGAGAGGAACTCGGCGGCCTCCTCCTCGGGAAGCTGGGCGACCTCGGCCTCGATCGCCGCGGAGATGACGACTGCCTCCGCGCCCTGCGCCTTCGCCATCTCCTCGACGGCGCGCGTATGGGCATTGCCGGTCGCGGCATCGGCCTCGGCGACGTTGCAGACGTAGAGCACCGGGTGGGCGGTGAGCAGGTTGAGGCCCTGCAGGATGTGGATCTCGTCCGGGGCGAGGGTGGCCAGCAGCGTGCGCACCGGCTTGCCCTCGCGCAGGAGGGCGAGCGCGGCTTCCATCACCGGAAGCTGGGCCATCGACTCCTTGTCCTTGCCGGTCGCGCGCTTGCGCGTCTGCTCGACGCGGCGCTCCAGGCTGTCGAGGTCGGCGAGCATCAGCTCGGTCTCGATCGTCTCGGCGTCGGCGACGGGGTCGATGCGGCCCTCGACATGGGTGATGTCGGTGTCCTCGAAGCAGCGCAGCACGTGCACGACCGCGTCGACCTCGCGGATATTGGCGAGGAACTGGTTGCCGAGACCCTCGCCCTTCGAGGCGCCGCGCACCAGGCCGGCGATGTCGACGAAGGAGATGCGGGTCGGGATGATCTCCTTCGAGCCGGCGATCTCGGCGAGCGTCTTCATGCGCGGATCGGGCACGGCCACCTCGCCGGTGTTCGGCTCGATGGTGCAGAAGGGATAGTTGGCAGCCTGCGCCGCCGCCGTCTTGGTCAGCGCGTTGAAGAGGGTCGACTTGCCGACGTTCGGCAGTCCGACGATACCGCATTTGAAGCCCATGGGAGAATGGTCCGTCCGTCGTGAGAATTTGCCCCCGCTATGGGGGAAGGGGGCGCGATGGTCAAGGGGTGGCGCGACGCCGATGCCCCTCATCCGGCTGCCGCCACCTTCTCCCCGCAGGCGGGGAGAAGGGATATGCCGCATCGTTTCCTGAACCGTCGTCGTTCCGCGGGGCTGGTCCCCTCGCCCCGCTTGCGGGGAGAGGGTTAGGGTGAGGGGCAGCGCCGTCGCCTCAATCCTCCCGCTTGCCCAGCAGCTTCTTCAGCATGTCCGCCATCGGTCCCGTCGTGGGCAGGGCCTTGGGCTGGGCGTGGTTGCGGGCGGGGCGGATGTGCGACTGGGCGGGCTTCTTCTCCGGCGCGTCGGGCTTGGCGCCGGTGGCGAGCGCCAGCTTGTTCATGAGCTGCGAATCCTCGCCGCGCACCAGCATGGCGGCGTTGAGCGCGAGCTCGTCCAGCAGCGGATCGAGCCAGGCGTGGTCGGCCTTGGCGAAATCGCCGAGCACGTGGCCGGTCACGCGCTCCTTGTCGCCCGGGTGGCCGATACCGAGCCTCAGGCGCCGGTAGTCCTTGCCGCAATGGGCGTCGAGCGACTTGATGCCGTTGTGGCCGCCGTGGCCGCCGCCCACCTTGATGCGCGCCTTGCCGGGCGCGAGATCCAGCTCGTCGTAGATCGCGACGACGTCCTTCGGCGGCAGCTTGTAGAAGCGCATCGCCTCGCCGACCGACTCGCCGGACAGGTTCATGAAGGTCTGCGGCTTGACGAGCAGCACCTTCTCTCCGGCAAGCTCGCCCTCGGAGATCTCGCCCTTGAATTTCCGCGACCAGGGCGAGAAGGGGTTCTTGCGGTGGATCGCGTCCACCGCCATGAAGCCGATATTGTGGCGGTTGCCCGCGTATTTCGCGCCCGGATTGCCGAGGCCGGCGATAATCAGCATGGTCTTTGTCTGCCCGAAGTTTCCGTCTGCGTCTTCACCACCGAAAAACGGCGCGGAAGTCAACCGCGGGCGGTCACTTCCTGGTCTTCGCCTCGTTGGCGGCGGTGCGGGGATTGGCGAGACCGTAGGCGGCGAAGATGCGGTCCTGCCCGCCTTCGAGGATGAGCTTGTCGAGCTCGGCCTGCAGGCGGGCGTGGATCGCCTCCGGCATCGCCCTGTTGCAGGCGAGCCCATAGGTCTGCCCGTCCATGACCATCGCCTTCTCCACCGGATGGCCGGCCGCGATCATGCTCTCAAAGGTCTTCAGGGAGGTCGGCATCAGGTCGATGCGGCCGCTCAACAGCTTGCCGAGCGTGATGTCGATATCGGCGGCGAGGTCGATGTCGCGGAAGCCCCTGGCGGCAAGCAGGCCGATGGCGAAGTCGTCGCGCTGCGCGCCGATCCTGAGCTTCACCGCCTCCTCCAGCGTATGCGCGTCGATGCCGCCGTCCCTGCGCTTCACCAGAACCATCACGTCCTGCACGAGCGGCTCGACCCAGCGGAAGCGGTCGTGGCGCTCCTCGGTATGGGTCGCCGTGAAGGCGCAGTGCATCGGCTGGTGCTCGGCGAGCGCGAAGGCGCGCGCCCAGGGCATGATCTCGATCGTGTAGTCGACGCCGGCGCCCTTGGCGATGGCATGGACCTGATCGATGGAGATGCCCGTGATCGCGCCGTCCTTCGTGAAGTTGAAGGGCGGATATTCCTCGGTGACGAAATGGACGGTCTCGGCCCGGGCGGGAGACAGCGCGGCAAGCAGGAGGCCAAGCGCCGGAAGCAGTCTCTTCATCGCCCCGTCCTCCTTCGTTTCCGCAAGAACACCTGCCACCGACTAGGACGCAACGGCAGCCCTTTCTTCCGGCACGAACTCCGCGAGCCTGTCGACCAGCGCCGGAAGCGGCAGCGGCCTGCTGAAAAGGTAGCCCTGGCCGAACTCGATGTCCATGGCGCGCAGGATCTCCCACTGCTCGTCGGTCTCGATGCCCTCGGCGACGACCGTGCAGCCCATCTGGTGCGAGATCGTGCGGATGCCCTCGACCAGCATGCGGCTCTTGTCGCGCAGCGCCTTCTCGCTCGTCGACAGCGAGCGGGTGAAGGACTGGTCGATCTTGACGATATCCACGGGGAAGCGGTTGAGATAGCTCAGCGACGAGTAGCCGGTGCCGAAGTCGTCGAGCGCGATGCGGCAGCCGAGCGCGGACAGCGCGTCGAGCACCTCCCGCACCGCCGGATTGTCGAGCATCAGCACGGCCTCGGTGATCTCGATGACGATGCGCGGGGGCGTGACGTCGTTCTCCATCAGCAGGCTCGCGAGCCGGGCGGGCAGCGCCGGCTCGAACTGCAGCGGCGAGAAGTTGACGGCGAGATAGGTCTCCCCGAAGCCGGCGATCGCCGAGATCGCGGCGAGATTGGCGATCGACTTCGACAGGATGACATCGCCGATGCGGGTGATCGAGCCGTTCTCCTCGGCGATGCCGACGATCTCGCCGGGCGGCAGGATGCCGCGCTGCGGGTGGTGGAGCCGCATCAGCGCCTCGAAGCCCGCCACGCGCCCGTCGGAAAGGGCGACGATCGGCTGGAGATGGGCCTCGAACCAGTCCTCGCGCAGGCCCTGGTCGATGAACTGCTCCGTCTCCAGGCGCTTGCGGGCGATGTCGAGCATGTCCGCGTCGAAGAAGCGGACGCCGTTCTTGCCGCTCCTCTTGCGCGAATACATCGCCATGTCCGACTTCTGCAGCAGGTCGGCGGCGGTCGCGGCATGGTCTGGGTAGACGGCGATGCCGATGCTGGCGCTGACGTTGAGCTCGCAGCCCTGCGAGAGGATCGGCGGGCGCAGGCTGGCGGCGAGCCGTGCGCTGACGTCGGTGGCGAGCTGGCGCGCGTTCGGGGCGCTCAGCAGGATCGCGAACTCGTCGCCGCCGAGCCGGGCGATCATGTCGTCGGCGCGCAGCTGCCGCCGCAGCCTCGTGGCGACCTCGCACAGCACGTCGTCGCCGGCGGCGTGGCCGAGGTTGTCGTTGATCCACTTGAAGCGGTCGAGGTCGACGAAGAGGCAGGCGAGCTGGTGGCCGTGCTGGTCGGCCCTGCCGATCATGTCGTCCAGCACCGCCTCGAAGCCCTGGCGGTTGATGAGGCCGGTGAGGTGGTCGGTGATCGCCTGGCGGTGATTGCGGGTCTCGGCCTCCTTGAGGTCGGTGACGTCGGTCATCACGGAGAGCGACAGCGCCTGGCGATCGTCGCTCTCGGCGATGCCGGTCTCCAGGATCAGCACGTCCATCACGCTGCCATCGGCGCGGCGGAAGCACACCGTCACCTCGCAGATGCCGCCTTCCGACCGGCTGGTGGCGTGGCGGTCGCGATAGACGTCGCGCCATTCGGGATCGACGAAGGCGGTGAAGTCGCGGCCGATCACGTCCCGGCGGCGGTAGCCCGTCGCCGTCAGCCAGTAGTCGCTGACGGCCGTGATGCGGTTCTGCGCGTCGATCGAGAAGAGCATGGCCGGCGTCAGGTTGTAGATGTCGGTTGCGCGCGCATGCGCCAGCTTCAGCTCGTTCTCCTCGCGCTCGAGCTTGCTCTGCATCTCGTTGAAGTTGTGGGCGAGCGCGCCCATCTCGTCGTTCGAGGTCCAGTCGACATGGTGGCGCGAGCCAAGCCGGCGGGTCGCCTCGATCGCCGCCGTCAGCCGCATCAGCGGGCGGATGACGGTGATGCGGTTGCCGATGATGGCGGCGGTGAACATCGTGCCGACGGCGAAGAGGAAGATCGCGAAGATCGTCAGCTCGTCGCGGCTGAAGCGTGCGAGAATGCCCTCCTTCTCGATCCAGATCTCCGCCGTGCCGACCTTCTTGATGCCGTCGGCGGCATGGTAGAGGATGTCGGTCGTCATCGAGCGCGCATTCGGGAAAGCCGGGGCCAGCTCGGGCTTGCGCACGTCGATGAGGTTGGCCGTGTCGCGCACGCGCACATAGGCGATGGCGGGATCAGCCTGGAGCGTGGCGGCGACCTGGCCGATGCTTTCCCGGTCGAAGTCCCACAGGGGCTTGGCGAGCGCCTGCACGTTCGTTTCGACGAGCACCTGCGTGTGCTGCTCCCGCTCGCGGGCGACCCGGTCGGAGGAGACGATGAGAAACAGGGCGAAGAGCGGCGCGACGAAGATCAGCAGCGCGCCGATGACGATCGCGATGAAGCGACTTTCCACCGAATGCATTCTCATGCCGGCAGTTCCGCTGCGCCAAGCCAGCCCATTCGTACCCCTCTTCCGGCTCGCCTTCGAAAACCCTGGTCTAGCGTTCCATGAAAACCTTAAATGTTGTTGAAGCGGCGGACCAGAAAAACGCTGAGAATTCAAGCATCCCGCAGGGGTGTCTCCGTGGCCCGGACGTCGCGCAAACAAAAAGTCCCGCTTCGCGGGAAGCGGGACTTCGCATCGGCGGGCCTTGCGGAAGACTTATTCTTCCGAGGCTTCTTCCTCGTCCTTCTTCACGCCGCCGGCCGGAGCCGCGATCGTGGCGATGGTGAAGTCGCGGTCGGTGATGACCGGGCTCGTGCCCTTCGGCAGCGTGACGTTCGAGATGTGCACGCCGTCGCCGACCTTGAGGCCGGTGAGGTCGACGGTGATGGAGTCCGGGATGTTGTCGGCGAGCGCGTGCAGCTCGACCGCATGGCGCACGATGTTGAGGACGCCGCCGGCCTTGATGCCCGGGGCCTTGTCTTCGTTGACGAAGTGGACCGGCACTTCGACGACGACGTGGGTGTCGCCGGAAACGCGCAGGAAGTCGACATGCATCGTGAAGTCGCGGACGGGATCGAGCTGGTAGTCCTTCGGCAGGACCCGGATCTTCTCGCCGTTGACGTCGATCGTGGCGACGGTCGTCTTGAAGCCGCCGGCATGGATGCGCAGCGTGACGTCCTTCGTCGAGACGGCGATCGCGAGCGGGGGCTGCTTGTCGCCGTAGATGACTGCGGGAATAAGGCCGTTGCGGCGAAGTTCACGGGAGGACCCCTTACCAACCCGTTCGCGCGTCTCGGCCTTGAGCTCGTAGGTTGCGTTGCTCATGGCATTACCTTTCATGTTGCTGGAGCGCTTCGCGCGGGCGGGTGGTCCCGACCGTCCGAAACGTGAGGATTTCGTGAAAGCCTCATCCGCGTTGCCTCCAAGGGTGTCTGCGCGGACGTGGGTCCGATAAACGAGAACCGCCGGAAATGCAAGGCCCGCGCCCGCATTGACAGGGGCGGGCCGCGGCCGGATTGTGGAGCGGACGCGTTCGCACGAGGGAGAAGGACATGCGACGGACGATCCCGCTCACCCTAGCGGCGCTTGCCGCCCTTTCGGCCGGCGCCGCGCCGGCCGCCGAGGTTTCGCAACGGACGGCGGGCGAGATCGAGCGCAGCCTCACCCGCTACCTGCCGCCGGAGCTCGCCCGCGCCGGCCTGCTCACCGTGCAGGCGGCGACGACCTTCTACGAGCTGCGCGTCGATCCGGCCGTGCTCGCCGCGAAGGCGCGGGCCGGCGGGCTCGCGGTCGAGGGGCTGAAGCCGGTGACGGCCTATCTGCGTCCGGCGCAGGACGGGACCTATCGTGTCGAGGCGGCGACCGATCTCGATCTCAAGGGCTCGTTCGGCGCCGGCGCCGGCAAGGGCAGCTTCTCCTACCTCGTCGAGGCGATGAAGCTCGACGGCATCTACGACCCGGAGATTCTCTATTTCCGCGCGGCCGACTGGACGGCGAAGGGCCTCGCCTTCGAAAGCCGCTCGCCGCAGCAGTCGGTCGAGGCACGTTTCGGCGAGAGCGCGATGCGCGTCGCCGCCGAGACGACGGGGGCGGGGCTCCTCGACATTTCCGGCACCGGCGTCCTCAAGGCCTTCACCGAGACGGTGACGGGCGGAGAGCAGGGGCGCGTCGAGATCTCCGCCGACGTCGTCGACGTCGATGTCGGTCTCGACGGCGCGCGCTACCAGGTGTTCCGGGACCTCGTCTTCTTCGTGCTCGACAACATGCAGAAGAAGACGCTCGAACCGGCGGAGGCGGCGCGGTTCAAGGCGCTGCTGCGCGCCGCGCTGCCGGTCTTCGACAACCTCACCGAGACGATCACCGCCTCCAACGTCACGGTCGGCACGGCGCAGGGCACCTTCGGCGCCCGGTCGGTGCGCTACGACATCGCCATGAACGGCATCGCGCATGCGACGCGCGTCGGCTTCGGCTTCGACATCGACGGGCCGCGCCCGCCGGCGGGCCTGCTGCCGGCGGCCTTCGAGGGCGTGGTGCCGGAGCGGGCGACCTTCCGCGCCGCCGTCACCGATCTCGACCTCGCCGGCGCCATGACCTACCTGCTCGACAGGACCGACTTCTCGCGGCCGCTGACGGACGAGGAGAGCCGGGAGGCGGGCCGCATCGTGCTGCCGACCGGGACGATGAACGTCGCCTTCGAGGACGTCTCCGCCGTGTCCGCGATCTACGACGTGCGCCTCACCGGGCGGATGCGCGTGCAGCCCGGAAAGAAGGACGGCCACAGCGCCGACGTGACGATCACCGCGCGCGACTTCGACAAGACGGTCGCCTATCTGCAGCAGAACGCCGCCGCCGTGCCGCAGTTCGGCCAGGCGGCCTTCATGCTGCTGATGGTCAAGGGCTTCGCGAAGGACCTCGGCAACGGCACGCAGAGCTGGGACATCGCCGTCGGCGAGGACGGCAAGGTGCTGATCAACGGCCGGCCGCTGCCGTTCCAGCCGCAATGAGCCGTCAGGCGCGGCGCCGCGGCGCGTAGCGGGCGAGCGCCGTCATCAGGCCGCCGGCCACCAGCCCCCAGAAGGCGCCGGAAATGCCGGCGAAGGAGACGCCGGAGGCGGTGACGAGGAAGGTGATGGCGGCGGCCTCGCGGTTTTCCGGCTCGCGGAAGGCGTTGAGCGCGGAGCCGGCGAAGGCGCTGACGAGCGCAAGCCCCGCCACCGCCTGGATGAGGATCGGCGGGGCGAGCGAGACGAAGGCGGTGACGGCGCCGGCGGCAAGGCCGAAGATCACGTAGAACATGCCGGCATTGACCGCCGCCCAGTAGCGCCGGGCGGGGTCCGGATGGGCGTCGGAGCCCGCGCACATCGCCGCGGTGATGGCGGCGAGGTTGACGGCATGGCCGCCGAACGGCGCCGAGAGCAGCGAGAACAGGCCGGTGACGGCGAAGAGCGGGCCGGGGTTCGGCCGGTAGTCGTTGACCTTCAGCACGGCGATGCCGGGAATGTTCTGCGAGGCCATGGTGACGATGAAGAGCGGCAGCGCGATGCCGACGAGGCCGGCGATGTTGAAGACCGGCGCCACCGCCTCCGGCTGCGGCAGCAGCCTTTCCGCAAGGCCGGCGAAGGCGCCGTCCGGGATGTCGATGCCGAAGGCGAGGACGGCGACGAAGGCGGCAAGTGCCGCCGGCACCGCGTAGAGCCGGTTGAGGCTGCCGACCACGGCCCAGGCGACGACGATCGGCAGGCCGAGCAGCGGATCGAAGGCGATCGCCTTCACCGGCGCGAAGCAGAGGCCGATCAGCACGCCGGCCAGCATGGCGTTGGCGAGCGTCGCCGGGATGGCGGCGACCATGCGGCCGAGCGGCTTCCACAGGCCGGCGAGGACGATCAGCGCGGCGCAGACGAGGAACCCGCCGACGGCCGCCGGAAAGCCGCCCTCGACCGTCCCGCCGCTCGCCAGCAGCGCCGCGCCCGGCGTCGACCAGGCGATGGAGACGGGAAGGCGCGTGCGCAGGCTGAGCACGATGGCGCAGACGCCCATGGAGACCGAGAGCGCCATCAGGCCCGACGCGGCCTGGGCCTCCGTCGCGCCGACGCCGGCAAGGCCGTGCAGCACCACGGCGAAGGAGCTCGCGAAGCCGACGAAGGCGGTGAGCAGGCCCATGAAGAGTGCCTGGACGGAGAAATCACGAAGCATGGCGGGTTCGCTGCATCTGGATGGAACGCGTGACTGGTAGCAGGCCGCGCGCCGCTTGGGAACCGTCGGATGGCAGGCGGCCGCGTCCGTGTTTTTATCCCTCGCCCCAACCCTCTCCCTGCAGGCGCGGAGAGGGGCTTAGGAAGCCGGTGCGGCATGTTTCCTTCTCCCCGTCTACGGGGAGAAGGTGGCCGGCAGGCCTGACGAGGGGCTGACGCCCCCATGCGGCCGCGTCAACCGTCAGCGTGCCGGGCACTCGCCGGGCCGGACCACGCGGAAGCCGGCGACCTCCGCCGCGCAGGCATTGCCGAACGTGCGGCGGTCGCGGCCCTGCTGGCCGCAGACCGGCTTGTATTCGCTCGTGCAGACGCGCTGGTCGCGCGGCAGGCCGGCGCGGTCGTCGCGGCCCCTGTCGTTCCGGTCGCGGCCGTCGCGGTCCCGGTCGCCGCGGCTCCGGTCATTGCGGTCCGCGCGATCCCTGTCCCTGCCGTCGCGCTCGCGGTCGCCCTCGCGCCATTCGCCGCGATCGTTGCGGTTGCGGTCCGCGGGCACGACCTGGCATTCGCCGCGGCCGAGGATGTCGTAGCCGCTCGCGCGCGCCTCGCAGGCGTTGGCGAAGGTCTGGCGCTCGCGGCCGCGCGCGGCGCAGACCGGCGCGTATTCCCGCGTGCAGGCGCGGCTCTCGTCCGGCCGCGGCTCCGGCCGGCCGTGGCGGCATTCGCCGGGGCCGAGGACGCGGAAGCCGCTCGCCTGCGCCTCGCAGGCATTGGCGAAGGTCTGGCTGTCGCCGCCGCGCGCGGCGCAGACCGGGCGGTATTCCGCCGTGCAGGCGCGGCCCGGGCTCGGGCGGAAGCCGCCGCCGGCATTCGGGTCGGCGACGTCGACGGAGCAGGCGGCGAGCACCAGCCCGGCAAGGGCGACGACGATGCGTCCCGCCCTCGGGCGGAAGAGGGTCGACAGGATCGGCATGTGGCTATTCTCCTCGCGAATCGTTCGACGACGCTAGGATATTCGGCCGGGAGTGGAAACCCGCTCAGTCGAAGAGGCTGGAAACGGACTCTTCGGCGCTCGTGCGGTTGATGGCCTCGCCGAGCAGGTTGGCGGTCGAGATGACGCGGATGTTGTGCGCCGACTGGACGGCCGTGGTCGGCTGGATCGTGTCGGTGATCACCAGCTCCTTGAGCTTGGAGGAGGTGACGCGCGCCACCGCGCCGCCGGAGAGCACGCCGTGGGTGATGTAGGCCGTGACGCTGGTGGCGCCGTTCTTCAGCAGCGCCTCGGCGGCGTTGCAGAGCGTGCCGCCCGAATCGACGATGTCGTCGATCAGCAGGCAGTCCTTGCCGGAGACCTCGCCGATGACGTTCATCACCTCGGATTCGCCCGGCCGGTCGCGACGCTTGTCGACGATGGCAAGCAGACAGTCGAGCCTTTTCGCGAGCGCGCGGGCGCGCACCACGCCGCCGACGTCCGGCGAGACGACCATGACGTTCTCGAGGTTGTAGTTCTCCTTCACGTCGCGGGCGAGGATCGGCACGGCGTAGAGGTTGTCGGTCGGGATGTCGAAGAAGCCCTGGATCTGGCCGGCATGCAGGTCGAGAGTGAGCACGCGGTTGGCGCCGGCCTGGGTGATGAGGTTGGCGACGAGCTTGGCGGAGATCGGCGTGCGCGGGCCCGGCTTGCGGTCCTGGCGGGCATAGCCGAAATAGGGGATCACGGCGGTGATGCGGCGCGCCGAGGAGCGGCGGATCGCATCGATCATGATCAGGAGCTCCATCAGGTGGTCGTTCGTCGGGAACGAGGTCGACTGGACGACGAAGACGTCCTCGCCGCGCACGTTCTCCTGGATCTCGACGAAGATTTCCTGGTCTGCGAAGCGCCGAACCGTGGCGCGGCCGAGCGGAACATTCAGATAATTGCAGATCGCTTCGGCGAGGAGCCGGTTCGAATTGCCCGCGAAAACCTTCATCTATGGTCCGCCCGTGATTATGCTGATGGGCCGCGTTTAAGCGGCAAGCTCAGCGAATGCAAGGGCCTTGGCGGACGGGAAAAGCGGATTCCCCCGCATTTCGTTACGAGTTCGTTTCGTGGCGTTCGCCCGGGCATCAGCCGCGCGCCGTGCCGCGCCAGTCGAGATACTGGCGGATGGTCTTGGCGGCGATGTCCTCCATCGTGCCGGCGGGCACCGCCGTCCAGGGATCGGCCGCCGTGCCGCGCACGCTTTCCTGCCCCTGGATGCGGTGAAGCCGCGCGCCGGAGCCGTCGAGCACGTCCCAGACATAGACGACGGTTGTCTTGCCGCCGTCGTTCATCGCCGAGAAATAGCCCTTCAGGATGTAGCGGGCCGAGCCGTCCGCGGCGCTCCTGATCGTCAGGCCGCCCGCGCGCGCCTCGGCGCCGAGGCGCTTGGAGAGCGGGGTCACCGCCTGCACCGGCGCGCCGATGATCGGCAGGAAGCGGATCGTCTCGCCGGACGTCGCCCCGGCGGGGGCAAGCGCGGCGGTCTCCGTCCCGCCCGCCGTCTCGGCGGTGGGCGAGCGGGCCGCCGTCTCGCGGGCCTCGGCCTGCTGCCGCGTGCCGGCGTTGCGGGCGAGCGCGTCGGCCTGCGCCTGCAGCGTGTTGGCGGAGGACGCGCCGCCGTCGGAGGCGAAGGCGGTCTGCTGCGTGGTCGTCGCGGCGGGGGCGCTCTCGGCCGTCATGCCGTCCAGGTCGTTCTGGGTGACGGGCGGCGAGGAGAAGCCGCCGCCGACATCGACCTGCGGCGTCAGCGCATCGGTGGTGTTGCAGCCCGAAAGGATCGCGATGAGGCCGATCAGTGCCAGCCGCTTCGAAAGCTCTTGCATCTTCGTCGTCCGTCTTGCCGGAGCGTGCCCGCGGCTCCGTTCCCCGGACAGATTTATGGGAGGCGCGGGCGGGGCCTGTCAACCGCAGCCGTCAGAGGTCGATGAAATCCAGCCCGTAGCGCGAGAGCGGCTTCGGCGTGTCGGTCGTCGTCAGATAGGTCTGGCCGAGCGTCATGGCAGTGCCGGTGTCGGAATCCATGATGACCATGTGCACGAAGAGCGTCATGTTCGGCTCGATCTCCTGCGGGTTGCCGACATGGAACATCTGCTGCTCCATCCAGGAGGGGGCGAAGCGGGCGCCGAGCGAATAGCCGCAGGCGTTCAGCCGGTGCCGGGCGAGGCCGCGCTCGTCCATGATGCGCGCATGCGTGTCGAAGACGGTGCCGAAGGTGTTGCCGGGGCGCAGCACCATCTCGATCGCCTGGATCGTCTCG
Organism: Shinella pollutisoli; assembly: GCF_024609765.1. Classification (GTDB taxonomy): domain Bacteria; phylum Pseudomonadota; class Alphaproteobacteria; order Rhizobiales; family Rhizobiaceae; genus Shinella; species Shinella pollutisoli. The sequence goes on from NZ_JANFDG010000021.1 coordinate 14,777, forward strand.
CGGCAGGCGCTGTAGAGCTCGCGGTGGCGGTTGGTCGGCTCGCCGATGACGACGGTGCGCATCATCGCGGCATGGTAGTGGGCCACCACGCCCGCCCATTCGAGGGTGAGCTGGTCGTTGGCCGCAAGCCGCCGCCGGCCGGACTTGTAGCGGCAGAGCAGCGCGTCGTCGCCCGAGCCGATGACGAAGCCGTTCGCCGGATAGTCGCCGCCGGCCGACAGGATCGCGCCCTGCATGGCGGCGAGGATCTCCGCCTCGTCGGCGCCCGGCGCGATCAGCGGGCGGGCGGCGTCGAGCGCCTTGTCGGCGAGGGCGGCGGCCTGCTCGACATAGGCGATCTCGGCCGGGCTCTTGATCAGCCGCAGGCGGCCGACGAGCGTGGAGGCGTCGACGAGGTCGCCGAAGCTCTGCAGCTGGTTGTCGAGAAGGCGGGCGTTGCGGCCGGTGAGCCCGTGCGTATCGTATTCGACGCCGATGCGGCAGCCGAGCAGGTCGAGGTCGGACAGGAGGTTCTTGAGGTCCATCGTCGGGTCGGCGTTGACCCGGTCGATCCAGATCTCGACCTTCTCGATGGTCGAGGTGTTGCGGGCCTGGCGCAGGTCGGCCGAGCGCGTCAGCAGCACCATGTCGCCGTCGGCCTTCACCACCAGCGTCTGGAAGAAGCAGTAGCCGAACGTGTCGTAGCCGGTGAGCCAGTACATGCTCTCCTGGGCGAAGAGCAGCATCGCGTCCAGCTTCTCCTCGCGCATGCGCGCCGTCAGCCGCTGCAGCCGGTTGGTGTATTCCTCGGCGTCGAAATGAAGGGCCATCCTTGCCGTCCTCCCTCGTCTGCGGGCGTCACGCCCTTACCATGATCGCCGATATCTGGCGTCCGTAGTCCGGTTCCTGCCGGTGGGTGGTGCGCCGGTAGGAGAAGAAGCGTTCCTCGTCGGGATAGGTGCAGATGTCGAGGTTCTCCGCCGTCACGCCGGCCCTGCCGAGCCGCTCGGTCGTCAGGCCCGGCAGGTCGAACAGCGCGTGGCCGGGTTTCTGCGACGGCGTGAAGAAGCGGGCATGGCCGGCATCGGCGGCAAGGAAGCGGTCGACGAATTCCGGGCCGACTTCGTAGTTCTGCCGGCCGATCGACGGGCCGAGGCTCGCGAGGATACGGTCGCGCCTGGCGCCGAGCCGTTCCATCGCGGCTATGGTGTTTTCCAGCACGCCCGCCAGCGCGCCCTTCCAGCCGGCATGCGCCGCGCCGACGACGCGGGCCTCCGGGTCGCAGAAGAGGATCGGGCCGCAATCGGCCGTCAGCACCCCGAGGACGAGGCCGGGCGTCGCCGTCACCAGCGCGTCGGCGGCGGGCCGTGTGCCGTCATACCCGTCGTCGACGGTGACGACGTCCGGCGAATGGACCTGGTGGACGGTCGCGAGCCGGTCCGGGGGAACGCGGAACCAGCGGCAGACGCGGGCGCGGTTCTCGAGCACCTTCTCGCGCGCGTCGTGCGAGCCGAGCCCGACGTTGAGGCCGCGCCAGATGCCGTCGGAAACCCCGCCTGCGCGGGTGAAGAAGCCGTGGCGGACGACGCCCGCGGCGTGGCGCTCGAGGAGCGGGCTTTCGAGGGGCAGGGGGAGCGCGTCGTCCTTCATCGTGTCTCGGCTGGATCGGAGCCCCTCGCGTTCCTTGCGGATTGCGAGAACGCTCTCTCTGTTTGTTTTCACGCAATTCCGCACGCAAGACCGCTTCGCGCGCTTGCTGGAACCGCTCTGGACGGGGCCGTCCGGAAGGCTTTCGGACGGGGCAAATCGGCCCGGATGTTGGCGTTCCTTGGCGGCGGTGTCAATCGGGCTGGCGGAAGGGGAAGAGTGCGAGCGGGCTGCTTCCGACGGCGAGCACCTTGAAGAGATCGCCCATTTTCCCGGCTCCCGAGCCGGCCAGCCGGTCGACATCGGCGAGGATCGCGCGCTGCGTCGCCTCGTCGCGGTTGCGGCCGAGCGCGGAGGCACGCTCGCCGATGCCGAGCCCGGCGAGGAAATCGCCCTGGTGCAGCATGCCGTGCACGGAAAGGCCGGCCGCGGCGGCGGTGGCCGCAAGCCGCGCGAAGTCGACATGGCTCGTCAGGTCCGCCTCGCCGGGATGGGCGAGCGGCGGGTCGAAGCGGTGCTTCAGCACCGCCTGCAGCGTGTCGCCGAAGCCGGTGACGAAATGGCCGTAGTCGATGACGAGCGCGGTGCCGCCGGAACGGGCGAGCCTTTCGCCGATCGCCGTCATCACCGCCTCGCGGGCCGGCGCGATCTCGAAGATCGTGCCGTTCGCAACGGTGCGGTGGTTCTCCGGCAGGAGCGCCGGGTCGATGCCGGCGACGCCGGCGGCGAAGGTCAGCTCCCCCTCGGCGTCGAGGCCGACCATGCGCTCGCGGAAGCCGGAGGGCGTCTTGACGAACTGGCGGATCGGAATCGCGTCGAAGAGCTCGTTGGCGGCGAGCAGCACGAAGCCGTCCGGCAGGTCCTCGAAGCCGTCGTGCCAGGAGACGCGGGGCGCATGCGTGCCGAGCGTCTCGCGCTGGATCTCTCGCAGCTTCGGGCTCGTCTCGACGAGGTGGACGGTCGCGTCCTCGTAGAGCCCGGGGGCGAGCCGGGCGACGACGCGCAGCATGTCGGCCATCATCGTGCCGCGGCCGGGGCCGATCTCGGCGATGCGCACGCCCGCGGGGCCGCCGTGCTTCTGCCAGGCATGGACGAGGAAGACGCCGAGCATCTCGCCGAAGAGCTGGCTCACCTCCGGCGCGGTGACGAAGTCGCCGGCGCGGCCGAAGGGATCGCGGGTGCGGTAGTAGCCGTATTCCGGATCGGCGAGGCAGAGGGCGAAATAGTCGGTCACGCTGATCGGGCCGCTGGCGCGGATCAGGGCCTTGATCTTGCGGGCAAGGGGCGTGGACATGGCGGGCCTCGTCTCAGGCGGCGGCCCGGCGGGCGCGGGCGACGGCCCAGAGGCCCAGCGCCAGCATCGGCAGCGAGAGGACCATGCCCATGGTCAGCCAGCCGAAGGCCAGATAGCCGAGCTGCGGGTCCGGCTCGCGGAAGAACTCGACCGTGATGCGCGAGAGCGCGTAGCCCGCGACGAAGAGGCCGGTGACGAGGCCGGGACGCTTCAGCGCGCCGAGACGGTAGACGGCGACGACGATGACGGCGAGAAGGAGGATGCCCTCCAGCCCCGCCTCGTAGAGCTGGCTCGGATGGCGGGCAAAGGGTCCGGCCTCCGGGAAGACCACGGCCCAGGGCGCGTCGGAGAGGCGCCCCCACAGCTCGCCGTTGACGAAGTTGGCGAGGCGGCCGAAGAACAGGCCGATCGGCACGACGGCGGAGACGATGTCGAACAGGCTCCAGAGCGGGATGGCGTTGCGGCGGGCAAACAGGATCATGGCGATCGCCGTGCCGGCGAAGCCGCCGTGGAAGGACATGCCGCCCTTCCAGACCTGGACGGCGCGCAGCGGATCGGCCGCGACATTGGCGAAGTCGTAGAAGAGGATGTAGCCGAGCCTTCCGCCGAGGATGATGCCGACGGCGGCCCAGACGAGGAAGTCGTCGAGCTGCGCCCGCGTCATCGGCGGCTCGCCCGCCCAAAGCCGCGGCGTCTCGATCAGCCGGCGCGCATAGAGCCAGCCGAGCATGATGCCCGCCACATAAGCGATGCCGTACCAGTGGACGGCGACGGGACCGATCGAGAAGGCGACCGGATCGATCTCCGGGTAGGGCATGAGGGCGAAGAGGCTGGCGATGCTGGTCAAGGGGCGTGTCTTCCGGTTTTCGGGCGGACCATGGATGCGCCGCGTGGCACGGTCAAGGCGGAGATGGGCGAAAGGCGCGGGCTTTGCGCCCGGCGAACCGCACGATCCACCGGAATCCGCTTGCAAGCGGCCGGCCGAGACCCTACCTCAGGCGCACAGGAACCCCGATCCCCAGGAGGGCACGCCATGACCACCGGTGCGAACCGCATCCTCGACGACCTCGCCAAGCTGATGACCGATGCGGCCGGCGCCGCGCAGGGCGTTCGCCGCGAGGCGGAAACCGTCTTCCGCGCCCAGGCGGAGCGGCTCTTCAACAGCATGGATCTGGTCAAGCGCGAGGAGTTCGAGGCGGTGCGCGAGATGGCCGTGAAGGCACGCGACGAGAACGACGCGCTCGCCCGGCGCATCGAGGCGCTGGAAGCCCGGCTCGCCGCCAAGGATTGAGTTCCCGTTTCCCCTTGTCCCCGCCGGGGGGAAGGTGGCCCGCAGGGCCGGATGAGGGGGCGAGCCCGCCGCGTCCCGCCTTCGGCGTCCCCCTCATCCCGCTGCCGCGACCTTCTCCCCGCCGGGGAGAAGAGGCAAAAGGTACTCGCCCCATTTCATGCGCAAGGCTCCTTCTTCCGGCTCGGACTCGCGCCACGCGATTCCCGGTGCGCCAACCGATTTTTTTAATAAAATTTTCACCCCTGTGGACACTTGCGAAAAGCCCTTTTCGCAGAGTCCCTTAAGCCATGCGCCTGAATCATTTTCGCAGGCGCTTTCCACAACCTGGCAGAGAAAATGCAGGGACGGGGGCTGGCGTCGCGACTCCGCCGTTATACACTGATTTTAAATGATGATTCGAGACGGACGCCGCAAGGTTCGGGCAGGGTAGGTCGCCCAGACTGCGTGTAGTGCCGAGCAATCATTCAGTGTTGTATCCGGAGTACGGGTTTGCCGCGTCGCGTGTGAGCGCGATTTCGCATGCCCGCCGGTCGAGAAGGTGATGCATGAGCCTCATGGAATTGGATATCGGGCGTCAGTCCAACCCGGTCGACATGATCGAGTTCGTCGCGGCCAACAACGACTGGACCTTCGAGCGGTCGGGCGAGGACGAGATCGCGATGACGGTCGAGGGCAAGTGGACGGACTACCACGTCTCCTTTTCCTGGATGGAGGAGTTCGAGGCGCTGCATCTGGCCTGCGCCTTCGACATCAAGGTGCCGGAAAGCCGCGTCAACGAGGTCCATTGCCTGCTCTCGCATGTCAACGGCCAGGTGCTGATGGGCCATTTCGACCTGTGGCGGCGCGAGGACGTGGTGATCTTCCGCCAGTCGCTGCTGCTCGCCGGCGGGGCCGAGCCCACCAACCGGCAGGTCGAGGTGCTGCTGTCGAGCGCGCTCGAGGCCTGCGAGGCCTATTTCCAGGCGTTCCAGTTCGTCGTCTGGTCCGGCATGGACGCGCAGTCGGCGGTGGACGCCGTGCTGTTCGAGACCGTCGGGGAGGCGTGATCGTGGCGGTGGCTGCTTCCGGTCCCATCGTCCTCGTCGGTGCCGGCAACATGGGCGGCGCCATGCTGTCCGGCTGGCTGAAGAGCGGCATCGCCGGTTCCTCCGTCCTCGTCGTCGATCCCGGCCCGGCGCCGGCCATGGCCAAGCTGATTGCCGAGAACGGCGTGCGGCACGAGACCTCGGCGCCGGCGGACCTCAAGGCGGGCGTGCTCTTCGTCGCGGTCAAGCCGCAGGTGATCGACCAGGTGCTGCCGCCGCTTGCGGGCCTCGTCGGGCCGGAGACGGTGGTCGTCTCGGTCGCCGCCGGCAAGACGCTCGCCAATCTCGAAAGCCATCTGGGTGCGGCCGCCATGGTGCGCGCCATGCCGAACACGCCGGCCATGGTCGGCCGCGGCGTCACCGGCGCCTTCGCCAATGCGCGCGTCTCCGACGCGCAGCGCGATGTCGTGACCGCGCTCCTCAAGGTGAGCGGCCCGGTCGAATGGGTCGAGAGCGAGGCCGACATCGACGCCGTCACGGCGGTCTCGGGCAGCGGCCCGGCCTATGTCTTCTATCTCGTCGAGTGCATGGCGGAGGCAGGTCGCAAGCTCGGCCTGCCGGCGGACCTCGCCATGCGTCTCGCACGGGAAACCGTCTCGGGGGCTGGTGAACTGCTTCACCAGTCCCCCGATGACGCCAGCCGGCTTCGCCAGAACGTCACCTCGCCGGGCGGCACCACGGCCGCCGCGCTCACGGTGCTGATGGCGGAGGACGGCATGCAGCCGCTCTTCGACAAGGCCATCGCCGCCGCCCGCAAGCGGGCCGAGGAACTGGCGGGCTGAGTTCCCTTCGCCCCTCACCCTAACCCTCTCCCCGCAAGCGGGGAGAGGGAACTTGCCCCGCGAAGGGACAATGTTTGGGAAAACGGCGCGGCATATCCCTTCCCCCCGCTTGCGGGGAGAAGGTGGCCGGCAGGCCGGATGAGGGGCCCATCGCGCACCATTTCGAGGATATCCCATGAGCGAAACCATCACCTATGCCGATTTCGAGCGCGTCGACATCCGCATCGGCACCGTCGTCCAGGCGAGCGTCTTTCCGGAGGCGCGCAAGCCCGCCTACAAGCTGACGATCGACTTCGGGCCGGAGATCGGGCTCAAGAAATCCTCCGCGCAGATCACGGTGCACTACACGCCGGAGGGGCTCGTCGGCCGGCAGGTGCTCGCCGTCGTCAATTTCCCGCCGCGCCAGATCGGCCCGGTGCGCTCGGAGGTGCTGACGCTCGGCTTCGCCGATGCCGAGGGCGCGATCGTGCTCGCCGGCGTCGACCACCCGGTGCCGAACGGGCACAAGCTCTGCTGACGTCATGCCCGGCACGCTCCCTCATCCGCCTGCCGGCACCTTCTCCCCGAGGGGAGAGGGGATATGCCGCGACGTCTCTCTACTCCTTCTCCGCTCGGGGAGAAGGTGGCCCGAAGGGCCGGATGAGGGGGGTTACGCCGGAAGTCGCACGGTCGCCCTCAGGCCGCCCATGGGGCTCTCCGACAGCGTGATGCCGCCGCCGTGGCTGCGGGCGATGTCGAGGGCGATGGCAAGGCCGAGGCCGGTGCCGGACGCATTGAGGTTGCGGGCGGCGTCGAGGCGGAAGAAGGGCTTGAACACGTCCTCCCGCGCCTCTTCGGGAATGCCCGGCCCGTCGTCGTCGACGGTGATGACGAGCCACTTGCCGCGGTTTTCCGCCGTGACCCGCACGCTCTTCGCATAGCGCATCGCATTGGAGACGAGGTTGCCGAGGAGGCGGGCGAAGGCGTTCGGCCGCGCCAGGACCTCGTCCTCGCCGTGGATCTCGCTCGAGAAGGCGCAGCCGTGCAGCTCCGCCTCGGCGGCGAGCTTGCGGAAGAAGGCGGAGAGGCTGACGGTGCCGACGTCCTCCTCGCTCTCGCCGCGGGCGAAGGCGAGGTAGCCTTCCAGCATGGTCTGCATGTCGGCGACGTCGTTGCTCAGCCCTTCGAGCTCCGGCCCGTCGCCGGCGAGCGCGAGCTGCAGCTTGAAGCGGGTGAGGATGGTGCGCAGGTCGTGGCTGACGCCCGTCAGCATCGCCGTGCGCTGCTCGATCTGCCGCTCGATGCGCTCGCGCATCAGGATGAAGGCGAGGCCGGCGCGCCGCACCTCCTCGGCGCCGCGGGGAGCGAAGTCCTCGGTGCGCTGGCCCTTGCCGAAGCTCTCCGCCGCCCGCGCCAGCGCCAGGATCGGCCGGATCTGGCCGCGCAGGAACAGGATCGAGATGGCGATGAGCACCAGCGACGTGCCGACCATCCACAGGAGGAAGATGTGGGTGTTGGAGGCGTAGGTCTGGTTGCGCCGGGCGTAGACGCGCAGCACCTTGCCGTCGAGCCGGATGCGGATCTCCACCAGGTTGCTGTCGCCGACCGTGTCGATCCAGAAGGGACGGCGGATCTGCTCGCGGATCTCCTCGCTCAGGATCTCGTCGAGGATGTTGAAGAACGGCTTGGGGCGCGGCGGCGGCAGCTCGGTGCCGGGCTCGACGGCGATGTTGAGCGCCAGCCGCTCGCGGGCGATGCGCACGATCTCGGCCTCCTCCACCCCTTGCGGGAAGGATTCGATCATGTCGATGATCGCGGCGATGTCGCGGGTGACGGCGGTGGAGAGGCGCTGCGTGACGAGCTGCCAGTGGCGCTCCATGAAGACGAAGGCGACGACGGACTGCAGGATCACCATCGGCAGGATGATGATGAGCAGCGAGCGGGCATAGAGGCCGCGCGGCATCCAGTGGCGCAGCCAGCGAGCGAAGCGCCGCCAGCCGTGGAGGGCCGCTTCCAGCCGCTCCCGCACGGCCGCCGCGGACAGGCGCATCAGGCCTGTTCCACGCTGAGGCGGTAGCCGATGCCGCGCACGGTCTGCAGCCAGACGGGGTTCGACGGGTCGTCCTCGATCTTGCGGCGCAGCCGGTTGATCTGCACGTCGATGGTGCGCTCGCCCACCTCCGTCTCCTCGCCGATCAGCTCGTGGCGCGGGATCGTCTCGCCGGCGCGCTCGGCGAAGAGCAGCATGATCTCCTGCTCGCGGTCGGTGAGGCGTATGGTGTCGCCGCCGCGCCTGAGCTCCTTGCGCACCAGCGAGAAGGTGTAGGGGCCGAACATCACCTGCTCGATCTTCGGCGTGGCCGGGCCGGCGTTGCGTCTGAGGATGTTGTTGACGCGCAGCACCAGCTCGCGCGGCTCGAAGGGCTTCGGAAGATAGTCGTCGGCTCCGGCCTCCAGCCCCTCGATGCGGGCGTTCGTCTCCGCCAGCGCCGTCAGCATCAGGATCGGCACGGCGCGGATCTCCTTGAGGCTCTTCGTCAGCGACAGGCCGCTCTCGCCCGGCATCATCACGTCCATGACGATCAGGTCGAAATCGAGCCCGCGCAGCTTGCGGCGCGCCTCGTCGGCGTCGCGCGCGACGGTGACGCGGAAGCCCTGGTCCACCAGATAGCGCGACAGCAGGTCGCGGATGCGCGTGTCGTCGTCGACGACGAGCAGGTGGGACGCGTCGTCGGAAGGCGCGGCAACGGTCATCGTCCTGGCCTCCTTTCCCGGCGGCTTGGAGCATCTCGGCCGTTCTTGCGGAGATGCCCTATCTTTCTGTTTCCCGCATTGTCCTGGCGCAAAACCGCGCTCCGCACTTTTGCTGGAAATGCTCTAGTCGTGGCCGGCATTCTGCATGCCGGAGAGGAACCGGGTCACGACCCGCCGGTCGTCGGCGCTCATGCCCTGGAATGCCCGCTTGATGCGGCGCGATTGCGGCTCGGCGAGCGCCAGCGCCAGCGCGCGGCCGGAGCGGGTGGGGTAGAGCTTGCGCTGGCGCCGGTCCTCCGGCCCCGCCACCTGCTGGATATAGCCGGAATCGACGAGCTGCTTCAAGACGCGGGCGAGAGACTGCTTGGTGATCTTCAGCGTGTCGAGCAGGTCGGCCACCGTCATGCCGGGCTCGCGGTTGACGAAATGGACGACCCGATGGTGGGCGCGGCCGAAGCCGGAGCTTTCGAGGATCGCGTCCGGATCGGAGATGAAGTCGCGATAGGCGAAGAAGAAGGCCTCGATGATCTCGAAATCGATGCCGTCGCAGACCATGGCGTCTTCGTGCAGCGCGTCGGGGATGCGTTTTTCCGCCGCCTGCCGGGCCACGGTCTCATTTGCCTTCGTCATGTCTCGTCTCTCGTGAAACGCATGGCGAATATGTCAGCCCTGCTGGCGTTTTCGTCAAGGACGCATCCTGCACAAACCGAAGGCGGCCGCACGGGCCGCCTTCTTTTCCGGCAACGGATGCCGCCCCTATTTCTTCCCGAGCACGGCGCCGACGATCGCCGTCAGCACGCCGCCGCCGACGAGGCCGCCGATGCCGTTGGCGACGAGGCCGGTGAGGCCCGCTTCCCCGCCCACGAGCTGCAGCAGAAAGCCGCCGCCCACGCCGCCGATGGCGCCGACGATGGTGCGCACGACGACGCTGACGGCCACCTGCTTCAGCGCGGCGCCGGCCGCGTTGCCGCCGATGGCGCCGGCGATGAGCTGCGTAATGATCGCTTCCATATTTCCCCCTCCTTGCGGATCGTCCGGCCGCAGGCTTCCGTCCGCGTCCGGTGCCGAGTCTTCGGCCTATGCAACGTGATGAGAAACATGGCGGCTGTCAATTTGCCGCGGCGGCCGTGCACCGGAGTCTTGACGGCAAAAGGGGCGGCCGCGGCGCGGCCACCCCTTCCGTTCCCCGCTGCTTGGCCGCCGCGGTCGTTATTCTGCGGCGTCGTTGAAGACGCCCCGGCGGATCTGGTCCTCCTCGATCGATTCGAACAGCGCCTTGAAGTTGCCCTCGCCGAAGCCCTCGTCGCCCTTCCTCTGGATGAACTCGAAGAAGATCGGGCCGATCACGGTCTTCGAGAAGATCTGCAGCAGGATCTTCGTCATGCCGCCGTTCACCACGCCCTCGCCGTCGATGAGGATGCCGTGCTTCCTCAGCCGCTCGACCGGCTCCTCGTGGCCATGCACGCGCTCGTGCGACTTCTCGTAATAGGTGTCCGGCGGGCCGGGCATGAATTTCAGGCCGTTCTCGGCCAGCCGGTCGGTGGCACCGTAGATGTCTTCCGTGCCGACGGCGATGTGCTGGATGCCTTCGCCCTTGTACTTGCGCAGGTATTCCTCGATCTGGCTCCTGTCGTCGGTGGATTCGTTCAGCGGGATGCGGATCTTGCCGCAGGGCGAGGTGATGGCGCGCGAGACGAGGCCGCTCATCTTGCCTGCGATGTCGAAGAAGTGGATCTGCCGGAAATTGAAGAGCTCGCGGTAGAACGCCCACCACTTGTCCATGTTGCCGCGGAAGACGTTGTGGGTGAGGTGGTCGAGATAGTAGAAGCCGACGCCCGCGGGTTTCGGATCGCGTTCCCCCGTCCAGTCGAACTCGGCGTCGTAGGCCGAGCCCTTCTCGCCGTAGCGGTCGATGAAATAGAGGAGCGATCCGCCGATGCCGACGATCGCCGGCGCGTCGATGCACTTGTCGTCGCCCGTGTATTCCTCGGCGCCGAGGCCGACGGCGTGCTTCAGCGCATGCCGGGCATCCACGACGCGCCAGGCCATCGAGGGCGCGCAGGGACCGTGCTTGTCGACGAAGCGCTCGGCGAAGGAGCCCTTCTCGGCGTTGAGGATGTAGTTGATGTCGCCCTGCCGCCAGACGGAGACGGCCTTGTGCCTGTGCCGCGCGACCCTGGCGTAGCCCATGCGGGTGAAGAGCTCCTCCAGTTTCTCCGGCTCGGAATGGGCGAACTCGACGAATTCGAAGCCATCGGTGCCGACCGGGTTGTCAGGCGTGATCTGCGCCGGCGGCGCGTCGTGCGGGAAAGGGCCCATCGTTCGTCCTCCTCGATCCGTGAGATGGAGGCAGTATCGCGCATCGTCCGTGCAAGGTGCGTGCGTAATGCTTGTCATTCGGCAAGTCGATGCAATAAGCATGCATGGAATTGTCGATGGAGGATTGTTCCATGCACATAGACGACTTCGACCGCAAGCTGCTCGCCCATTTGCAGGAGGATGCGCGGCTGACGAACAACGAGCTCTCGGAGCGCGTCAACCTCTCGCCCTCGCAGTGCTCGCGCCGGCGCATGCGGCTGGAAGAGGAGGGGATCATCCGCGCCTACCGCGCCGAGCTCGACCGGGAGAAGCTCGATCTCGGCATCGTCATCATCGTCACGGTGACGCTCGCCACCCACAACCGCGACAATGCCCGGCGCTTCGCCCGCCTGATCTCCAGCCTGCCGGAGGTGCTGGAGGCGTTCTCGCTGACGGGGGAGATGGACTACGTCATCAAGGTGGTCGTGCCGAACCTCAAGGCGCTCTCGGCCTTCGTCAACGACGTGCTGCTGCCGCACGAATCCGTCTCGCACGTGAAGACGGCGATCGTGCTCGACACGCTGAAGGAAACGACCGCCCTGCCGCTGTGAAGGTGTTGTCGGTCGACAACAGTCGCCGCCCGCGTCCTGTTTCCTGCGGAACAGTGCGGAATCTCGCGTCGTTCTATGAAGCGATGACGAGACCGCCGCAACGTAGGAACAGGACGATGCAACCGAACGCCAGCAAGGAAAAGAACCCCGTCGCCGAAAGGCTTCGCCCCGTAGTCTACCTCTACGCGGCCGTCAACATCGTCGTGGCGATGCTTCTCTTCTCCACCGTCTCGCCGACGGTGGCAACGGAAGGCGGGCAGCAGGTCGCGGAGCTGCGGTGACGGGTGGTCCCGGCATGCCGTTGCCGCTATAGAGACGTCACGCGGCAACCGAGCGAGGACCCCATGGGCATGCTTCAGGCGGGCATCATCCCCGTCACCCCCTTCCAGCAGAACTGCACCATCCTCTTCGACAGCGAGACGAAGGACGGGGTCGTGATCGATCCCGGCGGCGACGTCGACACCATCGTCCGCACCGTCGAGGAGAACGGCATAAGGCTCAAGGCGATCTGGCTCACGCACGGCCATATCGACCACGCCGGCGGGGCGAAGGAACTGAAGGAGCGGCTCGGCGTCGACATCGTCGGCCCGCACCGGGACGACCTGCCGCTCCTGCAGAAGCTCGAATCGCAGGCGGCGATGTTCGGCGTGCCGATGGCGGTGAGGAACGTCGTGCCGGACCGCTGGCTCGCCGATGGCGACCGCGTCTCCTTCGGCGGGCACGAATTCGAGGTCTACCACACGCCGGGCCACGCGCCCGGCCACGTCATCTACTTCAACCGCGCGCAGGGTTTCGCCCATCTCGGCGACGTGCTGTTCCAGGGCTCGATCGGCCGGACGGACCTGCCCGGCGGCAACCACGAGCAGCTCCTGCAGTCGATCCGCGACAAGGTTTTTCCGCTCGGCGACGAGGTGGGCTTCCTCTGCGGTCACGGTCCCGGCGGGCGGATCGGCGACGAGCGCCGCAGCAACCCGTTCCTGCGCGGACTATAATAGAGAGGGCGGGTGCCGCGGCACCCGCCCTCTCTCATCGAAGCTTGCGCTCGCGCTCAGCCGGCGACGCAGAAATGCTCGCGGCCGTCATAGCCGACGAAGGTGCCGGTCTCGGGATTGAACGAGCGGTAGCGCTGCGTGCAGTAGCGGTACCAGGACTGGGTCCAGGGCTCGTAGCTCGGCACGACGGCCGGGCGGCGGTAGACGACGCGCGGCTCCGGATAATAGTCCGGCTCGACATAGATCTCGCGCTCGACGTAGCGCGGCTGCGAGGCGATGGCGCCGCCGATGATCAGGCCGGTGGCGAGCCCGAGCGCGCCGCCGACGACGGCGTCGCGGCCATGGTTGTGGCGGTGGTTGTAGTGCCGGTAGTGCCTGCGGTCGCCTTCGCGCCACTCGCGGTCACGCGCATGGGTGACGCCGGCGGTGGCGGTGAGCGTGGTGGCGGCGGCTGCAAGGGTCAGCACGAGGGCCTTGGCGAATTTGTTCATGGAACCGTTCCTCTGAACGCCGGCACGGTGCCGGTCGATGAGATCACTCTAGGACGGCGTGGCTGAACGGCGGCTGAACGAAAAAACCCGGCATCTCTGCCGGGCTCCAACGTGAATCTCCTGCAGAGACCGGTATCAGCCGGCGATCTGCAGATTGACCGCCTTCGGGCCTTTGCCCCGGCGATCCGGTTCCGTGTCGAAGCTCACCTTCTGGTTCTCGGAAAGGCCGTTCAGGCCCGAGGCCTGCACGGCGGAAATATGTACGAAGATATCCGCACCACCGTTGTCGGGCTTGATGAAACCGAAGCCCTTTTCGGTGTTGAAGAATTTTACGGTGCCAGTTTCGGCCATGCGTCAGGTCCTTTTCTCTCTGCCCGGATTCTCCTGGCGGGCAGCATAACAGTTTTGCCCCTTGGGGCGTTTGGCAGGCAGTTCTCGACGTTTGAGGAAAGGGTCCTGTTTACCGCGGGCCTGTCCGGCGTCCCATGGAACGACGGACGTCGGCCGCCCGGAATTTGTGCGTCTCCGGCCGCAATTGTTATAAGGTCTTCCCGTGTTCGCAAATTGCCCGAACAGTGCAAGAGTGCTGTGTTTATGTCGAATTGGCAAGCAAAAGTTTTTTTACCCGCGTTAGCCGCCTCATTATGGTCACAATCCGGGCGGCTGCCGAAAAAAAGCGCAGGTTTCGCGTCGTTTTGCGCAGTATTTGTATGACTTATGCTTCGGCCGGGACGGCGCGCCGGCCGCGCAGGAGCTCCGGCACCAGTTCGACGGCAAGCATCGCCACGAAGATGACCGCACAGCCGGCGTAACCCGCGGGCGGGATCGTCTCGCCGAGCAGCAACACGCCGAACAGGGCGGCGAACAGTGCTTCGCTCGACAGGAAGATCGCCGCCTGCGGCGCGGTCGTGTAGCGCTGCGCGATGTTCTGGCAGATGAAGGCGATGCCGCTCGAGAAGAACCCCGCGTAGAGGATTTCCATGAGCGCGCCCTCGATCGCGGCAAGGCTGATCGGCTCGGCGAGCGCGCCGAGCGCGCAGCCGAGCACCGCGCAGACGAAGAACTGCACCGCCGACAGCGCCGCGGGCCGGCCGGAGCGGACGGCGAAGACGCCGACCAGGATCATCTGCACGGACCAGAACACCGCGCAGACGATGGTGAGCGTATCGCCGAGGGTAAGCGCGGCAAGCGCCCCGCCGCTGAGCAGGTAGATGCCGACGGTCGCCAGGAACGCGGCGGGCCAGATGATCCAGTGCGGTCGGCGGCGCAGGAAGAGCACCGTCAGGATCGGCGTGAAGACGACGTAGAGGCCGGTGAGGAAGCCGGAATTGGTGACGGAGGTGGTGAGCAGGCCGACCTGCTGCGAGGCGGCGGCGGCAAAGAGCGCGAGGCCGACGAGGACGAAGCCCGCGGCGTCGGCGCGCCTGAGCGGGGTTTTGGCGCGCGCGTTTTCCCAGAGGGCGACGGGCAGGGCCACCAGCGTGGCGATGGCGAAGCGCAGGCCGATGAACCAGATCGGTCCCAGCGTCTCCATCGCCGTCGACTGGGCGATGAAGCCGGCGCCCCAGATGGCGCCGGAAAGCAACAGGAGAAGGTTCGCTTGGACGCGCGTCATGTGTCGAGAATCCGAAGGATCGCGGAGAGGGAAGGGGCGGGCGCCCCGTTTTCCCTCTGCTAGCAGGCGCCTGCGCCTTCGGCAAGGGCGGGGCTATTCTTCCGCGGCGGCGCGCGAGACGCGCAAGAGCGCGCCGTCCTCCCCGTCGGTCAGGATCAGGAGCGCACCGTCCGCGGCGACGACGACGTCGCGCAGCCGCCCGAACTCGCCGCCGAACAGCCGCTCCTCGGCGACGACGGCGCCGTCCTCGGCCCGCTCCAGCCGGGCGAGGAGCTGGTATTTCAGCGCCGCGACGATCAGGTTGCCCTCCCATTCCGGGAACATCGCGCCGCGATAGACGGCGATCGCGCCCGGCGCGATGGAGGGATCCCAATAGTAGAGCGGCTGGTCGAAGCCGTCTGCGGCCGAGCCGAGCTCGAACTCCGCGCCGGAATAGTGCCGGCCGTAGGAGGTGAGCGGCCAGCCGTAGTTGTGGCCGGGCTGCGGGGTGTTGATCTCGTCGCCGCCGCGTGCGCCGTGCTCGACGGTGATGAGCCTGCCGTCCGCCGGGTCGATGACGATGCCCTGCGGGTTGCGGTGGCCGATCGACCAGATTTCCGGCAGGCCCTCGGACGTGCCGAGATAGGGGTTGTCGGCATGCGGGCTGCCGTCCGGGTTGATGTGCAGGATCGAGCCGGCGTGGTCGCGCGGATCCTGGGCGCGCATGTCCTCGCCGCGGTCGCCGATGCCGAAGAACAGGCTGCCGTCGCCGGCGATCGCGATGCGCGAGCCGAAATGCTGGCCGCGCGAGGAGAACCGGTTCATGGCGAAGATGCGCGTCACGTCCTCGAGCGCCGTGCCGTCGGCCGAAAGCCGGGCGCGGGCGACCGCCGTGCCGGCGCCGCCGTCGCCGGGCGCGGCATAGGTGAGGTAGAGCGTGCGGCTTTCGGCGAAGTCGCGGGCGAGCGCGACGTCGAGCAGGCCGCCCTGGCCGATCTCGGCGACCTGCGGCACGCCGTCGATGGGTGCGGAGGCCTTGCCGTCGCGGATGATGCGCAGCGTCCCCGGCTTCTCGCTGACGAGATAGCCGCCGTCCGGCAGCGGCTCCACCGACCAGGGCTGGTCGAGCCCCGTCGCCAGCGTCTCGACGATGAGGTTCGCCTTCTTGCTCGGGAATTCGCGGGTTTCGGCGACGGCGGCCGTCAGGCCGAGGGTGCCTGCGAGCGCCGCGCCGGCGATACCCGCCCATATGGTCCGAAAATGCCGGTTTTCCGTTCGCATCGCCGTCTCCTGCCTTTGCCGTTACGTGGCCCGGAACCGGCGCCCTTTCAAGAGCGATATATGGGGGTAGGGCCGTGCGGCGCGTTCACTTTCGCGTGGGCAGCGTGTCGAGCACCGGCTTCTCGATGCCGGAGGTCTTCATGTGGTCGAGCGCGATCGCCGGCGGCGACATGAGGCTCACGACCATGGCGATGCAGGCGGCGAGCGCCGTCATGGCGATGAGGAACATGGCGCGCGACTCTCGGGCCTTGCGCTTGCCTGGGATCCTGTCGTCGTCCAGAAACATTTCGTCCCCCGTCTCGTCTCGTTCCGCGACGAAAATGGCCAGCCGAAATCGGCGCCAACGGGACCGAATTGCGGCAAGGCCCGACATTTATTGCGGCGAAAATGAGGCAGCCGGAAAACTTGGTGTTTCAGGCGTTTCCGGCGAATAAACGGCCATGCCCGGCCGTCTTCGACAGTTAACGGGCCATCCCATTCACGGCGGTGATGGCATCCATGAAAATTCGCGCCCGCGCCCGCGTCCTTCCGCTTTCGCGCTTGCAAGAGGCCCCCACATTCGACATAGACCTAACCGCCATGGGGCACTGCCGTTCCGTGGCGCGAAGCCGTCATCGAACCCGAACAGGACATCTCCATCATGGCCTTTCTTGCCGACGCCCTTTCCCGCGTGAAGCCCTCCGCCACCATCGCCGTCTCCCAGAAGGCCCGGGAACTGAAAGCCAAGGGCCGGGACGTCATCGGGCTCGGCGCGGGCGAGCCGGATTTTGACACGCCGGACAACATCAAGCAGGCGGCGATCGAGGCGATCAACCGCGGCGAGACGAAGTACACGCCCGTCTCCGGCATCCCGGAGCTGCGCGAGGCGATCGTCAGGAAGTTCAAGCGCGAGAACAATCTCGACTATACCGCCGCCCAGACCATCGTCGGCACCGGCGGCAAGCAGATTCTCTTCAACGCCTTCATGGCGACGATGAACCCCGGCGACGAGGTCGTCATCCCCACACCCTACTGGGTCTCCTATCCGGAGATGGTGTCTTTGTGCGGCGGCACGCCGGTCTTCGTCGCCACCACGCAGGAAAACAAGTTCAAGCTGAAGGCCGAGGACCTGGAAAGGGCGATCACGCCGAAGACCAAATGGTTCGTCTTCAACTCGCCCTCCAACCCGTCGGGCGCCGCCTACAGCCATGACGAGCTGAAGGCGCTCACCGACGTGCTGATGAGGCATCCGCACGTCTGGGTGCTGACGGACGACATGTACGAGCACCTGACCTACGGCGACTTCAGGTTCGCGACGCCGGTCGAGGTCGAGCCCGGCCTCTACGACCGCACGCTGACGATGAACGGCGTCTCCAAGGCCTATGCCATGACCGGGTGGCGCATCGGCTATGCCGCCGGCCCGCTTGCCCTCATCAAGGCGATGGACATGATCCAGGGCCAGCAGACCTCCGGCGCCTGCTCGATCGCCCAGTGGGCGGCCGTCGAGGCGCTGAACGGCCCGCAGGACTTCATCCCGGCCAACAAGAAGATCTTCGAGGGCCGCCGTGACCTCGTCGTCTCCATGCTCAACCAGGCCAAGGGCATCGAGTGCCCCTCGCCGGAAGGGGCGTTCTACGTCTATCCGTCCTGCAAGGGGCTGATCGGCAAGGCGGCGCCGTCGGGCAAGGTGATCGAGACGGACGAGGATTTCGTGTCGGAACTGCTGGAGGCGGAGGGCGTCGCCGTCGTGCACGGCTCGGCCTTCGGCCTCGGCCCGAACTTCCGCATCTCCTACGCGACCTCGGAAGCGCTGCTCGAAGAGGCCTGCAAGCGCATCCAGCGCTTCTGCGCGGCCTGCAAGTAAGAAACCGGCGCGAGGCCCCCTCGTCCGGCCCTCCGGGCCACCTTCTCCCCGGCAGAAAGAAGGGAAACCGTCATCGCCGCAATCCTCCTTCTCCCCATCGGGGAGAAGGTGTCGGCAGGCGGATGAGGGGGCGGCTCTCCGGACTTACAACCCGATCGCCGTCAGCATCAGGAAGGTGGCGAAGAGGATGAAATGGGTCATGCCCTCGATGGCGTTGGTCTCGCCGTCGTTGAGGTTGATGGCGGCGGCGATGAGCGTGATCGCCACCATCACCGTCTGGGTCGGCGACATGGCCATGACGAAGGGCTGGCCGGTGTAGAGCGCGATCGCCTCCATCACCGGCACGGTGAGGATGACGGTCGACAGCGACGCGCCCATGGCGATGTTGACGACCGACTGCATGCGGTTGGCGAGTGCCGCGCGCAGCGCCGTCAGGATTTCCGGGGCGGCAGAGATCGCCGCGACGACGACCGCCATCAGCGCCGGCGGCGCGCCGGAGCCCTTCAGCCCCGCCGTCAGCAGCACCGACATCACCTCCGCCAGCGCGCCGATCAGCACCACGCCGACGACGATGACGGCGATGGCGAGCGCGGCCGGTTCCTCTTCGGCGGGGTCGCCGGCAGGGTCCTTGCGCTCGCCGCGCGGATAGGTGTAGCTGAAGAAATAGCTGTGCACGCCCACCTGCATGCGCAGGAACAGCGCGTAGAGCGAGATCATCGCGCCGATGGTGAAGGCGGAATAGAGGTGCCAACTCTGGCGCGGCACGAATTCCGGCACGACCATGGAGATGCCCATCGCCGTCAGGATCATCACGCCGTAGGTCTTGCCGGAATCGTCGTTGTAGGGCTGCTCGCCGTGGCGGATGCCGCCGAGCAGGGCGGCAAGCCCGAGGATGCCGTTGATGTCGAGCATGACGGCGGCGTAGATCGTGTCGCGCACCAGCGTCGGCGAGGTCTCGCCGCGCATCATGATGGCGAGGATGACGACCTCGACCAGCACGGCCGACAGCGTCAGGATCATCGTGCCGTAGGGATCGCCCACCTTGGCCGCCAGCACCTCGGCATGGTGGGCGATGCGCGTCGACACGAGCACGATCGCCGCGACGATCGCGAAGGCGGCGACGAGCATCGGCAGCCGTCCCGCCTCCATCAGCGCGTGCTCGGTGCTGTAGGCGGCGACCGCCGCGGCGAGGCCGATCAGCAGGAAACGTTCCTTCAGCAGGCTGGACAGCATGGGCGGACGGCTCCTCGGCATGGACTCTGCCGATAGATGTAGCCGCGGCGGCGGAAAAGGAAACGCCCGCAATACGTTTCCGTCATACTCCCTCTGCCCTGCCGGGTATCTCCCCCACAAGGGGGGAGATTGGATGGAGTGCCGTTTCGCCCTCCTCGGAGGGGCGTATCTGAAACGGGGTTTGTCCCCTTGCCCGATCTTCTCCTTGGGGGAGATGCCCGGCAGGGCAGAGGAGATGTCGCGAAGTTCACGCCACGTGGGCGAGCGCCGGGTAGTCCGTGTAGCCCTTCGCGCCGCCGCCGTAGAACGTGTCCTTGTCGGGCGTATTGAGCGGCGCGTTCTCCTTGAGGCGCTGCACGAGGTCCGGGTTGGCGATGAAGAGCTTGCCGAAGGCGACGAGGTCGGCCCTGCCGCTTTCGACGGCGTCGATCGCGAGCGCCCGGTCGTAGCCGTTGTTGACCATCCAGGCGGCCTTGCCGCCGGCGGCATGGTAGGCGGCGCGCAGCGCGGCGTAGTCGAAGGGCCTTTCGCCCTGGCTGTGGTCGCGCGCCCCGCCCGTCGCGCCCTCGATGACGTGGATATAGGCGAGCCCGTAGCGGGCGAGGCCCTCGACGACATGGGTGAAGAGCGGCTGCGGGTCCGGGTCGAAGGCGTCGTTGGCGGGCGTCACCGGCGAGATGCGGATGGCCGTGCGGCCGGCGCCGATCTCCTGCGTGATCGCGTCGACGACCTCGAAGAGCAGGCGGGCGCGATTCTCGATCGGGCCGCCGTAGGCGTCCGTGCGGTGGTTGGAGCCCGCGCGCAGGAACTGGTCGATGAGGTAGCCGTTCGCCGCGTGGATCTCCACGCCGTCGAAGCCGGCGTCGATCGCCGCGCGCGCGGCGCGGCGGTAGTCCTCGACGATGCCCGGCAGTTCGGAAATGTCGAGTGCGCGCGGCTCGGAGGTCTCCGCGAAGGAACCGGTTCCGTCGGGATTGACGAGATAGGTCTTGGATCTGGCGCGGATCGCCGAGGGGGCGACGGGCTTGCCGCCGCCCGGCTGCAGGGTCTCGTGCGAGATGCGCCCGACATGCCACATCTGCACGACGATCTTGCCGCCGGCCCGGTGCACGGCGTCCGTCACCTGGCGCCAGCCTTCGAGCGCCTCGGGCGTGTAGAGGCCCGGCACGTCGGCATATCCCTGGCCCTGCTGGGTGATGGCGGTCGCCTCGGTGATCAGCAGGCCGGCGGTGGCGCGCTGCTCGTAATAGGCGGCGTTCAGCGTGTTCGGCACGGCGCCCGGCGAGCGGTTGCGCGTGAGCGGCGCCATGACGATGCGGTTGGAAAGCGCGATGTCGCCGACGGTGATGGGGTCGAAGAGCGAGGTCATGGGAGGTCCTTCTGCTGGGTGGGATGAGATGCGCTCAGAGTGCACGGGAAAGATGGTCGAGAAAGGCGGCGATCGCCGCCTCGTCGCGCTTGTAGAACACCCACTGGCCGACCTTGCGCGTGGTGACGAGACCGGCGCGCTGCAGGACGGCGAGGTGGGCGGAGACGGTGGATTGGGAAAGATCGCAGCGCCGCTCGACCTGGCCGGCGCAGACGCCGAAATCGAGCGGATGCTCCTGGCCGGCGAAGTGCCGCTCCGGCTCCTTCAGCCAGGCGAGGATTTCCAGCCGTTTCGGGTGGGCGAGCGCCTTCAGGATTTCGTCGGTGTCCGGGGTCATATCGCTCCATCGCGATTTTTCGATTCTTGTATCGAGTTTCGACGATATTGTATCGGCTCCGACGTCGCGCAAGGGGCAAGGCAAAAAAAAGGGCCACAAGCTCGAGGCTCGGGCCCTGTCAGTCGTGAAGGTCTTGGAACCTCCAGAGGGGAACAGCCGACGCGCGGCACTGGGAGGAGAAAGACCGCGAGTGCGTCGACTGATCAAGATATGGATGCAGCGGTCCCGTTCTTCAAGGGTGACCATGCCAAGATTTTCACCGGAAGCGAAATTCCGTTCCCGGAACGGAAGGCAAAAAAAGAGGGCCGCAAGTCGAACTTGGGCCCTTTGTAGTTTTGAAGGTAATAAACCTCCAGAGGGGAACAGCTGCTGCGGTGGCACTGGGAGGAAAAAGCCACCAAAGTGCATCAGCTACGGGCGATATGATGCTTTTTCGGGCATACATCAATCAATGAATGTGCATGCCAGCCATGCGCGAGGCGCAGGTCTTGGCGAATCTGCCTTAAAAATTCCAGTTGCGTGCCTTGGCGACGATGAAATCGCGGAAGGCCTTGAGCTTGGCCGCATTCTTCATCTCGCTTGGATAGCAGAAATAGGTGTCGAAGGAGGGCACGTCCGCATTGGTGACGAGCTGGATCAGGCCGGGGTCGCGGCCGACGATATAGTCCGGCAGCATGGCGATGCCGATGCCGAGCAGGCAGGCGCGCTTGATCGAGGTGAGGCTGTTGATCTGCAGCACCGAGGGGCGCGGATTGTCGGAATCGCGGCCGGCGATCTCCAGCCAGTTGACGTCGAGCAGGTAGTTCGGCGCGGGCTCGCCGAAGGTGATGATCTTGTGCTTGTCGAAATCGTCGATCGACTGCGGCTCGCCGTAGCGGTTGATGTAGGAGGGGGCGGCGTAGACGTGCATGTGCACGGTGAAGAGCTTGCGCTGGATGAGGTCCGACTGCTGCGGCTCGCGCAGCCGGATCGCGCAGTCGGCGTGGCGCATGTTCACGTCGAGCTCCTCGTTGTCGAGGATGAGCTGCACCTGCATGTCGGGATAGAGCGCGAGGAATTCCTGCACCTTGTCGGTGAGCCAGCCCTGGCCGAGGCCGACGGTGGTGGTGATGCGCAGCTTGCCGCTCGGCTTCTCGGTGTTCTCGGTGAGCTGCACGCGCACGCTTTCGAGCTTCATCAGCACGTCGTGGGCGGTGCGGTAGAGGATCTCGCCCTGCTCGGTGAGGATGAGGCCGCGGGCGTGGCGGTGGAACAGCTTGATGCCGACGTCCTGCTCGAGCGCGCTCACCTGGCGGCTGATCGCCGATTGCGAGAGATGCAGCTTGTCGGCCGCATGCGTGAACGAGCCTGCCTCGGCCGCGGCATGGAAAATCCGCAGCTTGTCCCAGTCGAGCGGCATCCTATCCCCCATATGTCCTCGCAGCGGGAACCCGGTGTTTCCCGCCCCATCGCTGATCCACTGTTCCCACGTCGGGATCCGGGACGAATCCCGCTCCCTTATTGGCGGCTTCTACTCGGCCGCAATTGCGACAGGCCTATGACCCGCAAGATATTTTTCCGCTTCGAGCGCGGCCATGCAGCCCATGCCGGCTGCCGTCACGGCCTGGCGGTAGACGTCGTCCGTCACGTCGCCGGCGGCGAAGACGCCGGGCACGTCGGTCGCCGTCGAATCGGGTGCGGTCCACAGATAGCCGTTCGGCTTCAGGCGCAGCTTGCCCTTGAAGAGCTCGACGGCGGGTGCGTGGCCGATCGCGACGAAGACGCCGTCGGTCGCGAGATCCTGCGTCTCGCCGGTCTTCGTGTTGCGGAGCCGCACGCCGTTGACGGAGGCCGGGATCGGCGGTCTCGCCTCGGCGCCGAGATACGCGATCACCTCGTGGTCCCAGATCACCCGCACGTTCTCCCTGGCGAAGAGCCGCTCCTGGAGGATGCGTTCCGCGCGGAAGCCGTCGCGCCTGTGGACGACGGTCACGGTGCGGGCGAGGTTGGCGAGGTAGAGCGCCTCCTCCACGGCCGAGTTGCCGCCGCCGACCACGACCACGTCCTTGTTGCGGTAGAAGAAGCCGTCGCAGGTGGCGCAGGCCGAGACGCCGAAGCCCTGGAATCTGGCCTCGGTCTCGATGCCGAGCCAGCGGGCC
Source organism: Shinella pollutisoli (assembly GCF_024609765.1). GTDB lineage: Bacteria > Pseudomonadota > Alphaproteobacteria > Rhizobiales > Rhizobiaceae > Shinella > Shinella pollutisoli. Next base: position 37,775 of record NZ_JANFDG010000021.1, read on the forward strand.
TTGGCGCCGGTGGCGATGATGAGGGCGTCGGCCGTCCATTCGGTCCCGCTGTCGGTGGAGATGCGGAACGGGCGCACGTCGAGGTCGACGTTCGTCACGAGGTCGTTGACGATCTCGGCGCCGACGTGCTGCGCCTGCTTCAGCATCTGCTCCATCATCCACGGGCCCTGGACCGGATCGGCATAGCCCGGATAGTTCTCCACGTCCGTGGTGATCATGAGCTGGCCGCCCTGCTCCATGCCGGCGATCAGCACCGGCTCCAGCATGGCGCGGGCGGTATAGATGGCGGCGGTGTAGCCGGCGGGGCCGGAGCCGATGATCAGCACCTTGACGTGACGTGCGGACATGGTCGTTCCTTTCGGGGCGCTCGGCCGGCCTCGGGCCCGCATCGCGGGACGGCGGCGAGGGGCTCTCGCATATCTCTGTTCGGCCTCCATTTATGAGGGCGGAGGCCCCGGTTTCAAGCCCGGCCCGGCCGTTGCCAACAGACGGCGAAGGAGCGTGACATATTTGTGCCTCTTCCTGTAATAATATTGCGTCAATCAGGCGATTCGGATCACATCCGGTCGCGCCCGTGAAAGGTCCGTATCCACCCATGTTTCGCGCCGAACTCGATGCCATCGATCTCCGCATCCTGAAGGAACTGCAGGCGGACGGGCGGATGACCAATGTCGAGCTCGCCGCGCGCGCCGGCATTTCCGCCCCGCCGTGCCTCAGGCGCGTGCGCAAGCTGGAGGAGGCGGGCATCATCGAGGGCTACACGGCGATCCTGAACGCGCCGGCGCTCGGCTACGACCTCGTCGCCTTCTGCATGGTGGGCCTGCGCCACCAGTCGGAGGCCAACCTCAAGGCCTTCGCCGCGGCGACCGCCGAATGGCCGATGGTGCGCCAGGCCTGGATGGTCTCCGGCGACAGCGACTTCCTGCTCCATTGCGTGGCCGAGAATCTCACCCGCTTCCAGGACTTCGTCATCGAGGAGCTGACCGCCAACGAGCAGGTCGACACGGTGCGCACCATGCTGACGATCCGCCAGGTGAAGAAGGTCGGGCTGGTGGAGCTGTGATGGCGCCGTCGCAACGCGAGGGGCTTTTCCCGTGGATCCGGCGCAAGCTGGAGAAGAAGGCGCGGCGGCTTGCCGGCCGGGGCCGGCGCCTGCTGGGGCTCAGCCACACCGCGCCGCTCGGCGAGCCCGACGTCTTCGAGCTGCTGCGCGACAGGTCCGTCGCCCTCGTCGGCAATGCGCAAAGCCTGACCGGGACGGATCGCGGCGCGGTGATCGACGCCCACGATCTCGTCATCCGGTGCAATGCCGCGCCGATCCCGGACGTCCGCTCGCACGGGGCGAAGACCGACATCATCGCGACCAGCATCGGCTTCGACGCCGGGGTGATGGACGCGCGCAGGGCACGCTACCTGTTCTGGATGTCGCCGCAGCGGGACGACCTGCCGGGCTGGATGCTCCGGTGGCCGGGCTTCTTCCTCTTTCCCGAGGAAAGCCACCGCGTGCTGCTGGCGGCGATCGGCCGCCGGCCGACGACGGGCCTGATGGTGATCGCGCTGCTGTCCCGCTCGCCGTGCCGGAAAGTGAGCCTCCACGGCTTCGATTTCTTCCGCAGCCAGTCTCTGTCCGGCGTCTTGCGCAAGGCCACGCCGCACGATCCCGCGGCGGAGGAGCGTTTCGTCTCGGATCTCGTCCGGGCCGATCCGCGGTTTTCCCTTAATTGACGTTCGATCGGCGCCGTCCGGGCGCACTGAAGGTGCACATGCAGAAAATCGGCGATTTTTGGGTTCCCGACGTCGACGCGCGGCCGGGGGAGAATCTGGAGAAGAGCCGGCGCGGCTTCGAGGGGCGGGCGGGTATCCAGATCGCCCATCTCGAACGCGCGCTCGAACTCGTCCCGGGACGGGAGCTCGCAATTGACGGCGGCGCGAATGTCGGCGCCTGGACAAGGCTCATGGCGAAGCACTTCCGGCGCGTGCACAGCTTCGAGCCCAATCCGGAGGTCGTCGCCTGCCTTGCGCGCAACGTCGAGGAATGGGGGGCGGCCGATGTCGCCACGGTTCATCCGAAGGGCCTTTCCGACCGCCGCGAGTTCGTCGCCATGGGGACGAAGGAAGGCGCGCGCACCGTCACCGGCAGGATCGTCGGGCAGGGCGACATCGAATGCGTGACGATCGACAGCCTCGACCTCGAGGCGTGCTCGCTCCTCAAGCTCGATCTCGAGGGCTACGAGGCGCAGGCGCTGGCCGGGGCGGCCGGGACCATCCGGCGATACCGGCCCTGGATCCTGATCGAGAACAAGCGCGGCTTCCTCGAACGGATCGTCGGGACAAAGGCGCAGCGCTTCCTCGCGCGGAACGGCTACAGGCTCGTCGAGAAGATCGGCGACAAGGGCATAGACTGGCTGTTCAGCCCCGCCTGACGTCCCCGCCATCGCGGGCGAGCCCGGCGATCTCGCCGAAGAGATCGCGGGCCTTCTCCGTGCAGAGGCGCAGCCCCGCCTCGATCCTCGCGCGTTCCTCGTCGGAATAGTCTTCGGCGCCGCCCTGGGCGAGGCGCTCGCGCAGCTCTTCCGCCGTAACCAGCCGTTGCCTGCCGAGGCCGAAATCGTCGAGGAGCGCGGCGATCTTCCAGGAATTCGAATCCACGGCCAGGAACGGCGTTCCGGTGAAGAGGCAGAAGCAGACGGCGTGGAAACGGCCGGTGACGTGCAGCCTTGCGCGCAGGAGATGGGCGATGAACTCCTCCTCCGTCCGGCTGAACAGGATCTTGCGGTCGAGCGCTCCGGCCGCCGCCGCATGAGCGTGGATGAAGGCCTCGCGAAGCTGCCGGATCGGAAACGGCCAGTGCGCCCGCGGCGCTTTCAGCGTCGTCAGGATCGGCAGGAAGAAGGTATCCGGCGAATGGCGGGCGATCTCGCGCAGCGTCCTGCTCAGCGTCCTGGAGACGGAATCGCCGACGAGGATGCGGTCCCGCCCGGGCCCGCCGGGGGCGGCGAGCATGCCGTCGGAAAGCGACATGTCGGGCACGACCGGCGTCCTCCTGCCGGTCAGCGCCTCGATCTCCGCGGCGCTGCGGGAATCGCGCGCCGAGACGAGGGCGATCTTGTCGAGGTAGCGCCGCCACTCTTTCGGGTTGTCCTGGTAGAGGGTGTTGATCAGCGCGACCGGCTTGCCGGCCCGGGCCGGGTGGTCGACGACCTTCAGGAGGCGCAGGGCGCTCTGCGCGCCGTGATGGAACGTGCCTTCGCCGTTGATGACGACGAGGTCGCTGCGGCCCATCGCGTCGAGGAACGCACGGTCGTTCTCCCAGTCGTTGCGGATCGGGCTGCGGCCGGCGATCTCGATGCCCTGCCCGGCAAGCCGCTTCTCGATGAGGCGCATGACGCGCAGGCAGCCGAAATGCCGGTCTGCGCGCGTGTCGTTCATGAGGACGGCTCTGATGGGCATGCGCGGTTCTCGGTTTTCCAAGGGATGCGATCCCGTGTGGGGATAGTCAATCGGACGGGCGCTTGCAACCTGTCCGCCGTGGTAGCCAAGGGGGCGGCGGTTCTATATGGAGCATTATGGTTTTCGGTTCCGACAGGCCCCTGTGGCGCGCGTTCCTCAAGATAGGCACGCAACTCGTTCTCGGCAGGGAGCGGGCGCATTTCCATAACTGGTTCCCGGGGCTCGATCTGCATGTGCCCGCCGGTCCCGCCGAGACTGGTTCCATCGTCCATCGCGGGCGAACGGTCGGCCGGCTGCACCATCCGGAGGTCCTGCGCCGGCGGGCGGGCGCGGACATCGTGATCGTCGGCTCCGGCCCGTCCGTGCGCGAGAACGACGTTTCCCGGCTGCCGGCGGACACGGCGATCCTGCTCAACGGTGCGATCAACCTCGTGCCCGGGGTGATCGCTTCGCCGCTTGCCGTGGCGATCGAGGACGAGCGCTTCGTCTGGCGCCACCACGATGCGATCGTCCGCACCGTCGCGCCGGGCACGATCTGCCTGCTCTCGGTCGGCGTCATCCGCGCGCTCTGCGAGCTCGATGCGCATTGGCTCGCCGAGCGGACCGTCGTCCTGATCGACGACGTCTGCAAGCCCTATCGCCGGCCCCGGCGCAGGGCGGAGGAGGTCGCGGCGCTGGAATATGTCCGGACGGACGGGAAGGGGTTCGGCTTTTCGCTTTGTCCGGCGCGGGGCGTCGTCCAGGGCGGCTCGGTGGTGGTGAGCGTCTTCCAGTTCGCGGTCTACTGCCGGCCGCGCGCGATCGGCTTCGTCGGCATCGACCTTGCGAATGCCGACGCGCCGCGCTTCTACGAAAGCCGCGGCCGGAAGGCCTTTTCCGGCGTCGCAGCGGCGACGGACCGGATCCTTTCGTCGCTTGCCGCCGGCTTGCCCGTCTGCGCGCAGAACGGCATCACGCTCCGCAACCATTCGCGGCACTCGGCGCTGGCGCGGATCGGGCTCGATTACGATCCGCGCCTTGCCGCCGCGTCGTAGACGGCGGCGAGGCGGCCTGCCTCGCCCTCGATCGTGAAATGCCGCATGACATGCGGGCGGGCCCGCGCCGCGGCCGCCAGGCGCCGGGCATCGTCGTCCATGAAGCGGGCGGTCGCCTCCGCCACGGCGTCGAGATCGCCGGGCGGCACGACGACGCCGGTTTCCTCCTCGCCCGTCGCGACGATCTCCGCGAAGGCGCCGACGTCGGTGGCCACCACCGGCACGCCGGTCGCCATGGCTTCGAGCGGGGTGAGGCCGAAGCCTTCCCAGCGCTGCGGCGCGACGAACAGGTCGAGGGTGCGGTACCAGGCGTTGATGTCGGTGTGCTCGCCGACGAAGGCGATGCGGTCGGCAAGGCCGGCGGCGCGGACCTTCTCCCTCAACCCGGCCTCGAAGGCGGCGTGCTGCGCGGTGGCGCGGCCCGCGACGACGGCCGCCCAGCCCGGCCGCGACGGCAGCAGCCGGATCATCGCGTCGACGAAGAGGTCGGTTCCCTTCTGATGGCGGACGCGACCGAAGCAGCCGATAACGTTCAGGCCCGGGTCGAGGCCCTTTTCCCTCCTGGCCGCGACCTTGTCGGCGGCGGGGGAGAAGCGTTCCGGGTCGATCCCGTGCATGACGACGGTGGCGGGCACGTCGAGATAGGCGGCCGTCTTGCCGCTCGTCGCCACGACGGCGTCCATCCGCCGGATGAGGAACTTCGTCCAGCCGGTATGGCGGCGCTGCGAGGCCGAAGTGAAGACGAGCTTCAGCGGCATGCGCAGGAGATCGCGGAGAAGGATGCCGGGCAGCATCTCGAGGTTGCGACGCGCATGCCAGATCCGCCAGCGCCGCCCCGCCGGCGGCGACCACAGGCGAAGAAGGTCCCGCCAGCGCAGGAACGGCAGGTGCGGGGGCAGGCCCGGCCCGAGCGTCGCGACCTTCTGCCCGAGCCGGTTCTGCACCGGCACGAGCTGGATGATGGTCGACGTCACGCCGGAGAGGCGGCGCTTGAAGTTGGGTGCAATGACCTCGACGTCACGCATGTCGGTGACTGCCGGCATGGGGATGCGTTCACCCCCAGGTGACGGCGAGGATTTCGTAGGCCTTGGAGCCGCCCGGCGCGTTGACCTCGATCGAATCGCCGACCTCCTTGCCGATGAGGGCGCGGGCGATCGGCGAGGAGATGGAGATGCGGCCGGCCTTCACGTCGGCCTCCTGGTCGCCGACGATCTGGTAGACCTTCTCCTCCTCGGTGTCCTCGTCGACGAGCTTTACGCGGGCGCCGAACTTGATCTTGGAGCCGGACATCTTGGAAAGGTCGATGACCTCGGCGCGGGCGACGAAGTCCTCGAGCTCGGTGATGCGGCCCTCGTTGTGGCTCTGCGCTTCCTTGGCGGCGTGATATTCGGCGTTTTCCGAAAGGTCGCCGTGCGCGCGCGCCTCGGCGATCGCCTCGATGATCCGCGGACGTTCCTCCTGCTGGCGCCAGCGCAGCTCCTCCTGCAGCTTGACGAAACCGTCCTGAGTCATCGGTACCTTTTCAACCATAATATTCCGTCCTTCAGCCTAGGCCGCCCGGGCCTTCCACCCGTGCACACGCAAAAGAAAACGGTCTCCGGAGAAAAACCCCGGAACCGTCGAAAGCGTTTGAACGCCGCTTATAGCAGATTGCCGGCCGGGAAAGCCAGTTTTTTCGCCGCAGGCCGTGCCGCCCGCCGGCGGAACAATCTCCCCGCGCGCCCGTTTGGCACCCATTGCGGGAGATGCCTGATGACGACGCGCGACCTCGCCCATCTGGAAGGACGGATCAACGCCCACCGGCGCCTGCTGGTGGAGCTTCTCTCCGTCGTCGCCGCACTGCCCGAGGCGCGCGACGCGCTCGTCGCCATGGCGCGCGAGAACGAGACCGTCGCCGACCACGAGGAGGATCCGGGGCTGGAGCCCGATGCCGCCTTCGCGGCGCAGCAGGTCGCCGACGACGAGATCCGCGCGATCCTGAGGGCCGCCATGGAGCGGCTCGACGCACGCCCGGCCCCGACGAGCACAAGGGAGTGATCCGATGAACATGTTGCAGAAGATTTCCGGCTATTTCAAACAGTTCGCGGGCGAGTTCGCCGGCGACCAGCGCGTCTACGACGAGGGGCGCGCCGAGGCGGGCCATGATCCGCAGCCGGCGCCGTCGCCTTCGCGGGACGGCGGCGGCGTGGCCGCCATCCATGCCGACGCCGCGCCGCAATTCGAGGTGTCGCGGGAAGGAGCCACCAACAACGGCGTTTCGAGCGCCAAGCCGCGCGTCATCACCGGCAGCGACGACGCGACGGCCCACAGCGGTCCGCTCGGCGCCGGCCCCGCCGAGCCGGCCTGGTCGGCCGGCTTCGACGAGACCGCGCCGCGGCTCGACCGGGAAGGACCGGCGCCGGACTATTCCGATCCGGAGCAGCTGAAGCTCTACCGGCTGGTGCCGATCGCCGCCCCCGGCGACACCAACTGGGACCTCGCGCCGAACCAGGGCGAGGTGGTGGTGCGGGCGCGTTCGAGCGGTGACGCCCGCGTCGTCGCGGCCGAGGCGGAGCTCGACTTCACCGAGATCGACGCGCTTCCGGGCGACGGCAATTCCACGACCTCCGACAGCGCGTTCCGCAACGAGCGGCTCTATACCGTCGTCGACGAGACCGATCCCGCCTATCCGGCGGAGGGGCCGCGGGGCGTCGTCGCCGGTTCCATCCGCACCGACAACATCCGCCCGACCGAACTCTGAAGGAGACCCCCATGGCAAACGGCAAGGCAGCCCGGACGGCAGAGCGCCAGCGCGACATCCAGGACGAGGTCGCCGCGGCGGACGGCAGGAAGGACGAGAAGAAGCCGGAGGCGATGCAGGCCGGCGCGCGGCCCTATCCCGTGCCGCCCTTTCCCAAGCAACACCAGCCCAAGCCCGGCGACGAGGCGAAGCTCGATCCGCCGCCGATGTACGACGCACCCTTCTACCGCGGTTCGGAGAAGCTGAAGGACAAGGTGGCGCTGATCACCGGCGGCGATTCGGGGATCGGCCGGGCCGTCGCGGTGCTGTTTGCCCGCGAGGGCGCGGACGTGGCGATCGCCCATCTCGCCGAGGGCAGGGACGCCGCGGAGACCGTCGCCGCCGTGGAGGCGGAGGGACGGCGCGCCATCGCCATTGCCGGCGACGTGCGCGACAAGGCCTTCTGCCGCGACGCGGTGGCGAAGACCGTGAAGGCCTTCGGCAAGCTCGACATCCTCGTCAACAACGCCGCCTTCCAGGTGCACACCAAGGATATCGTCGACCTTTCGGAAGAACATTTCGACGAGACGCTGAAGACCAATCTCTACGGCTATTTCTTCATGGCGCAGGCGGCGGTGCCGCACATGAAGCCGGGCTCGGCGATCGTCAACACCGGCTCGGTGACCGGCCTCGACGGCTCGAAGGCGCTCCTCGACTATTCGATGACCAAGGGCGGCATCCACGCCTTCACGCGCTCGCTGGCAAGCCAGCTCATCGGCCGCGGCATCCGCGTCAACGCGGTCGCGCCCGGCCCCGTCTGGACGCCGCTCAACCCCTCCGACAAGGAGGCGGAGGAGGTCGCCGAGTTCGGCGCGAAGGTGCCGATGAAGCGCCCCGCGCAGCCGGAGGAGCTCGCCCCGGCCTACGTCTTCCTCGCCTCGCCGCACTGCTCCAGCTACATCACCGGCGAGATACTGCCGATCGTCGGGGGGTATTGATGGGCGGTCTCAGGCGGCCCGCGACAGGAGGTCCTCGGGCAGATGCGCCCGCGCGCCGAGGACTTCGAGGCCGACGATGCGGCCGTCCTTGTCGTAGTCGAGCATGATGCCTTGCGAGACTTCTTCCGTCTCGACGATGTCCTTGTCGGAAAAGCGGATGTAGGCCGCATCGACGGCAGGATCGTATTCGACTTTCAGGGGCATGCCGGCTTCCTCGCGCCTCGGTCGACGAATGCGGATATTATCCGTATTTCGTCGCTTGCTTCAACAACAACGACACGCAGTACGCGCCCTTCGAGGGCATTGATCGATCGGTAGAGCCGTTCGATGTCCGGGCCTCCCGGATCGTCCGTGCGCCAATCAGGAGCGCGGACGGTCGCTTCGACCCAGGCTCGATCAAGCCCGCGCTCCCGGATCACGGTTTCCGCGTGAAGCGAGTAGCGCAAGAGCTTGAGCATCCATTCGCCTCAGAAATAGCTCTGCAGCGGCCGGACTTCCAGCTGGCCCTGCTTCAGCGCGCGGATCGCCTGGGCGGCGGCTTCGGCGCCGGCCATGGTGGTATAGTAGGGCACCTTCTGCATCAGCGCGGCGCGGCGCAGCGACTTCGAATCCGAGATCGCCTTGGTGCCGTCCGTCGTGTTGATGACGAGGCTCACCTGGCGGTTGCGGATCGCGTCCTCGACATGCGGGCGGCCTTCCTGCACCTTGTTGACCTTGGTGGCCTCGATGCCGTTCTCGGCGAGGAAGCGGGCGGTGCCGGAGGTGGCGAGCACGCGGAAGCCGATGCCGGTCAGGATGCGGACGGCGGGAAGCACGCGCTCCTTGTCCTCGTCGCGCACCGAGACGAAGACCGCGCCGTCGCGCGGCAGGTCGACGCCCGCACCCAGCTGCGACTTGGCGAAGGCGAGCGCGAAGTCCGTGTCGAGGCCGATGACCTCGCCGGTCGAGCGCATCTCCGGCCCGAGCAGCGTGTCGACGCCGGGGAAGCGGGCGAAGGGGAAGACGGCTTCCTTGACGGCGATGTGTTTCAGGTTGCGCGGATCGGGTTTTGCGCCATAGGCGGCGATCGCCGCGTCCAGCGCCTCGCCGGCCATGACGCGGGCGGCGATCTTGGCGATCGGCGCGCCGATGGTCTTGGCCACGAAGGGCACGGTGCGCGAGGCGCGCGGGTTCACCTCCAGCACGTAGATCGTGCCGTCCTTGATGGCATATTGCACGTTCATCAGGCCGCCGACGTCGAGCGCCTTGGCGAGCGCCTGCGTCTGGCGCTCCAGCTCGTCGACGATCTCCTTCGAGAGCGTGCGCACCGGCAGCGAGCAGGCACTGTCGCCCGAATGGATGCCGGCCTCCTCGATGTGCTCCATGATGCCGGAGACGAAGACGCTCTTGCCGTCGCAGAGCGCGTCGACGTCGACCTCGACGGCATTGGTGAGGTAGCTGTCGAAGAGCAGCGGGTTCTTGCCGAGCAGCGTGTTGATCTGGCCGGTCTTGTCGTTCGGGTAGCGCTGCTTGATGTCCTCCGGCACCAGTTCCGGCACGGTGTCGAGCAGGTAGGTCTGCAGCTGGCCTTCCGAATGGATGATCTGCATGGCGCGGCCGCCGAGCACGTAGGACGGGCGCACGACCAGCGGGAAGCCGATCTCGCCGGCCACCAGCCGGGCCTGCTCGACCGAATAGGCGATGCCGTTGTTCGGCTGGTTGAGGTCAAGCTTCTGCAGGAGCTTCTGGAAGCGGTCGCGGTCCTCGGCGAGGTCGATCATGTCCGGCGCGGTGCCGAGGATCGGGATGCCGTTCTTCTCCAGCGCTTCGGCGAGCTTCAGCGGCGTCTGGCCGCCGAACTGGACGATGACGCCGACGAGCTCGCCGTTGGTCTGCTCGGCGCGCATGATCTCGATCACGTCCTCGGCCGTCAGCGGCTCGAAATAGAGCCGGTCGGAGGTATCGTAGTCAGTCGAGACGGTCTCCGGGTTGCAGTTGACCATGATCGCCTCGTAGCCGGCGTCCTTCAGCGCGAAGGCGGCATGGCAGCAGCAATAGTCGAACTCGATGCCCTGGCCGATGCGGTTCGGCCCGCCGCCGAGGATGACGACCTTCTTGCGGTCGGAGATCTGCGCCTCCGAGCGCGTCTCGCCGGCGAAGGGGGCCTCGTAGGTGGAGTACATGTAGGCCGTCGGCGAGGCGAATTCGGCGGCGCAGGTGTCGATGCGCTTGAAGACGGGGCGCACGTTGAGCCGGTTGCGGATCTCGGCCACTTCCTTCGGCCGCTTGCCGGTGAGCGTGGCGAGCCTTGCGTCGGAGAAGCCCATGGCCTTCAGCATGCGCAGATTGGCGGCATCCTCGGGCAGGCCGTGCTCGCGGATGCGGGCCTCCATGTCGACGATCGCCTTGAACTGGGCGATGAACCACGGATCGATCTTCGAGCTCTCGTGCACGTCCTCCGGCGACATGCCGAGGCGCAGCGCCTGGGCGACCATGCGCAGCCGATCCGGCGTCGGCGTGGCGATGGCGGCGCGGATGGCGTTCCTGTCGTTGCCGTCGCCCAGCCCGGGGATCTCGATCTCGTCGAGGCCGGTCAGGCCCGTTTCGAGGCCGCGCAGCGCCTTCTGCAGCGATTCGGCGAAGGTGCGGCCGATGGCCATGACCTCGCCGACCGACTTCATGGCGGTGGTCAGCGTCGGCTCGGCGCCCGGGAATTTTTCGAAGGCGAAGCGCGGGATCTTCGTCACCACGTAGTCGATGGACGGCTCGAAGGAGGCCGGGGTGGCGCCGCCGGTGATGTCGTTCTCCAGCTCGTCCAGCGTGTAGCCGATGGCGAGCTTGGCGGCGACCTTGGCGATCGGGAAGCCGGTCGCCTTGGAGGCGAGTGCCGAGGAGCGCGAGACGCGCGGGTTCATCTCGATGACGACGAGGCGGCCGTTCTCCGGGTTGACGGCGAACTGCACGTTCGAGCCGCCGGTCTCTACCCCGATCTCGCGCAGCACCGCGATCGAGGCGTTGCGCATGATCTGGTATTCCTTGTCCGTCAGGGTCAGCGCCGGGGCCACCGTGATCGAATCGCCGGTATGGACGCCCATCGGGTCGATGTTCTCGATCGAGCAGATGATGATGCAGTTGTCCGCTGTGTCGCGGACCACTTCCATCTCGTATTCCTTCCAGCCGAGCACCGATTCCTCGATCAGCACCTCCGTCGTCGGCGAGGCGTCGAGGCCGCCGGAGACGATGTCGAAGAACTCCGAGCGGTTGTAGGCGATGCCGCCGCCGGTGCCGCCGAGCGTGAAGGAGGGGCGGATGATCGCCGGCAGGCCGATCTCGTCCAGCGCCTGGGCGGCGATCGCCATGGCGTGGCTCATGTAGCGCTGCTTGCGGTCGGTCTCGCCGAGGTTCCAGCGGTTTTCGAGCTCGTCCAGCGCGTTGTCGAGCGCGTCGCCGGAAAGCTCGGCCTTGAGCTTGGCGCGTTCGGCCTCGTGTGACTTGCGGTCCTGGTCCTTGATGTCGGTGGCATTGGCGAGCATCGACTTCGGCGTCTCCAGGCCGATCTTCGCCATCGCTTCGCGGAACAGCGCCCGGTCCTCGGCCTTGTCGATCGCTTCCGGCTTGGCGCCGATCATCTCGACATTGTAGCGGTCGAGCACGCCCATTCTCTTGAGCGACAGCGCCGTGTTGAGCGCCGTCTGGCCGCCCATGGTCGGCAGCAGCGCGTCGGGGCGCTCCTTGGCGATGATCTTCGCTACCACTTCCGGGGTGATCGGCTCGACATAGGTGGCGTCGGCAAGGCCCGGGTCGGTCATGATCGTCGCCGGGTTGGAGTTGACGAGGATGACGCGGTAGCCTTCCTCCTTCAGCGCCTTGACGGCCTGCGTACCGGAATAGTCGAATTCGCAGGCCTGGCCGATGACGATCGGCCCCGCGCCGATGATGAGGATCGATTTCAGGTCTTGGCGCTTGGGCATCTCTCTATCCGTTCTCCGGCGTGCGCGAAAAACCGGCCAAGGCGAGGGGTTCACCGGGCCGGGCGCGCAAATATGGTCTTTCAAGGCTAGACGCGGCTTATAGGCAAATGGGGGCTCGAGCGAAACCCCGAAATTGCCGAATCGACAGGAAATATGCACGGAGCTCGCCAGTGCGCCCATGCCGCAGGGCAGGGCGGCCGGGCGAGGCCCCGTCAGTCCCGCGCCAGGATGGCGGGCAGGTCCGCGAGGATGCCGTCGCGGGCGCGCAGGCTGGTGCGGGGCTCCTGCTTCTTCTCGTCCTGCAGCAGCCGCGCGAAGACGACCGTGCGTCCGCCGCGCTGCGCCCAGCCGACATACCAGCCCCATGGCCGCCGGTAGTCGAACGTGCCGTCCGCCTGGCGGGGATAGGCCATGCCGGTCTTGCCCCACGAGCGCCAGCCGCCGTCGATGTCGCGCCGCTCGACGATCTCCATCGTCTTCGCGATGGCGTCGGCGGAGACCGGCAGGTCGCGGTTCACCAGCCTGCGCAGGAAATCCACCTGCTCGCGCGGCGAGATTTTCAGCGAGGAGGCGATCCAGGACCGCTCCAGCCCGTTGTCCTTGCCGGGATCGCCCGTCATGTCGGCATTGCCGTAGGCGAAGGCCTCGGCATAGCCGCGCAGCCGCTTTGCGCCGAGGAAGCGGGCGATCTGCTGCGAATACCAGACGACGGAGAACTGCAGCCACTGCTGCGGGCCGGTCGGCTGCCGCCAGGCGTCCCCGCCCCAGTCCGGATAGCCCTTCACATAGGGCAGGTTCGGTTCCGCGGCGTTCTTCAGGAAGCCGGAATCGTAGCCCATCAAGGCCAGCGGCACCTTGAAGGTGGAGGCCGGCGTCACGCGCGTCGCGCAATCGCCTTCCTCCAGGATGGTCTTGCCGCTCGCCGCGTCCGCGACGATCGTGCAGAGAATGCGGGCCTCGGCGGGAGCGGCGAACCCTGCGGCCAGCAGCAGGCCGGCTGCGAAAAGGCGTATGTCCATCGGGTCGTCCTCGATTTTCGGCCGCTATCGTGCGCCCGGGATCACCAGCACCTTGACCTCGCCCGGCCGCGGCGGATTGGCGACGGCATCGGGAAGCTCGTCGAGGCCGATGCGGCGCGAGACGAGGGGATCGACGGCAATCGCGCCGGAGGCGATCAGCGCCGCCGCGCGGCCATGCGTGAAGGGATTGAGGAAGGAGGTGAGGATCCTCACCTCGCGGAACAGCAGGTCGAAGGGCTCGAAGTCCACCTTCTCGCCCTGCGGCAGGACGCCGAGGATGACGACCGTGCCGCCGTTGCGGGCGAGCTTCGGCGCCTGGCGGACCGTCTCGGCGACGCCGGCGCATTCGATCACCACGTCCGCCCCGCCCGGCAGCAGGCCGCCGGGCTCGATGAGGCCGCAGTCGATGTCGCCGGTGCTCGCGTCGTGCGTGGCGGTCGCGCCGATCTCCTCGGCGAGCTTGCGGCGCGAGGCCTGGCGGGTGGAAAGCACGACGGAGGTCGCGCCGGCAAGGCGCGCGAGCTGCACGACGAGCATGCCGATCACCCCGCCGCCGAGCACGAGGACGGAGGAGCCGGGCAGGATGCCGGCCATGTCGACGCCGTGCAGGCAGCAGGCGAGCGGCTCGCAGAAGGCGCCATGCTCCGGTGGCAGCGAGAGCGGCAGCTCGTGCGCCTGCGCCTCCGGCACCAGCACGTATTCGGCGAAGCCGCCGTCGCGGTGGATGCCGATCGCCGTCAGGTTCTCGCAGAGATTGACGCGGCCGCGCCGGCATTGCGGGCAGCGGCCGCAATGGATGTTCGGGTCGCCGGTCACGCGCATGCCGGGACGGAAATGGGTCACCTCCGCGCCCGCCGCCTCGACGATGCCGGAGAATTCGTGGCCGAGCGTCACCGGCGGCCGGCAGGGGAACTCGCCGCGGAAGAGGTGGCGGTCGGTGCCGCAGATGCCGGCCGCCTCCACCCGCACCAGGAGCTCGTCCGGCCCCGGCGCCGGCTTCTCCACGTCTCGCACGAAAAATCCGCCGATCGATTCCAGCCGTCCCGCCTTCATGCCGTCCTCCCGCTGTTTCCGGCATAGGAGCGGGAACGGGCGGGACGGTCAAGGCCGGCCGCTTTTCGTTTTGCAAGGGCGTGCGGCCGGCCCTATAAGTCGTTGCAGGGGAACGAAATCGCAGACTATACGTTCCTCGGCCGTCAAATACGGGGGAAGCGCCATGGAATGGAAGGGTCGTCGCCAGTCGAGCAACATCGAGGACCGCCGCGGCACGGGTCCCGCCGGCGGCAGCAATCCGTTCGGCCGCGGCGGCGGCGGGTTCCGCATCCCGATGGGCGGCGGCGGACGGCGGGCCGGCGGCGGCTTCAGCCTCGGCACGATCATCTTCATGGTCGTCATCTATTTCGTGCTAAAGGCCATGGGCATCGACCTCCTCCAGGTGATGGGCGAGGGCGGGCAGGTCGGCATGCCGGGCTTCGAGCAGACGGAGACGGCGAGCCGGCGCTCCTCGCCGCAGGAGGAGGAGACCAAGGCCTTCATGGCGACGGTGCTCGCCGAGACGGAGGACACCTGGAACGGCATCTTCCAGGCTGCCGGATCGACCTATCAGGAGCCGAGGATGGTGCTCTTCTCCGGCTCGGTGCAGTCGGCCTGCGGCTTCGCCTCCGCAGCGACGGGCCCGTTCTACTGCCCCGGCGACAACAAGGTCTATCTCGACATGGGCTTCTTCGACGAGCTGGCGCGCAAGTTCGACGCCGCCGGCGACTTCGCGCAGGCCTATGTCGTCGCCCACGAGGTCGGCCACCACGTGCAGAACCTCACCGGCGTGCTGCCGCGCTTCAACCAGCAGCGCCGCTCGATGAGCGAGGTCGAGGCCAACCAGATGTCGGTGCGCGTCGAGCTGCAGGCGGACTGCTATGCCGGCGTCTGGGGCCACTACACGCGGCAGAAGGGCCTGCTGGAACAGGGCGACCTGGAGGAGGCGCTGAACGCCGCCACCCAGATCGGCGACGATACGCTGCAGAAGCGCATGCAGGGCTATGTCGTGCCGGAAAGCTTCAACCACGGCACGTCGGAACAGCGCCGCCGCTGGTTCAAGCGCGGCTTCGACAGCGGCCGGGTGGACGCCTGCGACACGTTCTCAGGCGATATCTGAGCGCAATTGGCCGGCCGCCTTGCGCGGGAAGAGCATGTCCTTCGCCGAGATCAGCGCGCCCGCGACGATGAGGCCGCAGGCGAGCGCCACCGACCAGTGGAAGGTGGCGTAGCCGAAGGCGAGCAGCGCCACGACCGAGAGCAGCGGCGCGGCATAGGACAGCGCGCCGAGCACCATGATGTCGCCGTGCTTGCAGCCCCAGTCCCAGGCATAGAAACCCGCGCCGAGCGGGATGGCGCCGAGCACGGCGATCGCCGTCCATTGCACGGGCGTCGCCGGCCAGACGGTCTCCTCCAGGCCGAGATGGAGGAGGAAGGCGACGGCGGCGGTGATCAGGCAATAGCCCGCCACCACGTCGACCGGCACCGCGCCGAACCGGCGCGACAGCACCGAATAGCCCGACCAGACGAAGGCGCAGAAGAGCGCGATCAGGTGGCCCGGCATCAGCCCGCCGGCAAGGCCGATCGCGCCGCCCCTGGTGACGATCGCCACGGCGCCGGCGAGGCCGAGCACGACGCCGGCGATATGATGGAGCCGCAGCCGTTCGCCCGGCAGGAACGAGGCGAAGACGACGATCAGCAGCGGCCAGAGATAGGCGATCAGGCTCGCCTCGACCGGCGGGGCCGACTGGATCGCGAAGAAATAGGCGCAGTGGTAGATGCAGAGCCCCGCGACGCCGAGCGCCCAGACCCGCCAGGGCTGCCGGAGCGCCTTCACCGCGCCGGGGCGGAACGGCCAGCTCAGCGCGCCGACCAGGCCGCCGAGGAAGAAGGTCATCGCCGCGAGCTGGAACGGCGGCACCGGCCCCGCCGCGGTGGAGAGCAGCGCGAGGAACGACCAGGTGAGGATGGCGATGAAGCCGACGAAGGTGGAAAGCGGTCTCGACATGGAAGGCCCGGAGGATTGCTGACGGGCGCTTATCGCACCGCTTGCCGCCGGACGCCATCGCGAAAGCAGCATCGCCCGTCGCGAACGGACGGGACGTGAAAACGGACCGATTCCGGCGAGATCGGCAGGTTTTTTCCACGAAACGGCCCGTTTGGGGTCCGTTTTCCTGCGAATTTGATGCGATCATCAAATCTATTCGTTTGATCAAAGCCAGAAGATGTGATCGGAAGCGCGACGAAAGGCAGGTCGACATGCACTATGCGCCGGCGCATCGCGAGGACAACAGCTGGGCCGCCCATTTCCGGGCGACGCTTTCGCTCGGCATCCCGCTGATCGGCGCGCAGCTCGCCCAGCTCGGCATCCACACGACGGACGTCGTCATCCTCGGGCGGCTAGGAGCCGCGCACCTGGCGGCGATCGTGCTGTCCGGCCAGTTCTTCTTCACCATCTTCATCTTCGGCTCGGGCTTCGCCAACGCGGTGATGCCGATGGTCGCGCAGGCCTATGGCCGCGGCGACACGGCGTCGGTGCGGCGCGCCGTGCGCATGGGCATGTGGGTGTCGATCCTCTTCGCGCTTGCCGCCGTGCCGCTGTTCTACCATGCGGAGGAGATCCTGCTTCTCGCCGGCCAGCGGCCGGAGGTGGCGGCGCTGTCCGGCCGCTATCTCGCCATCGCGCAGTGGGGGCTCGCGCCGGCGCTGCTCTTCATGACGCTGCGCGGCCTCGTCAGCGCGCACGGGCGCGCGGGCATCATCCTCTACCTGACGCTGCTGATCCTCGCGGTGAACGCCGTCTTCGCCTACGGGCTGGTGCTCGGCCGCCTCGGCATGCCGGCGCTCGGCATCGAGGGGGCGGCCATCGTCTCCGCGGGCGTCAACACGCTGAGCTTCGTGCTGATCGTCGCCTATATCCAGTGGCGGCCGGAGCTCAGCCGCTACGAGCTCTTCGTGCGCTTCTGGCGGCCGGACTGGCCGGCCTTCCGCGAGGTGGTGCATCTCGGCCTGCCGATCGGGCTGACGGTGCTCGCCGAGACGAGCCTGTTCGGCGGCGCCTCGCTCCTGATGGGCAATATCGGCACGCTGGAACTCGCCGCCCACGGCATCGCGCTGCAGCTCGCCTCGATCGCCTTCATGATCCCGCTCGGCCTCGCGCAGGCCGGCACGGTGCGCGTCGGCGTGGCGCACGGGCGCAGCGACGGCCTGGCGCTGGTGCGTGCCTCCTGGGCGGTGGTGGCGCTCGCCGCGGCGATCGCGATCGCCGGCGGGCTGCTCTTCGCGCTGATGCCGACGCGGCTCGCCTCCGTCTTCCTCGACGAGACGGCGGCGGATTCGGCGGCCGTGCTCGCCATCGCCAGCCCCTTCGTGGTGATCGCCGGCCTGTTCCAGCTCGTCGACGGCCTGCAGGCGATCGCCGCCGGACTGCTGCGCGGCCTCAAGGACACGCGGGTGCCGATGATCCTGGCGCTCGTCTCCTACTGGCCGATCGGCTTCGTCTGCGCCTGGTTCTTCGCCTTCCCGGCCGGCTTCGGCGGCATCGGCGTCTGGTTCGGCTTCCTGAGCGGGCTGGGGGCCGCGGCCCTCCTGCTCAACTGGCGCTACTATCGCTTCGCCCGCCGCATCGTCGCCGCGCACCGGTAAAGCGAAAGGCCCCGGAGTCTCCTCCGGGGCCTGAACCGTCCTGCCGGGTTGTCAGGCGCGTTCGGGGATCGCCGCCTCGCCCTTCTTCTCGCGCACGAGGTTGATGAAGCGGCGGAAGAGATAGTGGCTGTCCTGCGGGCCGGGCGAGGCCTCCGGGTGGTGCTGCACGGAGAAGACCGGCCTGCCGACGAGGCGCAGCCCGCAGTTCGAGCCGTCGAACAGCGAGACATGCGTCTCCTCGACGCCGTCGGGCAGCGTCGCCGAGGAGACGGCGAAGCCGTGGTTCATCGAGACGATCTCCACCTTGCCGGTCGTGTGGTCCTTGACCGGGTGGTTGGCGCCGTGATGGCCCTGGTGCATCTTCTCGGTCGTGGCGCCGAGCGCGAGCCCGAGCATCTGGTGGCCGAGGCAGATGCCGAAGATCGGGATGCCGCTGTCGATCAGCGCGCGGATGACCGGCACCGCATATTCGCCGGTCGCGGCCGGGTCGCCCGGGCCGTTGGAGAGGAAGATGCCGTCCGGCTCGAGGGCGAGCACCTCTTCCGCGCTCGTCGTCGCCGGCATGACCGTGACCTTGCAGCCGAGGCCGGTGAAGAGGCGCAGGATGTTGCGCTTGACGCCGTAGTCGAGGGCGACGATGTGGTACTTCGCGTCATCCTCGGCGAGCGTGTCGTAGCCCTCGTTCCAGACCCAGGGCTTCTCGCTCCAGCGCGAGGACTGGCCCGACGAGGCTTGCCTGGCGAGGTCGAGGCCGACGAGGCCGCCCCAGGCCTTCGCCTCCGCCTTCAGCGTCTCGATGTCGAAGACGCCGTTCGGGTCGTGGGCGATCACCGCGTTCGGCGCGCCGTTCTCGCGGATCCAGGCCGTCAGCGCCCGGGTATCGATGCCGGACAGGCCGATGATGCCGCGGGCCTTCAGCCACTGGTCGAGGTGCTTGGCCGCACGGTAGTTCGACGGGTCGGTGATGTCGGCCTTGAAGATGACGCCGACGGCGCCGTGGCGGGCGGCGGGCGTCAGGTCCTCGATGTCCTCGTCATTGGCGCCGATGTTGCCGATGTGCGGGAAGGTGAAGGTGACGATCTGGCCGAGATAGGAGGGGTCGGTCAGGATCTCCTGGTATCCCGTCAGCGCCGTGTTGAAGCAGACCTCGGCCGTCACCTTGCCGGTGGCGCCGATGCCCTTGCCCTCGATCACCGTGCCGTCGGCGAGGACGAGGAGGGCGGTCGGCTTTTCGGAGGTCCATGCGGGTGTCGCGGTCATGAGTATCCCGTTTCCGGCGTCGGGCGCGCGGCTTGAAAGCCGGGGGGCCGGACACCATTTTTGTGCAGGCAGGGGCGCGCGGAAGCCCGCGTTGGTTCGCCCCGGTTGCCGATTTTCGTGCAGGTGCCGGAAAATAGACAAAGCGGACGGCAGGGTCAACCGCTGCCCGCCGATTATCCGGAATTATAAGGCGCGCAGAATCAAGGGCTTGTGCAATCCGATTGCCGCAGGCCCCTTCGCCGGTCTATGAGCATGCGCTATCAGCAGAGGATCGAAGCCCGTCCCGCGGCCGGCGCCGGGAGGCTTCCAGTGGAGAAAGACATGCGTGATCAACTCGCAAACGCCCTCAAGGACGCGCTGAAGGCCAAGGACGCCTGCCGCGTCTCGACGCTCCGGCTGATCCAGGCGACGGTCAAGGACCGCGACATCGCCAATCGCGGCGTGGGCAAGGGCCCGGTCACGGACGAGGAGATCATGCAGATCCTCGCCAAGATGATCAAGCAGCGCGAGGAATCCTCGAAGATCTTCGCCGAGAACGGCCGTCCGGAACTGGCGGCGCAGGAGCGCCAGGAAATCGCCGTCATCGAGGACTTCCTGCCGGAGCAGATCTCCGAGGAGAAGATGAGGGCGCTCGTCGCCGCCGTCGTCACGGAGACCGGCGCGCACGGCCTGCGCGACATGGGCAAGTGCATGGCGGCGCTGCGCGAGCGCTACCCCGGCCAGATGGATTTCGCCAAGGCTTCCGGCGTGGTGAAGGACCTCCTCAAGTAGGACACCGGCCGATTCCAGCTTGGGAAAGGCGGCTTCGGCCGCCTTTTTCATGCGGCCGGCGGCCCGGCCCGGCGCGCGGAACCAAATGCCGCCGGCGTGGTTATACCCGGCAAGATTGGAGCCTGACGATGCCTCGCCGCGCGCGTGCATCGCTCGCCCCCGCATGCGTGAATGCCAGGCTGCCGGATGGTCAGGTCGCGCGTTCGAGCCCCGGCGGTCCTTCGACAACGGAGACCGAGCCGATGCGTTTCGCCCTTCTTCTGCTTTCCTTGAGCCCGTTCCTCTGCCCTCCGGCGCTCGCCCACGACGCGGCGAGCGGCTGGCAGTACGAGGCCTTCTGCTGCAACGGCAACAGCCACAACGGCGACTGCCAGATGATTCCCTCCGAGAAGGTGCGCATCATCGCCGGCGGCTACAAGATCACGCTCGCGCCCGGCGACCACCGGCTCGCCACGCGCAGCCACATCTTCCGCCTCTCGCAGGACACGACCCGCCGCTCGCAGGACGGCGAATACCATCTCTGTCTCTATCCCGACGAGAACACGCCGCGCTGCTTCTACGCGCCCGAGCTCGGTTTCTGAGCGCGGGACGGCTGGCGGCGGAAGCGCCGCATGGTTATATGAACCTCGACCGAGGTACCCATGCGCTTTTCCAATGCCTTTCTCGACGAGATCCGCGACCGCGTCCCGATTTCCGACGTGATCGGCAAGCGCGTGACCTGGGACCGGCGCAAGACCAACGTCTCGCGCGGCGACTACTGGGCCTGCTGCCCCTTCCACGGCGAGAAGTCGCCGAGCTTCCACTGCGAGGACCGCAAGGGCCGCTACCATTGCTTCGGCTGCGGCGTCTCGGGCGATCATTTCCGCTTCCTCACCGATCTCGACGGCCTCTCCTTCCCCGAGGCGGTGCAGCAGATCGCCGACATGGCCGGCATCGCCATGCCGCAGCCCGACCCGCAGGCCGAGCGGCGCGAGAAGGAGCGCATGGGCCTCGTCGAGGTGATGGAGATGGCCTCGCGCTTCTTCGAGGAGCAGTTGCAGACGCCGGCGGGCGCGCGCGCGCGCGCCTACCTGCGCGACCGCGGCCTTTCCGGCCGCACCATCGAGACCTTCCGCCTCGGCTACGCACCGGACAGCCGCAATGCGCTGAAGGAATTCCTCGCCGGCAAGGGCGTGCCGAAGGAGGCGATCGAGGCCTGCGGCCTCGTCGTGCACGGGCCGGACATCCCCGTCTCCTACGACCGCTTCCGCGACCGCATC
Source organism: Shinella pollutisoli (assembly GCF_024609765.1). GTDB lineage: Bacteria > Pseudomonadota > Alphaproteobacteria > Rhizobiales > Rhizobiaceae > Shinella > Shinella pollutisoli. Next base: position 58,912 of record NZ_JANFDG010000021.1, read on the forward strand.
ATGTTCCCGATCCTGTCCCTGCGCGAGAAGGTGATCGCCTTCGGCGGGCGCGCCATGTCGCCGGACGCGCCGGCGAAATACCTCAATTCCAACGAGACCGAGCTCTTCCACAAGGGCAGCGTGCTCTACAACCACGCCCGCGCGCGCCGCGCCGTGCAGGACGCCGGCACGGTGATCGCCGTCGAGGGCTACATGGACGTGATCGCGCTGCACCAGGCCGGCATCGACAATGCGGTGGCGCCGCTCGGCACGGCGCTCACCGAGAATCAGCTCGACCTCATCTGGAAGATGACGCCGCAGCCGGTGCTCTGCTTCGACGGCGACGGCGCGGGCCTGCGGGCGGCGAGCCGCGCGGCGGACCTCGCGCTGCCGCATATCCGCCCTGGCCGCAGCGTGCGCTTCGCGCTCCTTCCCGACGGCAAGGACCCCGACGACCTCGTGCGCCACGAGGGCCGCACGCCCTTCGACGCGGTGATGGCGGGCGCGCGGCCGCTTGCCGACATGATCTGGAACCGCGAGGTGCAGGCAGGCCCCCTCGACACGCCGGAGAGCCGCGCGGAGCTGGAGGCGCGGCTTCGCCGCATCACCGGCACGATCGCCGACGAGGACGTGCGCCGCCATTACCAGCAGGAGATGCGCGACCGGCTCAACGCCTTCTTCCGCCCGGCACGGACTGCAGGCGGCGAGCGCGGCGGCTTTGCCGGCAACCGGCAGGGCGGCCGGGGCGGGCGCGGGAGCCAGCGGGAGCTCGCCGCCCCGGCGGGCGTCTCCGACCGGCTCGCCCGCTCGGCGCTGGTGCGCGGGGCGGAAGCGCTGCCGGCCCTGCGCGAAAGCGTGCTGGCGCTCACCATCGTCAACCATCCGGGCCTGCTCTTCGACGAGTACGACGAGATCGCCGCCATCGAATACGAGAACCGCGACCTGCAGCGGCTCTGGTCGGCGGCGCTCGGCATCGCCGGCTCGGTGGGCGCACGCCTCGACCGCGCCCGCCTCGTCGAGGAACTGGAGGCGGCCGGCTTCGCGATGCTTCTGAAGGGGCTCGAACAGCAGGTCCGCAATTCCCGCCTGTGGACCGCCACGATCGAGGCGGCGCCGGAGGATGCGCGCGAGGGCTATCTCCAGGCGATGGCGCTGCACAAGCGCACCCGTGCGCTGGTGCGTGAGCGCCGCGAGCTCGAACGCGACCTCGCGCAGGCCACCGAGGAGGGCGACGGCGAGCGCGTGCCGCAGATCCTGCGCGCGCTGCAGGAAGTGCAGCTCGAAACGGTGCGGCTCGAGAACCAGGAGGCGATCATCGACGGCTTCGGCGTGCTCTCCGGGCGGGTGAAGGGGCCGGCGGGGAAGTAGGGAGCTGTTGCGTGAGCCCCCCTCATCCGGCTGCCGCCACCTTCTCCCCGAGGGGAGAAGGGCAATGAGGCGAGGATTTCCTCCTTTTCCGGTTCAATTCCGAGGAAACCGGTACGTCATCTCCTTCTCCCCAGCGGGGAGAAGGTGGCGGCAGCCGGATGAGGGGGGCTCCCCAAATGCTTGCCACGCTACTCCCGGGCGGCCATAGTCCCCGCGCACGAGAAGACGGAAATCGCATGAACGACCATCGGCCACAGCAAAGCCCCCTCGACGTCCTCAAGCGCGTCTACGGCTACGATTCCTTCCGCGGCAAGCAGCAGGCGGTGATCGAGCACGTCACCGCGGGCGGCGACGCGGTCGTGCTCTTCCCGACGGGGGCGGGCAAGTCGCTCTGCTTCCAGGTCCCCGCACTCTGCCGTGACGGCGTCGGCATCGTCATCTCGCCGCTGATCGCGCTGATGCGCGACCAGGTGGAGGCGCTGAAGCAGGTCGGCGTCCGCGCCGCGGCCCTCAATTCGTCGCTGTCGCGCGAGGAGTTCTTCGCCGTGCGCGATGCGATGCGCAGGGGCGAGCTCGATCTTCTTTACGTCACGCCCGAGCGCATCGTCACCGACGGTTTCGCCGAGCTGGTGGCGGATGCGCGCATCGCTCTCTTCGCGATCGACGAGGCGCATTGCGTCTCGCAATGGGGCCACGACTTCCGGCCGGAATACCGCGCGCTCGGCGTCATCGGCGAGCGCTATCCCGGCGTGCCGCGCCTCGCGCTGACGGCGACCGCCGACCCGCACACGCGCGACGACATCGTCGAGCGGCTGGGACTGACGGGCGCAAGGATCTTCACCACCTCCTTCGACCGCCCGAACATTTTTTACGAGATCGCCGAGCGCGACCAGCCGCGCCAGCAGCTCCTGCGCTTCCTGTCGCGTCACGAAGGCGAGAGCGGCATCGTCTACTGCCTCTCGCGCGCCAAGGTGGAGGAGACGGCCGAATGGCTGAACGGGCAGGGCGTGCGGGCGCTGCCCTATCACGCCGGCTTCGACCGCGCGGTGCGCGACGCCAACCAGGACGCCTTCCTCAAGGAGGAGAATCTCTGCCTGGTGGCGACCGTCGCCTTCGGCATGGGCATCGACAAGCCGGACGTGCGCTACGTCGCCCATCTCGACCTGCCGGGCTCGGTCGAGGCCTATTACCAGGAGACCGGCCGTGCCGGGCGCGACGGCCTGCCGTCCGAGGCCTGGATGGCCTACGGGATGGCCGACGTGGTGCAGCGCCGCCGCATGATCGACGAGGGGGGCGCTGCCGACGAGATCAAGCGCGTCGAGCGCGCCAAGCTCAACGCGCTGCTCGCCATCTGCGAGACGGCCGGCTGCCGGCGCCAGGCGATCCTCGCCCATTTCGGCGAGGCGCATCCGGGCAATTGCGGCCATTGCGACACCTGCCGCAATCCGGTCGAGACCTGGGACGGCACGGAGGCGGCGATCAAGGCGCTCGCCGCCGTCTACCGCACCGGCGAGCGCTTCGGCGCGGCGCATGTCATCGACGTGCTCGTGGGGAACGTCAACGAGAAGACGCAGCGCTTCGGCCACACCGACATGCCGGTCTTCGGCGCCGGCAAGGATATTTCCCCGCGCGTCTGGCAGTCGATCTTCCGGCAGTTGCTGGCCATGGGCCTCGTCAGCGTCGACCATTCCGCCTACGGCGCCTTCAAGCTGGAGCCGGAGGCGCGCGCCGTCTTCCGTCACGAGCGACAGGTCTCCTTCCGCAAGGACCGCGCGCCGGCGGGCCGCAAGGCCTCGCGCGGCGGTGCCTCGGCACGGCCGGATCGCGCCAACCTTGCGGGCGCCGAACGCGACCTGTTCGAGCTGCTGCGGGCCGAGCGGCTCTCCATCGCCAAGGAGCTCGACGTGCCGCCCTACGTCGTCTTCCCGGACACGACGCTGATCGCCATGGCGAAGATGCGGCCGCGCGACCGGCTGGAGCTCCTCGACATTCCCGGCATCGGCGAGACCAAGCGCGACCGCTTCGGCGACGCCTTCCTCGCGGTGATCGAAGCCTTCGACGGATAGCGGGGTTTTTGCGGCCGGCCTGTCGGAACAATCGCGGCGGCTTCGTCCTTGGGACCTGTCATCACGGAGGACGGTCCCATGAAAGTCACGCAGCATCTCTGGTTCGAGAAGGACATGGAGGCGGCGATCCGCTTCTATACGTCGCTCATCCCCGGCTCGGTGCTGGAATGGATCAAACCGATCCCGGCCGATACGTCGAGCGAGCCGGCCGGCAGCGTGCGGATCGCGAGCTTCACGCTCGGCGACCAGCGCTACATGGCGATCGAGGCCGGGCCGCTCGATCCCTTCAACCACGCCTTCTCCATCATGGTCGAATGCGACACGCAGGCCGATCTCGACCGGCTCTGGGATGCGCTCAAGGAGGGCGGCGCGGTCGAGGCCTGCGGCTGGCTCCGCGACCGCTGGGGCCTGTCCTGGCAGATCGCGCCGGCGCGGCTCGGCGAGCTGATGAACGATCCCGACCCGGACAGGGCGCGGCGCGTCACCGAGGCCATGCTGAAGATGGTGAAGCTCGACATCGCAGCGCTGGAGGCGGCGGCCGCCGGATGAGATTGCCCCTCATCCGGCCTGTCGGCCACCTTCTCCCCGCGGGCGGGGAGAAGGGATGTGCCGTGCTGTCTCCACGACCGTCGAGCGTTCGCGGGGCAGGTCAGGGCGAGGGACGGGGCTGGCCGTTTTGCGAGAGCCGGACATGGACCGTCCCGGTGTCACATCCTGACCGTCATGCCGCCGTCGACCACCAGCACGTGGCCGTTGACGAAGGAGGCGGCGTCGCTGGCGAGGAACAGGGCGGCGCCGGCGATCTCGTCCGGCCGCGCCCAGCGCTGGACGGGAATGCGCTGGCGCACGAAGGGCATCAGGCTCTCGTCGGCGGCCATCGCCGCGTTGGTCTCCGTGGCGAACCAGCCGGGCGCGACGGCGTTGCTGGTGATGCCGTCCGGGCCGTATTCGACGGCCATGGCGCGCATCAGGCCGGTGAGCCCGTGCTTGGCCGCGGGATAGACGCCGTCGCCCGGCATGGCCACGTGCCCGTTGATCGAGGTGACGGCGATCAGCCGGCCGCGGCCCTGCCGCTTCATGATCGCGGCGGCGTCGCGCGACAATGTCGCGGCGGCGACGAGATCGGTGCGCAAGAGCGCCTCGATCGCTGCGTCGTCCATCCCGGAAAGCGGCCGACGGTCGCGCGCGCCGACATTGTTGACGAGGACGTCGAGCCGGCCGTGGTCGCGCTCGATTGCCGCGAGCAGCGCCTTCTGCGCGGCGCCGTCGGCGATGTCGAAGGCGGCGGCCGCGGCGCTGCCGCCGGCTTGCGCGATCGCCGCCACGGCGACGTCGAGCGTTTCGCGCGTGCGCCCCGTCACCACCACATGCGCGCCGGCCTCGGCGAGCGCCCTGGCGATCTCGAAGCCGAGCCCGCGCCCGCCGCCGGTGACGAGCGCCACGCGCCCCTTCTGCGAGAATTTGTCGATGATGCCCATGTCCGCATATCCCGTCCTGTTTCCGGTGATGTCAAGCTGCGGGCTGCAATGGCCGTGCCGCCATGCTAAGACAGCGTCCAATCATAATCATAAAGGGAGCCGCCCATGACCGCCGCCTTCCTCGCCCATCTTTCCGCCGAGCTCGACGCGCTCAAGGCCGCGGGCCTCTACAAGGCCGAGCGGGTCATCACCTCCAAGCAGGCCGGCATAATCGAGGTCGCCTCGGGCGAACGGGTGCTGAACTTCTGCGCCAACAACTATCTCGGGCTCGCCGACAGCGAGGACCTGGCGGAGGCCGCCAAGCGCGCGCTCGACCGCTACGGCTACGGCATGGCCTCGGTGCGCTTCATCTGCGGCACGCAGGAGGAACACAAGCAGCTCGAGGCGCGCATCTCGTCCTTCCTCGGCTTCGAGGACACGATCCTCTATTCCTCCTGCTTCGACGCCAATGGCGGCCTGTTCGAGACGCTGCTCTCCGAGGAGGACGCCGTCATCTCGGATGCGCTCAACCACGCCTCGATCATCGACGGCGTGCGTCTCTCCAAGGCCAAGCGCTTCCGCTACGCCAACAACGACATGGCGGCCTTGGAGGAGGAGTTGAAGAAGGCGGAGGGCGCGCGCTTCAGGCTAATCGCCACCGACGGCGTCTTCTCGATGGACGGCATCATCGCCAATCTCGGCGGCGTGTGCGACCTCGCCGAGAAATACGGCGCGATGGTCATGGTGGACGACAGCCACGCCGTCGGCTTCGTCGGCGCGAACGGCCGAGGCTCGATGGAGCATTGCGGCGTCGAGGGCCGCGTCGACATCGTCACCGGCACGCTCGGCAAGGCGCTGGGCGGGGCTTCCGGCGGCTATACCGCGGCAAGGCGCGAGGTGGTGGAGTGGCTGCGCCAGCGCTCGCGGCCCTATCTCTTCTCCAACACGCTCGCCCCGGTCATCGCCAGCGCCTCGCTGAAGGTCTTCGACCTGATCGAGAACGGCTCCGCGCTGCGCGAACGGCTCTATGCCAATGCCGATCTCTTCCGCTCCGAGATGACGAAGCTCGGCTTCAGGCTCGCGGGCGAGGGGCATCCGATCATCCCGGTCATGCTCGGCGAGGCGGCGCTGGCGCAGGAGATGGCGGCGCGCATGCTGGAGAAGGGCGTCTACGTGATCGGCTTCTCCTTCCCCGTCGTGCCGCGCGGGCAGGCGCGCATCCGCACGCAGATGTCGGCGGCGCACAGCCGGGCCGACGTTGAGAAAGCGATTCAGGTCTTCGCTGAGACGGGACGTGAACTGGGCGTGATTGTCTGAATCATCTGAATCGCTTGCGGAGGTTTTCCCATGTCGAACATGATGCGTGCGCTGGTTAAGGCGAAACCTGAGCCGGGCCTGTGGATGGAGACCGTGCCGGTGCCGGAGCCCGGCCCGAACGACGTGCTGATCCGGGTCAAAAAGTCGGCGATCTGCGGCACCGACGTGCATATCTGGAACTGGGACCACTGGGCGGAGAAGACCATCCCCGTGCCGATGGTCGTCGGCCACGAGTTCGTCGGCGAGATCGCCGAGACCGGCTCGGCCGTCACGCGCTACCATGTCGGCGAGCGGGTCTCGGGCGAGGGGCACATCGTCTGCGGCAAGTGCCGCAACTGCCGCGCCGGGCGCGGGCACCTCTGCCGCAACACGCTCGGCGTCGGCGTCAACCGGCCGGGGTCCTTCGCCGAGTTCGTCTGCATCCCGGAGGCGAACGTCGTGCCGATCCCCGACGACGTGCCGGACGAGGTGGCGGCGATCTTCGATCCGTTCGGCAACGCCGTCCACACCGCGCTCTCCTTCGACCTCGTGGGCGAGGACGTGCTGGTGACGGGGGCCGGGCCGATCGGCATCATGGGGGCGATGGTCGCCAGGCGCTCCGGCGCGAGGAAGGTCGTCATCACCGACATCAACCCGGTGCGTCTGGAACTCGCCCGCAGGGTCGGCATCGACCATGTCGTCGACGCCTCGAAGGAGGACCTCCGGGCGGTGATGCGCGAGATCGGCATGACGGAGGGCTTCGACGTCGGGCTGGAGATGTCCGGCGCCCCGCCCGCCTTCCGCTCGATGATCGATGCGATGAACAACGGCGGCAAGATCGCCATCCTCGGCATCGCGCCGGACGGCTTCGGCATCGACTGGAACAAGGTGATCTTCAAGATGCTCACCCTGAAAGGCATCTATGGCCGCGAGATGTTCGAGACGTGGTACAAGATGATCGCCTTCGTGCAGGGCGGTCTCGATCTGTCGCCGATCATCACGCACCGCATCGGCATCGACGATTTCAGGGACGGTTTCGCGGCCATGCGCTCCGGCAATTCCGGCAAGGTCGTGATGGATTGGTAACAGGGAGGTGTTCCGAAATGAGATACGAGGGAAGCTGCCATTGCGGCAGGGTCGCATTCGAGGTGGAGGCGGAGTTCACCACCGCGATGGAGTGCAATTGTTCCATGTGCCGGCGCCGGGGCTCGCTGCTCGCCTTCGTGCCGCACGCGCAGTTCGCGCTGACCACGCCGGAGGCCGATGTCTCCACCTATCGGTTCAACCGCCACCTGATCGACCATCATTTCTGCGCGACCTGCGGCATCGCCCCCTACAGCGAGGGCACCGATCCGAAGGGCAACCGCATGGCGGCGATCAACCTGCGCTGCGTGCCGGCCGTCGACCTCGATGCCTTGACGATCAGCAAGGTGGACGGGCGCTCGTTCTGACGGACAGGCCGAATCGCCCGGGCGGCGGGCGGGGCGGCCCTTGTCTTTCCGGGATGCGTCCCTACATGAGGGCTGATGAGCCGGGGCCGCCGCGCGCCTCGTCCGCGAGCCCGAATCGAAGGCATTTCGGCCTTTTTTGCCGGAAATGCTTGACGGAGCCGAAAATTGTGGGAATCACCATTGTTTGGCGCAGATGGAATGGGTACGGCGGATCGGGAAGTCATGTCAATCGCGTTGCTCCGGCAACGGCTCCACGCACCTGCGGGCCGGGGCGTGGTTAATCAGGATTTAATTGTCATTCCGTTAGGTCAGGGAAATTGATTCGCGGTGGCGTTCGCCGGAAGGCGGCCGACTGCGGAAGCCCGAACCGCTCGAAACTGGATGCTTCAGGAAAGCGACGAATAGATGGCGACAAAGGTCAAAGAGAACGAGGAAGTCGAGAACGAACGCGAAGGCGCTACCGACGGCCCTCTTCTCGATCTTTCCGATGACGCGGTCAAGAAGATGATCAAGGCCGCCAAGAAGCGCGGCTACGTGACCATGGACGAGCTGAACTCGGTCCTGCCGTCCGAGGAAGTGACCTCGGAGCAGATCGAGGACACCATGGCCATGCTCTCCGACATGGGCATCAACGTCATCGAGGACGAGGACGCCGAGGAGGCGCATCCGGGCGAGGACGAGGAAGGCGACGACGGCGAGGGCGAGGGCGGCGAGATCGCCACCTCCTCCGGCACGGCGCTCGCCACCGCGCGCAAGAAGGAGCCGACCGACCGCACGGACGACCCGGTGCGCATGTATCTGCGCGAGATGGGCTCGGTCGAGCTGCTCTCGCGCGAGGGCGAGATCGCGATCGCCAAGCGCATCGAGGCGGGCCGCGAGACGATGATCGCCGGCCTCTGCGAGAGCCCGCTCACCTTCCAGGCCCTCATCATCTGGCGCGACGAGCTGAACGAGGGCCAGACGCTCTTGCGCGAGATCATCGACCTGGAGACCACCTATTCCGGTCCCGAGGCCAAGGCCGCGCCGCAGTTCCAGAGCCCGGAGAAGATCGAGGCCGACCGCAAGGCGGCGGAAGAGAAGGAAAGGGCGCGCAAGGGCCGCACCGCCGCCAACGACGACGACATCACCAATGTCGGCGGCGAGGGCCTGCCCGTCGAGGAAGAGGAGGAGGACGACGACGAGTCGAACCTCTCGCTCGCCGCGATGGAGGCGGAGCTTCGCCCGCAGGTCATGGAGACGCTCGACACGATCGCCGAGACCTACAAGAAGCTGCGCAAGCTGCAGGACCAGCAGGTGGAAGCCCGCCTGCAGGCGACCGGCACGCTCTCGCCCGCCCAGGAGCGCCGCTACAAGGAGCTGAAGGACGAGCTGATCACGGCGGTGAAATCGCTGTCGCTCAACCAGAACCGCGTCGACAGCCTCGTCGAGCAGCTCTACGACATCAACAAGCGCCTCGTGCAGAACGAGGGCCGCCTGCTGCGGCTCGCCGAGAGCTACGGCGTCAAGCGCGACTCGTTCCTGGAGCAGTACAACGGCGCCGAGCTCGATCCGAACTGGATGAAGTCGATCGGCAACCTCGCCGCCAAGGGCTGGAAGGAATTCGCGCGGGCGGAGAACGCGACGATCCGCGACATCCGCCAGGAGATCCAGAACCTGGCCACCGAGACCGGCATCTCGATCTCGGAGTTCCGCCGCATCGTGCACATGGTGCAGAAGGGCGAGCGCGAGGCGCGCATCGCCAAGAAGGAGATGGTCGAGGCGAACCTGCGCCTGGTGATCTCGATCGCCAAGAAGTACACGAATCGCGGCCTGCAGTTCCTGGACCTGATCCAGGAGGGCAACATCGGCCTGATGAAGGCGGTCGACAAGTTCGAGTACCGGCGCGGCTACAAGTTCTCCACCTATGCGACCTGGTGGATCCGCCAGGCGATCACCCGCTCGATCGCCGACCAGGCCCGCACGATCCGCATCCCGGTGCACATGATCGAGACGATCAACAAGATCGTGCGCACCTCGCGGCAGATGCTGCACGAGATCGGCCGCGAGCCGACGCCGGAGGAACTGGCCGAGAAGCTCGCCATGCCGCTCGAAAAGGTGCGCAAGGTGCTGAAGATCGCCAAGGAGCCGATCAGCCTCGAGACGCCGGTCGGCGACGAGGAGGACAGCCACCTCGGCGACTTCATCGAGGACAAGAACGCGCTTCTGCCGATCGACGCCGCCATCCAGGCGAACCTGCGCGAGACGACGACCCGCGTGCTCGCCTCGCTGACGCCGCGCGAGGAACGCGTGCTGCGCATGCGCTTCGGCATCGGCATGAACACCGACCACACGCTCGAAGAGGTCGGCCAGCAGTTCTCGGTGACGCGCGAGCGCATCCGCCAGATCGAGGCCAAGGCGCTGAGGAAGCTCAAGCACCCGAGCCGCTCGCGCAAGCTGCGCTCGTTCCTGGACAGCTGAGCGGCGCGTCCGCCCCTTCATCCCGCTGCCGCGACCTTCTCCCCGCAGGCGGGGAGAAGGGGTATGCCGCACCGGTTTCCCGAAAGCGGGAAGCCCTCGCCACTTGTCCCTTCTCCCCGTTTACGGGGAGAAGGTGGCCGGCAGGCCGGATGAGGGGCGATACAGCATCCACCGCAAACGAAAACGCCGGGGCAGAACCCCGGCGTTCGTATTTCCAGCCGTTTCGTCCTTACTCGGCAGCGACGATCTTGCCGTCTTCCCACTTGAACAGCGAGAAGCTCTGCGAGGTGAGGTCGCCGGTCTCGCCGTAGGTGAGCTGACCGATGGCGGTCGGGATCGCCTCGCCGGACTTCAGCGCCGTGGCGACGGCTTCGGAATCCTCGGCGCTGCCCGCCTTCTCGATGCCGGCCTTCAGCACCTCGACGGCGGCATAGGCGTTGAGCGTGAAGGCTTCCGGCGGGATACCCTTTTCGGCGAGCACCTTCACGGCGGTGGCCGAATCGGGGTTCTTCAGCGCGTCGGACGCGTTGGTGAAGAGCGTGCCGGCGGCCGCCTCGTTGCCGATCGCCCAGTATTCCGTGTTGGAGAGGCCTTCGCCGCCGATGATCGTCGCATCGACCGACTGGTCCTTGAGCTGGCGGGCGAGCAGGCCGCCTTCCGGGTGGTAGCCGCCGAAGTAGATGACCTCGACGCCGTCGGCCTTCAGGCGGGTGACGAGCGCGGAGAAGTCCTTCTCGCCCGGGGTCACTGAATCGTAGAGGGCTTCCGTGACGCCGCCGGCGTTGAGCGCGGCCTTGAAGGCGTCGGCGAGGCCCTTGCCGTAGGCGCCCTTGTCGTGGATGACGGCGACCTTCTTGTCCTTCAGGTTCGCGAGCACGTAGGCTGCGGCGACCTCGGCCTGCTGGTCGTCGCGCCCGCAGGTGCGCAGCACGTTGGCGAGGCCGCGGCCCGTCAGGTCCGGCGCGGTCGCGGTCGGGGTCACCATCAGCACGCCGTTCTCGGCGAAGACCTCGGAGGCGGGGATGGCCACGCCCGACGTCACCGGGCCGACGACGAAGCGGATGCCTTCGCCAACGATCTGGTTGGCGGCCGAGACGCCCTGCTTGGGTTCGCCCGCGTCGTCGGTGAGCTTCAGCACGACCTGCTCGCCGAGGATGCCGCCGTTCTTGTTGATCTCGGCGACGGCGGCTTCCGCGCCGTTCTTCACCTGGTCGCCATAGGCCGCGACCGGGCCGGTCAGCGGGGCGACGAGGCCGATGACGATGTCCGCGTGCGCGAGCGGCGCGAAGACGAGCGAAGCGGCAAGCGTTGCTCCGACGAAAATCTGCTTCTTCATGAACTTCTCTCCTGGAAACGGCCTTGGGAGCGGCCAGATCGGGACCGTCCTCCACAGGCATTCGCGCCGAAAAGCGGGGAGGGAGCGGTTCTCTCGCGGCCGGAACAATCGTGCGTGAGGCAGGCCGGCGCGCCGGGATTGATTAGGCAATCCCGCATCCCGGCGCAACAAAATAATGCAGCCTGCCCGATATGCGGTCATTCGCCGCCCCTGCCTCGCATTCGAGGAAAAACGGAACGTTAAGATTCACCATTTATAAATCTTCGCAAACCCGAGGATTTGCGATGCGTTGCGTTCTTGTCGTCGTCCTCCTGTTGCTTGCCGGATGCGCCTCCGTGCCGCGCCAGACGCAGAATGCCTGCGCGATCTTCGAGCAACGAGATGGCCTGTTCAACAACTGGCGCCGGGACGCCTACCGTGCCGAGCGCGAATACGGCGTGCCCGTTCCCGTGCTGATGGCGACGATCTACACCGAATCCGGCTTCCGCCATAATGCCCGCCCGCCGCGCACGAAGCTCCTCGGCTTCATCCCCTGGAAGCGGCAATCCTCCGCGCTCGGCTATTCGCAGGCGCTCGACGGCACCTGGGCGCGCTACAAGCGCGTGACCGGCCGCTACATGGCGAGCCGCACCGATTTCGGCGACGCCATCCGCTTCATCGCCTGGTACCACCACCAGAGCCACCTGAAGAACGGCATCGCCCTCAACGACACCTACCGCCTCTACATCGCCTATTACCACGGCCATGCCGGCTACCAGCGCGGCAAGTGGAGCGGCACGGCCAGGACGGGCGCCAAGCGCGCCGCCGGCATGGCCGCCACCTATGCGCGCCAGTTGCGCAACTGCGGCGCCTGGTAGGCCGGCCGCCGCCCTCTTTTTTCGGCATGGTGTCGGAACCGCCGGGCCGGCTGCGTCCTTGACCTGTCGACGCCGTCGACCGACCCTTCGCGCGTGGCGGCGGGCGATATCCCAACCGGCAAGGAGGATACGATCATGACCTATGCGGACGGTTTCATACTGGCGGTACCCAAGGCAAAGCTGGATGCCTACAAGGCGATGGCGCGCACCGCCGGCGCCCTCTGGAAGGAATACGGCGCCATCGACTACGTGGAATGCATCGGCGACGACGTGCGCTACGGCGAGCTCACCTCCTTTCCCCGCGCCGTGCAGGCGCGCGAGGACGAGGTGGTCATCTTCTCCTGGATCACCTACGAATCCCGCGCCAAGCGCGACGAGATCAACGCCAGGATCATGGCCGATCCGCGCATGCAGGGCGAGGAGTGGAAGGACATCTTCGACGGCAAGCGCATGGTCTGGGGCGGCTTCGAGGCGTTCCTGGAGCTGTGACGACATCGCCGGCCTTGTCCGGCGGCCCGCAAGGCGATATTGCGGGGCCGATGAACCAGACAAGGAGGGCGCAGATGCTCAAGCTCTATTACGCGATCGTCGGCAGCAGGACGGACACGAATGCCGGCCTCGGTCGTTTCATGGGCCTGATGATCCTGTTCATCCTCGTCGGCGGGGCGGCCTTCTGGGCGCTCGGCGCCTGACGCCCGGGCGGCCGTGCCGCAGACGATCCTGACGCTTTCCACCCGCGGGCAGGGCCTCTACGAATTCACCCGCGAGGCCGAGGCCTTCGTGCGTAGCGCGGGCGCGGGCGAGGGTCTGCTCACCGTCTTCGTGCGGCACACGTCCTGCTCGCTGACGATCCAGGAGAACGCCGATCCCGACGTGCGGCGCGACCTCCAGCAGTTCTTCCGCCGCCTCGTGCCGCCCTCCGACGATCCGTCCATGGACTGGATCACGCATCGCCTGGAGGGGCCGGACGACATGCCGGCCCACATCAAGGCGGCGCTGACGCAGGTCTCGCTCGGCATCCCCGTCACCGGCGGGCGGCTTGCGCTCGGCACCTGGCAGGGCATCTATCTCTTCGAGCACCGCGACCGGCCGTACCGGCGCGAAATCGTGCTTCATCTCAGCGCCTGAGGGAACCCGCCGCGTTTCCCGCGCGTTTCAGGGCCGCATCAACCAGGGAGGGGGACATGGCAGACATCGCAGGCATCGCCAGGACCGTCGTCACGGCGCTGAACGCGCGCGACGTCGCAGCACTCGCCGAAAAGGCGGACGAGGACATCGCGATCTCCGGCATCGGCGAGGGCATGGACAACGGCCGCGCGGCGCTGCGCGAGCGGCTGGCGCGCCATTTCCAGGCGTTCGACGAGACCTATGGCGACGCGCAGGTGATGACCGACGAGACGGGCGGCACGGCCGCCGTGCGGCTCACCGCGCGCGGCCGCTCGCCGGCGGGCGCCGCCCATTCGCGGGAGAAGATCCTGCTCCTCGAGGTCGAGGACGACCGGATCTTGCGCATCGCCTTCTTCTCGGCCGACGGCGCGTGAACCGCGGCTGAACGGCCGGTTCCGCCGCCGTTCAGCATTGCCCGGCTAGGGTCCCTGCAATCGCCTGTCGCGGGCGGACAACCAAGGAGACCCTGCCATGACCAGCCTGATTGCGAAAACCGTTCTTGCCGCCGTGCTCGGCCTTTCCGCCCTTGCCGTGACGGTGCCGGCCGCCTCCGCCGCGCCGGCCGATGCGGCGATCGAAACCGTCGGCTACCGCAACGGTTTCCACGACCATGACCGGGGTCACGACCGGGGCCATGATCGCGGGTGGAACCGCGACCGCCGCCCGCACGGCTCGGATATGCGCGGCCGGTGCTCGCCGCGGCTCGCCGTCGAGAAGGCCCGCGGCTACGGCCTGCGCCATGCCCGCGTTGCGCATGTGACGCCGCACCGGGTCGTCGTCGAGGGCGTGCGCTTCCGCCATCACGGCCGCATCGCCTTCGCCAATGCCCGCCATTGCCCGGTGCTCCGGCGCTGAGGACGGCATGCCGTCCGTCACGTCACCCCCGGCCGGCGGACGGCGGCCCTCCCGGTGAAAGCCGGGAGGGCCTCTCGCGTTTTCGATATCACTCGCCGAGCGCGAAGGTCATGTTGACCGTGACCGAATAGCTGTTCTCGCCGGCGGCGAGCGGCACGGCGCTCTCGGCATAGTCCTTCGCCATGGCGCGCATCATCGGCATCGGCTCGGCGCGGTAGGTCGTCTCGGAAATCTCCAGCACGCGGCCGAGCCCGACGCCGGCGGCTTCCGTCAGCTCCTTCGCCTTGGCCATGGCGTTCTCCACCGCCTTCCTGCGCGCCTCGCTGATCGCCGCGTCCGGCTTGTCGTTGGTGAAGCGGATGCCGTTGCCCTGGTTGGCGCCGAGCGTCACGGCCTTGTCGAGGACCTCGCCGAGCCGCGCCAGCTCGCGCACGCGCAGCGTCACCGTGTTGGCGACCTGGAAGCCGACGAGGATCGGCGGCGGGTTCTCGCCGGTTGAGCTCTGCGGATACTGGTATTGCGGGTTGATCGAGAAGCCCGATGTCTGGATGTCGCGTTCGGCGATGCCGGCTTCCTTCAGCGCGGCGAGCATCTCGGCCATCGCCGCATTGTTGGCGTCGAGCGCCTCGCGCGCGGTCTTGGCGTCCTTGACGACGCCGATGTCGATCAGCGCCATGTCGGGCGCGATCTCGGCACGGCCCTCTCCGGTGACGACGATGGTCGACCGGCGCGGCGCGGCGGCATCCTGCGCGAGTGCGGCGACAGGCGCGGCGGCGAGCGCCAGCGACAGCGCGAAGAGGCCGGCGGCCGAGCGGCGGCCGAAGGAGGTATGAAGCATGGGGGCGTCTCCCTTTTGGTTGTGTCCCTCGCGCCGTTCTTCGCCTGCGATTGTGTACGCATTGCGGCGCGGCTTGTGGCGGCCCGAAAATTCGTCTAGACGAACCCCTGCCGTCGGCCGCCATTGAGACCGCCGGCCCCGGCCGAACGCCGGGCTGGGCCTGTAGCTCAATGGTTAGAGCCGGCGGCTCATAACCGCTTGGTTGGGGGTTCGAGTCCCTCCGGGCCCACCAAAATTTCTTTAATTTCAATGAGTTGTACGGCGGTTAGCCGATTGGGTTAGCCAGATGGTTAGCCACGCTTCTTTTTCCCTTGGACGAGGCGGGTCACCTTGTTCATGGCGTCCCTTGCTAGAATCGCCTGTGATGCTTCCCGGCTGTAAAGTTCCGCGTGTTCGATGTCATCGTGACCGAGCGTTTCCATTAGCTGGCGTGTGCTCGCCCCGCCCTCCGCCAGAAGCTTGCCGAGCGACTTGCGCAGGCCATGCATCGTGCATCCCTTCGGCATGCCGGCGCTGTGTGTCCAGTCAGCCATGCGGCCGGTGAGGGACTTCTCGGAGAAGGGCTTGCCATATGCCGTCAACAGGACCGTATCGCCTGCGCGGGGCAGGGGCGCGAGTGCGTCCCTAAGCATCGGGGTGATCGGCAACACGAGGCGCTTTCCGCCCTTCGTCTGTTCGAACATCACGACGCCGCGTCGGAAATCGAACATGTCCCACGTAACCTTCGCCACATCCGAGCGACGGTTTCCGAGCCACAGGGCAAGCGCATAGCATGTCCGCGGCGTCGTCCCGATCGCCCATCGGGCTTCGAAAGCTTCCCGCTCCGCTTCCGTCCAGGCGCGCCATCCCTTGTATTCCGGCCGGTAGGCGAGCTTGTAGGTAGGATCGACCTCGATCCACTCCTCGTCTAGCGCAACGTGCAGCATCTTCCGGATCGTCACCAGCAAGTGCTTGGCCTTGTGCGGCGTTGCCGAGAAACGGGCGAGGATGTCTTTGATGTGCCGACGCTTGATATCTTCGACAAGCATCTCTGCCCAAAGGGAGGGATCGTCAGCTACGACGGGAAGATTCAAAAACTCCTCTGCAAGCCGGATATTTTTCGCCTTCGTCGCGTCATCATGCCGTATCCATTCCGGTGTGCGCAGAACGCGCTTCCATGCATCACGGAACGACTTTGGCACTGTGGCGCCCGGATGGGCGACTACGACAGCCTTTCGCGCAGGACGCCCTTCTATGGCGGCCTGATAGGCTTCCTCGAAGCAGGGCTCTCCCGGCTGCCCCGGGATGGAGATCGTCTTCCCTGAGCGCCTGTAGCGCCAGCGTGTGCGGCCGTGGCGGTCCTGGAAGCTGGAGAGGTAGGGGCGGCGGTCGTCGTTGGTCATTTCGCGCTCTCGGGTGTAAGCGTCTATTCGCCTTCCTTTGCCGGGATGCGAACAAACTCATCTTCAAGGATTTTTTTCAGGATCAGCTGCTTTCCTTCGTCCGATACGCTGAGATGATCGACGAAAGCTTTGACGGTCCTGCCAAGAGCTTCATTCATCCCCTCGAGGCGACTGATATCCTCCCGCAGCCTTCGAATGGTTTCCTGCGCTTCTTCGCTCAAGCCTTCGCCGCTGAGACTCTGCTCCAAGCAAACGACAATCTCGGTATTCATCGATCGCCCATGAGCCTCGGCCCGCGACTTTATACGCTCTCTGAGGCCGGATGGGAGGCGAAGCTGGAATTGGTCTATGCCTGTGCGGTTTGGGCCCATGCCTAAAATTCTCCTGCGATGATATCAAGCAGATACATTTCTCAATTGACGTCAATCCTATCTGCTTGCTATGTCATATCTGCTTAGTATTACCAAGAGGTGAATGACATGAACCCAAATGCGCTACCGGGAAGAGGAGCGGACCAGGTGATGCTCCGTCTTCCTGATGGAATGCGGGAGAAGCTGAAAGCAAGGGCGGCAGCCAACCGACGCAGCCTCAATTCTGAAATCGTGGTCTGCCTCGAACGGGTGATTGGCATGCGGGAGGACGAGCGCGATGGCGATCGGGCGTGACAGTATTGCCTATGCTCCGCGAGGCCTCAGTCGCGAAGAAGCTGCCCGCTACGTCGGCGTGGGCACCACCAAGTTCGACGAACTCGTTGCAGCCCGCCGGATGCCAAAGCCAAAGCGGATTGATGGCCGCACGGTATGGGATCGTCTTGCGCTGGATGCCGCGTTCACTGATCTGCCGGAGGAGGGCGGCAACAAAATCGATCAGCTTTTTGCGCGGAGGTCAGCATGACACGCGTCGTCAAAACAGAAGGCCCGGCATCGGCGGCAACCGACCCGGACCATGGTTCCGTCAATCCTGAGCGAGGAAAGAACATGAACAACGCGACGAATATCATATCTTCGGTTGAAAGGTCATCCCTGCGCGATTTGATCGTCGAAGCGGAATCGATCACGGCTCAGATGCAGACGAGCGCCGACGACATAGAGGTGGACGGCCTGTCCAGCGACCTCCTCGCGCTGAATGACCGCATCATCCGGGTGCCTGTCGCCTCGCTTGACGACGTTCAGCGGAAGGCTTCCTATTTGTTGGCCTCCGCTGATCCCCTCGATGCCGGCATTATCGAGCCGCTGTTGCGCTCCCTCGTCGCAGTGGTGCCGGCATGAGTGTGCTGCGCCGACACCTCGAAACCCTCCCGCGATACCAGCGGGAGGAGTTGGTTGAAAATCGGTGGGGCGAGGGGGAGAAACTGGCGTCACAGCTCGGCACCTCTTGGGATCTACTTCGCTCGATTCTTCGCGAGATTGAGCGCGCGACGGCGGCCTCGCAGCAGGGCATTCTGCGACATTGGCATGAGGCCGTTCTCATTCATCAATCCCTGTCGGCAACGGAAAAGGTTGCTGCGTTGCGCGTCTGGTCCTTCGTCAACCACAAGCACCTTTACGCTTGGCCTTCACAGGATCGCATTGCGAGAGAACTGGGCTACAGCCGCGGCCCCAATCTCGGCAAAGCCTTGAAGCGGGCATTTGAGATCGGCGCTTACACTCCGGTGCGAGTCAAAAATCTTCCTCCCGAGATCCGCGATCAGGCCGTACACGGAAGCCGACGCTCTCTTCGAGGCATCGCGTACCGGCTCAATCCGGTGGAGAGTTGGGAGCAGGAAGCGGCCAGTTTCGTAGAGTTGCAGAATAGCAACATGTTCCATGGTGGAACCCTTGAAGGTTCCATGGCGCACCACCTTAACTACGAAGTAAACCGTCAACCGGCTTCGCCGGATTCTTTCGCTCACGCTCATGAGGTCAATCAACGGACGTTTCCACTTGTTGAAACGTCTCAGTATGGCACTGATGGGGGACGGACTCATGGCTGAGGTATTCGTCTTACCCGATGCTGACGAAAGCCGCGTGCGCCTGGAGGCCGCTCGTATTGCCCGCCTTCGTCGACAGATCACCCGTAGCAACGCCCTTCGCGATCTCGATCGTCAGATCATCCGGGAAGCAGCGGCGGCCGGCTTGCGCAGGGGGGCGGCATTCCACCGAGCTGACCTTTTTCTCGACGCAGTGAAACGCCGCATGGACGAGCTGGAGCGGTTGCGGGGCGAATGCATCATCACCCGCAACATCGTGCCGCTTCGCAGGAAAGGAGCCGTAGCATGACCACCCACCGACTCGCCGTCGTTCCGGCCACCGTCACCATGGAAGCCGTCGAGCTAGCGGACGGAACCGCCCTCGCCGTAGAAGTCGCACACCCCAGGCGGCGATATGCTGTGGTCCACCAAGACGCCGGAGGCACCGAGATCCTTTCAATGCACGACGACGAGGCAGAGGCCGTGGCGGCATACAAAATGCTGGCGGTGCAGCTGGAGCAGCTGGCGGGAGCGCCGGCGGGGGCGGTGCTGCAATGACCGACATCGACCTCGTGCAGGCCACCGCAGATGTTGTCGAGGTAGTGCTTAGCGACGGCCGGAAAATCCCGTGCGGACCTGTCTCCGTGGAGGTGATCGAAATCCTTCTGGATGGCGAGCCGTTTTCGCCGCCACACATCTTCTGGACCAAGGCGGCGGCAGCCCTCGCCATGCGGGATGCTAAGCGGACACTCAAGGCTGACCCGCGCTTCATCCCGCGCATCGGAGGACGCCGCGATGCATGACACCCATATCGCCGACTGCATCACCGGCGCGATGAGCATGATGCAAGAGCGGCGCCGCAAGGACCACGAGCCGCCGGCCATGCCCCCCACGGCTAGGTTCTTCCCGGCCCCGGGCCCCCGACCGCGGGTGCAGAGCAGCGCAGTCTTTGAGCGATTTTGGCAGTTTTATTTTTGCATTTCGGTTTCGTTTTGGAGGACGCCCCGGTGAGAAAAATTCAGGTCGTGAAAGAAATCCTTGTCGGCACCGGCAAGGAGGTTGCTGAGGCGCTTGGGCTTGAGCCACGACGATTCCAGCAGTTGATCCAAGAAGGGCACATCGAGGGGCGGTTAGGCCGAAACGAATACGATGTCGCCCGCTGTTTATCGACCTACCGGGGTTATCTCGATTCTCTCCGCCGATGAGCCGGGAGCCAGGGCGCCACGCGGCGCCCTCTTCGTTTCTCACGCATCCCCGTATTTCAGATTGCCGAAGGCGACTTGAGCAGAGCGGTTGAGCTTTCGGTCCAGCGCGTTCGTCACCGCCGTGGAGACGCGCCGGGCAGCATCCTCTGCCAGCTTCTGTAAATCGGCCGCGCCATGGCCGGAAACCTGCAGCGTCTGATTGATCGTGAGCACAATGCCTCCGCCTCCGAGAGCGTGATTCGGAACCACGGTGCCAGAGCGACCTGGGACAACGACCTCAGGCCCTCGCTCACCGACCAGATACGGGCGGCCGCCGGTCACCGGGCCGCCCTTCGCCCGAGGGCCGCCGAAGCGAGGTGTGCCTCCAGATGAGGCAGGAGCGCTGGCACCCCCACGGAGCGTTGCCGCAAGCTGCCGTGCAAGGCCCAGGGCGCGCTCGAGCTGCCCGGTCTCGATGGCGGGATGGCCCGTGACGGACAGCGCACGCTCTATATTCTGACCGATCCGGTCAGCCTCGGCCTCTGCCTCGGCGCCGCCCTGCGCCAACGCGTTCCCGTAGGACTTGATGGCGCGCTGCGCCGCTGTCGGCCATTCGGCAGTCACGGCGTCAAGTTGTGCCTGGAGCGCATCCTTCTGTGCACCGCTGCCGACACCGCGCACCGCCGCAGCAAGTTCACGCGCGATACCCATAGCACGCTCGAGCTCGGCCGTATCGACGTACGGCCGTCCATCCACGCTCAAGGCGTCCTCGATGCGTTGACCGATGGCGGCCGCCTCCTGCTCTGCCGTGTCGCCGCCGGCCGCAAGCGCGTTGCCGTACGCGACGATCGCGCGCCGGGCGGCTGTCGGCCAATCCTTCGTCGTTGCCGCCAGCTCGTCGCGAAGGTTCTGTTGCTGGTCAACGCCGGCGACCGGCTGCTGTGCTTCGTCCGGCCGATCCAGACCAAGCCATCGCCTGGGCGTCCCGACGTTTTCCTCCAGCCAGTCGTTCCAGCCTTTCGAGCGTTCCCGGCTCTTCTGGAAGAATGCCTCGATACCTTCCTTCGTGTCGGGCAGGCTTCCGACGATCTCGGCGGCAAGGAATGCGCCGAGGCCCGCCCGGGCGATGACGCCGCGGGCGGCGCTGGCGAGGGAAGTGCCGAAGCGATTGCCGGCGTTCTGCCCAGCCTGCGCGGCTTCGTTTCCGAGTCCTTGTAGTGCGCGGGTTGTTCCCTGTATCGCCTCGCTGGACCTCCCCAGGGACCGCAGGAAGCGCAGCAATGCCCATGCCGGCCGGATACCCGAAAGCCACAGGGCCGCGCCGGCGATGGCCCTGACGGGGCCGGCAACGGCCGCCAGGGCGCCGGCAGTCGCGCCGATAGCGGCAAGGCCGACCGCGGCCGATCCGAGCGCCTTGCCCCATCCTGCACCATCTACAGAGTCCAGCCAGGCCCTCAGCGCGGTCCCTTCGCCCGCCAGCTCGCGTAGCGCCCCGATGAGCCGCTGCGCACCGTCCCCCATAGCCTTCAAGGATTCGCCCGCGCCCGATAGAAATTCCTTCACGAACTTCGTGCTCGCAAGATCCGCCGCCAACAATTTCAACTCGTTCAGCGATGCCGCCACCTGGTCGAAATTCTGGTAGGCCAAATAGCCCAAACCGGCGACCAATAAATTCGTCGGTCTCAAAATGCCGTACAAGGCGGCACGGGCGCCGGTCGCTGCGAGGCGCATCCCGACCATGCCGGCCGTTGTGAGCGCGATGCGCCGAACCATCTCCGGGTTTGCCTTGATGAAGGCTTCCGCCGTGTCTGCGAATCCACCGAGAGAACCGGCGCTCAGGTCGACCGAGGGCAGCAACACTTCCCCAAAGGCCCGGCTCGCCGCGGTGACGCGGTTTCGAAGAATCTTCAGTCGCTGCGACGTCGTGTTGATCGCGCCGTTGTATTCGTCATGCACGCTTCCCGCTGTCTTCGCGGCGTCGGTGGCGTCTGCAAGGTTCTTTTTCAAAACGTCAAGCTGGTCGATCAAGGCGAGGATCGGGCGCCCTTCGTCTCCAAAGAGCTGGTTCGCCACAGAAAGCCGCTCCTCGGCAGGCAGGGCTCGGAGCCGTTCCAGCACGTCCAAAATCGTGCCGTCTGCGTCCGCTTGCATCGCCTTGGCCGTCTTGGCCGCAGAAAGGCCGAGACGCGCGAAAGCCCTCTCCTGCCCAGCTGTGGCAGCCTCGCCCCTCGTCAAGGCGCGTAGCATGGCCTGGAGGCCCGTAGCGCCGACCTCGCTTTCCACGCCCATCGAGATGATCGAGGCGCCGAGGGCCGCTGTCTGCTCCGCGGTCAAGCCCGCCATTTTCCCCATCGCACCGATGCGCTTTTGAAAATCGACGATCGCGGGAGCTTCGGCCGCGGTGCTGTTACCCAGCAGGTTGATTGCGTTCGCAAGATTTTCGGTTTCAGCAGTGGTAAGACCAAGTCCCGCCTGGATTTTCGAAAGAGCATCACCGGCCTGGTCGGTCGACATACCCCATGCCACAGCGGCCTTCGCGATCATCCGCACGCGGTCGATCACCTGATCGATTGGCGCGCCGGTCGAGGCGACAGCAGACCCGATCGCCAGCAGTTCCTCGGCCGTCAGCGGAATCTCCTTCGAGAGTTGCACAAAGTCGCCCCCCATCGTCTTCAGGGCCGGCCCTGTCAGGTTCGCCAGTTTGTTGAAATCGGCCAACGCATCTTCAAACTGCATCGCCTGCCGGATCGGCACGGCCATCGAAGCAGCAAGCGCGGCCGCCTGCATCCCTGCATCGCGAAAAGCCGCATTCGCCGCGGCGCGCTGGCGGTTGAAACCATCGACGACACCGTTGAGCTTGCCAAGCACAGCCTGAATTGCGCGTGCCGGCTCCGACACGCCATCCATCAATTTCAGTTGTAGAACTGCCTGCCGAATGCCAGCCATCGTAATTTCCTTTCGCATATCACTCGCGTTAAGCAACACTCTACCACGGAACATCAATTTCTGTTATGTGTTGCAAGAAGCAAATTCACGAGGTTGATGATGAGCCAGATAACGAAAGCAGCCACGCCGCAAGAGATCGCCGCGGCAGAAGCGCGACAGGTGAAATCGGCGCCGCAGGAACCGGCACGGCAGATCCTTCCTGAAGGATTCGAGGCTGAGAAATCCATCGATCTCGTGGTGCCGATCGAGTTCCGTGGCACGGTCTACGAGCGCGTGAACATCAGGCGCTTGAAGGGCCGGGATTTCCTCAAACTTCAACAGATGGCCGGGAACGAAGACATGATCCTCCTCGCCATCGTGACCGGACTTCCGACCGAAGTACTCGAAGAGCTGGCCGGAGACGACTTCGTGGCGCTGACCGAGGCCGCGCAGGCTTTTTTGCCCCGGCGGCTCCGGGAGGCGGCAGGTACGATTTCCGCCGATGGCCAGGATTCGCAAGCATGACCGCGCGCGTCCTGTATTTCAGCCGTGCCGACCTCCTGGAAATGCCATTCGATGAGCTTTGTCTTGTCTGGCTGCCGGAGGTCGAGCGCATCGCCAGGGAGGAACGCCAGTGATCATCCGCCAAGCCGATCTCGCCCGAGAACTGGACGTGTCGGAAATGACCGTGCATCGCCTCCTGAAAGCGCTGCACCGGAACGGCCGTCCGCTCACCGACCTGGACGCGACCACGGTGTTTGCCTCCGCCGAGCTGCAGGCACTGGAGTTGAGCGGCCCGGTGGCGATCGATCTCCTCGCGGAGATGTCCTCCGAAATTCGCTATGTCGCCGGCGACCAGCGGCGCCGGTGCTGGATCGTCTTCGTCGAGACCGAGCGTCAGAGCTTCCGAGTTGCGGCCATCAGCGCGCGCCACCTGGAATCCATCCTAGACGCGCATCCCCTCAGCCTGGTCCTCCCTCTGCATGAAGTTGTCGCCCGTGCGGCAGAGCGCCTGGACGCGCTGAGGGCGAAGAAATCGAAGGAGGCAGCCTAATGCCCTCCACCGCAACCACGATGCTGACTCGGGCTGCTGCCGTATCTGGCTCCCTCGACGCTGAGGCGCGGACGGTGGATGTGGTCTTCGCCACCGAGCAACCCGTCCGCCGCTACTCCTACGACGTCGGCAGGTACGATGAAGTCCTGTTGTGCGGTCGGGAGAACGTCGACCTGAGCCGGGCCGACAACATGTCTCTTCTCGACACCCATGGCGCCTATTCCCTGGATGACCGTCTAGGTGCCGTCGTTCCCGGTTCCGTTCGGTTCGAGAAGGGCCGCGTCATCGCAACCGTGAAATTGAGCCGCCGACCGAAGGCGGAGGAGCTTTTGCAGGATCTGCAGGACGGCATGAGCCTGCCGATCTCTGTCGGCTACAGGATCGCCCAGGAAGAGCGGACCGAGGCCACCCAGGGAGGAGTACCGACCATCAAAGCCACCCGATGGCAGCCGATGGAAATTAGCGTCGTGCCGATTCCGGCCGACCCCAACGCCAAGACACGAGGAATCGACATGCCCCAATCCATCGAAAACGAGCGCCAGGACCAGCAGCGACAGGCGCCGAACAATGTCATCAACGAGCGCACCCGCCAGAAAGAACTGCGCGGCATCGCCCGTATGGCCGGCATCGGCGAAGAAGAGCTCGAGCGCGCCGTCGAAGACGGCACCACCGCCGACGCCTTCCGCGCCCGCGCCCTGGAAGCCATGGTCGAACGCCAGGGCCGCTCCCCGACCTTTCCGCATGTCGAGACGCAGATGTACGGCCGCGGGCACCGCGACGTCCGTTCTGCCATGGTCGACGCCCTCCGCGTGAGGGTGGACGCCTCCCACAAGCCGAGCCAGGACGCGCACGAGTTCGTTGGCTTGAGCCTCCCTGAGCTTGCTCGCCGCAGCTTGGAGGCCCATGGCATCAGCTCCCGCGGCATGTCGGCCGGCGAAGTCGTTCAGCGCGCCCTGCACACCACCAGCGACTTTTCCCATGTCATTTCCGGCGTCGGGCAGACCGTGCTCGCCGGCGCCTACCAGAGCGTTCCGAGCGGCCTGAAGGCCGTTGCGCGCCGCTCGGCCGCGAAGGACTTTCGACCGAAGACCACGGCCCGCCTGAGCGGCTTCTCGGACCTGGAGAAGGTGAACGAGCACGGCGAATACAAGCGTGGTACCTTCACCGAGGGCGCGGAGTCCTATCGGATCTCCACCTTCGGCAAGGTATTCGGCATGACCCGCCAGATGATCGTGAATGACGATCTCGGCGCCTTCGCCGACGTCGCCCGCGAGCTCGGCCAGTCGGCCGCCCGCCTCGAGGCGGATATTCTCGCCCAGCTCGTCAAGTCCAATCCGAAGATGTCCGACAACAAAAACGTCTTCCATCCCGATCACGCCAACGCGGCAACGAGCGGAGCGACCCTGAGCGAGGAAACCCTCAGCGCCGCCCGCCTCGCCATGGGCAAGCAGACCGGCCTTGCCGGTGAGCTGATCGACGTCGTGCCGAAGTTCCTTGTCGTCAGCCTCGAGCTTCAGACCACCGCCGAAAAGCTGCTGGCGCAGATCCAGCCCACGACCAGCGACGACGTGAACCCCTTCGCCGGCAAGCTGCAGCTCGTGGTCGACCGTCGCCTCGATGCCGCCCCATGGTATCTGGCAGCGGACCCTTACCTCACGCCGTCGCTCGAATTCTCCTATCTCGAGGGCGCTGAAGGGCCGAGGTTCTTCACGCGGGAAGGCTTCGACGTCGACGGGGTAGAGACCAAGGTCTCTGTCGACTTCGGCGCGGGCTGGACCGACTGGCGCGGATGGTACCGCAACGCCGGCGCGTAAGCCGGAGAGATTGCCGGGGGAAGGGCTTCGCGGCCTCGCGCCCCCGGCATGGCGCCGGCGGATCGCCTCGTAATTCGTCCGCAACTCGGCCCCTCGGTCGTTCCTGGGGTGCGGGGCAGGTGAGACAGCACCATCGGGTTTTGCATTTCCGCAATCCTCCCGCCCGACCCGTCCCAAACTCCCGCCGGAGAGAGGGACGGAGCCCAGGGAGGCTC
Source organism: Shinella pollutisoli (assembly GCF_024609765.1). Lineage (GTDB taxonomy): Bacteria > Pseudomonadota > Alphaproteobacteria > Rhizobiales > Rhizobiaceae > Shinella > Shinella pollutisoli. The sequence continues at coordinate 84,561 of NZ_JANFDG010000021.1, forward strand.
CATTTCAAAAAGGAACATTACCATGGCTATTTTCAACAGACTCGACCGCATGGTCTCCCGCGCCTGCGATCGCCAGTTTGCGGTCGGCGCGATCGTTGGCTGCATGACCGCCAGTCCGAACGGCCGCCCACAGCCGGACATAAGCCGCGGTGAAATCCACCTGAAGGGCATCTTCGACCAGGCCAGCGAGTACGCGCAGATCGAGCGCGGGCCGCGTGATGGGAAAGGCAACGAGCTGCAGACGCTCGTCACCGGGCAGCAATTTCAGTTCAGCGTCGATACCAACCGATATCCGGCCGTCAAGGGCGTTCGGCAGGGCGACATGCTAACGCTGGACGATGCCCGACGGTTTGAGGTGGTATCGAACCAGCCGGACGGCATGGCGCGCACGGTGCTCATTCTCGTGCGGATCTAGTCGTCAGAGAACAGGGCAGCAGCTTTTTCACGACCGAAGATCGATTCATATGACAGCCTCCGCCGGATGCGTTCAGCTTCCGAGCTATCGTGCTCCCGCCGCTCCGCTGGCTCTTCCTGCGGACACGGCTCGTTGGTACTTTCGCGCGCCATAGGAGCCGCCATCTCCGCCGTGAGAGCCCAGCACAGACCCGACTTCGGATAGACGAGCTTACCCTCCTTGCCGGTGAAGCTGCGGATCTTCCTTTCACGGCGCCAGCGCTGGAGAATGTGCCCGCTCAGCCACGGGTAGCGCTCCAACACCTCATCGTGGAGGATCATGTCATCGAGGTCGACCAGCGGAATATCCGACTCGGCTGTGCCGTCCATCCGCTTGCTTCCTCGTCCTACGCGTCGTCCCAGGTATAGCCCTCGGAAGGTGGGTCATCCTCGTCGTCCCATGGGTTAGAGGATCGCCGCGGCTCACGCGCGTTGAAGCCGCCGGCCATCCCATCCCGGTGTGGAATCCGCTTGAACGCCTGGTAGAGCTCTTCCACGTCCCAAACGTTCCGGCCGCCCACGACACGAGGCTGAGGGAACGCGCCCGACGCGACGCATTTGTCGAAGAGGGTTTCCCCGATACCGAACAGCGCGGCAGCCGCAACACGGTCAACGCCGAAGGGCAGGACGCCGGGAGGGAGGAGTTGGTGACGTTCGGATTTCTTGGCCACTGGATGCTCTCATGTTGGATAAGATTCGCCGGAGCCGAGGTTAGCCACGAAGTCGGAACGTAACAAGAAATTGGCTGGCTAACCGATCGAATAGCCCATTGAATTTGTGTTCCTTTCACTGACCCTCCGGGCCCACCATTTCTGTCTTCGGACGTTGTTTTTCCATCGTTTTTTCCTCGATTTGTCTCACCGGAATTCCGGTTCGATGAAAGTGGGACATTTTTGCGGGCCACATAGGTTTTCCGACGCTCGAAACCGGCATCGATGATGCGCTTGGATTGGGCGGCCTTGGTGTAGTGCTGCGCCATCTTGGAATCAGACCAGCCAAAGATCGCCATCAACTGATGTTCGGTCGCACCTGCCTCGGCGAGGATCGTCGCGGACGCCTTTCTAAGGCCGTGCGACGAGCATTCCGGCAAATCGGCGTCGTTGCACCACTGGCGCATCTTGTTGCCGAAGCCGTTCCCGCTGAACGCCTTGCCGTATTCGGTTATAAGGAAGGTAGGCCGATCATGCGTGATCGCGTCCAGCGTCTCGCGGAGCTCGTCTGTTACAGGCAGGCTGAGCGACTGTGCATATTTGCCGGAACCCTTCTCCGGCATGAATTCGATACGGTCGCCGACCAGGTTCCGCCAACCGAGCTTGACGAGGTCGGAGCGTCTGACGCCCAAATTCAGCATCAGTTCCATTGCAAGCCGAGCTGTGGAGCCGAGCGGATAGGCTGCGCGATAGCGCGCCAACTCCGCTTCGCTCCATGTGTGGAAGCCGGGAGACTTATGGATTTTGGTGACGCCGTTCGCGGGGTTGAAGGTCGCCAGCTCGGCGCTGATAGCCCAATTGAAAAGCGCCTTCAGATACTTCACCAGCTTGTCAGCCGCACCGGGCGTGCCGTTGCGTTTCATCTGACTGGCTTCGATGTCGGATTTGCGGATCTTCTTGAACGGCAGTTCGCCCACATTGACGCAATAGCGATTGAGAACGCTCTTTTTGTCCTTCTGCGTGGCCGGAGACTGGCTTTGAAACGCCTTGGACCGATAATAGGTCTCGACAAGCCAGCGAACCGAGCCGGGCTCCAGTCGCGAAATCGCGACGGTTTTCTCGCCACGATCGCCAGCTAGGACGCGGTGATATTCTTCCGTAAATGCCTGGGTGATGCTACCGGCCTCGTCCAGATATGCGGACGTCATCCGGTACTTAGGCATGCCTGGCAGGCGGAGATAGAACCGCTCGTTGCCGTGCCGATCGATATCCCGCGAGCAATATTTGAAGGGGACGCGCTGATTACCCGACCGCATAATCAAACGGGTTTTCGCCATCGTCTTCGTCTCCGCTCAGTCCCTGTTCCTTGATGTCGTACCAGGACGCGCGGATTTCCTCCGCATCCCAACGGCGCAAAGCGCCAATCTTCACACCTCTCGGCATCAACCCACGGCGCACCCAATCGTCAAAGGTGCCCGGCGAGACGTCGAGAAGCTCCGCAGCGCGTACCCGGCTCACCGCGACCTTGTAGATAGGACGTGGGGCAGGCATTTCGGCTTGCTGCTTCATGTGCCGTTCCTCACGTTCTGGAAGCGCTATCGGTAAGCGCCAAAGCCTTCTGCTTGGGCTCGACCATATTCGCCGCAAGATACTCATCCACGGCGTTTTCTGGCAGGAAGAGGCTTCCGCCAATCCGGACATGACGGATTTCCTGCTTGGCAATCAGGTTTCGGATGCGAGCAACCGGCCACCCGGAGCGATCAGCCAATTGCTTCGGTGATAAAAGCTGAGATTGCATCACTGCTCAACTCCACAGAGATAATTCGACACGAGACAGAACGAATCATATATTTACGCTGGACGCAACACTTTTATCGCATTTGAGATATTTCGATGCAAGACGGATTCATGGAGGCGATGGGGCAGCGGCTAGGGAAAATCCGGAAGGATTCCGGGTTAAAGCAGGTGCCCTTTTCCGAAGCGCTTGAGGTGTCGCAAAGCGCTTACAACACCTACGAGCGCGGAAATCGCGAGATCCCGGCAAAACTTCTCCGGCTTCTGCATGTCAAATTCAATGTGAACCCAGTGTGGATGCTCACGGGGGAAGGAAGCCCGTACAATCGGGACACCGTGGATCTGTATCACCAGGTCACGGGTGCGGTTGACGCATTCATCACAAGGGAAAACTGTCAGGTGGAACCGGACAAGCGCTTGAAGCTCATCCGGTTCCTGATCGACTACGCCGAACAACACGGCGAATTCACAGAGGAAATTGCAGAAAAATATCTGAGGTCAGCGATATGAGTAAATCGAGCTTCGAAGAGCAGATAATGCAGGGCGTATATGTCCTTGGTCGCCAGCGCGATCAACTGGCATCCGAAAAACGAAAGTTTGCAAGGCAATTGCGCTATGCCCGACATTCGGCCCGGCTGACGAGCCTTTCAAAGCAATACGATTTCGGGATGGTCTTCTTCGCTGCAATGGGAGCCGTTTCTCTCATCTTGTTCGATGCAAACAGCGGCTCCGATGCTTGGGTGAACCCTGTGCTGAGCTTGTCGATGATGCTGTTCGCTTGTGGTAGTGCGCTGAGAGGCCGAAAAATGGTCAGCAGGATTAGATGCTTCCATAGCCGTTTCGGTAGTTGGCAATTTTGACGGAAATATTCAACCCACTTTGATGGGTTGAATATTTCCGGTAATTAGGCTTAATTGATCCATCAAAGGGGTCAATTGATGCGTCAGGCAGCAAGCTCGTCTTTTGGTTAGCTCGCCCCCAAACTATGCTTGAATTTAAGGATAATCTGGTCGTCTATCAGAGCGGGCCAATTATTTTTTTACATCGAGACCACATCGTAGTGGATGTTAATGATTACCGAGGATGGCTGACGCATGGCTCGCTGGAAGAAGCCAACGAAAGATGAAATCCTGGAGAACCGGCGAACGCTGGCGGAGCGAGCGCGGTGTGGTGATCTGCGTGTGCCTAGCGCCGTAGTGGAAATCCGCAAAGGTATAGGGATGAGTCAAAAGGACTTTGCGAAAGTGGTCGGTCTGACACGGCGGCAAGTCGCGGAAATCGAGGCCGGTTCAACGAATCCGACGCTTGAGACCTTAGCAAAGATTGGTCGGCTTTTCGGATTCGAAGTCGGGTATGTAGTGAAGGCTACACACTGAGGCTACCTAGAAAGATTGGGTAAAAAGAAGCCGACGGCAGGAAGTGGAGCGGATGAGCGCTGCGGGAAGGTTCCTAGCTTCAGCGCATCTCCGTCACTCGTGAGTATCGGATCAACGTTCAGGGGAGTACATTATGGCGCTATCAAAAATTCATTCGGAAGATGTAAGCAACGCAAGGGCAGAGTGTAGCACAACTCTTCGGCCGACCGTTCCGGAACTTGAGGCGCTCCTGCACACTCCCCTACCTGTTTTAGATCACGGCTTTGTGCGAGTTGTCGACTATATGGGTGACGACAATTCCGTAGTACAGGCTGCACGCGTATCTTACGGCAAAGGCACTAAGAAAGTTAGCGAGGATCGCTCACTTATACGATATTTAATGCGACATAGGCACACTACGCCATTTGAGATGGCGGAGATAAAACTCCACGTTAAGCTTCCCATTTTTGTAGCTAGGCAATGGGTTAGGCATCGTACCGCGAGCATAAACGAGTATTCAGCTCGTTATTCTGTGCTGGATAAAGAGTTTTATATTCCCAGTGAGGAGCAGATAGCTGCTCAATCATCGAATAACAAGCAGGGAAGAGGCGAGATTTTATCAATCGAGGATGCTAGATTTGTTATGCACCTGCTCAAAGATGACGCCGAGCGAAACTATAGTACTTACAAAAAGCTGATAAACGATCCAAATGATAATGATGAATACGACTCTACTCGCCAAAGCGTCGCTCGGGAGCTTGCCAGGATCAATCTTTCGCTGAATACATACACTCAGTGGTATTGGAAGACCGACTTACACAATCTTTTGAATTTCCTGCAGCTCCGAGCTGACGGCCATGCACAGTACGAGATCCGGGTCTATGCCGAAGCAATACTCGAAATTCTAAAGGTTTGGACTCCGATCACCTACGAGGCGTTTTGCGATTACAGAATGCATTCGCTGACACTATCGCGCATGGCTTTAGAGGTCTTGAAGAGGGTTCTGGCAGGTGAAACAGTAACCGAAGATAGTAGCGGTCTAACGCCGCGGGAATGGGCAGAATTGGACACATCATTTGCTCTATCACGTAAAAATAGTAATGCCAGTTGAAACTTGCCATTATGGAAAGCATCTCTTCACTTGAAGTAGTAAATAGATCTGCATCAGAAATACGTCCCCGCGGTGTAATAGACACTAACGATTTGGCATATCCGGTATCCACTAGCAGAAAAGTCGCAGAACTAATTGCGCGCTATGAGGATATTAGTGACTTCATTGAAGTTTCTTTTCGGGAAATGGTAAATTGGCTACGTGGAGAGAGGGCGACACATTACATACACCCATATCCCGCAAAATTACTTCCACAGATAGCGCATTTCTTTCTCGCTGATCCAACACTATTCAATCCAAAAGGAGTTATACTTGACCCATTTTGCGGGTCTGGCACGGTTGCCTTGGAAACCGTGCTTTCTGGCAGAAAAGCCTATTGGGCAGACGTAAATCCACTAGCCCGCCTTATAACTAGAGTTAAAACTAGCCATTATGACCTATCTTCAGTGATGGACATACATACGGCGATAAAACGGCGGCGCGTCACTGGCCCTGAAATAGTTGCGCCCGATGTTGTCAACCTGACATTCTGGTACACGCCGTCAACTATTGACGCCTTGTCAAGATTGAAGTTGGCTATTGAGGCAGAGGCATCAGCCGCAACTCGCGATTGGTTTATGGTTGCCCTCTCAGCAACGGCACGATTGACCAGCAAAGCGGACCCACGCTTTCCGGTGCCTGTTAAGCGGAAGCCTGGCGTTGTCTTCAAAGGGAAAGAACTGGTCGCCGAACCTGATGTATACTCGATTTTTGACGAGCAGCTTTTTGCGCTGTTGAAACGGCATCAGAATTTTCAGTCGTTGGTTGGCCGCTTTCCTGAAACATATTGCGTGGGTAATGATGCGCGAGCCATTAAAAATATCGACGGTGAAGCATTTTCCGACGCCGCAATTCCCAATGACTCCGTCGACGGGATAATAACATCTCCTCCCTACGCGAGTGCCCAGAAATACATTCGCTCCTCAAGCCTGAGCCTTGGTTGGCTATCATTGGCGTCGACGGATGAGTTGCGCCTTCTGAACGGCAGAAGCATAGGCCGCGAGCGCTTTTCAAAAGCTCACTCAGACGTGTTGCTAGCAACAGGCATCCCCGCCGCTGACCGAGTCATTAACCTCGTTTACGAAACAAACCGAAATCGTGCAGCCATTGCCTCCCACTATCTCCTGGAAATGAGAGACTTCTTGGCTGAGGCGGCAAGGGTACTCAAGCCCGGTGCGCACATGGTGATCGTCGTAGGAAATAACCAGATATGCGGGCAGGCGTTTGAGACAAGTGAATACCTTTGTTCGATGGCCACGCTCTTCAACCTTGACCTTAAACTGAAGCTAGTCGATACCATCAAAGGTAGGGGCTTGCTGACTAAGCGACACGCTACGGCTGGCGTGATTACCCACGAATGGATATTGCTTTTCCGGAAAAGATGCCTTGGATAATTCGGTCCTTCAAGAGTTAAGATCAATCCTGCCAGAGTCCGAGCCCTCATCAATGGAGAGCACTTGGGACGAGCTTAGGTCACGGATAGCCGTGCTCGACGATCGTCTTTGGGAAGGACGGGTTAAGTGGCCCCTCGTTGAAAGATGGCTGAATAATTTTGACGGAAGAAGCGGAAAGTCGCAAGATGTAGAGCGGTTACATGCATTATACTTGCTCGCTCAGTTCTTATATTATGGGAGCACGGAGATAAGGGTTCTTCTAAGGGCTCTATTCAGAGACATGTTCCTGATTCCGACGATTCAGGAAATACGCCGATCAAATGGCGGCACTAGGGATATTCCGTTAATCTCAGAAAAGCTGAAGGAATGCTTGCAAACAACAAGATTTCTGGGGGTAGGTAATCCTTCCGAAAGTGGAGTTCATCTTCTGTACTACTTCAGGCAAGAGAACCATCTATCAAAAAGTGTTTTTCTGGATAGTGCTCAAATAATAAATATATATAATAATTCCGGATCTATCGCGACAAATTTGTCTGATCCCGCAATACGTAAGTATGTATTCCTGGACGATGTTTGTGGCTCAGGCGAAACTGCCGTTAAGTACTCGAAAGGAATTTTGGCACAAATACATGCGATTGATCCGGATATTGAAGTTTATTACTATGCGATATTTGGAACGTCATCTGGAATGAAGCGCGTACGAGATGAAAGCAGGTACGGCAACAATAGCGGCGCAGTTGTCGATTTGGATGCAACCTACAAGTGCTTATCTGATCAATCTAGATACCTTAGGGTTGTTCCAGACGGAATCGATAAGGACTGCTTGCGCGATCTTGCACATCACTATGGGCAGCTCGTTGCGCCCGGAAATTCTGGAGGATTTGAGGATGGTCAGCTTTTGATGGGATTCCACCACAATACCCCTGACAACACGCTGCCTATAATATGGCGGGACCCGGAAAATGGATCGCCAGTTCCTTGGACGCCTATCTTCAAGCGCTATCCTAAGTTTTTGTGAGTGGGGTGCATGACCTTACGTAGATACGACGAAAATCCCTTTGACCTCGTAAAGGCTTCGGATTTCTCCGCAACCGAAATCTTAGAATATTGGGTAGACATGGCCGCGGATCGCGGCGGTCTCGTTGATATTCTCAAGCCTAAGCTTTTGATGCCGATGCTTTTGCTCGGCGGCAAAGGTAGCGGCAAAACTCACCTAATGCGTTACTGCTCTGCACCTGTTCAGTCAGCTCGTTACGAAGGAAACCTGTGCCAAGCAATCTCCAAAGAAGGATATCTCGGGATTTATGTGCCTGCTGAAGGCCTTAACTCCCAGAAATTTGCTGGCAAAGGTCAGGATGACGAGTTGTGGCTTGCAGTATTCAGTATGTACTTTGAGTTGTGGCTGGTCACAAGTTTGCTCTCTGTCGTTCAACAGTGCACTAAACTCTCGGAATTGGGAGAGCTTGATGAGGCTAAGCTGATTGATGGCATTGCAGCGCTATTTGATAAGGATGTCAAAAACGAGTTTGTAGATCTTTCAAGCTTAATCGATTATCTGACGATTGTTAGAAAGAATATAGACTACGCCGCTAACAATGTGGCTATAACCAGAAAGCGACCGGAAATTGAAATTATATTTTCGAGCGGCAGACTTGTATATGGAATACCAAAAGTAATAGCGAGTGTTTGTGCATTTTTCTCCGAAACTGTATTTGTTTACCTCGTGGATGAGGCGGAAAATTTTACTAATCTACAGCAAAGATTTCTTAATTCTTTGGTCAGATACAGAACCGGAAACTCAACGATCAAGATCGGCGCTCGTCTATACGGCGTGCGAACTTATGATACGCTTGGGTCAGGAGAACCAATCAAGCGCGGTTCAGAATACGAACGCGTCGAACTAGATAACTTCCTTCGTGCCAACAAGCCCGACTACGAGATATTCATTCGTAAGCTTGTCTCAAAGCGACTGCAGCAAGCGGGACTACCGGCCGCGACGGGAAGTGGCGAGGAATTAGCGGCATGCTTCGAGGAGCTAGACAACGCACATTTCTTTCAGCAGCCGCTCCTTAACATTCTTCGGGAGCGGGAAAAGAAGGGTGCGGAACGCCCTTATTTCAAGCGTCTGAGAGGTTACCTGAAGCAGTTTGTTGATCCGAGTGAAAAACATTCAGATGCAATCATCGATGGCTTGCGGAGTAACAAAAATCCTCTTCTAGAAAAGATCAATACGCTCCTACTTTATCGGGATTGGGAAAGAGATCCTGTAAAGCTGTTGGATGCCTCGAAAAAAATTCAGTTACAGTGCGCTGCATTTCTGACAGGTGACAGCCATGGCGCGTCATATGCGGACGTTGTCAAGCATTTCGACTCGGATATGCTGGCTCAGTTTTATCGCGATTGTGGCGTAAATATTCCGTATTGTGGGCTGGGCACGCTAGTCCATTTGTCTCAAGGCATTCCGCGAAATTTGCTTGGCATTTTAAAGCAGATATATCGACGTTCCTTGTTCGCCGGTGAAAGGCCTTTCGCGGGTGGCAAGATCTCGGTAGCTTCTCAATCGTCTGGCGTGCTCGACAGTGCGGCATGGTTCTGGGAAGACGCTCAGCCTGATAGTTTTGGCCCGGAGGTAAGGCAAAGTATCGAAGCCCTTGCTCTTCTATTCAGGACGATACGGTTCAGTGATCGACCTGCCGAATGCGACTTATGCACCTTTAGCGTAGACGAAGAGAAGCTTTCCGAGAATTCGAGGAATGTGCTGCGAACCTGCGAGAATTGGTCGTATCTGATACGGATCCCTGGTGGGGCAAAAAACAAGAACAGCAAGGAGGTTGACGAAAAGTATCAGTTTGGCCCCATGCTTGCGCCACGGTGGGGCATTTCGGTTCATCGGCGAGGAAACCTTGAACTAAAACCGGAACTAGCTGAGGCCATATTCGATATCGAAAAGCGGCAGAAATTGCCTGACATTTTCAGAGAACGTGTCGGATCGATGTTTATCGAGAACGTGACGGCCACAAAATCAGCGCAGAAATCATTGTTTTGACGGGTAAGATGCTGAAGTATCTAATAGACGCTAAAGTTCGCTTCGATGATGGCGAGAAGGCCAAAAGTCGACAATTGTTCATCTCAGCCTACAACGAAAATGATCGAGCAAGGCACCTCTTCGATAGTGTAAATGCAAACTCAAAATACTGGTGGATGCTGCCAGAATATGGCTATTCGACTACAGAGTACCCGATCGGCAATGTTGTTTCTGGTCTTCCGGAATACGAGGCGGATGTAATTGCGGTTGGTATGCAAAAGAGCGGGTTTGATCCTTCTGCGCCTGTTGACGTATGTATCGATATCACCGGCTTTTTGCACCATCATATACTATCTTTTTTGAAGTATTTTTCTTGCAATCCAGTGCCTAAGCTTGAGTTCGCGTATACCGAGCCTGAGCATTATTCTCGCAAGGTTGACACCCAGTTTTCACTGGACGAAACCGCTCACGTTAGAGGCGTGGCGGGATTTGATGGCGCACATGTCCCCGAAATGATAAATGATATCGTGATTGTTGGCATCGGCTACGATCACAGCCTTGTAGGGCAGGTTCTTTCGAATAAGGAGAGCGCTCGAATCGTCCAGATGCACTGCTTCCCATCGTTAAGTGCGGACATGTATCAGGAAAGTATACTTAGGCTCGATAAGGTTTCTTCGATATCGAATCAGAATGCGCCTGACCTAAACTATTTCGCCACGGCGAATGACCCATACGTCACGGCTGCGGTTCTCTCTGAGGCATATGGGACACTTTCGCGCAGGCAACCAATCACAAACCTATACTTGTGCCCTTTATCGACGAAGCCCCAAGCTCTAGGCTTCGGGTTGTACTACTTATCAGATCTAAGAAGCTCTCCGGCCAGCATTATATATCCGTTTACAAGTCGCTACTCACGTCAGACCAGCACCGGTATCGGGCATTCGTGGCTCTACCCCGTGACGCTTTAATTTTCGTCTGCGAAGGTACACCTTAGAGGGCACTTAGCGAAAGGATCGCGATGCCGCGTTGGCCCGCTCAAACACAAGACTTTGCAGTTTCCGGACTGTTTTGGCCCTGGTAACTTCGAATAAATCGTCAGCCAAGCCTCCGCTTTCCTTCATGATCGCGTCGCATAATTCGGAGACCCGACGGCGAATGAATACGAGACCCACACCCGCATCTTTTGCAAATGCCTGCCAACCGTCGGCGTCCATTTCCGCAAGTGTTGCGCGTTTTCCGATCCGCATGGCCATTTTCGGAGAAAGGTCTGGATAGGCCACTGTGGATAACAGATCGTACAGCGGAGCCATTCGCGGTCCTCGATCATCATAAAGGATCGAGAAATTCTTGCCGTGGGCATCCGCATTTCCGACAATGAGATTGAAAATCGCAGCATCCAAGAGCTTTGCGATGTCCGGACCCGGCCGCTCAGATATCCGCCGCAACAACTCAAAACAATCCCTAAAGGTCGGCCCACCCTCGCTTGCATACTTAGTTTCAGGTGGCACACCGAGTGCTTGGCAAAAGTCTTCCTGATGGATGCGGCGAACCACACCGTCGGCATCGTGGTAGCGATCGTATCGCTCTACCAAAAGGAAAGGGCGACCATTCGTGGACCTCGGTTCGACGGGAGCAACGTCGAGCCCGATTGCGGCAGCAAGCCTCATCACGAACGCTTCATTCTCGGTGGTCCCTGAAAAGCGCGCAATTGGTGGCTTCAAGATGTGCGTAGTCGCCTGGCCAGGAAGCGGAAGCGCGACTTGGCCATCGATTAGAACAACTGGAACTTTTGATTGGGCGCCCGCAAGCGATAGCCTCAAGCCCTCCTGGCCGGCCAATAGCGGCCGTGTCGGAAGTGCGTCCAAAATCCGAATGATTCCTGCCTCTTCCAGAGGTGCCGTTTGCTGATCCGCAATCAGTCCTGCCCCGATCGGTTCCTGGTCTTCAGGCAAAAGCTGAAGCGCGCCGGCGACGTCGCCGCCCAAGCGTTCAAGAAGCGCGAAGTCGTTCGCAGGTGAAACGCCCAACGCCTGCGCCGCAACAAGCCGTTGGCTTTCCTCGGGCAATAGACCGCCGAAAAATGGTCGGCATTCACGACGGGAAAAACGCTCCGGACGCTTTGGGAGGGAGGCGGACAGGGGAAGCGCCTTTTCGTCATCAAGCCATGCTTCAGCGTAAGCGAAAGCGATATCGCCGTGCCGATCTTGGGTGAATTGCCCGACAATGCGACCATCCCACCAGACGTTGAGAAGCCTTGCCGTCATTTTCTCCGTTCACCAGGAGCCAGAATATCGATCGAACAACCGAGCGTTTGCAGCACCTGCAAGACTTTTCCGATCTGTGCTGTCGGCTTGCCTGCTTCGAGATCGACGATAAACCGGAGGCCGACGTCCGAAACCCCCGCAAGCTCGTCCTGCCGCAAATTCTGCTCCTTGCGTATACTGCGAACCAGGGCACCGATGTCGGCTGGACTTTTGATTTGTGTTGGCATCTTTGTTTTCCCGCTCGGGAATATAGCAACGTGTCGGGAGCCTTGTCGAGAGCATTTTTCCCGTTCGGGAAAATTGAAGATATTTATCGCCCTTTCTAAATAAAATTTCCCTATCGGTAAATTTTGGGGCAGCAGGCGAGCCACGAACTTTCGTTGCTGATTGAAGGTGGCGTCCACGCTCGCTAGTGTCCATTTGGGGGTAATCGGAGGCGGGGATATGCGGAAATTTTTCGACTCAATAGTGAAGCCTGTCGATCGAGGCTCTACAGATAGCCTCTATTTGCTTTTTCGGTTTGCCGCGATTGCAAGTGTTCTGGTCTTCATCGCTGCTTTCATCATTCTTTTCGCGGAAAAAGAGGCAGGACAGTTTGGCGACTTTATAGGCGGTACCCTCAACCCGATTCTTACGTTCCTGACGTTTATGGGGCTCATTGTCACTATCGTGCTTCAACAACAGGAACTGGCTGACACTCGGGTCGAGCTGAAGAAATCTGCAGATGCGCTAGAGAAGCAGTCCGAAGCGCTCGATAACCAGTTGAAGGCAATCCATCGGCAAAATTTCGAAGCGACCTTTTTTCAGATGCTATCGTTTCACAACAACCTTGTCGGCGCGATGGATATTCAACTCCGCAACGGGATGGTTATCAAAGGTCGTGACTGCTTTAAGCATTTCTACAAGTCGCTTAAGGAGCAATATGAAGGGTATCTCCACGAAGATGAGAAAAAGCGTATTGAAGAGGGACATCGTAATTTTTGGAAAGAATTCCAGCAGGATCTAGCGCACTATTACCGTTATCTATACAATATCATCCGGTTCATCGAAGAGAGTGATGTTGATCCTCAAAAGTATATGAGAATCGTCCGAGCGCTCTTGTCGAACTATGAGCTAGCAGTCATGTTTTACAACGGATTGACCAAGCAGGCCGAGAAATCGAAAGTGTATATCGAGAGGTACGCGTTGTTCGACAATTTGCCTGACGAATTGCTGTTTTCTGGCGAACACATGTCCTATTACGAAGTCGCCGCATATAACGAAGATCAAGCTCGTTTAGCATCGGCTGCGATCAGAACCTTCCTTGACGGCACGAGCAAGACTTTCAGCAAATAGCCCCAGTCGCAGTATCCATTCATAAGACCATCGGATTCCGGTCCAGTTTTCCACGATATGCCGGATGCCTGTGCGAAACGATCGCCTCCACAAGAGCTGGCGGTTTCGAGCCCGTCAGCAGCAGCATTTTCCCCGTCTTCATCTCCAGAATCTGATCGGTGGTCATCAGCTTCTGGCGCTGCTCGGCGGTCGAAGTCTTGCGGCTCTCGCCGAATTTCGGTAAGCGGTGTTTTCCTCGCACATTGACCAAGCTCGATTGGGCATCCCGAAAAATGCCACTAC
>NZ_JANFDG010000022.1 GCF_024609765.1 Shinella pollutisoli
GACGCTGTCCTTCGGCGACGGCGTGCGCACCGAGGCGGGCGACGTGTTCGAGATCGGCGCCGAGGGCTTCGGCCTGCCGCTCAGGAATCCGCTGGCCGTGGCGCCGGAGGAGACGATCGAAATCCGCCAGTTGTAGGACAGGAGGCTTGAGGCCATGACCATCCACCAGAACCTGATTGCCGGCGAATGGGTCGGCAGCGATGCGGTGAGGAACGTCAACCCGTCGGACACGAACGACGTGGTAGGGGAATATGCCCGCGCCTCGGCCGGGGACACGGCGGCGGCGATCGCCGCGGCCAAGGCCGCCTTCCCGGCCTGGTCGCGCTCCGGCATCCTGGAGCGCCACGCGATCCTGAGGAAGACCGCCGACGAGATCCTCGCCCGCAAGGACGAGCTCGGCCGGCTCTTGTCGCGCGAGGAGGGCAAGACGCTGGCCGAGGGCATCGGCGAGACGGTGCGCGCCGGGCAGATCTTCGACTTCTTCGCCGGTGAGACGCTGCGGCTTGCCGGCGAGGTGCTGCCTTCGGTCCGGCCCGGGATCGGCGTCGAGATCACCCGCGAGCCGGTCGGCGTCGTCGGCATCATCACGCCCTGGAACTTCCCGATCGCCATCCCCGCCTGGAAGATCGCGCCTGCGCTCGCCTATGGCAACACCGTCGTCTTCAAGCCGGCCGACCTCGTGCCGGGCTGCGCTCACGCGATCGTCGACATCCTCGTGCGCGCCGGCCTGCCGAAGGGCGTGCTCAACCTCGTCATGGGCAAGGGCTCGGTCGTCGGCCAGACGATCCTCGACAGCCCCGACGTCGACGCCATCACGTTTACCGGCTCGACCGGCACGGGAAAACGTGTGGCCGCCGCCTCGATCGAGCATAACCGCAAGTTCCAGCTGGAGATGGGCGGCAAGAACCCGTTCGTCGTGCTGGACGACGCCGACCTCGATGTCGCCGTCGAGGCGACGGTCAACTCAGCCTTTTTCTCCACCGGCCAGCGCTGCACGGCCGCCTCGCGGGTGATCGTGACGGAAGGCATCCACGACCGCTTCGTCGCCGCCGTTGCCGAGCGACTGAAGGGCCTCGTCGTCGACGATGCGCTGAAGGCCGGCACCCATGTCGGCCCGGTGGTGGACGAGAGCCAGCTGAAGCAGGACACCGACTATATCGAGATCGGCCGAAAGGAGGGCGCGAGGCTCGCCTTCGGCGGCAAACTGCTGACGCGCGGCACGCCCGGCTTCTATCTTGCCCCCGCGCTCTTCACCGAGGCGACGAACGCGATGCGGATCGCCCGCGAGGAGATCTTCGGGCCGGTCGCCGCGGTGATCCGGGTCAGGGACTATGACGAAGCGCTGGCGGTCGCCAACGACACGCCGTTCGGGCTTTCGTCGGGCATCGCCACGACGAGCCTGAAGCATGCCACGCATTTCAAGTGCAACGCGGAGGCCGGCATGGTGGTGGTCAACCTGCCGACGGCCGGCGTCGACTTCCACGTGCCCTTCGGCGGCCGCAAGGGCTCCTCCCACGGCCCGCGCGAGCAGGGCCGCCATGCCGCAGAGTTCTACACAACCGTCAAGACCGCCTACACGCTGGCGTGAGACAAAGGCCGTCCGGCTGTGTCCGGGCGGTCCCTTCGAGGACTGAGACGATGAAGAAGAAAGCTGAATGGCCGCGTAAGCTGCGGTCGTACGAATGGTTCGGCGGCACCGGCAAGAACGCCATCATGCACCGCTCCTGGATGAAGAACCAGGGCCTGCCGGCCGATACGTTCGACGGGCGGCCGATCATCGGCATCTGCAACACCTGGTCGGAGCTCACGCCCTGCAACGCGCATCTGCGCGACCTTGCCGAGCGGGTGAAGCGCGGCGTCTACGAGGCGGGCGGCTTTCCGGTCGAGTTCCCGGTCTTCTCCTGCGGCGAAAGCACGCTGCGCCCCACCGCCATGATGTTCCGCAACCTCGCGGCCATGGACGTCGAGGAGGCGATCCGCGGCAACCCGATCGACGGCGTCGTGCTGCTCGGCGGCTGCGACAAGACAACGCCGAGCCTCCTGATGGGGGCCGCCTCCGTCGACATCCCGGCGATCCTCGTCTCCGGCGGGCCGATGCTGAACGGCAAGTGGCGCGGCAAGGACGTCGGCTCCGGCACGGCCGTCTGGCAGTTCTCGGAAATGGTGAAGTCCGGCGAGATGACGCTGGAGGAGTTCATGGACGCCGAGCAGGGCATGGCGCGCTCGGCCGGAAGCTGCATGACCATGGGCACGGCCTCCACCATGGCCTCGATGGCGGAAGCGCTCGGCATGACGCTGCCCGGCAACGCGGCGATCCCCGCTGTGGACGCCCGCCGCAACGTGATTTCCCAGCTCACCGGCCGGCGCATCGTCGACATGGTCAAGGAGGACCTGAAGCCCTCCGACATCCTGACCAAGCAGGCCTTCGAGAACGCGATTCGCGTCAACGGCGCCGTCGGCGGCTCGACCAATGCGGTGCTGCATCTCCTGGCGCTCGCCGGCCGTATCGGCGTGGAGCTCTCGCTCGACGACTGGGACCGGCTCGGCCGCGACGTGCCGACCATCGTCAATCTGCAGCCCTCCGGCAAGTACCTGATGGAGGAGTTCTACTATGCCGGCGGCCTGCCGGTGGTCATCAAGGCGGTCGGCGAGATGGGCCTCCTGCACAAGGACGCGCTCACCGTCACCGGCGACACGATCTGGAACGGCGTCAGGGACGCGGTCAACTACAACGACGACGTCATCGTTCCGGTCGAGCGGGCGCTGACGGGTTCGGGCGGCATCGCCGTGCTGCGCGGCAACCTCGCGCCCAAGGGCGCGGTGCTGAAGCCGTCGGCCGCCTCGCCGCACCTGATGCGGCACACCGGCCGCGCCGTCGTCTTCGAGAGCATCGAGGACTACCACGCCCGCATCAACCGCGACGATCTCGACATCGACGAGACCTGCATCATGGTGCTGAAATATTGCGGTCCGAAGGGCTATCCCGGCATGGCCGAGGTCGGCAACATGGGGCTTCCGCCCAAGGTGCTGAAGAAGGGCATCACCGACATGATCCGCATCTCGGACGCGCGCATGTCCGGCACCGCCTACGGCACCGTCATCCTGCACACGGCACCCGAGGCCGCCGACGGCGGCCCGCTGGCGCTGGTCGAGAACGGCGACATCATCGAGGTCGACATCCCCGCCCGCCGGCTGGAGCTGAAGGTCCCGCAGGAAGAGCTCGACCGCCGCCGCGCGGCCTGGGTCAATCCGGTGAAGCCGCTCAACGGCGGCTACGGCGGCCTCTACGTCAAGACCGTGATGCAGGCCGATACCGGCGCCGACCTCGACTTCCTCGTCGGCGCCCGCGGTTCGCAGATCCCGAACGACCGCGACAGCCATTGATCCCTTCCGGGCGCGGCCCCGCGTGCCGCGCCCGCTGCCGTTTCATGACGGCACATCGGTCCGGTGCGTCGCAGGAGTTCCTTTACCGTCGTGCCGGAACGGCGGCGCGCGGGCGGAACTGCCGGCCGCCGTCCGACCTTCGTTCTGCGATACCGGTCCACTTCCGGACCGGTCGCTGGATGGGAGGTTTTCCATGTACGGACCATCAAAACGGGTAGCGTTCTCCAGGTTCCCCGCAGTCGTGCTGGCGGCGGCGGTTCTTGCCATGCCGGTGCAGGCGGCCGACAAGCGCGGCGGCCTGGGTCTCGGCGTCGGGGTGAATGTCGGCGGCATAAAGGCCGGCGTCGATGCGAGGGTCGGCGGCAGCAAGGGGCTCGTCGATGCGGATGTCGGCGCCAGCGTCGGCGGCAGGAACGGCCTGAACGCGGACGCGAAAGCCAATGTCGGCGGCTCGCGCGGGCTCGCCGATGTCGACGTGAAGGCGGGCCTCGGCGGCCAGGACGGCGTGAAGGCCCGGACCACGGCGAAGGTCGGCGGTGAGAGCGGCCTCGTCGACGCGAATGTGAACGCGAAGGTCGGCGGTGCGGACGGGCTTGGAGCCAATGTCGGCGCGACGGTCGGCGGCCGCAGCCTCCTCGATGCCGATGTGGGCGTCGGTCTCGGAGACGAGGACACCGTCGCCAGCCCGGATCGCCGCGTTCCGCGCACGCCCGGCGACGACGACCGGCACGGCGATCCGGCCGACCCGGCCGACCGCGATGTCCTGCGCGCTTTCTCGCAGCTCTCGGGCAGCGAGCGCACGCAGCTCGTCAAGCGCTGTCGGGATATCGGCAGCGGCGGCTACGATGCGGCGCTGGTGAAGCTCTGCCGGCTCCTGGAGACGGCGTCCCGCTGAGGCGCGCGGCGGCGGCCGGTTGCGGCTGCCGCCGTCACCCCTGGCTCTGCGACTGGCTCTGGCCGCCCGGTTCCACCTTGATGGAGACGGCGAGCGTCTCGTCGGTGCGGCCGGTCACCATGCCGGAGACGGGGGCCGCGTCCTTGTAGTCGAGGCCGGTGGCGAGCCGCACGTAGCGCTCGTCGGGGCAGATCTTATTGGCGGCGTCGAAGCCGACCCAGCCGAGGCCTTCGAGATGGACCTCCGCCCAGGCATGGCTCGCCGTCTGCTCGGCCTCCTCCATCAAGAGGTAGCCGGAGACGTAGCGGGCGGGGATGCCGAGATGGCGGGCGGCGGCGAGGAAAATGTGGGCGTGGTCCTGGCACACGCCCTGCCGCTTCTCCAGCGCCTGCTCGGCGGTCGTGTCGGCGGCGGTTTCGCCGGGGCGGTAGGCGACGGCGAGGTGGATCGCCGCCATCAGCGCATGCATGCGGGCGAGCTCGTTGTCGCCGCTCGCCGCGCGTGCCAGCTCGCGCACGAGCCTGCCCGCCCTGGTCAGCGGCGTCTCGCGCAGATAGAGCCAGAGCGGCACATAGCCCTGGTGCGGGCCGAAGACGCCG
This sequence comes from Shinella pollutisoli, assembly GCF_024609765.1. Lineage (GTDB taxonomy): Bacteria > Pseudomonadota > Alphaproteobacteria > Rhizobiales > Rhizobiaceae > Shinella > Shinella pollutisoli. The sequence goes on from NZ_JANFDG010000022.1 coordinate 4,879, forward strand.
GCGCGGTCCTCCGTCTCCACCTCGCCCTCGGCGACGATGCGGATTACCACCTGCTCGGCGTCGGTGCTGACGAGGTCGACATGGTTGCCGAAATGATCGGTATAGCCGACCTCGACATGAGCGCCGTGCACGGTCGTCCGCCAGTCGCGGACGATCTGGCCGGGCTGGTTCCTCGGCGTCAGCCGCAGCCGCTGCAGCGAATACTGCACGGGATCGGCGTAGCGATATTCGGTCGTGTGGCTGATCTTCAGTCTCATCGGTAGAACCTGTAGCCCTCGGAGATCTCTCCGCCGAGCCGGTTGTTGTGGGCGATGAACTCCTCGATGAACTCGTGGAGCCCCTGTTCCATGATCTCGCCGATGCTGAGGCTTCGAAGCAGCGTCAGCGTCGTCGAGGCGGTCTCGTGGGCGGCGTGGGTCTCGCCGTAGAGCTCGGCGAGATAGCCGAGATTGCTGACGATCTTGTCGTAGCTGTAGGCGAGCGAGCGCGGCATGCGCTCGTTGAGGATCAGGAAGTCGGCGATGTTGGAGGCGGTGTAGTCGCCGTCATAGACCCAGCTGTAGGAGCGGTGCGCCGAGACCGAGCGCAGGATCGATTCCCATTGCAGGTTGTCGAGCGAGGAGCCGACATGGGAGATCGCCGGCAAGAGCACGTAATATTTCACGTCGAGGATGCGGGCGGTGTTGTCGGCCCGCTCGATCGAGGAGCCGATGCGGGCGAAGTTGTAGACGTCGTCGCGCAGCATCGTGCCGTGGAAGGCGCCGCGGATGAGGCCGGTGCGGCGCTTGATCGTGTCGATCACCTCCGGCATGTCGGCGGCGCGCACGCGCTTGGCGAGCATGCGCTTCAGCTCGATCCAGCATTCGTTCGTCGCCTCCCAGGTCTCGCGGGTCAGCGCCGTGCGCACCATGCGGGCGTTGTTGCGCGCCGCCTCGATGCAGGACATCACGCTCGACGGGTTGGCGTGGTCGCGCAGCAGGTAGTCGATGGCGTCGGCGCTGGTGAGCGTGCCGTGGACGGCGTCGAAATCCGCGCGCACGCCCGCACTCTGCAGCACGCCGTCCCAGTCGTCGTCGCTCGGACCGGTGCGGGTCAGCGCGACGCGCAGCCCCGCGTCGATGAGGCGGGCGATGTTCTCGCCGCGCTCGATGTAGCGGAACATCCAGTAGAGGCCGTTTGCGGTCCGTCCGAGCATCGCGTCAGTCCTCCAGCACCCAGGTGTCCTTGGTGCCGCCGCCCTGGCTGGAATTGACCACCAGCGAGCCTTCCTTCAGCGCCACGCGGGTGAGCCCGCCGGGGATGATCTGCACCTTGTCGGAGACGAGCACGTAGGGCCGGAGGTCGACGTGCCGTGGCGCGATACCCTTGTTGACGAGGATCGGCACGGTGGAGAGCGACAGCGTCGGCTGGGCGATGTAGTTGCCCGGCCGCGCCCGGAGCTTTTCCGCGAAGGCGGCGCGCTCCTTGCGGCTGGCGGTGGGGCCGACCAGCATGCCGTAGCCCCCCGAGCCGTGCACCTCCTTCACCACCAGCTCTTCGAGATGCTCCAGCACGTATTTCAGGCTGTCGGCCTCCGAGCAGCGCCAGGTCGGCACATTTTCCAGGAGCGCCTTGCGGCCGGTATAGAACTCGACGATCTCCGGCATGTAGGAATAGATCGCCTTGTCGTCGGAGATGCCGGTGCCAGGCGCGTTGGCGATGGTGATGTTGCCGGCCTTGTAGACGTCCATGATGCCGGGGATGCCGAGGCAGGAATCCGGGCGGAAGGTCAAGGGATCGAGGAAGTCGTCGTCGACGCGGCGGTAGAGCACGTCGATCGCCTCGTAGCCGCGCGTCGTGCGCATCTTCACCCGGCCGTCGATGACGCGCAGATCCGAGCCCTCGACCAGCTCCACGCCCATGTTGTCGGCGAGGAAGGCGTGCTCGTAATAGGCGGAGTTGAAGATGCCGGGGGTGAGCACGGCGACCCGCGGCTTGCCGGAACAGCCGGGCGGGGCGAGCGAGGCGAGGCTCTGGCGGAGCAGCTTCGGATAGTCCTCCACCGGCCGCACGCGGTTCTGGTGGAAGAGCTCCGGGAACATCTGCATCATCGTCTCCCGGTTCTCCAGCATGTAGGAAACGCCGGACGGCGTGCGGGCATTGTCCTCCAGCACGTAGAACTGGTCCTCGCCGGTGCGCACGATATCGGTGCCGACGATGTGGGTATAGACGCCGCCCGGCGGCTTGAAGCCGATCATCTGCGGCAGGAAGGCGACGTTGCGGGCGATCAGCTCATAGGGGATGCGGCCGGCCTTGATGATCTCCTGCTTGTGGTAGATGTCGTCGAGGAAGGCGTTGAGCGCGATCACCCGCTGCTCGATGCCCTGGGCGAGGCGGCGCCATTCGCGGCCGGAGATGATGCGGGGGATGATGTCGAAGGGGATGAGCTTCTCGGCGGAGTCGGCGTGGCCGTAGACTGCGAAGGTGATGCCGGTCTTGCGGAAGAGGTTCTCGGCTTCCCTCGATTTTGCGATCAGGCCGTTCCTGTCCTGCGCGGCGTACCATTCATGGTAGTTCTGATAGGGCTGCCGCGGACCGGAGTCCGCACTCATCATTTCATCGAATGCCAAAGGCGTGTTCCCCATTTTTCGCCATTTGAGTACAACGTTAGAGGCAATGCAAGAACCATGACAATCGCCGGCGAAGATTTCTCATACCGCTTTGGGAGGGGGCGGAAGCGCCCGGAAGAGCGATTCCGGCGCGATTCGGGCGCGGGCGCGCCGACCGTCCCGGCGGCAGATGCCCAAGCTTTGGGCAGGCCCGCCCGGCGCTGAACCTAAGGTTCAGGAGAATTGCTTTGACCACGGGCGACGGCGCGCCTATCGCTCGCGCACCGATTGTCGAAGCGCGGAGCGCCCATGTCCCTCGATCGCCTGGCTCCGGCCATCTTCGTCCTGCTCTGGTCGACGGGCTGGGTCGTCGCCAAGTTCGGCGCGATCGTCTCGGAACCGCTGACCTTCCTCGTCATCCGCTACGTGGCGGCCGCGGTGCTGTTTGCCGGCCTCTGTCTTTCCGCCCGCGCTCCATGGCCGCGCGACATGCGCACGATCGTGCATGCCGTCGTCTCGGGCGCCTTCCTGCACGGCGCCTATCTCGGCGCCGTCTGGTGGGCGATCGGCGAGGGCGTGCCGGCGGCGCTCTCCTCGATCATCGCCGCCCTCCAGCCGCTGATGACGGCGCTCGCCGCCCCCTTCTTCATCGGCGAGCGGCTGTCGGGGGCGCAGAAGGCGGGGATTTGCCTCGGCTTCCTCGGCGTCATGATCGCCGTCCTGCCGAAACTCTTCGGCGGCGGGCCGGAAGCCGTCCCGGTCTTCGCCGTCCTCGTCAACGTGCTCGGCATGGCGGCCGTCACCTACGGCACGATCTACCAGAAGCAGCACCTGCACACCGGCGACATCCGCGCCATCGCCACGCTGCAATACGGCGGCGCGCTGATCGTCACGCTGCCTTTCGCGCTGGCGCTGGAGACCTTCCATGTCGACTGGGGGATCGGCTTCCTCGCCTTGCTCGCCTGGTCGGTGCTCGGCATCTCGATGGGGGCGATCCTGCTGCTTCTCTACCTCATCCGGCGCGGGCAGGTATCGCGGGCGGCGTCCCTCATCTATCTCGTGCCGCCGATCGCGGCGCTCCAGGCCGCAGCCATCTTCGGCGAGGCGCTGACGCTGCCGATGATCCTCGGCACGGTGATCGTCGTCATCGGCGTCTACCTCACCAACCGCAAGGGCCAGCCGGCGCCGCCCGCGGAGTGAGATAGGCGCCCCTCATCCGCCTGCCGGCCCTTCTCCCCGCAAGCGGGGAGAAGGGAACTTGACGAAGGTTTCCGGGAAATTAGGAAAACGGCGCGGCATATCCCTTCTCCCCGCTTGCGGGGAGAAGATCGCGGCAGCGGGATGAGGGGCCGCTGGCCCGTCGCAATCGCAGACGGTCTATCGCGTCACGCCTGCTCGCGGCGCTGGCCCTGGCCTTCCGGCCGGGGGCGGCGGCTGCGGTGCGGGCGGGCGGGCTGGCCGTTGCCGCCACCGTGGTTGCGGTTCTGGCGTTCGCCCTGCTTCTGCTGCGGGCGGCCGTGGGCGCGCTCGCCCTTTGCCTGCTGGGTCTGCGCCTGGCGCGGCGGACGCTGGCCGCCGCGGCCCTTGCGCGACTTGCCGCCGGGGCCGGGCATGGCGACCGGGGCCTCGCCGCTCGCGACCGAAATCGAGATGCCCATCAGCCTCTCGATGTCGCGCAGCAGGTGCGCCTCGTCCGGCGCGCAGAAGGCAATCGCGATGCCGTCGCGGCCGTTGCGGGCGGTACGGCCGATGCGGTGGACATAGGCGTCCGGCACTTCCGGCAGGTCGTAGTTGTAGACGTGGGTGACGCCGGGGATATCGATGCCGCGGGCGGCGACGTCGGTGGCGACGAGCACGCGCACCTCGCCGTCACGGAAGGCCTTGAGCGCGCGCTCGCGCTGGCCCTGGCTCTTGTTGCCGTGGATCGAGGCGGCCTTGAAGCCGACCTGATCGAGATGCTTCATCAGCTTCTCGGCGCCGTGCTTGGTACGCGAGAAGACGAGCGACAGGCCGTCCGGATTGGCGGTGAGCGTCTGCTTGAGGATCTGCGTCTTCTGGTCCTTGCCGGGCACGAAGTGGACGTACTGCTCGACCTTGTCGGCGGCCTTGCCGGGGGGCGTCACCTCGACCTTCTTCGGGTTGACGAGGTATTCGCCGGCGAGCTCGGCGATCAGCTTCGGCATGGTCGCGGAGAAGAGCAGCGTCTGGCGGTTCTTCGGCACGAGCCTGGAGATCTTGCGCAGGTCGTGGATGAAGCCGAGGTCGAGCATCTGGTCGGCCTCATCGAGGACGAGATAGCGCGCCTGCGTCAGCGTCACGGCCTTGCGGGCGACGAGGTCGAGCAGGCGGCCGGGCGTGGCGACGAGGATGTCGGTGCCGCGCGACAGCATTTCCGTCTGCTTGTTGATCGAGGCGCCGCCGACGACGGTGACGACGCGCAGCGGCGTCTTCTTGACGAAGTCGCGCAGGTTGTCGGCGATCTGGTTCACCAGCTCGCGGGTCGGCGCGAGGATGAGGGCGCGGATGTTGCGCGGGTCGGGCCGGCGGCTGTCTGCCATCAGCTTCTCGATCATCGGCAGGCCGAAGGCGGCGGTCTTGCCGGTGCCGGTCTGGGCGAGGCCGATCAGGTCGGAGCCTTCGAGGACGAGCGGGATGGCCTTTTCCTGAATGGGAGTCGCCTTGGCGAAGCCGAGGGCGGAAAGCGTGGCGACGATGGTCTTCGAGAGGCCGAGGTCGTGGAACGTGGTCAAAATGTCATACCTTTCGGGGCGCCGGACGACTTTCCCGAGCACAGAAAACTGCTTCGGGCCGGCGCGCACCATGCGCGTCCGGTTTCGTCTGGCGTCAAGAACCCCGCGTGAATTGGGAACTTGTGGTTGGTTGCCGTCGTCAGCGCAGCCCGCCGTCCATGGCAGGTCTGTCTCTTGCGCTTTTCCTTCTTCGCGTCCCGTTCCGGGAAATCGCTGGGCTCGCTCACGCGGCGGCCGAAGGGCGACGCTTGCGAGGCTCATGTCGTCCTTTCACGGGCAAAAGTCAAGCGGCAGTTTTCGCGGGGGCTGACGCAGGAACCTGTCCGGGCCTGTTGCGTTGGGTCAATGCGCATCCTGCCACAATCCTGTCGGATGCTTGCGTCGCGGATTTTTCCCCGCACAACGAACAGCAACCTCGCTACGGGAGTGAAACATGACCTCTACATGGATTCTCGCCGCCGACGGCAACCAGGCCCGCCTGCTCAAGGGCGTCAACCTGCTCAAGGACGGACAACAGAACCCCGAGCAGGAAGTCTTCAGCTGCGAGGTCAAGAAGGCGCAGGACATCATGGCGGACAAGCCCGGCCGCAGCCATTCCTCGGTCGGCTACGGCCGCTCGGCGATGGAATATTCGAGCGATCCGGTGCGCGAGGAGCAGCAGAAGTTCGCCGCCGAGGTCGCCGAGCGCATCGACGGCTACGCCGCCGACGGGAACTTCGACCGGCTGGTGCTCTGCGCCGCGCCGCAGACGCTCGGCGACCTGCGCGCCAAGCTGTCGGAACGCACCCGCACGCTGACGGCCGCCGAGATCGACAAGAACTTCACCAACCTGCCGACGGACAAGCTGATCGCTTCCGTGCGCGCCATCATGTTCGAGGCCTGACCGGCCCGCGCCCGGCCGCCGTCCCGCTACGGGAGGGCGGCCGGTATCCGCAACGAAACCTTAACCATCCGTTCAGCCATCGATGGTACTCCCGGAGGGGTAGAATTCCCTTCCGTGGTCCCTTTCGGGAATGCCTGGCGTGGTTGAAAGACAAGACGAATTGCTGGCAGCCATCTCAGCGCGCGTCCGGGAGCATCCGCATCCGGCCTATGCGAAGACGGGCGACCTGCGCTATCTCGTGGTCAACGCGGCCTATGCCCGTCTCTTCGGCCGCGAGCCGGACGACATGACCGGTCTTTGCGCCGCCGACGCGGGCATGGCGCCGGGTTTTCACGACATCGACGAGCGCGAGCGCCGCTGCCTGATCTTCGGCGGCGGCGAGCAGGTCCGCCACGACGACGGCTTCGACGTCCTGCTCAGGCGCGAGCGCCTTTCCGGCGACTGCACGGTGCTGACCGGCCTGTTCGTCCCCGCCGCCGCCAATGCGAATCCCCGCGCGGAATCCCCCGGCAGCGCCGTCGAGGAGGCGCTCGATGCGATGGGGGCGGGCGTGGCGGTGTTCGACGCCGGGAACCGCCTGCGCTACGCCAATGCGAGCATGCGCGACTTCTATCGCCAGCTCGTCGGCGCGCGGGCGGAGGGGCCGGTCGAGCTGCGGGAGATCGTGGACGCGCTCTACGACCTGGAGACCTGCGGCGCGCCGGACGAGCCGCGCGCGGCCTGGATCGCGGCGCGGCTCGAGCATTACGAGCTGCCGCTTTTCGAAAGCGTCAGCCGCACGCCCACGGGCTGGATGCGCCTCGTCACCCAGAGGCGGCCGGACAGGACGCTGGTGGCGTTGCGGGTGGACGTGACGGCGCTCAAGGAGCACGAGGGGCGCCTGCGCGAGCATTCGCAGGAGATCAGCCTCTACCGCGCGCTGCTGGACGAGCTGCCGGTGGCGAGCTTCGTGCGCGACGAGGCGATGCGGCTGGTCTTCGCCAACCGCGCCTTCATGGACCTGACCGGCCGGACCGCCGACGACCTCATCGGCCGGACGCCGACGGAGAGCTATCCGGGGCAGGGAAGGGAGCTGCAGGCCTACAACCAGTCGGTGCTCGACACCGGCAAGCTCCTGCAGACCGAAACGAGCTTCCGCCGGCCGGACGGCACGCTGGTGCCGACGATCTCGCGGATCTCCCGCGTCACGACGCTCGACGAGAGGCACTATCTGATCGGCTCCGTCACCGACACGACGGTCCTGCGCAAGCGGGAGGACCAGCTGATCGAGGCGCGGCGCGAGGCCGAGTCGATCCGGTCCGACCTCGAAAGCATCGTCGAATCGCTGCCCGTCGGCATCGTCGTCGTTGACGAGATGGGCACGATCGAGCTGGTCAACGGCGCCTTCCAGACGCTCTGGGCCGGCGCGCTGCCGGCGATGAAGGGCCGGCCCTTCGGCGAGCTTCTGCGCTTCCAGGAGCAGCAGGGCGGCACCTGCGGGGAGGGCGAGGCGCCCTGCGGCGGGCAATGCTTCGAAGAGCGGCTCTGCAGCATCCGCGCCGGCGCGCTGCCGGTGCGGGAGGTCGCCTATGCCAACGGCCGCACCCTGATCGAGGCGGGCGCGCCCATTTCGGGCGGCCGCTGCCTGCTCACCTATATCGACATCACCGAGCGGCGCGAGCGCGAGCGCGAGGTGCTGGAGACGCGCAGCGCCCTCGAGGAGGTCGGCAGCCTCGTCAAGGATGCCGTCTCCTCCATGAGCCAGGGCCTGCTCATCATCGAGGACGGCCGGGTGGTGCTCTCCAACGAGGCGCTGTCGAACATGATCGCCATGCCGCCGCACCTCCTGCAGCCGGGCACGGCGGTCTCCGACATCCTGCAGGACTGCATCGACCGCGGCGTCTGCGGCTATGTCGGCGAACGGCTCGTCGAGGCGGAGGAGTTCGACACCGTCCTGCTCACCGGCGAGACCGTCTCGCTGACGCTCTTCAGCGGCCGCGAGCGCTGGGTGCGGCTCGACGTGACGCCGACGAGCCGCGGCCGCAACGTGCTCGTCTTCACCGACATCACCGACCTCAAGAACCGCGAGGAGGAACTGCGCCGGCTGGTCGTGCGCGCCGAGACGGCCGACAAGGCGAAGTCCGAGTTCCTCGCCAACATGAGCCACGAGATCCGCACGCCGATGAACGGCGTGCTCGGCATGGCGGAGCTGCTTGCGAAGTCCAGCCTCGATACGCGCCAGAAGACCTTCATCGACATCATGGTGAAGTCGGGCAACGCGCTTCTGACGATCATCAACGACATCCTCGACTTCTCCAAGATCGACGCCGGCCAGATGGTGCTGCGCGACGTCGCCTTCAGCCCGGTGGAGGCGATCGAGGACGTCGCCACGCTGCTTTCGGCCAAGGCGGCGGAGAAGGACATCGAGCTCGTCGTCAGGGGAGCGGCGCAGATGCCCGCGGCCGTCATGGGCGACGCCGGGCGCTTCCGCCAGATCGTCACCAACCTCGTCGGCAACGCCGTGAAGTTCACCGACCGCGGCCATGTGCTGATCGAGCTTGCGGCGGGCCCGCTCGACGACGGGCGGGTGGAGGTCGTCATCCGCGTCGAGGACACCGGCGCCGGCATCCCCGCCGACAAGATGGCCTCCATCTTCGAGAAGTTCTCCCAGGTCGACACGTCCTCCACGCGCCGGCACGAGGGCACGGGGCTCGGCCTTGCCATCACCGACGGGCTGACGCGGCTCTTCGGCGGCACGCTTTCGGCCGAAAGCGAGGTGGGCGCGGGATCGGTCTTCACCGTGCGCCTGCCGATGGCGCTGGCGAGCGCCGCGCTGCCGCCGCGCCTTGCGGCGGCACCGGTGCCGGGCGCGCGCGTCCTCGTCGTCGATCCGCATCCGGTCGCGCGCAAGGCCGCCCACGATCTTCTCGGCGACTGGGGCTTCGACGCGACGGCGGTCGGCTCGTTCGCCGAGGCGCTCGCGGTGCTCGCCGCGGCCGCCGACGTCGGCGTCAGGGTCGATGCGGTCATCTTCGACCACCAGCCGGGCGGCGACGCCTTCGTGCGCACGCTGAGGCAGAGCCCGGCGACGGCCGACGTCTCGCTCGTGGTGCTGACCTCGATGAACCTGCCGGCGGGCGACCGGCTGCTCGCCTCGCACGACATCCAGGCGCATCTGATGAAGCCGGTGCGCGCCAACCTGCTGCGCGAGACCGTCGCCGAGGTGGTGCGCGCCGCGCGCGGGCACAAGACCGCTCAGCCCGCCCGTGCCCCTTCCGACAACAACGTCCTGCCGCTCAGGCCGCCGGCGGCCCATGCCGCGCCGCAGGCGGCCGCCGGCTGCGACGTGCTCGTCGCCGAGGACAACGAGGTCAACCAGATCCTCTTCACGCAGCTTCTCGAAGGCCTCGGCCTCAGCTTCCGGCTCGTCGGCAACGGTGCGGAGGCCGTCGAGGCGTTCCGGTCGGACCGGCCGCGCGTCGTCCTGATGGACATCTCCATGCCGGTGATGAACGGGCTGCAGGCGAGCCGCGCGATCCGCGAGATCGAAAGCGGCAGCGGCAGCCGCGTGCCGATCATCGCCGTGACGGCCCATGCGCTGGACGAGGACCGGGAGGCCTGCCGGGCCGCCGGCATGGACGACCACCTGACCAAGCCGATCAGCATCGACCGGCTGGAGGAGAAGCTGACCCGCTGGCTGAAGCGGGAAAAGGCGGCCGTGCTCGCCGGCCAGGGCATCTGAGCGCTCAGGCGGCGGGCCGCGCCCCGCACAGCATCTCGCGCTTGCCCGCGAACCCGGGCCGCCGCTCCACCGCAAACCCCGCCGCGGCGAGATTGCGGCGCACGAACCCTGCCGCCGCATAGGTCGCGAAGCGCCCGCCCGGGACGGCGAGGCGGAAGACCTCGGCCATCAGCGCGGCCGACCACATGTCCGGATTGCGCGACGGCGCGAAGCCGTCGAGATACCAGGCGTCGAAGGCCTCCGCCTCGCGGGCGAGGCCGTCGAGCGCCGCGCCGCAGACGACCGTCAGGCGCACGTGCTCGTCGAGCGCGATCTCCACCCGGCCGGCGGGCGCGTCTGGCCACCGTTCGACGAGCGCGGCGCGTTCCCGGGCGATCTCCGGCCAGCGCGACAGCGCCCGCGCGATGTCGGCCCGCGCCATCGGGAAGCGCTCGAAGGACGTGAAATGCAGGCGCGCGCCCTCGGGCGCGGTTATGCGCCATTGCCGCCAGGTCTCGCAGAGATTGAGGCCGGTGCCGAAGCCGAGCTCGCCGATGCGGAACGGGCCCGGCCGCTGCCAGCGGGCAGGCAGGTCGTTGCCGGCGAGGAAGACATGGCCGCATTCCAGCCGGCCGTCGCTGCGACAATAAAAGTGGTCGTCAAAGGCGCGGGAATAGGGCATATCGCCCTCATGCCAATCGAGGGGCCACTCGAGGGGCGCCCCGGTCTCTTCCGTCGTTTCAGGATCTTGCTCAGCCATGGCGAATGCCGATAGTCGCGCGAAGGCCGCCGGTCAACCGGCCGTGGACGTGCTCGTCGTTGGCGGCGGCGTCATGGGGCTGTGGACGGCGCTCTTCGCCGGGCGCCGCGGCCTTTCCGTGTGCCTCGTCGAGCGTGCGCGCATCGGTGCCGGGGCGAGCGGCGGGCTGCTCGGCGCACTGATGCCGCATCTGCCGGACCACTGGAACGCCAAGAAGGCCTTCCAGTTCGACGCGCTCGTTTCTCTCGAGCGGGAGATCGCGGTGCTGGAGGCCGAGACCGGGCTTTCGGCCGGTTACCGGCGATGCGGTCGGCTGATGCCGCTGCCGCGCCCGCACCACCGCGACATCGCGCTCGGCCATGCGCGGGACGCCGAGGCGGTCTGGGGGCCGTTCTCCTTCGAGGTGCTGGACGCTGCGCCCGTCGCGGGTTGGCCCGCGGCCGCAGCGATGGAGAACGGGCTGGTGCGGGACCGGCTTTCCGCCCGCCTCTCGCCGCGCGGCCTCGCCGCCGCGCTCGCGGCAGGCCTCGCCCGTCTGCCGAACGTTTCCGTGCGCGAGGGAACGGCGCTTGTCCGGTTCGATCCGGCGGCGGGCGTCGCGCATTTCGCGGACGGCGGCAGGCTCGCCTTCGGCGACTGCGTGCTGGCGGCGGGAGTTGCAAGCTTCGACCTCGTCTCGGCGCTCGGCCCGCCGCCGAAACGGCCGGTCGGCATGGCGGTGAAGGGGCAGGCGGCGCTGCTCAGGGCGGATATCGATCCGGCCCTGCCGGTGCTCTTCAGCGACGGGCTCTACATCGTGCCGCACGACGGCGGATTCGCTGCCGTGGGCAGCACCAGCGAGAATCGTTTCGACGATCCCTTTGCCACGGACGCGCAGCTGGACGACCTGATCGCGCGGGCGCGGGCGATGGCGCCGCTTCTCGGCGATGCGCCCGTTGCCGAGCGCTGGGCGGGCCTGAGGCCGAAGGCGATCGGCCGCGATCCGATGGTCGGCCGTCATCCGGACCATGCCCGCATCCACCTGATGACCGGCGGCTTCAAGGTGAGCTTCGGGCTCGCCCATGCGCTGGCGCGCGCGGTCGTGAACGGGTTGGAGGGCGGAACGCCCGCAGACGTGCCGCCCTCCTTCCGGGTCGAGGCCCACCTTCTCGAAGCGGACCGGGGCTGATCCGCCTTACATCCAGTAGGGCGGAACGCCGTAGTAGTCGTTGATCAGCTTGCCGTTGCGGCGGTTCCACTCGTATTCCGCGCCGCTTTCGTAATGCGGAGCGTTCTCGACCTGCTCCTTCGTCACGTCGACGCGGTAGCCGCCGAGGCTTTCGTCATAGTTCAGCTTGCCCCAGGGCAGCGGGTAGTGATCGTGGCCGATGCCGAGGAAGCCGCCGAAGCTCAGCACAGCATAGGCGACGCGGCCGCTGCGCTTTTCGAGAATGACGCGTTCGACGGAACCGATGTGCTTGCCGTCGGCGCCGTAGACGCTGGTGCCCTCGACCTTGTCGCTGGCGATGAGGTCGTGGGTCTCGTGGATGTTTGCGTCCTGCATGACCATGAGGTTCTCCTTGCGTTGCGATGGGAGGAAAACGCGGCCGCCCTGCGATGGTTCCGCGTTGCGGCCTATGCGTCAGATTCAACTCGACTTTCCGTCCGTGGATGCTACCGTTCGGGCGAAACCGGAGGAGGCTACATGGCAGGGACCTATCCGCGCGACCTCGTCGGCTACGGCCGCAATCCGCCCGTCGTGCGCTGGCCGGGCGACGCGCGCATCGCCGTCCAGTTCGTCGTCAACTACGAGGAAGGCGGCGAGAGCTGCATCCTCGACGGCGACCCGGCCTCCGAATGCCTGCTGTCGGAGATCGTCGGCGCGCAGCCTTGGCCAGGCCAGCGCAACCTCAACATGGAATCGATCTACGAATACGGGTCGCGCGCCGGCTTCTGGCGGCTGTGGCGTCTCTTCACCGGACGCGGCGTTCCCGTTACCGTCTACGGCGTGACGCTCGCCATGGCGCGCAATCCGGAGGCCGTCGCCGCCATGAAGGAGGTGGGCTGGGAGATCGCCAGCCACGGCTACCGCTGGCTGGAATACAGGGATTGCCCCGAGGAGGAGGAACGCCGCCACATCGGCGAGGCCGTGCGGCTGCACAAGGAACTGACGGGATCGCACCCGCTCGGCATGTACCAGGGCAAGCCGTCCGCCAACACGCTGCGGCTCGTCATGGAGGAGGGCGGCTTCGTCTATTCCTCCGATTCCTATGCCGACGACCTGCCCTATTTCGTGCCGGGCCTCGACGGCAGGCCTTTCCTGATCATCCCCTACACGCTCGAAACCAACGACATGCGGTTCGCGACCGCGCAGGGCTTCAACTCGGGCGATCAGTTCTTCGCCTATCTCAAGGACGCCTTCGACGTGCTCTACCAGGAGGGCAGGGAAGGCAGCCCGAAGATGCTGAACGTCGGCCTCCACTGCCGGCTCGTCGGCCGGCCGGGCCGGACGGCGGCGCTCGCCCGCTTCGTCGACTACGTGCTCGGCCACGAGAAGGTCTGGGTGCCGCGGCGCATCGACATCGCCCGCCACTGGATCGAGCGCCATCATCCGGACAGGCAGGGTGCCGCATGATCGACCGGCGGGATTTCCTCGCCCGCTTCGGCGGCGTCTTCGAGCATTCGCCCTTCATCGCCGAGCGCGCGCTCGACGCCGGCCGGATCGTCCCGCCGCTGACGGCCGACGGCATCCATGCGGCGCTCGTCGCCGAATTCCGCGCGGCCTCGCGCGAGGAGCAGCACGGCGTGCTCCGCGCCCATCCGGACCTCGCCGGAAGGCTGGCGATCGCCGGCAATCTCACCGAGGACAGCCGCAGGGAGCAGGCAGGCGCAGGCCTCGACCGGCTGACGCCGCAGGAGCATGCGCGCTTCACCGCGCTCAACGCGGCCTACACGGAGACATTCGGCTTTTCCTTCATCATCGCGGTGAAGGGGCTGACGAAGGACGACATCCTCGCCGCCTTCGAGCGGCGCATCGGCAACGACGCCGAGCAGGAATTCGAAACGGCCAAGGCGGAGGTGGAGCGCATCGCGCGCCTGCGTCTGCAGGCCCTCATCCCCGGAGAATGACATGCAGGATCTCGAGCGGCTTGCGATCCGCCCGCTGACGCGGGAGGCCTTCGCTCCCTTCGGCATCGTGATCGAGGCCGATCCCGCCTCGATGCGGCTCATCAACGGCGGCACGACCGAGCGCTACCATGCGCTCGCCGAGGCGGAGGCCGTGGGCGAGGACGCGCGGGTGATCGTCAACATCTTCCGCGGCAGCCCGCGCGCCTTTCCCTACCGGGTGGACATGATGGAGCGCCATCCCTTCGGCAGCCAGAGCTTCTCGCCGATCGACGACCGGCCCTGGCTGGTGGTGGTTTCCGAGGACGAGGGCGGCCGGCCCGGCCGCCCGCAGGTCTTCCGCGCCGGCGGCAGGCAGGGCGTCAACTACCGCCGCAACGTCTGGCACCATCCGCTGATCGCGGTCGGCGCTCCGAGCGACTTCCTCGTCGTCGACCGCCTCGGCGGCGGCGTCAATCTGGAGGAGCATTTCTTCGAGAAACCCTTCGTCATCGACGGCCCCTGAGACCCGCATTGCGGGCATTGCCGGCCCGAATATAACTTTCGCGAAAAGGTCTAGTTTTTTATCTTGACTCCATGGTTCATGTTTCCTAAACGAACCGCAGGGCTGGCTTTTCTCGTCAAACCGCAAATCCGAAGACTGAAACCGACCGCCGAAGGCGGTGCGGAAGGCTATTGCCGTGTCTTCGGGAGCCTTGACGCGGAGCCACGCCGGGCGCCGGCCATCGGTCGGCGAGGAGATTGGCATGGGAGGCCGAGGGCCGGACCTCCCGATCAGTTTAGGAGACCGCGACATGGCCGAAAGAAAAACTATCGTCATAGATGCCTCGGCATTGGCTCCCGCCACCGGTGAAGTGTTCAACTACAACACATTTCTCAACACCTATTTCCAGGACCTGGGATCCAGCACGAGAACCTTCTTCGGTGCGACCCCTGGCGTTACCTCCGGGGGCGTTCAGGCCGGGTATCGCTATGGCGCGTCTCTTGTCGACGGCTCCAACTACGTGCTGATGGAAGCTCTGGGCGGAGGCGAGACGGACAACTTCGGGTATTCCTACCGCTATGGTCAGCACGGCGCCTATGACGGCACCATCGACAAAATCAATTTCGGCACTTATGTCGAGGGCACTACCAATCTGCCAGCCACATCCGGCGGAACCACCGGGCTGGCGAGCGGAGTAGCACCGGGACTGGTGATCACGGATCTCGATATCGATATCGCACGTGGTGACGGTACGAATCTCTCCACCGATCTCAACGACCCGGGTTTCAATGCGGTGAATGCGTTGATGACTTGGATTGCGGGCGCCGGTTCCACGGCGGGCAACGTCGCGAACATCTACGCTTTCCTTGCAACATACAATCAGCATTTCATCGGCACGACCGGCGACGACATATATGTCGGTACGACCGGCGACGACGTCATCGAGGGTCGCGGCGGTAACGACGTTGTCGACGGCGGTACCGGAGGCGATGCAGACAAGTTCGTCGTCGACGGCAAGATCGCCGATTTCGACATCGTCAACAACGGCGCGAGCTTCTCCGTGATCGGTGAGGAGTGGACCGCAACGCTGACGAACATCGAACTCGTCCTCTTCGATGATGGTGTAGAAGTCAACATCGCCACCACGCCGGGTAACCTTGCACTTTCCAAGACGAGCGTCGCAGAGAATGCAGCGGTCGGGGCCGTCGTGGGCCTGCTTTCCGCGGTCGATCCCGACGGCAACTCGAATGCCCTGACCTACAAGCTCGCCAAGGCCAGCGACTTCTTCGCGATCAGCGGCAACAAGCTGGTCGTCAAGAAGGGTGCGGATTACGAGACGGCGAAGTCGCACGACATCGAAGTGGAAGTGAGCGACGCGGATGGCAACAAGTCCATCAAGACGTTCACCATCGATGTGACGGACGTCAACGAGAAGCCGTTCGACCTCAAGATCTCGAAGACCAAGGTCAAGGAGAACGTCAAGGTCGGAACCGTCGTCGGCAAGATCTCGGCATCGGACGTCGATGCGGGCGACAAAGTCAGCTATAGCCTGGCGGCGGGCTCCTCGAAGAGCTTCAAGATCGTCGGCAACAACCTCGTCGTCGCCAAGGAACTCGACTACGAGACGCTGAGGAACCACAGCGTGACGCTGGTCGCGACCGACAACGGCGGCCTGAGCACCACCCGCACGGTCAATATCGGCGTTACGGACGTCGTTGACGTCGTGGTCGGAACGAAGGGCGCCAACAAGCTTTACGGCGGCAAGGGCGTCGACAAGATCTCCGGCGGCAGCGGCAACGACAAGCTCTATGGCTTCGGTGGCAACGACACGCTGCGTGGCGGCACCGGCAACGACAAGATCTCCGGCGGCAGCGGTAACGACAAGCTCTACGGCGACTCGGGTAGCGACACGCTTTATGGCAGCTCGGGCAATGATACCGTTCGGGGCGGCAGCGGCACGGATAAGCTTTTCGGCGGTAGCGGTGCCGACAAGCTCTACGGCGACTCGGGCAATGACACGCTTTATGGCGACTCCGGCAGAGACACCCTTTATGGCGGTGCGGGCAAGGATAGGCTGTACGGCGACCGTGGGGCCGACAAGCTCTACGGTGGCAGCGGCGATGACAAGCTTTATGGCGGGAATGGCAACGACACGCTCGATGGTGGCACCGGCAACGACGTGCTCTATGGCGAGTCCGGCTCGGATTCGCTGACCGGCGGCTTCGGCAACGACAAGCTCTACGGCGGTTCCGGCAGCGATCTGCTGAAGGGCGGCGCAGGCAACGACATCCTCAAGGGCGAAAGCGGTGCCGACAGGCTCTATGGCGGCAACGGCGCCGACAAGCTCTATGGCGGCTCGGGTTCCGATACCTTCATCTTCCTCGCCGCCGGCGAATCGACGGTGAAGGCTTCCGGGCGTGATACGATCTACGACTTCAACGGCAAAGCCGGCGACCGCATTGACCTCTCGGGCTTCGATGCCGACAGCACGGTCTCGGGCACGCAGAAGTTCTCCTTCATCGGTGATGACGACTTCAGCAGCAAGGCGGGCGAGCTTGCCTATCGGATCGACGGTGGCAAGACGGTCATCGAGGCGGATCTGGATGGCGACGGCAAGGCCGACTTTGCGGTGAACCTGTCCGGACACCACACGCTCTCGCAGAGCGACTTCCTGCTCTGATCGTCTTTCGGGCTGCCGGCGTGACGGTGGCTGTTGCGAATGTAGGGCCGCAGCATCCAACGGGTGCTGCGGCCCGTCTCGTTCAAAGCCGGCTCTTCATCGCCCTGCCGGCCACGTAGGTCTCGCGCACGGCGCGGTCGTCGCCGAGCGTCTGGAGCAGGAAGAGCTCGTCGGCGAGCGAGCGGACGACCTCCATCCGCAGCGCCATGGCGGGCGTGGCGGCGGCGTCGAGCACGACGAAGTCGGCGTCGGTGCCCGGTTCCAGCGTGCCGATCCGGTCGGCGAGCGAGAGCGCCTCGGCATTGCCGAGCGTCATGTGGTGGAAGCTCTCCAGCGGGTTCAGCCGCTCGCCCAAGAGCTGCTGGATCTTGTAGGCCTCGTCCAGCGTCTTCAGCATCGAATAGCTCGTGCCGCCGCCGACGTCCGTGGCGAGGCCGACGCGCAGCGGCTTCTCTCGCCGCATGAAGGCCTTGAGCGCGAAGAGGCCGGAGCCGAGGAAGAGGTTGGAGGTCGGGCAGTGGACGGCGACGGCGCCCGCCTCGCTCATCGCGTCCGCCTCGCGCTCGGAGAGATGGATGCAGTGGCCGAACAGGCTTTTCGGGCCGAGCAGGCCGTAGCGGGCGTAGACGTCGGTATAGTCGAGGGCGTCCGGATAGAGCTCGGCCGTGAGGCGGATCTCGTCGTGGTTCTCCGAAAGATGGGTCTGGATGTGCAGGTCCGGGAACTCGCGGGCGAGCGCCGCCGCCGCATCCATCTGCGCGGGCGTCGAGGTGATGGCGAAGCGGGGCGTGATGGCGACGTGGTTGCGGCCCTTGCCGTGCCACTCGGCGATCACCGCGCGCGTCTCGTCATAGCCGGTCCCGGGCGTGTCGGTGAGGCCCTGCGGGGCGTTGCGGTCCATCATTACCTTGCCGCCGACCATGCACATACCGCGGGCGAGCGCTTCGGCGAAATAGGCATCGGCCGAGGCCTTGTGCACGGAGCAGAAGGCCGCCGCCGTCGTCGTGCCGTGGCGGATCAGCTCGTCGTAGAAATGCCGGGCGATGCGGGCGGCGTGCGCGCTTTCGACGAAGCGGCATTCTTCGGGGAACGTGTGGGTGTTCAGCCATTCGAGGAGGTCGGCGGCATAGGCGCCGATCACCTGCATCTGGGGGAAATGCAGGTGCGTGTCGACGAGGCCGGGGAGCACGAGATGCGGGCGGTGGTCGATCTCCTCCACGTCGCCGGATGCGCCGGCGCGCACGTCCGCATAGGGGCCGAAGGCAACGATTCTGCCGTCCTCGACGAGCAGGCCGCCGTCCTCCTCGTAGCGGTAGCTGCTACGGTCGTCGACCGCCTGCGGACGGCGCAGGAAGGAGAGGAGGCGGGCGCGGACGAGCATTGCGGTCATGGGATCAGCCTCCTTCCACGGCGGTCTCGAACCAGGCGGCGACGAGCGCGCGCTCCCCGGCTGTCATGCCGGTGAGGTTGCCGGGCGGCATGGCGCGGCTGCGGCCGGCCTGGAGATAGATCTCGCGGGCATGCCGGGCGATGTCCGCGTCGCTTTCGAGGATCACGTCCTTCGGCGCGGCGCGCAGGCCCTCCCACACCGGCTCGGCCGCGTGGCACATCGAGCAGCGGGCGGAGACGAGGTCGCGCACGGCCGGGAAATGGCCGTTCGCCGCGAAGCGTCCGGCGGCCGGGGAAAGGCCCGCGTCCGCCGTCTCGCCGGTCAGCACCTTCGGCGCGGTGGAAAGCCAGATGATCAGGACGAAGAGGAGCGCCGTCGCAAGCCAGGTCCAGGTCGGCCGGCCCTTGCGGGCGTGGGTGATGTTGAACCAGTGGCGGATGGTGACGCCCATCAGGAAGACGAGGGCGGCGATGACCCAGTTGAAGGCCGTCGCGAAGGCGAGCGGATAGTGGTTCGACAGCATGAAGAAGATGACGGGCAGCGTCAGGTAGTTGTTGTGCAGCGAGCGCTGCTTGGCCTCGCCGCCGAGCCGCGGGTCGGGCGTGCGGCCGGCGATCAGGTCGGCGACGACGATCTTCTGGTTGGGGATGATGACGAAGAAGACGTTGGCCGACATGATCGTCGCCGTGAAGGCGCCGAGATGCAGGAAGGCGGCGCGGCCGGTGAAGAGCTGCGTGTAGCCCCAGGCCATGGCGACGAGCACGGCGTAGAGAAGCGCCATCAGGCCCCAGGTGTTCCTGCCGAGCGGCGACCTGCAGAGGAGGTCGTAGAGAAGCCAGCCGACGGCAAGCGAGGCGAGCGAGATCGCGACCGCCGCCGGGGCCGGCACGTCGAGCACGCCGCGGTCGATCAGGAACAGCTCCGCGCCGCCGTAGTAGACGAGACAGAGGAGCGCGAAGCCGGAGAGCCACGTCGCATAGCTCTCCCACTTGAACCAGGTGAGATGCTCCGGCATCGCCGCCGGCGCCACCAGGTATTTCTGGATGTGATAGAAGCCGCCACCGTGCACCTGCCATTCCTCGCCGTGGGCGCCGGGCGGCAGGTGCGACCGCTTCACCAGGCCGAGGTCGAGGGCGATGAAATAGAAGGAGGAGCCGATCCAGGCGATGGCGGTGACGACGTGCAGCCAGCGCACGGCGAAGGTCAGCCACTCCCAGGCTATGGCATATTCGTACATCGGGCGGTTCCCTGTTTCCCGCACATTGCGAGAAATCCGCGGGCGAGGGAAGGGGCGAAGCGGCCGCCGCCTACTGCGCGGTCCAGCCGCCGTCGACGGAGATATGGGTGCCGTTGATCGACTTCGCCGCGTCGCTGGCGAGGAACAGCGCGATCGCCGCCACCTCCTCGACCGCGACGAACTCCTTGGTCGGCTGGAACTTCAGCATCACGTCGCTCTTCACCTCCGCCTCGCTGATGCCGCGGGCGCGGGCCGTGTCGGGGATCTGCTTCTCCACGAGCGGCGTCAGCACGTAGCCGGGGCAGATGGCATTGGCGGTGATGCCGTTCTCGGCGATCTCCAGCGCCACGGTCTTGGTCAGGCCCATGATGCCATGCTTGGCCGCCACATAGGCGGACTTGAAGGGCGAGGCGACGAGGCCGTGGGCGGAGGCGACGTTGATGATGCGGCCGAAGCCCTTGCGCTTCATGTGCGGGATGGCGGCGCGGATCGTGTGGAAGGAGCTCGACAGGTTGATGGCGATGATCCGGTCCCATTTGTCGACCGGGAAATCCTCGATCTTCTCGACGTGCTGGATGCCGGCATTGTTGACGAGGACGTCGACGCCGTCGAATTCCTCCACGGCCGTCTCGATCAGGTCGCCGATCTCCTCCGGCTTCGTCATGTCGGCCGGATGGTAGAGAACGCGGCCGCTGCCCAGCCCGTCGAGCCCGGCGCGGATCGCCTCGATCTCGTCCCTGTCGCCGAAGCCGTTGATGAGCACGTTGGCGCCGCTCTCCGCGAAGGCTGTGGCGATCGCAAGGCCGATGCCGCTCGTGGACCCGGTGACGACGACGCTTTTCATGTTCAAGGCACTCCCGTTCCTGTTGCGCGGGGTGAGCCTACGCGCAAAAGTCGGGCGATGACAATCGGGTTTTTGCCGCGCTAAAGTCGGAGGCGGAAGGGCGGCATCCCTTTCGTTTCGTTTTCTTTTGACATTCGTTTTGTTATCGTATTGAAGATTCTGTCGGGCCAGGAGGGTGGCCCCGGCGCCATGGGGAGGAATGCATGGGCGGATATGTTCTCGCGATCGACCAGGGCACGACGTCGAGCCGGGCGATCGTCTTCGACGAAAACCGCAGGGTCGCGGGCTCCGGCCAGAAGGAATTCACGCAGCATTTCCCCCGCTCCGGCTGGGTCGAGCATGATCCGGAAGAAATCTGGCAGAGCGTCGTCTGGTCGGTCGAGACCGCGCTGAAGACGGCGGGCGTCAAGGCCGCCAACATCGCCGCGATCGGCATCACCAACCAGCGCGAGACGGTCGTCGTCTGGGAGCGCGAGAGCGGCAGGGCGATCCACAACGCCATCGTCTGGCAGGACAGGCGCACCGCCGCCTATTGCGACAAGCTCAAGCGGCAGGAACTGGAGCGGACCTTCACGCGGAAGACCGGCCTGCTGCTCGACCCCTATTTCTCCGGCACCAAGCTCTCGTGGCTGCTCTCCAACGTGAAGGGTGCACGGGCGCGCGCCGCCAAGGGCGAGCTCTGCTTCGGCACGATCGACACCTTCCTGATCTGGCGGCTGACGGGCGGGAAGTCCTTCGCGACGGACGCCACGAACGCCAGCCGCACGCTGATGTACAACATCGCGGCGAACGCCTGGGACGACGAGCTTCTCGACATCCTGCGCGTGCCGAGGGCGATGCTGCCGGAGGTGCTCGACTGCGCGGCCGATTTCGGCGTGACGGAGAAGGCGCTGTTCGGCGCGGAGATCCCGATCCTCGGCGTCGCCGGCGACCAGCAGGCCGCCACCATCGGCCAGGCCTGCTTTTCGCCCGGGATGATGAAATCCACCTACGGCACCGGCTGCTTCGCGCTGCTCAACACCGGCCCGGACATGGTGCGCTCGAAGAACCGGCTGCTCACCACCATCGCCTACCGGCTCGACGGCGAGACGACCTATGCGCTGGAGGGCTCGATCTTCATCGCCGGGGCCGCCGTGCAGTGGCTGCGCGACGGGCTGAAGGTCATCAAGGCGGCCGCCGACACAGGGGACCTCGCGGCCAAGGCCGACCCGGCGCAGGCCGTCTACCTCGTGCCGGCCTTCACGGGGCTCGGCGCGCCGCACTGGGACCCGGATGCGCGCGCGGCGATCTACGGCATGACGCGCAACACGGGGCCGGCCGAGTTCGCCCGCGCGGCGCTGGAGGCCGTCTGCTACCAGACGCGCGACCTGCTCGACGCCATGCACAAGGACTGGCGGAACGACGGCAAGGAGACGGTGCTGCGCGTCGACGGCGGCATGGTCGCGTCCGACTGGACCATGCAGCGGCTCGCCGACATCCTCGACGCCCCCGTCGACCGGCCGACCATCCTGGAGACGACGGCGCTGGGTGCGGCCTGGCTCGCCGGCCACCGCGCCGGCGTCTGGCCGGACCGCGAGGGTTTCGCCGCCGCCTGGTCGCGCGACCGGCGCTTCATGCCGGAGATGGACGAGAAGACGCGGGGCGCGAAGATACGCGGCTGGAAGGACGCGGTGCGCCGCACGCTCAGCGCCAACTGATCGGTTCGCCGAAAAAATCCGGTCGCGTCCTGTCGGCGTTGCGGATACTCATTCGTCTATCCAATGACGGGAGTGTCCGATGCAATATGCCGTGCTTTGCTACAATGAAGAATCCGTCACCGAGGCCTGGAGCAGGGACGAGAACGACCGGGTCATGCGCGACCTCGCGGCGGTGGAGAAGAAATATGCCGAGGCGGGCAGGCTCGGGCCGGTCGCCCGGCTGATGCCGACGACGGCCGCCACCACCGTCCGCAAGAGCGCGGGCGAGAGCTTCGTCATCGACGGACCCTTCGCCGAGACCAAGGAACAGTTCCTCGGCTTCTTCATCGTCGAGGCCGACACGCTGGAGGGGGCGATCGCCTTCGCGAAGGAGCTCGCCGTCGCCAATCCCGGCACCGGCGCCTACGAGATCCGGCCGCTTCGCCTCTTCAAGCCCGGCGGAGGCCCCAAGTGAGCGAGCTTGCCTGGATCGATCTCGCGCTCACCGCCGCCCGGCCGCAGGCCATGGGCGCGCTGCTGCGCTATTTCCGCGATCTCGACCTCGCCGAGGAGGCGTTCCAGGAGGCCTGCCTCCGGGCGCTGAAGACCTGGCCTGCCAAGGGCCCGCCGCGCGATCCGGCCGCCTGGCTGATCCTCGTCGGGCGCAACAGCGGCATCGACCGGGTGCGCAGGCGCGCCCGCGAGCGGCCGCTGCCGCCGGAGGAGGTGCTGTCCGACCTCGGCGACGCCGAGGACGACCTTGCCGAGCGGCTCGACGGCGCGCATTACCGCGACGACATCCTCAGGCTGCTCTTCGTCTGCTGCCATCCCGACCTGCCGGCGACGCAGCAGATCGCGCTCGCGCTGCGCATCGTCTCCGGCCTGTCGGTGAAACAGATCGCCCGCGCCTTCCTCGTCTCCGAGGCGGCGATGGAGCAGCGCATCACCCGGGCCAAGGCGAAGGTGGCGGCGGCCGGCATCCCCTTCGAGACGCCGGACGCGGCGGCGCGCGCCGAGCGTCTTTCCGTCGTCGCCGCCATGGTCTACCTCGTCTTCAACGAAGGCTATTCGGCCGGCACGGCCGCGGCGGCGGACGCACCCTTCGCGACGGAGGCGATCCGGCTTTCGCGGCTGCTCCTGAAGCTCTTTCCCGCCGAGCCGGAGATCATGGGGTTGACCGCGCTCACCCTGATCCAGCATTCGCGCCTCGCCGCCCGCTTCGACGCGGACGGGCAGATCGTGCTCCTTGACGACCAGGACCGCACGCTCTGGGACCGGGCGCTGATCGACGAGGCGCTGGTGCTGATCGACAAGGCGATGCGCCACCGCGCGCCGGGGCCGTTCCAGGTGCAGGCGGCGATCGCCGCGCTGCACGCCCGCGCCGCGACGCCCGGGGAGACGGACTGGGCCGGGATCGAGCGCCTCTACCGCACGCTGGAGCGGCTGCAGCCCTCGCCGGTGGTGACGCTCAACCGCGCCGTCGCCGTCTGGAGGCTGGAAGGGGCGGAAGCGGCGCTGGCGCTCGTCGAGCCGCTGGGGGAACGGCTCTCCGGCTATTTCCATTTCCACGGGTTGCGCGGCGGGCTGCTCAAGGAGCTCGGCCGCCGGGAGGAGGCGCGCGCGGCCTTCGACCGCGCCATCGCGCTCGCCCGCACGCCCGCCGAGGCCGCCCATATCCGCCAGCATCTCGACGGCCTGCAGCGGGAGCGGGCGGAGGCAGATTAATTTCGTCCCCCCCTGTCGGATCGACGGCGGGCCGCGCGTCCTTGGAGCGAACCCACCGAAGGAGACATGCCATGGACCGGATGATCACCCCTGCCAACGATCGCGAGCTCGTTCTCACCCGCATCCTCGCCGCCACACCGGCGCAGCTCTTCAAGGCCTGGACGACGCCCGAGCTGATCACGCGATGGTTCGCGCCGAAGCCCTACGAGACGCCGATCGTGGAGATCGAGCCCAGGGACGGCGGCAAGTTCCGCACCGTCATGACGGGGCCGGACGGCTTCCACATGGACAGCACCGGCGTCCTGCTCAAGGTCGAGAAGGACCGGCGGCTGATCTTCACCGATGCCTTCGGCCCGGACTGGAAGCCGACGGAGAAGGCCTTCTTCTGCGCGGAGGTGATCCTCGACGACCTCGGCAACGGCCGCACCCGCTACACCGCCATCGCCCGCCACTGGAGCGCCGAGGACTGCGCCGAGCACGAGAAGATGGGTTTCCACGAGGGCTGGGGACAGGTGGCGACGCAACTGGAGGTGGTGGCGGCGGAGCTGTGAGCTTCGCGGAGCGGTGATTGCCTCGTCCCTTGTGGAACTTTTCCCCGCAGGTGAGGAGAGGGGAACGGCCCGGCATCGGTTCCTCGTCCCGTGTGCGGGGAGAGGGTGCCGGCGCAGCGGAGGCCGCGAACACAGCGTTTCCATTTCCACTCTTCCCAGCGCCGCCGCGCCGCCATATCTGTGCGGCAGCACCTCGCACGGGAAACCCTCATGGAACTTGGCCTCTACACCTTCGCCGACGTCGATCCCAACGCTGCGGACAAAGGGCGGGAGGGCGAGCGGCGCCTGAAGAACCTGCTGGAAGAAATCGAGCTCGCCGATGAGGTCGGCCTCGACGTCTTCGGGCTCGGCGAGCACCACCGGCCGGACTACGCCGCCTCCGCCCCTGCCGTCATCCTGGCGGCCGCCGCGGCGCGGACGAGGACCATCCGGCTTTCAAGCGCCGTCACGGTGCTGTCGTCGGACGATCCGGTGCGCGTCTTCCAGCAGTTCTCGACGCTCGATCTCCTCTCCGGCGGCCGGGCCGAGATCATGGCGGGTCGGGGCTCGTTCATCGAATCCTTCCCGCTGTTCGGCTATGATCTGGAAGACTACGACCAGCTCTTCGCCGAGAAGCTCGACCTGCTGCTGGCGCTGAACGAGCGCGAGACCGTCTCGTGGAGCGGCACGATGCGCCCGCCGCTTGCCGGCCGCGGCGTCTATCCGCGGCCGCTTTCCGGGAGACTGCCGATCTGGATCGCCGTCGGCGGCACGCCGCAGTCGGTGGCGCGGGCCGGTGCCTACGGCCTGCCGCTGGCGCTCGCCATCATCGGCGGCACGCCCGCGCGCTACGCGCCGCTCCTCGACCTCTACCGCGAGGCGGCGCGGCGCGCCGGCCACGATCCGGCGGGGCTGAAGACCAGCATCAACGTGCACGGCTTCGTCGCCGATACGACGCAGGCGGCCGCCGATACGTTCTACGCGCCGCAGGCGGAGGTGATGGACCGCATCGGCCGCGAGCGCGGCTGGGGGCCGACGAGCCGGGCGCAGTTCGACCAGTCGACCGGGCCGTCCGGCCATCTCTTCCTCGGCGATCCGGAGACGGTGGCCGAGAAGATCGTCGCCCATCACCGCGTCTTCCGCAACGACCGCTTCCTCCTGCAGATGGCGATCGGCCCGATGCCGCACGACGCGATCATGCGCGGCATCGAGCTCTACGGCACGAAGGTCGCGCCGCTGGTGCGCGCGGCGCTTGCCGCCGAGCCGGCGACCGTCCCGGCCTGACAGCGGCGATCCGGCGTGCTATGGACGGCCGGAAAGAGAGACCCGACATGACCCTCGAAAACGAAGACGACCTCGCCGGCATGCAGGCGATCGGCCGCATCTGCGCCAACGTGCTGCAGCACATGGCGACCTCCGTGCGCCCCGGCATGACGACGGCGGAGCTCGACCTGATCGGCCGGCGGATGCTCGACGCCGCGGGTGCCCGTTCGGCGCCGGAGAGCTGCTACGCCTTTCCCGGCGCCACCTGCATCAGCATCAACGAGGAGGTGGCGCACGGCATTCCGGGCGAGCGGGTGATCGGCGAGGGCGACCTCATCAACATCGACGTGTCGGCCGAGCGCGACGGCTATTTCGCCGACACCGGCGCCTCCTTCGCCGTCGGGCGCGTGGCGCCCGCGGTGGAGCGGCTCTGCCGCGACGGCAAGCGCGCGCTGTGGGCGGGCCTCAAGGAGGTGAAGGCCGGCAAGCCGCTCTCCGACATCGGCACGGCCATCGGTGCCTTCGCGCGCAAGAACCGCTACACGCTGATCGCCAATCTCGCCAGCCACGGCGTCGGCCGCTCGCTGCACGAGGAGCCGACCGAGATCGCCACATGGCCGGACCCGCGCGAGACGCGCCGGATGACGGAAGGCCTCGTCTTCACGGTCGAACCCTTCCTGTCGCTCGGCGCCGACTGGGCGGAGGGTGGCGACAAGGACGAATGGACGCTCTACAGCGAG
This sequence comes from Shinella pollutisoli, assembly GCF_024609765.1. Taxonomy (GTDB): domain Bacteria; phylum Pseudomonadota; class Alphaproteobacteria; order Rhizobiales; family Rhizobiaceae; genus Shinella; species Shinella pollutisoli. Next base: position 31,234 of record NZ_JANFDG010000022.1, read on the forward strand.
CCGCGCGCACCGACCGTGCAGTTCGAGCACACCGTGGTCGCCACCCGCGACGGCCCCCTGGTGCTGACGCTTCCGGGCTGAGGCATGCGCATTAAATCTCGGTAATCCGGACGCACGGCGATTGTTGCCGTGCGGGAAGTCGTCTAGTTTCGCGCGAACCGGCGGTGCGCCGTCATCTTCAGACCCGAGAGTTTCGCGCCTTGTTCCATTCCTTCTTCCCGCAGCCGAAGCTGTTCTTCTCCTCGCTCGTCGTCTGGACGCTGCTGGCCATCACGGTCTGGTACTCGGTCGGCGCCGGCTTCGGCGCGACGATCGGCATGCCGCCGCTGCCGGAGGGCACGAACCCGCCGATCGGGCTCGGCTATTTCGTGACGCCGGACAATGTCTGGTTCTACCTCTATTTCCTGATCTGCACCGTGCTGTTCGGCGCGTTCTGGCAGGTCCGTGCCAAGGATCACCCCTGGACGAACTGGTCGATCTGGGGATCGGCCTTCATCATCTTCTCGACCTATTTCAGCGTGCAGGTGTCGCTCGCCATCAACAACTGGCGCCGCCCGTTCGGCGACACGCTGCAGAACGCGCTGCAGGGCACCGGCAACGTCACCACGCAGGACTTCTTCGACCTGATGCTGATCTTCTGCCAGATCGCCTTCATCAGCGTCTTCGTCTACGTCATCACGCGCTTCTTCGTCAGCCACTACGTGTTCCGCTGGCGCACGGCGATGAACAACTACTACATGTCGCTCTGGCCGCGCGTGCGCCATATCGAGGGCGCCTCGCAGCGCGTGCAGGAAGACACGATGCGGTTTGCCAGCATCACCGAGGGCCTCGGCGTCAGCCTGATCGACGCGGTGATGACGCTGATCGCCTTCCTGCCGGTGCTCTTCGCGCTCTCCGGCCATATCGGCCCGCTGCCGGTCATCGGCGAGATCCCGCACGCGCTGTTCTGGGCGGCGATCCTCTGGTCGACCTTCGGCACGGTGCTGCTCGCCGGCGTCGGCATCAAGCTGCCGGGGCTGGAGTTCCGCAACCAGCGCGTCGAGGCGGCCTACCGAAAGGAACTGGTCTACGGCGAGGACGACCCGACGAAGGCGCAGCCGCCGACGGTGCGCGAGCTGTTCGACAACGTGCGGCGCAACTATTTCCGCCTCTACTTCCACTATCTCTATTTCAACATCGCCCGCTCGTTCTACCTGCAGGCGGACAACCTGTTCGTCTACTTCATCCTCGTGCCGACCATCGTCGCCGGGAAGATCACCTACGGCATCCTGCAGCAGATCCTGACCGCCTTCGGGCAGGTGTCGAGCTCGTTCCAGTACCTCGTCAACTCCTGGTCGACGATCATCGAGCTGCAGTCGATCCACAAGCGCCTCAAGGCTTTCGAGGCGGCGATCGAGGGCGAGACGCTGCCGAGCATCGACCGGCAGTTCATCGAGGCCGGCGGCAACGAGGAACTGGCGGGATAAGGGCTGTTGCATATGAATGCGACGTTGCCGCTTCCCCTTCTCCCCGCCGGGAGAAGGTGGCCCGGAGGGCCGGATGAGGGGGCAAGTTCGCCGCATCTTGCCTACGGCGCCCCCTCATCCCGCTGCCGCGACCTCTCCCCGGGGGGAGAAGGAGGCCGGAAGCGCCCTGGTCATTCCAGATGCGATGGCCCTGGGCGTGTCAGAAGGAGGAGCCGTCCGGCTTCCGTTCCTTCGCCAGGATGTCGAGCGCCTGGGCGTAGCTGACGCAGGCGACGTCCTTGCGGCCGCAGGTCTCGGCGAGGAAGCGGTCGAGGGCGCGCCAGTAGGCGCCGGCGTTCATCTCGACGAAATGGAAGCCGAGCTGGAGGGGGATCCGTTCGCCGTCGTATTGCGCGGCGAAGGCGTCGCGATAGGCCTTCAGGGTGCGTTCCTCGAAGGCCTCGCTCTCCTCCGGGCGTTCCTTGCCCCTGGAATGGCGGACGTAGAGATTGTAGTCCATCGCGATCACCGGCTTGCCGGACGCGCCTTCCGGGATCAGCGGCAGGGCGAAGCGGGCGAGATCCCCGGTCGCGACGGGCATGGCGGGGCCCTTCGAGACGAGGCTCGCGTCGTAGCGGAAGCCGTAGGCCTCGAGCGCCTCGACCAGGCCGGGACCGGCGGACAGATAGGGCGCGCGGAAACCCTTGATGTCCTCGGTGGCGAAGCGCTGCCAGTCTGCGGGCTCGCGCTCGCCGACGCCGAGGTTCTTCCAGCCGTCCTTCAGCGCGGCGCGGAAGAAGGCGAACTCCGCCTTCCAGTCCTCCGCACTCCACCTGCCGCCGTCGAAATGGCCGCAGGCGTGGCTGGCAAGGTCGTGGCCCTCCAGCTTCGCCAGCCAGATCTCGCCGAGCCTCAGGATCGCGTCCTCGCGGTCCGGCGCGAAGCCGACGTTCGAGCGGCCGCGTTTTTCCTGCGGCGCCTGGTATGTGGCCCGTTCCTCCCTCGGAAAGAAGAAGGTGCAGGAGAGGAAATAGGTGAAATGCGCGTTCGTGCGCCTCGCCATCGCCCGGCTCTTCTCCCAGAGCAGGTTGTCGTGCGCGCCGTCGAAGGAGACGATCACGAGCTGCGTGCGCTTCGGCGCCGGCTCCTCCGCGAGGGCGGGCGCGGCGCAGACGGCGGCGGCAAGGAGGGAAGGGAGGATTCGACCGGACATGGGTCCCCGCGACAATTTGTGTGAGGCCCGCTATCGGTCGCGAATGCGGCAATCCTTTGATCGGATGGCAATTGTCAGCTATTGCAGGGGCCAGCGGCCTCGGCCGATCCATCCATCAAGGGGCATTTCCATGGCTTTGCTCGTCGCCGGTCTCGTTCTCTTCCTCGTCACCCATCTCGTGCGGCCCTTCGCGCCGGGCCTGCGCACGGCCGGCATCGCCACGCTCGGCAAGCCGGCCTGGATGGTGCTGCACGGCGTCGCCTCGCTCGCAAGCCTCGTCATGATCGTCTACGGCTTCATCGAGGCGCGGGATACGGGCGGCGAGCTTCTCTACACCCCGCCGGCCTTCATGGCGCACATCACGCTGACGCTGATGCTGATCGCCTCGATCTGTCTCGTCGCCGGCTTCCTGCCGGCGGGCCATATCCGCCAGAAGCTGAAGTTCCCGATCCTCGTCGCCATCAAGATCTGGGCGCTCGCGCACCTGCTCGCGAACGGCGAGACCTATTCCGTCCTCGTCTTCATCACCATCCTCGCCTGGGCGGTGGTGCTGCGCATCACGCTGAAGAAGCGGATCGCGGCGGGCGAGACGGCGCTGCCGGTCTTCGTCTCCGCGAAGCACGACCTCGTTTCCATCGTCCTCGGCGCCGCCCTCTATGTCGCGATCGTGTTCTGGCTGCACGAATGGCTGATCGGGGTCCGGCCGCTGCCGTAAGGGCCTTTTCGACGCTGCCCCCTTACAACGCCGCCAAAATGGGGTAGAAGGCGCGACATCCAATCGCAAGAAAAAGCCGGGCAGGGAATGGTAAACCAGGACGACAGCTTCATCCGTGAGGTCAACGAGGAACTCCGTTCCGACCAGATGCGCCTGATCTGGCGGCGCTTCGGCCGCATCCTGATCGGCGGCGCCGTCGCCATCGTGCTCGCGACGATCGGCAAAGTGAGCTACGACGCCTGGCGCGACAGCAAGGCCTCGGCCGCCGGCGACAGCTTCCTCGCCGCGCTGACGCTCGCCCGCGAAGGCAAGAACGAGGAGGCGCTCGCGGCGCTGACGGCGCTGGAGAAGGACGGCTTCGGCGCCTATCCGGTGCTCGCGCGCATGCGCGCCGCCTCTCTTCAGGCCGAGGGCGGCGACGTCGAGGGCGCGGTCAACGCCTTCAGCGCCATCGCCAAGGACGGTTCCGTGCCGCAGGCGCTGCGCGATGCAGCAAGGCTTCGCGCCGCCTTCCTGCTGGTCGATACCGGCACCTACGAGCAGGTCTCGGCCGAGGCCGAGCAGCTCGCCACGCCGCAGAGCGCGCTGCGCCATTCCGCGCGCGAGGTGCTCGGGCTCTCGGCCTGGCGCCATGAGGACTACGCCCGCGCCAAGGAATGGTTCGACGCGATCCTCGCCGATGCGGAAAGCCCGCGCAACGTCGCCAACCGCGCGCAGATGCTGCTCGACCTGATGACGGCGAGCGGCAAGCTCTCCTCGTAGACGGACCTTTCCGATGAGCTTCACCGTCGCCATTGTCGGACGCCCCAATGTCGGCAAGTCCACCCTGTTCAACAGGCTGGTGGGCAAGAAGCTCGCGCTCGTCGACGACACGCCCGGCGTCACGCGCGACCGCCGGCCGGGCGACGCCCGCCTGGTCGACCTGAAATTCCGCATCGTCGACACCGCCGGCCTGGAAGAGGCGGCGCCCGAGACGCTGCAGGGCCGCATGCGCGCCCAGACGGAAGCGGCGATCGACGAGGCCGACCTGTCGCTCTTCGTGGTCGACGCCAAGACCGGGCTGACGCCCGTCGACCAGGCGCTGGCCGAGATGCTTCGCAAGAAGGGCAAGCCCGTCGTGCTGGTCGCCAACAAGTCGGAGGCGCGCGGCTCCGACGGCGGCTTCTACGACGCCTTCACGCTCGGGCTCGGCGAGCCGACGCCGATCTCCGCCGAGCACGGCCAGGGCATGCTCGACCTGCGCGACGCCATCGTCGCGGCGATCGGCGAGGAGCGCGCCTTCCCGCCGAAGGAGGACGAGGCCGTCACCGACGTCGACGTGCGCGCCGAGGCGGTGGAGGAGGACGAGGACTACGAGCCGGAATATGACGAGACGAAGCCGCTGCGCGTCGCCATCGTCGGCCGGCCCAATGCCGGCAAGTCGACGCTGATCAACCGCTTCCTCGGCGAGGACCGGCTGCTCACCGGCCCCGAGGCCGGCATTACCCGCGACAGCATCTCCGTCGAATGGGACTGGAAGGGCCGGACGATCAAGATGTTCGACACGGCGGGCATGCGCCGCAAGGCCAAGGTGCAGGAGAAGCTGGAGAAGCTCTCCGTCGCCGATGCGCTGCGCGCCATCCGCTTCGCCGAGACGGTGGTGATCGTCTTCGATTCGACCATTCCCTTCGAGAAGCAGGACCTGCAGATCGTCGACCTCGTGCTGCGCGAGGGCCGCGCGGCCGTGCTCGCCTTCAACAAGTGGGACCTGATCGACGACCCGCAGGCCGTGCTCGCCGAGCTGCGCGAGAAGACGGACCGGCTTTTGCCGCAGGCGCGCGGCATCCGCGCCGTGCCGGTCTCCGGCCAGACGGGCCGCGGCCTCGACAAGCTGATGCAGGCCGTCATCGACACCGACCGCGTCTGGAACCGCCGCATCTCGACGGCCAAGCTCAACCGCTGGCTGGAAGCCCAGCAGGTGCAGCATCCGCCGCCGGCCGTCTCCGGCCGTCGCCTCAAGCTGAAATACATGACGCAGGTGAAGGCCCGCCCGCCGGGCTTCATGATTTCCTGCACGCGCCCCGAGGCGCTGCCGGAATCCTACGTGCGCTACCTGACGAACGGCTTGCGCAACGATTTCCAGTTGCCCGGCGTGCCGATCCGCATCCACTTCAAGGCGTCGGAGAACCCGTTCAAGCCGAAGAAGACGCGGAAGATTTATTGAGCCGTCTTCGGGGCGTAGAACCCGCTCTGCCCTGCCGGGCATCTCCTCCACTATTGCTTATGGCGCAACGCTGCGGTTTTCCCCTTCTCCCCGCTGGGGAGAAGGTGGCCCGAAGGGTCGGATGAGGGGGCAAGCGGGCTGTATTTCGCTTCGCTCACCCCCTCATCCCGCTGCCGCGACCTTCTCCCCGCTGGGGAGAAGGGGCAGAAGGCACTCCCGGAATTCGATATGCGACAGCGCCCTGCCCTTGAGGGGGAGATGTCCGGCAGGGCAGAGGGGGGTATCACACCCTCAACCTTCCGGTAGCTTGTCCTTCGCCACCAGCGCCCCGTGATGCTGGATGACCGCGGCCGCCACCGCCGCGGCGAAGCGGGCGGCGTCCTCGGGCGTCGCGCCGGTGGCGAGCCTTGCGAGGAACGCGCCGTTGAAGCTGTCGCCGGCGCTGGTCGTGTCGACGATAGCCTTGACCTCGGCCGAGGGGACGTGGCTGCGCGTCCCGCCGAAGGCAAGCGTCGCGCCCCTGGCGCCGTCCTTCACCACCACGCCCTCGACGCCAAGGCCGCGGTAGCGGGCGATGGTGTCGTCCGCCGTCGCGTCGCCGAAATGGGTGGTCTCGTCGTCGAGGCTCGGCATGACGAGGCTTGCCGCGCGCGCGCCCTCGGTGACGACGGCGCGCATGCGTGCCGCATCATCCCACAGGCGCATGCGGATGTTCGGGTCGAAGACCACGCGCTTGCCGGCGGCCTTGGCCCGGCGCAGTTCCGCAAGCAGGGTGTCGACGTCCTCCGGCGGCAGGATCGCCAGCGTGATGCCGGAGAAGACGACGAGGTCGGAGGCCTCGATCGCCGCCCTCAGCCGGTCGCCGTCGCGGGCGAGCAGCTTTGCCGCGGAGGCCGAGCGCCAGTAGGAGAAGCTGCGTTCGCCGTCCTTCAGGTGGATCATGTAGAGGCCGGGCGAGCGGCCCTCGATGCGGCCGACGTGCTCTGTGCCGATGCCGTGGCCGGCCATGAAGGCGAGCATCTCGTCGGAGATGGTGTCGCGGCCGACGGCTGAGAAATAGTCGACCGACCAGTCGGCGGGAAGATACTGGCGGGCGTAGTAGGCGGTGTTGAACGTGTCGCCGGCGAAGCTCTTGCGCATCAGGCCGCCGTCCGCCTGCATCAGTTCGACCATGCATTCGCCGATCGCGAGCATCCGTCCCGCCATTTCCCGTTCCTCAAGGCTGATTGCGCCGGAAAGAGGAAATACTGTCAAAGAGTTGGCGGGGCAAGACGATGCCGCGACTTTCCGCCTGCCGCTTCGCCTCCGTGCGGGCGAGGCCGGGAACGTGGACGCCGTGTCTTGAAAGGCGCTCGGCCTGCGCCGTCAGGCGACCGGCGAAGTTCTCGGCAAGCACCTGCGGCGCGAGGGCGAGGACGAAGAGGCCGCAGCCCGGCGAGGCGCTGCCCGAAAGGAAGTCCGGCGCATCCAGCGACCAGTTGGCGCCGGTGAGCCCGGCGGCCAGCACCTCGACCATCAGCGCGATGTTGGCGCCGCGCGCGCCGCCGAAGGCGAGAAGCGCGCCCTTGAGGGCGGCGAGGGGATCGATCGTGGGACGGCCCCCTTCGTCGAGCGCCCAGCCCTCGGGGATGGGTTCGCCGCGCGCTGCCGCCGCACGGATGTTGACGAAGGCCGTGGCGCTCGTCGCCTGGTCGACGAGGAGGATCCGTCCGTCGGAAAGCGGTGCGGCGAAGGCGAGCGGATTGGTGCCGTAGACCGGTCCGGAGCCGCCGGCTGCGGCGACCATCGCCGGCGCGTTGGTCGCGGCCAGGGCCACCAGGCCGTCCTCGGCCAGCCGGCCGGCATACCAGCCGAGCTCGCCGGTCGTGTAGCTGTTGTGCGCGGCGAAGACGGAAAGCCCGAACGTCCTCGCCTTGGCGGCAAGCTCCTCGCGGGCAATCTCGAAGCCATACTGGGCGACGCCGCCCATCGCGTCGCATTTCATGACCGCGGGGACCGGGGCGGTGACGAGCGGCTCGGCGCGCCCGTCGATCCGGCCTTCGGCGAGCGCCTTCAGGTAGTCCGCCAGATGCGCGAAGCCGACGGCGGGCCGTCCCGCGGCCTCCGCGTCCACCGTCGCCCGCGAGAGCGCCCTGGCGGCCTGCTCGCTCATGCCGAGGCGCTGGAGGGCGGATCTGGCGAGGTCGAAGGCCTCGGCGAGGGTGAGGGCGACGTCGTCGGTCATGCGGTCAACCTCGGCTGTCGGAGTCGGCGGCATCTTTGGGCACGCGATTGGCATCCGTCAACCGCGGGAGGCTGCGTCCGGCCGTTTACGCCTCGCCCTTTGCGCGATACATCTCGCCGGAGAACTACAGGACATGGAGCGATCCCGCATGCCGACTTCCAGAAGAAAAGCCGACGACTGGTGGCGCGGCGCCGTCATCTACCAGGTCTATCCGCGCTCCTTCCAGGATTCGTCCGGCGACGGCATGGGCGACCTCAAGGGCATCACCCGGCGGCTCGGCCACATCGCCTCGCTCGGCGTCGACGCGGTCTGGCTCTCGCCCTTCTTCAAGTCGCCGATGGCGGACATGGGCTACGACGTGTCGGACTATTGCGACGTCGACCCGATGTTCGGCACGCTCGCCGATTTCGACGCCCTGCTCGCCGAGGCGCACCGCCTCGGCCTCAAGATCATCATCGACCAGGTGATCTCGCACACCTCCGACCAGCACCCCTGGTTCGTCGAGAGCCGGTCGAGCCGCACCAATCCGAAAGCCGACTGGTATGTCTGGGCCGATCCAAAGCCGGACGGGACCGCGCCGAACAACTGGCTGTCGATCTTCGGCGGCCCCGCCTGGGAATGGGACGGGGTGCGCCGGCAGTACTACATGCACAATTTCCTCACCTCGCAGCCGGACCTCGATTTCCACAATCGTGAGGTACAGGAGGCGCTGCTCAAGACCCTTCGCTTCTGGCTCGACCGCGGCGTCGACGGCTTCCGCCTCGACACGGTGAACTTCTACTTCCACGACAGGAAGCTCAGGGACAACCCGCCGCACGAGCCTGACCCGGAGGCGACCGGCCTCGACGCGCCGGAGGTCAATCCCTACGGCATGCAGACCCACCGCTACGACAAGACGCAGCCGGAGAACGTCGCCTTCCTCAGGCGGCTGCGCGCCGTGCTCGACGAATACGAGGGCCGCACGACGGTAGGCGAGGTGGGCGACGGGGCGCGCTCGCTGAAGACGGTCGCCGACTACACGAGCGGCGGCGACAAGCTGCACATGTGCTACACCTTCGACCTGCTCGGGCCGGATTTCACCGCCGGCCACCTGCGCAAATGCGTGGAGAACTTCCAGAAGGCGGTGACGGACGGCTGGGTCTGCTGGGCCTTCTCCAACCACGACGTCCATCGCCACGTCAGCCGCTTCATCCGCACGCCGGAGGAGCGCGAGCGCGTGGCGCGGCTCGCCATCACGCTGCTTGCGACGCTGCGCGGCTCGATCTGCCTCTACCAGGGCGAGGAGCTGGGGCTGACGGAGGCGGAGCTCGCCTTCGAGGACCTGCGCGACCCCTACGGCATCCGCTTCTGGCCGGCCTTCAAGGGGCGCGACGGATGCCGCACGCCGATGCCCTGGCAGCACGACGCGGCGCATGCCGGCTTCAGCACGGCGAAGCCCTGGCTGCCGGTGCCGGAGGAGCACGCCCGCATCGCCGTCGACACGCAGGAGAAGACGGCCGGCTCCGTGCTCAACCACTATCGCGAGACGCTCGCCTTCCGCCGGGCGCATGCGGTGCTGCGCGACGGCGACATGACCTTCCTGCCCTCCAACCAGGACATCCTCGCCTTCACGCGCGAGAAGGCGGGCGAGAGGCTGCTCTTCGCCTTCAACCTCACCCGCGAGAAGGCCACCTTCATGCCGTCCAAGAGTCTGAAGCACGGCGAACCCGTGCCGGTTCCCGGCTTCGGCGCGAAGATCAGGGACGGGGCGATCGAGCTCGGCGGGCTGGATATGGTGTGCGTGCGGGTGTGAGCTTGCGGCGGTAGGATACTCGCAGTATCATAAACTGATATCGAGGAGTATTTGTCGCCATGGCCTCCAGCTATACGCTCGGCACGCATTACGAGACCTTTATCCGCGATCTACTCGCGACCGGCCGCTACGCCAGCGCGAGCGAGGTGGTGCGGGACGGCCTGCGCCTGCTGGAGGATCGGGAGAAGCAGCGGGAGGCGAAGATCGCGACCCTGCGCAATGCCATCGGCCAGGGCCTGGAAAGCGGGCCGGCCGCGCCGCTCGACATCGATGCGGTCAAGGTGCGCGCCCGCACCGAACGGGCCAAGGCCCGCCGTGCTTGAGATCGTCCGCCTTCCTCAGGCGGAGGACGACCTTGTCGCCATCTGGAACTATATCGCCGACGACAACGAGGCGGCGGCCGATCGCCTGCTCGACAGGATTGCCGACGTTGCGCGCAAGCTCGCCGTCTATCCCCAATCCGGGCGGGAGCGGCCGGAATTGGCGAGCGGGCTGCGCAGTTTCGTTATCGGCAACTACGTCCTGTTCCACCTTCACGATTCCCGTCGGCTGACGCTGGTTCGCGTCCTGAGCCGCTGTCTCGACATCGGCGAGGACGATTTCGAGCCGTAGCCCTTCACCCGATCAGCGCGAACCGGTCGACGTCCACCATGCCCTTGTCGGAGATCTTCAGGTGCGGGATGACGGGGAGCGGCAGGAAGGCGAGCTGGAGGAAGGGCTCCTCCAGCGTGGCGCCGAGGGCGAAGGCGGCCTGGCGCAGGTGGCGGAGCGTGTCGCGGACGCTCTCGTAGGGGTCGAGGCTCATCAGGCCGGCGACGGGGAGCGCGATCTCGCCCGTGATCCTCCCGCCCTCGGCCACGACGAAGCCGCCGCCGATCTCGCCGAGGCGGTTGGCGGCGAGCGTCATGTCCTCCTCGTCGACGCCGACGACGCAGATGTTGTGGCTGTCGTGGCCGACGGTCGAGGCGATGGCGCCCTTCTTCAGCCCGAAACCCTGGACGAAGCCGTTGGCATGGTTGCCGTTCCTGCCGTGACGCTCGATGACCGCGACCTTGACGATGTCGCGCGCGAGGTCGACCGCCGTCTGGTTGCCCTTCGCCGGCAGGCGGTAGCGGCGGTGCTCGGTGATGATCTTTCCCGGCAGCACGCCGATCACCGGCACCTCGCCCTCCGTGACGGGCACGGCGAAATGCGCCGCATGAACCGGCCGCGCCCTGACGCTGTCGAGGCCGACGGGGGCGACCGGCTTGCGGGTGGCGAAGAGTGCGTCGTCCACCAGGCGGCCGGCGGAGAAGACCATTTCCGCCCGGCAGCTCTCCAGCGTGTCGACGACCGCGAGGTCGGCGCGCCAGCCGGGCGCGACGAGGCCGCGGTCGCGAAGACCGAAGGCCTTCGCCGCGGAGATCGAGGCGGCGCGGTAGACGGCGAGCGGCGCGCGGCCATGGGCGACCGCCGTGCGGATCATGTGGTCGAGATGGCCCTGCTCGGCGATGTCGAGCGGGTTGCGGTCGTCGGTGCAGAGCGCGATGAAGGGCGAGAGCCGCTCGGTGAAGAGCGGCATCAGCGCGGCGAGATCCTTCGAGACGGAGCCCTCGCGGATGAGGATGTGCATGCCCTTGCGGATCTTCTCCAGCGCCTCCTCCGCCGTGGTGCATTCGTGCTCGGTGCGGATGCCGGCGGCAAGGTAGCCGTTCAGGTCCTTGCCGGTCAGCAGCGGCGCGTGGCCGTCGATATGGCCGTCCTGGAAGGCTTCCAGCTTGGCGAGGCAGACGGGGTCCTTGTGGATGACGCCGGGGAAATTCATGAACTCGGCAAGCCCGATCACCTTCGGATGATGGCGGAAGGGCACGAGGCGCTCCACCGGCAGGTCGGCGCCCGAGGTCTCCAGATGCGTCGCCGGCACGCAGCTCGACAGCTGCACGCGGATGTCCATGATCGTCTCGGCCGCGCTGTCGAGGAAGAACTGGATGCCCTCCGTGCCGAGCACGTTGGCGATCTCGTGCGGGTCGCAGATCGCCGTGGTGACGCCGTAGGGCAGCACGCAGCGGTCGAATTCGTGCGGTGTCACCAGCGAGGATTCGATGTGGAGATGCGTGTCGATGAAGCCGGGCACGACGATGCGGCCGGAAATGTCGATCTCCCTTTTGCCCTCGTAGTCGCCGCAGGTGCCGACGATGCACTCGCCGCAGATCGCGATGTCGGAGGCGACGAGCTCGCCGGTGACGAGGTCGAAGAACTGTCCGCCCTTCAGCACGATGTCGGCGGGCTCGCGACCGGTGCCCTGGTCGATGCGGCGTTCCAGGTCGGTCATGGCGTCTCTCCGGAAGTGGGGAAGGTCACGGTGAAGGCGAAGCGGGCGCTTGCGCCGGGCGAAAGCATGGTGGTGAAGGGGCGATCCCTCAGCTCGCGCGGGCCGCCCTCTTCGGCCGCCATGCCGTGCCAAGGCTCGACGCAGAGGAAGGGCGCACCGGGCTTCGTCCAGAGCGCGAGGTTCGGCAGGTTCTCGAAGCGGAAGTGCAGCGCCGGGCCGCCCTCGGCGGCATAGGTGAGGCCGTGGCCGGCCCCTTCCGGGAAGATCAGCGCGTCGGCCACGAAAAGGCCGGGATCGAGCAGGAGGCGGCCTTCGAGGAAGGGCGAGGGCTCCGTCTCGGGGGCGAGCAGGCCCTGGCGCAGCGGCCGGCGCGCCGGCTCGCCCTCGTTGTCGAGCCGCACCGTGTGCGGCCTGCCGGCGGCCCGCGGCAGCGGCCAGACGAAGGCGGGGTGGAAGCCGATGCCGAAGGGCATGTCGGCCGCGCCGCGGTTTGCCACCTCCGCCGAGACGGTGAGCGCGTGGCCCTCCAGCCGGTGCTCGATGGCAAGCAGGAACTCGAACGGATAGGCTGCGCGCATGGCGTCCGAGGCGGCAAGCTCGTGACGGCACATGGTGCCGGTCGCGGTGGCAAGCGTGAAGTCGCTGCGGCGCGCGAAGCCGTGCTGCGCCATGGGATGGGGCTTGCCGTCGATCAGCAGCGTGTCGTCCGGGGCGCGGCCGACGATCGGGAAGAGCACGGGCGAGCGCCCGGTCCAGAAGGCGGCGTCGCCGTTCCACAGCCATTGCGCGCCGTCGCGGGTGGAGATCGCCTGCGCCTCCGCGCCGAGCGTGGAGACGTCGACGGCAAGACAGCCATTCTCAATGCGGACGATGTTCGGCATCGAATCCCCCGTTGCGCAGAGCCGGCCGGAGTGTAGCGCGGTTCCTGCGGCAAATGAAAATGGCGGCCCGCGGGCCGCCATTGCCGATGCGGGCGCAGGCGCCTCAGATGTTGCTCTTCAGCACCTCGCGCAGCGTGCCGAACATCTCGTCGATATGGTGCTTCTCGACGATCAGCGGCGGCGACAGCGCGATGATGTCGCCGGTGGTGCGGATGAGCAGGCCCTTCTCGTAGGCCTTGAGGAAGGCGGAGAAGGCGCGCTTGGTCGGCTCGCCGGGGATGGAGGCGAGCTCGACGGCGCCGATCAGGCCGACGTTGCGGATGTCGATGACGTTCGGGCAGTCCTTCAGCGAATGCAGGCCGTCCTCCCAGTAGGAGGCGAGCTCGGCGGCGCGGGTGAGCAGGCCTTCCTCGCGATAGGTGTCGAGCGTGCCCAGCGCGGCGGCCGAGGCGATCGGGTTGCCGGAATAGGTATAGCCGTGGAAGAACTCGATCAGGTGCTCCGGCCCGTTCATGAAGGCGTCGTGGATCTCGGAGGTGACGAAGACGGCGCCCATCGGGATCACGCCGTTGGTCAGCCCCTTGGCGGTGGTGATGATGTCCGGCTTGACGTCGAAATACTGCGCGGCAAACGGCGTGCCGAGGCGGCCGAAGCCGGTGATGACCTCGTCGAAGATGAGCAGAATGCCGTGCTGCGTGCAGATCTCGCGCAGCTTCTGCAAGTAGCCCTTCGGCGGGATGAGCACGCCGGTCGAGCCCGCCACCGGCTCGACGATGACGGCGGCGATGGTGGAGGCGTCGTGCAGCGTGACGATGCGCTGCAGCTCGCTGGCGATGTCGCCGCCATGCTCCGGCTCGCCGCGGGTGAAGGCGTTCCTGTCGGGGAAATGGGTGTGCGGCATGTGGTCGACGCCCGTCAGCAGCGTGCCGAACATTTTTCTGTTGGCGACGATGCCGCCGACGGAGATGCCGCCGAAATTGACGCCGTGATAGCCGCGCTCGCGGCCGATCAGGCGGAAGCGGGAACCGTCGCCCTTGGCACGGTGATAGGCGAGGGCCACCTTCAGCGCGGTCTCGACCGATTCGGAGCCGGAATTGGTGTAGAGGACGTGGTTCATGCCCTCCGGCGCGATGTCGACGAGGCGGTTGGCGAGCTCGAAGGCCTTGGGATGGCCGAGCTGGAAGGCCGGCGCGTAGTCGAGCTCGCCCGCCTGCTCGCGGATCGCCTCGGTGATCTTCGGCCGGCAGTGGCCGGCGTTCACGCACCAGAGGCCCGCCGTGCCGTCGAGCACCTGGCGGCCGTCATGGGTGGTGTAGTGCATGTCCTTGGCGCCGACGAAGAGGCGCGGCTCCTTCTTGAACTGCCGGTTGGCCGTGAACGGCATCCAGAATGCGCGCAGGTCGTTGGGGGTGTTGAGGCGGTTGGACATGCTCTTCTCCATGGCCTTTTGGATGCGGGGGCCGGTCCCGGTTGGAAAAGCGGATCGGGCGTCGATTTTTTACCCGGCGGTCAAAGTATCAAGGTGCCGCAGGCCGTCAAGCGCAAGCGGAACGCGAAACGCCCCGGGCGGGGCCCGGGGCGTCGAAAACGGCCGGCTTGCGGCGTTCAGGCGATGCGGAGCTTCTTCTGCGCGGCGCCGGCGGATGCGCCCTTGCCGTAGATGCGGTCGAGCGCGTCGAGGATGGTCAGCACGGCTTCCGACTTGCTGGAATAGTAGATGGTCTGGGCGTCGCGCCGGGTGGTGACGAGGTTCTGCGCCCGCAACTTGGACAGGTGCTGCGACAGCGCCGACTGGCTGAGGCCGACCTGGCTCGCGAGCGCCCCCACGGCGATTTCACCCCCGACGAGAACCCGCAAGATCAGCAGCCGGCGGGGGTTGGCCATGGCCGAGAGGAAATCGGATGCAACTTCCGCCTGCGCGTGCTCCGCCTCTGAGATCTTCTCCATACGCAACTCCTTCTGGCATTTCCGCTTCAAATCGCAACTATTTCAATTGATCCGCTTGTAAGCATATAAACAAACCCGTCGCCATCAAGGGCAAGAAATGGGGGTATGATGCACGCATAGCGATTGGTCGCGACCTATGCACGGAGAAGCGGATGGCTGCCCGGATCAGTTCTGCCCGCGCGCCTTGCGCAGCAAACGCGCGAGCTCTTCCCGAAGTTCCGAGGCTTCCCGCAGTTCGCGTTCGAATTCCAGGCGCTTCAGCCGGTCGCCGCTGGCGAGGTCGATGCCGGCGGCGTCGAGGCCGACGATGGTCCAGTCGCCGTCCCTGGCGCCGCAATAGTGCCGGGCGTAGATGCCCGCCGCCTCGGCGTGGTCGCTGTTCATGTGGTCGACGGCGCCCGTCTCCATTTCGGCGAGGGCGGCGCGGGCGGGCGAGCGGATCGTCAGGTCGTCGGCGGTGAGCAGGAAGGCCTTGCCGAAGCCGCCGTTGAGAAAGGCGCGCTCCGGCACGAGGCGGAAGAAGGCGAAGTCGGGAAAGTCGACATAGAGCTTCGCCTTCGGATGGCGGCGGACGAAGCGCTCGCGCAGCGCGGCATGGGCGGGCGCGTCGCGCGCCACCGCCTCGGCGCGGGCGATGACGGTGAGACGCGGATGGGCGAGGGGGTCGCCCTTGCCCGGCTCGCCGGCGAGCAGCGAGGCGCGCGGATCGGCCCTCAGCGCCGTGGTATGGGCGGAGAGCGCGGAGACGAGGATCACCGACACGCCGTCCGTGTCGGTGCCGGTCAGCGTGCGGCTGGCGAAGGGGAAGCCGGTCTCCGGCTCGATCACGGCAAGGGCGCAGCTGCGGGCCGAGCGCAGAAGGGTGCGGGCGAGCCGGCGGGCGTCGTCGTCGGTCTCGCGCAGGACGCTCGGCTTGTCCTCTTGTGCCATGGTTGGGCTCCTTTCGTCGTTCGTGTCAGGCCCCTCATCCGGCCTGTCGGCCACCTTCTCCCCGCAAGCGGGGAGAAGGGGTTTGCCGCATGGTTTTCCCCGACCAGCGCCGTTTTGCAGGGCAAGTCCCCTCTCCCCGCGTGGGGGAGAGGGTTAGGGTGAGGGGCAAAGCCGCATATGCAGTTCGTCTGCTCCGCGGGAGTGGAGAAGGGACAGGTACGCTACCCCCGCCGCCGGTGCCGTGTCAGGCCGCTGACGATGTCCTGCGCCTCGATCGTGCCGACGACGGCGCCGTTGTCGACGACGCCGATGCTGCCGGGCTGGCGGGCCATGGCGTCGAGCACGTCGACGAGCGGCGTGTCGCGCCTGGCCGTCGCCGTCACGCCCGCGCCGTTGGAGGCGCCCGCGCGCATCACGTCGCCCGCCGTCAGCATGGTGATCGGGTTCATGTTCTGCACGAAGTCGGCGACATACTGGTTGGCGGGGTTTTTCACGATCTCTTGCGGCGTGCCGCACTGGATGATCCGGCCGCTCTCCATGATGGCGATGCGGTTGCCGATGCGGAAGGCCTCGTCGAGGTCGTGGCTGACGAAGATGATCGTCTTCTTCAGCCGGCGCTGGAATTCGAGGAGCTCGTCCTGCAGGCGGGTGCGGATCAGCGGGTCGAGGGCGGAGAAGGGCTCGTCCATCAGCAGGATCGGCGCGCCGGTGGCGAAGGCCCGGGCAAGGCCGACGCGCTGCTGCATGCCGCCGGAGAGCTCGTTGACCTTGCGGTCGGCCCATTGCGACAGGTTGACGAGCTCGAGCTGCTCGGCGACGCACGCCTTGCGCTCGGCTTCCGCCATGCCGGCGAGCTCCAGCCCGAAGCCGACATTGTCGGCGACCGTGCGCCAGGGGAGCAGCGCGAACTGCTGGAACACCATCGAGACGGTGTGCATGCGGAACTCGCGCAGCGCCTTGGGGGCGGCCCTGTAGGGATTGAGCGTGCCGGAGCCGGTCCTCACGTCCACCTCGCCGCGCACCACCGGGGCGAGCCCGTTGACGGCGCGCAGCAGCGTCGACTTGCCGGAGCCGGAGAGCCCCATCAGCACGAGGATCTCGCCCTCGGTGATGGTCAGCGTCGCGTCGGCGACGCCCAGCACGAGGCCGGTCGCCGCGCCGATCTCGTCGCGGGTCTTGCCGGCGTCGACCAGCGCGAGCGCCTTTTGCGGGTCGTTGCCGAAGACGATGTCGACGTTCTTGAAGACGACGGCGTCCGTCATTGGGCGTCTCCCTCGTCGGCGGAGCGGAACAGGCGGTCGAGGATGATCGCCAGGATGACGATACAGAGCCCGGCCTCGAAGCCCATGGAGATGTTGACCGTGTTGAGCGCGCGCACGACGGGCACGCCGAGGCCCTTGGCGCCGACGAGGGCGGCGATGACCACCATGGAGAGCGACAGCATGATCGTCTGGGTGAGGCCCGCCATGATCTGCGGCATGGCGAAGGGCAGCTCGACCTTGCGCAGCACCTGGCCCGGCGTCGCGCCGAAGGCCTGGGCGGCCTCGACCAGCGCGGGCGGCGTCGAGATGATGCCGAGCCGGGTGAGGCGGATCGGTGCGGGAATGGCGAAGATCACGGTGGCGATCAGGCCCGGCACCATGCCGAGGCCGAAGAGGATGAGCGCCGGGATCAGGTAGACGAAGGTCGGGATCGTCTGCATCAGGTCGAGCACGGGGCGCAGGATCGCGTAGAACCACGGGCGGCGCGCGGCGGCGATGCCGAGCGGCACGCCGACGACCATGCTGACGCCGGTCGCGGCGAGAACCAGCGCCAGCGTCTCCGTCGTCTCCTTCCAGTAGCCCTGGTTGACGATCAGCAGCAGCCCGAAGAAGGTGAAGGCGGCGACCGTGAGCGAGCGGCGGAAGTACCAGCTCACGCCGGTGACGAGCAGGATGAGGACGAGCGCATAGGCGAACTTGCCGCCGGCGCTGGTGATCCACGGGGCCTGCAGCAGGAAGAGGACGACGTCGATGCCGGCCTGCAGGAAGACCTTGAGGAAATCGAACACGCCCTTGCCGTGGGTCGTCAGCCAGCTGACGGCGTCCTTGGCGAACGGGCCGATCGGAATCTTTGAGACGGTGAGCCAATCCACGGCAGGAGCCCCAGCTTGAGGTTGACGAGGCGCGGGCGGAAGGCGAGGGCCTGCCGCCCGTGCCGGTCGATCAGAGGCCGAGCGCCGTCTTCACGGCGGGCAGGGCGTCGCCGCTGCCGTCCTTGGTCTTCACGCCTTCGAGCCAGGGCTCGACGGCCGACGGATTGGCCTTCAGCCATTCGGCCGCGGCCGTCTCCGGGTCCTGCCCGTCGTTCAGGATCTTGCCCATGATCTCGTTTTCCATGGCGAGCGTGAACTTCAGGTTCTTGAGGAACTGGCCGACGTTCGGGCATTCCGCCACATAGCCCTGGCGGACGTTGGTGTGCACGGTCGCGCCGCCGAAGTTCGGGCCGAACACGTCGTCGCCGCCGGAGAGATAGGTGAGCTTGAAATTGGCGTTCATCGGATGCGGCTCCCAGCCGAGGAAGACGATCGGCTTGCCTTCCTGCTCGGCGCGGGCGACCTCGGCCAGCATGCCCTGCTCGGAGGATTCGACCACCTCGAAGCCGCCGAGCTCGAACGTGTTGCCGGACACCATGTCGATGATCAGGCGGTTGCCGTCGTTGCCCGGCTCGATGCCGTAGATCTTGCCGTCGAGGTCGTCCTTGTGCGCGGCGATGTCCTTGAAGTCCTTGATGCCGAGCTCGGCGCCCTTGGCATTGGTGGCGAGCGTGTATTTCGCGCCCTCGAGGTTCTCGCGCACCGTCTCGACCGAGCCGTCCTCGCGGAAGGGTGCGATGTCGGCCTCCATCGTCGGCATCCAGTTGCCGAGGAAGACGTCGATGTCCTTGTTCTTGAGCGAGGTATAGGTGACGGGCACGGAGAGCACGGTCACCTCCGTCTCGTAGCCGAGGCTCTTCAGGATCGTGGTGGCGGTCGCCGTCGTGGCGGTGATGTCCGTCCAGCCGACGTCCGAGAAGCGGACCTTGCCGCAGCTCTCCGCTTCCTGGGCCGAGGCACCGGCCACGCCCAGCGCGACGACGGAGATGGCTGCGACAGCCATGCGTTTGATTGACGATGCGGTCTTCATTTTTGCTCCCCTTTTGGCATGATGTTTTAGCCAATCACCAAAACGGAAGGCTTTCAAGCCGTTTGGCATGGGCGGAGGCCCTTGAAAGTGCGATTTAATTTCTGCGGTTTCGCAAATCCGCCCGTCGATGTCGCAACGGATGGGCCGCGATGTTTTCTGTGGTTTTCCGCCGGCATCCACTGGAAAATCGGGCGGGGCCGGGCGAAGAGCAAGCATGGCCAAACTCTATTTCAGCTATGCGACGATGAATGCGGGCAAGTCCACGCTCCTGCTTCAGGCGTCCTACAACTACCAGGAACGCGGCATGCGCACGGCGATCCTGATCGCCGCCTTCGACGACCGCGCCGGTGCCGGCCGCATCTCCTCGCGCATCGGGCTCTCCTCCGACGCCATCGCCTTCGACCGGAAGGACGACCTCTACGCCCTCATCGAGGCGCTGAACGCGGACGGGGCGGGCGAGATCGCCTGCGTCTTCGTCGACGAGGCGCAGTTCCTGGAGGAGGCGCAGGTCTGGCAGCTCGCCCGCGTCGCCGACCGGCTGCATATCCCCGTCATGGCCTACGGGTTGCGCACGGACTTCCAGGGCAAGCTCTTTCCCGGCTCGAAGGCGCTGCTCGCCATCGCCGACGAGCTGCGCGAGGTGCGCACCATCTGCCATTGCGGCCGCAAGGCGACGATGGTCGCCAGGCTCGGCGCGGACGGCAAGGTGGTCAAGCAGGGCGCGCAGGTGGAAATCGGCGGCAACGACAGATATGTTTCCTATTGCCGCCGCCATTGGGAAGACGTGATGGACGCCGACTGACGCGGCGGCCGGGGAGGGACGGGCGATGCGACGGATCGGGACTGCCGGGCTTATCTGTCTCGGGCTGGCGGTGCCGGCGCTGGCCGAGGGCGATGCGGTGGCGGGCAAGGCCGTCTTCCGCAAGTGCGCGGCCTGTCACACCCTGGAGCGGGTCAACAAGGTGGGGCCGACGCTTGCCGGCGTCGTCGGCCGCCCGGTCGCCTCGGTCGGGGACTACGGCTATTCCGCCGCCATGACGGCGTTTGCCGACGGCGGCAAGGTCTGGAACGAGGGGCTGCTTGCCGAATACCTCATGTCGCCCAAGGCGATGGTGCCCGGCACGAGGATGACCTTCGTCGGCCTGAGGAGGCCGCAGGACATCGCCGACCTCATCGCCTATCTGAAGAATCCGGGCGGCGGCTAGGCCCTTTCCCCGCAAAAATGCACCCGCGCTCTTGCGGCATGGCCCTCCCGTCCCACATCTTGTTTCGCGCAAGCGGAATAAACCGGTGAACGGGCACGTCTGCCGTTGAGAACAGGGGACAAGCAATGGCCACACTTCAGAACTTCGACGCGGAGATCGAGAAGACCCGCAGCGTCGTCAACCAGATGCGCGGCAAGCTCGAACAGTCCGGCATCGTGCTCGAACAGTTCGCCAAGGCGGACACCAGGCTCGGCGACGTCAATTTCGACATCGAGAACGCGCGCATCCAGGACGTGATAAACCAGCAGAAGGTGATGGAGGGCAACATCGCCGACCTCATCATCGGGCTGGAGGACGCAACCAACATCTTCGGCTCCGAGTTCGAGAGCATGAAGAGCTACACGGGCTACGAGAAGTTCATCGGCATTTTCTCCAAGCAGAAGATGCAGCGCCTGCGCACCGACCGCGTGCGCAACATGTCGCTCGCCGGCAACCTGCAGGAGCTGCTCGCCAAGTCCGACACGATCGTCGGCATCCTCAAGGAGCAGAAGGCGATCCTCGACCAGCGCTACAAGACCTCGGAGGCGAGCCTCGTCAGCGTGATCGAGCGGCGCAAGACGACGATGGCCAATCTCGAGGCGACGCAGCGGCGCATCGAGGAGCTGAACCCGCTGCTGCTCGATATCGAGAACCGCATCGCCGCCTCGACCGACCAGAAGACCCGCACGGAGCTGGAAGGGGAGCGCTCGGCGCTCGCCACCGAATACAACCAGATGCAGGCCAAGGAGCAGGAGCTGCTCGCCGAGAGCCAGACGCTGGAACGCTACACCTCGATGTTCCAGACCTTCGTCGATTCGCTCAACAACCAGATCGCCGCGCAGAACACGCTGATCAACAAGCTCACCATCGATACCGAGCAGCGCATCGTTCTCTACAAGGCGCTGGAGGATTCGCTGAAGACGGCGGCGCAGCAGGACGTGGCGCACAAGATCAACACGCTGGGCAGCCAGGTCGACACCGCGGCGGAGGAGACCATGGCCGGCATCGGCTCGGCGGCGCAGCGCCATATCGGCGACCTCCTCGAAATGCACGAGAAGAACATGGTCGCCACCCAGGACATCCAGCGCCGCAAGAAGCTCGCCGACGACGCCTTCGCCCGTCGGTTCCAGGCGGTCATGGACAAGCACAATGCCGCGAATTACGTGAAGACGTGATGGCTGCAGGCCTGGATTTGCCCCTCACCCTAACCCTCTCCCCGCAAGCGGGGAGAGGGGACTTGCCCTGTGAAAGGGGGGAGGTTCGGGAAGCGGGCTCGGCATATTGCCTTCTCCCCGTTTACGGGGAGAAGGTGGCCGGCAGGCCGGATGAGGGGCGAATGCAATGAACATAGCCGCCGAAAGCCCCGTGGGCCAGTATTTCGCCGCCATCCGCTCCGCGCTGGGCGGTCTCGAGATCTTCCTCGCCGACCGCAACTCGCCGCTCTACCGCAACAGCGTCGTCGGCGAGATCGTCGTGCCCTATCTCGCGCGGCTGAAGGCCTCCTTCGCCTGCTGGGAGAACCGCATCGGCTTCATCGAGCAGTTCCGCATCTCGCGCGCCGAAAGCGGCTTTCCCGTGTTCCAGAACGTGCTGGAACTCGAGAACGACCGGCAGAGCGCGGAAAAGCGCCTTGCCGCCATGCCGGCGGCCGACCAGCTGCGTGCCGAGATGGCGGATTTCATCCTGCGGCAGAAGGCCTTTCCCACGGCGCTGCAGGCGCGCATGGCCGAGCGGCTCTATCTGGAGCAGATCGGCAAGGGCGACATCTTCTCGCCCTTCGTGCTGCCGGAGACGATCCGCGTCGCCGTCAATCCCAAGACGATGCGGCCCTACTACGTCGTCTGCTGGGGTGCCTTCGACGGCGCCGCGACGCTGCCGATGGTCTACATGGCGACGATCGAGGACTCGAGCGAGAACGTCGTCGCCATGCTGGTGACGGCGGACGGCAAGCTCAACCCGGACGTGGAGATCCCGCTGCCGGTCGGCGGGCTGCTCAACCCGGACCTCGCCAGCCGCTTCGACGACTTCGCGCTGAAGAACGCCGCCTATTCGCTGACGCCGGCGACCATCGCCACCAACCTCGACAAGGATTTCCCGACGCTGCATCCCAAGCAGCTGCGCCGCATCGTGCTCGGCCCCTTCTATTCGGCCGGCATCACCGAGAACAATGCACGGGTGAACGAGATCCTTTCGCGGGTGCGCAAGCGCGAGAATGCCTGGCTGCTCACCTGGACGGTGCAGGAGGTCTTCTCCAAGGCGGAGCGGCCGGCGCGGAAGGGCTTCTGGAGCTCCACGCCGGCGCAGGAGGAATTCCACATCGAGACCGACGATCTGGAGGCCGCGCGCATGGGGGTGAGCGCCTACGAAAAGCATGCGCTGGTGCCGCACGACGCCTACCAGGCGCTCTATGCGGCGGGAGAGGTCGAAGGCGTCTTCGGCGACTACAAGGTGCACGTGATTTCCGGAAACCAGGTGATCAGCGAGGGCTAGCGGCCTGCCGCGCCGCGCTTCCTGCCGATATCCCCGGATGTCGGTGCCGAACCGCTCCTGACGGAGCATGAAAATCCCTCGGCGTCCTTGCGCCGCCGAAGCATCGAAAGGACCCCGCCGATGAGCCTCAATGCCGGTCTGACGACGATCCACGAGGACGATATCGCCAAGCATCAGGCGGCGGCGCAGAGCCTCGTCACCCGGCTGGTCATCCTCGAGACCGACGACGGCAAGGGCGGCACGCCGCTCGCCGGCACCGGCCGGCGCTTCGTCTCCACCGTGTCGACCGCGGGCAACCGGCGCACGCGCGAGGTGGAGCTGGCGAAGACCGTGCAGGCGGTGCGCGCCGACGACCCGCTGCTCTCGCCGCCGCAGCATGCCGTGCTCTACCGCGCCCGGCGCGGACTGCAGGTGGCGCTCGCCGTCTCCGACGCCTTTTCGCGGCAGACGAATCTAGAGGGCCTTCAGGCGCGCAACCTCGCCGCGCCGCTCGCCGGCGACGATGCGAACCAATTCAAGGCGCTGCTGGCCGCTTCGGCTTACGTCGCCGCCTTCGCCTTCGCCGCCTATCTCGGCCAGACGCTGCCGGGCGAGGGCGAGCCCGTCGAGGACGGCGGCGAGCCGGACTACGTCTTCGACACGCCGCAGGACGCGCTGAAGAGCATGGTCGCCGGCCTCGAGCGCACGCTTGCCGGCGCGCCGGACGACGCGGCGCTCGTCTCCCGTGCGCGGGCCTTCTCGCGGGTGGCGCTCGAAGGGCTGATCGGGCGGCGGGCGCGCTTCACCGGGCTTGCCGGCTTCGAGACCGCGCATATCCGCATCGATCAGGACGATTTCACGCTCGACGGCTTCGACGTCGCGCCCGGCCGGCGCCGCAAGCCGCTCGTCATGACGTTCAAGAAGCCGAACGAGATCATCGGCAACCACATCGCCAAGTACCAGGCGATGAAGCTCGCCAAGATGCTCGTCGCCTACGATTTCGAGCGGCAGATGAACCCGTTCGTCGAGCTCGGCGGCTTCCTCTTCACCTTCATCGGCGACGGCATGCCGGGCACCGGCAAGACCATCCTGATCCAGATGCTCGCCGGCCTGCTCAACGATTACTGCGAGATCGCCGGCTACGCATTCCATTACGAGAATTTCGGCGTCGACCAGATTTCCTCCTACCAGGGCAAGTCCGGCCAGAACTGCAAGGACTTCGTCAACAATGTCATGAACCCGAAGGCGATCGGCTTCGGCACGATCGACGACGTCGATCAGGTTGCCGCCAAACGCTCCGACGACCGGGCGTCGGCCGGCCAGCACGAGGTGACGGCCGTGCTGATGGAGAGTTTCGCCGGCGCCTCGACGGTGGTGCGCGGCAACTGCACCTTCGGCATGTTCTCCAACTATCCGGAGAACGTCGACGACGCGCTGCGCCAGCGCGCCGGCGCCCGCTGGCTGGTCGACGGACCGCAGACCGAGGACGACTATATCGACATCTTCGCGCTCTTGGTCGGCAGGAACCATTCGATCCCGCTCGGCGCGCATACGCTGTTTACGGGGCAGGAGATCCAGCGCGCCGTCTCCAATTCCTACGACCAGCATTCGCGGCCGCAGGAGGAGGGGCTCGTCGCCGTCTGGGAGCGGTTCGAGAAGGAGCACGGGAAGATCGCGACGCTGGAGGACATCGGCGCCTATCTCCACCGCATCAAGCTCGCCGAGCCGCGCTTCACCGGCCGCGCCATCAAGAACATCACCGACGCGATCAAGATGCGGGCGATGGACGTGGACCTGCCGGACGAGTGGTTCGCGACGCCCGAGGCCTTCATGCACAAGGGCTACGACGAGAAGAAGGCGATGATCGAGGCGCTGCGCGGGCCGATCACCATGGAGATGATCCTGCAGGAGATCAACCGCTACGCCGATTCGGAATTCCGCTACACCGACAAGTCGGACGACGCCGCCGTCTCCGACATCATCCGCCGCGAGCGCCAGCGCGAGAAGGCGATCCGCGAGATGGAGGCGATGAAGGCGGAGGGGCGGTGGTAGCGGTCTCGTGGAAATGGACCGCTGCATGTGCTATATGTTTGGGATACAAATATCCCAAGGAGGGTGAAGATGGCTCGGCAGACGGCAATCCGGCTCCCCGACGAGACCTACGAACGCCTGCAGGCGCTGGCCGCGCGAACGGGGCGGACGGCGACCTACTATATCCGCGAGGCGATCGAGCAGCACTTGGAAGATCTGGAAGATATCTACCTCGCCGAGCGGGAGCTGGAACGCGTGCGGCGCGGCGAGAGCCGCATCTATACGCTGGAGGAGGTCGAGAAGGAGCTTGGCCTGGGAGATTGAGATCACCGAAGGGGCGAAGAAGCAGCTCGACAAGCTCGGCCATGCCGAGGCGAAGCGCGTCCGCGACTTTCTCGTCAAGCGGCTTGCGCCCATGCAGGATCCGCGGCACTTGGGAAGCGCGCTGCAGGGCGCCCGGCTGGGGAGCTACTGGCGCTATCGCGTCGGCGATTTCAGGATCATTTGTGACATTCAGGACAGCAGGCTTGTCGTGGTCGTCGTTCGGGTAGGGCATCGGCGTGAAATCTATTCGTGAAGCCCAAGGTGCGTCGGCATGAAACGCCTCCTCGAAGCCGAACTGATCTACGGCCGGCTGCTGCCGATCGAGGAGCCGCATCTGATCGAGCGCTACAACAAGGCGCTCGACGGCTTCGGCATCCGCCGCACCGCGCTTTCCCGCTTCCGCATCGACATGACCGGCTTCTCGCCGGAGATCGCCGACGAGCTCGGCGACCGCGACTATCTCGATCCGAACCGGGTGAACCGCCGCTTCATCGTCATGACGCCGGAGCAGGTGAACCTGCCGGTCGTGCACACGAGCTTCTCCAACACCGCCGCGCTGATGCACGAGTTCTTCGAGGCCAATGCGCGGGCGATCAACGCCATCACCATCCGCGACGCGCTCTACGGCGAGATCGAGGATTCCGTCTCCGTGGTGGACGACATCGACGACCTGCTCTCGATCAACGAGGTGCGCTTCCGCGTGCTCTCGGCGGAGGACATGCTCGGCAAGGCCGGGGAGCTCAGGAGCCTCGTCGACCGGCTGACGACCGTGCCCAACGCCTGGGCCGACGATGCGATGCTGAACCGCATGGTGGAGCTTGCGAAGCAGACCGGCGACATCCGCCAGAACGCGCTCGTACCCGACCAGCTCGTCTTCCGCCACGAGGCCTATTGGGCGAACCATTTCGGCGGCGTCTACGTCTTCCTCGACGAGAAGACGACGACGGTGATCTGCGATCCGGCCGCCCCCGGCTTCCGCCGCTCGCGGCCCTGGCAGGTGAGCTATATCGCCCTTGACGACCACCGGCGCATCTTCGATTTCCTGGCGAGCACGAAGCGGCTGGAGCTGCCGCGCGCCTCCTGGGTCGAACCCTCCGGCCTCTACCAGCACCGCGCCGAGATGACCATCGCCGGCCTCGTCAACCGCACCGATCCGACGGTCGACCTCGACAGGGCCGACCGCATCTGGCTGCAGACCTGGATGCACCGCAATGCCGGGCTCGTGGCCGAGGAGGGCACCTATCCCTTCCTGCAGGAGGCGATGCGCACCGTGGCTGCGACCGGCGAGATCAAGATCACCGAGGTGGCGCCGGAGCGGCGTTTCCTCATCGTGCGCGCCGCGCCCGACCATCCGGACCAGTGGCTCGTCAACCGGCTGCTCTCGCAGATGGTTCCTCATGACTTCGTCTCCCGCTTCGTCTTCGACAAGCAGGGATTCTACGCGGCCTACGAGCAGTTCAGCGAAAAGTTCCGCGCCTATGTTGTCGCGACATTGACGCGGACCTATCTGCAGGACAAGGCTGCCTTCCGCAGGAAACTCTTCGGCATCAGAGAGGACAATCCCAATGCTTGACCCGATCGTCGCCTTCGTGCAGCGCGTCTTCTCGGCGATCGGCCGCGGCATCGGGCTGGTGGTCGCCTGGATATTGTGGCCCTTCGTCACCGTCGCCAACTGGTACCGGGGGCGAAGCTGGATCATCAAGGGGCCGATCGGCATCGGCCTTCTCGTGCTGGTGATAGGCTACGGCTATTTCATCTGGAACACCCAGGTCTGGAGCGGCTTCGATCCCGAATACGTGAACGCCTACAACCTCGCCGCCCGCAAGAACGACGCCGGCCAGCCGGTGAAGGCGGCGGCGGGGCAGACGGCGCCCGCCAACACCTGCCAGACCTCGGCCATCGTCGACGTGACGGCCGACCTCATCGACCTCAACGTCAACAAGAACGCATGGATTTCCTCCATGCTGCTCTACAAGCTCGGCTTCTTTGGCGCCGACTGGGACAACACGCCCTGGCTCGACAACAAGGCCTCGTTCCAGCGCGGCATCAACCAGGCCGTCCGCCGCACGACGGTGGAGCTCGTCGATTCGCTCGGCCGCGTGCGCGGCACCTCCGGCATCAACAACAACCTCCAGGCCGCGCGCGGCAACATGCAGTTCGACGAGGAGACCTGGTATTTCGGCTGGAGCCCGTTCGGCCCGAAGACGCCGACGCCGAGCTTCTACCGTGCGGCGATGCGGGATTTGCGCGCCTTCAACGTCTCGCTCGCCAAGTGCGAGGCGACCTTCGACAGCCGGTCGGACAATTTCATCGAGTTCCTCGACCGTATCGCCAACGACATCGGCAACACCTCGGCGATCATCCGCGAGCGCTCGGAATTCCACAACGGCGGCTGGTTCGACATGCGGGCGGACGACCGCTTCTGGTTCGCCTACGGCCAGCTCTACGGCTACTACGGCGTGCTGTCGGCGGCGGGGGCGGATTTCGATTCCGTCATCACCCAGCGCGGTATCTCCCAGCTCTGGAGCGAGACGCTGAAGCAGCTTTCCGCGGCGCTGCGCATCCAGCCGGTCATCATCTCCAACGGTCGCGAGGACGGCTGGATCATGCCGACGCATCTGGCGACGATGGGCTTCTACATCCTCAGGGTGCGCTCCAACCTCGTCGAAATTCGCGACGTGCTCGCACGATAGGACGTATTTTTGCCCGGCGATGTCGTTTCCGGTCGAATCGGCGGCAAGTTCCGGCGCACCAAGCCTGACGGCTTGACGCTCAATCGGCGTGCAATGAACGCATAACGAGAAGCGGCCACGCATCCGGGGGGAGATTGGGGCGCGGTCGCCACGCTGAGGGAGCGAGACCGCATGGCCGACGTAAAATCCGATATCGAAATCGCCCGCGCCGCGAAGAAGAAGCCGATCCTGGAGATCGGCGCGAAGCTGGGCATTCCCGCCGAACACCTTCTGCCCTACGGCCACGACAAGGCCAAGGTCGGCGCGGAGTTCATCGCCTCGCTCACGGAGCGGCCGAACGGCAAGCTGATCCTCGTCACGGCGATCAACCCGACGCCCGCCGGCGAGGGCAAGACGACGACGACCGTCGGCCTCGGCGACGGCCTCAACCGCATCGGCAAGAAGGCGATCACCTGCATCCGCGAGGCCTCGCTCGGCCCCTGCTTCGGCGTCAAGGGCGGGGCGGCCGGCGGCGGCTATGCCCAGGTCGTGCCGATGGAGGACATGAACCTCCACTTCACCGGCGACTTCCACGCCATCACCTCGGCGCACAACCTGCTCTCGGCGCTGATCGACAACCACATCTACTGGGGCAACGAGCAGGGCATCGACATCCGCCGCATCGCCTGGCGCCGGGTCATGGACATGAACGACCGGGCGCTGCGCCAGATCGTCTGCTCGATGGGTGGGGTGGCGAACGGCTTTCCGCGCGAGACCGGGTTCGACATCACCGTCGCCTCGGAGGTGATGGCGATCCTCTGTCTTTCCACCGACCTCAAGGACCTCGAGCGGCGGCTCGGCAACATCATCGTCGGCTACCGCCGCGATAAGTCGCCGGTCTTCGCCCGCGACCTCAAGGCGGACGGGGCGATGACGGTGCTGCTCAAGGACGCCATGCAGCCGAACCTCGTGCAGACGCTGGAGAACAACCCGGCCTTCGTGCACGGCGGTCCCTTCGCCAACATCGCCCACGGCTGCAACTCCGTCGTCGCCACCACGACGGCGCTGAAGCTCGCCGACTATGTCGTGACGGAGGCCGGCTTCGGCGCCGACCTCGGCGCGGAAAAATTCTTCGACATCAAGTGCCGCAAGGCGGGGCTGAAGCCCGATGCGGCCGTCATCGTCGCCACCGCCCGGGCGATGAAGATGAACGGCGGGGTGAAGAAGGAGGACCTCGGCCGCGAGGACGTCGAGGCGATCCGCAAGGGCTGCGCCAATCTCGGCCGGCACATCCAGAACGTCAAGAAGTTCGGCGTGCCGGTGATCGTCGCCATCAACCATTTCGTCTCCGACACCGAGGCCGAGATCCAGGCGATCAAGGACTATGTCGCGACCATGGGCACGGAGGCGATCCTCTGCCGGCACTGGGCGGAGGGCTCGGCCGGCATCGTCGACCTGGCGCAGAAGGTGGTGGAACTCGCCGAATCCGGCCTGTCGCAGTTCTCGCCGCTCTATGCCGACGACATGCCGCTGTTCCAGAAGATCGAGACCATCGCCAAGGACATCTACCATGCCGGCGAGGTGATCGCCGACAAGACGGTGCGCGACCAGCTTCGCGTCTGGGAGGAGCAGGGCTACGGCGAACTGCCGATCTGCATGGCGAAGACGCAATATTCCTTCTCGACCGACCCGAACCTGCGCGGTGCGCCGTCCGGCCACACGGTGCCGGTGCGCGAGGTGCGGCTTTCGGCGGGCGCGGGCTTCGTCGTCGTCATCACCGGCGAGATCATGACCATGCCGGGCCTGCCCAAGGTGCCGTCGTCGGAGAAGATCTTCCTCAATCCGGACGGCCATATCGAGGGGCTGTTCTGATCCGTCCGCTCCTTGCCCTGCGTGCGGGGAAAAGGGACGTGCCCCGCAAAACGGGAGAGATCCCGGACGCCGATACGGCATCTTTCCTTCTCCCCGCCTGCGGGGAGAAGGTGGCCGGCAGGCCGGATGAGGGGCGGAGCGGGCATCACCAGCAATAGCGGTAGCCGCCGCGGCGTTCCTTCACGTCGAGATGCAGGTGGTTCTCGTGCGCGGCGTCGCTGCCGGGATCGAGCACGGTGGTGAAGTAGAGGCAGGCGGCCTCGGTGATCGCCCGCTGGAAGGCACCGTCCAGCGTGGAATCGCGCTCGGCGGGGCGGATGTCGATCGTCTTGCCGCTCTTCAGCGTGAAGCCGGCGATATCGACGGCATTGCCGAAGGCGTGCTCGGAAATCTTGCCCTCCTCGGTATTGTTGCGGTTGCGGCAGACATAGCCCGAGGCCTGCCGCAGGCCGGCGATCGTCTCACCGGGCATGGCGACGGCAAGTGCCGGCTTCACCGTCTTCTCCATCCAGCGGGCAAGCTGCAGCGCCGTCTCGCAGCGCAGCGTCGCGGGCGGCTCGACCGCGACGTCGCCTGCAAGCGCTTGGAGCGCGATTGGCCGCTCGATGCCGCAGGCCGGCCCCTCGCGCAGCGCGGGAAGCGTCTCGAAGCGGGCGCCGGCGGCGGCAAGCTTGGCGCGGCAGGCCTCGAAATCCTCCGCGCTTTCCTGCGGCAGGGCCTCGGCGGGCTTTTCCGGCTCGGCCGGCGTTTCGTCCCCGGCCTTCTCCGCGGGGCGCGGCAGGGGGAGCGGCCCGGTGTCCGGCAGGGCGCTCGCGCCGGACAGCGCGATGAGGGCGGCAAGGAGGATGATGGGCGGCTTGGCGTCGATGGGGTCGGTCTCCGGCTTGTTTCCGGACGAAACGCGCGGCGGGCCCGTTTGGTTGCCGCCGAACGGCCTTGCGCGGGAGCGCGCTTCACGCTAACAATTCCGGCCATGAACACGACGATCCTCATGGCCGGCTGGTGGTGGGCGCGCGGAAGGCGGCCTTGACCAGTCATGCGTGAGTAAGACGACAAGCCGCCCGGAGATTTCGAGGCGGCTTTTTTCATTTTCGGCCGCGCGAAAAAAAACCGGGCCTGAAACGGAGAGAGTGCGGAA
This sequence comes from Shinella pollutisoli, assembly GCF_024609765.1. Classification (GTDB taxonomy): domain Bacteria; phylum Pseudomonadota; class Alphaproteobacteria; order Rhizobiales; family Rhizobiaceae; genus Shinella; species Shinella pollutisoli. The sequence goes on from NZ_JANFDG010000022.1 coordinate 61,809, forward strand.
TGGCCACGAGAATCCTGGAAGACGGCGCGGAAGCCTACGAGACGCGGGGCGGCATCACCGTCACCCGCCGCCGGCGCGCGGCCGACTACGAGAACGCGATCTCCGGCTATGTCGACCGGCTCGACGAGCGGCGCGGCGCGGTCTTCTCCTCCAACTACGAGTATCCCGGCCGCTATACCCGGTGGGACACGGCGATCGTCGATCCGCCGCTTTCCATCTCCTCCTTCGGCCGCTCGGTCTGGATCGAGGCCCATAACGGGCGCGGCGAGGTGCTGCTCTCCTTCATCGCCGAGCGGCTCGCGGCCGTGCCGGAGCTCGACCTCGGCGCGCGGAGCGCGACGCGGCTCGATCTTACGGTGAGGGCGCCGGACCGGGTGTTCACCGAGGAGGAGCGCTCGAAGATGCCGACGGTCTTCACGGTGCTGCGCGCGGTGACCGACCTCTTCCATTCGGCGGAGGATTCGAGCCTCGGCCTCTACGGCGCCTTCGGCTACGACCTCGCCTTCCAGTTCGACGCGATCGACCTGAAGCTCACGCGCCCCGACGACCAGCGCGACATGGTGCTGTTCCTGCCCGACGAGATCCTCGTCGTCGACCACTATGCCGCCAAGGCCTGGATCGACCGCTACGATTTCTCGCGCGACGGCCTGTCGACCGAGGGCAGGGCGGAGGCGATCGCGCCGGACCCCTTCCGCACCGTCGACATCATCCCGCCGCATGGCGACCACCGGCCGGGCGAATATGCCGAGCTCGTGATAAAGGCCAAGGAGAGCTTCCGCCGCGGCGACCTGTTCGAGGTGGTGCCGGGCCAGAAATTCTACGAGCGCTGCGAGAGCAGGCCGTCGGAGATCTCAAAACGCCTCAAGGCCATCAACCCGTCGCCCTATTCCTTCTTCATCAATCTCGGCAACCAGGAATATCTCGTCGGCGCCTCGCCGGAGATGTTCGTGCGCGTCTCCGGCCGGCGCATCGAGACCTGCCCGATCTCCGGCACGATCAAGCGCGGCGACGACCCGATCGCCGACTCGGAGCAGATCCTGAAGCTGCTCAACTCGAAGAAGGACGAATCTGAGCTCACCATGTGCTCCGACGTCGACCGCAACGACAAGAGCCGGGTCTGCGAACCGGGCTCGGTCAAGGTCATCGGCCGGCGGCAGATCGAGATGTACTCGCGCCTCATCCACACGGTCGACCACATCGAGGGGCGGCTTCGCGACGACATGGACGCCTTCGACGGCTTCCTGTCGCATGCCTGGGCCGTCACCGTCACCGGCGCGCCGAAGCTCTGGGCGATGCGCTTCATCGAGGCGCACGAGAAGAGCCCGCGCGCCTGGTACGGCGGCGCGATCGGCATGGTCGGCTTCAACGGCGACATGAACACGGGGCTGACGCTCAGGACCATCCGCATCAAGGAGGGGATCGCCGAGGTGCGCGCGGGCGCCACGCTGCTCTACGATTCCAACCCGCAGGAAGAAGAAGCCGAAACCGAACTGAAGGCCTCCGCCATGATCGCCGCCATCCGTGACGCCAAGGCCGGCAACGCCGGCGCCTCCAAACGCGACGTCGCCGCCGTGGGGGCGGGCGTCAAGATCCTGCTCGTCGACCACGAGGACAGCTTCGTCCACACGCTCGCCAACTACTTCCGCCAGACGGGGGCAACGGTGACGACGGTGCGCACGCCGGTCGCCGAGGAGGTGTTCGACCGCATCGAGCCGGACCTCGTCGTGCTCTCGCCCGGCCCCGGCAACCCTAAGGATTTCGACTGCACCGCGACGATCAGGAAGGCGCGGGCGCGAAAGCTGCCGATCTTCGGCGTCTGCCTCGGGCTGCAGGCGCTCGCCGAGGCCTATGGCGGGGAGCTGCGCCAGCTCGCCGTCCCCATGCACGGCAAGCCCTCGCGCATCCGCGTGCTGGAGCCCGGCATCGTCTTCTCCGGCCTCGGCCGCGAGGTGACGGTCGGCCGCTACCACTCGATCTTCGCCGATCCCTCGACGCTGCCGCGCGACTTCGTGATCACGGCGGAGAGCGAGGACGGCACGATCATGGGCATCGAGCATACGAGCGAACCGGTCGCCGCCGTGCAGTTCCATCCGGAATCGATCATGACGCTCGGCCAGGACGCGGGGATGCGGATGATCGAGAACGTGGTCGCCCACCTGTCGAAGAAGGCGAAGGTGAAGGCGGCCTGACGATGCAGCCCCCGCGGCGAGAGCGGGGGCATGACGTTCCGCGTTGACGGATATACTGAATCATTCATATGCTGAAAGAATATTGAAAGTTACTTTATCGGGGGATGTTGATGGCGGTCTATGAATCTTCCTACGGAAAGGATATGCGGACGCTGTCGTTCAATATCCTCGATCTCGACAGGATCGTCGACGACTATTCCTCCCATTACGGCGTCGATTCTTATCACGAAACCGGCTTCACCTTCGAATACGGGGATGCCGACGAGGGGCATTCCAACAGTCTTGGCGGAGTGTTCGATTTCTTCATCGGGGACAACCCCGAGGGCGACGGCCCCTATTACCAGCTCGATTCCTTTTTGGGAGAGGTCAACCGCTTCGCGCACAGCTGGCATTATCACGACTACGACGGCAATCCGGAGCAATATCATGCCGGTTCCCACGAGATCAGCGGAATAGCGCTGGATTCCTCCTATTTCACCGGAGGGTATGCCGACGCCTATGTGGCCGCCCTGGTCTTCCAGGGGAATGACCAGATCAACGGCTCGGACGGGAAGGATTACCTGCTGGGCTATGCGGGCAACGACACGCTTCGCGGCGGCAACGGGCACGACACGCTCGACGGCGGCCGCGGCGAGGACATGATGATCGGTGGTGAGGGCAACGACACGTTCCTCGTCGACAACAAGCGCGACGTGGTCCTGGAGCATGTCAAGGACGGCACCGACCTGGTGCGGGCCTCCGTCTCCCATGCGCTTTCCGCCCATGTCGAGAACCTGACGCTGACCGGAACGAAGGCGCTCAACGGCATCGGCAACGGGCTTGCCAACGTGATGACCGGCAATGCCGGCAAGAACACCCTCAAGGGCGGCGGCGGCGGCGACACGCTGAAGGGCGGCGCGGGAAGCGACCGGCTCTATGGCGGCACCGGCAGCGACAAGCTGAGCGGCGGTACGGGCGGCGATGTGCTCGACGGCGGCACCGGCAACGACAGGATCCACGGCGGCACCGGCCATGACAGGCTCTGGGGCGGCAGCGGCAGGGACCTGCTGAAGGGCGAGGCCGGCAACGACAAGCTTTACGGCGGCGCGGGCGCCGACAAGCTGCATGGCGGCAGCGGCAGGGACACGTTCGTCTTCAAGTCGGTCAAGGATTCGACGGTCTCGGCGTCCGGCCGCGATACCATCTACGACTTCGCGCGCAAGCAGGGCGACAGGATCGACCTCAAGGCGATCGATGCCGACGCGACGGCCCGCGGCAACCAGGCCTTCACCTTCATCGGCTCGGAGAAATTCCACGGCAAGGCGGGCGAGCTGCGCTACCAGAAGAAGGGCGGCGACACCTTCGTCTCCGGCGACGTCGATGGCGACGGCAAGGCCGATTTCGCCATCAAGGTCGACGCCTCGCTCACCTTCGCCAAGGCGGACTTCCTGCTCTAGCAAGGACGGCGCGCGGCGCGGCGACGCTTTGACAAAGGCGCCGATCCGGTCCATAGAAAACCCGAGAAGAAAACCGCGTGCACGCTCCCGTGCGCGCGGTTTTGCGTTGAAGGGCGCGGCTTTTGCAACTCGGTTGCATCCGCACGGGAGACGGTGATGAACGGCAATACGGTCCGGCGGCTGGCGCTCTGGGGCATTCCGCTGTCGCTCGGCGTGATGGGGCTGAAGCTCGTCGCCTGGTGGGTGACGGGCTCGGTGGCGCTGCTCTCCGACGGGCTGGAATCGTCGGTGAACGTGGTGGCGGCCGTCGTCGCCTTCGTGGCGATCAGCTACGCCGCCAAGCCCGCCGACCGCACCCATCCGTTCGGCCACCACAAGGCGGAGTATCTCTCGGCGGTGCTGGAAGGGGTGCTGATCGTCGTCGCCGCGCTGCTGATCGTCGTGGAGGCGGTGCCGGCGGTGCTGGATCCGAAGCCGCTCGACGCGCCGGTCATGGGCCTCGCCATCAACGTCCTCGCCGGCGTCGTCAATGCCGTCTGGGCCGTCGTGCTGATCCGGGCGGGGCGGCGCCACCGTTCGCCGGCGCTTGCCGCCGACGGGCAGCACATCCTGTCCGACGTGGTGACGTCGGCGGGCGTGCTCGTCGGTCTTCTTGCGGCGATCGCCACGGGCTATGCGGTGCTCGATCCGCTGCTTGCCGTCGCCGTCGCCCTCCACATCCTCTACCAGGGCTGGAAGGTCATTGCGCACTCCGTCGACGGGCTGATGGACCATGCGGTCGAGCCCGCCGAGGCGGAGGCGATCAAGGCGGCGATCGCTGCCCATGCGGACGGCTCGCTCGGCGTGCACGACCTCAAGACGCGGCGCGCAGGGGCCGCGACCTTCGTCGATTTCCATCTCGTCGTGCCGGCCGCCATGCCGGTGGGCGAGGCGCACGACATCTGCGACCGGCTGGAGGATGCGATCCGCATCGTCCAGTCGGGCGCCCAGATCGCCATCCATGTCGAGCCGGACACCGAGAAGGCGCACGGCGAGCGCGTCCGCGTCGCGCCGTCCGGGTAAGCGTCAGCCGAAGGCGAGCGCGAGGCCGGTCCCGGCCGTCAGCCCGCCGAGGAGACGGGTGGCGAGCGGCAGGCGGGCGACGGCAAGCCCGAGGCCGATGCCGGCGGCATGCAGCAGCGCCGTGGCGACGGCGAAGCCGAGCCCGAAGGCGGCCGCGCCCGCCGCGCCGAGCTCCGCCCCGTGGGCATGGCCGTGGAACAGCGCGAAGACGCCGACGACGGCCGCCGAAAGGGCGAGGTCGAGCCGCACGGCCATGGCGACGAGGAGGCCGAGCGCCACGACCGAGGCGAGGATCGCCGGCTCGACGAAGGGCAGGCCGACGCCCGAGACCGCAAGGGCGAAGCCGGCGGCCATGGTGGTGACGAAGGCGGCCGGCACGAGGAGACGCGCGCGCCCGCCGGCCTGCGCGGCCCACAGGCCGACGGCGACCATCGCCAGCAGGTGGTCGAGGCCGGCGAGCGGATGGGTGAAGCCCGCAAGCAGCGAGCCGTGCGCCTGCGGGTCGAGATGGGCGAAGGCCGGAGCCGTCGTGGCGGCGAGCGCGGCGAAAGCCAGCGCGATGCGTCTGATCATGATGTTCCCCTGTTCCGCCGGGCCCTTGGGAGACGGCCGGCGTTTTCCTGTGACGGCCGTATCCTGATCGGCGGAGCCGGACCTGTCCATATGCAATCGCGGCGTCGCCGTTTACCCTGTTTGCGCGGGCGGCGGGCGCGCTCTATCGCCGGGCGGCGGTTTTGTTGCATTGTCTTGGCGCCTGAGTCGCATTATCTGACAGCGACAAGGATCATTACGGAGACTTTGGATGAGCGACGAGGACGAAAAGAAAACGGAACTGCCGCTGGGCAAGGAAACGGAGGCGAACCTTTTCAAGTCGCGTTCGATCTTCATCTACGGTCCGATCAACCAGGAACTGGCGCAGAAGGTGTGCTCGCAGCTCGTGGCGCTCGCCGCCGCCAGCGACGACGACATCCGCATCTACGTCAACTCGCCGGGCGGTCACGTCGAATCGGGCGATTCGATCCACGACATGATCAAGTTCATCAAGCCGAAGGTCTGGATGATCGGCACCGGCTGGGTGGCCTCCGCAGGCGCCCTCATCTACGTCGCCGCGCCGAAGGAGCGCCGCCTCTGCCTGCCGAACACCCGCTTCCTCCTGCACCAGCCGTCCGGCGGCACGCGCGGCATGGCCTCCGACATCGAGATCCAGGCGCGCGAGATCATCAAGATGAACGAGCGGCTGAACAAGATCTTCGCCGACGCCACCGGCCAGCCGATCGAGAAGATCGCCAAGGACACGGACCGCGACTACTGGCTCTCGGCCGACGAGGCGAAGGCCTACGGCCTCGTCTCGCGCATCGTCACGTCGCAGGCGGACATCTGAGGCGGTTCGCACCGCACCTGCCTGCCGGCATCCTCTCCCCGTGAAACGGGGCGAGGAACGGTGGGCGCGCCGTTTTCCTCCTTCTCCCCGCTTGCGGGGAGAGGTCCCGGCAGGGGGATGAGAGGCGGCACCTTCCGAATCCGCCGCATCGGCCTTGCGCTTTCCCGCGGCCCCCGCTATAAGCCCACCCATGTTGAAGACCGGCGCACAGATCATCGAACGGGTTTCCCGCGGCAGCACCGCTGTCCGCGAGCGTTCGCGCGGCTTCACCTCGCTTCTCCTTCTCGGCCTTACGCGCGGTTGCCGGGTCCGCTGAGGAGCGCCCGGCGGCCGAAAAGCCCGTCAGGCCATAGCTCCTCGTACACCCATCTTTCCAGCTTGTTCCGGCCCCAGCGGCCAGCATTCGCCGTCGCCAAGCGCCGTCCGTTGCGCTAAGACGCTGTCGCGAACGCCGGGAAAACGAAGAGAAGACGCGATGACTGCGAATATCCATCCCCGCAGGCAGGGCATGCCTGAAGCCGCCATCAAGTACCAGCCCTATCCGCAGGTGAACCTCCCGGATCGCACGTGGCCGGGCAAGACCATCGCCAAGGCGCCGATCTGGTGTTCGGTGGATCTGCGCGACGGCAACCAGTCGCTCGTCAACCCGATGGGCCACGACCGCAAGGCGCGCATGTTCCGCCTGCTCCTCGACATGGGCTTCAAGGAGATCGAGATCGGCTTCCCCTCGGCCTCGCAGACCGACTTCGACTTCGCCCGCTGGTGCATCGAGGAAGGCGACGTGCCGGAGGACGTGTCGCTGCAGGTCCTGGTGCAGTGCCGGCCGGAGCTGATCACCCGCACCTTCGAGGCGCTGGAGGGCGCGCACAAGCCGATCATCCACTTCTACAATTCCACCAGCGAGCTGCAGCGCCGCGTGGTCTTCGGCAAGGACGTCGCCGGCATCAAGCAGATCGCCACCGACGCCGCCCGGATGATCATGGACATGGCGGCGAAGGCCGGCGGCGACTACCGCTTCGAATATTCGCCGGAGAGCTTCACCGGCACCGAGCTGGAGGTGGCGCTGGAGATCTGCAACGCGGTCGCCGAGATCGTCAAGCCGACGGCCGAAAACAAGCTGATCCTCAACCTGCCGTCCACCGTCGAGATGGCGACGCCCAACGTCTATGCCGACCAGATCGAGTGGATGTGCCGCAACCTCGACAACCGCGAGAGCCTGATCGTCTCGCTGCACCCGCACAACGACCGCGGCACCGGCATCGCCGCGACCGAGCTCGGGCTGATGGCGGGTGCCGACCGCGTCGAGGGCACGCTGTTCGGCAACGGCGAGCGCACCGGCAACGTCGACATCGTCACGCTGGCGCTCAACATGTACACGCAGGGCGTCGACCCGATGCTGGACTGCTCCGACATCGAGCGCATCAAGGCCGTCTACGAATATTCCAACGAGATGACGATCCCCGAGCGCCACCCTTACGTCGGCGAGCTGGTCTACACCGCCTTCTCGGGCTCGCACCAGGACGCGATCAACAAGGGCATGAAGGCGATCAGGACGGCCAACAAGCCGCTGTGGGAGGTCCCCTACCTGCCGATCGACCCGCGCGACGTCGGCCGCTCCTACGAGGCGATCATCCGTATCAACTCGCAGTCCGGCAAGGGCGGCATCGCCTATATCCTGCAGCAGGACTACGGCATCAACCTGCCGCGCAACCTGCAGGTCGAATTCCGCGAGGACATCCAGCGCATCACCGACGAGGAGGGCGTGGAGCTTCCCTCGAAGCGCATCCATGCGCGCTTCATGGAGCGCTACGTGACGCAGCCCGGCACGCGGCTGCGCTTCGTCGACCACCACACCTATCCCGATCCGGAGCGCAAGGGCGTGCGCATCGTCGCCGCCGAGATCACCGACGGCGGCGAGGTCAAGCGCATCGAGGGCACGGGAACGGGGCCGATCGACGGCTTCATCAACGCGCTGTCGATCTATCTCGGCGTGCCGATGTCGGTCGTCGACTATTCGGAGCACTCGCTGCAGCAGGGCTCCAACGCGGCGGCGATCGCCTATGTCGAGGTCGAGCATCCGGGCGGAAAGCTGTTCGGCGTCGGCATCAACACCAACATCGTCACCGCGTCGCTGGAAGCGATCGTCTCGGCGGCGAACCGGGTGCTTGAGGCGCGGGGATGATTTTGGTGGGAGGGACGGCGCTGCCCCTCATCCGCCTGCCGGCACCTTCTCCCCGTAAACGGGGAGAAGGGATATGCCGCACTATTTTCCGGATTTGAGGAAGCCCTTGCCTCGGTCCCCTTCTCCCCGTTTACGGGGAGAAGGTCGCGGCAGCGGGATGAGGGGCGGCCCCCTCAGATCGTCGAGAACACCGTCTCCGCCAGCCGCTGCAGGTCGGGGTCGGCGGAGGGGCCGACGACGACGTAGGCGGCGTTGCCCTTCTGCCAGGAGACGAGGCCGAGGTCGTTGCGCATCGTCTCCGTCAGCCCCGTCTCGCCGCCGGCCATGTCGCTCTGCAGGAAACAGATGGCGAAGATCTCCCCCTCCGCGTCGCGATAGATGAGCTGGGCGGTCGGCTTGCCGCCGGCGACCAGCAGGCGCGCGCCCTCGAAGGTGAGCTTCTGGCCCGAGAGGTCGGGCAGCGTGAAGGCGACGCCGGTGCTCTGCGAGAGCCATTCGGCGATATGGGCGCCTTCGCTTGCCGGCACCTCGACGAGGTGGCGCGTCTGGCGCGAATAGATGCGGTGGTAGTCGACGATGTCGTCGAGCCAGGTGCGGGCGGCGGCGAGGTTCAGCGGCGCGCTCGCGTCGTGCCGCTCGCCGACCAGATAGCCGAGCGCGCCGCCGGCGGCAAAGAGCGCCAGCGAGGCGGCGACCGTGCGCGGCCAGTAGCCCGTAACCCGCCGGCGCGGCGCGCCCGCGGCGGCCGGGATGGCGGCGATGCCGGCCGGCGTGTCGTCGTCGTCCGCCTGGCCGGCCTGCCTGATGCCGCGCACCAACTCGAGCGGCACCGGCTCCTGCAGGAGCCTGTCGAAGGCGCGCGCGCCGAACTCGCTTCCGCGCTTCAGCTTCTCGAATACCGTGCGGGCCTCGTCGTCCTTCGCCAGGATGCCGTCGATCTCGTCCATTTCCGCTTCCGGCAGCTGTCCGTCCAGATAGGCCGACAGCCGTACTTCGAGCGGGAGACCCTGTGTGCTTTCCACGTCAGGCCCTCCTTTCCGTCTGTTCTGCGATCATGGCCGCGAGCCGGATGCGCGCCGCCGAGAGCCGGCTCATCACGGTGCCGATCGGTATCCCGAGGATATCCGCGGCCTCCCGGTAGCTGTGCCCCTCGACGTTCACCAGCAGGAAGACGCTCGAAAGCCCCTCCGGCATGGTCATGATCAGCTTGTGCAATTGCTTGGCATAGACCGCCTTGTCGGCCGACGCCTCGACATGCAGGTTGTCCTGCTCGCCGACGTCTACCGTCCCCGACCCTGTGCGGACCTTTCGCTTGCGGATCTCGTCCACCCAGAGGTTGCGCGTCATGGCATAAACCCAGCTTTCCAGCCGGCCTTCACCGTTCCACAGATGGCTTCGCGTTATGGCCCGCTCGCACGCTTCCTGCACGAGATCGTCCGCGTCGTTGCTGTTGCGCGTGAGCGTCATGGCGAAGCGGCGCAACTTCGGCAGCAGACTGACCAATTCTCGCCGGAACTCATTCGTTTCTGCCGTCGGACGCATTGCTTTCCCAGGGAGACGTTCTGGATCAAAACTCTATTCGCACCCCGGACGGGCGGCGAGCCATGATATGAAACATTCTTCCCCGGGTCCGCAAGCGCGAAGCCGCCCGGCAGCGCAGTTTCCCGTGCTGCCGGCCAGCCGGCGCGCCGCTTTGCCCGGCGGCGGGCCGGCGGATCAATAGGTCGCCCGCGTCCCGCCGAGCGATTCGAGGAGGGCGCGATAGGCCCAGGTGCCTTCGCCGCCGCGGTCGCGGATCTCGACGAGCTGGACGCGGGCGCCCTCGACGTCCCCCTGTTCGAGGAGCGCTTGGCCCATGTAGGAGCGGGCGAGGATGTAGTTCTCGTCCTTCTCCAGCGCGCGGCGGTAGTAGTCCATGCCGAGCGCCATGTCGCCGAGCTTGCGGCTGTTGTAGCCCATGTAGTTGAGGATGCGCGGGTCTTCCTGGTCGGAGGCGGCCCTGAGCGCGCGGATGGCGTTCCCGTGCTGGCCGGCATAGGCGAATTCGCGCGCGGCCTCGTAGAGGATGTCGTCGATCCGGCGGCGCGATTCCTTCTCTTCCTCCCCGGTCGCGCCCTCGGCCGGCGCCAGCGCCTCCGGCTCGACGCATTCCTTCTTCTCGTCGTTCCAGATCCTGCCGTCGGTGCATTCGGTCGTCGTCTCGGTGGCGACGGGCGGCGTGGTGGTGTCGGCGTCCGCGGCGCGGGCGGCGGCCAGCGGCATCGCCGCCAGCGCGAGCGTCGCGCAGGCCGTCAGCAGCATGGTGTGGCGAGGCATCGTCATGAATGGTCCCCCTTTGCGAAGATCGGCGGCCGAAGGCGCGCGGCTCGAGCGGCTTGACGCTCTGTGAGCCGTTACGGATCATCCGCCGGGTTTATTCGGAGAGGCTCAGAAGCGGGTCGTCTCGGCGAGCGAGAGCGCGAGGCCGTCCGGCGTCAGCGCGAAGCGCTCGCGCATGACGTTCCAGCGGCCGGGCGCGCCGGAAATGTCGAAGATGTTGTAGCCGGCGGGCGGCTTGTGGCCGCCAGGCCCCTGCGAGGCCGAGGCGATGCCGACGACCGGCACCGGCTTTTCCTGGCCGGGCAGCCAGTGGATAGTGTCGAGGTGGGTATGGCCGTGCAGCACCAGCTCGGCGCCGCCGGTGGAGATGGTGGCGGCGAAGCGGCGGATGCCGATCATGCGCTTGTGCAGCGACGTCGCGCCGTGGATCGGCGGATGATGGATCATGACGACGCGGAAGAGCCCGGCCTCGCCCGCCGCCCGCAAGAGGTTCACCGTCTCGCGCGCCTGGCGGGGACCGAAATAGCCGCTGGCGGCGAAGGGGGGCGTGGCGACCGCCGTGGAGCAGCCGATCAGCGCCACCGGGCCGCGCACGCGCAGATAGGGAAAGACGTGCATGTCCTCGCGCCACTCCGCGGGGGCCGCGTCGCCGCGCATGTAGGGGTACCAGGCGCGGGTCGACTTGTCGTAGGCGCCGCGCACATAGGCGTCGTGGTTGCCCGGCACGATCGAGACGTTCTCCGGCGTGCCCACCTCCGGCAGCCAGAGCTTGACCGCGGCGATCTCCAGCGGCGTGGCGAGGTTGACGAGATCGCCGGTGATCGCCAGATGGTCCGGGTCGCGCCGCTCCAGGTCCTCCAGCACGATGTCGAGCGTGTTGGCGAAGAGATGCCGGCGGCGGTTGCGGTGCCAGTTGACGAAGCCGGTGATGCGTTTCGAGAAGAGCTCCAGGAGCGTGACGGCGGGAAGCGGCCCGAGGTGGACGTCCGAGATATGGGCAAGTCTGAACATGCCTTTCCTTAGAGCATTAGCCGGCGGGAGGAAACGATTCCCTTGGGTTTCGCGGGGACGGCCTTGATTTGCCGCGGCACTTGCGGCCAAGTGCGGCGATGGAGCCGGACACTGCGGAAACCGCCGCCCTGAGACGATCGCTGCTCGCGCGCCTTGCGACGCGCGTGCTGCACTCCTATTTCGCCGTCGCCCGCGGCATGACCATGGGCGTGCGGGCGGCCTGTTTCGACGAGGCGGGCCGGATCTTCCTCGTCCGCCACAGCTACGTGCCCGGCTGGTACCTGCCCGGCGGCGGCATCGAGCGCTGGGAGACCGCGGGCGAGGCGCTCGCCAAGGAAATGCGCGAGGAGGGCAACCTCGCACTCGGCGCGCCGCCGCGCCTGCTGCACGTCTATTTCAACCGCAAGATCAGCAAGCGCGACCACGTGCTGCTCTACCGTTGCGACGGCGTGCGCCAGGTGGCGCCGCGCCCGCCGGACCGCGAGATCGTCGAGACCGGCTTCTTCGCGCCCGACGCCCTGCCGGCCGACGCCACGCAGGCGACGCGCCGACGCCTCGACGAGATCGCCGGGCGCGTGCCCTTCGCCGACGTCTGGTAGGCGGCCCGTCAGGCGGCCGCCAGCCGGCCGCGGCCGTGCGGCGCGTCGAGGTCGAGGATCGGGCCCAGGGGGACCACGCCGGTCGGGTTGATCATCGTGTGGCTGCGGTAATAGTGCTGCTTGATGTGATCGAAGTTCACCGTCCCGGCGACGCCCGGCACCTGGTAGAGGTCGCGCAGGTAGCCGGAGAGGTTCGGATAGTCGGCGATCCGGCGCAGGTTGCACTTGAAATGGCCGACATAGACCGGGTCGAAGCGCACGAGCGTCGTGAACAGCCGCCAGTCGGCCTCGGTGATGCGGTCGCCGGTGAGATAGCGCCGGTGGGAAAGCCGCTCCTCCAGCTCGTCCAGCATGGCGAAGAGTTTCGTGACGTTCTCCTCGTAGGCTCCCTGAGTCGTGGCGAAGCCGGCCTTGTAGACGCCGTTGTTGACCGCGTCGTAGATCCGGTCGTTCAGCGCGTCGATCTCGGCGCGGAGTGCCGCCGGATAGAAATCCTCGCGCGAGCCGGTGATGCGGTCGAAGGCGGAATTGAACATGCGGATGATCTCCGCCGATTCGTTGGAGACGATGCGGCTCTGCTTCCTGTCCCACAGCACGGGCACCGTCACGCGGCCGGTATAGTGCGGGTCGTCCTCGAGATAGACGTCGGCGAGCGTCTTGGCGCCGAAGAGGTGATCGACCGTGCCGCCATTCTCGCCCTTGAACTCCCAGCCCTTCGACAGCATCAGCGGATCGACGACGGAGACCGGGATCAGGTCCTCGAGCGCCTTCAGCTTGCGGAAGATCAGCGTGCGGTGGGCCCAGGGACAGGCGAGCGAGACGTAGAGATGGTAGCGCCCGGCCTCCGCGGCGAAGCCGCCTTCGCCGCTCGGCCCGGCCGAGCCGTCCGGCGTCACCCAGTTGCGGAACTGCGCGGCGGAGCGCTTGAAGTGGCCCTTCGTCGATGCCGTGTCGTACCAGACGTCCTGCCAGACGCCGTCAACGAGCATGCCCATGATCTTCTCCTTCCCGCCGTCCGGCGGTGTTGTCGTGCCCCGGAAGATAGCGCAGGACGGCGGCCGGGACAGGCGCATTTTCGTGAACAGTGCGTTTTGCGCTTTGACAGGGGCGGAAATTCTGCTATCGGCGCAGGACATGGACCGCGCGAAGGCGGCCGGTCCGGGGGAAGAGACGACATGTTCCACACGGGAAACCCACGACGACGCTGATGCTCCACGCCCGCGCCCCTCGCGGCGCGATCACCCGCATCCATCGTTTCGTATCCGGTTCCCCATGCTCATGAACATGCTCAAGCACGATCTCGTTTATCTGACGGAAGACGCCTCCCACGACGCGGCAATCGAAATCATCAACGAGGAAGCCTTCGGCCCCGGCCGGCATGTGCGCGCCGCCGCGCGCATCCGCGAGCAGGGACCGCACGACCGCTCGCTCTCCTTCATCTGCACCGACGACGGCGAGACGATCGCCTCCGTGCGCATGACGCCGATCCTCGCCGGCGGCGTCGCGGGGCACCTGCTCGGGCCGCTCGCGGTCCGGCCCTCGCACAAGAACCGCGGCATCGGCCGGGAGCTGGTGCGGATCGCCGCGGAGGCCGCCCGGCGCAAGGGCTCGGAAGCGGTGATCCTCGTCGGCGACCCGCCCTATTACGGGCCGCTCGGTTTCGAGACGGTGGCCTGGAAGGCGCTCCTCTTTCCCGGGCCGGTCGATCCCGCCCGGGTGCTCGTCATGCCGTTTGCCGCGGATGTCCATGCAAGGCTGAAGGGCGTCATCGGGTGGCGGGAGTGACGCAGGCGAGCCGGAGAGCGGTCCGGATGAAGCTGCCCCTCATCCCGCTGCCGCGACCTTCTCCCCGTAAACGGGGAGAAGGGATATGACGTGCCGTTTTCCAACGGGAAGCCACCGCCGCGTTTCCCTTCTCCCCGTTTACGGGGAGAAGGTGCCGGCAGGCGGATGAGGGGCATTTTCACCCCTTCAGCTCCATGAAGCGGATGCGGTTCTGGAAGGGGTCGGTCACCGTCACCTCCAGCCGCATGCCTTCGTCCTCCAGCCCCGGCTTCATGTAGCGGTAGTTCTTTTCGATCAGCTCCTTCTGGAAGGCGCGGATGCCCTTCATGTAGACGACCATGCAGCCGCCCGGCGTGGCGTCGCCCGCATGTTCCGAAAGGTGCAGCCTGAGGCCGCCGCGCGAGACCTGGGTGTAGAGCGGGAAGTTGTCGCCGTAGCGGTGCTCCCAGTCGACGGAAAAGCCGAGGAAGCCGAGGTAGAATTCGTGCGCCTTCGCCACGTCGAAGATGCGCACGATCGGCACCGCCTGCTCGAAGGCGATGCCGGCCGGTGCGGGTTTCGCCTCGATCCTCGCGGACAGGATGTTCCAGGTGTCGACGCCGAACTGGCGGGCGACGATTTCCAGGGCTTCGCTGTGGGTGATGTCGGTGTTGCGGGCGGCGAGCGTTTCCCGCAGGGTCTTCGCCATGGCCTTGGCATCGCGATGGTCGCGCATGTCCGTTCCTCTCGTTCCGGCGAAATTGTCGTCAGTGCCCGCATTGCCGACGTCTTCGCCCAACGGTGAACGGTCGAGGAAAGCGTGTGAGGAGGCGTTCGCCATGCCTTGCGGCGCGGGCTGCCGGCCGCCTCCGGCCGTGCGGGGACGATAGCGGAAGGGAAGGCAGGGCGCCAGTGGGAAATGTGGTTCGCCCCTCGCCCTAACCCTCTCCCCGCAAGCGGGGAGAGGGGACCTGCCCTGCGAGGCGGCGATGATCCGGGAAAACGATGCGACCCGTTTCCTTCTCCCCGCTTGCGGGGAGAAGGTGGCCGGCAGGCCGGATGAGGGGCTCCCCTCAGCGCCCCTCGCGATACCACGTCGCGGAGAAGGCGAGCAGCAGCAGGCCGACGCCGGCGAAGCCGGCGAAGAGGGGGAGCGAATCGATGCCCTTCAGCACCGTCTCGTCGGTCAGGCTGAGCGACAGGCGGTTCGGATCGGCGGCGCGCACCTTGCCGGAGACCGGCAGGAGCGGCGGCAGCGAGACGGCCTCGCCGTCCTCGCCCGCAAGCCGGCGCACGGTGCCCCTGGTCGCATCGGCGAGCGGCTTCAGGGATTGCGTCGTCGAGACGGTCGCCTTGAATTCCGGCGCGTCGACGGCGCCGACATGGACGAGGGCGGAAAGGTCGTCATTGGTGATCTCGTAGAGCCCGGTCTCGGCGGTACGGATCTCGGCGCGGTAGAGGCCGGGCTGGAACGGCTCCAGCGTCACCTCCTCGGTGCCGCCGGAGGGCAGCTTCAGCGTCGCCTTGCCCGGCGCGTCGCCGATCGTCTGGCGGTCGATCTGCAGCGTGCGGCCGAAGGCGCGCGCCGTCAGCGCCTCTTCCTCCAGCGCCGGCTCCTGCATCAGCCAGTGGGCGGTGCGGCGGTAGAGCGAGACGTGCGGGCCGCCGCCCTCGAAGCCGCGCGCCCACAGCCAGCCCTGGTCGGAGAGCAGCATGGCGACGCGGCCCTTGCCGGCGCGGTTGAGGACGAGCAGCGGCTTGCCGCCGTTCGCCTCCATCACGACATTGCCCTCCGGCCGCGCGACGTCGACGGTGCGGAACCAGCGGCCCCAGTGCGGCGGCTCCTCGCCGGCCCCTTCCAGCCCGCGGGTGACGGGGTGTTTTTGGCCGAGCTCGGAGAGGCGCGGATAGAAGGCGGTAACGTTCATCGCGCCGGTCGGTGTGGCCGGCAGCACGGCGGCAAGCGGCGTGCCGGCGATGGAATCGTCGCCCGCATGCTCGGGGCCGGCGGCGATCAGCAGCGCGCCGCCGTTCTCCACATATTGGGCGATGTTGTCGTAGTAGAGGATCGGCAGCACGCCGCGGTGCTGGTAGCGGTCGAAGATGATCAGGTCGAATTCGCCGATCTTGTCGACGAAGAGCTCGCGGGTCGGGAAGGCGATCAGCGACAGCTCGTGGATCGGCGTGCCGTCCTGCTTTTCCGGCGGCCGCAGGATGGTGAAGTGGACGAGGTCGATCGCCGTGTCGGACTTCAGGAGGTTGCGCCAGGCGCGCTCGCCGGCATGCGGCTCGCCGGAGACGAGCAGCACGCGCAGGTTCTCGCGGATGCCCTCGATGACGTGGACGGCGCGGTTGTTGACCGTGGTGATCTCGCCGTCCACCGCCTCCACCTCGAATTCGAGGATGTTGTTGCCGCCGCGCGGCACGGTGAAGCCGAGCGGCTGCGTGGTGCCGGGCGCGGCCGTCTCCGCGGCGATCTCGTTGCCGTTGAGGCGCACGGTGACGCGCGCCGCGCCGCCGGGCGAGGCGCCGTCGTCGACGACGCGGAAGGTCAGTTCCTGCGGCTCGCCGACGATGCCGAAGCGCGGCGCGCTGACGACCTCGATGCGGCGGTCGAACTCGTCCGGCCGCCCGGTGACGAGCGCATGCACCGGCGCGTCGAAGCCGGAGAAGGCGCTCGCGTCCGGGATATCGTGCACCTGCCCGTCGGTGATCAGGATCGCCCCGCCGATGCGCGAGCGCGGCACGTCGGCGATCGCCGCCGACAGCGCCTCGAACAGGCGCGTCGAGGGCGTGTCGGAGGTGCCGTCGTCGCCGGCCTCGACGATGCGCGGCTCGATGCGCGGATAGTGCGCGAGCCGTTCCTTCAGGCCTTCCAGCGCGGCGTCTGCCTGCGCGGTGCGCCCGTCGCTCGCCTGGCTCTGGCTGCGGTCGACGACGACGGGCACGATGGTGGTCAGCGCCTCGCGGTCCTCGCGCATCAGCACGGGATTGGCAAGCGTGGCGACGAGGAGGGCGAGCGCCAGAGCGCGCACGGCCGCTCCTCTCAGGCCCCGCCAGAGGCCGAGGGCGGCGACGACAAGGCCGAAGGCGGCGATCAGCGCGACGGCGATCCAAGGCAGGAGGGGGGCGAAGGTGACGGTCATGCTACTGCCCCAGCCGTTCGAGGAGGGCGGGCACATGCACCTGGTCGGCCTTGTAGTTGCCGGTGAGCATGTACATCATGATGTTGACGCCGGCGCGGAAGGCGTGGTTGCGCTGCCGCTCGTCCGGGGGGACGGTCGGCAGGAGTGCGGCGCCGTTGGCGTCGATCGCCCAGGCGCCGGCGAAGTCGTTGCCGGTGATCATGATCGGCGAGACGCCGTCGCCGGCCCGCGCCGGGCGGGAGGGGTCCTCGGCCCGGTCGAGCTGGGCTTCGATCCAAAGCGGGCCGCCGGCATAGCGGCCGGGGAAATCGTTGAGCAGATAGAAGGCCTTGGTCAGCACGTGGTCGGCCGGAACCGGCTCCAGCGGCGGGATGTCGAGCGTGGCGAGGATCGCCTGCAGGCGCTCGGTGTTGGCGCTCGCCGCACTGCCGTCGAGCGCGACGAACTGGTCGCGCGTGTCGAAGAGCACGGTGCCGCCGCCCCGCATATAGGCGTCGATCCGGCTGATCGCCGCGCTCGACGGCATGGCGGCGGTGGCGCTCACCGGCCAGTAGATGATCGGGTAGAGCGAGAGCTCGTCGGCGGAAATGTCGATGCCGACCGGCTCGCCGGGCTCCAGCGTCGTGCGGTAGGTGAGGAATTCGGTGAGGCCGGCCAGCCCGCGCTCGGAGATGCGGTCGACCTCCGTCTCGCCGGTGACGACATAGGCGAGATGCGTCGTGTCGAGCCGCGACAGGATCGCCTCGTCGCCGGGCTTGGCGTCGTCGGCGAGCGCCGGGGCGGCGGCGAGCGAGAGCACCATGACGGCGAGAAGCACGGCGGCGGCGCTGCCGCGCAGCGGCCGGCGGCGGGCGGCGACGAAGGCCCCGCCCATGAAGAGCACGACGAGGCAATCGGCGAGCAGCAGCAGGGCGGCGAGCGTGAAGAGCTCCGGCTTCAGCGACCAGGCGGCCTTGCCGGCGAGCGCCTCGCGCAGGACCGTCACTCCCTCCGGCACGGCGAGCGGGCGGATGGCGCTTCCCGGCGGCAGGAGATTGTGGGCGACGTAGCCGTCCTCGGTGCCGTAAAGGCCGGGCGGGTTGTCGAAGGTGGCGATGGTGCCGGCGGCGTCCGCGGCAAGGGGTTTCGCCTCGCCCGTCGCGGCGGCGAGCGTGCCGTTCACCGTCAGCAGCCGGTAGGGGGGCAGCGCCTGCTGCTCCGCGCCGCCGGCCTGCGAGGCGACGCCGCCGCCGCGCGAGAGCTGGACGGTGCGCCGCAGCATCTCGACGAAATCGCCGGAGAGCGGCAGGTTCGACCAGGCGGTCTCGGCGCTGACGTGGAAGAGCACGAGGCGGCCGTTGCCGAGCGGGCCGGTCGTCACCAGCGGCGTGCCGTCGGCGAGGTTCGCCCAGGTGCGCTCGGCAAGGTCCGGCGTCGGCTCGGCGAGCACCTGCCGCTTGATCAGGATGCCGTCGGGCGCGCGCATGCCGGCGAAGGGGCTCGACGCGGGATAGGCCGAAAGCGGCTGCGGCTCCGACCAGGAGAGCGCGCCGCCGAGCGCGCGTTCGCCTTTCCTGAGCTGCACCGGCACCAGCGGATCGTCGGCGGGGGCGGCGGCAAGGCGCGGGCCGGCGAAGCGGATCAGCATGCCGCCCGCCTCGATGAAGCGGCGCACGCGGTCCTGCGCCTCCTCCGGCAGGCGGCCGATGTCGGCCATGATCAGCACGGAGGGGTTCTGGTCGAGAAGCTCCGGCACGGCCACCGAGAGGTCGGCGACGCTCGGCTCGATCAGGTCGGCGTAGGGGGCAAGCGCGCGGGTGATGTAGTGCAGCGGCGACAAGAGCGGCTGGCTCGGGTCGACCACCTCGCCGGAAAGGAAGGCGACGCGGCGGCGGCGGAAGCCGTCGTCGAGCAGGTAGGTGCCGCCGGCGTTGGCGACACCGTCGAGGCTCACGCGGGCGAAATCGTTGCGCAGCTCGAAGGGGGCGGCGATGGTGCCGGTCGCCACCGTCTCGCCGGCGGCGAAATCCGCCGTGCCGGCGGCGACCGGGCGGCCGCGCGCGTCATGCGCGGTGAGCGGCAGGCTGCGCGCCGCGCCGGCTTCGAGGCGGGTGACGGTGACGGAGAGCGCATCCGCGCCGTTGACGGCCGCGGTGGCCGCGACGGTGGCGAGCCCGTCGCCGGTGACGAGGCGGAAGTCGGCGGGATTCAGCGCCTGCAGGGCGGAAAGCGTGTCGTCGTCTTCGCCGGCCGCCATGCCGTCGCTGAGGAAGGCGAGCGTGCCGGGGGGCGTGCCGTCGAGCGCGGTGCGGAGTGCGGCGAGCGCCTGGGTGCGGTCGGCGGGCAGCGGGCGCGGCTCGGCGGCGGCGAGGCGGTTGCGGGCGCTTGCCGCATCGACCGGGCCGGCGTCGTGCTGGCGCTCGGCGGTGAAGACGAGGGAGATCGGCAGGTCGCGGCCCTCGGCATCGTCGATCAGCGCGGCGGCGGTGTCGACACGGCGCTGCCAGTCGGTAGCCGACGCCCATGTGTTGTCGATCACCAGCACCAGCGGGCCGCCGGAGGCGAGCGTGTTGGCGCGCGGGTTGAAGACCGGGTCGGCGATGGCGAAGATGACGGCGGCGGCCATCAGCATGCGGACGAGCGTCAGCCACCAGGGGCTCCTCGCCGGCGTCTCTTCGCGCTTGAGGATCGCGGCGAGGATGGCGAAGGGCGGAAAGACCTCCGTCAGCGGCTTCGGCGGCGTGAGGCGGAGCAGCCACCAGATCGCCGGCAGCAGCACGAGGGCGGCGAGCACTGCGGGGGCGGCGAAGGCGAAGGCGCTCATCGTCCCGGCTCCCGTGCAAGCGTTGCCGGCATGCCGGAGAGATACATGTGGACGGCAACCAGCGCCTCCGAGGCGAGCCGGTCGGTGCGGTGGGGAACGAAGCTCCAGCCGAGATGGCGGAGATTGTCGGCGAGCGCCGTGCGGTTGGCGGCCCAGGCGCGGGCGTAGTCGTCCTTCAGCGTCTCGGCGCGGCCGGCGGTGATCCGCTCGCCGGTCTCCGGATCGGTGAACTCGGTGCGGCCGGCATAGGGGAAGACCTCTTCCGCCGGGTCGGTGACGGCGACGACATGGCCGCCGAGCCCGCGGCGGGCGAGCGGGCCGAGCCGCGCCATCACGTCGTCCACCGGATCGAGGAAATCGCCGAAGAGGACGATGTCGCTGTTGCCGCGGATCATGCGCGTGTCGGGCAGGCCGCCGGTTGCGGCGTGGTGCATGAGCGCGGTGGCGAGCCGTTCGGCGGCGTTGCGCGCGGCGATCGGTTCCATGATGCCGGGGCAGCCGATGCGCTCGCCGGAGCGGGCGAGGATTTCCGCGAGCGCCAGCATCAGCACCAGCGCCCGGCTCTCCTTCGAGACGAGCGCGAGCGTCGACTTGTACATCATCGAGGGGGAGAGGTCGGCCCAGATCCAGACGGTGTGGGCCGCCTCCCATTCGCGGTCGCGCACATAGGTGTGGTCGTCGCGGGCCGAGCGGCGCCAGTCGACATTGGTCAGGCTCTCGCCGTCGACATAGGGGCGGAACTGCCAGAAGTTCTCGCCGATGCCGCGCTTGCGGCGGCCGTGCCAGCCGGCGATGACGGTGTTGGCGAGGCGGCGGGCCTCGACCATGCAGTCGGGAATGAGGGCGGCGCGGGCCTGGGCGCGCGAAAGCACTTCGCGCGTCGGTGTCGGCTTTACGGTCTCTCCGACGGGCGCCATGGGACCTCCGTCAGCCGCCGGCCTGGCGGACGAGATCGGCGATGACGTCGCGCACCGACATGCCTTCCGCGCGCGCGCCGAAGGTGAGCGCCATGCGATGCTGCAGCACCGGCTCGGCGAGCGCCATGACGTCGTCGACCGAGGGCGCGAGGCGGCCGTCGTAGAGCGCGCGGGCGCGCGCGCACAGCATCATCGCCTGGCCGGCGCGCGGGCCGGGGCCCCAGGCGACGTGCCTGTCGGTGGAGGCGACGCCGTTGCCGGGGCGGGCGGAGCGCACCAGCGCCAGGATCGCGTCGAGAACCGTCTCGCTCACCGGCATGCGGCGGATCAGGGTCTGGATCTCGATGAGGCGCGCGGCGTCGATGGCCGGGCTCGCCTCGGCCTCGCGCACACCGGTGGTCTCGAGCAGGATCTGCCGTTCGGCGGCGAGCTCGGGATAGTTGACGTCGACCTGCAGCAGGAAGCGGTCGAGCTGGGCCTCGGGCAGCGGATAGGTGCCCTCCTGCTCCAGCGGGTTCTGGGTGGCGAGCACGTGGAAGGGTTTCGGCAGGTCGTTGCGGGCGCCCGCGACCGTCACGTGGTATTCCTGCATCGCCTGCAGCAGCGCCGATTGCGTGCGCGGCGAGGCGCGGTTGATCTCGTCGGCCATCAGCAGCTGGGTGAAGATCGGCCCGGGCACGAAGCGGAAGGAGCGCCGGCCGTTCTCGTCCTGATCCATCACCTCCGAGCCGAGGATGTCGGAGGGCATCAGGTCGGGCGTGAACTGGATGCGGTTCGCCGAAAGGCCGAGCACGGTGCCGAGCGTGACGACGAGCTTGGTCTTGGCGAGCCCCGGCACGCCGACGAGCAGCGCATGTCCCCCGGAGAGGACGGCGAGCAGCGTCTGCTCCACCACGCTTTCCTGACCGAAGATGACGCGGGCGACCTCGCGGCGGATCGCGGCGATGTCGGCGAGCGCGCTCTCGGCGGCGGCGATGACCGCCTTCTCGTCCACGCCCGTGTCGGGGGAATTGGCAACGCCCATGGCTGTCTCCAGTGCCGGTTCGGGGGCGAATCGCGGTCTTGCCGTGTCCGTCCGTCTCTCTTGCAACCTTATTAGCCCGCTCGTGGCTGACAAGCGACCGCGAAATGACTATCTCGTGAGGGCAGGAACGATCATGCCCCATTCCCCGAGGGAGATAGGGGCCAACCGGGACGGAACAATGGCAACGAGCGAATTTCGCGACAGCGGCGACGCGGCCGGCCTTGCCGCGCTGATCTCGCGGGCCGCCGCCGAGACGGGCGGGCGCGGCCTGCCGCCGGTCGAGCGCTGGAACCCGCCGTTCTGCGGCGACATCGACATGGAGATCCGCGCCGACGGCACCTGGTTCTACCTCGGCACGCCGATCGGCCGGGCGCCGCTGGTGAGGCTCTTCTCCACCGTGCTGCGCAAGGACGAGGACGGGCGCACCTATCTGGTGACGCCGGTCGAGAAGGTCGGCATCCGCGTCGTCGACGCGCCCTTCCTTGCCGTCGAGATGGACGCGGGCGGGGCGGGGGAGGAGAGGGTGCTCACCTTCCGCACCAATGTCGGCGACGTGGTGGCGGCCGGGCCGGAGCACCCGCTGCGCTTCGTCATCGAGGGCGGGAACGCCGAGCTGAAGCCTTATCTCCTCGTGCGCGGCCGGCTGGAAGCGCTGGTCTCGCGCGCGGTGATGTACGAGCTGGTGGCGCTCGGCGAGACGGTCGAGATCGACGGCGTCGAGATGTTTGCCGTGCGCTCGGGCGGGATGGTCTTCCCGATCATGCCGGCGGCCGAGCTGGACGCGCTGTCGCGATGAGTGCATCGCCCTACAGCGCCGAGGAGTTCCGTCGCCGGGCGCAGGCGCAGACGCGCACGCTCGCCGACGTTGCCTGGCACGATCACGGCGACGGCCTGCTCAACCCCGCGACCATCCCGCATCTCGAAGGCATGCACCTGAAGGACGCCGCCGTGCTCGTGCCGGTCGTCGACGCCGGCGAGGAGGCGCGGGTGATCTTCACCCAGCGCACGGCGAGCCTGCGCAAGCATTCCGGCCAGATCGCCTTTCCGGGCGGCGCGGTCGACGAAGAGGACGGCGACGCGGAGACGGCGGCACTGCGCGAGGCGGAGGAGGAGATCAGCCTCGACCGCGCCTTCGTCGAGCCGGTCGGCCGGCTGCCGCAGTACAAGGCGCTCTCCGGCTTCTCGATCACGCCGGTGCTCGCCGTCGTGCGGCCGGGCTTCACGCTTCAACCCAACCCGGCGGAGGTGGCCTCGGTCTTCGAGGTGCCGCTCTCCTTTCTCATGGATCCGAGGAACCACGAGACCGGCAGCGGCATCTGGCTCGGCGGCGAGCGGCACTATTATCGCATGCCCTACGAGGGGCGGAACATCTGGGGCATCACCGCCGGCATCGTGCGGGTGATCTACGAAAGGCTCTATGCATGACATCGGTCGCTGACGAGGCCTGGTTCACCGATCCGGCGCTCCGGCGCGTGCTCGCGCTGCTCAACGCCGAGGGCGGGGAGGGACGGGTGGCGGGCGGCGCGGTGCGCAACAGCCTGATGGGGCTTCCCGTCGCCGACGTGGACATCGCCACGACGCTGACGCCCGACGTCGTTGTCGCGCGGGCGACCGCCGCCGGCGTCCGGGCGGTGCCGACCGGCATCGAGCACGGCACCGTCACGCTGGTCGCCGACCACAAGCCCTTCGAGGTGACGACGCTGCGCCGCGACGTCGCGACCGACGGGCGCCGCGCCGAGGTCGCCTTCGGCACCGACTGGCAGGAGGACGCCGAGCGGCGCGACCTCACCATCAACGCGCTCTACGCCGCGGCCGACGGCACGGTGATCGACCTCGTCGGCGGCCTCCGGGACATCGAGACGCGCACCGTGCGCTTCATCGGCGACGCGGACAGGCGGATCGCCGAGGACCACCTGCGCATCCTGCGCTTCTTCCGCTTCTTCGCGCTCTATGGCGGCGGGCGGCCGGACGCGGAGGGGCTGCGGGCCTGTGCCCGGGCGAAGGGCAGTCTTGCGAAGCTCTCGGCGGAGCGCGTCTGGTCGGAGACGAAGAAGCTGCTTTCCGCCCCCGATCCCGGCCGGGCGCTGCTCTGGATGCGGCAGACGGGCGTGCTGACGGAGATCCTGCCGGAGACGGAGAAATGGGGGATCGACGCGATCCCCGGCCTCGTCTCCGCCGAGCAGGCCTTCGGCTGGAAGCCGGACCCGCTGCTGAGGCTCGCCGCCATCGTGCCGCGCGACGAGGAGCGGCTGAAGGCGCTCGCCCGGCGTCTCAGGCTGTCGCGGGCGGAGGCGCATTTCCTCGATGCCTGGGCGGGCGCGCCGGAGATCGGCGGCAGGCTCACCGACGCGGTCTTCGAGCAGCTTCTCTACCGGCACGGGCCGCAGGGCCTTTCGGCGCGGCTCAGGCTGATGCTCGCCCGGGCGCGCGAGCGGGCGGAGGCCGAGCCGGAGGCGCTGGCGCTGGTGGGACTGTGCGGGCGGCTGCTGGAAAAGGCGGGAGGGTGGCAGCGGCCGGCCTTTCCGCTTTCGGGCGCGGACGTGATCGCCGCCGGCGTGCCGGCCGGCCCCGCGGTGGGGCGGCTACTGGCCGAGGTCGAGGATGCGTGGCTTGCGGGGAACTTCCGTGAGGACCGGGCAAGTCTCCTTGCCCGGCTGAAGGCGCTGGCGGATAAATCTTAGCAATTCCTGCAAAACCGCGTTCCGCGCTGTCGCCGGAATTGCGTCAGGCCGCGTTGGCGTTCTTCTCGTCGGTGATGCGCGCCTTGATGTTGTCGATCATGTTTTCCCGGATGATGGTCTCGCCGTGCGCGGTGCGCATGTGCTCGACGACCCGGCGCACGATCTCCGCGTCGTCATTGGCTCGCGTGTGCCATTCGCATCCCGGGACGAGTGAACCGCATTCAAAAAGCCTCATGACCTATCTCCTGTCGTTTCAACGAATTCCAGTATAGCAGACCGGGCGGCCCGGACCAAATCGGCGGGCCGGCCTCGTCGGAAACGAGGAAGACGCCTCCGCGTTCCGCCGAACGCGGTTCGGACGTCGCCATGGAAACGGCCTCAGGCCGCGTCGGCGCGGGCCCAGGCGTCGAAGCAGGCGGAGGAGCGGAACTGCTCCGGCCGGGTGTGATGGTCCGCCGGCGAATGGCCCGCGCCGCCGGCAAGCAGCCGCCGGGCCTCCTCGACGAAATAGGCATGGGGAAGATCGACGCCGCTTTCGGCCCGGATCGTCTCGGCGAAGCGGTCGAGGAAATCGTCCGCGTTGCGGTCAAGGCCCGCATGCGCCGCATCGTTTGCCGCATGTATCATCATGATACCTCCCTCGTGCAAATCCTGCTCAGGCAATCTAGCACGAAGGCGGCCCGCCGCCCAAATCACAAGGCTGCGACGGAAGCTCGCAGGCCGGAGTTGTTAGGGCCAGCGCACCACCGGGGGAAGGGAGGAGAGGATCGAGTCGACGTTGCCGCCGGTCTTCAGCCCGAAGATCGTGCCGCGGTCGTAGAGCAGGTTGAACTCGACGTAGCGGCCGCGGCGCACGAGCTGCTCGTCGCGGTCCTCCTCCGTCCAGTCCTGGTTGAAGTTGGCGCGCACGATGCGCGGATAGACCATGGCGAAGGCGCGGCCGACGTCCTGCGTGAAGGCGAAGTCCGCTTCCCAGCCGCCAAGCTCCTCGGGCGAGTGCAGCCAGTCGTAGAAGATGCCGCCGGTGCCGCGCGGCTCGTTGCGGTGCTTGAGGAAGAAATATTCGTCGCACCATTGCCTGAAGCGCGCGTGGTCGGCGACGGCATGGCGGTTGCAGGCGATCTCCATCGCCTTGTGGAAGAGCGCGGTGTCCGGGTCCTCCATCGTGCGGCGGCGGTCGAGCACCGGCGTCAGGTCCGCGCCGCCGCCGAACCAACGGCTGGTGGTCACCACCATGCGAGTGTTCATGTGCACGGCCGGCACGTTCGGATTGACGGGATGCGCGATCAGCGAGATGCCCGAGGCCCAGAAGCGCGGATCCTCCTCCGCGCCCGGGATCTGCCGGCGGAACTCCGGCGAGAACGCGCCGTGGACGGTGGAGGTGTGGACGCCGACCTTCTCGAAGACCCGGCCGGCCATCATCGACATGCGCCCGCCGCCGCCTTCTCCGCCCTCGCGCTGCCAGTCGCTCGCCTCGAAGCGGCCGGGAGGCTGGTCGGAGAGGGGGCCTTCGAGATCGTCCTCGGTCGCCTCGAAGGCGGCGCAGATCACGTCGCGGAGCTGCTCGAACCAGGCCCGCGCCCGCGCCTTCTTGTCCTCGATATCCTCGGGCAGGCCTTTCGGCAGGTCCGGTCGTTCCATGGGTTTCCCGCCTCCGGCAGCGTGTTCTCGAATCGCATTTTCGCCACAGTTCCCAACTTTGCGCCGTTTGGCAACCGCCGGCGGGACTCGCAAAGCGGGCGGCAAGGCCCTATCTTTGCGGCATCGGTCGGTCTTGCCGCAGGGAAATCCAGATGGCGCGCGTTCCAGGTCCTCCGCCGCTCACCGGCCTCCGCCGCCGGATCGAGCGCCACCGGCTCGGCAAGCCGGACGGCGGCAGCTTCGTGCGCGAGACCTTCCGCCTCGACCGGGAGGCGGCCCGCGCCAAGGCGCGCGAATGGTTCGAGCAATGGCCGAAGGCCGCCTACTGGACCGAGGTCGAAAGCTGGCGCGCGCTCGACGGCGGCGTCATCGAATTCACCATGCGGCGACTGCCGAGCGCCGACTGATATTGACGCCGGTCCGGCCGTTTTCTATCTTGCGGCCATCGCCAACAACAGAAAGGCGCCGTTGCGGGTCAGAAGCGCGGCTCAGAACCCTTGTTCGAACTCGCGATCGCTGTCTTCCTCATCCTGTTCAACGGGGTCTTCGCCCTTTCCGAGCTTTCCATCGTCTCCTCGCGCAAGCCGCGGCTGAAGACGCTCGCCGCGCAGGGCGTGCGGGGCGCCGCCTCCGCGCTGAAGCTCGCGGAGGATCCCGGAAAATTCCTCTCCACCGTCCAGATCGGCATCACGCTCATCGGCATCCTCGCCGGCGCCTTCTCCGGTGCGGCGCTGGGTGGCCGGCTGCGAGACATCCTGTTTGCGCAGGGCGTGCCGGACTGGCTCGCCGATCCGCTCGGCTACGGCATCGTCATCTCCGTCATCACCTATCTCTCGGTCGTGATCGGCGAGCTGGTGCCCAAGCAGATTGCGCTGCGCAACCCGGAGCGCTTCGCCGTCCTCGTGGCGCCGACCATGTCGCTGCTTTCGCGCGTCGGCGCGCCGGCGGTCTGGGTGCTCGACGCCTCGACGCGGCTGATCTTCCGTCTTCTCGGCCAGCACGAGGTCTCCGAAAGCGTCGTCACCGACGAGGAGATCAAGACCATCGTCGCGGAGGCCGAGGCGGCCGGCGTCATCGAGGGCGGCGAGAAGCTGATGATCGCCGGCGTCATGCGCTTTTCCGACCGCGAGGCGCGCGGGCTGATGACGCCGCGCAACGACGTCGACTGGATCGACCTCGGCGACAGCATCGAGGAGATCCACGCCCAGCTCGTCGAGAGCCCGCATTCGCGCATGCCGGTCGCCGACGGCGGACCGGAGACCATCGTCGGCATCGTCCAGAAGCGGGAGATCCTGTCCGCCATCCTCTCCGGCCAGCCCTTCGACATCCGCACCTTCGTGCGGCCCGCGCCGATCGTGCCCGACACGCTCGACGCCATGCGCGTGCTGGAGACGCTGCGCGACGCGCCGGTGCCGATGATGCTGGTGCACGACGAATACGGCCATTTCGAAGGGGTCATCACGCCCGCCGACGTGCTGGAGGCGATCGCCGGCGTCTTCCGCGCCGATATCGAGGAGGGCGACGACGAGTATGCGGTCCAGCGCGAGGACGGCTCGTGGCTGATCGCCGGCTCGATGCCAATCGACGAGATGGCGGACCGGCTCGGGCTTTCGCTGCCCGGCCGCCGCGGCTACCAGACCGCCGCCGGCCTCGTCATCGAGGCGCTGCAGAAGCTGCCCAAGACCGGCGACATCGTCGAGACGCAGGGCTGGCGCTTCGAGGTGGTCGACATGGACGGCCGCCGCGTCGACAAGCTGCTCGCTGCCCGGCTCGGCTGAGCCTCCTCAGGGGAAGCCGTCGGTCTGGCGCAGCGCCTCGCCGGCGATCATCGCCGCCGACAGCGCGACGTTGATCGAGCGCTGGCCCTCCACCATCGGGATCAGCACCCGGCCGTCTGCCCGCGCGTGCACGGCCTCCGGCACGCCGGCGCTCTCGCGGCCGAAGAGCAGGACGTCGTCCGGCCGGAAGCCGTAGTCGGTGTAGCGGGTCGCCGCCTTCGTCGAGGCGAGCACCAGCCGCCGGCCGCTCTCTGCGCGCCAGTCCTCGAAACGCTCCCAGCTCACATGCCGCGTCAGCGCCACGGTCGTCAGATAATCCATGCCGGCGCGCTTCAGGCTGCGGTCGGAGAGGTCGAAGCCGGCGGGCTCGATGACGTCGACGGCAAGCCCGAGGCAGGCGGCGAAACGCAGGATCGTGCCGGTGTTGCCGGCGATGTCGGGCTGGTAGAGGGCGATGCGGAGCGAGTGCATGAGCGCCGCCTAATCGATCTGTGGTCGGAAGGCAACAGGCCGCGTCCGAGCGAGGAATGTGCGACGAAGTGTCTGGTCAATTCGTCCGTTTCGGGCTAACCAGAGCCATCTGCAACGCGAGAAAAAGGGAGGTTCACGATGGATATATCGATTCGGATGCGCCTTCCGGCCGGAATCACGCCCCTTCTCGCCTAGGCGCTTCGCCGACCT
This sequence comes from Shinella pollutisoli, assembly GCF_024609765.1. GTDB lineage: Bacteria > Pseudomonadota > Alphaproteobacteria > Rhizobiales > Rhizobiaceae > Shinella > Shinella pollutisoli. The sequence goes on from NZ_JANFDG010000022.1 coordinate 90,423, forward strand.
GTTCCTTGCAGGATTTCCTTTTCAGCACGCCCGCGTGACGCATGTTCGACACGCGGCCTTCATTCCGGAACCCGATCCGCTCGCGCCCGATTGGCGCCGTCCGCGCCGGTTCCGCCCCGCATTTCACGGAGAAAGCCAATGTTCGGCTGGTTCGAAAGACGTTTGAATCCCTATCCTTCCGAGGCGCCGCGGCTGCCGCCCAAGGGGCTGTTCCCCTTCCTGTGGCACTACACGCGTCCGGCCGCACCCTGGCTTGCGCTGCTCGGCGTCTGCTCGATGGTGCTCGGCGTCGCCGAGGTCGTGCTGTTCCAGTTCCTCGGCAACATCATCGACTGGCTCTCGGGCAGCGATCCGGCCACGTTCCTCGAACGGGAGGGCACCACGCTCGTCTGGATGGCGGTGCTGCTGCTCCTCGTCATCCCGGGCTTCGGCGCGCTGCACACGCTCACCATGCACCAGGCGCTCGCCGGCAATTTCCCGATGATCGCCCGCTGGCAGATGCACCGCTATCTCATCCGCCAGAGCATGGCCTTCTTCGCCAACGAGTTCGCCGGCCGCGTCTCGACCAAGGTGATGCAGACGGCGCTCGCCGTGCGCGAGACTGTGATGAAGATCATCGACGTCTTCGTCTACGTCATCAGCTACTTCGTCTCGATGATCGCGATCATCGGCTCGGCGGACCTCCGGCTGGTGACGCCGCTGCTCGTCTGGCTGGTCGTCTACGTGCTGATCCTGCGCTACTTCGTGCCGAGGCTGATGCGGATCTCGCGCGAGCAGGCGGACGCCCGCTCGACGATGACGGGCCGCATCGTCGACAGCTACACCAATATCGCGACCGTCAAGCTGTTCTCGCATGCCGGCCGCGAGGAGGCCTATGCGCGCGACGGCATGGACGAGTTCCTCGTCACCGTCTACCGGCAGATGCGGCAGATCACGCTGTTCAACATCGCCATCGACATCAACAACGTGCTGGCGATCTTCGCGACGGCGGCCATCGGCATCTATTTCTGGATCGGCGGCACGGTGTCGGTCGGCGCGGTCGCGGTCGCCGTCGGCCTCTCCATGCGCATCAACGGCATGTCGCAATGGGTGATGTGGGAGGTGACGGCGTTGTTCGAGAGCATCGGCACGGTCTATGACGGCATGGGCATGATGACCAAGGCGCACGACATCACCGACCGCAAGGGCGCCGAAGCCCTGCCGCGCGCCGGGGGCGAGATCGTCTTCGACCGCGTCCGCTTCCACTACGGCAAGAACAAGGGCGTGATCGAGGACCTGTCGCTTGCGATCCGCGCCGGCGAGAAGGTCGGCCTCGTCGGCCGCTCGGGGGCGGGCAAGACGACGCTGATGAACGTGCTCTTACGCTTCTACGACCTGGAGGCGGGCCGCATCACCATCGACGGGAAGGACATCGCCGCCGTCACGCAGGACAGCCTGCGCGAGCAGATCGGCGTCGTCACGCAGGACACCTCGCTGCTCCACCGCTCGATCCGCGAGAACATCGCCTACGGCAAGCCGGAGGCGAGCGATGCGGAGATCATCGAGGCGGCGAAGAAGGCGAACGCCTGGGACTTCATCGAGGGTCTCGTCGACCAGCAGGGCCGCGCCGGCCTCGACGCGCAGGTCGGCGAGCGCGGCGTAAAGCTTTCCGGCGGCCAGCGCCAGCGCATCGCGATTGCCCGCGTCTTCCTCAAGGACGCGCCGATCCTGGTGCTGGACGAGGCGACCTCGGCGCTCGACAGCGAGGTCGAGGCGGCGATCCAGGAGAACCTCTTCGCCCTGATGGAGGGCAAGACGGTGATCGCCATCGCCCACCGGCTTTCGACGCTGACGGAGATGGACCGCCTCGTCGTGCTCGACAAGGGCCGCATCCACGAGACCGGCACCCACGCCGAGCTCGTCGCTGAGGGCGGCATCTACGCCGACCTCTGGTCCCGCCAGTCCGGCGGCTTCATCGCCGACGACGCCGAGGCGGAAGCGGCGGCGGAGTGAGACAAAGCCTTCCCGTCTTTCGGCGGGGAGGCTTTTTACGTGCCCGCTCGTTTCGACGTCAGTTCGAGGCCGAGCGCCTGCATGACGGCGAGCATCGACTTGAGCGTCGGGTTGCCGTCATTGGCAAGCGACCGGTAGAGCGCTTCCCGCGCGAGCCCGGTCTCCTCGGCAATCCGGCTCATGCCTCGCGCGCGGGCGGCGACGCCGAGCGCATGAGCGATATAGCCGGCATCCCGGGTCTCGAAGGCGTCCTTCATGAAGAGGTCGGCCGCCTCGTCGGACGTCAGGGCTTCGGCGGGGTCGTAGGCATGCAGCGTTTCAGTCATGTCGGTCGTCCAGTCTGGCGGCGAGCGCCTTTGCAGCGGCGATGTCCCGTTTCTGCGATCCCTTGTCGCCGCCGCACAGCAACAGGATGACCGCATTGCCCTTCAGCGTGAAATAGACGCGGTATCCCGGGCCGTAGTGGATGCGGATCTCGCTGACGCCCTCGCCAACCGGCTTGACGTCGCCCACGAGGCCGTAGGCGAGGCGGTTGATCCGCCGGCGATCATGGCGCGAGCCCGTCCATCGCCAAGCGAGCGCTCCCATTTCCGGAATGTCTCGGTCTGCTTGATCGTGAGCGCCATATAGGTTGTGACTTTAATATTACAATGGTCGAAAATCAAGCGCGAATTGCCCGGGCCCACCTTTCCGATCTTTAATTTGCCCCCCGTCAAAAACAGCCTATATCGGGGGACATGATCTTCCGCCCGCTCTTCTCCTGGTTCGAGAACTGGATACAGCCCTTCGCGCGACGGGACGATCTCCGGCCGCCGCGCGGGCTTCTTTCCTTCGTCTGGTTCTACGTGCGGCAGGCGAAGATGCCCTTCGTGGCGTTGCTGGTGCTCGGCGGGCTGACGGCGGGGATCGAGGCGGCGACCTTCTGGTTCGTCGGCCGGGTGGTCGACATGCTGGCCACCGTCGAGCCGGGCGCGGGGTGGAGCGGCCTGCTTTCGGCGCACGGGCCCGAGCTCCTGACGATGCTCGTGCTGATCGGCCTCGTGCGCTTCGTCGTCGCGTCCCTCACCGCGCTCGTCGACCAGCAGGTCATCACGCCGGGCTTCTACAATCTCGTGCGCTGGCAGGCCTATGTCCATGTCGCGCGCCAGTCGCTCTCCTTCTTCCAGAACGACTTCTCCGGCCGCATCGTCACCAAGGTCTGGTCGGCCGGCCAGGCGACGGGCGACGTCATCACCTCCTTCATGGAGAGCGTCTGGTTCGTGACGATCTACACCGTCTCGACGCTGGTGCTGATCGGCGGCCTCGACTGGCGGCTGGCGGCGGTCGTCATCGGCTGGCTCACGCTCTTCGCCGTGCTCGCGCGCCATTTCGTGCCGCGCATCCGCGAGCACTCGCGCGAATCCGCCGAGGCAGGCTCGATGATCAACGGCCGCATGGTCGACGCCTATTCCAACATCCAGACGCTGAAACTGTTCGGCCGCGACGAGGCGAACGACCGCTATATCCGCGACGGCTTCGACATCTTCCAGTCGACCATCCTGCGCTTCACGCGGCTGCTCACCAGCGTGCGCGCCTCGATGGCCTTCCTTTCCGGCCTGATGATCGCCGGCATGGCGGTGCTGTGCATCCATCTCTGGCTCGGCGGGCTCATCTCATCGGGCGCGGTCGCCTTCACCATGGCGCTGGTGCTGCGGCTCAACTTCCTGCTCGGCCGGCTGATGACGCAGCTCAACAGCATCATGCGCAACATCGGCACGATCCAGAATTCCGCCGACCTCATCTCGCAGGAGATCGGCCTCGTCGACCGGCCGGACGCCACCGAGATGCGCGTGACGCGGCCGGAGATCCGCTTCGAGAAGGTCCGCTTCCATTACGGCCGCCCCGGGGGCGTCATCGACGACCTGACGCTGACGATCCGGCCGGGCGAGAAGGTCGGCATCGTCGGCCGCTCGGGCGCGGGCAAGTCGACGCTCGTCAACCTGCTCTTGCGCTTCTACGACCTCGAAGGCGGGCGCATCCTCGTCGGCGGCGAGGACATCGCCACCGTCACGCAGGAGAGCCTGCGCGCCAATATCGGCATGGTCAGCCAGGACACGGCGCTGCTGCACCGCTCGATCCGCGACAACATCCTCTTCGGCAATCCGGATGCGAGCGAGGCGCGGATGATCGAGGCGGCGAAAAGGGCCGAGGCGCACGATTTCATCGCGGCGCTATCCGACCAGCGCGGCCGCACCGGCTACGACGCCCATGTCGGCGAGCGCGGGGTGAAGCTCTCCGGCGGCCAGCGCCAGCGCATCGCCATTGCCCGCGTCATGCTGAAGGACGCGCCGATCCTCGTGCTCGACGAGGCGACCTCCGCGCTCGACTCGGAGGTGGAGGCGGCGATCCAGGCCAATCTCGAACGGCTGATGCGCGGCAAGACCGTGCTCGCCATCGCCCACCGGCTGTCGACCATTGCCGCGCTCGACCGGCTGATCGTCATGGACAGGGGCCGCATCGTCGAGGAGGGGACGCACGCCGCGCTCGTCGCCCGCGGCGGGCTCTACGCCGATCTCTGGTCGCGCCAGTCGGGCGGTTTCCTCGGTCACGAGGAGGCCGCGCAATAGGCTTGTCAAGCCCTGCCGGCGATTGCCTTCCTTCGCCGCGAAGCGCTTGATGTTCAAGGCGATCCGCCGCCTCGGCGGATGACGGCGCGTTTTCCCGCGACATTGTGCCCACATCCCCTTGCCAAGGCTGGACATAATTTGCGATCAAGCTTAGAACGCGCCGGATTGACGGGGAATCTATGGCCGTATTGTGTCCGGATGTTGCCGGTTCCCAAGGGGCGTTGCGGTTTCCGCGAGACTTTGCGTGAGAGGATGGTTTAGCCGTGAGCGAACACGAGACATTAAGCGAATCCCAGGGCGAGCCCACTCGCCGCGATTTCCTTTACCTGACCACGGGGATGGCGGGCGTCGTCGGCGTCGGCTCCTTCGCGTGGCCCTTCATCGACCAGATGCGCCCCGACGCCTCCACGCTCGCGCTCGCGTCGATCGAGGTGGACGTCTCCAGCCTCGAGCCGGGCATGTCGCTGACCGCCAAGTGGCGCGGCAAGCCGGTCTTCATCCGCAACCGCACCGACAAGGAAGTCGAGGAGGCCAAGGCCGTCGCGCTTTCCGATCTCAAGGACCCGGTCGCCCGCAACGCCAACGTCGCCCCCGACGCCCAGGCCACCGACCTCGAGCGCTCCGCCGGCGAGGGCAAGGAGAACTGGATCGTCATGATCGGCTCCTGCACCCATCTCGGCTGCGTGCCGCTCGGCCAGGCCGGCGATTTCGGCGGGTGGTTCTGTCCCTGTCACGGTTCTCACTACGATACCGCCGGCCGCATCCGTAAGGGCCCGGCGCCCGAGAACCTGCCCGTGCCGACCTTCTCGTTCGTTTCCGACACAGTTATCAAGATCGGTTGAGGGGACTACTGATTATGAGTGCTGATCATTCAACCTACCAGCCGACGACCGGCATCGAAAAATGGGTCGATTCGCGCCTGCCTCTGCCGCGCATGATCCATGACAGCTTCGTCTCCTACCCGGTCCCGCGCAACCTGAACTACGCCTACACCTTCGGCGCCATGCTGTCGGTGATGCTGGTCGTGCAGATCCTCACCGGCATCGTGCTCGCCATGCACTATGCGGCCGAAACCACCGTCGCCTTCAACTCGGTCGAGAAGATCATGCGCGACGTGAACCACGGCTGGCTGCTGCGCTACATGCACGCCAACGGCGCGTCCTTCTTCTTCATCGCGGTCTATCTCCACATCGCCCGCGGCCTCTACTACGGCTCCTACAAGGCGCCGCGCGAGATCCTCTGGATCCTCGGCGTCGTCATCTACCTGCTGATGATGGCGACCGGCTTCATGGGCTACGTGCTGCCCTGGGGCCAGATGTCCTTCTGGGGCGCTACCGTCATCACCGGCTTCTTCTCGGCCTTCCCGTGGGTCGGCGAGTGGATCCAGCAGTTCCTGCTCGGCGGCTTCGCGGTCGACAACCCGACGCTCAACCGCTTCTTCTCGCTGCACTACCTGCTGCCGTTCATGATCGCCGGCGTCGTCGTCCTGCACATCTGGGCGCTGCACGTCACCGGCCAGACCAACCCGACCGGCGTCGAGGTGAAGTCGAAGACCGACACGGTCGCCTTCACGCCCTATGCCACCATCAAGGACGCGCTCGGCGTCTCGGTCTTCCTGATCGTCTTCGCCTGGTTCATCTTCTACATGCCGAACTATCTCGGCCATCCGGACAACTACATCCCGGCCGACCCGCTGAAGACCCCCGCCCACATCGTTCCGGAATGGTACTACCTGCCGTTCTACGCGATGCTGCGCGCCATCACCTTCAACGTCGGCCCGATCGACTCCAAGCTCGGCGGCGTTCTGGTGATGTTCGGCTCGATCATCATCCTGTTCTTCCTGCCCTGGCTCGACACATCGAAGGTCCGCTCGGCCGTCTACCGTCCGTGGTACAAGCTGTTCTTCTGGATCTTCGTGGCGAACGCCATCATGCTCGGCTGGCTCGGCGCCCAGCCCGCCGAAGGCATCTACGTCATCCTTTCGCAGCTCGGCACGCTCTACTACTTCGGCTTCTTCATCGTCATCATGCCGCTCCTCGGCCTGATCGAGACCCCGAAACGCATTCCGAACTCCATCACGGAAGCGGTTCTGGAACAGAAGAACGCCAAGGCCTGAAGCGAGCGATGAAAGGAACAATGACAATGAAAAAGCTTGTTGCAGGTCTTCTCTCGCTCGCCCTGGCCGCCGGCCTCGGTCTCTCGCTCGCCTCCGCGCAGGACGAGCAGGCCGCCGGCGCGGAAGCGGAGCACGCCACCCCGCACTACCCGCTCCACCATCCGAAGGAGCAGGACTGGACCTTCGCCGGCCCCTTCGGGAAATACGACAAGGGGCAGCTGCAGCGCGGCCTCAAGGTCTATACGGAAGTCTGTTCGGCGTGCCATTCGATGAGCCTCGTCTCCTTCCGCACGCTGGAAGGCCTCGGCTACTCGGAAGCGCAGGTGAAGGCCTTCGCCGCCAACTACGAGGTCGAGGACGGCCCGAACGGCGACGGCGAGATGTTCACCCGCAAGGCCGTGCCGTCCGATCACTTCCCGTCGCCCTATCCGAACCACGAGGCGGCCGCCGCCTCCAACAACGGTGCGGCCCCCCCGGACTTCTCGCTGATCGCCAAGGCGCGCGGCATCACCCGCGGCTTCCCGCAGTTCGTCTTCGACATTTTCACGCAGTACCAGGAAGGCGGGCCGGACTACATCTACTCGCTGCTGACGGGCTACGAAGAGGAGCCGCCGGCGCATATCGAGGTCGCCGAGGGCACCTATTACAACCCGTATTTCGCCGGGTCGGCCTCGCTGGCCATGGCGCCGCCGATCTCCGACGACCAGGTGACCTACGACGACGGCACGCCGCAGACGCTCGACCAGTACGCCCGCGACGTCTCCGCCTTCCTGATGTGGGCCGCCGAGCCGCATCTGGAGGAGCGCAAGCGCACCGGCTTCATGGTCATGGTCTTCCTGGTGATCTTCACCGGCCTGATCTACCTCACCAAGAAGTCGGTCTACGCCAGCAAGGAACACTGAGCGGCCTTCCCGCTCGGCAATCGAGGCGGCCTCCGGGCCGCCTTTTTTGTAACCAAAGTAAACCTCCACCTCCGGTGGAGGACTGGACGAGTTCTACATCGTGGTCGAG
>NZ_JANFDG010000023.1 GCF_024609765.1 Shinella pollutisoli
CATCCTCGGCCATAAACACAGTGCCCGAAAGGCAGATGTCGAAACGCATTTCATTGGTAGGGCGGCGTGAGGCATGTTTCGCTTGCCTCTCTGTCCTGCCGGGGCAGTCATATGTGGAATGAGGAGAGCGCCTTTTGCTCCTTCTCCCCGGCGGGGAGAGGTCGCGGCAGCGGGATGAGAGGGCGCCGAAGGCGGATTGCAGTGCGTTCCCCCCTCATCCGGCCCTTCGGGCCACCTTCTCTCCGAGGGGAGAAGGGGAAGCCGACCGCGCCCTATTCCGTACTCGCCCGCTCCTTCGCCTTCATCGCGGCGATCTCGCGCAACGCATTGGCGAGCACGTCCGCCGACTGCGCGCCCATGACGGCATATTTGTTGTCGATGATGAAGCAGGGCACGCCGGTGACGCCCATGTCGCGGGCCATGCCGATCTCCTCCCGGACCGAATCGACGTCGGCGTTTGCGGAGAAGAGCGCGCAGACGACCGCCCGGTCCATGCCGCAGCTCTCGGCGACGTCGAGCAGCACCGCGCGGTCGCCGACGTTGCGGCCCTCCTCGAAATAGGCCCTGAAGAGGGCGAGCGCCACGCGGCGCTGCACCTCGGGCCCCTCGATCATCGCCCAGCGCATCAGCCGGTGGGCGTCGAGCGTGTTGGGGCTCACCTTGACGGCCGGGAAGTCGAAGGCGATGCCGTCGGCGCGGCCGAGGCCGGAAAGCCGCTCGTGCGCCGCCTCGACGGCGGCGGCGCCACCGAGTTTTTCCGCAAGGTGCTTCTTGTGGTCGACGCCTTCCGCCGGCAGGTCGGGGTTGAGCTGGTAGGGACGGAACGTGACGGCGACGGCGACCTCGCCGCGCACCGCCTCGACGGCCTTCTCCAGCCGCCGTTCGCCGAGGTAGCACCAGGGACAGACCACGTCGGAGACGACATCGATCGTGAGCGCTTCCATCGGATTTCCTTTCGATTGCCGGAAAATTCCGGACAGGCCGCCGAGATAGGCTTCCCGGCAGGCGCATTCAACCGGTTACTTCCATGTTACCGGAGAATTCGGGACCGGCCGCCTATTGCGCCCGCTCGTCCCACCAGACGGGAAGCTGGTAGCCGTAGAGCGGCGTGACCTCGGGCCTGCCGATGTGCTTCGCCCGCGCGATCCACTGCTCGCCGAGATGGTAGAGCGGCACGACATAGGCGCCCGACAGCAGCATCCGGTCGTGCAGCCTGACGGCCGAGCGGAAGTCCCCGGGCGCCCGCGCCGTCAGGATCGCCTCGATGACGCGGTCGACGTCCGGGTCGGCGAGACCGGCGAAGTTCGAGCTTCCCGGGCGGTCGCGCGAGGCCGAGCCCCAGTAGCTGATCTGTTCGATGCCGGGCGAGAGCGAGGAGGCGTAGGCCTTGATGATCACGTCGTAGTCGAAGGTCTGGCTGCGGCTTTGGTACTGCGAATCGTCGACGGTGCGCACCGAGACCCGGACGCCGAGGGCGGCGAGGAAGCGCTGGTAGGCGAGCGCCAGCTTCTCCTGGTCGGCGTTCTGCGTCATGATCTCGAAGGCGAGCGGCCTGCCCTCGGCGTCGACCATCCGCCCGTCGCGGATCGCATAGCCGGCCTTCTTGAAATGGTCCATCGCCTGGCGCAGCACCGTCCGGTCGCGCCCGGAGCCGTCCGTCACCGGCATCCGGTGAGTTCCGGCCAGCACGTCCGGATCGATGCGCGAAAGCGCGGGGCCGGCGATTTCCCGTTCGCGCGCGTCCGCCGCGACGCCGAGCGAGGAGAGGTCGGAGTTCTGCCAGTAGCTTTCCGTGCGCCTGTAGGCGTTCTCGAACAGGCTGCGGTTCACCCATTCGAAGTCGAAGGCGAGCGTCAGCGCCTTGCGCACCTCGGCGTCGGCGAACATGGCGCGGCGCGTGTTGAAGACGAAGCCGAGCATGCCGGACGGCATCTTCGGCCGGAACGTCTCCTTCACGACGGCGCCGGACTGCACGGCGGGAAAGTCGTAGCCGCGCGCCCACTTCGTCGGGTTGCCCTCCTGGAAGATGTCGATCTCGCCCTTCTTGAAGGCCTCGAACAGCGAATTCTCCTGCAGGAAGTATTCGACGGAAATCTCGTCGTAATTGTCGAAGCCGACCTTGGAGGGCAGGTCCTTGCCCCAGTAGTCCGGGTCGCGCGCGAAGACGATCTTCTCGCCGGGCTTGACCTCCTTCACCCGGTAGGGGCCGGAGCCGAGCGGGAAGGCAAGCGAGGTGCGGTCGAAGGTCTCCGCGTCGACGGCGTGCTTCGGCAATACCGGCGAGAGCGCGATCAGCAGCGGCGTCTCGCGGTCGGCCTTGTCGTTGAAGGTGAAGCGCACGCTGTTGTCGCCGACCTTCTCCAGCCGATCGACGCCGTCGAGCCGCCGGCTGAAGGGCGCGCGGCCCTTGTCGCGCAGCAGTTCGAAGGTGAATATCACGTCTTCCGGCGTGACCGGTTTCCCATCCGCCCATCTCGCCTTCGGGTTCAGGTTGAACTGGATGAAGGTGCGGTCCTCGTCCCATTCCACCGTCTCGGCAAGAAGGCCGTACATGGTGAAGGCCTCGTCGCGCGAGCGGTGCATCAGCGATTCGTAGACGAGGTTGCCGAATTCCGGATCCCACATGCCGCGCGCGGTGGTGCGCATGCTCTTCAGGATGAACGGATTGAGGTTGTCGAAGGTGCCGACGACGCCGTAGGCGATTCGCCCGCCCTTCTTCACCTGCGGGTTGACGTAGGGGAAATGGGCGAAGTCCGCCGGCAGCGCCGCCTCGCCGTGCATGGCGATGCCGTGCAGGGGCTCCGCAGAGGCGGCCGGCGCGGCAAGGCCGATCATGCCGGCCAGGACGGCCGTGAATATCCGGTGCAAGGGCGTCTCCTCGTGAACTGCCGATGATTCCCCCTTCATTATATCGCTCCGCGCGCAAAGGCGGCACGGTCCGGCGAAATTCGCAAGAAAGGCTGGATATCCGACGCGGCGCATTGTAACAGGAGTACCCGGAACCGGGCCATGCAAATGCCTCATTTCGCCGACAGGAGAGCGCACGGCCGATCAAACGCTGAGGAGCGGAGCCCGTCGCTCCGGCACCGGACTTTCAGGAGACCGACAGAATTATGATCTTCACTTCAAACATCATCCGGAAGACGGCGCTTTCCGCGTTCGCTTTCTCCGTCGCCGCGGCGGCGCTGCCCTCCGCCTCCTTCGCCCAGCAGGCCGGTGCGCCGAAGGGCTGGTTCAAGGTCTGCACCAAGCAGGAGGACAACGACGTCTGCATCGTGCAGAACCTGCTCACCGCCAACAGCGGCCAGCTGATCACGGCCGTCGGCCTCATCACCGTCACCGGCAAGACCAACCGCAAGCTGATGCAGGTCTCCGTGCCGAGCGCGCGTCTCGTGCCCCCGGGCGTGCAGATGCAGATCGACGGCGGCAAGGCGCAGAAGCTCGACTATGCCATCTGCATGCCCGACAAGTGCGTGGCCGAGATCCCGCTGACCGATCAGGTCATCGCCAGCCTCAAGAAGGGCGGCGAGGTGGTCTTCACCTCGGTCAACTTCCAGCGCGCGCCGAACCCGATCAAGATCTCGCTCGAGGGCTTCACCGGCGCCTTCGACGGCGAGCCGATCGAGCAGTCGCAGCTCGAGGAGCGCCAGCGCCTGCTGCAGGAAGAGATGCAGAAGAAGGCCGAGGAGGCCCGCAAGAAGCTCGAGGACGCGCAGAAGGCCGCCAAGAGCCAGTAATTCCGTCCGCGGACGGGTTCTCGAAGGCCGGCCGGGCGAGCGCCCCGCCGGCCTTTTTGCATGGCATCAGTCGAACACGGCCTCGTCGGTCGCCTTCTGGCCGCCGCCGTTCTCGTCGAGCAGCACCTCGACGTCGGTGTTGACGCCGGCCTTCACCGTGAAATCGCGCTGGTAGATCTTTTCCTTGTTGCGGGCGACGGCGATGTAGCTGCCCTCGGCGAGCACCAGCGTCGGGAAGGCGCCGACGCTCTCGCTCACCGTGTCGCCGGAGGAGGTGAGGATCGACCAGGCCGTGTCGGCGATCGCCTCGCCGCCGGGCTCGGAGACGAGCTTCAGCGTCAGCTTGGCGGCGCGGTGCTGGATGATCGCCTTGGTGAGCTTGCCGGCCTCGACCTGGATGTCGGCACGGATCACCGCGTTGACCGCGCCGTAGTCGGAGACGACGTGATAGGTGCCGGCATTGAGGCGCACGACGGTGTTCGGCTTGACGTCGGCGAGCACCAGGTTGCGCTCGCCGTCCTCGCGCACCTCGGCGGCGTAGATGGAGAAGCTCAGTTCCTTCGGCGGAATGCGCACGTCGGCGCCGGAGACGGCGTTCAGCATGATGCCGCCGGCGTCGAGCACCATCACCTGCTTCTCGACCGCGCCGCTCTGCGGCACGACGAGCTTCTTCGTGGCGCCCGCCCGGCCGAAGGCGACGTTGACGAAATATTCGCCCGGCACGAGCTGGAAGGCCGCCGAGCCGCCCTCGGAGGTGGCGAGCAGCGGCAGCTTGCCGTCGACGCCGGGGATCGGCGAGAAGACGCGCCAGGTGAGCCCGTGCTGCATCGCCTGGCCGTCCTTCGTCAGCACCGCCTCGCAGGTGACGTCGCGCAGGTTCGCCGGCGTGGCCTCGCCGGTCACCAGCGGATTGAAGGAGGTGACGAGCTTGGCGCCCTTCAGCGGCGTGGTGATTTCGGAGAAGCTGTCGAGCGTGTCCTGCGCGCGCACCGGCGCCGACAGCGAGGCGAGCGTGGCCGCGACGACGCTGAAGGCAACGGCGGGATTGTTCGGCATGCGCATGGTGAAGGTTGACTTCCTGACTTTATGGCTCCACTTGAAGACCCGGCTAATGGCATTTTCATGGCCGCGCCGCGGCACGTTATTGGAACTCCTCCCCGATGAAAACCGAAATCAAGCTGATCGATTATCTTTCGACCCGCCGGTCGATCCCCGCCTTCCAGCTCGGCGAGCCGGGCCCCTCCCGCACCGAGGTCGAGGACATGCTGAAGCTCGCCTCGCGCGTGCCGGACCACGGCAAGCTCGCGCCCTGGCGCTTCGTCGTCTACCGCGGCGAGGGGCGCAGGCGCATCAGCGAGGCGATGGCGAAGATCGCGCTTGCCGACCGGCCGGACCTGTCGGAGGAGATGGTCAGGGTGGAGAACACGCGGCTGACGCGCGCGCCCGTCGTCGTCGCGGTGGTGAGCCGCGCCGCGCCGCACGTCAAGGTGCCGGAATGGGAGCAGGTGCTGTCGGCCGGCGCCGTCTGCCTCAACCTCATCATGGCGGCGAACGCCCACGGCTATGCCGCCAACTGGATCACCGAGTGGTACGCCTTCGACCCGCGCGCCCACGCCCTGCTCGGCGTCGAGCCTCACGAGAAGGTCGCGGGCTTCATCCATATCGGCACGCCGACCGTGCCGCCGACCGAGCGGCCGCGGCCGGAGCTTTCCGAGATCGTCACCTGGGTCGGGGACGATGGCTGAGGCCTGCTTCTACGAGACGGCGACGAACGACCACGGCCTGGCGCACGATCCCTTCAAGGCGATCGTGGCGCCGCGGCCGATCGGCTGGATCGGCACCAGGGCGGCGGACGGCACGCGCAACCTCGCGCCCTATTCCTTCTTCAATGCGGTGAGCGATCGGCCGAAGCTCGTCGTCTTCTCGTCGAGCGGGCACAAGCACAGCGTCGCCAATATCGAGGCGACCGGCGTCTTCACCTGCTCGCTTGCGAGCTGCAACCTCGCCGAGGCGATGAACGCCAGCTCCGTCGCCGTGCCGCGCGATGCGGACGAGTTCTCCCTTGCCGGCCTGACGCCGGTGACCGGCCGGCTCGTCGACGCGCCCTATGTCGGCGAGGCCTATGCGGCGCTCGAATGCCGCATGACGCAGATCCTCCGTCCCCTCGATCTCGACGGCAACGAGACGGACAACTGGGTGGTGTTCGGCCAGGTGGTCGGCATCCATATCAGTTCGCGGATCGTGCGCGACGGCCGGCTCGACATGGCCGTCGCCCGCCCGCTCGGCCGCATGGGCTACATGGACTATTGCGAGGCCTCCGACGTCTTCGAGATGCTGCGGCCGAAGGCCTAGGGATTTCCGGAGGTGGAGCGTCTCCGCGATCCGGAGACGAGCGGAAGCGCTAGCGGCCGCCGTAGATCGATTCGATGACCGGGATCTGCTCCGGGACCTGCGCCAGCCGGCCGAAGAAGCCGTCCGCGCGCGAGCGGCGGCAATCCTCCACGAAGTTCTCGCCGGCGAGCGGACAGGCCGAATCGTAGGCGCGAAGGTCCGCCGCCCGTGCGGAGAGCAGCACGGCCGCCCGGGCCGCGGCAAAGGGCGCGGTCCAGGCCCCGTCCGCCGCCCGGCAGTCCTCGGCGCCCAGCGTGCGGGCAAGCGCGGCATGGTCCCAGACGAGGCCGGCGAGCCGCGCCGAACTGCCGGCGAATCCCTCGGCGCCGGCGGGGGCCGGCAGGATGCCGTCCGTGACGGCGAGAATCGGGCAGGATCCCTCCGGCCGGTCCTCCTCCGCCTCGGCGACGGACAGGAGGACGGCGAGCCGCTGCACGTCGGCACCGCGGCGGCAGCCGGCGAGCGCCACGCCCGTGAGGCCTCCGGCGAGCGCCCGGCGCAGGGCCGAAGCGTCCTCCGCGCCGGCCTGCTGCACGAGGAAGGCGCCGAGCGGCGTCGTCAGCGTGTCCGAAGCGCGGAAGAGGGCGTGCGGCAGGGCGTTCATGCCTTCCTCATAGGGCCGGGCGGGCCTGCCGGCAATGGGCGAGGGGTTAACGGACATGGTGAACCAATCTTAAACGTTTTGCCGATAGCGTGCCCTCATCAGCAGATGTCATGCAGGTGTCGGGGCGTTCCGTGGTCATTCATGCTTTTCTCCGTTGGGTCGAAACCGCAAGGGCCGGCGACAGGGCGAGGGCCGCGGGCGTGCTTGCCCGCGCCTATGTTCGCTCGCGCATCGCGCCGGACGACCGGCGCGCCGCCGAGATGGCGATGATCTTCCTCCTCGACGATCCGGCGCCGTCGGTGCGGCTGGCGCTCGCCGAGGAACTCGCCGACTGCGGGACGGCGCCGCGCGCCGTCATCCTGCCGCTCGCCGAGGACCAGCCGGAGATCGCCGCCCACATCATCCTTCGTTCGCCGTTGCTTACCGATGCGGACCTGGTGGACCTTGCCGCCAAGGGCGGCGACGTCGCGCGCATGCTGATCGCCCATCGTCCCTTCGTCTCCCGCCCGGTCTCGGCGGCGCTGGCGGAGATCGGCGAGGTGCCGGACGTGCTGGCGCTCCTCGACAACGAGGGCGCGGTCCTCTCGCGCGTGAGCCTTGCCCGCATCGCCGCCCGCCTCGGCGACGACGCGGAGATCCGCGACCGCCTGCTCGACCGTGGGGACCTCCCGAGCGACGCGCGCCAGGCGCTGGTCGAGAAGGTCGGCGCCGCGCTTGCGGGCTTCGGCCTGATTCGCGCCGCCGTCGGCGACGGCCGCGTCGAGCGCATCACCCGCGAGGCCTGCGACCTCGCCACGATCGGCATGGCGGGCGAGGTCACGCCCGCGGAGATGCCGGCGCTGGTCGAGCACCTGCGCGTCGCCGGACGGCTGACGCCGGTCTTCCTGATGCATGCGCTCTGCACCGGCCGCGTCGAGTTCTTCGCCGCCGCGATCGTCAACCTGTCCGGCCAGGCGGAGCGGCGCGTGCGCTCGATCCTCTCGGACGGGCGCGAGGCGGCCGTGCGCGCGCTCTACGAGGCCGCCGGCCTCGGCCGCGACGTCAGCGCGCTCTTCGCCGAGGCAACGCTCATCTGGCGCCGCGAGGCGAAGGGCGGGGAAGGGGAGCTTTCCGTCTCCGAGCGGCTGCTCTCGCAGGTCCGCCGCGCGGACGATGCCGCCTGCCGGGCGATGCTCGACCTGGTCGAGCGGCTGGCGATCGCCGAGCAGCGCCAGACCGCCCGCAGCTATGCGCTGATCGCCGCGCGCGAGGCGGCCTGACCGGCCTCAGTCGGTGAAGCGCTTCACCACCCAGACATAGCCGTCCTCGATCGAATGGACGGGCTTGCTGACGGCGGCCTTCAGCTTCGCCGTGTCGGGCAGGGCGTTCTTCAGGAAATCGAGCGTGCGCGCGGCGAGGCCCTCGGGCTTCGCGGCCGGCTCGTCGGCCTGCACCGTCGCCGGCGGGGCGGCCTTCTCCAGGCCGGCGGTCACGCGGTCGCCGGAGCTTTCGCAGACGGCGACGATCACCGGATAGTTGCTGTTCTGGCGGCGGTTGATCTCGGTCTCGGCCTGCGCGTCGCAGAGCGCCACCGTCTGCCAGCTCCTGTCGACGGTGTCGATGTAGTGACACTGCGTCGCGCTGTCGTCGCAGCCGAGTATGGTCATCACGATCAGCGCCGCCTTCATGGCCCGTCCTTTCCTGCCGCCCGCAAAGCGCCCTTGGAGACCGGCATTGCCGCGAAAATAAGGCGCCGGACTGCCCTAGATGTCGAGGTTCTCCGCAAAGGCGGCCCGCTCCTGGATGAAGCGGAAGCGCGCCTCCGGCTTCGTGCCCATCAGGCTGTCGACCGCGTCGCGCGTGCCCTCGAAGTCGACGTCGTCGATCTCGACCTTGAGCAGCGTGCGCTTGGCCGGATCCATCGTCGTCTCCTTGAGCTGGGCCGGCAGCATCTCGCCGAGGCCCTTGAAGCGGCCGATCTCCACCTTGCCGCGGCCGTTGAAGGCGGTACGCATCAGCTCCTCGCGGTGCTCGTCGTCGCGCGCGTAGAGCGTCTTGCCGCCCTGGCTGAGGCGGTAGAGCGGGGGGACTGCGAGATAGAGGTGGCCGCCGCGGATGAGGTCCGGCATCTCCTGATAGAAGAAGGTGATGAGCAGCGAGGCGATGTGCGCGCCGTCGACGTCGGCGTCGGTCATGATGATCACGCGCTCGTAGCGCAGGTCGTCCTCGCGGTATTTCGCGCGCGTGCCGCAGCCGAGCGCCTGGACGAGGTCGGCGATCTGCTGGTTGGCGCCGAGCTTCTCGCGCCCTGCGCTGGCGACGTTGAGGATCTTGCCGCGCAGCGGCAGGATCGCCTGATTGGCGCGGTTCCGCGCCTGCTTGGCCGAGCCGCCGGCCGAATCGCCCTCGACGATGAAGATCTCCGCGCCCTCCGCCGAATTCTGCGCGCAGTCGGCGAGCTTGCCGGGCAGGCGCAGCTTGCGCACCGCCGTCTTGCGGCTCACCTCCTTCTCCTTGCGGCGCCGGAGCCGCTCCTCGGCGCGCTCGATCACCCAGTCGAGCAGCTTCGCCGCCTCGCCCGGATTGTCGGCGAGGTAGTGGTCGAACGGGTCGCGCAGCGCGTTCTCGACGATGCGCTGCGCCTCCACGGTCGCGAGCTTGTCCTTCGTCTGGCCGACGAATTCCGGCTCGCGGATGAAGACGGAGAGCATGCCGACGGCCGAGATCATCACGTCGTCGGTGGTGATCGCCGCCGCGCGCTTGTTCTGCGTCAGCTCGGCGTAGTTCTTGAGGCCCTTGGTAAGCGCGATCCTGAGCCCGGCCTCGTGCGTGCCGCCGTCGGCGGTCGGGATCGTGTTGCAGTAGGAATGGATCATCGAATCGCCGCCGTACCAGGTGACGGCCCATTCGAGCGACCCGTGCCCGCCCGACTTCTCGCTCTTGCCGGAAAAGATCTCGCGGGTGACGGTGTGCTCCTTGCCGAGCGTCGCCTGGAGGTAGTCCTTCAGCCCGCCGGGGAAGTGGAAGACCGCCTTTTCCGGCGTCTCGGAGCCCTCCGGGAGCAGCGACGGGTCGCAGCTCCAGCGGATCTCGACGCCGCCGAACAGGTAGGCCTTGGAGCGCGCCATGCGGAAGACGCGGCCCGGATCGAAGCGCGCATGCGGCCCGAAAATCTGCGGGTCGGGATGGAAGCGCACCTTCGTGCCGCGCCGGTTGTGCACCTCGCCCAGTTCCTCGATCGGCCCCTGCGCGACGCCGCGCGAAAAGCGCTGGCGGTAGAGGCGGCGGTTGCGCGCGACCTCGACCTCGAGATGGTCGGAGAGCGCGTTCACCACCGAGACGCCGACGCCGTGCAGGCCGCCCGAGGTCTCGTAGGCCTTGCCGTCGAACTTGCCGCCGGCGTGCAGCACGGTGAGGATGACCTCCAGCGTCGACTTGCCGGGCATCTGCGGATGGTTCTCGACCGGGATGCCGCGGCCGTTGTCCGTCACGGTCAGGAAACCGTCCGCGTCAAGGCTTACCTCGATGAAATTGGCGTGGCCGGCCACCGCCTCGTCCATCGAATTGTCGATCACCTCGGCGAAGAGATGGTGCAGCGCCTTCTCGTCGGTGCCGCCGATATACATGCCGGGGCGCATGCGCACCGGCTCCAGTCCCTCCAGCACGCGGATCGCCGAGGCGTCGTAGCCGCCGCTGCCTTCGGCGGCGGGTGCCGGCCGCGCCGCGGGCCTTTCCGCGGGCGGCGCGGGCTGCCGGTCGGGTTCTGGGGGAAGGCTGGCGAAAAGATCGTTGTTGTCTTGCATGGGCCGTTCAGATTTTGTTCCGTGCGCCCTTTCCGCCGGCGGTCCGTGCGGGACCGGCAGGCGGCGTGCGGCGCTCCTGGGCGAATCGCCCGCGACTCTGCCAGATTTCTCGGGCTTTCGCGATGCCGGACGGCATCGTCTTCGCTCACGAGGATTGCGTCGCGGGCACGCCGATGGCAAGACTGGCCGCCCCGCAGGAGGGTTGGTTCATGCCGCAGTCCACAGTTCATTGCCTCGCCTGGCTGGTTCTCGCCGCCTTCCTTGCCGCTTTGACGGCGGAAAGCGCTGCCGCGCTGACGCTCAAGCCGTGGAAGGACGAGCTCTTCTCCTACGGCGAGATCGTCGAGACGGCGGACGGCGGGGCGCTGCGGGTTGTCGACTACCAGGAGCTGCGCGACATCAACGCCCGCGACCAGGTGCCGGAGCGGCGCGTGAAGGCGGCCTATGTCTCGACGGCGGTGAAGACGCTGCAGCGGACCGTCGACACGCCGGCCGGGCCGATCGACGTGGCGGTGACCGGGAAAGGCGAGGGGGCGGCCTTCACCGTCATCTTCATCCACGGCCGCGGCGGCGACCGGCGGCTCGGCGCCAACGACTGGTCGTTCGGCGGCAATTTCAACCGGCTGAAGAACCTCGCCCTGCACAACGGCGGCGTCTACTACGCGCCGAGCGTGCCCTCCTTCGACGCCAGGGGCGCGGCACTCGTCTCCGGCCTCGTGCGCCGGGCGAAGGCGGCCTCGCCGAACGGTCCGGTGATCCTCGCCTGCGCCTCGATGGGCAGCTTCGTCTGCGCGGGCGTCGCACGCGACCCGGCCGCGGTGCGGGACCTCTCCGGCATGGTGCTGATGGGCGGGGCGGCGGACGGCGCCTATACGCAGACGCCCGCCTTCAAGGCGCGCCTGCCGATCGTCTTCACCCACGGCGACATCGACAGCGTCTATCAGGCGAACGACCAGATCGCCGTCTTCCGCAGGCTGCGGAAGGCCGGCGTGCCGGCGCGCTTCGTGCTGTTCCAGACCGGCGGCCACGGCACGCCCGTGCGCATGACCGACTGGCGCGAGACGCTCAACTGGCTGTTTGCGCAGTAAGGCGGGGGATCAGGCCGAGCGCAGCAGGACCTTCGTCGAGCCGACGGCCGCGGCGATCTGCTGGTAGTGGCTGGAGCGCTTCTGCGAATTCTCGGCCGAGCGCAGGAGCAGCGTTTCCGCCTCCTCGATGACGGCGGCGGCCTGCTGCATCGCCTGGCGCAGGTTCTGCCGCTTGACGGCGGTGAGCGTCCGCTGCCGCTTGAAGCGGGCATTGCCGCGGGTGCGCACGCGCGGCTGCGAGGCATCGGCATTGTTCGCCTGGATGCCGCCGAGCTTGGAGGCGGCCTGGGCGATGATGCGCTTGGCCTGCCGGTAGTCGCCGACGCCCGGGATCCGGTCCGCGACGTCCTTCAGGCCTCGGCGGAGACAGTCGATGCGATAGACCGGATCGTAGCTCGCGCATTCGGCGCGCACGGCCTGGATGTTGCGCACGATCGAGGCCGTGGTGGCGGGGCTTGCGACCGCGGAGATGCGGGGATCGCCGGGCGTGTGGCTGTGGTGTCCGCCGCCTTCCCCGCTCGTCTCCTGGCCGAGGCCGTTCGTCACAGGCATCGCCGAGAGGGCGAGGGCGAGAACGGCGGTGGTCAGTCGCTGGAACAGCAGGCGGTTTCTTTTCCTGGCTGGCATCGAAGTCTCTCCCCTCTGAAACTCGTGTGTCACTCCGTCTGTCCGAATGCGATGCGCATGCTCCTCTGCGTGCCGGCGCCGATCTGCCCGTCGATGGCGCCGGCGTAGAAATTGTTGCGCTGGAGCGCCGCCTGCAGCGCGCGGCGCGTCTCCGGCTTGAACATGGTCGGGCGGGTGGTCAGCTGCTCCAGCACGTCCTCGACGCCGGAGCGCAGCGCCGCGTAGAGATAGTCCGCGGCGTCCTGCGGCGTCTTGCCGGGCACCAGGCCGTCGTCGATCAGCGCGGCCACGTTGAACATCGCCTGGGGATGGCGCAGGTCCGCCGCCCGGACGAAGAGCTCGATCGCCTTCCTCGGATCGCGCGCCAGCCCCTCGGCGCCCTGATAGTGGAGGAAGCCGAGATCGTTGATGGCGTCGGCAAAGCCGAGGTCGGCCGCCTTGCGGTAGAGCTCCAGCGCCTCGGCGACGTCCTGGCCCGTGCCGATCCCCTTCTCGTAGAGCTTGCCGAGCTCGAACATCGCCTCGGCATCGCCCGCCTCGGCCGCCTTGCGGAAGAACTCGAACGCCTTGTCGGGCTGGAACCTCGTCGAATCGGGCGAAAGCGCCATGTAGCCGAGGCCGATCATCGCGCGCGTGTTGCCCTCGTCGGCGAGCGCCGTAAGCTGCACCGCCTGCTCGGGCTTGAGGGCCTGCCATTGCCCGGCCTTGTCGGCGATGCCGGCGATCGCCTCGTCCTCGCCGGCGAGGAAGAAGGGCGCGCCGGAGAGCGAGCCATAGAAATGCGGCTGCTGGCGGTTGGCCGTCAGCGCCATCACCCGGTCGCGCACCTGGCGGAAGACGAGGCCGATCTCCACGTTCGGCGTCGGCAGGGTCTCCAGCAGCGCCGTGGCGAAGGGGCTGTTGTCGCCGTCGCCGTCGAGCGCCACCTTGCCGCCCTCGGCCGCGTAGATCACCAGCATGCCCTGCGCCGGATCGGGCGGCGAGAGCCCGTCGCCGCCGAGCGTTACAGCCGGCGCGATGCCGCCGCTTGCCGCCGCAAGCCCCCTGGAGGCGGGAAACGGGTTGTTGCGGCAGGAATCGAGGATGACGATGCGCAGCTTGCGCGCATGCTCGACGCTGGCGAGCACCGTGGCGAGGCTCACGGCCTGCTCGGGGATCTTCGCCGGATCGTCGACCTTGATGTCGATCGGGATCAGGTAGTTCTCTCCGGCCGCCTCGACGCCGTGGCCGGCATAGTAGACCAGCGCGATGTCCGCCGTCTCCGACCGGCGCGAGAAGGCGGCGATGGTCTCCTTCAGCTGTGCGAAAGGCACGTCGATGGCGAGGTCGACGGCGAAATCCAGCCTTTCCAGCATGGCGCCGACCGCGCGCGCATCGGCCGCGGTGTTGCGCAGCGGCGAGATCGACGCGTAGGAGGCCATGCCGACGACGAGCGCCATGCGTCGCGCCGAGACGACGGGAGAGACCAGCGCCTCGCCGGCCGTCACCCCGTTGACCGCGGTCTTGATGCCCGCGAGCCCCCGCGTCCCGTCGCCCCCCGCGGCGGGATCGCCCGTCTCCTGCGCGATGGCCGCGCCGGCAACGAGGAATGCCGCCGTCGCGGCGGCGATGCAGCGTCTTGAGGGAAGCATGCGCCCCATCCATCCTTCCTCGGGCGCGCGCCCCGCGCCGTTTTCCCACGACGTATCAGCGAGCCGGAATATTCGGGCGTGCCGCGGCGAATCGCATCTTTTCTCGCGCGCGCCGATTTGCTACGCCGCAAGCCGACCGAGATGGAAGGAAAGGGAGCCCCCATGACGCCGGACGTGACCCCGCTTGTTGCCGGGAACTGGAAGATGAACGGCACGCGCGCATCGCTCGACCAGATCAAGGCGATGGCCGAAGGCGTGAAGGGCGCGCTGGCGCAGAGGGTGGAGACGCTGATCTGCCCGCCGGCGACGCTGCTCTACGTCGCCACCGCCCTCTCAGACGACAGCCCGCTGAAGATCGGCGCGCAGGATTGCCACGAGAAGGCCTCCGGCGCCCATACCGGCGACATCTCCGCCGAGATGATCGCCGACTGCTTCGGCACCCATGTCATCGTCGGCCATTCCGAGCGACGCACCGACCACGGCGAGAGCGACGCGCTGGTGCGCGCCAAGGCCCGGATCGCCCACGAGAACGAGCTCGTCGCCATCGTCTGCATCGGCGAGACGGGCGAGGAGCGTAAGGCGGGCAGGACGCTCGACGTGCTGAAGGCGCAGCTCGCCGGCTCCGTCCCGGACGGGGCGACCGCCGCCAACACCGTGATCGCCTACGAGCCGGTCTGGGCGATCGGCACGGGGCTCACGCCGACCGCCGCCGACGTCGAGGAGGCGCATGCCTTCATGCGCGCCGAGCTTGCCGCACGCTTTGCGGAAGAGGGCGCGAGGATGCGCATCCTCTACGGCGGCTCGGTGAAGCCCGCCAACGCGAAGGAGCTGATGGGCGTAGCCAATGTCGACGGCGCGCTGATCGGCGGGGCGAGCTTGAAAGCGGCCGACTTCCTCGCCATCTACCGGGCATACGAAGAGCTCACGGCCTGACGGGCGCGCCGCCCGAATGGCGGCGAGGGCTTGGAATGACGGGCGGCTTGGTATAAGGAGCCGCTAACTCCCATTTGGGCCGCGCGCCCCGGATATCGAAAACATGCAGACCATCTTGCTCGTCATCTATCTCATGGTCGTCGTCGCGCTCATCGGCGTGGTGCTGATCCAGCGCTCGGAAGGCGGCGGCCTCGGCATCGGCGGCGGGTCCGGCTTCATGTCGGCGCGCGGCACGGCCAACGCGCTGACCCGCGCGACGGCGATCCTGGCGGCGCTCTTCTTCGTGCTGGCGCTCGCCATGGGCATCCTCGCCCGCTACGAGACGCAGCCGACCGACATCCTCGACCGCATTCCGGGCACGACCGGCACGGGCGGCGTCCTCGATGCGCTCGGCGGCGGCGAAGGCGAGCAGGGCCAGGCGCCCGCATCCGGCACGAGCGAGCAGGCGCCGGCGACCTCCGACACCGTTCCGGCGGACGGCGCGGGCACGGCCGGCCAGAGCAATTCCGACGTGCCGAGCGGCCAGTAAGCCGCAGGGGACCGAAACGAACCGGCCGGTTGGCGAAACCCAACCGGCCTTCTTCTTGTGTAAAACGCCGATTGCCCCTTCCGGATCGCCGCCCGCGGTGATTTTTCGGTGGCGGAATCGTTTTTGAAAAGGTATCCGGTGACTCCCATGGCGCGATATGTATTCATCACTGGCGGCGTGGTTTCTTCTCTCGGAAAAGGCATCGCGGCCGCCGCTCTCGGAGCTCTCCTGCAGGCGCGCGGCTACCGCGTGCGGCTGAGGAAGCTGGACCCCTACCTCAACGTCGACCCGGGCACGATGAGCCCGACGCAGCACGGCGAGGTGTTCGTCACCGACGACGGCGCGGAGACCGACCTCGACCTCGGCCATTACGAGCGCTTCACCGGCCGCTCGGCGACCAAGACCGACAACATCACCACCGGCCGCATCTACAAGAACATCATCGACAAGGAGCGGCGCGGCGACTATCTCGGCGCCACCGTCCAGGTCATCCCGCACGTCACCAACGAGATCAAGGCCTTCGTCACCGAGGGCAACGAGGACTACGACTTCGTGATCTGCGAGATCGGCGGCACGGTCGGCGACATCGAGGCGATGCCCTTCATGGAGGCGATCCGCCAGCTCGGCAACGACCTGCCGCGCAACACCGCCGTCTACGTGCATCTGACGCTGATGCCCTATATCCCGGCCGCCGGCGAGCTGAAGACCAAGCCGACGCAGCATTCGGTGAAGGAGCTGCAGGCGCTCGGCATCCATCCCAACATCCTGCTCGTGCGCGCCGACCGGGAAATCCCCGAGGCCGAGCGCCGGAAGCTATCGCTGTTCTGCAACGTGCGCCCGTCCGCCGTCATCCAGGCGCTCGACGTCGCCTCGATCTACGACGTGCCGCTCGCCTATCACAAGGAAGGCCTCGACGACGAGGTGCTCGCCGCCTTCGGCATCGAGCCGGCGCCCAAGCCGCGCCTGGAGGCGTGGGAGACCGTGTCCGAGCGCATCCGCACGCCGGAAGGCGAGGTGACGATCGCCATCGTCGGCAAGTACACCGGCCTCAAGGACGCCTACAAGTCGCTGATCGAGGCGCTCTACCACGGCGGCATCGCCAACCACGTCAAGGTCAAGCTGGAGTGGATCGAGTCGGAGGTCTTCGAGAAGGAGGACCCGGCGCCCTACCTGGAGAAGGTGCACGGCATCCTCGTTCCCGGCGGCTTCGGCGAACGCGGCTCCGAGGGCAAGATCAACGCGGCGCGTTTCGCGCGCGAGCGCAAGGTGCCCTATTTCGGCATCTGCTTCGGCATGCAGATGGCCGTGGTCGAGGCGGCGCGCAATCTCGCCGGCATCGACAAGGCCTCCTCCACTGAATTCGGCAAGACGAGCGAGCCGGTCGTCGGCCTGATGACGGAATGGGTCAAGGGCAACGAGCTGGAGAAGCGCTCTGCCGCGGGCGACCTCGGCGGCACCATGCGGCTCGGCGCCTACCGCGCCGCCCTCAAGACCGGCACCAGGATCGCCGATATCTACGGCACCACGGAGATTTCCGAGCGCCATCGCCATCGCTACGAGGTGAATGTCGACTACAAGGACCGGCTGGAGGGCTGCGGCCTCGTCTTCTCCGGCATGTCGCCGGACGGCCTCCTGCCGGAGACGGTGGAATATGCCGACCATCCCTGGTTCATCGGCGTGCAGTACCATCCGGAATTGAAGAGCCGCCCGCTCGACCCGCATCCGCTGTTCGCGAGCTTCGTCGCGGCCGCGCTGGAGCAGAGCCGCCTCGTCTGACGGGCACCGCCGTCGCTTCCGACAAAAAGCCCGGCCTTGCGCCGGGTTTTTTCGTTTCGGGAGGGCTGCTTTGGAATGATGGCAGTGCCTCTTGTCCCTTCTCCCCCGCGGGGAGAAGGTCGCGGCAGCGGGATGAGGGGACGCCGCAGGCGTGATCGCTATGCGTTTCCCCCTCATCCGGCCCTTGGGGCCACCTTCTCCCCGCCGGGGAGAAAGGAAGACCGGTCAGGCGGAATAGTACATGTCGAACTCGACCGGATGCGGCGTCATCTCGAAGCGCATGACTTCTGCCATCTTCAGCTCGATATAGGCGTCGATCTGGTCGTCGTCGAACACGCCGCCGGCCGTCAGGAACTTGCGGTCCTTGTCGAGGCTCTCCAGCGCTTCGCGCAGCGAACCGCAGACGGTCGGGATCTTCTTCAGTTCCTTCGGCGGCAGGTCGTAGAGGTCCTTGTCCATGGCCTTGCCGGGATGGATCTTGTTCTTGATGCCGTCGACGCCGGCCATCAGCATGGCGGCGAAGGCGAGGTAGGGGTTCGCCAGCGGGTCGGGGAAGCGGACCTCGACGCGCTTGGACTTCGGACCCGTGCCGAACGGGATGCGGCACGAGGCCGAGCGATTGCGGGCCGAATAGGCGAGCAGCACCGGCGCCTCGTAGCCCGGGACGAGACGCTTGTAGGAGTTCGTCGTCGGGTTGGAGAAGGCGTTGATTGCCTTGGCATGCTTGATGATGCCGCCGATGTAGTAGAGGCAGGTTTCCGACAGGCCCGCATATTCGTCGCCGGCGAAGGTCGGCTTGCCGTCCTTCCAGATCGACTGGTGCACGTGCATGCCCGAGCCGTTGTCGCCGAAGATCGGCTTCGGCATGAAGGTGGCCGTCTTGCCGTAGGCGTTGGCGACCTGGTGGACGACGTACTTGTAGATCTGGATCTTGTCGGCGTTGCGCACCAGCGTGTCGAACTTGACGCCGAGCTCGTGCTGGGCGGCGGCGACCTCGTGGTGCTGCTTCTCGACGACGACGCCCATCTCGGCGAGCACCGTCAGCATCTCCGAGCGCATGTCCTGGCACGAGTCGATCGGCGGAACCGGGAAGTAGCCGCCCTTGACGCGCGGGCGATGGCCGAGGTTGCCGGTCTCGTAGTCGGTGTCGTCGTTCGACGGCAGCTCGGACGAGTCGAGCTTGAAGCCGGTATTGTAGGGGTCGGCCTTGTACTTGACGTCGTCGAAGACGAAGAATTCCGGCTCCGGGCCGACATAGACGGTGTCGCCGATGCCGGACGCCTTGAGATAGGCCTCGGCCTTCTTGGCGGTGCCGCGCGGGTCGCGGTTGTAGGCCTCGCCGGAGACCGGGTCGAGGATGTCGCACATGACGACCAGGGTGGACTGCGCGAAGAACGGGTCCATGTGGACGGTCGCCGGGTCGGGCATCAGCACCATGTCGGATTCGTTGATGGCCTTCCAGCCGCCGATCGAGGAACCGTCGAACATGACGCCGTCGGCGAACATGTCTTCGTCGACGCAGGAGACGTCCATCGTCAGGTGATGCAGCTTGCCCTTGGGGTCGGTGAAGCGCAGGTCGACGAACTTGACGTCGTTTTCCTTGATTTGCTTGAGGATATCGTTGGCAGTCGTCATATTTTATGGTCCCTGTGTGAATGACGAGGTGGAAAGCCTCGGCCGGACGGCCGGGCGGGATCAGATGGCGTCGATGCCGGTCTCGCCGGTGCGGATGCGGATGACCTCTTCGACGTTGGAGACGAAGATCTTCCCGTCGCCGATGCGACCGGTCTGCGCGGCGTTGCGGATCGCCTCGATGACGGCCTCCGCATTCTCGTCCGCCAGAACGACTTCGACCTTCACCTTCGGCAGGAAGTCGACGACGTATTCGGCGCCACGGTAGAGTTCCGTATGGCCCTTCTGGCGTCCAAAGCCCTTCGCCTCGGTGACGGTGATGCCCTGCAGGCCGACTTCCTGAAGGGCTTCCTTCACTTCATCGAGCTTGAAGGGCTTGATGATCGCTTCGATCTTTTTCATGAGAAAATGTCTCTCCGCTTCTCCCGTTTGCGCGGGGATCGACCCCGCTGCCCACTCTGATGCACGTGGCGTGCCAGTTTCCATCGCGACGGCGCCGGACCGGACGAAATGCGTCTTTTTTCTTCGCCCCACACGCCGTCGCGCCGGCGATCATGCGGCTTTCCGGAGAAAAGAACCAGAGGGGATTTGCCTAAAAATTGTCACCCTGCGCGTCCCCGGGCGGCTGCATGCCGCGCGAATGACCGGATCGATGCCGCAAAGCCCCCTATTTGAGCATTCCAATTATGCAGATGCATAAAAAATGGCCTTTTGCCGCAACGTGGCGGGCGGCCCTGTTCGCGGCCCGCATTTCCTGACATGGTGAGGCATGCACAGCGAACGCGATACCCTCGTCATCCCGCCCGCGGACATGGCCGCCGTCGACCGGGACGCCGCGGATTCCGGCATTTCCAGTCTCGGCCTGATGGAGCGGGCAGGGCAGGCGGTGGCCGCCGCGGCACTCCGGCGCTTTCCCGGCGCTTTACGCTTCGTCGTCCTCTGCGGGCCCGGCAATAACGGCGGCGACGGCTACGTGGCGGCGCGCGCGCTCAGCGCGGCGGGTGCCGATGTCGCGGTCTTCGCGCTCGGCGATCCGGCGCGGCTTGCGGGCGACGCGGCGGCGATGTCTTCCGCCTGGGCCGGCGCCGCGGCCCCGCTGCAGGATTTCCGCCCAGAGACGGGCGACGTCGTCATCGACGCGCTGTTCGGCGCGGGGCTGGCGCGCGACCTGCCGGAGGCCGCGCTGCGGGCGGTGGAGGCGGTCGGCACGCTGGCGCTGCCGGTCGTCGCCGTCGACCTGCCCTCGGGCGTCGACGGGCGCACCGGCGCGGTGCTGGGCGCCGCCTTCAAGGCGGCGATGACCGTCACCTTCGTCTGCCGCAAGCCGGGGCACCTGCTGATGCCCGGCCGGTCGCTCTGCGGCACGGTCGAGGTGTTCGACATCGGCATACCGGCGCGCATCCTGATGCGCCATTCCCGGCATATCCGCCTCAATTCGCCGGCGATCTGGGGCGGCGCGCTGCCGGCCGCAGGCCAGGCCGCGCACAAGTATACCCGCGGCCATCTCGCCGTCTTCTCCGGCCCGGCGACGGCGACGGGCGCCGCCCGGCTCTCCGCCGCCGCGGGGCTGTGCGCCGGCGCCGGGCTGGTGACGCTGCTGTCGCCGGAGCCGGCCCTTGCCGCCAATGCCGCGCAGCTGACGGCGGTGATGCTCAAGGAGGTCGACGGCGAGGAGGATCTCTCCCGCCTGCTCGAAGACCGCCGGCTCGCCGCCTTCGTCCTCGGCCCCGGCTTCGGCGACATGGAAAGGGCGCGGGCCTACGTCCGCCGGATCGCCGAAGCGGGGCGCCGGCTGGTGCTCGACGCCGACGGCATCACCGCCTTCCGCGACGCGCCGGAAGCGCTGTTCCCGCTCTTTGCCGAGGGCGCGCCGCGGCTCGTGCTGACGCCGCACGACGGCGAGTTCGCCCGTCTTTTCCCCGATCTCGCCGAGGACGGCACGCTGTCGAAGATCGACCGCGCGCAGCAGGCGGCCGCCCGCAGCCATGCCGTGGTGGTGCTGAAGGGGGCGGACACGGTGATCGCGAGCCCCGACGGCCGTGCGCTCGTCAACGACAACGCCCCGCCCTGGCTCGCCACGGCCGGTTCCGGCGACGTGCTCGCCGGCATCGTCGGCGCGCATCTGGCGCAGGGCATGCCTGCCTTCGAGGCGGCGGCAAGTGCCGTCTGGCGCCATGGCGAGGCGGGACGTATCGCAGGCGAGGGGCTGACGGCGGAAGACCTGCCCGCCGCCATCCCGCCCTGGCCGCGCCCGTAAGCGATGCCCATGGAAAGCGGCGCTGCCGTTCCCCTTCTCCCCGCCGGGGAGAGGGTGGCCCGAAGGGCCGGATGAGGGGGTGGAACGCACCGCAAGGTCGCCTGCGGCGTCCCCCTCATCCCGCTGCCGCGACCTCTCCCGGGGGGAGAAGGAAGCAGGAGGAGCCTCGTCATTCCACAAGCGACCAGGCCTCAGCCGGTCCGTTTCTTGAGTTCGCGCGCGCCGTTCGGCGCGTTCACCTTGCCGGAGGTGATGAAGAAGGCGAAGACGTCGCGGGCTGTCTTCGCAGGCTTCACATCCGGGTCGACCTTCGACAGGTCGCCCGGCTCGCCGCCGCCGGCCCACGCCTTGAGCCGTCCCGCCCATTCGTCCAGCGCCTTTTCCGGATAGCAGGTCGGAATGTCGTCGGAGCCCTTCTGCAGGCGGGCATAGACGAAATCCGCCGTCACGTCGGCGATCTCCGGATAATCCTCGTGCTGCGCGTAGACGATCGCCATTTTGTACTTGCGGGCGAGGGCCGCGAATTCCGGCACCTTGAACGTCTCGTGGCGGACTTCCAGCGCATGTTTCAGCGAAAGCCCGTCGAGCTTCTCCGGCAGGAGCTTCAGGAAGGCCTCGAAATCCTCCGGCTCGAACTTCTTCGTCGGCGGGAACTGCCAGAGGATCGGGCCGAGATGGTCGCCGAGCTCGGTCAGCCCCTGCGTCAGGAACCGCTCGACGGATTCGCCGCCGTCGGCCAGGACCTTGCGGTTGGTGGTGAAGCGGCTCGCCTTGAGCGAGAAGATGAAGCCGTCCGGCACCTCGCTCGCCCACTTGGCGAAGGTCTCCGGCTTCTGCGAGCCGTAATAGGTGCCGTTCACCTCGATGGCCGAGAGCTCGCGGCTCGCATATTCGAGCTGGCGCTTCTTCGGCAGCTTGTCCGGATAGAAGGTGCCTTCCCACGGATCGAAGGTCCAGCCGCCGATGCCGGTGCGGATGATGCCGGATGTGCTCATGTCGGTTCTCCTCGACGGACAGGACGGGTCTCAGGCCGGTGCGGCGAAAGGCTGGAAAATCTCCCGGAACACCGGCAGCGCTTCCAGCCGCGCGCAATGCGCGGCGAGCGCGGGATAGGCGGCGGCATCGATCAGCCCCGGATGCGCCTCGCCCACATGGCGCCAGGCGCAGGCGACGGCGATATCGGCGTGCCCGATCGCAGTGCCGAACCAGTGGTCGCCCGTCCGGTTTGCGCGGTCGGCCTCGAGCGCGCCGAGCGTGGCGAGGATCTGCGAGCGGCATCGCTCGACCCAGCCGGCCGAAGGCGTCTCGTGCAGGTGCAGCTCGTAGAACAGGCTGACGCCCTTGTCCGCGAGGCCCGTTGCGAAGGCCATGACCTTGAGCGCATGGCGGCGCGCCGGCCCCGCCTGCGGCACCAGCCGGCGGTCGGCGGGCACCAGCCCGTCGAGATGGTCGAGGATCGACGCGCTGTCGGCGACGATGTCGCCGTCGTCGAGCACGAGCGTCGGCACGCGCATCAGCGGATTGACCGCCTGCAGCTTCCCGGCGTCGCCGAACACCGACCACGGGCGATGCTCGAAGGCGAGGCCGTAGAGCCGCATGGCGATCGCCACGCGCCGCACATAGGAGGAATCGTACTGGCCGATCAGGATCATGCGCGCTGCTCCGCCGCCGTCTTCTTCATTGGCCACCGTTCGCGGCGCTCCTCGCGAGGATCGACCATCCAGCCGCCGATGCCGATGATGCCGGATTGGGATCATGGTCTCCTCCGTCGAAACATCAGCCCGCCGGCTCGGAACCGTGGAACAGCTGCCACCTCCACGTCCCGTCGCGAAAGCGCAGGACGCCCGAGAGCCGGTAGGGAAAGGCGCGCTCCCCGTCGTCCTGGCCGAGGAGGGCGTTTCCTTCTGCAAAAATCCAGGCGAGGTCGCCGGCGACCGAGACGTCGAGGCTGTCCCAGGCCCAGCGGACCGTCCGCGGCTTCTCCATCAGGCCGGCGAAGAGCTTCGCGACGGCGTCACGGCCATCGGCCCGCTCGCCCGTCTCCGATCCGGCGAGCACGGCGTCGGGCGCGAACTCTTCGGCGATCGCCGCGTCCTTGGCGAAGAGCAGCACACCCAGCCGCTCGACCGCCTGCCGGACGGCCGTTTCCCGGTCGGCCGTCATTCGGCCGCCGCCCTCTTCATCGGCCGGCGCTCCAGGAGCTCCTTCAGGAACTGGCCGGTATAGGAGCGCTTGACCTTGACCACATCCTCCGGCGTGCCCTCGGCGATCACCTCGCCGCCGCCGTCGCCGCCCTCGGGGCCGAAGTCGATGATCCAGTCGGCAGTCTTGATGACCTCCAGATTGTGCTCGATGACGACGACCGAATTGCCCTGGTTGACGAGCTCGTGCAGCACCTCGAGCAGCTTCGCCACATCGTGGAAGTGCAGGCCCGTCGTCGGCTCGTCGAGGATGTAGAGCGTGCGGCCGGTCGAGCGGCGCGACAGTTCCTTGGCGAGCTTGACGCGCTGCGCCTCACCGCCCGACAGCGTGTTCGCCTGCTGGCCGACCTTGATGTAGCCGAGGCCGACCTGGTTGAGCGTGACGAGCTTGTCGCGCACCGCCGGCACGGCGGCGAAGAACTCGACGCCTTCCTCCACCGTCATGTCGAGCACGTCGGCGATCGACTTGCCCTTGAAGGTGACGTCCAACGTCTCGCGGTTGTAGCGCTTGCCGTGGCAGACGTCGCAGGTGACGTAGACGTCCGGCAGGAAGTGCATCTCGATCTTGATGACGCCGTCGCCCTGGCAGGCCTCGCAGCGCCCGCCCTTGACGTTGAAGGAGAAGCGGCCGGGCTGGTAGCCGCGCGCCTTCGCCTCCGGCAGGCCCGCGAACCAGTCGCGGATCGGCGTGAAGGCGCCGGTATAGGTGGCCGGGTTGGAGCGCGGCGTGCGGCCGATCGGCGACTGGTCGATGTCGATGACCTTGTCGATATATTCAAAGCCGTCGATGCGCTCGTGCTCGGCCGGGATCTCGCGCGCGCCCATGATGCGCCGCGCCGCCGCCTTGTAGAGCGTCTCGATCAGGAAGGTCGACTTGCCGCCGCCGGACACGCCCGTCACCGCCGTGAAGACGCCGAGCGGGATGGCCGCGGTCACGTCCTTCAGGTTGTTGGCGCGCGCGCCGACGACGCGGATCTCCTTCTTCTTCTGCGGCTTGCGCCGCTCCGCCGGCACCGCGACGGAGAGTTCTCCGGAAAGATATTTGCCGGTGAGCGAGGCGGGGCTGGCGATGATGTCGTCCGGCGTGCCCTGGGCGACGACCTCGCCGCCGTGGATGCCGGCGGCGGGGCCGATATCGACCACGTGGTCGGCCGTCAGGATGGCGTCCTCGTCGTGCTCGACGACGATCACCGTGTTGCCGATGTCGCGCAGGTGCCGGAGCGTGTCGAGGAGGCGGGCGTTGTCGCGCTGGTGCAGGCCGATCGACGGCTCGTCGAGCACGTAGAGCACGCCCGTCAGCCCCGAGCCGATCTGCGAGGCGAGGCGGATACGCTGGCTCTCGCCGCCCGACAGCGTGCCGGAATTGCGCGACAGCGACAGATATTCGAGGCCGACGTCGTTGAGGAAGCGCAGCCGCTCGCGGATCTCCTTGAGGATGCGCACGGCGATCTCGTTCTGCTTGGGCGAGAGCCGCTCCGGCAGCGCCTCGAACCAGTCGCGCGCCACCCGGATAGACATGGCCGTGGCCTCGCCGATGTGCAGCCCGCCGATCTTCACCGCCAGCGCCTCCGGCTTGAGGCGGTAGCCGGCGCAGGCCGGGCAGGGGGCGGCGGACATGTAGCGCTCGATCTCCTCGCGCGCCCAGGCCGAATCCGTCTCCTTCCAGCGCCGCTCCAGGTTCGGCACGATGCCCTCGAAGGTCTTCACCGTCTTGTAGGCGCGCGCGCCGTCCTGGTAGTGGAACTCCACCTTCTCCTTGGTGCCGAACAGGATCGCGTCCCGCGCCTCCTCGGAAAGCTCGCTCCAGCGGTTGGAGAGCTTGAAGCCGTAAGCCGCGCCGAGCGCCTCCAGCGTCTGGTTGTAGTAGGGCGAGGAGGATTTCGCCCAGGGCGAGATGGCGCCGTCGCGCAGCGTCCGCTGCTGCTCGGGCACGATCAGCTCCGGATCGATCTTCTGCTGGCTGCCGAGCCCGTCGCAGGTCGGGCAGGCGCCGAAGGGGTTGTTGAAGGAGAAGAGCCGCGGCTCGATCTCCGGGATGGTGAAGCCGGAGACGGGGCAGGCGAACTTTTCGGAAAACAGCACGCGCTCGTGCGTCTCGTTGAGCGACTTGTTGGCCGAGCCGCCCGCCGCCGTCTCCTCCGGCGGCAGCGGCCTGTCGGCGAATTCGGCGACCGCGAGCCCGTCGGCGAGCGACAGGCACGTCTCCAGGCTGTCGGCGAGCCGCGTCGCGAGGTCGGGCCTGACGACGACGCGATCGACCACCACGTCGATGTCGTGCTTGTATTTCTTGTCGAGCGCCGGCACGTCGGCGATCTCGTAGAACTGCCCGTCGACCTTGACGCGCTGGAACCCCTTCTTCATCAGCTCGGCGAGTTCCTTCCTGTACTCGCCCTTGCGGCCGCGCACGACGGGCGCGAGGATGTAGAGCCGCGTGCCCTCGCCGAAATCCAGCACCCGGTCGACCATCTGGCTCACCGTCTGGCTCTCGATCGGCAGGCCCGTCGCCGGCGAATAGGGCACGCCGACGCGGGCGAAGAGCAGGCGCATGTAGTCGTAGATCTCGGTGACCGTGCCGACGGTCGAGCGCGGGTTCTTCGAGGTGGTCTTCTGCTCGATGGAGATGGCGGGCGACAGCCCGTCGATCTGGTCGACGTCCGGCTTCTGCATCATCTCCAGGAACTGGCGCGCATAGGCCGAGAGGCTCTCGACATAGCGGCGCTGGCCCTCGGCATAGATCGTGTCGAAGGCGAGCGACGATTTGCCGGAGCCCGAAAGCCCGGTCATGACGATCAGCTTGTTGCGCGGCAGGTCGAGATCGATGCCCTTGAGGTTGTGCTCGCGCGCGCCGCGGATGGAAATGGTCTTGAGGTCGCTCATGGTGTCCAGCGTCTGAGGTCGTTGTGCCCCCTATGTAGGGACGGGCGGGCGCCTGTCCATGCGCCTTTCCCGGAAATCCGTGCCCCTTTCCGATTCGGTTGACAAGATAGTAGGGAATTATTAGAACAAAAAAAGAACGAATTTGGCAATGATCTGTGGATTACGGTGAGGCCGGGGCGGCGCGGGGCGGCGCCAGCCGGTAAGATGGACCATCGTATCGACATGATGCCGGCCCATGGTCCGGCACGACAACGGAAAGTGACGGGCATGGCTGGTAGCGTCAACAAGGTGATCTTGATCGGCAACGTCGGGGCGGACCCGGAAATCCGGCGCACGCAGGACGGTCGGCCGATCGCCAACCTGCGCATCGCCACCTCGGAGAGCTGGCGCGACCGCAACAGCGGCGAGCGCCGCGAGAAGACGGAATGGCACAACGTTGTCGTCTTCAACGAGGGCCTGTGCAAGGTCGTCGAGCAATATGTGAAGAAGGGCGCGAAGCTCTATGTCGAGGGCCAGCTGCAGACCCGCAAGTGGCAGGACCAGAACGGCAACGACCGCTACACGACGGAAGTCGTGCTGCAGGGCTTCAACTCGACGCTGACGATGCTCGACGGGCGCGGCGAGGGCGGCGGCGAGCGCCGCGGCGGCGGCGATTTCGGCGGCGGCTACGGCGGCGGCGCGCCGAGCTACGACGATTACGGTTCGCGCCCCTCCGGCGGCAGCGGAAGCGGCGGTGCCAGCCGCTCGGGCGGCTCGCCGATGTCGCGCGACATGGACGATGACATTCCGTTCTGAGCGATCCTGGCGTCGAGCCCGGCAGAGGGGCGATTTCCCGGTTCGGGGCAGGGCGAAGGTCCTGCCCCTTGCCGTTTCCTCCGGGCTCGGCGGCCTTACTGTCCG
The DNA here is from genome assembly GCF_024609765.1 of Shinella pollutisoli. Lineage (GTDB taxonomy): Bacteria > Pseudomonadota > Alphaproteobacteria > Rhizobiales > Rhizobiaceae > Shinella > Shinella pollutisoli. Next base: position 26,966 of record NZ_JANFDG010000023.1, read on the forward strand.
ATCCAGACCTCGAGGGTGCCGGGCGTGATGATGTCCATGCGCACCGTTTTCACCGTCTTGACCTTGCTGGCGCTTATGGCGGCCGCCAGCGCCTCCGCCGCCCGCTCGTCGCCGGTGTGATAACGCACCTCGGCCTTGCCGGCCGCGCTTGCGATCCGTTCACCGCCCTGGCCGGCGCCCTGCACGTTCCATCCGCCGGTCTCGAGCAGCCTGGCGAGCTCGACGATGGTGCTGCGGCTGTATCCGGCGAACTGGATGAAGACCCGGTATTGCCCGACCTGGACCGCCGGCGTCGTCGTGACGGCCGGAGGCGCGCATTCCAGAAGGCCGGCGCTGTCTCCCGACGCCGTGTCGGCCTGCCTGTCCGCCGTGATGCGGCACGGCTGCCAGAAATAGACGACGCAGGCGCCGCGTTCGTTCTCCGGGTTGAGCTTGTGCCAGATGAAGGCAAGAACCCAGAGCACGACGAGGGCGCCGAAGAACCAGGAAAGCGCCCGCACGGCGAACGGCTCGTCGAGGAAACGCTCGATGATGAGCAGGAGGAAGCCGATCAGCAGGATCCACACGATGCTCGGGATCGTCGATTCGAGCTGCAGCCCGAATCCCTCGATGACGGCGACGGCCGCAAACAGGGCGATGGCGCCGGAGATCAGCGCCGCGCCGCGCCGGTTCTGTCTTATCCATTCCTGCAGATATTCCATTGCCGTCATCGTCTTGTCCCCCAAAGCCGTCAGGAAGGCGTGCGATTTTCAGGATAGCTGCGTTAAACCTTAGATCAATATTGATACAAAATACCACCAAAAGTTAGAGCGAGCCCGCACGTGACCCGCTCGGCCGGAAGCATGCCGACGGCCGTGAAGAGGCGATGGCCATCGCAAGTCGGTATGGATGGGGTTGGTTGGTGAGCGCGCAGGGATTCGAACCCTGGACCTACTGATTAAAAGTCAGTTGCTCTACCGGCTGAGCTACGCGCTCCCCGGCGGGGATTTTCGGCCCCCGCGGAAGTGCGCGGAACATAGGCAGGAGGCCATGGCGGGTCAACCCGGAAAATGCGGCGCGAAACAGCTTTTGCTGCATTTCGCCGCGTTCGCCGAAAGGTGATTGGCAGCAGGGCCCCGGGGCGGATATTGAGGGGCCGAACCCCGGCCGTGTCCCGGCCATTCCGTTGCGGAGCAGCCTCGTGTCGATCGCGGATATTTCCCTCCTGAGCGCGCTACTCGCCGGCGCCCTGTCCTTCCTTTCGCCCTGCGTGCTGCCGCTGGTGCCGCCCTATCTCTGCTACATGGCCGGCGTCTCGGTGGAGCAGTTCCGCGGAGACGGCGCGGTGGCGGTGCGGCGCGATACGCGCGGCGCCGTGCTTCTTGCCGCCTTCTGCTTCACGCTCGGCTTCGCCACCGTCTTCGTCGCGCTCGGCGCGGGCGCCTCGACGATCGGCATGGTGCTGCGCCGCCACATCGACATCCTCGCGCAGGTGGGCGGCGTCGTCATCATCCTGATGGGGCTGCATTTCCTCGGGTTCCTGCGCATCGGCCTCTTTTCCCGCGAAGCGCGCTTCCAGGGCGGCGGCAAGCCGGCGACCGCCTCGGGCGCCTACATCATGGGCCTCGCCTTCGCCTTCGGCTGGACGCCCTGCATCGGCCCGGTGCTCGGCGCGATCCTCGGGGTCGCGGCCGCGCGCGAGACGGTCGGCGACGGCGCGGCGCTGCTTGCCGTCTATTCGCTCGGACTTGCCGTGCCCTTCTGGATCGCCGCCGGCTTCTCCGGCGCCTTCATGCGCTTTCTCGTCCGCTTCCGCCGCCATCTCGGCACGGTGGAGAAGGTGATGGGCGCGCTGCTCGTGCTGACGGGGCTCGCCTTCATCTTCGGCTATATCAGCGCCGTCGCCATCTGGTTCCAGCAAACGTTTCCCATTCTCTCGCAAATCGGCTAGTCCCGGGGGCTGCGGCGGAAAAGGGGAGCGGCGTTCGGTCCATGGCAGACATCGTCGGGCTCGTGCTGCCGTTCTTCGGCATGATCCTCCTCGGCTACGCGGCGGCGAAGGTCAGCCGCCAGCCGGCCGAGGCGCTCGGCTGGCTCAACACCTTCATCATCTACATCGCGCTGCCGGCGCTGTTCTTCAAGCTGGTCGCCCGCACGCCGGTCGAGGAACTGACGCGCATCGACTTCATCCTCGCCGACGTCGGCGCCACCTATCTCGTCTTCGGCCTGATCTTCGCCGCCGGCCTCCTCCTGCGGCGCGCGACGGTGGGCGAGGCGACGATCCAGGGGCTCGCCGCCGCCTACGGCAACATCGGCTACATGGGTCCGGGCCTGGCGCTGCTCGCCTTCGGCGAGCCGGCGGCCGTGCCGGTGGCGCTGATCTTCTGCTTCGAGAACATGCTGCATTTCACCGTCGCGCCGGCGCTGATGGCGGTCGCGGGCGGGGAGAAGCGGCCGGCGCTGGAGATCGCCGCCGGGGTCGCCTACCGCATCGTCACGCATCCCTTCATCCTCGCCACCGCGGCCGGATTCGCCGCCGCCTTCGCCGGTTTCGAGCCGCCGTTGCCGCTGCAGCGGCTGATCGATTATCTCGCGCAGGCCGCCGCGCCCTGTGCGCTCTTCGCCATGGGCGTCACGCTGGCGCTGAGGCCGCTCAGGCGCGTGCCGGTGGAGATCGGCTACATCGTGCCGGCGAAGCTGCTTCTGCTGCCGGTGACGATGTATCTCGTGCTCGGCCTCGCCGGGCATTTCGATCCGGTCTGGGTCTATACGGCGGTGCTGCTCGCCGCGCTGCCGACGGCGACGAACGTCTTCGTCATCGCCCAGCAATACGGCGTATGGCAGGAGCGCGCCTCGGCGACGATCCTGATCACGACGGTGCTCTCCGTCGCGTCGGTGACGCTGCTGCTCTATCTCGTCAAGTCAGGCCTGCTGCCGGCCGATCCGTTCCCGTAAGCCGTCGCGCAGCGCCCTGAGCGAGCCGCCGGGCTCGATGCCCTCGCGCATGACGACGCTGCGCAGCGGGCCGAGCACGGAGAGGAGGTGCAAGCCCGCCGAGCGCAGCACCTGCACCGGCAGGAAATCGGACAGCAGCGAGCGGTTGAGGAGGTCGACGCTTGCGGTGCGCGAGCGGACGTCCGCCTGGCGGCGGCGGTTGAAGCGGTCGCCGATCGCCTCCGGCGCATCGCCGCGGCGCACGAGCTCGACGAGCGCCATGATGTCGCGCAGGCTGAGGTTCAGCCCCTGCGCGCCGATCGGCGGGAAGGCGTGCGCCGCCTCGCCGACGAGCGCGATCCGCCCCTTGCCGAAGCGGTCGGCGGTCATGCCGGAGAGCGGGAAGGCCTGCACGGCGCCCTCCACCGTCACCTTGCCGAGCATGGACTGCATGCGCGTCTCGACGGCGCGGCCGAGGGTTTCCGCGTCGAGCCGGCGCAGACGCTCGGCCTCGGCCGGCGGCAGCACCCAGACGAGGCTGGAGCGGCGGCCGGGCAGCGGCACCTGCGTGAAGGGGCCGCTCTCGGTGTGGAATTCCGTCGAGACGTTGCCGTGCGGGCGCTCGTGCGCGAAATTGAGGACGAGCGCGCTCTGCGGATAGGACCAGGCGCTGACGCCGATGCCGGCGCTCTCGCGGATCCTCGACCTGCGGCCGTCCGCACCGACGACGAGGCGGGCGGCCGCCCGTCCGCCGTCGTCCAGCGTCAGCTCGACATGGCCGTCGAAGGCGGTCGCGGCTGTGACGCCGGCGGAGACGCGGGCGATGCCCGTGTGCGCGGCGATCCTCTCTTCGAGGATGCCGATGAAGGGCGCGTTGGGGATGTTGTAGCCGAAGGCGGCGAGCCCTACCTCACTGGCGCGGAAGGCGACGGGCGGCGCGCGCAGGAGCCGCGCCGTGCCGTCGAGGATCTGCATGGTTTCGAGCGGTGCGGCGTGCCGCTCGACCTCGCCCCACAGGCCGAGCGTCTTCAGGAAGGCGATGGACTGGTCCATCAGCGCGGTCGTGCGCCCGTCATGGGCGCGGGCGGGCGGCGCGACGAGCGCGACGCGCCGTCCCGAATCGGCCAGCGCCAGCGCGGCGAGGCTGCCGGCCAGGCCGGCGCCCGCGACGGCGATATCGAACTCGTTCATCCCGGTCTCCCTTCGGCGGACGCATTTGCCCACAGGTTTGCGGGCCTTCTAGCGCCTGAGGGTAGGGCCGCAAAGGGGCTTTTTCCATGGGATGAAACGGCGCAGGCGAAAGGACGGCGCGCGGGACGCACGGTTTTTCACTGGCGGCGCCGGGCAATCAATGCATATTTACCGGCACGAGCCCTGCAGGAATGGACAGCAACAGGCAATGAAGTTCTTCAACTACAAGCGCGTGCCCTATGCGGAAATGCGCGCCTTCTCGGTCCATATCCTGACGGCCTCCGGCTCGTTCCTCGCCTTCCTCGGCGTGGTGGCGGCGGCCGAGCACCGCTTCGTCGACATGTTCTGGTGGCTCGGGCTGGCGCTCTTGGTCGACGGCATCGACGGGCCGATCGCCCGCAAGGTCCGCGTCAAGGAGGTGCTGCCGAACTGGTCCGGCGACACGCTCGACAACATCATCGACTACGTGACCTACGTGCTGCTGCCGGCCTTCGCGCTCTACCAGAACGGCATGATCGGCGAGCCCTGGTCCTTCGTCGCCGCCGGCGCCATCGTCGTCTCCAGCGCCATCTACTATGCGGACATGGGCATGAAGACGGAGGAATATTTCTTCTCCGGCTTCCCGGTCGTGTGGAACATGGTGGTCTTCACGCTCTTCGTCATCCAGGCGAGCGAGCTCACCGCCTCCATCGTCGTCTTCGTCTCGGTGTTCCTCACCTTCATGCCGATCAACTTCCTGCATCCCGTGCGGGTGGCGCGGCTCAGATCGCTCAATCTCGCGGTCTTCCTCGTCTGGTCGCTGCTCGGCATCTACGCGCTGCTCCTGCATTTCGAGACGCCCGCCTGGGTGGTCTGGGGCATGGTCGCCACGGGCATCTATCTCTATGGCATCGGCGCCGTGCTGCAGGCCTTCCCGAACCTCGGCCGGCGCTCCTAACATCGAACGGAGGACATCATGACCAAGGCAATCGTCGTGCGCAGCCTCGGCGGACCGGAGGTGCTCCAGCTGGAGGACATGCCGCTTTCCGCCCCCGGTCCCGGCGAGGTGCAGATCCGCCAGGCGGCGATCGGCCTCAACTTCATCGACGTCTATTTCCGCACCGGCCTCTACAAGGCCGAGCTTCCCTTCGTGCCCGGCAAGGAGGGCGCGGGGACGGTGACGGCGGTGGGCGAGGGCGTGAGCGACTTTTCCGTCGGCGACCGCGTCGCCTATGCCTCCGCCGACGGCGCCTATGCGGCCGAGCGCAACGTCGCGACGCGCCATCTCGTCAGGGTGCCGGAGGGGATCTCGCTGGAAACGGCCGCCTCGATGATGCTGAAGGGCATGACGGCGCAGTATCTGCTCAACCAGACCTATGCCGTGAAGCCCGGCACGGTGCTCCTGTTCCATGCCGCCGCCGGCGGGGTGGGGCTGATCGCCGGCCAGTGGGCGAAGGCGCTGGGCGCGACCGTGATCGGCACGGCGGGCTCGCCGGAGAAGGTCAGGCTCGCGCTCGACAACGGCTACGACCACGTCATCGACTATTCGAAGGAGGATTTCGTCGCGCGCGTGCGCGAGATCACCGGCGGGGCGGGCGTCGACGTCGTCTACGATTCGGTCGGCCGCGACACCTTCCCGACGTCGCTCGACTGCCTCAAGCCGCGCGGCCTGTTCGTCAGCTTCGGCAATTCCTCCGGCCCGGTCGACGCCTTCAACCTCGGGCTCCTCTCCCAGAAGGGATCGCTCTTCGCCACCCGTCCGTCGCTCTTCCATTACATCGCCACGCGCGAGGCGCTGGATGCATGTGCAAACTCGCTCTTTGCTGTTGTGCAAGGCAACAAAGTGCATAACATTATTCATCAGACTTATCCGCTCGCCGAGGCCGGCAGGGCGCATGCGGATCTGGAAGCAAGAAGAACGAGTGGAACGACGCTGCTCATTCCGTGAACGGCCCCGACGGGCGGAACGAAGCGGGCGGCAGGAAAGAGGGGAACAGTGTCAGACGTGGAAGCGTCCGGGGACGGCCCGCTGCTGGCCGTCCGCAGCCTGACGAAGCTTTTCGGCTCGTTTACCGCCTGCAACGCCATCGACCTCGACATCCGGCCGGGCGAGATCCACGCCCTGCTCGGCGAGAACGGCGCCGGCAAGTCGACGCTGGTGAAGATGCTGTTCGGCGTGCTCGCCCCGACGAGCGGCGAGATCCTCTGGAAGGGCGAGCCGGTGCGCATAGCGAGCCCTGCCGCGGCGCGGCGGATCGGCATCGGCATGGTGTTCCAGCATTTCTCGCTGTTCGAGGCGCTGACGGTCGCCGAGAACATTGCGCTTTCGCTTCCCCCCGGCATCTCGCTCTCGAAGGTGGCGGAGGAGGCCTCACGCCTGTCGCGCCTCTACGGCCTGCCGCTCGACCCGAACGCCCATGTCGCCGACCTCTCGGTCGGCGAGCGCCAGCGCATCGAGATCGTCCGCGCGCTGCTGCAGAACCCGGAGCTGATCATCCTCGACGAGCCGACCTCGGTGCTGACCCCGCAGGAGGCCGACCGGCTGTTCGAGACGCTCGCCAAGTTGAAGGCGGAAGGCCGCTCGGTGCTCTACATCAGCCACCGGCTGGAGGAGGTACAGCGCATCTGCGACCGCGCCACGGTGCTGCGCCACGGCAAGGTGACGGGTGCCTGCGACCCGCGCAAGGAGACGCCGGCCTCGCTCGCCCGCATGATGGTCGGCAGCGACGTCGCCGCCGTCAGCGCCGCCGGCACCGGCGCCAGGGGCGACGTGCTGCTGGAGGCGCGGCACCTCACCGTTCCCGCCCGCAGCCCCTTCGCCGTGGCGCTCAAGGACGTCTGTCTGAAGGTCCGCGCCGGCGAGGTGCTGGCGATCGCCGGCGTGGCCGGCAACGGCCAGAGCGAGCTCTTCGACGCGCTCTCGGGCGAATATCCGGTCTCCGACCCGGCGATGGTGTCGATCCGCGGCCGGCCGGCCGGCAATCTCGGCATTTCCGCGCGCCGCCTGATCGGCGCCGGCTTCGTGCCGGAGGAGCGTCACGGCCATGCCGCCGTGCCGGCCCTGCCGCTCTCGGACAATCTCGTGCTCGCCCGCAATCAGTCCGACCGGAAGACTTTTTTGGGCGGCGGCGCGCTCGGCATCATCCGCCAGGCGGTCGTGCGGCTCGCCTCCAAGCGCATCGCCGAGACGATGGACGTGCGCAAGAGCGGCGACAACCCGGCCGCAGGCTCCTTGTCCGGCGGCAACCTGCAGAAGTTCATCGTCGGGCGCGAGCTCGACCGGCAGCCGTCCGTGCTCGTCGTCAACCAGCCGACCTGGGGCGTCGACGCGGGGGCCGCGAGCCGCATCCGCCAGGCGCTGGTCGATCTGGCGCGCTCGGGCTCGGCCGTCCTCGTCATCAGCCAGGACCTCGACGAGATCTTCGAGGTGGCGACCGAGATCGCGGTGATCAGCGAGGGGCGGCTTTCCGACACCTATCCCGCACAGTCGCTGACGCGGGAGAAGATCGGCCTGCTGATGGGCGGCATGCACGGCGAGACGGACGAAAGCGCGGAGGTGGCCCATGCGCATCGAGCTTGAGAAGCGGCCGCGCCCCTCGACGCTGCTCTCCGTCCTCTCGCCCTTCCTGGCACTCGCCCTCACCGTGGTCGCCGGCGGCATCATGTTTGCGCTGATCGGCAAGAATCCCGTGGCGGCGCTCTACAGCTTCTTCGTCGAGCCGCTCACCGACGTCTGGTCGCTGCACGAGATCGCCGTCAAGGCGGCACCCCTCATCCTCATCGGCGCGGGGCTCTCGGTCTGCTACCGCTCGAACAACTGGAACATCGGCGCCGAGGGGCAGTTCATCATGGGCGCCATCGCCGGCGCCATCGTGCCCGTCGTCTTCCACGATTGGCACTCGCCGCTCGTGCTGCCGCTGATGCTGGTCTTCGGCATGATCGGCGGCGCGCTCTATGCCGCGATCCCCGCCTTCCTCAAGGCGCACATGAACACCAACGAGATCCTGACGAGCCTGATGCTGGTCTATATCGCCCAGCTCTTCCTCGACTGGCTGGTGCGCGGGCCGTGGCGCAGCCCGGACGCCTACAATTTCCCGGTGACGCGCGATTTCACGCCCGAGGCCATCCTGCCGGAGATGATCGCGTCGGGCCGCACCAACTACGGCTTCGCCTTCGCCATCCTCGCGGCGGTCGGCCTCTGGTTCATGATGCGCTACACGCTGAAGGGCTTCGAGATCTCCGTGCTCGGCCAGTCGGAGCGGGCAGGGCGCTTCGCCGGCTTCTCCTCGCGGCGGATGATCTGGTTCTCGATGCTGCTCTCCGGCGCGCTCGCGGGGCTCGCCGGCATCTCAGAGGTGAGCGGCGTCATCGGCAAGCTCCAGCCGATCATCTCGCCCGGCTACGGCTTCACGGCGATCATCGTCGCCTTCCTCGGCCGCCTCAACCCGCTCGGCATCATCGCCGCCGGCCTGTTCCTGGCGCTGACCTATGTCGGCGGCGAGGCGGTGCAGCTGACGCTCAACGTCTCCGACAAGGTCACGCGCGTCTTCCAGGGATTGCTGCTGTTCTTCGTGCTTTCCTGCGACACGCTCATCCAATACCGCGTCCGGCTGGTCCTTTCCGGCCTCGGACGCTCCGGCCAGGGGGAGGCGCACTGATGGGCATGATCGAAGCCATCCTGCTGACCGTCATCACCGCCGCCACGCCGCTGGTCATCGCCTCGCTCGGCGAGCTGGTGACGGAGCGGGCAGGGGTGCTGAACCTCGGTGTCGAGGGCATGATGATCATGGGCGCGGCGATCGCCTTCGCCGCCACGCAGATGACCGGCTCGCCCTATGTCGGCGTCGTCGCCGGGATTGCCGGCGGGGCGCTGTTCTCGCTGCTCTTCGGCTTCCTGACGCTGACGCTCGTCGCCAACCAGGTGGCGACGGGGCTTGCGCTCACCATCCTCGGCCTCGGCGTCTCCGGCCAGATCGGCGAGCCCTATGCCGGCATGTCCGGCGTCAAGCTGCAGCCGATCGCCATCCCGCTTCTCGCCGACATCCCCTTCCTCGGGCCGCTCCTTTTCCGCCAGGACCTCATCTTCTACCTGTCGATTATGCTGGTGATCGGCATCAACTGGTTCCTGTTCTCGAGCCGTGCGGGCCTGAAGCTCCGGGCGATCGGCGACAACCACGCCTCGGCGCACGCGCTCGGCATCCACGTCATCCGCACGCGCTACCTCGCCGTCATGTTCGGCGGCGCCTGCGCGGGTCTCGCGGGCGCCCAGCTCTCGCTGGTCTACACGCCGCAATGGGTGGAGACCATGTCGGCCGGCCGCGGCTGGATCGCGCTGGCGCTGGTCGTCTTCGCCTCCTGGCGGCCGTGGCGGGTCTTGGCCGGCGGCTATCTCTTCGGCGCGGTATCGATCAGCCAGCTCCACGCCCAGGCCTTCGGCATCGGCATCCCCCCGCAGTTCCTGTCGTCGCTGCCCTATGTCGCGACCGTTGTCGTCCTGATCCTGATATCCCACAATCGGCGCGTGACGCTGATCAACACGCCTGCATCGCTCGGCAAGCCCTTCGTGCCCGACCGGTGAGACGAACAAGAACCAAGAACCACCAACCCACAGAGGATGCCATGAAGAAACTGCTTCTCGCCCTTGCCACCTCCGCCGCCCTCCTCGGCTTTTCCGCCGCCGCCGGCGCCCAGGACAAGACCAAGGTCTGCTTCATCTATGTCGGCTCGAAGACCGACGGCGGCTATTCGGAAGGCCACGACCGCGGCCGCCAGGAACTGGAACAGGCCCTCGGCGACAAGGTCGAGACGGCCTTCCTCGAGAACGTGCCGGAAGGCCCCGACGCCGAACGCGCCATCGAGCGCATGGCACGCTCCGGCTGCGCACTGGTCTTCACCACCTCCTTCGGCTTCATGGACGCCACGATCAAGGTGGCGCAGAAGTTCCCCGACGTGAAGTTCGAGCATGCGACCGGCTTCAAAAGCTCGGAGAACGTCGGCACCTACAACGCCCGCTTCTACGAGGGCCGCTACATCCAGGGCGTGATCGCCGCCAAGGTCTCCAAGGCCGGCGTGGCGGGCTACATCGCCTCCTTCCCGATCCCGGAGGTGGTGATGGGCATCAATGCCTTCATGCTGGGGGCGCATTCGGTCAATCCGGACTTCAAGGTCAAGATCGTCTGGGCCAACACCTGGGCCGATCCCGGCAAGGAAGCCGACGCCGCCAAGGCGCTCGCCGACCAGGGCGTCGACATCCTGACGCAGCATACCGACTCGACCGCGCCGATGCAGGTCGCCGCCGAGCGCGGCATCAAGGCCTTCGGCCAGGCCTCCGACATGATCGCCGCCGGCCCCGAGACGCAGCTCACCGCCATCGTCGACACCTGGGGCGCCTACTACATCAAGCGCACGCAGGCGGTGATCGACGGCACCTGGAAGCCGGAGAACATCTGGGACGGCCTCAAGGACGGCATCCTCACCATGGCGCCCTACACCAACATGCCGGACGACGTGAAGAAGGCCGCCGAGGAGGTGGAGGCCAAGATCCGCTCCGGCGAGCTGCACCCCTTCACCGGCCCGGTCAAGAAGCAGGACGGCTCGGACTGGCTCGCCGAAGGCGAGGTCTCCGACGACGGCACGCTGCTCGGCATGAACTTCTACATCGCCGGCATCGACGACAAGCTGCCGCAGTAGGTCCGGCGGACGTGCAGATGCGGGAAGGCGCTCCGGAAGGGGCGCCTTTTTCGTTCATCAGCATTCAACGATGCTTTGCGGAATCGCCGGGGCGCTCTATACCTTCGGGATGGTTCCGGAACGCACGGGAGATCCGGGACGGGAGAGGGGACGGCTTTGCGCAAGGGTCTGCTTGAGACGGTCATCGGCGGCGTCAGCACGCGTACCAGCCATGCCCAGGTGGTCAACGAACTTGGCAAGGCCATCGTCGCGGGCGACTATCCGGTGGGCGCCACGCTGCCGGGCGACGCCGAGCTCGCCCAGCGCTTCAAGGTGTCGCGCACCGTGCTGCGCGAGGCGATGAAGACGCTCGCCGCGAAAGGCCTGATCGTGCCGCGCGCGCGCATCGGCACCCGCGTGACGCCCAACACCCAGTGGAACCTGTTCGACAGCGACATCCTGACCTGGTATTTCGCCGTCGGCGTCAACGAGGACTTCCTGATCCACCTGAGCGAGGTGCGGCTGGCCTTCGAGCCGCACGCCGCCGCCCTTGCCGCCCGCCACGCCTCCGAGGCGGACATCAGCCAGATGATGCGGCTCGCCGTCGCCATGGGCAATCCGGCGCACACGGCCGAGACGCTCGCCATGGCCGACCTGAAATTCCACCTGAGCGTGCTGGAGGCGTCGCGCAACCCGTTCCTGCGCACCGTCGGCAGCCTGATCGAGGCGGCGCTGGTCGGCGCCTTCAAGCTGAGCTCGCCCGCCGCCGACCGCGGCAAGATCGGCGACGTGGCGGCAAGCCATATCCGCATCGTCGAGGAGATCGACCGCCGCGACGAGGAGGGCGCGCGCCAGGCGATGGAGAACGTCATCAAGGTCGGCCGCGACCGCGTCGTCCAGGCCCTGCGCGAGCGCGGCTGAGGCGGCCGCGTCAGTCGTCGTTGCTGGCGTTGAGCTCCTCCGGCCGGAGGCCCTCTTCGGGTTCGTGGGCGGCGATCTGCACGGCGCCCAGCGTCTGGTAGAGATTGAACAGCGCCTCGCTCGCCCGCGCGGCGAGCCTGAAACAGTCCGGATTGCCGGCGATGGCGGGATGCTGGAGCAGCCGCTCGTCGACGAGGTCGAGGATCAGCGAGGCGGTGCTCGCCGCCTCGTGGAAGCCGAAGGTGCCGGGCGCGTAGTGGCCGAGCAGCTCCGCCGGCGTCATCTCGCGCTCGCCGGCGAGCAGGTCCAGCTGCTTCAGGCGCTCGTCCTCGAGTTCGGCATCGCTGCTCTCCAGCATGGCATCTCCCCGTCGCTGATCCGTCGTCCCCCCGCACACTAGCGGAGAACGCAACCGCCGTCGATGCGGCCCGTCAGCCCTGCGGCGACAGGGTGACGGAGGTGCCGGTCGCGGCGAGGTTGAGGCCGAGCTGGCCGCTGACGCTCACCGTCTGCAGGTGGATCGACCCGGACGTGCCGCCGACCAGCACATTGGCGCCGACGCCGGCGAGAACCGTCGCCTCGGCCGTGGCCCCCTGGTAGAGGCCGCCGAGCGAGCCCCGGTGGTAGCCGGCCGTCGGCGCGAAGACGGCCCAGACGATGCGGCCGCGGGTGGTGAAGCCGAGGTCGACGCCCATCTTGCGGATCACGCCGGAATAGCCGTCCTCCTGGCCCCGGATCGAGCGGAAGACGCAGTCGGCGGACTTTGCCGAGCCGAGCACGTAGCCGACGCCGCCGCCGACGTCGCAGGTGAGCATGCCGATCTTGACGCCGTCCTGGGAGTCCGGTTCGACATAGACCGGCGCCGCCTCGCGCACCGTCATGTCCGCAGCACTCGCGGCCGTGGCGAGCGCGAGGGTGAGGGCAGTTGCAAGCAATTTCGTCATGGGAGCACTCCTTCGATCTTCTCAGGAACGGCCGCGGCAAAAGATTCGTTCCCGCCGCGACGCGATCGCGAAACGCTCGGCGACGATCATGGCGGAGTGTGGGCGGTGCCTGGCGGGCCGAAGCCGACGAAACGGAAAACTGCGTCTACGCTATGGCTCTCTAAGTTGAAGTAAGAGCGAAAGGTCGCAGTGGGGTGGAAAGCCGAATGGCGGCTCTCGGGCTGAGAGGAGCGCGTTAGCGGTCAGGCAGCTTTCGGACTTACGGAGTGGGGAAGCAGTCTTCCAGTGACGCAAAAATCTGTCGCCCGGTCGGGTTTGTGCATCTGACTTTTGCGACGGAAATCCCCTTGAAGAATCAGGTGCGGTGATTTTGTCGCAAGACTTAAGGAGGTCTGCGCTACTGCGCATTATAGAACCGCACGACTTACGGGGAATCCGGGCGCGTCTCGTTCAATGGGAGTTCGCAGAGCGCGAACGGGCCGAGCGCCAGAGGAAAACCGACACGGATACGACGATCCAGGCAAGCGCGATGCCGACAAGGTTGGGAAAGATGTCGACGACACGCGGATTGTGGCCGATTACGGTGGTCTGAACGAGTTCCCAGCTCACGCCCACAAGAAAAGTCAGCACGGCAGCAAGCCGGATGCGCGAGTAGCCGGTTGCGAGTACGGCGAGGACAAACAGCATAGCCATGGAGGCAATGTGCGGCATCTTGGTCAGGGCATTGACGATTGCCTCGGGCGTAACGGTGAAGTCCATCTGCGGAGGACGGCGACCATCGGGAGCCCGATTGGCAGCCCAGATACTGGCCAAAGCGAGGGCCGTAAACGGTAGCGTGCGAAGAACCCTTAATACTTTCATTGGGTCAGGACTCCGATGTGATGTGAATGACAGGGTTTGGGTGCCGCGCTCAAGTGAGGTCGGAAGCTGCCGTTGCGGCCTCGGGATATACTGAACTGCAGCGTAAAACCGGCAATATGGCGGATGGGGTGTCTTTAGAAATTCCGTTTTTCCGTGAAAAACGTTGTCAAAGGATGTAAACGCATCCCGTTGAAATATCTTGCGGATTTCCAATTTCCATTGAAAATAGATACTTGCTAGCGGCGACCGGAAATAGGACCGGAAATAGGACCGGAGCCGCTGGTCCCTTTTGAACGGAATGGATTGAAGGAACGAAACGTGGCCCCCCGATTGCTGAACAAACTCACCCCGCTTGCAGTCAAGAACGCGCCTGTCGGTCGCCATGGCGACGGTGGCGGCCTCTATTTGCTCGTTCGGCCTGACGGCCGGCGATCCTGGCTGCTACGCTTCGTTCTCAACGGCCGTCAGCGCGACATGGGGCTTGGCACGGCCGCTGGCCCGGATGCCGTCAGCCTCAAGGACGCGCGCTCGGCCGCAGCCGAAGCGCGCAAGCTGCTCGACGCCGGCATCGACCCGATAGTCATGCGCGGCAAGAAGCTCGAAGAGGCGAAGGCTGACCTCGAAAAGCCGACCTTCGAGGCGTTCGCGAAGGACTTCATCGATACGAAAGCAACCGCATTGCGGAATGAAAAGCACATCGATCAATGGCGCATGACGGTCGGCCCTGCATATTGCAAAGGCATCCAGAAAAAACGGCTTGACGAGATCGACACGGAAGACGCGCTTGCGATCCTTTCACCTATCTGGACGGTGAAGTCTGAAACCGCCGCCCGCATTCGCGGCCGGCTCGAAGCGATCCTTGACGCCGCCAAGGCAAAGGGCCTGCGAAGCGGAGAGAACCCCTTCCGCCTGCGTGGGCATATCGAGTTTCTTCTGCCGAAGCGAAATAGGCTTCAGCGGGGCCACCATGCAGCGATGGATTACAAGGCCGTTCCGGCCTTCTGGCCGAAGCTCGACGCGCTCGATAGCCTCAGCGCGCAGGCGCTCAAATTTACGATCCTGACCGCCGCACGCAGCGGCGAGACGCGCGGAGCGACATGGGGCGAGATCGACCTTGACGAGAAGCTATGGACCGTGCCCAAGGAACGGATGAAGGCCGGCCGTGAACATCAAGTGCCGCTCTCGGATGAAGCGGTAGCGATCTTGCGCAAGGTGCTGCCGCTCGCGCCGCAAGGCGCGGAGCGCGGCAAGGCACTGGTCTTCCCATCGCGAAAGCGAACGCCCCTTTCTGATATGAGCTTGGCAATGTGCTTGCGTGGTCGCGTCGAAGGCATCACGGTTCATGGCTTTCGTTCCACGTTCCGGGATTGGTGCGGCGACATGACCACCTATCCGCGTGAAGTCGCGGAAGCGGCGCTTGCGCATACTTTGCGCGGCGTCGAGGGAGCTTACAGGCGCGGCGCGGCGCTTGAGAAGCGTCGCGCACTGATGAGCGATTGGGCTGCATACGTGACGGGCACGCAAGCACGCAACGTTCTTCAATTTCAAAGGTCTGCGTAGTGAAAATATAGAATTCCAACGCAACGAATTCTGAATGAGCGGCGCCAAATTGCGCCGCTTTTCATTTTTTGACTTGCATTTTCGCGATTTTCGCTAATACGATTTGGACACTTCGGCACCATAGCCGTCGTTTTGATGGAGAAAATTAAAATGAAACCCGTCACGCGACGCGCAGGTGTAATATGGACCCCGAGGAAATTATCGCTCACGAGAAGGATGGCACCCTTCTCCTGACCGTCGCGGAGGCTGCACGGCAGCTCCGCGTCTCCCGCCCCACTCTTTATAAAATGTTCAGGCAGGGCCTCCTGCCGAAACGCCGCTTGCTCGGCCGGACGCTCGTTGCGAGGGCTGACCTTGAGCGCTTGATCGCCTCGATCGCGGAGGCCGCCTAGATGTCGGCCTCGGCTCTCTCTCATCTCGATCGCCTTGCCATGCTCGCCGCCGCCTTCAAGCGGCGGCGCGCGCTTTTGGAGACCCTCGCGCCCACCGCCATCGCAAAGGCATTGCGCCTGGCCGTAGCAGGGAGGCGCTGATGGGTATCGTCCAGAAACCTCGACCGGCAGCGGTCTTTGAGGAAAGCGATCCGCGCGCGGAACAAGCCTTGCGCGCGGTGCCGAAAGCCGCGCGCTTTCGGCGCGTAGGTTCATGCATTCTCGGTTACGATCACGATCCGCAGTCATATTGTCGCGGCTGGACGCAAGACCGCCAGCGGGTCGCTGAGATCGAGCGCCTGATCCGTCGTCGGCACGGCGGCCCGGTCGACACTGACGATGGCCTGATTTACCTCGAATTGATTTACCCGCATCTGCCCGCCGGATCGGCTCGCGCTTGGGCGACCGCAATGGCGCCGCTGCTGACCGATAGCGAATTCCTGTCTGTCGCCGCGAGCGAGCCGAAGCGGTTCAACGCGACCGAAGCCGGCAAGGCCTTGGCCCTGACGCGTCAAGAGCGGAATGAGTTGAAGATCACGACCATTCGCGCAGTCGGGCAGACCGACGAAAGCATGAAGAAGGAGCGGCGCGAGCGTGATGCCGCTGCGGCCCGCGCCAAGCGGGCCGCGCTGCCGAAGAAGGAAAAGCTCAAGGACACCCGTCCGTGGGAGGCCCAAGGCATAAGCTACAGGACGTGGCGGCGTCGCCGTCAGAACGATGGCCAAAAAAACGTCGGCAGCAAGTATGAGGATCATATTGCTGCCGACGAAAAAATGGCCACACCGAATAGCGCGCGGCCCGCAGGCCGCGCGGCGAAAATGATCAGGCTGTCGCCAGAAACGACCGCAAAGCTGCACGAGATCGGCCGGATCGCGACCAACGCGAGCAAGCGTGCCAGCGGAGCGGCCGTAGCGCTCGTACGCGTCTTGCAGCCCAACACGAACGAGCAGACGCCTTATAGCGCTCGCTTGCGTCCTATCGGCGCGGCGGTGCAGAGCCAGCCGTCCATTCCGGTCAAGACCAAAATCGATAAGGGCAACAGGAGGGCAGTCGCATGAGCACTCCCAGGATTTCTTGGGGACTTTGGGCCGGCCGCCGCGCAGCGGCGGCGTGCGGCATCAATGGCGACGACGCAGAACATTTTGCTCGTGCGCTCGCGCCGAGGATTGCCGACATCGCGCGCGAGATCATGCGCACTGAACAGCGGCGCGGGCCTCGCGAGATCGCGCTTTTTATGCTTCGCAATTGCACTGGCCGTCACCAGCGCGAAGTCATCATCGCAATTACGAACGATGACATTGAGACCGCCGCGCGCAAGATGCTCAAATGGGCGACGGAAGGCTTGGCGCTTGCAGTCAACAATCCTCGCCCGTTCTTCACCCCCCGGCCTGCAATGTTCGTGACCGTGTTCCATTCCAATGGCGCGCGCACACGTTGGCAGCAAATCCCGAATGATCCCACCGATAGCGACGGCCATGGTCGCAAGGGAGGCGCGGTATGAGCCGCGCCGCCTTCCTGCCTGCGTCTCCTCCCTGCGCGCCCCCATGCGCGCCGTCAGCCCCCCGGCATCAAAGGATTTCTTGCTATCCCCGCCCCTCTGCGGGCAGCGCTGCCCCGGTGGGCGAGTGTTTTTCCACATTCCGTTTTCCCGTTTCGTTATCGCAGGAGCATCCCAATGACTAATCCAAACACCCCCGCCGGCAGCGTTTCAGCACAGCAGCTTGCCGCCCTTCTCATGATCTCCACCGGCCGGGTCCGGCAGCTTGCGCAGGCCGGCATCATCCCGAAGGCCGGCCGCGATGCTTACCCGATGGTCGCCGGCATCAGGGGCTATCTGCGGTGGCTCCAAGACGAGGGACGCCGCGCCGCGCAGGCGGCGTCGGCGGCGAAGGTCGCCTCTGCGCGCGCGACCGAGATTGAGCAGCGCATCGCACAGAAGATGCGGGAACTGATCCCGCTCGAAGATCACAGGCAAGTCATGGGAAGCCTCGTGCGTGTCGTGCGTCGCGAGGTCGAGAAAGTCCCCGCCGCGCTGCCGAGCTACATCCGCAATGAAGTTCGGGCCGAGATTGATCAGATGATGGGACGGATCGAAAAGGCCGCTGCCGATGCGCAGAAGAGCGCCGAGCTTGGCGAGGATTTCTATAAGTAGAAAACCAACGCACCACCATCGATATCGGCGTTGGAAAAGTATTGACGCGATATTCAGCGCCGAGTGAGACAAAAAAATACGTCAGCGCGTCCGTGTTTTCTTGACGAAAACGCCGTTGACGCTGATCATCTTAATCGCCTGATCGCAAATATGCGTGGGTTTCGGTGCCGAGCCCGTGAAAAACGGTAGGGCCGAACAAGACGACGCCTTCGGCGCGGTCAGGTCATAAAAGGACACCGACCGTCATGCCGAACTCTCTTCCCCCCATCGAAATCAATTTGAGCACCGTGCTCGCGTGCTGCGATTGCCATACGCGCGATGCAGTCCTCGCGCTGCTTGAGCGCGGTGGCGATCTCACTCTCGCCGAGATCGCCGAAGTCATCGGCACCGACACGAACGAACTCATCCGCCAGTTGGTCGGCTACCTGATCGCGGATGAGGCGCTGCGGCTGCTCGAAGCCGAAGCCGATGAAAACCGGGGGCGGGCGAACTGATGAACGCGCCTCTCACCATCAGCCTTCCGGCCATGAGGCGCGATGCGCAGCTTCGCGCCGCTTCCTTCGATGAAGCCGCGAACACGATCGAAGTGGTTTGGACGACGGGCGCAAAGGTCCGGCGCTTTTCGTGGCTCGATGGGGCCTTTGACGAAGAGCTTGTCGTCAGCCCGCAGTCCGTCCGCCTTGACCGGCTCAACGCGGGCGCGCCCTTCCTCAATACCCATGCGAGCTACGACCTTGCCGATGTGATCGGCTCGGTCGTGCCCGGCAGCGCAAAGATCGTGAGGGGCCAGGGCGTTGCTCGCATCCTGTTGAGCGATGCGCCCGGCGATGCCGATACCGTCGCCAAGATCAAGGCCGGCGTCATCCGCAATGTGAGCGTCGGGTATCGCGTGCATCGCGTCGAAAAGATCGAAAGCGACGGCGATGTCCCGCTTCATCGTGTGGTCGATTTCGAGCCTCTCGAAATCTCGGCCGTGCCGATCCCGGCTGATGCCGGCGCGCAAATCCGCGCCGGCTCTGAAACCTTTCCCGCAATCATCGAACTGAAAGGGGCAACGAAGATGCCTACGAAGACGAATGCCAACCCTGCCGCCGACGCGGCGACCCTCGAAGCCGAGCGCAGCCGCGCCGGCACCATCACCGACCTCGCGACCCGCGCCGGCCTGCCGGAAATGATCGCGCCCGCGATCCAGGCAGGCACGACGGTTGATGATTTCCGCGCAGCGCTGTTCGACCGCATGGTCGAAGACGAACGTCGCGTCCATCCCGGCGGCCCCGGCCAGCAGATCGGCGCGCCGGCTACCGTGGCCGATCACAGCTTCGACAATCGTCGCGCTGCCGCGATGGCATCGGCGATCCTGCACCGCGTCGATCCGACCGCCTTCCCGCTGGAAGCCGGTGCCGAGGTCTTCGTCGCAATGCCTCTGTTGGAAGTCGCCCGCGCGGCTGTCGAAGGCAGGGGCGTCCGCACCGCCGGCATGTCGAAGATGCAGATCGCGGCGGCGGCGCTGGATCAGCGGTCGCTCGGCGGCCTGCACGGCACGAGCGACTTCCCGGCGGTCCTTGCCGGTGTCACCGGCAAGGTACTGCGGATGGCCTATGAGGCTGCGCCGCAGACCTTCCGGCCGCTCGTCCGCGTGACGACGGTCCCCGACTTCAAAGAGCAAAGCCGCGTGTCGATCGGCGAGGCGCCCGCCCTTGAACGGGTAAACGAGCATGGCGAGTTCAAGCGCGGCACGATCGGCGAAGGCAAAGAAACCTTCCGGCTCGCGACCTATGGAAAGGTCATCGGCTTGACCCGGCAGAGCATCGTCAACGACGACTTGAGCGCTTTCGACCGCCTGCCGCGCGCCTTCGGCGTCCAGGCGGCGCAGTTGGAGAGCGATGTCGTGTGGGCGCAGATCATCGGCAATCCGAAGATGGGCGACAACGTGGACCTGTTCCACTCGGATCACAAAAACCTCGGAACCGATCTCGCGATTGGCGAGGCGTCCGTCAGCGAAGCGCGCAAGGGCATGGGCCTCCAAACCGGCCTTGACGGTGCCACGGCGCTGAACCTGACGCCCGCATATCTGATCGTCCCGAAGGCGCAGGAGACGGCGGCGTTGAAGTTCCTGACGACGATCACGCCGGCCAAGACCGACGACGCGGTGCCGCGCGAGCTTCGCAATCTTACGGTCATCGCGGAACCCCGCCTCGACCTCGGCATTCCGCGCTTCGGCATCGCGGGCAATGATGACGCCTTCTATTTCGCCGCCTCGCCGAGCGTCGTCGACATCGTGGAACTGGCCTATCTCGAAGGCCAGCAGGGCGTCTTCACCGAAACCCGTATGGGCTTTGACATCGACGGGATCGAGATCAAGGCGCGCCTCGACGTGGCCGCCAAGGTGCTCGACTGGCGCGGCCTCTTCAAGACGCCTTACGACGGCCCGTCCGGCGGCTGACAAACTCTTCGGCGGCGGCCTAGTCCTCCGCCGCCCTCGGCGGTCCGCCACCTGCGAGGCGGGCCGCCACCAGCGCCCGGCCGTCGTGCGCCGGTCGGGCGCTTCCTCCCTTCATGAGGTGGCACGGTGGCAAACCACGTTTCTCAACTATTAGTGCGCCTGATTGATGGCGTGTCCGGTCCCGCCCGCAAAGCTGCCGGCGCGCTGCTCGGCATCGGGCAGGCCGCCAACAAGATCGGCGGAATGCAGGGCCGCTTGCAGGCCGCGATGGCGAAGAACGAACGTGCGCTTGATGCCGCGCGGGGTCGAATGGTCGATGCCGTGGCGGCCGGTTACGCGCTGCAACGAGCGCTCGCTGCCCCGATCCGTGCAGCGTCCGAATTTGAAAGCGCGATGGCCGATGTCCGCAAGGTCGTGGACTTCGACACCCCGCAGGCGTTCAAAGATTTCCAGACTTCGGTTCTCCAAATGTCGAAGCGCCTGCCCCTCGCGGCGCAGGACTTGACGAAAATCGTGGCTGCTGCCGGTCAGGCCGGCATCGCGCGGGAAGAGCTTCTTCGGTTCACCGATATGGCGGCCAAGGTCGGTGTCGCCTTCGACATCACCGCCGAGCAGACGGGCGAAGCGCTGGCGAAGGTGATGACCGGGCTTGATCTTTCCGTCGATCAGGTCGGGCGGCTTGCCGACGCGATGAACCATTTGAGCAACGCGCAGGCATCGAGCGCCGCCGACATTCTCGACGTGGTACGCCGCGTCGGCGCGACCTCCAAGCAGTATGGCTATAGCGCCGTCGAAGTCTCTGCCTTCGCCTCGGCCATGCTGTCGGCCGGCATGGAAAGCGAAGTGGTCGCGACCTCCTTCCGCAACATGGGCCTTGCGCTGACGCGGGGCGCGTCAGCGACCAAGCGCCAGCGGCAAGCTTTCCGGGCGCTCGGTCTCGATGCCACGAAGGTGTCGAAGGCGATGCAGCGCGACGCCGTAGGCACCACGCTCGAAGTCCTTGAGGCGATTGGCAAGCTGCCGAAAGATTTGCAGGCGTCCTTGTCGTCCGATCTCTTCGGCAATGAGGCTCGCGCCCTTGGCCCGCTCCTGACGAACCTCAATCTGCTTAAAAAGTCGCTCGGGCTGGTCGCGAACGAGACCGACTATGCCGGCTCGGCGACCCGCGAATACGAGGCCCGCGCGGCGACCTTCGCCAATAATCTCCAACTCTTCCGCAACCGCCTCAATGCGGTCGCGGTGACGATCGGCAACGTTCTGCTTCCGCCACTCACGGCGATGATGGATAAGCTCGGGCCGATTGTGGATGCGGTCCAGCGCTTCGCCGAAGCCCATCCGACCCTCACGGCGAACGTCATCGCAGCAACATCGGCGCTGATCGGTTTCAGGATCGCGCTCGCCGGCCTGCGGTTCGCCGGGCTGTTCGTGAAGGGCGGCGCGCTGTCGCTGCTGGCGGCGACCTTCGGCCGGATCGCCGCCGCAGGGAGCAAGATGGGCGGCGCGGTACGCGCGACGTGGGCCTTGCAAGCCGCCCTGGCGGGCGGCGCAAGCTACGGTGGGCTGGCGAAGGCGGCAGACGCTCTCAAGGCCATCGCACGCATTACGCCCGGCCTGCGGCTGGTCGGTCCTGCCATCGGCGCGATCGTCGCCGCGCTCGGCTCTCTGACCGTTCCCATCGTCGCCGGCATTGCCGCCGTCGCGGCAGTCGGCTTCACGATCTGGAAATATTGGGATCGGCTGTCCTCGATCTTCCGTGGCGTGGCGCTGGCGATCGGCGATCAGCTTGCGCCGGCATTCGAGGCAGCGCGTCCCGTGCTTGAATGGCTCGCGCCGGTCGGCGACGCGATAGCCTGGGCCTGGGAAAAGGCCGCGAGCGCTCTTAGCGCCGTGGGCGACTGGTTCGGCTCGATTTTCTCCCGCGAACTTCTCTCCGAAGATCAGAAGGCGGCGCTTGAGGGTGACGCGCGGGACATCACGAACCGCATCATCAACGGCCTCAAGGTAGGGCATGGGCTTCTCCTTGATGCCGGCGTGCAGATGATCCAGTCCCTTCTAGGAGGGATGGCCTCCAAGATCGGGGAGGCCGTCACCTGGGCGGCCACGATCCCGCAGCGGATCAGGGCGGCATTCGGGAAGATCGACTTCAAGGACGCCGTTTCGATCGAGGCGCTGGTTGCGGCATTCAAGTCTGCGAATGCGCAAATCTTTGCCGCTGGCGCCGACATGATCCAGTCCCTTTGGGATGGGATGGTGAGCAAGGTCGAGCAGCTTATCGCGTGGGTGAAGACGATCCCGGCGCGGATCAAGGCGGCGATCACGACCGACCTTTCCGGCGCCATTCGCGGGCTTATCCCTTCGTGGGCGGGCGGCGGCGGTGGCGGCGGTGGCGATAGCCAGCCGGCCGTAGACGGCAAGCGCGCGAGCGGCGGCCCGGTCTATCCCGGCCGGAGCTACCTTGTCGGCGAGCAGGGGCCGGAAATCATCACGCCGTCGCGCAGCGGCTACGTCCATCCGAACGGCTCGGGCGGCGGTGGGAGCTTCAACCAAACAGTCAACATCAACATTACCGGCGCGCAGGACGATGAAGCGATCATCGACAAGGTGAAACGAGCAATCTCCGACGCAACCCGAGAGGCGCTGCGCGGCGTCCAGGCCGACTATGGGTTCAAATACACATGACAATCGCCGCCGATGATCTCGAAGAACTCGCCCCGCTGATGATGGCGCACATCGAGCGGCAGATCGCCGAGCGCCGTATTACCGGCGATGCCGTAACCGGCCTTTCCTTCACGCGGGCCGCCATGATGCGGGCCGCGCTCTATTTCCGTCGCTTCGTATCGAGCGACGATGAGCACGCGGAAGGCGCAGGCCAAGCGTTCGGCTTGACGTGGATGCTCGCCGAACGCGAGACCATGCAGCGCGTCATGACAGCGATCTCATCGCCGGCCGCCAAGGGACGTGAGGCCGATGTCATCGCCACGCTGATGAAGGGCGCGAGCATTGAAGAAGCCCTTGCGATGACGAATAGCGCGCCTGCCGCTCTGGTCACGCAGGAGGGCCGTGTAGTCGCATTTCCGGCACGGCGCGTCACAGACAGCGCCGACGATGAAACGCGCGCCAGCGCGGCTGTCTCGCGGCTCGGTTCTAGGACTGAACAAGAGGACGGGCGAAATGATTGCTGACCAAAGCGATCCGGCATTGGCCGTGCTTGAGCACGGCCAATGCATTGAGCCAGCTCGCACAAATACCGCGCCACTTCCGGGCGGGGGCTAGCTGCCTCGCTGCGAAAGGTGTCCTCCCGGTGGGCGCGGTTATTCTAATTCCGGGTCAAGGGCACCACCGGCTAGAACAGGCGGGCGGCTTTATAGCCGCCCGCTGCTTTCCCGCTCGGGACTTGCGCGTGGCACCGGCAACCGAAATATTGAAGCTTTCGATGATCGGGGGCACAATTGAGTATTCTTCGCGACATACAGGCAGCTATCCTCCAAGAGAACCCAGACCTCGGCACGATCCTGCTCAAGCTGCGTCTTCTCGCGTCGCGGCTTGGTAGTGAGCCGCTTGAGGATTGGGTGAAGTATGAAGCGGAAGGGTATCCCCGCGATATAGAAGTCCCGACCTACCGGATCG
This sequence comes from Shinella pollutisoli, assembly GCF_024609765.1. Classification (GTDB taxonomy): domain Bacteria; phylum Pseudomonadota; class Alphaproteobacteria; order Rhizobiales; family Rhizobiaceae; genus Shinella; species Shinella pollutisoli. The sequence goes on from NZ_JANFDG010000023.1 coordinate 50,657, forward strand.
TCAGCGTTTCATACACCGGCAGTTGGTCCGGTCCTTTTGGTGGCGGCATAAGCAACGCTCCGATCCCACCGTATCTGATAGAGAAGCACGCAGGGGAACATTGGACCCGACATCGGGTTCGCGAGAGCATTGCCGGCGTTCAAGAGATGGCGAGTAAGGATCACGACCTAGGTCTCAATTCCTCGAACCTAATTCTCATGCTGCAAGGCAAAGTCTATGAGGATTATGCTTGCAATGCCGTCTCAGGAAATATTTCCATCTTCGCCGTCCGCGAAATCGTCCAAGCTGTCCGTGCTCGCATCCTTGAGCTGACGATTGAGCTTGAGAAGCGGCTGCCGCAGGCGGTTGAAGTCACGTTGCAAAGCGTGATCGAGAAGACCCCTGAAAGCGCTGCAACGGTCACGCAGATTTTCAATCAGACGATCCACGGAAATGTCACTCATGTGACGGCGACCGACAACGCGCACGTCTCGCTCGCGATCACGGCAGGCGACAATGCGTCGATGGTCAGTGAACTGATTAAGGCGGGATTGTCCGAACCGGCCGCCAAGGAAATCACGGAGATCGTCGCCTCCGAGAAGCCGGACAATGCCGACCAACCCCTCGGGCGCAAGGCTCTCGACTGGATCAAGAAGAACACGCCCAAGGCGGCTGGCAGCGCTTGGAAGATCGGATCAGCCGTAGCGACTGATTTGCTTAAAGAGGCAGCTTTGAAATACTACGGATTGAAGTGAGAACCGGGGAAGCGCGACGACAGCGCGCTATGGCCCCTCGCCGCCCTTGTGATAGCGGAGAAAGTCAGACGCGCGCCCACGGGCGCGTGTGGCTTGAAGAAGGGGCATTACCTTGACTGACGATCTTATGCCAATCGGCTCTCCTGCCTGGGCAGAGGCCATGGCGGCGAGTATGCGCGTCGCCGCGCGCATCGCCGAAATGAGCGATGACGAGCTTGCCGCCTTCCGCGAGCGACTGCGGGCCGATCCCGAGACGCGCGAGACCATCGCCAGCGATCTCGCCGACGCGCATCGAAATCTTGCCGACATGCTCGCCGTCATCGAAATCGCCGAGCGCCGCCTTGAAGTCGTCAAGCAGGACGAGCGCTGCCGCTGCGACTGCTGATCAAAAAAAATCTTGGTCCTATTGGCCGATAGCAAAACGGAAAAATAGGACCGCCGCTAGGACCAAGGATCGGCAACAACAAGAAACCGCAAGCAAAATCAATTTGTTATGGCAAATCGGTTGGCGGATGGGGTGGGATTCGAACCCACGGTAGGCTTTCGCCTACGCCGGTTTTCAAGACCGGTGCCTTAAACCGCTCGGCCACCCATCCGCACCCCGCGATCGCGGGTTCGGTCGCCTTTACAGGCAGGGACGGGGTGGCGTCAACATCGCCCGCGGCACCCGCCGGGCTTGAACGCTTGCCGCCGAGGGGGTAAACGGGGGCAACAGGGATTGGAATGCGAAATGAGTGAAGACAGCCGCCGCGAGCAACCCCGGACATGGCAGACGTTGCGGGACCTGAAGCTCGCCGTGAGGAAGGTCGCGGATGTCTATGTCCGCGTCCATATTCTCGCCGGGCACTACATGCGGGTTTCCTCCGAGGATTTCCTCGAGGCGGTGAGCGACATGCAGGCCGCCGGCGCGACCCATCCCTATCCCCGCCGGTTCCAGTTCACCATCGAGAACGGCATCGTCTGGGTCCATGCCGGCCATCTGCCGAGGGCCGCCCGTGCCCGGGCGCGCGCGGGACATGCCGGGAAGGCGGATCCGGACGAGGACGAATAGCCGCCGGCGCGCGGGACGGCCGCGCAAACAAAAAGGCCGGGTACTTGCGTCCCGACCTTTCGCTTCGCCTCGACGTCCTGCCAGTACATCCGTGGTCAGGGCGGAAGCGAAATCCTGACCCATAGATGGTGCCGCCGGTCCGCGTTTCAAGGGGGCAGGGCGGGCGCGGCAAGATTTCTCGACTTGCTGGCGCCTTAATGCTTCGTTACCCTGTCGGCCATCCTCAGCAGGGTATTCTGCCGGACGTGGTCAAAAGGAGGCCTCCATGGACGTGCTTCGCGACCAGACTCATATCGGCATGTTCGAGCCGCAGGACGTGGCGCTCCTGCAATCGGTTTTCGCCCGCCTCAACGCGGCCGACCTTGCGGTGCGGGACGAGGCGAAGGCCCGTTCGCTCGCCCGCTCGATCATCAAGCTCTACCGCCACGGCGTGCGCGATCCGCAGCAGCTTTTCGAGACGCTGCGGCCCGATCGCTGAAGGCCGCGGTTTACCTGCCGTAAACCATGATCGCGCGTTCTTTCCCCGCGCCGCGCGCGCCGCTCGCAATTTTGCCACGTTATTGGCATGATTAACGGACTGTTATGTTGAGAGTGGCATGGACGGCCGGCTTGCGAGGGGCAAGCGAGTTGGTCGGCACACCGTCGGGGACAATAGCGGCGTGGGAAAATACGATATCAAGACCGGAAACGGCCGGATCGGCAGGGGGCTGCGCTTCATTGCCGTTCCCTTCATCTGCGCCGGGCTCGCAGCCTGCGCCACCACGGCGCCGGCGCCGAAGAAGAAGGTCCGCAGCAAGGAATTCTTCTCCGAATCCGAATATGGCGTGAAGGCGAGCCCGCGCGTCGTGGAGGAGGGCAAGGCCGTGCCGAAGGGCGGCGGCCGCTATCAGGTCGGCAAGCCCTACCAGGTGCGCGGCCGCTGGTACAAGCCGGAAGAGAATCCGAACTACAACAAGACCGGGCTCGCCTCCTGGTACGGCTCGGCCTTCCACGGCCGCCGGACGGCGAACGGCGAGGTCTACGACAAGTATCACCTGTCGGCCGCCCATCCGACCTTCCCGCTCCCGAGCTATGCGCGCGTCACCAATCTCGAGAACGGCTCGTCCGTGCTCGTCCGCGTGAACGACCGCGGGCCGTTCCACGAGAACCGCATCATCGACGTCTCCTCGAAGACGGCCGAGCTTCTCGACATGAAGCGCACGGGCACCGCCAAGGTCCGCGTCGAATATGTCGGCAAGGCGAGCATGGACGGCAACGACATGCCCTATCTGATGGCCTCCTACATCCCCAAGGGCTCGCGCGTTCCCGCCGTCGATCCGGGCGGCCAGATCGCGACCGGCGTGATGGTCGCCTCCGCGAGCGCCGGCGCATTGCCGGGCGCGGGCGATGAGAACGTGCTACGGCTGCCCGACGGCGGCGGCGCGATGACGGCGCTCGCCGAGACGCCGGCCGCATCGCAGGCCTTCCAGGCGCTCGAGCAGTTCGTGATGCTGCCGGAGACCGGCCCGCTGCCGCTCGAGCGGCCGAGCTACGTGCCCGACATGCAGCCGGATGCGAGCTACGCCGCCGCCTATGCGGACGAGCGGGTGCGCGACGCCGCCGGCGCGTTCGACGCGATCCTGCATGTCGACGGCACGCTGACGCCGCTCTCGAAACTCGCCGAAGACGCCGGCTGAGCCGTTTGCGCAATGCGCGCTTGTGTGGGAGTGTGACGGCAGTCCGGAGTCGCCATGCATCGCCGTATCCTCGCCTGCCTCGCCGTCCTTGCGCTTTTGCTTCACCCCGCCTTCGGCCAGCAGCCGGCCTCCCAGGCCGGCTTCGACGTCAAGGCGGGCCAGGTCTATCTGATCGAGGCCGGGACGGGCACGGTGCTCTTCGCCCGCAACGAAGACCAGGTCGTGCCGGCCGCCTCGCTCGCCAAGCTGATGACGATGGCCGTCGTCTTCAAGGCGCTGGCGACGGGCGAGACCGGTCTCGACACGGAATATCCGGTGACGGAGCACGCCTGGCGCACAGGCGGCGCGCCGTCGCGCACCGCCACCATGTTCGCGGCGCTGAAGTCCAGCGTCCGCGTCGAGGACCTGATCCGCGGCGTGACGGTGCAGTTCGCCAACGACGCCTGCATCATCCTCGCCGAGGGCCTGGCGGGCTCGGAGACGGCGTTCGCCGCGCGCATGACCGAGGAGGCACGGGCGCTCGGCCTGGCAAAATCGACCTTCGCCAATGCCACCGGCCTGCCCGACCCGCAAAACCGCGTGACCATGCGCGAGATGGTGCAGCTCGCCCGCCATCTGCAGCAGGCCTATCCGCAGCGCATGGGCTACTACACCGAGGCCGAGTTCGAGTGGAACCGCATCAAGCAGCGCAACCGCAACCCGCTGCTGGCGCTCAACATCGGCGTCGACGGCTTCGTCACCGGTTTCTCGGAGGAGGGCGGCTATTCGATCGTCGCCTCGATCCGCCGTGACGGCAAGCACCTGCTGCTCGCCATGGGCGGGCTCGAATCCGACAAGCAGCGCGTGGAGGAGACGCGGCGCATCCTGGAATGGGGCCTCTCCTCCTTCGAGCGGCGCACGCTGTTCAAGGAGGGCGAGGCGATCGCCGAGGCGAGCGTCTACGGCGGCGACGCCGGCAAGGTTCCGCTCGTCGCCGGCGACCGGGTCGACGTCTTCCTGCCGGTCGACAATTCGCAGCGCCTGACGGCGCGCGTCGTCTATACGTGGCCGATCCGCGCCCCCGTCGAGCCGGGGATGGAGGTGGGCACGCTCAGGATCTCCAACGAGAAGCAGGTCTTGCGCGAGGTCCCGGTGAGGACGGCCGGCAGCGTCGGCGTCGGAACGCTGCGCGCCCGCGCGCTCGATGCGCTCCTCGAACTCCTGTTCTTCTGGATTTGACGGGGCGCGGCGGCAAAGGCGTTTCGCCCGCGGGAAACATGGGCTAGTAGTGGTCCGAATCGTTGCCGCTCCTGCGGCCATTGGAACGGGAACGGGATTTGTCTGCCGCACCGGGTTTGTTTGTCACGTTCGAGGGCGGGGAGGGCGCCGGCAAGTCGACGCAGATCCGCCTGCTCGCCGACGCGCTGCGCGCGCGGGGGCTGACGGTGCTGGTGACGCGCGAGCCGGGCGGCTCGAAGGGGGCGGAGGCCGTGCGGCACGTGCTGCTCTCGGGCGCGGCGGAACCCTTCGGCACGCGCATGGAGGCGATCCTGTTTTCCGCCGCGCGCAGCGACCACGTGGAAGAGGTGATCCGCCCGGCGCTCGCCGCCGGCACCGTCGTGCTGTGCGACCGCTTCATGGATTCCTCGCGCGTCTACCAGGGCATCACCGGCAATCTCGAGCCGGCCTTGGTCGCGGCGCTGGAGCGCGTCGCGATCAACGGTGTCACGCCGGACTGCACGATCGTCTTCGACCTTCCCGCGTCCGTCGGGCTGGAGCGCGCGCGCCGGCGCGGCGAGGGGCCGGGCGAGGGCGGGCCGGACCGTTTCGAGAAGGAGGAGCTGGAGACGCACGAGAAGCGCCGCGAGGCCTTCCTCGACATCGCCGAGCGCGAGCCGCTGCGTTGCCGGGTGGTCGACGCCCTGCAGCCGCCGGAGGCCGTGGCGGCCGCCGTGCTCGCCATCGTCGAGCCGCTGCTGCCGATCCGCGCGCGCGGCAGGACCGATCCGGAGCGCGTGTCGTGAGCGACATTCGTGCCGACGTGCTCGACGGCGCGCGCCACCCCGCCGAACAGCCGAAACTCTTCGGCCATGCCGCGGCGGAGGCCTTCCTCGCCCGCTCCTACCGCTCCGGCAAGGGCCATCACGCCATCCTGATCGAGGGACCGGAGGGGATCGGCAAGGCGACGCTCGCCTTCCGCTTCGCCAACCACGTGCTCTCCCATCCGGAGCCGGCGCAGGCGCCGGAGACGCTTGCCGACCCGTCGCCGGACTCGTCGGTGACGCGGCAGCTCGCCGCCGGCGCCTCCCACAATCTCCTGCATCTCACCCGGCCCGTCGACGAGAAGACCGGCAAGGCGAAGTCGGCCATCACCGTCGACGAGGTGCGCAAGGCGGGAAAGTTCCTGGCCCAGACCTCGGGCACCGGCAACTGGCGCATCGTCGTCATCGACCCGGCCGACGACCTCAACCGCAATGCCGCCAACGCCATCCTGAAGATCCTCGAGGAGCCGCCGAAGCGCGCACTCTTCCTGGTGCTGACGCACGCACCGGGCAAGCTCCTGCCGACCATCCGCTCGCGCTGCCTGCCGCTCGGCCTCTCGCCGCTGTCGCCGGACGATCTCGCCGCCGCCATGGCGAGCCTCGGCGTGCTGCCGTCCGGCCCGCGGGCGGGCGAGGTGATCGCTGCCGCGCACGGCAGCGTCTCGCAGGCGCTGAAGCTGGTGAACTACGGCGGCTTCGACATCGTCGAGGCGTTCCGCGCCATCGTCGGCGGGGCGGGCGAGCCGCCGCGCCGCGACGTGCACCGGCTGGCGGACGTGCTGTCGGCGAAGGACAGCGAGATCGTCTTCGGCTTCTTCTGCCAGCAGGCGTCGGACTTCGTGACGGAGGCGGCGCGCGCGGCGGCCCTTGCGGGCGATATCGGCCGGGCCGACCGGCTGGCGGGGCTCTCCTCGCGGCTCGCCGAGAAGCTCACGGTCGCGCAGGCCTACAATCTCGACCGCAAGCAGACGGTGATCGGCCTCCTCGACGACATCCGCGCCTCGCTCTGAGCGAAAAGGCCAACTTGCTGTTTCCCTTGGCGTCCGCATGGGATAATAGCTTGCGGCATCGCACCATAGAAGACAGACGCGCCATGACCGAAAAGTCCCCCTTCTACATCACGACCGCCATTTCCTATCCGAACGGCAAGCCGCATATCGGCCATGCCTACGAGCTGATCGCGACGGATGCCATGGCGCGTTACGAGCGGCTGGACGGGCGCGACGTGTTCTTCCTGACCGGCACGGACGAGCACGGCCAGAAGATGCAGCAGACCGCGCGCAAGGAAGGCGTCACGCCGCGTGAACTCGCCGACAGGAATTCGCAGGAATTCAAGGATATGGCGGTTCTTCTTAATGCATCGAACGATGATTTCATCCGCACCACCGAGGAGCGCCACCACGAGGCCTGCCGGGAGATCTGGCGGCGCATGGCGGCGAACGGCGACATCTACAAGGGCGGCTATGCCGGCTGGTACTCCGTGCGCGACGAGGCCTACTACCAGGAGGGCGAGACGGAGTTGCGCGACGACGGCGTGCGCTACGGCCCGCAGGGCACGCCCGTCGAATGGGTGGAGGAGGAGAGCTATTTCTTCCGCCTCTCCGCCTATCAGGACAGGCTGCTCAGGCACTACGAGGAGAACCCGGATTTCATCGGCCCGGCCGAGCGCCGCAACGAGGTGATTTCCTTCGTCAAGTCCGGCCTCAAGGACCTCTCGGTCTCGCGCACCACCTTCGACTGGGGCATCCAGGTGCCGGACGATCCGGCGCATGTCATGTATGTCTGGGTCGACGCGCTCACCAACTACGTGACCGCGACCGGCTATCTGACCGACCCCGACGGCCCGCGGGCGAAATACTGGCCGGCGAACATCCACGTCATCGGCAAGGACATCATCCGCTTCCACGCCGTCTACTGGCCGGCCTTCCTGATGTCGGCCGGCGTGCCGCTGCCCGGCCGCGTCTTCGCCCACGGCTTCCTGCTCAACAAGGGCGAGAAGATGTCGAAGTCGCTCGGCAACGTGGTCGACCCGGTGAACCTGGTCAACCATTTCGGCCTCGACCCGATCCGCTACTTCTTCCTGCGCGAGGTCTCCTTCGGCCAGGACGGCTCCTACAGCGAGGAGGGGATCGCCACCCGCATCAATTCCGACCTCGCCAACGGCATCGGCAATCTTGCCAGCCGCTCGCTGTCGATGATCGTCAAGAACTGCGACGGCAAGGTCCCCGAATGCGGCGACCTCGCGGAGGCCGACCGCGCCATGCTGGCCTCGGTCGACGCGCTGCACGGCATCACCCGCGAGGAGATGGACCGCCAGCAGATCCACCGGGCGCTTTCGGCGATCATCGCCGTCGTCTCGGAGGCCGACCGCTATTTCGCCGGCGAGGCGCCCTGGGCGCTGAAGAAGACCGATCCGGCGCGCATGGGCACCGTGCTCTACGTCACGGCGGAAGTGGTGCGGCAGATCGCGATCCTGCTGCAGCCGTTCATGCCGCAATCGGGCGCAAGGCTCCTCGACCTCGTCGCCGCGCCGGCCGACAGGCGCGACTTCGCGGCGCTCGGACCGGCGGGCCGCCTCGTCAGCGGCACGGCGCTCGAGGCGCCGACGCCGGTCTTCCCGCGCTACGTGGCGCCGGAGGCGTAACGCGCCGATGCTGATCGACACCCACTGCCATCTGGATTTCCCGGATTTCGAGGCCGAGCGCGACGCCATCGTCGCGCGCGCGCACGCGGCCGGCGTCCGGCAGATGATCACCATCTCGACGCGCGTGCGCCGCTTCCCGGCGATCCTCGCGATCGCCGAAAAATACCCGTCGGTCTTCTGCTCGGTCGGCACCCATCCGCACAATGCCGACGAGGAGCTGGACATCCCGGTCTCCGAGCTCGTCGCGCTGTCGAGGCATCCGCGCGTCGTCGCCATCGGCGAGGCGGGGCTCGACTACTATTACGACAACGCCCCGCGCGACGCCCAGGCCGCGGGCCTGCGCAACCATATCGCCGCCGCGCGCGAGACCGGCCTGCCGCTCGTCATCCACAGCCGCTCGGCCGACGAGGACATGGCGGCGATCCTGACCGAGGAGACGGGGAAGGGGGCCTTTCCCTTCCTGCTCCACTGCTTCTCCTCCGGGCCGGAGCTCGCCCGCACCGGCGTCGCGCTCGGCGGCTACGTCTCATTTTCCGGCATCCTGACCTTCCCGAAGTCGGAGGAGCTGCGCGAAATCGCGAAAACCGTGCCGCTCGAGCGCCTGCTGGTCGAGACCGACGCGCCCTACCTCGCGCCGAAGCCGTTCCGGGGCAAGCGCAACGAGCCGGCCTACGTGGCGCATACGGCGGCGGTGCTCGCCGACACGCTCGGCCTGAGCGCGGAAGAGATCGCCCGCATCACCACCGAAAACGCCTTCCGCATCTTCTCGAAGATGCCGAGGGTGTAGCCTTGGCGGTGCGGCGGCGCTTCACCATCCTCGGCTGCGGCTCGTCGCCCGGCGTGCCGCGGATCACCGGCGACTGGGGCGCCTGCGACCCGTCCAACCCGAAGAACCGCCGCACCCGCGCCGCCTTCCTGGTCGAGCAGATCGGCCCGGAGGGCCGCACCACCGTCGTCGTCGACACGGGACCGGACTTCCGCGACCAGATGATCGCGAACGGCGTCCAGTCGATCGACGCGGTCATCTACACCCACGGCCATGCCGACCATATCCACGGCATCGACGACATCCGCGGCTTCGTGCTGCAGAACCACCGGCAGGTGCCGATCTGGGCGGACGAATTCACGATGGAGCGCATCCGCGAGGGGTTCAGCTACTGCCTGAAGACGCCGCCCGGCAGCATGTATCCGCCGATCGTCACAGAGAACCTGATCGATCCCACGGACGGGCCGATCATCATCGAAGGGGCAGGGGGCGCCATCCCCTTCCAGCCGCTCGTCCAGGTGCACGGCTCGATCCATTCGCTGGGCTTCCGCGTCGGCGACGTCGCCTATTGCAGCGACGTCAGCGACTTTCCCGACGATACGCTGCCGCTGATGCGGGACCTCGACATGCTCGTCATCGACGCCCTGCAGTACCGCTACCATTCGAGCCATCTGTCGATCAGCCAGGCGCTCGACTGGATCGCGCGGCTGAAGCCGCGCCGCGCGATCCTGACCCACATGCACGTGCCGCTCGACTACGAGACCGTGGCGCGGGAGACGCCGGACAACGTCGAGCCCGCCTATGACGGGCTGAGCTTCGAGATCGAGCTGCCCGGTCAGGAGAAATAGGGTTTCAGGTTCGTCCGGATCCGCTCCAGCACCGTGGCGCCGGACAGGTCCGGCACGAAGGTCCGGCCGGTGATCCGCTCGTAGGCCTCGATATAGACCTTCGAGGTCTGTTCCACGAGCGCGCGCGGGATCTCGGGAATGGGATCGCGATAGGGATCGCAGCGCTCCGTCACCCAGGCGCGGACGAAATCCTTGTCGAAGCTCGCCGGGCGGCGGCCTTCGGCAAAGCTCTTCGCGTAGCTGTCGGCGATCCAGTAGCGGCTCGAATCCGGCGTGTGGATCTCGTCGGCAAGGACGATGCGGCCGTCCTTGTCCGTGCCGAACTCGTATTTCGTGTCGACCAGGATCAGCCCGCGCGCGGCGGCAAGTTTCTGGCCGCGGGCGAAGAGCGCCAGCGCATAGCGCGAGACGGTGTCCCATTGCGCGGCCGTCAGCAGGCCCTGGGAGAGGATCTCCGCGCCGGACAGCGGCGCGTCGTGGCCGCCGTCGAAGGCCTTGCTGGTCGGCGTGATGATCGGCTCGGGCAGCTTCTCGTTGTCGCGCAGCCCGTCGGGCAGACGGATGCCGTACATCTCGCGCTCGCCCTTACGGTATTTTGTCAGGATCGAGGTGCTGGTGGTGCCGGCGAGATAGCCGCGCACGACGACCTCGACCGGCAGGATGTCGAGCCGCGTGCCGACGACGACGTTGGGGTCGGGATAGTCGAGGACGTGGTTCGGGCAGATGTCGGCCGTTTCCTCGAACCAGTAGCGCGCCGTCTGGGTCAGGACCTGGCCCTTGAACGGGATCGACGTCAGGATGACGTCGAAGGCGCTGAGGCGATCCGTGGCGATGATGATGCGCCGGCCGTCGGGAAGATCGTAGTTCTCGCGGACCTTGCCCTTGTAGCGGTTCGGCAGTTCCGGGATATGGGCGTCGGAGAGAATGCGCAGATCGCTCATCGGCATGGCCTTCAAGATCGGTTGTCCCGCGTTCCGCTTACGGCTCGAGGCCGCGCCGGGTCAAGGCGGAAACGGCGCGGGGACCGCCAAGGCACGGATATTCCGGGGTTTCGGCATATCGGCTGGTTCCATAATCTATCTTATGCGATCTTCGTATCGGCAGGGATACATTCTATTTCCAGGTGCGACATGCCAATGATTTCAATGGCTTCGCTTTGGAGATCCTGGCATGCCCCGATGCTATTCGCAGCTCACCCTCACCGACCGTCGACGCCTGCATCGTCTCGTGGCGGCAAAAGTTCCAGTCAACGAGATGGCGCGCCAACTTGGTCATCATCGCTCGACCATTTATCGCGAGATCAAGCGCAATACGTTTCATGATCGCGAACTGCCTGACTACGACGGCTACTACAGCACAGTTGCCGACGATATCGCAAGGAACGTCGACGGCGCCTGAGGAAGCTGCGACGCCATTCGCAGTTGCGTGCCTTGGTGATCGAAAGATTGAAGGCCTATGGGTCGCCGGAGCAGATCGCAGGTCGCCTCCTGGCGGACGGCGTCAGCCTGGTCCGGATCTGCGCCGGGACGATCTATCGCTTCATCTATGGCAAGGAAGATTACGGGCTCGGCCTTTATCGCTATCTACCCGAGGCACGCCGCAAACACCGTCCGCGTGGATCGAGGAAGCCGCGCAACAGCGTGTTTCCAGCCAGCCACAGGATAGATTTTATTGGTGATCGATCCCAGTTCGGTCATTGGGAAGGCGATCTCCTGATCTTCGAACGAGAACTCGGCCATGCCAATGTCACCACCCTCGTTGAACGCAAGAGCCGCTCACGGTGATGATCAAGAACCCAAGCAGGCACTCGCGGCCGATCATGGACAAGATCGTCGACACATTCTCGCCCCTGCCATCCCTGGCACGTCAGAGCTTCACCTTTGATCGCGGCACGGAGTTTGCCGGCTTCCGGGCTCTGGAAGATGGTATCGATGCGCGCAGTTGGTTCTGCGACCCCAGCGCACCGTGGCAAAAGGCGCCGTGGAAAATGCCAACAAGCGCATTCGCCGTTTCATGCCCAGCGATACCGGCCTGGCAACCGTATCACAACGCGATCTCACCCAGCTCGCCCGCGAGCGCAACGATCAGCCGCGAAGGCACCTCGGTTACAGGATACCGGCCGAGGTATTCATGGCACATTCGCAGGAAGCGGGGTAATCCCCTACCCTCAACAATGGCATGATGCACTTGGGTTGGGTTCTCCCAGCGCCGGGCGGCACCCTCCCGCCCGGAACGGCGCCTTCCCGGCTGCCGTGCGGCCTATTCCTCGAAGCGGCTCGTGGCGTCGCGATCGTGCTCGTATCGCCGTGCGAGCGGAAACGGCGGCAGCCAGGATTCGCGGCGGACGGTCCAGCTCTCGTAGGTCGGCGTCAGCCGGTCCGGCGCGTCCAGCGAGCCGAGGTTCACCTCGACCTCGTCCGCGGTGCGCGCAAAGACGGACGAGCCGCAGCGCGGACAGAAAAACCGCCCGGCATAGTCCCGCGTCTCGCCCTCGACCGTCACCGCATCCTCGGAAAATATCGCGGAGGCGTGAAAGAGCGCCCCGTGATGCTTGCGGCAGTCGAGGCAATGGCAAAGGCCGACGCGATACGGCCGGCCCGTCGCCACGATCCGCACATTGCCGCACAGGCAGCCGCCCGTGAACCGATCCATGCTGCGCCTCCTCCATTTTCGAACGGCTGGCTGGTCTGCAATCATCCTGCCGGCGTCCAAGACAGCCTGACGTTTAGGTCAGCCGTCTCCCGGGTCAAGATGTCCTCACCGGCTTGTGATCGCCGTCCGGTGAACACTGCGGACACGATTCAGGGCCTTATTGCGCGGCCGGCGGCTTCCCATCTTCCAGCTATCGAGGCGATGACATACCGCCTCGGTCATGAGCAGAAATCAATCCAAGGTGATTATCATGAAGAAGATCGTTCTTTCCGCCGCATTCGCTCTCTTCGCCGGCTCCGCACTCGCGGCCATGCCGGTCAGCGGCATCGTTCAGTCGTATGATGCGCATACCCGCGTCATCACGTTCGAAAGCGGCAAGACCGTCGCTCTCCCGCAGGACGTCGCGGTTCCCGCGAACCTCGCGGCCGGAACCCATGCCTCCGTCGTCTTCGACGACGACGGCGACCGGGCCAACATCGTCCTGACCCGCTGAGCCCGAAAGCCCACGCGACTTTCGCCCTGAACCGGCCCGCCACCCGCAAGGATGGCGGGCCTTTCTCGTCCGCGGACGGTTTCTGCGCTAGTATCGCCGGTGCGGAGGATTCGCGCCATGACCGTTCTGCTTGCCCTGTGTTCGTGCGTATCGCTGTCCGTCGTGCCGGCGGCCTCGCCGGAGGATGCGATCCTGGCGGCGAGGGAGATCATCGGCCAGCAGATCCAGGCCTTCCTCAACGACGATCCCGCCACGGCCTATGCCTTCGCGTCGCCCGCGATCCGCGAGAAATTCCCGACCGAGGCGGGCTTCTTCGACATGGTCAGGCGCCAGTACGCGCCGGTCTACCATCCCGGCAATTTCGCCTTCGGCCGCGCGAGGCAGGATGGCGGCATGATCCTGCAGGAGGTGCTGATATCCGGCCCCGACGGGAAGGACTGGACGGCGCTTTACCAGCTTCTCCGCCAGCCGGACGACAGCTACCGGATCAACGCCATGCACCTCGTGCCGGCGGCGCCCGGGCCGGACATCTGAAACCTCAGAGCGGCGCCAGATCGCCCCTCGCCCAGGTCTCCTGCGTCTCGGCCGCGAAGTCGGCGAAGCGGCCCTCCTCGATCGCCTTGCGGATGCCGGCCATCAGGTCCTGGTAGTAGGAAAGATTGTTCCAGGTGAGCAGCATGCCGCCGAGCGACTCGTTGGCGCGGACCAGGTGGTGCAGGTAGGCGCGCGAATAATCGCGCGCGGCCGGGCAGCTCGATTCCTCGTCGAGCGGGCGCATGTCCTCGGCGTGGCGGGCGTTGCGCAGGTTGATGCGGCCGCGGCGCGTGAAGGCGAGGCCGTGGCGGCCGGAGCGGGTCGGCATCACGCAGTCGAACATGTCGATGCCGCGGGCCACCGATTTCAGGATGTCGTCCGGCGTGCCGACGCCCATCAGGTAGCGCGGCCTGTCTGCCGGCAGGTGCGGCACGGTCGTCGCGATCATGTCGAGCATGACGGCCTGCGGCTCGCCGACGGCGAGCCCGCCGATGGCGTAGCCCTTGAGGTCGAGGCCGGCGAGCGCCTGTGCCGAGCGCTCGCGCAGGCGCGCGACGTCGCCGCCCTGCACGATGCCGAACATCGCCTTGCCCGGCTGGTCGCCGAAGGCCGTCTTGCAGCGCTCCGCCCAGCGCAGCGACAGTTCCATGGCGCGCTCGATCTCGTCCGGCGAGGCCGGCAGCGCCACGCATTCGTCGAGCTGCATCTGGATGTCGCTGTCGAGCAGGCCCTGGATCTCGATCGAGCGCTCCGGCGACATGTGGTGCAGCGCGCCGTCGACATGGCTCTTGAAGGTGACGCCCTTTTCGTCGAGCTTGCGCAGCCCGGAAAGGGACATGACCTGGAAGCCGCCGGAATCGGTAAGGATCGGCCAGGGCCAGCGGATCAGCTCGTGCAGGCCGCCGAGCCGGGCGACGCGCTCCGCGCCGGGGCGCAGCATCAGGTGATAGGTGTTGCCGAGGATGATGTCGGCGCCGAGGTCGCGCACCTGGTCGAGATACATCGCCTTGACCGTGCCGACCGTGCCGACGGGCATGAAGGCCGGCGTGCGGACCGTGCCGCGCGGCATCGACACTTCGCCGCGCCGCGCCGCGCCGTCGGTGGCCAGCAGTTTGAACTGGAAGGTCTCGGTCATCGGTCGTCCCGGAAAAGCAGGCTGGAATCGCCGTAGGAATAGAAGCGGTAGCCGGTTTCGATGGCATGCGCATAGGCGCCGCGCATCGTTTCCAGGCCGGAGAAGGCCGAGACGAGCATGAACAGCGTCGACTTCGGCAGGTGGAAATTGGTCATCAGCATGTCGGCGGTGCGGAAGCGGTAGCCGGGCGTGATGAAGATGCCGGTCGCCCCCGACCAGGGCCGGATCGTGCCGTCCTCGTCCGCGGCGCTCTCGAGCAGCCGCAGCGAGGTCGTGCCGACGGAGACGATGCGCCCGCCCCTCGCCCTGGCCGCGTTGAGCGCAATGGCCGTCTCGTGCGGGACGTGGCCGATCTCCTCGTGCATGATGTGGTCGGCCGTGTCCTCCGCCTTGACGGGCAGGAAGGTGCCCGCCCCCACGTGCAGCGTCACGAAATGCCGCTCGACGCCGAGCGCATCGAGCCGTTCGAAGAGCGCGTCGGTGAAATGCAGCCCCGCGGTGGGCGCGGCGACGGCGCCCTCCTCGCGGGCGTAGATCGTCTGGTAGTCGCGCCGGTCGGCCTCGTCGTCCTCGCGCTTGGAGGCGATGTAGGGCGGCAGCGGGATATGGCCGACGGCGGCGATGGCGCGGTCGAGCGCCGGACCCGCGGCATCGAAATGCAGGGTGACCTCGCCGCCCTCGCCCTTGTCCTCGACACGGGCCGCGAGATCCTCGCCGAAGAGGATGCGGTCGCCGGCCTTGATGCGCTTGCCGGGCTTCGCGAAGGCCTTCCAGCGGTCGGCGGCGACGCGCATGTGCAGCGTGGCGGAAACCCTCTGCCCGCCCGCACCCTCCCGGCGGCGCACGCCTTCGAGCTGGGCGGGAATGACGCGCGTGTCGTTGAAGACCAGCGCGTCGCCGGGGCGAAGCAGCGACGGCAGGTCGCCGACGGTCAGGTCCTCGTAGGGCGTGTGCGCACCCGGGCGCACGACGAGCAGCCTCGCCGCCTCGCGTGGCGTCACGGGGCGCAGCGCGATGCTGTCCTCGGGAAGATCGAAATCGAAGAGGTCGACACGCATGGCGGGGCTCAGAAGACGCGGATCATCAGCGCGCCGGCGACGAGCAGCAGGGCGCCCGCGATGCGGCCGACGGAGACTTCCCGCACCGCCATGCCGAGGAAGCCGATGCGGTCGAGCAGGATGCCGGCGAGAAGCTGGCCGGAGACGGCGAAGGCCATGACGGCGGCCGCGCCGATGCGCGGGATCAGGTAGATCACGCTCGTCACGTAGATCGAGCCGAGCGCGCCGCCGACGACATAGGTCCAGACGGCCGGCACGCGCCAGTCGGGCGCCCTGCCCTCGAAGGCGGATGCGGCCGCCACGACGATCACCAGCAGGATCGTCCCCGCGAGGAAGGAGACGCAGGCGGCGGCGACCGGCATGCCGAGGCCGCGCCCGAGCAGCGTGTTGATCGGCGCCTGGATCGCGATGCATGCGCCGGCCACGACGCCGAGCAACGCCCAGAGGATTGCAGCCATGTCCAAGCTCTCGTTTGAAAAGCGCAAACAAAAACCGCGCCCGCCGGGGCGAGCGCGGTCGAAAACGCCGGTTTTCTATCAGGCCGCCACGTCGGCGGCAACCTTCATCGAGACGATCGAGTCGGGATCGCGCACGGGCTCGCCGCGCTTGATCTTGTCGACATTCTCCATGCCTTCGACGACCTGGCCCCAGACGGAGTACTGCTTGTTGAGCCAGGGGGCGTCGGTGAAGCAGATGAAGAACTGCGAATTGGCGGAGTTCGGCATCTGGCTGCGGGCCATCGAGCAGGTGCCGCGCACATGGCTCATGTTGGAGAACTCGGCCTTGAGGTCCGGCTTGTCGGAGCCGCCCATGCCGGCGCGCGCCGGGTTGAAGTGCTCGCCGCCCTGCTTGCCGAACTTGACGTCGCCGGTCTGGGCCATGAAGTCCTCGATGACGCGATGGAAGACGACGCCGTCATAGGCGCCCTCGCGCGCCAGTTCCTTGACGCGCGCGACGTGGCCCGGCGCGAGATCCGGAAGAAGCTCTATGACCACCCTGCCCTTCGTGGTCTCCATGATGATCGTGTTTTCCGGATCCTTGATCTCGGCCATGGTCTTTCTCCTGTCGCGTGAACTTTCGGATTTTCGAGATTACTTGCCGACGGTGACCTTGATCATCCGGTCGGGATCGCTGACGGCGCCGTTGGCGGCATCGTCGCCGCGCTTGATCTTGTCGACGTTCTCCATGCCCTCGACCACCTTGCCGACGACCGTGTACTGGCCGTTCAGGAAGTCGCCGGGGGCGAACATGATGAAGAACTGCGAGTTGGCGGAGTTCGGGTCCTGCGCGCGCGCCATGCCGACCGTGCCGCGCTCGAAGGGCACGTCGGAGAATTCCGCCGGCAGGTCCGGCTGGCTGGAGCCGCCCGTGCCGGCGCGCTGCGGCTGGAATCCGTCTTCCATGTCGCCGAACTCGACGTCGCCGGTCTGGGCCATGAAGCCCTCGATGACGCGGTGGAAGGCGACGTTGTCGTATTCGCCGGCGGCGGCGAGCGCCTTGATGCGCTCGACGTGCTTCGGCGCCACGTCCGGGCGCAGCTCGACGACGACCGGGCCGTCCTTCAGCTGGATGGTGAGAAAATCGCCGGACTGGGCGAAGGCCGCGCCGAGCGTGGAGGCGAGGAAGAAGGCGCCTGCGAGGGCGGTGCGGAGGATGGTCATGAGGGCTCCTCAGGTTTCGGGTGAACGGGCTCAGCCCTTGCGGCGGGCTTGCAGGGCCTCGAAGACGGGCGTCGGGACGAAGGACCGGACATCGCCGCCCATCGCCGCGATCTGCCGGACCAATGTGGCGGTAATGGGCCGCGAGGCGGTGCCGGCCGGCAGGAACACGGTCTGCACGTCGGGCGCCATCTGCTGGTTCATGCCGGCCATCTGCATCTCGTAGTCGAGGTCCGTGCCGTCGCGCAGGCCCCGGATCAGCAGGCTCGCGCCGTTTTCCCGCGCGGCATCGACGGCGAGCCTGTCGAAGGAGACGACGTCGATGTCGCCGGCGCGCGCGGGCAGCGCCTCGGCGAGCGAGCGGCGGATGAGGTCGGCGCGCTCCTCGAAGGTAAAGAGCGGCACCTTGCCGGGATGGATGCCGATCGCGACGACCACCTTCGGCGCCACGGCCAGCGCCTGCACGAGCACGTCGACATGGCCGTTGGTGATCGGATCGAAGGAGCCCGGATAGAAGGCAATGGTCATCGGCTGCGTCCCGTTTGCCGCCTTGTGTCACGGACCGCCCTTTTCCGCAAGAGCGGGCGGCCGGCCACCGCGCTCTGTCCCCCGCTGCAAGAAGATGAACGCCGCATGAACGGCCCGTTCAAGACCATTTCAGCCGCGCCATGTCTAGATGCAAGCATCGGGGGCCGGAACAAAGACCACGCTTGCGCATTGTACCGGTCGACAACGGCAGACCAAGTATCGCGTTTCCTCAGGCTGGAAGGAAAACAACAATGGCACTCGCTCTTCTCTGCATGACGATGTTCATCGTTCTCACCGCCGCGACGCTCAATGCGCTGCGCGAAGAGGCCCGTCCCGCGGCCCCGAAGGCCGCCGCCCGCGGCAAGTGGCTGCGCTGAACGGAGAAGGCCCATGGCCGCGATCACCATTCTCGCCATGCTGTTCATCAGCATCGTCTTCACGGTCGATTTCCTGCGCGCGATCGATGAGATCCGCCGCGACCGGGCCGAGCTGAAGGCGCAGTGGCGAAAGACGAAAGCAGGCGGCTTCAGCGTCTGAGCATCGTTCCGGCCGGGCGGAAACGCCCGGCGCCGCGCGAATGCAGAGAAACGGACGCTCCCTTGCCGCCGTTCAGCGGGTAGCCTTCCCTCCGGGCTACCCGCGCCCACCGAGAAGCCGGACGGTCGTTCCCTGCCCGTCCGGCTTTTCCATGTCCAGCGGCCGCCGCGCCCGTCCTTGTCATGGAACGCCGATCGTCCTATTCTCCGTCCGCTGCATTCGACGGATCCTGCGGGGGACAGGGGAATGAACAACCCGAAACTGGTCGCAGTCGTGAGCGGCGTCGCCGCACTCTTCCTCGCATATTCGATTTTCGGCGCGACCGAAGCGCCCGGGACCGCCGTCAGCGCGATGAACTGGGTGTTCTTCATCCTCGCGCTCGTCGCATGCGCCGGCTCCCTCTACAAGATTAGCCGGGGAGACTGAGCGCGGCGCGCAATCCGGCTCCGGCATGTCCCGATGGAGGATGGAATGAAGAGGCCTCTTGCATGCGGCGCCCTTGCCGTGTCCGTCCTTGCCGCAGTTCCCCTGCCCGCCGCGGCGGACGAGGAGGTGCTTCGGGCGATGTTCTCGCTGATCGCCTCGCAACCGCCGTCGCATCCGGTTCCGGGACGCATCGTCAACGGCAGCATCGTCATCGAGAACCGGTCCGGCGACGCATCCTTCGTCGGCGTGTTCGCGCCCGGGCCGGGCCTTTGCATCGTGCGCCTTCACAGCATCCGGCAATCGAAGACCGGCTGGGCCGAATCCGGGACCGTGGCGTTCGATTTCACCAAGGTCAAAAGGGTGCGTTGGCTATCGGAAACGGACGATCCCGGCTCCGCGCCCTCGCGGTCGGCGGAGGCCCAGGACGTGCGGCTCGTCGCCATCGACGGCGAAACGCCGTGGGTCTGCCGCGACATCGTCAATCTGGCGGCGGAAAGGCCCGCATACGACTCGACCTGCTACAAGGCCTGGACGGTGTCCGTGCCGACGCCCGAGGACAGGATCGCCGCCGCCGGGGCGATCCAACGCGTCGAGAAATCCTGCGTCAGCGCGAGGCAATAGCCCGCCCTTGCCCCGGCAGAGGCGAGCGGCCTATTCCTCGGCCGCCGTCTCCTCGCCGCCGTTTTCGCCGTTCTCGCCCTCGTCATCGCCTTCCGGCTCGCTGATGCGCTCGACGGAGACTACCTTCTCGTCCCTTGCGGTGGAGAAGATCGTGACACCCTTGGTGGCGCGGCTGGCGATGCGGATGCCGTCGACCGGCACGCGGATCAGCTGGCCGCCGTCGGAGACGAGCATGATCTGGTCCGTGTCCTCGACCGGGAAGGCGGCGACCAGTTCGCCGATCTCGCCGGTCTTCGACGTGTCGGTGGCGCGGATGCCCTTGCCGCCGCGGCCGGAGGTGCGGAAGTCGTAGGAGGACGAGCGCTTGCCGAAGCCCTTCTCCGAGACCGTCAGCACGAACTGCTCGCGCGCCTTGAGATCCTGGTAACGCTCCTCGGAGAGCTCGCCCATCTCGCCGACCTCCTCGCCGACAAGCGCGATATCGTCCTCGTCGACGCCGCTCGCGCGCCGCTCGGCCGCGGAGCGCTTGAGGTAGGCGGCGCGCTCCCACGGCTCGGCATCGACATGGCTGACGATGGTCATCGAGATGATGCGGTCGCCGGCGCCAAGCGAGATGCCGCGCACGCCGACCGAGTTGCGGCCGGCGAAGACGCGCACGTCGTCGACCGGGAAGCGGATGCACTGGCCGAGCGCGGTCGTCAAAAGCACGTCGTCGCGCTCCGTGCAGGTCTCGACGTTGAGGATCTCGTCGCCCTCCTCTTCCAGCTTCATGGCGATCTTGCCGTTGCGGTTGACCTGCACGAAGTCGGAGAGCTTGTTGCGGCGCACGGTCCCGCGCGTCGTCGCGAACATGACGTCGAGGTTTTCCCAGGTCGTCTCGTCCTCTGGCAGCGGCAGGATCGTGGTGATGCGCTCGCCCGGCGTGAGCGGCAGCATGTTGATCAGCGCCTTGCCCTTCGACTGCGGCGTGCCGATCGGCAGGCGCCAGACCTTCTCCTTGTAGA
Source organism: Shinella pollutisoli (assembly GCF_024609765.1). Lineage (GTDB taxonomy): Bacteria > Pseudomonadota > Alphaproteobacteria > Rhizobiales > Rhizobiaceae > Shinella > Shinella pollutisoli. The sequence continues at coordinate 71,043 of NZ_JANFDG010000023.1, forward strand.
CGATGCCGCGCGAGGAGAAGAACAACACCGGCGTGTGCGTGTTGGCGACGAAGAGGCGGGTCGCGAAATCCTCGTCCTTCATGGCCATGCCGGAGCGGCCCTTGCCGCCGCGCCGCTGGGCGCGATAGGTGGCGAGCGGCACGCGCTTGACGTAGCCGGCATGCGAGACGGTGACGACCATGTCCTCGCGGGCGATCAGGTCCTCGTCGTCCATGTCCGGGCCGCCGTCGGCGATCTCGGTGCGGCGCGGCGTGCCGAACTCGTCGCGGATCGCGCCGAGCTCGTCCTTGACGATGGTCATGATGCGCAGGCGCGAGGAGAGGATGTCGAGGTAATCCTTGATCTCCTCGCCGATCTTGTTGAGTTCCTCGTCGATCTCGTCGCGGCCGAGCGCGGTGAGGCGGGCAAGCCGCAGCTCGAGGATGGCGCGGGCCTGTTCTTCCGAGAGATTGTAGGTGAGGTCCTCGTTGATGCGGTGGCGCGGATCGTCGATGAGGCGGATCAGCGCCTCGACGTCCTTCGCCGGCCAGCGGCGCTCCATCAGCTGCTCGCGTGCCGTCTGCGGGTCGGGCGCGCGGCGGATGAGGTTGATCACCTCGTCGATATTGGCGACGGCGATGGCGAGGCCGACCAGGACGTGGGCGCGGTCGCGCGCCTTGCGCAGCAGGTACTTCGTGCGGCGGCTGACGACCTCCTCGCGGAAGGCGACGAAGGCGCGCAGCATGTCGAGCAGCGTCATCTGCTCCGGCTTGCCGCCGTTGAGCGCCACCATGTTAGCGCCGAAGGAGGTCTGCAGCGGCGTGTAGCGGTAGAGCTGGTTGAGGATGACCTCGGCGTTGGCGTCGCGCTTCAGCTCGATGACGACGCGGTAGCCCTCGCGGTCGGACTCGTCGCGGAGATCCGAGATGCCCTCGATGCGCTTCTCGCGCACCAGCTCGGCCATCTTCTCGATCATCGTCGCCTTGTTCACCTGGAACGGGATCTCGGTGATGATGATCTGCTCGCGGTCGCCGCGCATCGGCTCGATGCGGGCGCGCCCGCGCATGATGATCGAGCCGCGGCCGGTCTCGTAGGCCTGGCGGATGCCGGCGCGGCCGAGGATCAGCGCGCCGGTGGGGAAGTCCGGCCCCGGGATGATCTGCATCAGGTCGATGAGGTCGATCGCCGGATTGTCGATCAGCGCGATGCAGCCATCGATGACCTCGGAGAGATTGTGCGGCGGGATGTTCGTCGCCATGCCGACGGCGATACCGCCCGCGCCGTTGACGAGCAGGTTCGGGAACTTCGCCGGGATGACGACCGGCTCGGAGAGCGTGCCGTCGTAGTTGTCGCGGAAGTTGACCGTCTCCTTGTCGAGGTCGTCGAGCAGCGAATGGGCGGCCTTCTCCAGCCGGCATTCCGTGTAGCGCTGCGCCGCCGGCGGGTCGCCGTCGACGGAGCCGAAATTGCCTTGGCCGTCGATGAGCGGCAGGCGGAGCGACCAGTCCTGCGCCATGCGGGCGAGCGCGTCGTAGATCGCGGCGTCGCCGTGCGGATGGTACTTACCCATCACGTCACCGGTGACGCGGGCCGACTTGACGTATTTCTTGTTCCAGTCGACGCCCATCTCGCTCATCGAGTAGAGGATACGCCGGTGCACGGGCTTGAGCCCGTCGCGCACGTCCGGGAGCGCGCGGGAGACGATCACGCTCATCGCGTAATCGAGATAGGACCGCTGCATCTCCTCGATGATGGAAATGGGCTCAATGCCGGGAGGGTTCTTGCCGCCGGGGGTCGATTGCTCTGTCAATGTCAGTCACGATCTTCGTTCAGAATCAGTTGCAAATTTATAGCCTACCCCGCCTGTGAGCGCCAATTTCGCGGAGGGTTTTGAACAGGCTTTTCACGAGGAAAACCGCAGATTTGCGCATTTTCGTAGCGGTTTGCGCCCGGCCCTTCCCTTCGGCTTTGGCCTTGCCTAACAATGGCGCCACAAGGCCGGGAAAACGGCCGCAGCCGGAGGGGACGGCCGATGCCCAGCATGGATCAGGTGATCAACGCGGTGACGACGCTGCTCGTCACGATCGACCCGCCGGGCCTCGCGCCGATCTTCCTCGGCCTGACGGTCGGCATGAGCCGCGCCCAGCGCAAGCAGGTGGCGCTGAGGGGCTCGATCATCGCCTTCGCGATCCTCGCCGTCTTCGCGCTGACGGGGGCCGGCGTGCTCTCGCTTCTCGGCATATCGATCGGCGCCTTCCGCATCGCCGGCGGCCTGCTGCTCTTCTGGATCGCCTTCGAGATGATCTTCGAGCGGCGCAACGAGCGCAAGGAGAAGACCAGCGAGGTGGCGATCACCCGCGACCACATCCACAACATCGCCGTCTTCCCGCTGGCGCTGCCGCTCATCGCCGGCCCCGGCGCGATCTCGGCCACCATCCTGCTCTCCGGCTCCTTCCCGACGGCGCTGGAGCGCGGGGCGCTGATCGGCGTCATCGCGTTCTGCATCGCCATCCTGTTCCTGGCGCTCGTCATCGCCGAGCGCATCGATCGCCTCCTCGGCGTCACCGGCCGGGCGATCCTGACGCGCCTCCTCGGCGTGATCCTCGCGGCACTTGCCGTGCAGTTCGTCGTCGACGGCGTGCGCTCGGCCTTTTCCCTCTGATTTTCGGCCATTTTTCCCCGCCCCGTAGCCGTGTGCGCCATACCCTGATATATCAGCAGGCGGCATGTCGTTTTTGCGACAGGTTTGAGCACTGATATATCAGAGGCGGGTATCATGACGGAAACCACCGGATCGCAGGCCCACCTCGCCTATCGCGCCCTCGAAGGCCTGATCGTCTCGCTGAAGCTGGAGCCGGGAGCCCTTGTCACGGAAAAGGAGCTGATCGCGCTCTCCGGCCACGGCCGCACGCCGGTGCGCGAGGCGATCCAGAAGCTCGCCTGGCAGGGCCTGATGGAGGTCCGCCCGCGCGCGGGCCTGAGGATCACCGCCATCCGCCCCGGCGATCACGCCGAGGTCATGCAGGCCCGCCGGCGGCTGGAGCCGCTCGCCGCCGAGCTGGTGGCGATCCATGCGGACGAACGCCAGCGCGAGCGGCTCGTCGCCTGCGCCCAGGCGATGACCGCCTGCTCGATCCGTTCCGACATCGAGGGGTTCCTTGCCGCCGACAAGGATTTCGACGGCATCATGGAGGAGGCCTGCCCGAACCGCTTCCTGACCGCGGCGCTTGCCCCGCTCCAGACCCACGCGCGCCGCCTCTGGTTCGCGCGCGCCGACGAGCGGCACATGGACCGCTCGATCGAGTTGCACGTGCGCGTCATCCGCGCCGTCCGCCAGGCCGACGGCCCGGGCGCCGCGGCGGCGATGGCCGAGCTGATGGACGTGCTTGCCGGCTGAGCACGAAAAAGGCGGCCCGAAGGCCGCCGCGATGAACGATCGATATAGCGGAAACGCCCCCTCATCCGCCTGCCGGCACCTTCTCCCCGGCGGGGAGAAGGGGAATGAGGCAGCGCCGCCGTCCCTTCTCCCCTCGGGGAGAAGGTGGCCCGAAGGGCCGGATGAGGGGGACGCCGAAAAGACCGGCGGTCGGCTCAGTCGACGAAGGCGCGTTCGATGACGAATTCGCCCGGCTTGGCGTTCGAGCCCTCGACGAGGCCGGCCTGTTCGAGCAGCGCCTTGGTGTCCTTCAGCATGGCCGAGGAGCCGCAGATCATGCCGCGGTCGACGGCGGGATCGAAGCGCGGCAGGCCGAGGTCCTCGAACATCTTGCCGTCGACGATGAGGTCGGTGATGCGGCCCTGGAACGGATAGTCCTCGCGCGTCACCGTCGCGTAGTGGCGCAGCTTCCCGCCGACGATCTCCGACAGGAACTCGTGGTTCCTGATCTCATCGATCAGGTCGAAGCCGTATTTGAGCTCGGCGACCTCGCGGCAAGTATGCGTCAGGATGACCTCATCGAACTTCTCGTAGGTCTCCGGGTCGCGGATCAGGCTCGCGAAGGGGGCGATGCCCGTGCCGGTCGAGAACATATAGAGACGCTTGCCCGGCGTCAGCGCGTCGAGCACCAGCGTGCCGGTCGGCTTCTTGCGCATCAGCACGGTGTCGCCGGGCTTGATCTGCTGGAGATGCGAGGTGAGCGGCCCGTCCGGCACCTTGATCGAGAAGAATTCCAGCTCGTCGTCCCAGGCGGGGCTGGCGATCGAATAGGCGCGGTAGATCGGCTTGTCGCCGACCATCAGGCCGATCATGGCAAACTCGCCGGAGCGGAAGCGAAAACTTTCCGGGCGCGTCATGCGGAAGCGGAACAGGCGATCCGTGTAATGCTGCACGCTCGTCACCGTCTCGGCGAAAACGCCGGCCGGCACGGTCGCGACAAAATCTTCGGTCTTGGCAGGTGCGTTCATGCTGGGATCGGTCCTGGCTTCTTGTCGACAAGGATTTGACGATAGGCAGATATTACATGTGGAGCGACAAAGGAAGGTATTCCGTTCCAATGCGCTGATTGGCCGCGCAATAGTTTGGCGCAGGCGCATCCTTGCCGCAACGCATGCGGTCTGTCCTTGACAGGCCGCAATCGTAGCGCCGGATTGCGGCCATTCGCGGGCTCAGGCGGCGGGAGAGGCCCGCCGCCGCCAGCTGTAGGAACCGGCCTCCGCCGCGGGCCGCGCCGTCGGCTGGTAATGGTTGTCGATGCCCGGCAGCCGGTTCTCGGCGAGCCGCTTCAGCGCCGTCGGATTGGTGACGGCGAAGCTGTCGATGCCGCAGCGCAACATCAGCGGGATCTGGTCGATCAGCACGTCGCCGACCGCCCTCACCTCGCCGGCGAAGCCGAGCCGCGTGCGCAGGAGCGAGGCATGGCTGAAGGCGCGGCCGTCGTTGAAGGCCGGGAAGGCCACGGCGACGAGCGCCAGCCGGTCGAAATGGCCTTCGAGCCGGCGCACGTCGTCGGCCGGCTGGATCAGCACGCCGAGCCCCGTTTCCTCCGTCCCCGCCACGCGGGCGAGGAAGGCGTCGAGGCCGAGGATCGCCTTCTGGTTGGACCCCGCCGAGGTCTCCTCGGTCTCGACGACCCAGGGATCGTCGGCCACGAATCCGGTTTCGTTCCAGATCTTCGTCATCGCCGCTCTCCTCAGGCCGCTTCGGCCGTCTTGTCGCCGTAGAGCGCGTCCTTGAAGGGCTGCGGCCCGACGCGGCGATAGGCGGCGAGGAAGGTTTCCGACGGATCGAGGCGCAGCCCCAGATAGGTGTCGACGATCACCTCGATCGCGTCCGTCACCTTCTCCGGCTCGAAGCCGCGGCCGATGATCTCGCCGATCGACGTGTTCTCGTCGCCCGAGCCGCCAAGGGTGATCTGGTAGAGCTCGGCTCCCTTCTTCTCCACCCCGAGCAGGCCGATATGGCCGACATGGTGGTGGCCGCAGGCATTGATGCAGCCGGAGATTTTTATCTTCAGCTCGCCGATCTCCGCCTGACGCTCGGGCGAGCCAAAGCGGGTGGATATCTCCTGGGCGACGGGGATCGAGCGGGCATTGGCCAGCGCGCAATAGTCGAGGCCCGGGCAGGCGATGATGTCGGTGATGAGCCCGGCATTGGCCGTCGCCAGCTCCGCCGCGACGAGGCCGCGATAGACGGCTTCCAGATCGGCGAGCGCCACATGCGGCAGGATCAGGTTCTGCTCGTGGCTGACGCGGATCTCGTCGAGCGCATAATCCTCGGCGATGTCGGCGACCGCCTCCATCTGCTCGGAGGTGGCGTCGCCCGGAATGCCGCCGATGGGTTTGAGCGAGATCGTCACCATGCCGTAGTCGGGATGCTTGTGCGGCTGGACGTTCTGGCGCACCCAGTCGGCGAAGGCCGGGTCGGCCTTCTTCCACCCGGCAAGGTTCGCCCAGCCTTCCGCGCGCGCGGGCAGCTCCGGCGGCGCGAAATAGGCGGAGATCGCGGCGATGTCGGCCTCCGGCAGCTTCAGCTCGGTGTTCTTCAGCTCCGCGAACTCGGCCTCGACCTGGCGCGATAGCTCCTCCGCGCCCGTCTCGTGCACCAGGATCTTGATGCGCGCCTTGTACTTGTTGTCGCGCCGGCCGTGCAGGTTGTACACGCGCATGATCGCGGTCGTGTAGGAGAGCAGGTCCTCTTCCGGCAGGAAGTCGCGGATCTTCTTGGCGACCATCGGCGTGCGCCCCTGCCCGCCGCCGACATAGACGGCGAAGCCGATCTCGCCCGCGTCGTTCTTCTTCAGGTGCAGGCCGATGTCGTGGACCTGGATCGCCGCGCGGTCGCGCTCCGCCCCCGTCACCGCGATCTTGAACTTGCGCGGCAGGAAGGAGAATTCCGGATGGACGGAAGACCATTGCCGCAGGATTTCCGCATAGGGGCGCGGGTCGGCGACCTCGTCGGCGGCCGCACCGGCGAAGTGGTCGGCCGTGACGTTGCGGATACAGTTGCCGGAGGTCTGCAGCGCGTGCATCTCGACGGTGGCGAGATCGGCGAGCGCGTCCGGGATCTCGGACAGCTTCGGCCAGTTGAACTGGATGTTCTGGCGCGTGGTGAAATGGCCGTAGCCGCGGTCGTACTTGCGGCCGATATGGGCGAGCATGCGCATCTGCCGTGCGCTCAGCGTGCCGTAGGGGATGGCGATGCGCAGCATGTAGGCGTGGAGCTGCAGGTAGACGCCGTTCATCAGGCGCAGCGGCTTGAAGGCGTCCTCGGCCAGTTCCCCGGCAAGGCGGCGCTCGACCTGGTCGCGGAACTGCTCCACGCGGCCGGCGACAAAGGCATGGTCGAATTCGTCGTAGCGGTACATCGTAATCCTCAGGCCGCAGGCACGGCGGTCGCGGTCAGGCCGGCATAGCCGGCGGCATAGGCAATGGACGGGCCATCGGCGCGGATGCGCTCGCGCATGCGCAAGGGCCTCAGCACACCGTCCACCTCTTCGACGTCGACGACGTTGACGTCAACCACCTTGTTGTCGGCGAAGGCCTGTTTTCCGGTCGCCTCCAGCGCGTCGACGGCCTCCTTGTGGCGGGCGACGAAGGCGGCCTGGAGCGATTCGTTCCAGTTGCCGGCGGCATCCAGCCAGACGGAGATGCCGTCGGAGAGGCGGTTTGCTGTCAGAACCTTGTCGGCCATGTCATGCTCCCAATGCGGCTTCCTCGCGCACCGGCATGCCGGCGGCGAGCGGTACGGAACGGTCGAAATTGGCGCCGGCGACGGCCTCGCCGATAATCACCATCACGGGGCCGTCGAGGTCGTCGCGATGCTCCAGCCCCGGCAGGTCCTTGAGCGTGCCGTGCAGCAGGCGCCGGTCGCGGCGGCTGGCGTTCTCGACGACGGCGACCGTCGTCTCCGCCGGCAGGCCCGCCTCCATCAGCCGTCCGGCGACGGAGGCCGCGACGGTGCGGCCCATGTAGACGGCGACGGTGGCGCCGGAAACGGCAAGCCGCGCCCAGTCGGGCAGCACCGCGCCGGTGAGATCGTGGCCGGTGGTGAAGACCAGCGACGAGGCGACGCCCCTGAGCGTCAGCGGCAGCTCGAAATCGGCGGCCGCCGCGAAGGCCGAGGTGATGCCCGGCACGACCTCGTAGCGGATACCCGCCCGGCGCAGCGCCGCCATCTCCTCGCCGGCCCGGCCGTAGACGAGCGGATCGCCGGATTTCAGCCGCACGACGCGCTTTCCGGACTTGCCGAGCTCCACCAGCAGGTCGTTGATCTCGTCCTGCGACTTGGAATGGCAGCCCTTGCGTTTGCCGACGGAGATGCGCTCGGCGTCGCGCCGACCCATGTCGACGATCGCCTGCGGCACCAGCGCGTCGAAGACGATCGCGTCGGCATCCATCATCACGCGCTGGGCGCGCAGCGTCAGCAGGTCCTCGGCCCCCGGGCCTGCACCGACGAGCCAGACGTGGCCCTCGGCCGCACCCTCGGCATTGAGCAGCCGGTTGGCATTGCGCCGCGCCGCCTCGATGTCGCCGTTGTCGACGGCATCCGCCACCGCGCCGCGGAAGAAGCGCCGCCAGAAGGCGCGCCGGGTGGCGCCGCGCGGCAACACGCGGTCGACGGCGCCGCGATAGCTATCGGCGAGGCTCGCGAGCCGGCCGAGCGAGGGCGAGAGGATCTGGTCGACCTGCGCGCGGATCATCTGCGAGAGGACCGGGCCGGCGCCCTCCGTGCCGATGGCGACGGCGACCGGCGCGCGGTTGACGAGCGCCGGCGTGAAGAAATCGCAACAGTCGGGCTGGTCGACGGCATTGACCGGAATGCCGAGCGCGCGCGCGACGACGGAGATCGCACGGTCGGCCGCCGCATCACCGGTCGCGGCGAAGACGAGCGTCGCGCCGGCGATCGTTTCCGGCGAGAACGGCCGGCGATCGAGCGTCAGGCCTTTTTCCGCGATGAAGCGGGCGAAGGCGGTTTCCGGCTCTTCCGCGACGACGACGATCCGGGCATCGGTGTTGAACAGCAGCCGCGCCTTGGCGAAGGCCTCGTCCCCCCCGCCCACGACGACGACCGTCCTGCCGCTGACGCGGAAGAAGGCGGGAAAGGTCGTGAGCTTCTGGTCGGTCTGAATCATGATGCGGTCCGGTTGAAGTGTGCGCACTATCGCGGAAAGGCGCCAGAGACGAAAGAAACAGGAATCCCCGTGCCCGTGGCGGTGCGTATTGTTTTGCTCGCGCCACCGGCATTTTGAGCATAAGTCACCGGACGCCCGAAACGCCCTTGCCTCGGCGATGCTGCGGCCGCTAAGGAAGGAGCCGGACACGCTCTACCGGGACCTATACATGGATCAGGCCGCCCTCGCCAGCCGCCTACTCGACGTCATCGAGTTCGACATCCTGCCGCTGACGCGCGCGGGCGTCGCCGCCGGCAACAAGGTGTTCGGCGCGGCGATCCTGCGCAAGGCGGACCTGTCGCTGGTGCTGGCCGAGACGAACAACGAGACGGAGAACCCGCTCTGGCACGGCGAGGTCCATACGCTGAAGCGCTTCTACGAGCGGACGGAGCGGCCGGACACGCGCGAGCTTCTGTTCCTGTCGATGCACGAGCCCTGCTCCATGTGCCTCTCCGCCATCACCTGGGCCGGCTTCGACAATTTCCACTACCTGTTCAGCCACGAGGATTCGCGCGACAGTTTTTCCATCCCGCACGACCTGCGCATCCTCAAGGAGGTATTCCGCCTCGATCCCGGCGGCTATGCGAGGACGAACGCCTTCTGGCGCTCCGCCGCCATCGCCGACCTGATCGCCACATCCGACGCGGCGGGGAAGCATGGCCTGAAGCAGCAGGACGCCCGCATCCGCGCGGCCTACGGCGCGCTGTCGGCGACCTACCAGTCCGGCAAGGCCGGCAACAGCATCCCGCTCAACTGAGGGCCGAAGCCATGGAACCGAGCCGCGATATCGGGCGCCTGATCGAGATCATGGCGGCGCTGCGCCAGCCGGAGACCGGCTGCCCCTGGGACGTCGTCCAGACCTTCGAGACGATAAAACCCTATACGATCGAGGAGGCCTACGAGGTCGCCGATGCGATCGAGCGCGCCGACATGGACGATCTCTGCGACGAGCTCGGCGACCTGCTGCTGCAGGTGGTCTTCCACGCCCGGATGGCGGAGGAGCTCGGCGAATTCGACTTCGGCAGCGTCGTCGAGGCCGTCACGCGCAAAATGATCCGACGCCATCCGCATGTCTTCGCCCGCTCGGACGCCGACACGCCGGAGGCCGTGAAGCTGCAATGGGACGCGATCAAGCAGGCGGAGAAGCGCGAGCGCCGGGAGCGGCGCGCCCGCCGCGGCCTGCCCGAGGACGCCGCACGCGGCCATCTCGGCTCCGTGCAGCGCTCCTTCCCGGCGCTGGTCGAGGCCCTGAAGCTGCAGGAGCGCGCGGCCAAGGTCGGTTTCGACTGGTCGGAGCCGGCGCCGATCCTCGACAAGATCGAGGAGGAGATCGGCGAGCTACGCGAGGCGCTCGCCGCCGGCGATCGGGCTGCAGTAGCGGACGAGCTCGGCGACCTGATCTTCGCGCTCGTCAACATCGGCCGCCATGTCGGCGCCGACCCGGAGATGGCGCTGCGTGGCACGAACACGAAATTCCGAAGCCGGTTCAGCTATATAGAAGAGAATCTTGAGAAGTCAGGAGAATCTCTCGAAGGGGCATCGCTGGAGCGGATGGAAGAGCTTTGGCAGGCGGCCAAGGAGATCGAGCGCAGGCTGGCGCGGTAGTCCGTCGGGTTGCGCCCCTCATCCCGCTGCCGCGACCTTCTCCCCGCAAGCGGGGAGAGCGGCCCTGGCGACTGTTCGGGTTCGATGGAACGGCGGACGGATACCCAAGCTCTCCCACGGGCTTCCAGGCCCAAAGGTCATGCGGGTTTCCATCCGCCACCGCAAAGGGAAATACAGACCCTTTCGCGGTGAAAGGGAAGTTACAAAGGGATACGCCGCCCCGTTTTCCGGATTTCAGGAAACCATCCCCACGTTCTCCTTCTCCCCGCTCGCGGGGAGAAGGTACCGGCAGGCGGATGAGGGGCATAGTCGCGTCCCTCGCCTGTCCCGTCACCGTTCCCAGTCCTCGCGCGGCGCCTTCGCGCCGGTGCCGAGGCGGCGGTCGAGCTCGGCGGCCTCGGTCTCGGTAAGGCGAAGCTCCAGGCGGATGCCGCCGTCCTCCAGGTCCTCGCGCGCGTCGACGACAGAATGGTCGTAGACCCAGGGCAGCAGCGGAAGCTTTCCGACCGGCAGGACGACCTCGCGGTCGACCAGCACGCCGGAGAGCCGCTCGTTGATCTCGGCGAGCAGCCGGTCGACGCCCTCGCCCGAGATCGCCGAGACGGCGACGACGTTCTCCGCCCCTTCCGCCTTCTGCACCAGCGCGGCGCGCGCCTCCGGCTCCAGCCGGTCGATCTTGTTCCAGACTTCCAGGATGCGTTCCGCCCCGTCCTTCTCGTCGATGCCGAGATCGGCGAGGATGCGGGTGACGTCGGCCGCCTGCGCGCCGTTGTCGGGGTCCGACATGTCGCGCACGTGCAGGATGAGGTCGGCCTCCAGCACCTCCTCCAGCGTCGCGCGGAAGGCGGCGACGAGATGGGTCGGCAGGTCCGAGATGAAGCCCACCGTGTCCGAGAGGATGACGGTGCGGCCCTGCGGCAGCTTCATGCGCCGCAGAGTCGGGTCGAGCGTGGCGAAGAGCATGTCCTCGGCGAGCACCCCCGCCCCGGTGATGCGGTTGAACAGCGTCGACTTGCCGGCGTTGGTGTAGCCGACCAGCGCCACGATCGGGTGCGGCACCTTCTTGCGCTTGGCGCGGTGGAGCTTGCGGGTGCGGCGCACCTGCTCCAGCTCGCGCTCCAGCCGCACGATCTTCTCCTGCAGCAGCCGGCGGTCGGCCTCGATCTGCGTCTCGCCGGGACCGCCCATGAAGCCCGCACCGCCGCGCTGGCGTTCGAGGTGGGTCCAGCTGCGGACCAGCCGGCCCTTCTGGTAGTTGAGATGGGCGAGCTCGACCTGCAGCGTGCCCTCCTTGGTGGAGGCACGACGGCCGAAGATCTCCAGGATCAGACCCGTCCGGTCGATGACCTTGGCGTTCCATTCCTTCTCGAGGTTGCGCTGCTGCACCGGCGTCAGCGGATGGTCGACGATGACGAGGCCGGCATCGTGCGCGTCGAGCGCCTCGCGGATCTCGGCGATCTTGCCGGTGCCGAGCAGCGTGCCCGGCTTCGGCTGGCTGACGGGCACGACCGCCGCGTGCACGATCGTCAGATCGATGGCGCGGGCGAGCCCGACGGCCTCCTCCAGCCGCGCCTCGTCGGAACGGACGGGCGCTGCCGACGGATCGGCGCGGCCGGCCTTGACGACCGGCGCGATGACGACGGCGCGCATGTCGTCCCGGGGCTTCTCGGCCTCCGGGACGATGGAATCCTTGGCGGATCCGGAACGTGTTTCGGTTTTGCGAATGGGCTTCGTCCCGTCAGGCGCCGCTGTCTTCGGCCTCGAACATCTGCAGGGGCTGGCCCGGCATGATGGTCGAGATCGCGTGCTTGTAGACGAGCTGCGAATGGCCGTCGCGGCGCAGCAGCACGCAGAAATTGTCGAAGGAGGTCACGACCCCCGTCAGCTTCACCCCGTTGATGAGGAAGATCGTCAGCGAAATCTTCTGCTTGCGAACGGTATTGAGAAAAAGGTCCTGCAGGTTTTGAGAACGTTCCGCCATCGCGCCGCTTCTTTCTGATTGCCGGCCTCTTCGACCGGTTGACTGAAATAAATTGCCCCCAGGTCCGGGGAAGCTCCGCCGGGACCGTCGATTCTGGTATCAAATCGCAGTCCTCTCCGCAACGACGAAAACGGTCCGGCGAATTTTCGCCGGTCCGCCGGGGATTCCCTAGAAATACTGGATGCTGACGCGGAAGAGCTGCTCCACGTGCCGCACGGCCGCCGCTTCGGCGAGCAGCACGACCCGGTCCTTCGCCTTGATCTTCGTGCTGCCGTCCGGGCGGATGAAGGCCTTGTCGCGGTAGATCGCGCCGATGCGCACGCCGGCCGGCAGGTGGATCTCGCGCAGCGGCCTGCCGACGAGCGGCGAGGTTTCCAGCGCCTCCGCCTCGATCACCTCGGCGGATCCCTTCTGCACCGCGTAGACCGAGCGGATGCGGCCCTTGCGCACGTGCTGGAGGATGCCGGAGATCGTCGCCGCGCGCGGATTGATGTGCGAATCAATGCCCAGGCTGTGGGTGAAGTCCTGGAAGGTCGGGTCGTTGAGGAGCACGAGGTTCTGCTTGCAGCCGAGGTGCTTGGCCATCACGCCGCCGAGGATGTTGATCTGGTCGTTGTTGGTGAGCGCCACGACGAGGTCGGCGTCCTGGATGTCGGCCTGGAGCAGGATGCGCCGGTCGAGCGCCGAACCGTGCAGCACGACGGCGCCGCGCAGCTTGTCGGCGATCGTCACGGCGCGCTCGCGGTCGCTCTCGATGATCTTCAGCCGGGTGCGCGGCTGGTACTCCTCGATGGTCCGGGCGACGAAATAGCCGATGTTGCCGCCGCCGGCGATGACGATGCGCGCGGCCTCCTGCTCCTCGTGGCCGAACAGCGAGAGCGTGCGGCGCACGTGGTCGCGGTCGCAGACCACATAGGCGAGGTCGCCGGCGTGGAGCTGGTCGGCCGAGCGCGGCACGAAGAGCCGGCCGTTGCTGACGATGCCGGTGACGGTGGCGTTGAGGTCGGGGAAAAGCTCGCTCAGCTGCTTGAGCGGCGTCTCGACGACCGGGCAGTCCTCCAGGCATTCGATCGCCACCATGACGATGCGGTCCTCGGCGAAGCGCACGACGTCGGTCGCGCCGGGAAACGAGATGCGCCGGAGCACCATCTTGCCGACCTCGACCTCGGGCGAGATCGCCACGTCGATCGGGATGTTCTCGCGCGAGAACAGGTCGGAATATTCGGGCGCGAGATAGTTCTGCGCGCGGATGCGGGCGATCTTCGTCGGCACGTTGAAGAGCGAGTGGGCCACCTGGCAGGCGACCATGTTGATCTCGTCGAACAGCGTGACGGCGATGATCATGTCGGCCTGGTCGGCGCCGGCCTTGGCGAGCACGTCGGGATGCGCGCCGTGGCCGACATGGCCCCGCACGTCGAGCGTCTCGGTGATGGCGGCGACGAGCGAGGGCTGCGTGTCGATCACCGACACGTCGTTGCCCTCCTCGGCAAGCCGCTCGGCAATGCCGTAGCCCACGCGCCCGGCGCCGCAGATGATGACCTTCATGCCTCAACCCTCATCCGCCGTCACGCAATTCCGGACGCAAAGCCGCTTCGCACGCCTGCCGGGATTGCTCCGGCCGGACTCGCCGACGTCTTATACGCCAAGCGATTTCAGTTTGCGATGGAGCGCGGAGCGTTCCATGCCGACGAACTCGGCCGTGCGGGAGATGTTGCCGCCGAAGCGGTTGATCTGGGCGACGAGATAGTCGCGCTCGAACATCTCGCGCGCCTCCCGGAGCGGCAGGGTCATGATGTGCTGGTCGCCCTGGGTGGAGATCTTCGGCAGCATGTCGCCGACCTCGGTCGGCAGCATGTCGGCGGTGATCGGCGTGTCGGGGCCATCGCTGCGGGCGAGGATCATCAGCCGCTCGATGTTGTTGCGCAACTGCCGGATGTTGCCCGGCCAGTCATGCGCCTGCAGCACGGCGAGCGCGTCGTCGCCGATCTTGCGGATGCGGATGCCCGCCTGCTCGGCGATCTGGCGCATGAACATGTCGACGAGGAAGGGAATGTCCTCTCGCCGCTCGGCGAGCGGCGGCACGCGCACAGGCACGACGGCGAGCCGGTGGTAGAGGTCCTCGCGGAAGGCGCCCTCGGCGATCAGCCCTTCGAGATTGTAGGCGGTGGACGAGATGATGCGCACGTCCACCTTGACGCGCTTGGAGCCGCCGACGCGCTCGAACTGCTGGTCGACCAGCACGCGCAGGATCTTGTTCTGCGTCTCGCGCGGCATCTCGCCGATTTCATCGAGGTAGAGGATGCCGCCGTGCGCCTCCTCCAGCGCGCCGGTCTTGCGCGGCTGGCCGGAGGTGCCCTCGGTGCCGAACAGCGCGATCTCCATGCGCTCCGGCGTGATCGCAGCCGCGTTGAGCGCGACGAACGGCCCGCCCGCCCGGCTCGACTTGCGGTGGATCATCCGCGCCACCAGCTCCTTGCCGGAACCGGAAGGCCCAAGGATCATGATGCGGCTGTTGGTGGGGGCCACCTTGTCGATGGTCTGGCGCAGCTGCGAGACGGCGACCGAGGTGCCGATCAGCTCGGCCGGGTCGCCCGAGCGCTTCTTCAGCTCCGTCACCTCGCGGCGGAGCTTCGAGTTCTCCAGCGCCCGCTCGGCGATCAGGATCAGCCGGTCGGCCTTGAACGGCTTCTCGATGAAGTCGTAGGCGCCGCGGCGGATCGCCGAGACGGCGGTCTCGATATTGCCGTGGCCGGAGATCATCACCACGGGAAGATCGGGGTGGCGGCTCTTGATCTCGTCGAGCAGCGCGAGGCCGTCGAGCCGGCTGCCCTGCATCCAGATGTCGAGGAAGACGAGCCGCGGCACGCGGTCGCTGATCGCCGCCAGCGCGCTGTCGCTGTCGTGTGCGGTGCGCGTCTCGTGCCCCTCGTCGGACAGGATGCCCGACACGATCTCGCGGATGTCCTCCTCGTCGTCGACAACAAGAATATCAGAGGCCATGGGTCAGTTCCTTGTCTTCAGCATCCGTCTCGCCGGCCGTGTCCTCGAAGGGCAGGATCACGCGGATCATCGCCCCGTGGCCGTTGTCGAAGTCCCGCGGCGCGTCGTGCAGCTCGAGCTGCCCGCCGTGGTCCTCGATGATCTTCTTGACGATGGCGAGCCCGAGCCCGGTGCCCTTCTCGCGCATCGTCATGTAGGGCTCGAGAATCCGGTGGCGGTTCTCGGTCGGCAGCCCCTTGCCGTTGTCGATGACGTCGACGACGAAGCGCCGCCCCTCCTCGTCGCGCCGGGCGCGCACGAGGATCCTCGGCTCGGTGCGGGCCGCCTCCGGCGGCACCGCCTCGATCGCCTCGACGGCGTTCTTGACGAGGTTGCCGAAGGCCTGGCCGAGCATGCGCGCGTCGAACAGGCCGGTGAGCGGCTCCTCGCCGAGGTCCTTCCGGAAGGCGACGTGGTGATTGCCCATCTCGCGCAGGAACACCGCATCCTTGAGGATGCCGCGCAGGTCCGTGCGCTCCTTGGTGGGCTTGGGCATGCGGGCGAAGGAGGAGAACTCGTCGACCATCCGGCCGATGTCCTCCACCTGGCGGACGATCGTGTCCGTACACTGGTCGAAGACGGCCCGGTCCTCCTGGTCGATCTGCTTGCCGTAGCGGCGGCGGATGCGCTCGGCGGAAAGCTGGATCGGCGTCAGCGGGTTCTTGATCTCGTGGGCGATGCGGCGCGCCACGTCGGCCCAGGCGGTGGAGCGCTGGGCGATGACGAGGTCGGTGATGTCGTCGACGGTGATGACGTAGGATTCCTGCGCGTCGCTCGCCTCCTCGCGCGTCACCTGCACGTTGAGGGTGCGCTCCTTGCCGCCCTGCATGATGTTGATCTGCTTGCGGTAATCGTTGCGGTGGCGCGTCGCGCCGTCCGCCAGCACCGCGGCGATCTCGGGCGCCACCTCGGCGAGCGGCCGGCCGACGAGGGACGCCGCGTCGCGGCCGGTCAGGAGCTCGGCCGAGGTGTTGGCGATGGTGATGCGGCCGTCCTCCTCGACGCCGATCACCGCGGCCGTGACGCCGGAGAGCACCGCCTCGATGAAACGGCGGCGGTGGTCCATCTCGTCCTTGGCGTCGATGATCTCCGCCTGCTGGGCGCGGATCTCGGCGATCATCTTGTTGAAGGTGCGCGACAGGTTGCCGACGTCGCCGTCGGCCGTGCGCACCGGCACGCTGACGTCGAGATTGCCCGAGGCGACGCTGTCGGCCGCGCCGATCAGGAGGCGGATCGGCCGGACGATGCGGTCGGCGACGGCGATCGCCGTCCAGATGGCGGCGAGCAGCACGATCAGCGCGAAGCCGAGATAGAGCACGCCGAAGGCGATCTGCAGCGTCGTGCGGCCGGCCTCCAGCGCCCGGTACTCCGCCGTGTTCTCCTCCATCAGGCGCATGGAGCGCATCACTTCCGGGTCGACGGTGCGGATCGTGTAGAGGATCGCGTCGGGGATGTTCTCGAGCTTGATCACCGCGCCGACGAGATTGGTGGTGCCGGGCGGCACCAGCGTCGGCTGGCCGGCCGCGGACGCCTTCAGCGCCTCCTCCGGCAGGGGCGGCAGCGGATCCTCGGTGAGGATGCTCGCCTGCAGGATCGTCGAGCCGTCGGGGCGCAGCAGGAAGGCGCCGAGCATGCCGCGGCCCCTCGCCTGCCGGGTCATCAGCTCGATGAAGCCGGTGCGGTCGAGGCTGTAGAGCTGGCGGTTGCGGTCGAGGTCGTTGGCCATCGACACGGTCTGGCCCTGCAGGTAGCTCGCGTTCTCCAGCACGTAGGCCTGGGCCACGTTGAGCGAGGAGCTGACGATCGACTGGGTGCGGATCGAGAACCAGCGGTCGAGGCCGACGTCGAGGGTGATCGAGGCGAAGATCGCCACCAGCACCGCCGGCGTGATGGCGACGATGGAAAACAGCGCGACGATGCGCACGTGCAGCCGTGCGGCCGCCCTGCCGCGGTTGCGCGCCCTGACGAGCCGGGTGATCTCGCGTCCGATCAGGTAGATGAGGCCGAGGACGAAGATTGCGTTGATCGAGGCCGAGGCGATGACGACGTTGGCCTCGGGCTTGATCGGCGTGAGGCCGAGCAGGATGAAGAGCGAGATGGTGGCCGCCACCAGCGCGCCGCCGGCGAGCACGAGGCCCGGAAGGGCGAAGGACGCCCGCCGGTCGCCGCCGGCAGCCCCGTCGCTTCCGTTTGTCGCAAGGCCCAGGCCCTCTGCCGTCTGCCGCATCCGTTCCCCGCCCGTGCGCCCGACGGCGCCGGCTTTCCCCATATCGTTGCAGGCGCGGCCCGGGCCGCCCGTCTGTCACTCTCAAGCAACAGATTGTGGCCAAAATGCAACGCTGCCGCCGGGGAAGTCAAGCGGAACGGGAACTGCGATAGACGGACACGCCAAGCTCGCGGATTTTCTTGCGCAAGGTGTTGCGGTTGAGGCCGAGCAGGTCGGCCGCCTTGATCTGGTTGCCGCGCGTGGCGGTCAGCGCGGCGAGAATCAGCGGATGTTCGACCTCGGCCAGCACCCGGTCGTAGAGGCCGGAGGGCGGCAGGCCGTCGCCGAAGCTTGCGAAATAGCGGCGCATGTTCTCCTCCACCGCCTGGGCGATGGTGAGCGCGCCGCTGTGGACCGGCGCCTTTTCGATGGCGCTGTCGGGCACGTCCGGGCGCAGCTCCGCCTCGATGATCTCGCGGCTGATCACGTCCTGCGGGTAGAGCGCGGTGAGCCGCCGCACGAGGTTTTCGAGCTCGCGCACGTTGCCCGGCCACGGATAGGTCTTCATCAGCTCCAGCGCCTCCTGGTCGAAGCGCTTGGCGTCGAGCCCCTCCTTCTCGGCCTGCTGCACGAAATGGCGCACGAGATCGGGAATGTCCTCCGCCCGGTCGCGCAGCGGCGGCAGGCGCAGCGGCACGACGTTGAGGCGGTAATAGAGATCTTCCCGGAAAAGCCCCTGGTTGATCGACTGCTTCAGGTCCTTGTTGGTGGCGGCGACGATGCGCACGTCGGTGCGGATCGGCGTGCGGCCGCCGACGGTCGTGTATTCGCCCTGCTGCAGCACGCGCAGCAGGCGCGTCTGCGCGTCCATCGGCATGTCGCCGATCTCGTCGAGGAACAGCGTGCCGCCCTCCGCCTGCTCGAAACGGCCGGTGGAGCGGGTCTGCGCGCCGGTGAAGGCCCCCTTCTCGTGGCCGAACAGCTCCGATTCGATGAGGTCGCGCGGGATCGCCGCCATGTTGATGGCGACGAAGGGGCCGTTGCGGCGCTTGCCGTAGTCGTGCAGCGCCCGCGCCACGAGCTCCTTGCCGGTGCCCGATTCGCCGGTGATCATCAGCGTCAGGTCCGTCTGCATCAGCCGGGCGAGAACGCGGTAGATCTCCTGCATGGCGGCGGAGCGGCCGACGAGCGGCATGCCGTCCTGCGCGTCGTCGTCGAGGCGGGCGGGCTTCTTCTTCGGCTCGGCGAGCGCCCGGCCGACGATGGCGATCAGCTCGGTGAGGTCGAAGGGTTTTGGCAGGTAGTCGTAGGCACCCTTCTCCGAGGCCTTGATCGCCGTCATGAAGGTGTTCTGGGCGCTCATCACCAGCACCGGCAGGTCGGGCCGCGCCTTCTTGATGCGGGGCAGGAGGTCGAAGGCGTTCTCGTCCGGCATCACGACGTCGGTGACGACGATGTCGCCCTCGCCGGCAGCGATCCAGCGCCATAGCGTCGCCGCGTTGGAGGTGATGCGCACGTCGTAGCCGGCGCGGCTCAAGGCCTGGTTCAGCACGGTCCGGATCGCGGCATCGTCGTCGGCGACGAGAACTGTGGCGCCTGTCATCGGATATGTCCTCTGGTCTTCTGGATGTCGTCGTCTTCGCTGACCCCGCGCGAGGCCGGCATCAGCACGCGGAAGGTGGTGCGGCTCCCCTGGCTGTCGCATTCGACGATGCCGCCGTGGTCGCCGATGATCTTGGCGACGAGCGCGAGCCCGAGGCCGGAGCCGTTGGTCTTGGTGGAGATGAACGGGTCGAAGAGATGCGGCAGGAGGTCGGCCGGCACGCCGGGCCCGTTGTCGTGGACGCAGAATTCGAGCGGCAGCGAGATCTTTTCCCGCGTGCCGGCGACCGAGAGGCGGATGCCTGGCCGGTAGGCGGTCGTCAGCAGGATCTCGCCGTCCGGCCGCTCGCCGATCGCCTCCGCCGCGTTCTTGACGAGGTTCAGGAAGACCTGCACGAGCTGGTCGCGGTTGGCGTAGACCGGCGGCAGCGAGGGGTCGTAGAGCTCGGTGATCCGGATCTGGCGGGCGAACCCGGCCTTGGCCACCGCCTTCACGTGGTCGAGCACCGAATGGATGTTGACCGGCACCCGGTCGATCGGCCGCTCGTCGGAGAAGACCTCCATGCGGTCGACGAGCGAGACGATGCGGTCGGTCTCGTCGCAGATGAGGCGCGTCAGCGCGCGGTCCTCGTCCACCACCGCGCTTTCGAGCAGCTGCGCCGCCCCGCGGATGCCGGAGAGCGGGTTCTTGATCTCGTGGGCGAGCATGGAGGCGAGGCCGGTGACGGAGCGGGCCGCGCCGCGATGGGTGAGCTGGCGGTCGATCTTGTCCGCCATCGAGCGCTCCTGGAAGACGACGACCACGGCGCCCGGCGTCGTCGTCACGGGTGCGACGTAGATGTCGACCAGCTTGTCGGCGCCGAGCCGCGGCGAGCTCAGGTCGACGCGATACTCGCTGACCGGCCCGCGCCGCTCGCGCACCTGGTCGACCAGCGTCAGCAGCGGGCTGCCGAATGGAATGAAGGCGTCGATGCGGTGGCGGGCGAGGAAATTGGCGCTTGCGCCGAAGAAGGATTCGGCCTCCCAGTTTGCGAAGGCGACATAGCCGGCCTCGTCCACCATGATGACCGGGTTCTGGATGGCGTTCAGCACCGCCATCGCCAGATCGGCGCCCTGGGCTCCCGCGCTCATGCCGCCCTACCAATGAAATGCGTTTCGACATCTGCCTTTCGGGCACTGTGTTTATGGCCGAGGATG
>NZ_JANFDG010000024.1 GCF_024609765.1 Shinella pollutisoli
CGGCGACGTGAACGGCGACGGCAAGGCCGACTTCGCCATCCACTTCGACGACGCGCTCTCCTTCTCCAAGGGATACTTCCTGCTATAGGACGGGGCCGGCCCGGCGCCGGTCGTCCGGCTTTTCCGTCTCGTGCGACGGCACGGCGACCTGCGTCGGCATGCGGCCGCCGGCAAGAGTTGCGCGGGTCTCGTCCGCGGCCGGAGGGCGCGCTCGATGCATGCCGCCTATCGCGCCAACACGATGCTGCGATCGATCGCCGAGGCGAACCCCCTGAGGCCGACGCCGTAGGTGCGGGGCTGGCCGTCGTTTCCGATCGCCTGGAAGGCGAGCACCTTGCCGTCCCGCAGCTTGCGAAGGGCGGGCTGCGCGAAGTTCAGGATCACGGCGCAGCCCCGCTTGGTGCATTCCCCGACCGTAAGAGACTGCTCCGACGCCTTCCCATCGAGCGCGGCGCGCACGCCGGAGGCGGGCTTCAGGTCGGCGGGCAGCAGGATGCCGCCACGCGCCTGACCGTCCGGCGTGGCCTGAAGCTCGATCATGACGAGCCGCTCGCCGGTTCCGGCCTCGAAGCGCGA
Source organism: Shinella pollutisoli (assembly GCF_024609765.1). Lineage (GTDB taxonomy): Bacteria > Pseudomonadota > Alphaproteobacteria > Rhizobiales > Rhizobiaceae > Shinella > Shinella pollutisoli. Next base: position 577 of record NZ_JANFDG010000024.1, read on the forward strand.
TTGCGTGACGGCGCAGATTTTCCGGTTTTCGATGATGCGGCAATCGACCTGCCAATCGGCATGGGTCTCGACGATCCGCGACGCTCCGCCCTCGAACGTGAGGGAGGATGTCTGCGAGGCGGCAGGCGTGGTAGGGGACGCGACCAAAAGGCATGCGGCCGCAACCATGCTGGTCAACGAACTGTGCATAATTTGCTCCCGAAGCTCGACGGCATCATGACGCGTCAGGAGGCGGCGATCCGTGCAGTGCCAACCGTGCGAACGGCGAACGGTTCGCGCGGCCCGATCGCGCCGGAAAGCCCCTCCAGACAGTGAGGACAGGCTCCGCCGCTTGCGGTGTCGATCGCGAACCGGTTCAGAAAATCGAGCCGATGATGCCCGGCTCCGTGGAGAATGGCGGCAACGGTCCGGTGGCCGGCATCGTGCCCGCCTCCACCGGCGTGGCGCGCCCGCAGCATATCGCCCGGTCGAGACTCATCCGCATTCGCCGCAGACGTCAGGCCATCCCTTCGCCTTCGGCTGCCGACGTGGGCGGGTGTCGGTGCGCAGTTCCTAGCGAATTGTCCAAGCCGAAGCAGACGTCCGCGGGCGCAAGCCATCAGGAGCGCGGTCGACGGGAGCGTGGTGCGGTTGAGGCGCATGGAACCGTTCCATCCGGGCCGGGTGACGGGCATCGCCGGCGACCGTTTCTCGCAAAGGACGAATAAGGCGATCTGAGCATGCCCTTATAGCATGCCGCCGGACGCAGGCCACAGGACATAGCGGATTTGACGGGGTCTGCGTCCGGGCCGATTCGAGCCTCATCCAGACATAACGATGCGGCCTGCAGGAGTGGTGCCGCAGATGCTTCCTAAGATATTTTCGCCTCCATGGCGTTTGATTTCTAGTTTTTGATGTAGTCCTTCAGAGAAATTGCATTCGATACATACATATTTAATTTGTAAAGATTTTTATAAATAAATTTGCATTGATAATTTTCAAACATTATTTGTATGAATATTAGAGATATTATCCTTTATCTCGAAAGGTTGTCAGTTTTATCGCCCTCGGCAAGGGCGACGTTTGGGGAATGTCTCGGCAGGCCGGCGAAAGAGGCGCTAGCGGCCAAGGGAAAATTTTTTTCATATTAACTCCCGATATTATAGATTTAATTTTCATGTGAAAATTTATTTTCCTCCTTAATATAGATTATATATGTTACAAATTTATATTGTTTTAGAATAATAAACTTTCTGAAAGTATACTTCAGATGATTAATATATCGTATATTTGACATGATATTATGCGATCGATAGCCTTAATGCGTATTAAATTTTGCATGGGGCTGAATATGCTTAGAAAATCGGGCGTTTTTGCCACCCTTGTGGGTGCTTCCTTTCTTTCCGCCGGTCTCGTTGCCGCATTGCCAGCGGCGGCGAATGCGCAAGATGCTGCCGCCTGCGGTACCGAGAGGAAGATCGACATAGCCGAAATGACCTGGCCGTCGGCGGCGGCGCTCGCGCATATCCACGCCATCATTCTCGAGCACGGCTACGGCTGCTCGGTCGAGATCGTGACCGGCGACACGGTGCCGACCTCCGCCTCGATGATTTCGCGCGGCACGCCCGCCGTCGCGCCGGAATTGTGGACCAGCACGGTCGAGGAAGCATGGGAGCGCGGCATCGCGGACGGCATCGTCGTCAAGCTCGGCGACGCCATCACCGACGGGACGGTCGAGGGCTGGTTCATCCCGCGCTACGTGCAGGAGAAAAATCCCGAATTGACGACCGCCGAGGCGGTGATCGCCCGGCCGGATCTTTTCCCGGACCCGGAGAACGGCGACAAGGGACGGCTGTATTCCTGCCCGCCCGGCTGGGCGTGCGAGCTGTCGACCTCGGCGCTCTATGAGGCGTTCGACATGTCCGGCAAGGGCTGGAACCTGTTCTCGCCCGGCTCCGGCGGCGCTCTCGACGCCTCGATCGCACGCGCCTTCACCCGCGAGGAACCGATCCTCTTCTATTATTGGGGGCCGACCTCGATCCTCGGCAAGTTCGATGCCGTCCAGCTCGATCTCGGACCGGTGAAGCCGGACATCTATGCCTGCAACACGGACACCGACTGCACCGACCCGCCGGGCATCACCGCCTATCCGTCGTCTCCGGCGATCATCGGCGCCGCGGCCTGGCTGTCGAAGGAGGCGCCGGCCATCGCCACCTACATGGCCAAGGCCGGGCTGAGCAATGCCCAGATCAGCTCGCTCCTCGTCTATGGCGACGAGAACAAGGCGGATGCGGCCGAAACGGCTCGCAATTTCCTCAAGACCGAGCAGGAACTGTGGACGAGCTGGGTTCCGGCCGAGGTCGCGGAGAAGGTGCGCGCATTCCTGAACTGACGGAGAGGGGGCCATTCCTGGCTGCAGGCGACCGGGCCGTCCGCCCGGTCGCATTTTTTCCCGACAGGTTTCCAATCCTGCATTGTGAGAGGGACGGATGTTTCCGGAACTGATCGACACGAGGCCGCTCAGGCGTGCCGTGGACGACGGGTTAGGCTGGGTGGTGCGCAACTGGGGCGGCGAGCTCGAGGCCGCCGCCTATCCGCTGCTGATGCTGCTGAACTGGATCGAGCGGCTGCTCATCGCAACGCCGTGGTGGCTGTTCATCGCCTTCTTCGTCGGCCTCGCCTTCGTGGCGACGCGCAACTGGCGGCTGCCGCTGGTCGTTTTCCTCGGGCTGATCTTCCTCGGCCTGATGCAGCTGTGGCGCGACGCGATGATAACCACGGCGCTCATGGTCGCCGCCACGCTGACGGCGATCGTCGTCTCCATTCCCGTCGGCGTCTGGATGTCGCGCTCCGAGCGCGTGCGCCAGATGGTGACGCCCGTGCTCGACCTGATGCAGACCCTGCCGAGCTTCGTCTATCTCATCCCGACGGTGATGATCTTCGGGCCGGGCAAGATACCGGCGCTGCTCGCCACCATCGTCTACGCGTCGCCGCCGCTGATCCGGCTGACGGATCTGGGGCTTCGCAACGTGGATCCGGCGGTGATGGAGGCGAGCCGGGCGTTCGGCACCTCGTCCACGCAACGCCTCTTCGGCGTGCAGATCCCGCTCGCGCTGCCGACGATCCTCGCCGGCATCAACCAGACGACGATGATGGCGCTCGCCATGGTCGTCATCGCCTCGATGATCGGCGCGGGCGGGCTGGGCTACCAGGTGCTTCAGGGCATCGGCCGGCTCGAGGTCAGCCGCGGCCTGTTCGCCGGGCTCGGCATCGTCGCGCTTGCCATCGTCTTCGATCGCATCACCCAGGCATACGGCCGCCGCATCCAGGAGCGGATCGGCGTCGGGGAGGTTCGCTGATGACGGAACATGGTCAGCTTCATGACGCTGCTCCCGCGGCCGTTCCGGACGATCCCGCTATCGTCATGCGGGGCGTCACCAAGATCTTCGGCCCCGATCCCGAGGCGGCGCTGGCGCTGCTGCGGGAAGGGAGATCCAAGGCCGATGTGCAGGCCGAGACCGGCCACGTCGTCGGCCTCGACAACGTCTCGCTCGATATCGCGCGGGGGCAGATCTACGTCGTCATGGGGCTTTCGGGCTCCGGCAAGTCGACGCTCATCCGTCACGTCAACCGGCTGATCGAGCCGACGGCGGGCGAGATCGTCGTCAACGGCGAGAAGGTGCTCGACATGACGATGGCGCAGCTCGGCGATTTCCGACGCAACCGCATCGCCATGGTGTTCCAGAAGTTCGGGCTGCTGCCGCACCGCTCCGTCATCGACAATGTCGCCTATGGCCTGGAGACGCGCGGAGTGGGCAGGGCCGAGCGGCTCGAAAAGGCCGCGCACTGGATCGGGATCGTCGGCCTCTCCGGCTACGAGACGTCGCGGCCGCGCCAGCTCTCCGGCGGCCAGCAGCAGCGCGTCGGCCTTGCCCGGGCGCTGGCGATGGACACCGATATCCTGCTTATGGACGAGGCTTTCTCCGCGCTCGACCCGCTGATCCGCTCGGGCATGCAGGAGCAGCTTCTCGAGCTGCAATCCTCGCTGAACAAGACCATCCTGTTCATCACCCACGATTTCGACGAGGCGCTGAAAATCGGCAACCGTATCGCCGTGCTCAAGGACGGGGCCGTGCAGCAGGTGGGCAGGCCGGAGGAGATCGTGCTGAACCCGGCCAATGCCCATATCGAGGAATTCGTCCGTGACGTGAACAAGGCGCGGGCGATCCATATCCGCACCGTCATGGAGGAAGGCGCTTTCGAGCCGTGCGAGATGGCGATGCCGGCCGATGCGCGCTGCGAGGACGTGCTGCCCTGTTTCGACCAGCATGAATGGGTGGGCGTTCTCGACGGCACGGGCAGGCAGATCGGGCGCGTCCGGGCACGCCAGGTCATCAAGGCGCTGGCACGCTATGCGCCTTCGAACGGGCAGGCGTAGGGCATGGCCTCACGACAATCGCGGCGATCCAGGCTTCTCCTGGTTAGGAGCGGCCACCTTCCCCGACGGACGTCCTCGTGTCGGCACGAGGAGTGCTCTTACCCTTTTCCCATCCGACAGACTGGAGAATGAACGATGCTTTGCAATGACACCGCTCCCCACAGCGACGATACGCTCGGCGGGCGCATCTCGATCGCCCGCGAGGCGATCGGCCTTTCCGCCGAACAGGCCGCCGAAAGGCTCGGCGTCCTTCCGTCAAGCTGGAATGCGTGGGAGCGGGACCGCGACGTTCCGCGCGCCAACCGGCTGGCGATGATGGCCGGCGTTCTCGGCGTCAGCCCGTCCTGGCTGCTGACGGGCCTCGGGCATGGTCCGCTGGCGCAAGGGCCCGATGACGATCCGGCCGAATTGCGCCGCGCGCTGCGCCGGGCGGAAGAAGAGATCGAGGTGCTCAACCGGCGCATGCGCCAGATCGCATCACGCCTCGAAGGCGAGGCGGTCGCGCAGCCATAAGGCCTGCCGCAAGGTACGTCTTTCTCATCGCCGATCCCGCGAGAGCCGGGCGACGGAAGCGAAAGCGGGTGAAGAAGAATCCTCGCAGCCTTCCCGAGCACCGCTGAAATGCCCTGTCCCGCGTCGTGCTCGGACCTGCCGGCCCGCACGACCGAGGTCAGTGCCCCTGCGATCTGCGGGACTTGGACGGGTCGATGGTGAAGGACTGGAACGTGCGTTCTTCTCCGTCGACGGCTCCCGCTGCATCTCCTTGCATTGCTTCTGCGGATCGCCTCCCGCGTCTGCACTAGGTGCCGAATATGCGCTCCAGCTTGCCGGCCGGCGGCGGGGCGTAGCCGCCGAGACGGGATGTGCGCATGTCGAGGCCGGCCATGGCCTCCGCCATCTTCACGGCGCAGGAGACGCCGTCGAGGACCGGCAGGCCGTGTTCGGCCGCAAGCGCGGCGGCGAGGCCCGCCATGCCGGCGCAACCGAGCACGATGGCCTCGGCGCGATCCTCGCGGATGGCGAGGCCGATCTCGGCGCTGATCCGCTGGCGCGCGTTGGAGCCGGGCTGCTCCAGCTCCAGCACGGCGACCTCGGAGGAGCGCACGCGCGCGCAGCGGGCATCGAGGCCGTAGCGGGCGAGATTATGCTCCAGCGCCGGCACGGAGCGGGCGAGCGTCGTCACCACGGAGAACTTGTTCGAGAGCATCGACGCGAAATGATAGGCGGCCTCGCCGATGCCGATCACCGGCCTGTCGGTGAGGCAGCGGGCGGCGTCGAGGCCGGTGTCGTCGAAGCAGGCGATGACGACGGCGTCGCAATCCGGATGGCGGTGGATCGTGTCGAGGAGGCCGGCGAGGCTCATCGCCTCGTCGAAGTAGCCCTCGATGGAGACGGGACCGCGGGCCGGGTTGACGGCCGCGATCTCCGTGCCGGGTGAGGTGGCGGCGCGCGCCGCCTTCGCGATGTGATCCGTCATCGATGCGGTCGTGTTGGGGTTGATGACGAGGATCTTCATGTCAGAGTTCGCCTCCGAGATAGGCAGCCTTGATGCGGTCGTCGTTCATCAGGTCCCTCGAATTGCCCGACAGCGCGACCGAACCGGTGGAGAGCGCATAGGCGCGGTTGGAGATGGAAAGCGCCATGCGGCTGTTCTGCTCGACCAGCAGGATCGAGACCTTCTCGTCGCGGCTGATGGCGACGATGGCGCGGGCGATGTCCTGCACCAGCTTCGGCGCGATGCCGAGGGAGGGCTCGTCCAGCAGCAGGAGCCTGGGCCTTGCCATCAGCGCGCGGCCGATCACCATCATCTGCTGCTCGCCGCCGGACATGGTGCTGGCCTGCTGGTGATAGCGTTCGCGCAGGCGCGGGAACCGCGTCAGCACGTTTTCCAGCGACTGCTCGATCTCCGCCTTGTCGGAGCGGGTGAAGGCACCCATCAGCAGGTTGTCCTTCACCGACATCAACGGGAAGGCGCGGCGCCCCTCCGGCACCATGGCGATGCCGCGGCGCACGATATCGGAGGCCGACGTGCCGTCGAGCCTCTGGCCCTGGTAGAGGATCTGGCCCGACCTGATCGGCCTCAGCCCCGTGATCGCGCGCAGGATCGAGGACTTGCCGGCACCGTTCGCGCCGATCAGCGCGACGGTCTCGCCTTCGTCCACATCGATCGAGACGCCCTTCAGCGCATAGATGTGATCGTAATAGAGTTCGATGTTCTCAACGCTCAATATCTTGGTCATGGCTTACATCCCGATCGCCGCGTCTTCGGAGCCGAGATAGGCTTCGATCACCTTCTCGTTCTCGCGGATTTCCTTCGGCGTGCCCTCGGCGATCTTCTGGCCGAAGTTGATGCAGACGATCCGGTCGCTGATCTTCATCACCGCGGGCATGTCGTGCTCGACGAGAAGGACGGTGACGCCGCGCTCGTCGCGCAGGCGCCGCACGAGGCCGACCATCTTCATCGTCTCGTCGTGGTTCATGCCGGCGAAGGGTTCGTCCAGCAGGATGACCTTCGGGTCGGTGGCGAGCCCGATCGCCATGCCGAGCGCGCGCAGATGGCCCTGCGGCAGGTTGGAGGCGAGCTCGTTGCGGATCGCCTGCAGGCCGAGGAAGTCGACGATGTCGTCGGCCGAGGCCGCGAAGGCCGCCTCGTCCTCCTTCGCCTGCTTCGTGCCGAGGAAGAAGCCGAGGAGGCTCGCCTTCGAGCGCAGGTGGTGGGAGACGATGATGTTCTCGCGCACCGTCATGGAGCGGAAGATCGTTGTTTCCTGGAAGGTGCGCACGACGCCCATGCGGGCGACCTTGTGCGGGGCGAGGCTGGAGATGCGCGTGCCGTTGAAGAGCACTTCCCCCGACGTCGCCGGCACGAAGGAGGAGATCAGCTTGAACAGCGTAGACTTGCCCGCGCCGTTCGGGCCGATCACCGAGAGGATCTCGCCGGCCTTCACGTCGAAGGACACGTCGTTGACCGCCGTCAGGCCGCCGTAGCGCTTGGTGATGTTCTTGATCTGCAGAATGGGGGTCATTTGCCGCCCTCCTTCTTGTCGAGAAGGCTGAGGACGCCGTTCGGCAGGACCAGCATGAGCGCGATCATGACGCCGGAGTAGATGAGGAGCTGGTACTCCTTGGCGATGGAGAGCAGGTCCCAGCCGAAATAGAGCAGGAACGTGCCGAGCATCGGCCCGAAGACATAGCCGAGCCCGCCGAGGAAGCAGTACAGCATGAAGTTCACGCTGTCGGCGACCACGAAGGAGGACGGATAGATCGACTGCGCGATGGAGGCGAACATGGCGCCGGCGATGCCGCCGAAGAACGAGGAGATCGCATAGGCGAGGATCCGGAGATAGGCGGTGTTGACGCCGATCGAGGCCGAGAGCTCCTCGTTCTGCTGCAGGCTGCGGCAGAGATGGCCGAGCCGCGAGTTCACGATGCGCCAGAGCACGAGGTAGGTGACGACCATCAGCACCGACGCCATGATGTAGAAGCCGAAGCGCGGGTTGGAGAGCGATCCGAAGGCCGGAATGATCGTCAGGCCGAAGAGCGAGAGCTCGCCCGGCAGCGGGATCGAGGTGATGCCCTTGGCGCCGCTGGTGATCGGCAGCGCGAGCGCGGTGAGGCGCGCGACCTCCGTCAGCACCAGCGTCACCATGGCGAAATAGACGCCGCGCAGCCGCAGGATCGGCAGGCCGATCACCACGGAGACGAACGCGCAGAAGAGGCCGGCGATCGGCAGCGTCAGCCAGAAGGAGACGCCGGCCTGGGTGACGAGGATCGCCGAGACGTAGCCGCCGATGAGCGCATAGGCGCCCTGGCCGATATTGATGCGGCCGATGTAGAAGGTGAGCCAGACGCCGGCGGCCGCGACGGACAACAGCGCCACCGAGGTCAGGGTGTAGAAGAAGCCCCAGCGCCCGGTCGCGTTGATGATGAGCGGCACGAGCACAAAGACGACGAGGAGGAAGGCGGCGAAGCCGAGCAGTTTTTTCGCGTTCATCGGCTCAACCCCACGGCTTGCCCATCAGCCCCTGCGGGCGGACGGCCAGGAACACCATCAGCGAGGCGAAGATGGCGAGATAGGTGATGTCGCCATAGGCCGAGAGCACGGTCAGCCCGACGCTCTCCATCATGCCGAGGATGAAGCCGCCGGCGATCGCGCCCGAGATCACCCCGGCCCCGCCGATCATGATCATCAGGAAGGCCTTGATGGAGGTCGGGCCGCCCATGCCGAGGTTGACGCCGGTGATGGTGACGAGGAGGCCGCCGACGAGGCCGGCGAGCATGGCGCCGAGCGCGAAGCCCAGCATGGAATAGCGCGAGACGTCGACGCCCATCAGTTGCGCGGCCGTGCGGTCCTGCGCCAGCGCCCGCATGGCGCGGCCGGAGCGCGAATAGTTCATGAAGACGATGAAGGCGACGATGAGCAGGACGGCGAGCACGCCGATCAGGATGCGGTCATAGGGCATGATGATGCGCATGTCCCAGTTGAAGACGCCGTTCACGACCTTGGGCACGCCGCGCTGCTTCTCGCCGAAGAACAGCAGGATGACGGCATCGAGGAAGAAGGCGACGCCCGCCGCCAGCAGCATGGTCGATTCGTCGCGCTTGGAGCGGCGCACGACCGGGGCGAAGAGGAATTTCTCGATGGCCGCGCCCATCACCGCAAGCGCCAGCGCCGAGGCGAAGAGGCCGACGACGAAGGGCAGGCCGAGCTGGACGACGACCGTGTAGGTGACGAAGCCGCCGAAGACGTACATCTGCCCGTGGGCGAAGTTCAGCACGTTCATCAGCGAGAAGATCAGCGTCAGCCCGAGGGCGATCAGCGCATATTGCGCGCCGAGGTAGAGACCGTTGGCGATTATCTGTTCCATCGTGAGCCTCCAATGGAAGGTTCAGGCAAAGGCGGACCCGGACGGACCGCATGCGCCGTCCGGGTCGTATTTCCATGCGGATGCCTGGGCTCCGGTCAGTCGACCTGGCCGACGAACAGCGTCTCGAACTTGCCGCCCTTGTACTCGTTGACGACGAGCGGGACCGAAACCTGCCGCTTCTGGCCGAAGGAGGTCATGCCGACATAGGTCAGCTTGGCGTCGCCCTTCATGAAGGGGTTCGGGGCCTCGAACGTGTCCATGGTCTTCTTGTATTCCTCGACGTTGTCGATGGCCGCCGGGTTCGCCTTCAGCGTCTCGATGATGTATTCGAGCGCATAGACCTTGGTGTTGGACTCGTCGTTGTATTCGCCGAACATCTTCGTGTAGCGCTCGACGAACTCGTTCATCGTGTCGCTGGCAAGTTCCGGCGTGGAGGCGCCGCCGACCGAGATGAAGCCATCGGCGAGGTCGCCCGCGCCTTCCTGCAGCACGGCCGCATCCTGCGCCGTCTCGGTCGAGATGAGGCCGGTATAGCCGAGCTCGCGCGCCGAGCGGATGAGCTGCGGGGCATTCGCCGGCGAGACGCCGGAGAGCACGAGAAGATCGGGCGCGGCCTGGATGACGGGCAGCAGCACGGGGGTGAAGTCGGTCGTGTCCACCTGGTAGGTGACGTTGCCCGAGACCACCTCGAGGCCGAGCGCCTGGGCCGCCTCGATGCCGGATTCGCGCTGGCTGAGCGGGTCGGACTCATTGGCGGCGACGAACGCCACCTTCTTCACGCCCTTGTTCTCCATCAGGTATTTGTAGATGGCCGGGCCGGACTGGTAGTTCGCCACCATGCCGAGGATCGCGTTCGATGCGGGCGGCGTGAACAGCGCTTTCGGGAAGGAATAGGGGAAATACATGATGCCGTTCTGCTCGGCGACCGGGCGGACGGCGGCCGCGCCGTCGTCGACGTTCGGGCCGACGACGTAGTGGATGCCGTCTTGCGCCATCTTCTCCATGCCGGCGATGGCGCGCTTGGGGTCCTTCTGGTCGTCGAAGGCGACGATCTCGATATTGTAGGTCTTGTCGCCGATCTTGACGCCGCCGAGCTCGTTCAGCCAGGCGGCGCGCGCCTCCATCGATCGCTGGTTGGAAATGCCCCAGGCCGCCGCCGGGCCGGAGGTGACGCCGACGAAGCCGATCTTCAGCGTGGCGTTCTGAGCATATGCCATGAGCGGTATCGACAGGACGGTCGCTGCTGCGAGGGCGGAAAACTTCAGGAATGTGCGCTTGTGCATGATGTTCTTCCTCTGGGCCATTGGTCTGTTTTCTATGGGCGAGCGGGCCGCGAGGGCGGCCACGAACGGCCTTGGCCAGAGCATTGAGCGTATTGTTAACGATCCTGTCAAGATGTTGTAACAACTGACGTCAAATCATGTCGACGAAATCGGCCCTTGTTGGTCAACCAAATCCGACATATCTAAGGGCCTTGCAGCAGATATGCATGTCGAGGGAATGCGGTGGTCGATCTGGATCGGGGGAACATTGTGGAGGCGGACGAGGTCGACGAGGCCGACATCGTCGAGCGCATTTTCGATGCCGTCATCGAACAGAGGCTGCCGCCGGGAACGAAGCTTTCCGAATCCGCGCTGTGCGAGGCCTTCGGGGTCGGGCGCATGCGCATCCGCCGGGCGCTGCTGCTTCTGGCGAGTCGCGAGGTCGTCGAGCTTCACGCCAATCGCGGCGCCTTCGTCGCCTCACCCACGCCCGAGCAGGCGCGGCAGGTCTTCGAGGCGCGGCTCGCGCTGGAGCCGAACATCACGCGCCTGGCCGTCCAGCGTGCCAGCGAAGAGGACATCGCCGAACTGAACCGTCTCCTCGAACTGGAATACGTCGCGCACAGGGAACGCCGCCGGCACGATGCGATCCGCCTGTCCGGCCAGTTCCACACCATCCTGGCGCAGATCGCAGGCAACGCCATCCTGATCCGGACGATGAAGGAGCTCGTGACGCGCACCTCGCTCATCATCGGCCTTTTCGGCGCGCCGGGCCTGAGCGACTGTCGGGACGACGACCACGCGGCGATCGTCCGCGCCTTCCACACGCGGGATGCGGAGAAGGCGGCCTGGATGATGACGCTCCACCTGAAGCATATCGAGAGCCATCTCCAGCTGAATGCGAAACCGCGCGAGGCGGTCGATCTGGTGGAGCTTTTTGCGCAGAGGACGGTCTAGGCCCGCGCGTCGCCCGCCTGCCGGCGCGATCCTCGTCCTGAAGATCCGGCACGGATAGCCCGCTCAGGCCTGCCCCAGGGAAACCAGGTCCCGCGGCAGTTCGTTCATGCTCTCCGCGCCCTGCGGCGTGACGAGGAACTGCTCCTCGATCATCAACGCGCCGATGCCGTTCGCGTAGAAGGGCGCTTCCAGCGCGAGGACCATGTCCGGCTCGATGACGATGTCGTTTCCGCTGGACAGGAAGGGCCATTCCTCGATGCCCGCGGCGGCGCCGACGGAGTGGCCGAAATGGCCGCGGTGATATTCGCGGAAGCCGTTCCGCCGCATCGTCGAAAGCATGGTTTCGTGAACCTCGCCGAAGCGCCGTCCGGGCTTCAGGATCTCGGCGCCGGCGAGGAAGGCCTCCAGCAGGGCCTTGTAGATGTCCGCGGCAAGCGGAGACGCCTTGCCCCAGACGAAGGTCCTCGCGCCGTCGGACGAATAGCCGTCGACCAGCGTGCCGACATCCGCCTTGACGAGGTCGCCCTCGCCGAGCGGTGCTGCGGCGTTGTGGAGGTCCGGGCCGATCGAGATGTAGTCCCAGTGGCCGGAAAGCCCGTGGCCGCCCAGCCGGGCCGCCTCCGTCGCGCCGGAAAGCCACGCGGCGGAAAGCTCCGCGACGCGCACGCCGGGCCTTGCCGCCCGCGCCATGCTGCGCAGCCCCGCCTCGGCACATGCGGCGGCCGTGCGCAGCCGGTCGATCTCGCGGCCGTTCTTGATGAGGCGCAGGCGCCGGAGGATGTCGGAGGCATCGCGCCACGCGACGCCGGGGACCGCCGCCTTCAGCGCGGCGAAATCGGCGGCGGGCATGAAATCGAGGTCGATGCCGAGCACGCCGCGGGAAAGGCCCCGCTCGGCGAGGAGATCGGCGAGGAGGCGGAAGCAGGCCTGCCGGTCGAAGGTCTCCGGGCGCGGCCCGACATTGCCGCTCGCCCGATAGGCGACATCGATGTCCGCGATCGTCCGGGGGCTGTCGACGGTGACGGCATCGATCCAGATCCGGTGCGTGCGGATATCGAGCACCCCGGCAAGCTGCCCCGCGCCGGCGGCGGCATGATCGCTCATGACCGCGGCAAGCTGCGCCGCCGGATCGGCCGGCACGAGGGCGATGGCCGATCCGGCCTGTCCCCACATGGTCGCGACGCCTGCGGCCAGACCGGTCGCGTAACGGAAGGCCTCCGGCCGGAAGAGGACCATTCCGTCCAGCCCTTCCGCCGCAAGCAGCGCCCCGGCTCTCCTGCGGTCCATGTCACCCATCGCCTGCCTCGCCTCCTTCGTCGTGCCGCCTGCTTCGCAAGCGCGAAAACTATCCACGGATTTGGCCGCCGCCGGAAGACGGTTCCCCTTGATTTCCGCATTTTGGAGTGGAAGCGCATACCGTCGGCGGGTTAGGTTCGATAGAATTCGGAAGCGGCCGCCGATGGCGGCAGCCGCGAGACAGGAGAACGAGATGAGCGGTTTCAACACCCATGGCCGGATGAAGGGCAGCCGCGGCCGGGCGCTTTCGGCAACCTTCGCGGCCGTGCTTGCGGCGGGCGCCTTCGGCCAGGCGCTGGCCGCCGATATCGACCCGGACGCCACGATCAACGTCGGTTCGCTCTACGAGCCGCAGAACCTCGACAACACCGCCGGTGCCGGGCAGGGCATCAACGAGGCCTTCAACGGCAATGTCTACGAATCGCTGTTCCGCCTGACGGATGCGGGCACGGTGGAGCCGGTGCTGGCGAAGGACACGGCGGTGAGCGAGGACGGCCTCACCTATACGTTCACGCTGCAGCCGGGCGTCACCTTCCATTCCGGCGCGCCGCTCACGGCCGCGGACGTGAAGTTCTCCATCGAGCGCGTCACCGCCGAAGCCTCGAAGAGCTCGCGCAAGAACAGCCTCGCCTCCGTCGCCGGCATCGAGACGCCGGACGACGCGACGGTGGTCGTGAAGCTCTCCTCGCGCTCCATCTCGCTGCCCTACAACCTGACCTATGTCTGGATCGTCAACGACGAGGCGACGGACCTCCAGTCGAAGGAGGACGGCACCGGCCCCTATGCGCTGCAGGAATGGCGCCGCGGCTCGTCGCTGGCGATCGCCCGCTTCGACGGCTACTGGGGCGAGAAGCCGAAGAACGGCGAGGTCGTCTTCCAGTATTTCACCGAGGCGACCGCGCTCAACAACGCGCTGCTCACCGGCTCGGTCGACGTCATCACCTCCGTGCAGAGCCCGGATTCGCTGGCGCAGTTCAAGGACAACCCGGAATTCACGGTCAGCGAAGGCCAGTCCACGACGAAGCTGCTGCTCGCCTACAACGACCGCGTGACGCCCTTCGACAATGTGACGGTGCGCAAGGCGCTCGCCCGCGCCATCGACGACGAGAAGCTGCTGAAGGCCGTCTGGGGCGACTACGGCACGCTGATCGGCTCCTTCGTGCCGCCGACCGACCCGTGGTATGTCGATCTCACCAAGGTCGATGCCTACGATCCGGAAAGCGCGAAGCAGCTTCTGGCGGAGGCCGGCTATCCCGACGGCTTCACCTTCACCATCGACACGCCGAACTACGATCCGCATCCGATCGCCGCGCAGTTCATCCAGAGCGAGCTGGCCAAGATCGGCGTGAAGGTCGAGATCAACGTCATCACCGCCAACGAGTGGTACACGAAGATCTACAAGGCGCACGATTTCCAGGCGACGCTGCAGGAGCACGTCAACCATCGCGACATCGTCTTCTATGGCAATCCGGACTTCTACTGGGGCTACAACAACCCGAAGGTCGTGGAGCTCATCAAGCAGGCCGAGGCCAGCGCGAGCGAGGCCGAGCAGGCCGGGAAGCTGAAGGAGGCCAACACGATCATCGCGGAGGACGCGGCCAGCAACTGGTTCTACCTCTATCCGCAGATCGTGGTGTCGAAGAACACCATCGCCGGCTATCCGGTCAACGGCCTGAACTCGCAGTTCTTCGCCGCCGGCATCACCAAGTCCGAGTGATCCTGTCCCGGCAGGGACGCTCGACTCGAAACGCCGCCTGAATTATGTTCGGGCGGCGTCTCCACGAGAGGTAGATACCATCCTTTCCTACATTCTCCGCCGCTCCGCCATCCTGGTGCTGTCGGTCGCCATCGCCGCCGTCATCCTGTTCCTGCTGCTGCGCCTCCTGCCGGGCGATCCCGCCAATGCGCTCGTCTCCGTCGGGGCCGATGCCGCGCAGATCGAGGCCGCCCGCAGGCAGGTGGGCTCCGACCTGCCGCTCCACGAGCAGTTCCTGCGCTTCGCCGTCGACCTCGCCCGCTTCGACCTCGGCAATTCCTTCGTCAGCGGCGCGCCGGTGCTCACCGAGATCGGCCGGCGCCTCGTCGTCACCGTGCCGCTGACGCTGATGGCCTTCCTGCTGGCCGTCGCCATCGCCGTGCCGCTCGGCATCCTCTCGGTGGTGCGCCAGAACCGCTGGTACGGCGGGCTGATCTCCGTCGTCTCCCAGCTCGGCATCGCCGTGCCCGTGTTCTGGATCGGCATCCTGCTGGTCACGGTCTTCGCGGTGAACCTCAGGCTCTTTCCCTCCGGCGGGTTTCCCTCGCGCGGCTGGCAGGCGCCGGGCGCCGCCGTCCAGGCCCTCGTGCTGCCGGTCGCCACCATCGCCATCGTCATGTCGGCCTCGCTGATCCGCTACGTGCGCTCGGCCACGCAGGACGTGCTGGGCAGCGACTACCTGCGCACGGCGCGTGCGCTGGGCGCCAGCTTCTCCGAGGCGCTGCTGCGCCACGGCATCCGCAACGGCGCGGTGCCGGTCATCTCCATCCTCGGCATCGAGCTCGCCTCCACGCTGCTCGGCGCCGTGGTGGTGGAGCGGGTGTTCGCCCTGCCGGGCCTCGGCTCGATGCTGCTGCTCGGCATCGAGCAGCGCGACTATCCCAACGTGCAGGGCGTGCTCTTCGTCTCCACGCTGCTGGTGCTGCTGGTCGGCTTCGCCGCCGATCTCCTGCAAAGGCTGATCGATCCGCGCCTGCGCGGCCGGGTGGCGGGAGGCGGCGCATGAGCGGGCACGACGCCATGGTTTCCGGAAACGGGAGAGCCCGCAAAGCCGCGCTCCCCTGGCCGCTGGCAGTGGGCGGCCTTCTGGTCGGCCTGCACATCGTCGTCGCGCTCCTCACCCTCGTCTGGACGCCCTACGGGGTGGGCGACATGGCCGGCGGCCGTCTCGAAGCGCCGTCGCTCGCCCATTGGGCGGGCACGGACCGGCTCGGCCGCGACCTCATGACCCAGATCATGATCGGCTCGCGCATCGCCCTTCTGGTCGGCTGCGGCGCGGTCGCGCTCGGCGCGCTGATCGGCGTCACCATCGGCATCCTCGCCGCCTTCGCCACGCGCACGCTCGACGACGTGCTGGCCGCAGCACTCGACATCCTCATCGCCTTCCCGACGCTGCTGCTCGCCATGCTGATCGTCGCCTCCAGCGACGGTGCGAGCCTCGGGACGGCGATCCTCGCCATCGGCATCGCCGGCTCGGCCATCGTCGCGCGGCTGACGCGCATCCTGGCGAAGCGGGTCCTGGCGATGGACTACATCACGGCGGCGCGGGTCGCCGGCACCGGCTGGCCGGGCATCGCGCGCATCCACGTGCTGCCGAACATCTGGCCGACGCTGATCGTCAATTTCGCCCTGCAATTCGGGCTCGCGGTGATCGCCGAGGCGTCGCTCTCCTATCTCGGCCTCGGCGCGCCGCCGCCGAACGCCTCCTGGGGCCGGCTCCTGCAGGAGGCGCAGGCCTCCGTCTACACCGCGCCCTTCGGCGCCATCGCGCCGGGCATCGCGCTGGTGTCGCTGGTCATCGGCCTCAACCTCTTCGCCGACGGCCTGCGCGACGCCGCCGACCCCACCCGCAGGAGGAGCCGGTGAGCACGCTGCTGTCGGTCGAGAACCTCGAGATCCGCACCGCCGGGCGGGTGCTGGTGTCCGGCGTCTCCTTCTCCATCACCGCCGGCGAAAGGGTGGGGCTGATCGGCGAATCCGGTTCCGGCAAGTCGCTGACGGCGCTCGCCGTCCTCGGCCTTCTGCCGGACTCCATGCGCGCGTCCGGCTCCGTCCTCATGGACGGCCGCCAGATCGTCGGCGCGCGGGACCGCGATCTGGTCCCGCTTCGCGGCCGCAGCGTTGCCGCGGTGTTCCAGGAGCCCATGACGGCGCTCGACCCGCTGATGCGCATCGGCGGCCAGGTGGGCGAGGTGGTGCGCCGCCGTGCCGCGCGCGACGGCAGGAAGCCGGGAAGGGCGGAGGTGGACGCGCAGGTGACGGCGCTCCTCGAGCGTGTCGCCCTGCCGGAGCCGGGACGCGTCGCCCGCGCCTTCCCGCACGAGATTTCCGGCGGCCAGCGCCAGCGCGCGGCCATCGCCATGGCGCTCGCCTGCCGGCCGAAACTCCTGATCGCCGACGAGCCGACGACGGCGCTCGACGTGACGACGCAGGCCGAGATCCTGAAGCTCATGGAAGGGCTGGTGCGCGACGAGGGCATGGGTCTTCTCTTCATCAGCCACGACCTGCCGGTCGTCGCTACGGTGGCCGAGCGGGCGCTGGTGATGCGCCGGGGCGAATTGATCGAGGAAGGGGCGGTGGAGCCGCTCTTCGACCGGCCGGCCCATCCCTACACGGAAGGCCTGGTCGCCGCCGCGCGCGCCTTCGATGCGGCACTGGAGACGGCGCCATGACGCTCCTTTCCCTTTCCGGCGTCTCCTTCGCCTATGCGGCGGGAAAGACTGTGCTGCACGGCATCGACCTTGCCGTGCGCGACGGCGGCAATCTTGGCATCGTCGGGGAATCCGGCTCCGGCAAGACGACGCTGCTGAAGCTGCTTCTCGGCCTCGAGCGCGCCTCGGCCGGCACGGTCTCCTTCCGCGGTGCGCCTCTCGACGCCCGCGACCGCGGCTTCATGCTCGGCTTCCGCCGCAGCGTGCAGGCGGTGTTCCAGGACCCCTATTCCTCGCTCGATCCGCGCCAGCGGGTGTCCGACATCGTCGCCGAGCCGCTGCGCTCGCTGAAGATCGGGACGGACATCGCCGAAGCGGTGGCACAGGCCCTGCGCGACGTCGATCTTCCGCCGGATGCGGCGGGGCGCTATCCGCACGAGTTTTCGGGCGGCCAGCGCCAGAGGATCGCGATCGCCCGGGCGATCGTCGCCCGGCCCGCGCTCATCGTCGCCGACGAGGTGGTGAGCGCGCTCGACCTCACCACCCGCACCCGCATCATCGACCTCATGCGCGCCCTTTCGACCCGGACGACCTTCGTCGTCGTGTCGCACGACATCGCGCTGGTGGCGCTGCTCTGCGAGCGGCTGGTGGTGCTGGAAAAGGGCCGGATCGTGGAGGAGGGCGCCACGCGCGAGATCCTTGCCCGCCCGTCGCATCCCTATACGCAGAGGCTGCTCGCCAGCACGCCGAGAATGCCCGCGCGCGGGTGAGCGGGAAAGCCGTGCCGTCGCGCCCGCTCGCCGTCACAGGCCGAGGATGGCGCGGGCGATGTCGAGCGATTCGGCCTGGTGATGGGCGCGCAGATCCCGGCTCGGGGCCATGTCCGGCACCTGGATGATGATCTTCACGTCCGCGGCGAGGGCGGCGCGCACGCCAAGGTCGCTGTCGTCGAGCGCCACGCATTCCGAAGGGCGGAGATCGAGAAGCCGCGCGGCTTCGAGGTAGACATCGGGCGCCGGCTTTCCACGCTCGACCTGATCGATACCGACGATGGCGTCGATCCGTTCCAGGAGGCCCGTCTGCTCGAGCTTCCATGCCGCGCGGGCGGTGACGCCGTTGGTCGCGACGGCGCGCGGCAACTTGTGCCTGTCGAGCGCATCGAGGAAATCGTGAACGCCCGGCCTGAGCGGGATGCCTTCCCGCATCCGCGCATGGAGCGATTCATTCCACGCCGCGTCGAGAGCCGCCGCATCGATCTCCATTCCCAGCTCCAGGCCGATGAGACGGGCGTTCTCGGCTTGCGGAACGCCGACCAGCCGATTGAAGAAGGACGGCTCCAGCTCGTGGCCGAGGCTGCGGAGCACGGCGGGCGCGATCTCCAGCTGAAGCCGCTCGGTGTCCAGCAGGAGCCCGTCCAGGTCGAGAATGACGCCGGAGAAATCTATCGACATGTCGAAATTCCATCAGATTGCGATGCGGCTAGACAAGAGAATGCACGGGCACTCTCCTTTTGCGTCATTCGCCCGCAACACGGGCGTGCGGCGGATCGAAAACGCATTAAAAACTTGAACGTTCTTTAACCCGATAAATCTAGTCCTTGAATAATAACAATACATCCTGGTGCGGCAACCGACATGACGACACTGAAATCCTTCACCGCCACCGGCGACACCACGGTGCAGGCGCTCGCCGGTCTGGCCGGAGCGATCGGCGAAACGTCTCTCGATGCAAGTCTCGTCTGCGTCTTCTACGACGCCGCGCATGACGACGGTGCGATCTTCGATTTCCTGCGGGCCCGCTTCGATCGTGCCGCGATCCTCGGTGGAACCTCCTGCAACGGCGTCATGAACCAGAGCGGGCTTGGCGGGCCGCGCTCCATCGGCCTCCTCGTGCTGGAGGACCCGGAAGGAAACTACGGCGCGGCATCGACGCGGCTTCAGGGCGATGCGGCCGATTGTGCCGAGCGAACCCTGCATGCCGCCCTCGAACAGGCCGATTGCGCCGGCGAGCTGCCGGAGCTGATCTGGATCTATCAGGCACCCGGGCAGGAGGAGTCCGTCATCGAAGGGCTTCGCCGCGTCGTCGGCGATCGATGCCCGATCATCGGCGGCAGCTCGGCCGACAACGACGTGAGCGGACAATGGCGGCAGATGGGACCGGACGGCGCGTTCGGCGACGGGCTCGTGGTCGCCGTCCTCTTTTCCTCCGGCGGCATCGGCTATGCGTTCCAGGGGGGCTACGAGCCGAGCGGCGAAAGCGGCATCGTCACGCGGATCGGCTACGATCCGGTCGGCGAGAGCGGCGTGGTCACCCAGTCCGCCGGCCGGCAGATCATCTCCATTGACGGAGAGCCGGCCGCCGAGGTTTACAACCGATGGATCGGCGGCGTGCTCGGCGACAAGCTTCAGAACGGCGGAAACATCCTGATCGACACCACCCTGCATCCGGTCGGCGTCGACGTGGGCAAGATCGAGGGGATCACCAATTATCTGCTGATCCATCCGGACAAGATCCTGACCGGCGGCGTGCTTTCGACATTCGCCTCCATCGAGGAAGGCACGCGGCTTTACAGCATGAAGGGCGAGCGCACGCGCCTCATCACCCGCGCCGGCAAGGTCGCGTCGGCCGCCGCCGCCATGCTGCCCGGCGGGGAGGAAAGCCTCGCCGGCGGCCTCGTCGTCTACTGCGGCGGCTGCATGCTCGCGGTCGGCGATGAAATGCCCCGGGTCGCCAGCGCCGTGACCGGGAGCTTCCGGGGCAGGCCGTTCCTCGGCTGCTTCACCTTCGGCGAACAGGGCGCGATCCTCGGCAAGAACGCCCACGGCAACCTGATGATCTCGGCGATCGCCTTCGGAGAGTGAGAGCACGGTGGTGGAAGGTTCCGAGGAACTTCGCGAGGCACTGATGACGCTGCGCAGGGAAAACGATCTCCTGCGCATCGAGACCACGCATGCCAATCTTCTGCTGAAGGCGCTGGATGCGGTCCTGTGCGTGGACGGTGACGACGATCCCTTCGCCGGCGTGTTCTCCGCCCTGATACCGGTCTTCGAATGTTCCCTTGCGATCGTGCTGATCGAACAGGAGGGCGGCGGCGACGCGTTGGAATGCGTGGCGGCGAGCGCGGCGCCGGCCGTCGGCTCCCTGTGGGCACGGGACAAGCTGCTCGGCAAGGCCCTCTCCGGCCGGATCGTCACGACGGTCGCGGAGGCAGGGGCCGTGGCATGGCCGGAAATACCCGGGCTCGGTCTTGCGGGCAGGGAGCCGGCCCTCTACCTGCCGCTCGGTGTGCGCGGGCGGCGTGGCCTCATGCTGCTCCTGCGCGAGTGCGGCCGGCCGGGCTTCGACCGGGCGCATGTCGCCCTGGCGAAGAAGTTCTCCCTGCTCGCCTCCCATGCCTTCGCCGCCAAGCGCGCAAGCCAGACCGAAGCGGAAAGCCACCGCCTGAAGCACCTGACGGACCAGCTCGCGGCAAGCCAGCGGGCCTTGCAGCACCGCGCCAACCACGACCAGCTCACCGGATTGCCGAACCGCGCCTATATCCAGGAGCTGATCGGCGAGGCGATCGCGCGCCGCGGCCCCGACGAGAAGCTCGCCCTCGCCTTTATCGACCTCGACGATTTCAAGCGGGTCAACGACATCTACGGCCATGCCGCGGGCGATGCGCTGCTCAAGACCGTCTCCGAGCGGGTCTGTTCCTCGATAAGGCATACGGACATCTTCGGCCGCATCAGCGGCGACGAGTTCGTGATCGTGCTCAACCCGGTCACGCGGCGGTCGGACATCTCGGCGCTCGTCAACCGGATGCGCGCCCGGCTGCGGGAGCCCTTCAGCTTCGAGGGCGCGGAAATACGCCCCTCGGCGTCGATCGGCGTGGCGATCCATCCGATGCACGGCAACGACTACGAGACGTTGCGGCGGCATGCCGACATGGCCATGTATCGCGCCAAGACCATTTCCAAGGGGGGCGTCGCCTTCTTCAATCGCCAGCTCGGGAAGAAGGCGATGGAGAAGCATGTCCTGGAGCACGAGCTGCGCGATGCTCTCGACAGCCATGCCTTCCACTGCGCGCTTCAGAAAAAGGTCGATATCCGCACGGGTGCGATCGTCGGTTTCGAGGCGCTGCTGCGCTGGGTCGACCGGCACGGCGCCGTTCGCCTGCCGGGAACGTTCCTGCCGCTGGCGAACGAACTCGGCCTCCTCAACGATATCAGCAACCTCGTCGTGAGCGATCTGGCGCGCGCGCTCCCGCGTCTCGACGAGGTCTTCGGGACCTCCGTCCACTACAGTGTGAACGTTTCGCCGATCCAGGCCGTGAACATGCAGTTCATGCAGGGCCTCGTCCGCAGGCTTCGCGATACCGGCCGGGCAGGCTCCTTCATGCTGGAACTGACGGAGGAGTCGCTTGCCGCCACCGGACCGTTCCAGTCCCAGGTGCTGCCGCTTCTGCGGGACGCCGGCCTCCGGCTCTCCATCGATGATTTCGGCACGGGCTATTCCTCGCTCTCCACCATCGCGGATCTGACCGTCGACGAGCTCAAGATCGACCGGTCCCTGATCTCGGCCATCCACACGCGGCCCCGCAACCAGAGCATCCTGCGCGCAATCGAGTCCCTCGGCATGGCGCTCGGGATCTCCGTCGTGGCCGAAGGCATCGAGACGAACGAGGAGAAGCTCTACCTCATGGCCCAGTCAGAATTGCGGATCGGCCAGGGATATCTGTTCCACAAGCCCCAGCTGCTGGGCGACCTGTTGAAGGAGGCGTCCCCGGTGACACCGGATTCCTCGATCATCGACGGAGGATCGATGCCGCATGAAGCCGGGCGCCTCGCCATTGCCGCGGCAGCCGGGGGGTTGGGGTCGATAGTTCTGCGACGGGATTGCGGATGTAATCCGCCGAAGGTTTGAAGTTCCTCGCGCTGCAGACACGTGCGTCGATGCGTCCGCTTCTTGACGACCGCTGATGAACTTCTTTCGCCGGGCGCGGATTTGACGTCACTGTGCTCCCCGTTCGGTAAAACCCTTTCTTGCGCTTTAGCAATTGTTTCAGGGGTGTGTGCTTTCTTCCCTGTAGAAGGAGATCAGGCATGAAGAGCATGTTCTTACTGGGAATGCTGGTCGCAGCGGTGGCGGCCCCGACAAGCCTTCGGGCCGAGACGCTCAATCTTCTCATCTGGGAAAAATACATTTCCGACAACGTGCTCAAGCGCTGGACCGAAGAAACGGGCATCACGGTCCGGCAGATATTCTTCGACAACGGCGACGACCGGGACCGGCTGCTCGCCGACCCCAACTCCGACATCGACCTTGCCATCCTGAACGAGAACATCACGGGCCTCTATTCGCGCCAGGGCATGCTGGTGGAGGTCTCGGAAAGGACCGTGCCGTCGGCAAGGCATTCGGTCGCGCGGTGGCGCGAGCGGTGCTTCGGATACGGCATCCCCTATTTCTGGGGCACGCTCGGCATCGTCTACCGCGCGGACAAAGTGGAGACGGCGCCGGTTTCCTGGGCCGACCTGCTCGCGCCCCCGAAATCCCTCGCCGGCCACGTGGCCATGGTCAGCACCTATGACGACCTGCTCACCCCGCCGCTGATCATGGCCGGGAAATCGGCGAGCACGGAAAACGAGGAGGAGCTGAAGGCTGCATTCGAGATGCTCAAGGCGCAGGCGCCGTCCGTCGGCACCTACACCTATATCGTGACCTCCTCCCAGGACGCCGCCATCGGCGACGACCTCCACATGGCTCTCGCCTATAGCGGCGACCAGTTCACCCTGAGCGACGTCACGTCCCATCCCTGGAAGTACGTCCTTCCGAAGGAGGGCAGCGTCCTGTGGGTGGATTGCCTGGGGGCGAACGCCAATTCCCCGCGCCGCGATCTCGCCGTGAAGTTCCTGGACTTTATCAACCAGCCGGACGTGGCCGCGCAGAACGCCCTCGACCTGTCGATGCCGACGGCCAATGCATCCGCCATCCCGCTCCTGCCGGCGGAGATGCGCGACGATCGCGAGATCTTCCCGGCGGAAGAGACGGTCGCCGCGAGCCAGTTCTACAAGGAGTATCCGGCGTCCGTCATCCAGTTGCGAAAGCGTATCGTCAGCGCGGTCATGAGCATCCATGACACTCAGTAGACGCGCATTCCGGGTCATCCTGCCGGTCGTCATCCTGGGCAATATCCTGGTCGCCCTGACGATCTACTGGATCGAGCGCGACAATATAGAGCAGGCCGAGATCGCGCAGCTTTCGCGGCAGATGGAGCGTCTGAAGACGCTGTTCGACGAGGATGTCGAGTTCACCCGCAACCTCGTCTTCCTGCTGCGCGTGGGCGATGCGGTACGGTCCTTCGTGCGCGAGGCGGACGACAGTTTCCGTGCCACGGCCATCGGGGTGAAGGTACAGGACGGCATCGAATTCTTCTCGGCCGGCGCCAAGCGCTTCGTCTCGTTCGCCATACTCGAAAACGACCTTTCGGTGACCTACTATTTCGAGAGGAGCGACGATCCCTTCGCCAGCATTCCGCTGGCACAGCTCGACGCGGCGAGAGCCCTGGTGAAGGGATCGGGCCCGTCGTCCAACGAGTTCGCCGCGGACGAAGGGCAGCCGCTGCTGATCCATACCGAGCTGATCGACCGCACCACCTTTTCGACGGCCTTCGCCACGCAACGGCAATCGGCCATCGTTCTTCAGTCGGCTGTCCGGCCGCATGCGTTCCTGAAGATGAAGGCCGACCTCGAAGCCCACTACGGCGAAGCGGTGACCATCGCGCGCAACCTCGCGCGGACGGGGGACGGGTTCGTCGCGACCGCGACGCTTCTTCCGCACCTGGAGGCGGGATTGCGGCTGAGCGAAGCCTATCTCTCAGAGCGCTTCAGGCCCCTGCTGCTGACGCTCGGCGCCGGTTGCCTGGCACTCAGCTTCGCGTCGATCGGGCTTCTCCTGTTCCTGATCCGCCGGACGATCACCGGGCCGATCGCGGCCCTGGACAGCCGCGTCACGGACGTCCTGGCCGGCCGCCGGCAAAGCCTCGACCGGATGACGGGCGCGGGCGAGATCGAGCGCCTGTCGACCAATATCAAGACCCTTCACGACCAGGCCCTCGATACGCTCGCGAAGGTACAGGAGGCGTCCTGGACGGACAGCCTGACGGGGGTGAGCAACCGGCTGCGTTTCTCGCTCCTCGGCGGAAGCATGCTCGAACGGGCCGAACGAGCCCGGGAGAAGCTCAGTCTCCTCTTCATCGACCTCGACAACTTCAAGTTCGTCAACGACACGTTCGGCCATGCGGCGGGCGATGCCGTGCTTCGGCGCTTCACCGACGCGGTGAAGGATATCCTCGCCGAGACCGTAGCGGACGGCCGTTCCGCCGAGCCGCCGCTTCTGGCGCGGCTGTCGGGCGACGAGTTCGCGATCCTCCTTCCCGAGACGGCGGACGTGCAACAGGGACAGAGCGTCGCCGCGAAGATCGTTGCGAGGTTCCAGGACGGCCTCGCCGTCGGCGCCGACAATTTCTCGGTGAGCGCGAGTATCGGCATTGCGTGCTTCCCGGACGACGCACTCTCCTTTACCGAGCTGATCTCCTGCGCCGACCGGGCGATGTACCGCGCCAAGGCGGTGGGCAAGAGCGGCATCGCGCGCTATTCGCGCGAATTCGCGGAGAGCGAGCAGCGGCTGGAGCAGATCAAGGGCGAGCTGCGAAGGCTCGATCCGGACGAGGAATTCTCCCTCGTCTACATGCCCATCGTCTCCCGGCAGGGCGTCGTGACGAAGTGCGAGGCCCTCCTGCGCTGGTCCTCTCCGCGCCTGGGCGCCGTTTCCCCGGGCGAGTTCATTCCGGTGGCGGAGGCGAATGCGCTCTTCTCCAAGGTCGACCGGTGGGTGCTGGACAAGGCCGTCGGGGACCTGCGGGCGTTGCAGGCGGTGTTCGGCCGCGACCTCGTTCTCAACATCAATATCTCGGCGGCGGAGCTCAGCTCGCGCGCGATTGTCGATCACGCCGTCGAGGCGATCCGCAGGCACGGCGTCCATGCGTCCTCCATCGAGCTGGAGGTGACGGAGACCTTCGCGATGAAGGCGCCGGCGCGGGCGAAGACAGTGGTGCAGAGCCTGAAGGAGGCCGGATTCAGGCTCTCGCTCGACGATTTCGGCTCGGGATACACCTCGCTGAAGCAGATCCTCGAGTTTCCCCTCGACACGGTGAAGCTGGACGGGGAACTGGTCGCGAGAATCCACGATGCGCAGGGGAAGCTCGCGTTGAGCTCCATCATCGACTTGTGCCATTCGCAGAACTGTCAGGTCGTCGCGGAAGGCGTCGAGGACCGCTTCACGCAGGCGGCCCTCATGCTGGTCGGCTGCGATCTGTTCCAGGGGTTCGGCATCCACAGGCCGGTTCCCGTCGCCGATCTCGTTTCAACGGGCGCGACCGCCGGGCGGCCGACATGTCTCGAGATGCGGGGCGTCATCGGGCACTGACGTCCGGTCCGGGGCGGCCGAGCTCGTAAGCTGACGGTTACCGGCACATCAGGCGATGCTTCTCGTTTCCGAAGGCGCCTCCTCGTCCGCAAAGCGCCTGAAATGAAAGAACCCCCATCTCGGCGCGGTTTGAGAGACCGGGTGTCGGGCCGCGGGATCACGGAGCCCGGCGCGCGTCCGCTTCCCATCGGGCCGATGGTCGACCGGGTCGGACATCCTGACGATCCCACCGACCTTTTCAGCCCGTGCCCGCCGCTGCCGGCATTGCTCAACGGGCTATGCCGCGGGCATCTCCGCCCGCGACAGGGACATGATCTGCTTCCTCGATCTGGAAGCCATCTTCGCAAGCGCAGTGGAACTCGCCGCCGCCCAGGCTTCCGTTCCTGCACCGGCGCGCCCGACGGCGCGCCGGCACCCGCTCTTCCTGTGCTCAGAACTCCTCCCATGTATCCTGCTTGACGGCGGCATTGCCGGCGAAGGCGGCGGCAACCTTGCGGCCGAGCGCGCGGACCGGCGAGGCGGACGGGGACTCCGCACCCGTCGCAGCGCGAACGGACGCCGGTGCCTGCCTTGCCCCGGAGAGCTTGAACAGCCTCAGGAGCTCGTTGAGCGACACCACTTCCCGCGAGAGGCTGTGCGTCGCGGCCGTCGTTTCCTCCACCATGGCGGCGTTCTTCTGCGTGTCCTGGTCCATCTGGTTGACGGCCGTGTTGATCTGCTGGAGACCGGAGGACTGTTCCTGCGCCGCGTCGACGATGGCGTTGACGTGGCGGTTGATCTCCTGCACCTCGGCGACGATGGTTTCGAGGGCGCGGCCCGTGTCGCCGACGAGCTGCACGCCTTCGCGCACCTGGCCGTTCGAGGCGGTGATCAGCGTCTTGATCTCCTTGGCGGCATTGGCCGAGCGCTGCGCGAGCTCCCGGACCTCCTGCGCCACGACGGCGAAGCCCTTGCCGGCCTCGCCGGCGCGGGCCGCTTCCACCCCGGCATTCAGCGCCAGAAGGTTGGTCTGGAAGGCGATCTCGTCGATCACGCCGATGATGCTGTTGATCTCGTTGGACGACCTCTCGATCTGCTCCATCGCGGAGACGGCGCGGCGCACGACCTCGCCGGACTGCTCCGCCCCGGTGCGGGTGCGGGCCACGAGCTGGCCCGCCTCCTGCGCGCGCCTGGTCGAATCCGTGACGGCGGTGGTGATCTGCTCCAGGGCGGCGGCGGTCTCCTCGACGGCAGCGGCCTGCTGCTCGGTGCGCTTGGCAAGGTCGTCGGCGGCGGAGCGGATTTCGTTGGAGCCGGCCTCGATGCCGCGGGCATTCTCGGCCACCTGCGTCAGCGCCGTCTCCAGCTTCTCGGCGGAGTTGTTGAAGTCCCTGCGCACCGTATCGAGCGCCTCGGTGAAGGACTGGCTGATGCGGTAGGACACGTCCCCTTCCGACAGCTTCGCAAGGCCGGCCGCGAGATTGTCGACGGCGAACCTGACCGCTTCCGCTTCCCTCGCCTTCTGCGCCTCGCGCTCGATCCGCTCCTTCTCGCTCAGCGAACGGTTGGCCTCGGCCTCCTGCTCCAGGCGGATGCGCTCGAGCGCGTTGTCGCGGAACACGGCCACCGCATCGGCCATCTGGCCGACTTCGTCCTTGCGGCCGAGGCCGGCGATCGCGGCCTGCGTCTCGCCGTCGGCAAGCGTCAGCATGCGCGCACGCAGGCTGTCGATGGGGCGGGTAACGCCGCGCGCGACGATGAACAGCGATGCGACGATGCCGGCGATGAAGAGGCCGCCCAGAGCGACGAGCGTCGTCAGGATCGTGCCGTCCGTCCGGAGGGTCATTTCCGCGCTGTGGTCCTTCATGGCCTGAATGGCCGCCTTGTTCCACTCCCCGACGTCGGTCTTCCATTGCATGACGAGGGCATTGGCCTTGTCGAGCGATGCAAGTCCCTCGTCGTGCCGGCCCTGCCTTTCGAGGGCGATGGCGTTATCCGTATGCGTGAAGATCGCGTTCGCCTGTTCCTCGGCCTTGCGGATGAACGCGGCGTTCTCCGGCATGAGGGACAAGGCCTCGTCGAGTTCCTCCCTCAGATCGGACTTCGCCGTCTCGTATGCCTTCAAAGCCTCCTCGGCCTTGGGATTGCCGTTCCCGTAGGTCAGGACCTCGTAGGCCGTATAGGCGACGGCAACCAGGTCGGCCGGTGCGCGTTCGATCGCGATCGCCGCCATGCTGTCGTGGTTGATGAACTCCCGATAGGTCGTGTCGGTATGCTTGTACTCGCTCGCCACGAGGGCCACGCCGCCGATGCCGATCACACAGATCGGGATGAGGACGGACAGGATCTTGGTGCGGATTTTCGTATCTTGCAGAAAGGACATGAAGCCCCCTTTCATGAGTGAGCGGTCCCTGCCTTCCCCGTGCCGGAAGGGATCTGAACCTGGAAAACGAAGACATTCACGATGCGAGCCCACTCATTGGGCATCGTTGGAGGGGACCGTCCCGCTCCCGGCATTCGTCAGACGGCCGCGAGCCTCGCCGCGGCCCTGTTCAGTTCCATGACGGTCGCGGCATCCCTGTCGCTGGGCGCCGGCCGGCCGTAGAAATAGCCCTGGACCTCGCTGCACCCTTCCTCCAGGACCCGGTTCAGATGCGCCTCGGTCTCGACGCCTTCGGCGACCGTGGTGACGCCAAGCCGCTTGCCGAGGTCGGCAATGGCGCGAACGACGGCCGCCGATTCCGGGCGCTCGACGGCATCCCTCACGAAGGAACCGTCGATCTTGATCTTGTCGAAGGGGAAGGCACGCAGATGCGTGAGCGAGGAATAGCCGGTGCCGAAGTCGTCCAGCGCCACCCGCACGCCCATGTCGCGGATGCGGCGCAGGTCGCCGATGCCGCCGTTTTCGTCGTCGAGCATGGCGGTCTCCGTAACCTCGATCTCCAGCCGGCCGGGCGAAAGGCCGGACCGGGAGAGCGCCTCCAGCACCGCCGGCGCAATCGTGCCCTTGCCGAGCTGCGCGGCCGAGACGTTGACGGCCACGCGCGCGCCGTCCTCCCAGCCCGCGGCATCGTTGCAGGCGGTGTTCAGCACGAACTCCCCGAGCTGGTCGATCAGGCCGCTCTGCTCGGCGATCGGGACGAATTCGGCCGGCGAGATCCAGCCGCGTTGCGGATGATGCCAGCGCACCAGCGCCTCGCGGCTCGTGATCGTCTTGCTGCCGGCGTCGATGATCGGCTGGTAGAAGACGAAGAGGCCGTCCCGCGCCTTCAGCGCGGCGCGCAGGTCGGCCTGCAGCCGGGCACGCTCCTGGATCCGGATCTCCATGTCGTCGGAGAAGACGCGCCAGGTCCCCTTGCCGGCGGCCTTGGCCGCGTAAAGAGCGATATCCGCCCGCATCAGCAGGGATTCGCCGCTGTCGCCGTGCATCGGGGCGATCGCGATCCCGATCGACGCGCCGATCTGGACCTGCCGGTTGTGCTCGAACGCGTAGGGCGCCGACAGCGCATCGATGATCCGTGCCGCAAGCCGCTCCAGCGCCGGCCCGTCGTCACTGGGGACGAGGACGGCAAATTCGTCGCCGCCGAGCCGTCCGATCGTTATCGTCGGATCGTCGCAGACGATCCGCAGCCGTTCGGCGACCTGGCGCAGCAGCTCGTCGCCGATGCGGTGGCCCCGCGTGTCGTTGACCAGCTTGAAGCCGTCAAGATCGATGAACAGCAGGCCGGGCCCGGCGCCCGGCTCGGTAAGGCGCGCGTCCATCCGTTCGCGGAAGGTGAGGCGGTTGGCGAGGCCCGTCAGCGTGTCGTAGTGGGCGAGCTGCCGGATGCGCCGCTCGGCCTCCACCTCCTTCGTGACGATCGCCCAGGTCAGCATCGGGCCGAGATAGGCGCCGTCGTCGGCGATGATGGCCGATACCTTCAGGTCCAGCACTTCGGAGCCGAGGTTGATCCTGGCGTTGTGCGGCAGGTTGCGGGGGTCGGACAGAATGCCGCGCTGATGCTCCGGACGGCGGTGGAAGACGTCGATGGAGGAGCCGATCAGGTCGTCGGCCTTGATCGTCAGCAGATGCTCGATGCTGCGGATCAGGCTTCTGGAGGTCTCGTTGACGTATGTGATGTCGAAGCTCTCGGGATCGACGGTCATGACCGCCACCGGCATGTCGTCGATCATGCGCAGCAGGCGGCTCTGGGCCTCCTGCTTGCGGCGTGCCTCGGTCCGCGCGTTCACCATGCGCGCGAAGATGCCGTAGTTGATGTTGAGGATCACCAGCATGCCGACGGATACCAGCGCGATGTTGACTGCGGTCGCGACGAAGGTCGGCTGCCCGCTCGCCGCGAAAAAGGCGATGAAGGCGCCGTTGACGATCACCGCGACGATCACGGCGGCCGCCCGCAGATGCATCAGGCTGAAGATGCAGGAGATCACGGTGATGGCCGTGTAGAAGGCCAGATGCGACTGGGTATAGGCGTCGCCGTAGGGAAAGAGCAGAAGGGACCAGGCCGTGAAGGCGCAGGCGATGCCGCAGGCGAGATAGGTGATCCGCCCGAGAACGCGCACGGCCCGCTCCGGCGTGAGGTCGACATGGCGCGACCTGTGCCAGTGCAGCACGCGCCCGGCGCAGACGGCGGTTAGCAGAACCGGTACCCCGGTCGTCAGCCACCAGGGTGCGACCCTCATGTGCGTCATGGCGACGGCCCAGGTGCTGGACAGGAGGATGAAATACATCATCGGCATCTGCCGCACGAAGGCGTGGTGCTGCGCCTTCAGCAATTCCGGGTTGTCGGCCGCGACCGACATGAAACGCTGTATCCGCTCTTTGACTTGCTTCATGGATCTCTTGCCGGATGGAGGATCGGACGGATGGCTACCGCTCGGATCGCGGTGCCGTCGTCTCGTTCATGGCAGCCAGCAGGGCGGCGAGGTCCGTCGTGAAGGCTGCGAGCAGCGCCTTCGCCTCCGTCATGCGTTCGAGCAGATGCCCCGCCGGCATGCCGTCGTTCTCCGGCGTCGTCGTACGGGCCTGCGAAGGCTCGACGGGAAACGCGGAATTCCTGTCACATAAACGCAGGTGCGGGTGGGCTGGCATCCGATGACCCCGATGGTTGCGGCGTTGGCGATTGCCGAACCCGCTGTCATGTCGGAGTCGATACGATCGTATCTATTCGGTCATACTAAAGTATAGGATGCGTCTCTTGCCAATCCTCAAATCCGGACGCGGCGACCGCGAGAAAATGCCGGGGGAAATTGTTGAAGTTCCGTGCAAAATGCCGGACGTCGCGCATGCATATGCGCGTATATGAATAAAATTCCACAAATCCGTGCGGAGAGGAAGCGTCAGGAACAGGCGGCTTTCTGCCGGATCCCGATCCCGTCCGCGCAATGCGTCAGGACGATCCCGTGGCGTTCGAGCGCCGCGATGATCGCCGTGACCGTCGCATCCTTCATGTGCTCGTCCGTCGCCTCGTAGCGGCTGATCGTCGCCGCCGAGATGCCGGCCTCCGCCGCAAGCCTTGTCGCCGGCCAGCCGAGCATGGCACGGGCGGCGCGCAGCTGCTGGGGTTTCAGGATGGAGGTCCGGGTCCGGTCGGTGTCCGTTTCGGTCGTCGCAAGGCGCCAGATCTCCTGGAGCCCGCCAAGCCATTCGATCACGGTTCCGTCCTCGTGGAAGACCGGCAGGCAGCGGGCCAGCACCTGCCGGTAGACGCCGTCGGCGTAGCGTAGGCGATAGCGGCTCTCGAAGGGGATGTGGTCGCGCAGGCAGGCCGCCCATTTTTCCGCGAGGCCCGCCTGCTCGTCGGGATGGATCATCGCGATCCACCCGGCGGCGTGGCACTCGTCGATCGCCTGGCCGGTCATGGCTTCCCATCCGGTCAGATCGACGATGGTTCCGGCGGGATCCACGGTCCAGAAGACGCCGGAGGTTGCGTCGGCGAAGGTCGCAAGCCTTGCCCGCGCCTGATAGATGGCGGCCTTCGCCTCCCGTTCGGCGGACAGGTCCTGGACGAGGCCGGCGAGACGGCCCGTCGAGACCGATCGCTCGGCCGCGACCCTGATCCATCGGGGAGGGCGATCGTCCTGGACGACCCTGACGTCGCGCGACACGGAGACGCCCATTCCCGACAGGGAGAAGATGGAGCGCAGGTCCTCGCTGTCTTCGGGATGCATCATGGAAACCCATCGCTGGACCGTGAGGGCCTCGCCCGTCGAAAGGTTCAGCAGGCGCAGGAAACCGTCGGTGCCGCGGATTTCCCCGGACGCCATGTCGGCATTCCAGAATCCGATGCTGATGAACTGCTCGGCCAGCTGCACGTAATGTCGGGACGATATGAAGTTCGGCTGTCTGTTCTGCATCTCATCCATTCGGCCAGCGGAATGCGACCGACGGTGAACACGATTGGATGCTTTCGCCTGGACGCGCCGCGTTTCTCCATCTGGTCGGTCATGACATCCGGTTCGCCTAGCACGGGAGCCGCGAGGGTGGATATCAGGTGATTACCTGACAGAACGCAAAATACCGATGCGGCCGGCGGGCAAGGGAGATCGTCGGTCCGCCGCGCTACGGTTGGATCAACTGCTCTCTGATCGCATAGCGGACGATCTCCGCCACGGTATGGACGTCGAGCTTTCGCATCGCCGCCATCCGGTGGGAGTCGACGGTCTTGATGCTGACATTCAGCCGCGTCGCGATGCTTCTGTTCGTCGCGCCTTCCGCCACCAGCTTCACCACCTCGCGTTCCCTCGGGGTGAGGAGCGGCTGCATGGAAGCGTTGGGGGCGGGCGCAGGCGCGCTGGAAAAACCGGCCCCCGTCGCGCGTCCGACGAAGGTCCGCCCCTCGGCGACGGCGGAGATGGCCTCCAGAAGGACGACGTCGTCCTCGTTTTTCGACACCCACCCGCGGGCGCCCGCCTTCAGAAGGTCCATGAGGAGCTGCTGCTCCTCGTGCATCGTGTATATCACGACGCCGAGGCCGGGAAACTGCCGGCAGAGGCTCCGGGTCACCTCCAGGCCGTTGCACAGGGGAAGGGAGACGTCGAGAACGACGACATCCGGCCGGTGCGCGTGGGCGAGCTGGAGCGCGGCCTCTCCGTTGTCCGCCTCCGCGCAGACGTGCCAATCGGGATGCGCGGCGAGGCAGGTCCGCATGCCCGCGCGGATCAGCGGATGATCGTCGGCGATCAGGATACGGATCCCCTTGGCTCCCGGTTCGATATCGTCAGTCATCCTGGTCTTCTTTCCTGTCGGAGCGCCGGGCGGCTGTGGTTGCGACCT
Organism: Shinella pollutisoli; assembly: GCF_024609765.1. GTDB lineage: Bacteria > Pseudomonadota > Alphaproteobacteria > Rhizobiales > Rhizobiaceae > Shinella > Shinella pollutisoli. The sequence goes on from NZ_JANFDG010000024.1 coordinate 33,502, forward strand.
CTATCGGCAGCCGAAGCCTGACCGTGGTGCCGCGATCCTTCCGGCTGAGGATTTCCACCCGGCCGCCGCTCCGGCGGACGAAATCTACGACCTGGCTCAACCCCACGCCGCTGCCCGAGCCCGGGGCCTTGGTCGTGAAGAAGGGGTCGAAGGCCTGATGCCGGACATCGTCCGTCATGCCGACGCCCTCGTCGCCGATGCAGATGTCCACCCAGCGCGATACAGCATCGCCGTTTCTCTCTTCGACGACAAGGGTGCCGATCGTGATGGTACCGCCCGACGGCATGGCGTCGCGCGCATTTAGGACGAGATTGACGATCGCGGACCGGAACTGTGCCCGATCGGCGAGGCAGGGCGCCTCCTCGTCGGACAATGCCGTGGCGATCCCGGTGCGCGGCCCCGCCGCCTGCGCGAGGATCGGCAGGGCATCGGAGAGGAGCCGGTTGACGTCGGCCACCTCCGGCCGGGTTTCGGCATTGCGCGATTGCGACAGCAGCTGGCTGACCATGTCCCGCCCTGCCGAAAGGGTCCGGTCGATCTCGCCGAGCACGGCGAGGGCCTCCTGCCTGCCCTCCATCATCGGCCGCAGCACCGTCACCCCGGAGCGGATGATCCGCATGAGGTTGCCGATGTCGTGGGCCACCCCGGCGGCGAAGCGCCCTATCGCCTCCAGCCTCTGTGCGTGCTCCAGGCGGATACGCGCCCTTTCCTCCCGTTCCCGGCTGCGGTACGACAGCCATTCGAGCGCGAGAAGAAGCAGTTGCAGGATGACGGCGCCGACGATGCCGGCCCGGGCGTGCGATCGCCATTCCTTCATGGCGTCGGCCTCGTCGAGCGTCATGAGGACGACGACGGGTATGGAGTTCAGGCGCTGGTACCCGATCACGCGGCTGACGCCGTCGATCGGGCTCCTGCCCCAGTAGACGCCGCTCCTCTGCGCGTGGAGGTAGCTCCGGAACGGCTCGTCGTCCGCGAAGGACACGCCCATGGCCTGCTCGTTGTGGGGCGAGCGGGCCAGCAACGTCCCGTCCGCGAGCGCAAGCAGGATCGTCCCGCCGCTCATCCAGAGCTGCGTGTAGAAATGCTCGAAATAGAGCGGCTCCACCGCCGCGACGACGATGCCGCCGAAGGTGCCGCTTTCCGCATTGATCCGCCGGCTGAGGCTGATGAACCAGACGTTGCGCGACCGGCTCTTCAACGGGCCGTCGATATGCATCTGAACGGAAGGGTCCGTTTCATGCGCCCTGAAATAGCCGCGGTCGGCGAGGCTGACGCGCGGCGTGCCGGGAAAGTCCGTATCGTGGGAGATGAAGCCGTCGGGCCCGATGACAAAGAGGGCGCGGACATAGGGCAGGGTGGTGAGGCGCTTGTGAAGCGCGCCGCGAAACGCCGGATCGTTGTCGGCAAGCTCCGGTCTCTTGACGATTTCAGCCGCGATGTCCTGCAGGTTGAGGTCGATGGACTGAACCGTCCTGACCAATTGCTCCGACATCACGTGGACGAGGTTGGAGACGGTCTTCTCCGCCTCTTCGCGCGCGGCGGCATGGCTCCGCCAGAGCTCGTACGCCAGCAACATGGCGATGCACAAGCTGAGCGCGATCGAACGTCTCGACCGGTAGATCTGGCGACCTACGTCCATCCAATTGATCATGAGAAACAATAGCCAAAGCACATGGAGATTGCGGCTGTGCTTTAGACGGTTTTCCGTGCCGCGAGCACCGTCATGTTTGCAAGGCAGGTGTGTGGGGCACCCGCTTGGAGCCTCCCCGGTGATCGCGGTTCACGGCGGATTCCTCAATTGGCCAGGCGCAACAGGCCGAACGCCAATGCGATCTGGAAGATTATGGACAGGATCACCAGAAAGAGCCAGAAAAGAAGAAAGAACATATATTTGTTTTTCATCGGGCGAGGTCTCCGCCATTGAGTGACATCCGTGGTCGTTGCTGCGCGTTTCGACCGCGATATTCGGATGCCGGCAAAATGAACTTCATGAATTGCGTCGATCTCCTCCCTCCGTGCGCCGCCTAGCATAGGCATCCGGCCGGGAACATCAGGTGACCACCTGATAGGGGGCGGACGCGTGCGGATTAATCGGCGATCGATGCCGCCGATGCCAACCTCGGCGCGCAGGACGCCGGCAGCGCCCGGAACCGGCGTGCGACGCGGGCCTTCCTTTCACTGCTTTTGTGATCGTTTTTGATCGATCTTTGCTGAATGATCTCGATTGCCGGCCGGATCGGCCCGCGATCCCGTTGATATGCCGCAACGCCTTCGTGATTGTGCCCGCAAAGGAGATCAAATGATCAAAGAGCAGCGACATGCGAGGATTCTTTCCCTGCTGCGCCAGCAGGGCGTGGTGAGCATGGAGGAATTGCGGCGCTTCATGCCCGGCGTCGCCGCCGTGACGATCCGGCGCGACCTCGTCCAGCTCGACGAAGCCGGGGCGCTCCGGCGCCGTCATGGCGGCGCGGTGCTGCCGGACGATACGCTCGTACGCTCCAAGGGTGCGCTGCCGGGGGCGGAAGCGAACTCGCTCGCCTCCGACCTCGATTCGCTCAATGCGGTCGTCCTGCCGCCGATCTCCGGCCGGGGAAGCGAGGTGCTCCGGCGGGAGATCGTGCGCCGCGGCATCCCCTTCATCGCCGAAAGCGCGTCCCAGCCGGGCGGGGCCTATCTCGGCCCGGACAACTTCGCCGCAGGCGTGGAGCTCGGCCGTCTCGCGGCCCGCGAGGCCGGCGACGGGCCGCTCTCGATGCTGGTGATCGGCCTTGCCGAATTGCCCAACACCCGCGAGCGCGTGGCGGGTTTCGAGGCGGGCCTGGCCGAGGCGGGCGTCAAGCCGGCCGCGGTGCACCGCGTCAACGGCCAGGGCAGCTACCGGGTCAGCCTGCGCGTCGCCCACGACGCCTTCGCGGCCGACGAGACGATCAACCTGGTCTTCGCGGTGAACGATCATGCAGCCATAGCGGGGATCGAGGCGGCGGAGCGCCTGGACAGGCGGGTCGCGGTCTATTCGATGGGGGGCGAGAGCCCCGCCTTCATGGCGCGGCTCGCCGAGGCCGGCCCGTTGCGCGCGGTCGGCGCGCTGTTTCCCGAAGTGGTCGGGCGCCTCGGCATCGACATGGCCGTGCTCGGCGTGCTCGGCCAGCCGCTCGCCGACACGATCACGCCGCACGCCATCGTCACGCCCGGGACGCTGGCGGACTACTTCGAGGACACGGCCGATGGCTGGCGCCTCAGGGAGGATGTGCTGGAACGGCTGAGCAACGTCCGCCCCGGCTTCCAGACGAAGCTGCTGCGGTCGCGCCGGATCGGCTTCCTGCCGCACTATCCCGCGCATGACTGGTATCGCAGCATCGCCAGCGCCATGCAGGTGCGCTGCCAGGCCTATGGTGCGACGCTCGTCATCTCGCCGCCGCATCACGGCATCTCGGCGGAGATCGCCCGCCTGCGGCGCGAGCTGGCCCAGAGTGCCGCACAGCTCGTGCAGCCCGGCACGGTGGTGGCGCTCAACGAGGGACAGGCGAACGTCTTCCTCGCGGAGGAGCTGCGAAGCCTCGCGGCGACCCGGCCGGAGCGGCTGCAGGGCGTGACCGTGCTGACCAATTCCTTCGACGTCCTGCACGCGCTGGAGGACGTGTCCGCGCTCAAGGTGATCCTGACGGCCGGGGAATACCAGAAGGCCGACCGGTGCCTCGTCGGCCCGAGCCTGGGGGCGATCTTCGAGCGGGTCCGCCCGCATCTCGCCTTCATCGCGGTCGACGGCGTGACCCCCGGCTTCGGCCTGTCGTCGCTCGACGAGCGGCGCGCGCTGGCCGCCCGGCGCTTCATCAACGCGGCGCAGACCGGCATCGTGCTCGCCGACAGCGTCGCGCTCGGCTCCGACGCCAACCACCACATCGCCGGCGTCTCGCAGATCCGCGCCGTGCTCACGGACGACGGCGCATTGCCCGAGGAACGGCAGCGTTTCCGCTCGGTCGGCGTCGATGTGCTGATCGCGGGCGAAGTGCTTCCCGAACAGGCCTTCGAGCCGGGCGGGAACTATCGAAGTCAAACCTGAAACAATCACATCGCGAGGGAGGAAACCATGAAGCGATCATTTCTGACGACCGTCGCCCTGGGAACGGCACTGCTGGCCGCCGGGCCGGCGCTGGCTGAGGAGGTCACGCTGCAGTTCTGGGACAACCAGCAGACCGAAAGCGGCCTTTCGGACGTGCAGAAGGCCGCCGTCGAGCGGTTCATGAAGGAAAACCCCGACATCAAGATCGAGGTGACGACCGTTCCCTATCCGGAATACCAGCAGCGGCTGCTGACCGCCGTCCAGGGCGGCAATGCGCCGGACGTCGCGACGCTCGACCAGATCTGGGGCGGCGCCTTCGCCAAGGCCGGCGCGGTCGCCGACCTGACGGAACGGGCGGGCGCGGCCGGCCTCACCCGCGACGGCTTCTTCGGCGGCGCCTGGGATTCGACGGTGGTGGACGGCAAGCTGTACGGCATCCCGTTCAACGTCGACGTCTGGCAGTTCAGCTACTACAACAAGGCGCTGCTCGATGCCGCCGGGATCGATCCGGCGAGCCTCGGCACCTTCGACGGCCTGAAGGCCGCGGCCGGGAAGCTCACGGCGGACGGCAAGTTCGGCGTCGGCCTGTTCGGTCACAAGGGCGAGGACACGGTGGTCGTCGGCGACTCCTTCATCTTCTCGAACGGCGGCAGGATCCTCGACGACGACGGCAACTGCGCACTGACGGAGGCACCCGCGGTCGAGGCGCTCACCTATCTCCAAGAGCTCGCGAAGTTCGCGCCCGCCGGCATCCTCAACGCCTCGTCGGGCGACATGCGTGAACTGTTCCTCAACGGCTCGCTCGCCATCGAGTTCTGGCCGGCGCTGGAACAGCCGACCCTGCAGAAGAGCAGCCTCGACTGGGGCTTCGTCAATGGCACCGCGCCGGAGGGCAAGACGCCGGTCGGCACCTTCGGCGGCTGGAACCTCGCCGTCTTCGAGACGTCCCAGCACAAGGATGCGGCCTGGAAGTTCATCCAGTTCATGGTGCGCGAGGACGTGAACGGCGACGTGGTCGACCTCATCCCCGCCAACAAGAAGGCCGCGGAGGCCTTCCTCGCGAAGAACCGTCAGGACCCGCAGACGATCATGGCGCATCTCGACAACGCCAAGGCCCGTCCGCTCTCGCCGCGTTATCTCGAAGTGGCGGACGCGCAGATCGCCATGTTCCAGGACATCTACGCGGGCAATGATCCGGCCGCGGCCGCGGCGAAGGCCTGCGACGTCATCAACACCCTCAAGTAACTCCAGCGTCTGCCGCATCCCGGAAACGGGATGCGGCAAGGGACAAGGCTTTTCCGATGCGCCAAGATCGCCGGCTCCACTGGCTGCTTCTTGCACCCGCTCTCGTCCTGATGGCGGTCATGCTGTACTATCCGATGCTGGGCACGGTCTATGAGAGCCTCCATGAGACGAGCTTCCTGAACCCGGACCCGAAATTCGCGGGCCTGGCGCTCTATCGCCGCGTGCTGGCGGACGGCACCTTCGCCCAGGTGCTGGCGAATTCCGTCGTCTGGACGCTCGGCGTCGTGCTGCTGCAGAACGTCCTCGGCTTCCTGACCGCGCTCCTGCTCAACCAGAACCTGCCCATGCAGGGCGCCTTGCGCGCCGTCGTGCTGCTGCCCTTCATCCTGCCGGGCGTCGTTGCCGCCATCCTCTGGCGCTTCATGTACGACCCGCAATTGGGCCTCGTGAATTCGCTGCTGCTCCAGGCCGGCCTGATCGAGAACAGCGTCGCCTGGCTTGCCGACAGCCGCATGGCCATGGCCTCCGTCGTCGTCGCCGCGGTCTGGAAGGGCTTTCCCTTCTCCATGCTGATCTACCTGGCAGCCCTGCAGAACGTCGACCGCAGCCAGATCGAGGCGGCGATGCTCGACGGCGCGGGCCCCGTCCGCCGGCTGATCGACGTCACCCTGCCCGCCATCCGCGACGTCGTGGTCGTCAACATCGTGCTGACCCTGATCCTCACCTTCAACTATTTCGACATCATCTGGGTGCTCACCAAGGGCGGCCCGCAATCGGCGACCCACATCTTCCCGACCAAGATCTACGAGACCGGCTTCGGCCAGTTCCGCTTCGGCGAGGCGGCGACCTACGGCGTGTTCTCCATCCTCGTGCTCGCGGTGCTGGTGGCGCTCTATGCCATCGTGCAGGGCGGCGCCAACCGCCGGAGGGCCGCGGCATGAGACAGTCCCGCGCGGCCCGGCTCGGACTGATGCTGCTCCAGCTTCTGCTGGCCCTCATCGTCCTCCTGCCGTTCTTCTGGATGGTCTCCGTCAGCCTGAAGCCGCCGACGGAACCCTTCGCGATCCCGGCCCGGCTCTGGCCGGACGATCCGACGATCGACAACTACGTCACGGCCTTCCGGCCGGAATTCCGCACGTATTTCCTCAATTCGCTGGTGGTGTCGCTGTCGACGGTCGTCATCACCGTCACCCTCGGCCTGCTCGCCGCCTATTCCTTCACCCGGGCGCAGCTCGCCGCGATCTCGGCGCTGGTGGGGCTGGTGGTCCTGGCGCAGATGTTCCCGCATTCCGCGATCATCATCCCGATCTACAAGATGATGCGCGGCGCGAACCTGCTCAACACCTACTGGTCGCTGATCCTCGCCTATGTGTCGGTGACGCTGCCGGTGGCGATCTGGATGCTCAGGGGCTTCCTGCTGAAGCTTCCGGCGGCGCTGGAGGAATCCGCGGCCATCGACGGCGCGGGCCCGCTGCGCGTGTTCTGGGACATCGTCGTGCCGCTGTCGCGCCCCGGCCTCATCGCCACCGCCGTCTACGTGCTGATCGTCACCTGGCAGGAGTTCCTCTTCGCGCTCTCCTTCACCTCGACGAAGGAGATGCGGACCCTGCCGGTCGGGCTCAACGACTTCATCGGCCAGTACGGCATCCGCTACGGCGAACTGATGGCCTCCTCGGTCATGGTCTCGCTGCCGGTCATGGCTGTCTTCTTCTTCCTGCAACGCTATTTCGTCGCCGGCATCACCGCCGGTGCCGTGAAAGGTTAGGCCATGGCGCTGATCGAGCCCACCGATCTCCTCCCCGGCATCCGCCAGATCCTCTTCAACCGGCCGGAGAAGCTGAACGCGCTCTCCACGCCGCTGATGCGTGAATTCGAGGCCGCGCTCGACGATGCGGCGGCGGATCCGGACGTGCGCGTCGTCGTGCTGCGCGGCGCCGGCGGCAGGGCCTTCGTCGCCGGCGCCGACATCGCCGAATACCAGGGGAACAAGCGGGCGGAATTCATCGCCTACCAGCTCAATTCCCGCCGCGTCTTCGACAAGCTCGAACGCATTGGCAAGCCGATGATCTGCGCGGTCGACGGCTTCGCGCTCGGCGGCGGCTTCGAGATCGCGCTCTGCTGCGACATCCTCATCCTGTCCGAGAGCGCGCAGCTCGGCCTGCCGGAAGGCCGGCTCGGGCTCTGCCCCGGCGGCGGCGGCACGCAGAGGCTGCTGAGGGCCGTCGGCAGACATGCGGCGTCCGACCTGCTTCTCGCCGGCTGGCGGATGTCGGCCGAGCGCGCGCTCGCGCTCGGGATCGCCGCCGAGGTCGTCCCGGCGGACGGCATGGACGAGGCGATCCTGCGCCGCGCACGCGCCTGCCTGAAGATCGCGCCGCTCGCCGCGGCCGAGATGAAGCGGCTGCTGCGCGAAGGCCAGGACGCCGGCATCGAGACGGCGAAGAGCCTGGAGCAGGAGGTGCTGTTCCGTCTCTATTCGACGGCCGACGGCCAGGAGGGCATCGATGCCTTCCTGGAAAAGCGCGATCCCCGGTTCAGGATGGAATGATCATGGAATTCAACGGCAAAGTCATCGTCGTGACCGGCGGAGCCAAGGGCATCGGCCGCTCCTGCGTGGAGCTGTTTGCGGCGCGCGGCGGCCAGGTCGTCTTCTCGGACATCGACACGGCAAGCGGCGAGGCGCTCGCCGGCGCGCTCGGGCCGTCGGTCGCCTTCCTGCGCGGCGACGTGCGCAGCCTTGCCGACATGCAGGCCATGGCCGCACTTGCCGAGACGCGCTTCGGCGGCCTGGACATCATCGTCAACAATGCCGCCGTCGCCCTCAACGGCGCGATCGACGAGATCGACGAGGAGCGCTGGACCACCGTGATCGACACCAACCTCACCGGCTTCTGGCGAACCATGAAGGCCTGCGTGCCGCTGCTGCGCAAGCGCGGCGGCGGGGCGGTGGTCAACCTCTCCTCGGTCCAGGGCCTGATCGGCTTCCAGGGCTGGCCGGCCTATGCGGCGGCGAAGGGCGCGATCATATCGCTCACGCGGCAATGCGCCATCGACCTCGCCAAGGCGGGCATCCGCGTCAACGCGGTCGCGCCCGGCACGATCATGACCCCGATGAACGAGAAGATCTTCGAGGAGACCGACGACGCGGCGGCGCTGATCGACAGCTGGAACCGGGCGCATCCGATCGGCCGCTTCGGCCAGCCGGCGGAGGTCGCCGAACTCGTCGCCTTCCTCGCATCGGATCGGGCGAGCTTCATCACCGGCGAGATCGTACGCTGCGATGGCGGCCTCGCGATCCGGGGCGAGTGATGCAGGACCTCATTTCCATGGAGACGGCCTGCGGCCTGTTGCGGTTCGACCCCGCGGTCGGCAACATCGCCCGGCTGCGCTTCCGCTGGGCGGGCCGCGCGATCGAGCCGCTCTATGCCGCGCCGTGGCGCGACGAGGCCGAGGCGCAGCACGACCCGGACCTTTCCCCCGCCGAGCGGCGGCTGGCGGGCGACTTCTTCTGCGCGCCCTTCGGCGCCGCCGTCGATCCCGGCGTGCCGGCCCATGGCTGGACCGCCAACAGCCCCTGGCGCCTCCGGGAGCATCGGCCCGGCCATATGCGTCTCGCCCTCGAACGTGCGGTCTCCGGCGCGCGGATCACGAAGAGCCTCGCCCTCGCCGGGGATGCGCCGCTGCTCTACCAGGAGCACCGGATCGACGGCGGGGACGGCATTCTGCCCGTCTCCCATCATCCGATGCTGCACCTTTCGGGCCGGGGGCGCTTCTTCACCTCGAAGAAGCGCGCCGTCCTCACGCCGGACGAGGTGTTCCAGCCGGGGCGCTCCCGTCTCGCCTATCCGGCGCGCGCGAGCGAACTTACGCGCGTGCCCGGCGCGGACGGCGCGCCGGTGGACCTGACGCATTGGCCGATCGGCACGCGCAACGAGGATTTCGTCACCCTGGTGGAGGCGCCCGGAGCGGCGCTCGGCTGGTCGGCGGTGATCCGCGAGGAGGAGGACGACATCGTCTTCTTCCTCAAGGACCCGGGCGTCCTGCCGGTCACCATGCTGTGGTTCTCGAACGGCGGGCGCGACCATGCGCCCTGGAGCGGGCGCGTTCTCGGCGTCACCGGCGTCGAGGATGGCTGCTGCGCCGGACCGGCCGGCGAGGCTGCGGCCCGGCGGGAAAACCCGGTCTCGGCCGAAGGCGTGGCGACGGGCCTGCCGCTTGCCGAAGGGCGCAGCCACGTCGTCCGCCACGTGACGGGCGCCGTGCCGCGCCCCGCGGGCTGGACGACGATCGCCGACATAGCCGTCGCCGGGGACCGGCTGACGATCCTGGACGGGGCCGGGCGGCAAATGCTGCTGCCATGGCGCCGCGACTTCCTGAAAGGACATCCTTGACATGGCGACAATCGAGTTGCGCGGACTGACCAAGAGCTTCGGCGCCTATACCGCGCTCGGCGGTCTGGACCTCTCCATCGGCGACGGCGAATTTCTCGTCCTGCTCGGCCCCTCCGGCTGCGGCAAGTCGACCACCATGCGCATCGTCGCCGGTCTCGATGAACCGACGGCAGGCGAGATCCTGATCGGCGGGCGGCGCGTCAACGACATCCCGGCGCGCGACCGCGATCTCGCCATGGTCTTCCAGAACTATGCGCTCTATCCGCACATGACCGTCGGCGAGAACATCGCCTATCCGCTGAAGATCCGCAAAGTCGCGCGGCCCGAGCGGGAGGCGCTGGTCCGCGCCGCGGCCGAGCGGGTGGACATGCTGCTTCTCCTGACCCGCCGCCCGGCCGAGCTTTCCGGCGGGCAGCGGCAGCGCGTGGCGCTCGCCCGCGCCATCGTCCGCCGCCCGCAGATCTTCCTGATGGACGAGCCGCTCTCTAACCTGGATGCGAAGCTGCGCACGGTGATGCGCGGCGAGCTGAAGAACCTGCAGCGCGACCTCGGCGTCACCACCATCTACGTGACCCACGACCAGGTCGAGGCGATGACGCTCGCCGACCGCATTGTCGTGCTGAACAAGGCGGTGATCCAGCAGATCGGCACGCCCGCGGAAATCTACGCGCGTCCCGCCAACACCTTCGTCGCCGGCTTCATCGGCTCGCCGCCGATGAACCTCCTGCCCGGCCGGCTGCAGGACGGCTGGTTCAGGAGCGCCGGCGGACGTTTCCCGCTGGCGCAGGCGGCGGGCGACGTGACGCTCGGCGTGCGCCCGGAGCATGTCCGGCTGGCACCGGAAGGCGACGGCCATTTCTCGGGCACGGTCTTCTCGTGCGAGCTGCTCGGCGACTGCACGATCCTGATGGTCAAGGCGGAGGATGCGCTGGTCGCCGCCAAGCTGCCGCCCGAGGCGGCGTTCGAGAGGGGCGCGCCCGTCAGCCTGCGCTTCGAGGAGGGGCGCATGCACCTTTTCGATGCGGCGAGCGGCGAGCGCCGGGGGGAAGCATGATGCCGGACCCCATTCTTTCGCCGGATCGCCTGCGCGTCTTCTTCGACGGGATCTGGAGCGAACCGCGGCTCAGCCATCCGGAAGGCGTCGCCGTCGGGCCGGACGGATGGATCTGGTGCGGCAACCAGGACGGCGAGATCTGCCGCATCGCGCCGGACGGCAGCCGCATCGAGCGCGTCGCCGGGACCGGCGGCTTCCTCCTCGGCCTCGCCTTCGACGGCGACCGGGCGCTCTATGCCTGCGACCTCAGGCACGCCGCCGTGTTCCGGCTGGACCTCGCCGCCGGCACGCTTGCACGGCTCCAGGCACCGGGCCTGCGCATCCCCAACTATCCCGTCGTCGACCGGCAACGGGGCCGGCTTCTCGTCTCGGACAGCCACGATTCCGCGCGGCCCGGCCCGGGCATCTGGTCCTTCGACCTGTCGGGCGGGCAAGGGCGGCTCTGGTGCGGCGCCGACTTCGCCTTCGCCAACGGTCTCGCCATGCGGCCCGGCGAGGCGGCGCTCTATGTCTGCGAGACGTTCGCGCAGCGGGTATCGCGCATCGGGGTCGCCGACGACGGCAGCGCCGGCGCCATCACCCCGTTCGTCACCGGCCTGCCCGGCTATCCGGACGGCATTGCCTTCGACGCGGCGGGCAACCTGCTGGTCTCCCTCTACGAGCCCTCGCGCATCCTGCGCGTCGACGGCGCGGGGAGCGTGCGCGTGCTCGCCGAGGACCCGACGGCGCACGTGCTCTGCCATCCGACCAACGTCGCCTTCGACGGCACGCGGCTTTTCGCGGCCAATCTCGGCCGGTGGCATATCACCGTCATCGACTGCGACGTCGGGGCCCCGCCTCTCTGGAGGGCGACGGCATGACCTTCGTCGGCCTGACCTGGGATCATCCCCGCGGCTACGATGCGCTCGCCGAGACGGCGCGGCGCGCGAACGCGGAGCGTGCGGAACCGCTGATCCACTGGAACAAGCAACCCCTCGAAGGCTTCGAGAGCGCGCCGATCCGCACGCTTGCGGAAGAAAACGACCTTCTGGTGATGGATCATCCGCATATCGGCGAGGCCGTCGCGGAAGGCTGCTTCCTGCCGCTCGAGGACCTCTATTCCGCCGAACAGATCGAGGCCTGGCGGCGCGGCAGCGTCGGCCCCTCGGCCGAAAGCTATCGCTGGGACGGCCGGACCTGGGCCCTGCCGCTGGACGTCGCGACGCAGGTCATGGCGCGCCGTGCCGACCGCGTTCCCGCACCGCCCTCGAACTGGGACGAGGTGGTGGCGATCGCCAGGCGCCTGCCGGTGGCGCAATCGCTCGCCGGACCCCATGCCGTGCTGACGCTGATGTCGATGGTGGCGGGCGCCGGCGGCCGTGTCGGCGGGGCGGAATTCCTGTCCGATGCGAAGGGTGCGGCCGCGCTCGACATCATGCAGCGCCTCTACGCCCGCCGCCCGTCCGGCAGCGAGACGCTCAATCCCATCGGCCTGCTGGAGGCCATGGCGCGGGGCGGGGACGTCGCGCTCGTGCCGCTGGTCTTCGGCTATGTCACCTATGCCGCTGCGGGTCATGCGCCCCATGTGCTCGCATTCTCGGACACGATCCGCGCGGCGGAGGGCAGGGGCGGCGTGATCGGCGGCACCGGCATCGCCTTTTCCCGCCGCTGCCGGCCGACGGCGGAGCTGCTCGCCCATATCGCCTCGCTGCTGTCGGTGCCGACGCAGGTCGAAACGTTCCCCGCCTTCGGCGGCCAGCCGTCCGCGCGCGCCGCCTGGCAGGATGCGGCCGTCAACGATGCCTGGGGCGGCTTCTACCGCAACACGCTTACCACCGCGGAGACGGCGCTGCTGCGCCCGCGCTTCGACGGCTACATCGCCTTCCAGACGGCCGCGGCGGAACGCATCCGCGCGGCGCTGGAGCGGCGGGAAGAACCGGAAACCACCCTTGCGATCCTCCGCACCCTCTGGCTGCGCGCGCGCCACGGGACGCGAGGACATCTCGATGACTGAAAGGCAGATCCCATGACCGAGACCCAGACCTCCACCCCGGCCGCGCTGGAAGGCATCCGCATCCTCGACTTCTCCCATCTCCTGCAGGGACCCTTCGCCACGCAGCTGCTGGCGGACATGGGGGCGGACGTCATCAAGATCGAGCGCCCCGGCAAGGGCGATCTTTTCCGCTCCCTCACCTTCCGCAACAAATGGGTGGGCGGCAGCGAGAGCCCGAATTTCCTCGCCTGGAACCGCAACAAGCGGTCGATCGCGCTGAACCTCAAGTCGCCGGAGGTGAAGGCCATCGTGATGGAGATGGCGAAGAGCGCCGACATCGTCGTCCAGAACTTCCGGCCCGGCGTGATGAAGGCCCTGGGCTACGGCTATGAGGATTTCCGCGCGGTCAATCCGCGCATCATCTACTGCTCCGGTTCCGGCTACGGCGAGGACGGCCCCTATGTCGACCGGCCCGGACAGGACATGCTGGTGCAGGGCCTGACGGGGATCATGGCGGCGACGGGCCAGGCCGATGCGCCGCCGACGCCGGTCGGCGCGGGCTTCTCGGACCAGGTCGGCGCGATGAACATGGTCTACGGCATCCTCTCGGCGCTCTACTGGCGGGAGAAGTCGGGGCTCGGGCAGGAGGTCAGGGTGAACCTCCTTGCCGGCATGCTCGCCCACCAGAACCAGGAAATGGTCATGGCGCTGAACTTCAACGAGGATTTCCAGCGCCCCCGGTCGGGCATCGGCCATCCCGGCATGGATGCGCCGTTCGGGACCTACCCGACCAGGGACGGTTGGGTGACGATCGCCATGAGCCCCTACCGCACGCTCGTCGGCGTGCTCGGCAACGACGAGCTGCTCGTCTACGACGATCCGGGGAAGCTTTTCGCGCAACGCGACGAGATCTGGCGCAGGCTGGCGGCGGAGACCGGAAAGTGGACGACGGCGGCGCTGCTGGAGGCCCTGCTCGCCGCCGACATCTGGTGCGGCGAGGTGAAGTCCCATCTCCAGGCGGCGGAGGACCCGCAGGTGCGCCACATGGAGCTGGTGACGAGCTACGAGCATCCGCGCGCCGGCACGGTCAAGGTGGTGGCGCCGGCCGTGCGCCACTCCGAGACACCCGCGACGATCCGCCGGCCCGCACCGCTGGTCGGCCAGCACACGCGCGAGATCCTGCGCGAATTCGGCTATCCGGAAGACCAGGTCGACGCCTGGCTCGCCTCCGGGATCGCCTATGCGGAGGTGGTTCCCGAATAACCCGGCCTCGATCGGAACTGGCCGGACGGCCTCATCCGGTAGATGCCCGGCCATGCGGCCGGTACCTCACTGAAGCTGCGGCTATCGGAACGATGCCTCGCCTTCCCGATGGCGCAGCGCCTCGATCAGCGCGGCAAGGGCCGGCGGATGCTGCCGCCGGTTGGGGTAGTAGAGGTGGTAGCCCTCGAAGGTCTTGCGCCGGTCGGAGAGCACCTCGACAAGGTCTCCGCCGGCGATGTGACCGGCCACGAAATCGAGCGGCAGGTAGGCGAGGCCGAAGCCGGCGAGGCAGGCCTGCCGCACCTGCAGGACGCTGGTGAAGACGAGCCTGCCTCCCGTCGTGACGCGCATGTCCTTCCCGCCCTTGCTGAAGGTCCAGGCGAAGAACTCGCCGTGAGTGGGCAGGCGCAGATTGATGCAGACGTGGTCCGACAGGTCTTGCGGCCGTCGCGGCGGCTTGCGTCCCGCAAAGCAGGATCGCGCGCCGACGACGACCATGGGTATGTCCGGCCCGATGCGCAGCGCGATCATGTCCTTCGACACGAGCTTTCCGCGCCGCACGCCCGCATCGAAGCGCTCGCGGACAACGTCGGTGCGGCCGTAGTCCGTCACCAGCTCGACGTTGACCTCCGGATAGAGCGCCAGGAAGCGCTCCAGCGCCGGCCACAGCAGGCTGAGGATCGCATATTCGTCGGCCGACAGGCGGATCGTGCCGGACGGCCGCTCGCGCAGCGATCCGAGCCGGGCGAAGCCGCGGCCGATCTGTTCCAGAGCGGGCGCCACCTCCGACAGCAGCCGCTCGCCCGCCTCCGTCGGCGAGACGTTCCGCGTCGTGCGGTTGAGAAGGCGGATGCCCACCCGGTCTTCCAGATTGCGCACGGTCTGGCTCAGCGCGGACTGCGAAACGCCGAGCCGTGCGGCGGCGCGCGTGAAACTGCCCTCTTCCGCGACGGCGACGAATGCATTCAGGTCACGCAGATTCTCGTTCGGCATCCATAAGCCCTGCTAATCATGGCATCCCGATTGAACTGTCTAATCGAAAACCGGAGCGGGCGCTATCTTCGGGTTCACCGAATGGAAAGGAGACAGAACATGAAATCCGTGACCTTCAGGAACAAGAGCTGGGACGTGGCCGCCGACCTGCACCTGCCCGCCGCCTTCGACGAGGCGAAAAAGTATCCGGCCATCGTGGTCGCGCATCCGATCAGCTCCTGCAAGGAGCAGACGGCCGCGATCTACGCGTCGAGGCTCGCCGCGCTCGGCTATGTCTGCCTCGCCTTCGACGCCTCCACGCAGGGGGCAAGCGGCGGTCCCGGCCGCTATCTGGAAGACCCGGCGGCGCGCATCGAGGATTTCCGCTGCGCGGCCGATTACCTCGTGACGCTGCCCTATGTCGACGAGAACCGCATCGGCGTGCTCGGCATCTGCGGGGGCGGCGGCTATGCGGTCAACGCGGCCATGACGGAGCGCCGCTTCAAGGCGGTCGGCACCATCGTCGGGGCGAATTACGGCCGGCTGTGCCGCGAGGGCGATCTCTCCGCCGGCGCGGCGATCAGGGCGCTCGAAGGCATCGGCGCGCAGCGCACGGCCGAGGCGCGCGGGGCGGAGACCGCCGTCACAACCTATATCCCGCAATCGAAGGAGCAGCTCGAATCCTACGGCATCGAGGATGTCGACGTGGTCGAGGCGGTGGACTACTACACGACGCCGCGCGGCCGGCAGCCGGGCTCGCCCAACAGGCTGAACGTCGTCAGCACCGGCGCGGCCTTCACCTTCGATGCCTTCCATCTGGCGGAGAAGCTGCTGACCCAGCCGCTGCAGATCGTCGTCGGCGGCGGGCAGGCGGGTGCCTTCGGCTCCTATCGCGACGGGTTCGAGCTGTTCAACAAGGCGGCCTCGAAGGTGAAGGACATCCTCGTCGTTCCCGGCGCCACGCACTACGACCTCTACGACAAGCCCGATTGCGTCGATCAGGCCGTCGACAGGCTCAGGGCGTTCTACGGCGAGAACCTGTGACCTGATCGACGTTCGTCTCCAAGTCTTAAGTCTTCCGGAACCCCTGCGCAGCAGCCCGCAGGGGTTCTTGGTGTTCAATGCAAATAATGAACGCCGCAAGGCAGATGGCAGAAATCCATTTGCCACTTCGTTCGCATGCCGGCCTCGGTCGTTCGATCCCGATTGGCCTGGAGGGTCGGGGTCTTCTCAGGCAGCGGCCGGTATCGCTCGCTCACCTCTCCCTCGCTTCGCAGGCATGCCGGTCGGAAACGCGTGATGATCGGCCACCTAGTAGGTCACCGGGACCATCGTGCCGCTTTCGATCGATCGTTTCGCGGCGAGGGCGACCGCCAGCGAGCGGAGGCCGTCGGCACCCGTTGCGATCAGCGCGCCGCGGCCATGAACGGCGTCATGAAATGCCCCGATGTTCGGTTCATAGAGGTTTGTCGGCCGGATCGGCACATCCTGCGCGCCGTCGTCGTTCCGGAGAACCAGCCTGCCGCCCGGGGTCTGCTGGAGGTTCTCGGTGGCGATCAGGGTCCCCTTCGTTCCATGTATCTCCAGCCGGTGTTGCGCGAAGGGCGTGGTGAAGGCGTCGAAGAAGGACGCCTTCACGCCGTTCCTGAACCGTATCGCGCCAATGACGCTGTCCTCGATCCCGGAACGGGCCAGGCCGCTGTTGCCGCCGACGGCGAACACGCTCTCGGGCTCGGAGTCGAGAAGGAAATGGAGGAGGTCGGCATCGTGGACAGTAAGATCGAGGACCACCCCCGAGCCGGCCGAGGTATCGTTGATCCTCCAACCCTGCAGATGCGGGGGAAGATAGCTGGCATGCGTGAGCGCGACCGAGACGATGTCGCCGATGCAGGCTTGGCGGAGCATGTCCTTGACCGCCGCGTGCGGGGCGGCGTTGCGGAGATGATGGTTGACGGCAAGGACCACCGAGGCGTTCGTGCACGCGTCGATCATGTCCCTCGCCGCACCGAGCGTGAGAGCCAGCGGCTTTTCGCAGAGAACGTGCTTTCCGGCGGCCGCGGCGGCGAGGACGTGCTCGTGGTGGAAGGCGTTGATCGTGCCCACGTAAACCGCGTCGATGCCGGAGCGCAGGAAGTCCTCGGAAGATGTGAAATATTGCGGGATGCCGTTCCTGGCGGCATAGGCGGCCGCCCTCTCCCGATCGCGGCCGCATAGCGAGACGATCTCGCCGCCGCGCGCGCGGATGGCGTCGATCATCCATTCCTGTGCGATCGTCGTCGCGCCCCAGATTCCCCAGCGGACTGCCATAACCAATTCCCTCTGATCCAAAGCAGTTCGGCGCAGCGATCCTGCTGCGCCGAGTGTTTTCACCGTTGCGAATGGACGCGTCGGCTAGCGGATGCCCTTGGTCGAGAGGTCGATCACTTCCGCCGCCATGTCTTTCGTCACGAAGCGCGGACCGGTCAGGACGTCATTCGCCGGCACGATCTTGGAGTGCTTGTAGAGCTGGAGGAGCGCGACCGGCAGGTAGCCGTACATGTACTGCTGCTGATCGATGCAGAAGATGGCATTGCCGTCGCGGACGGCCTCGAGCATCGCGGGGGAGAGGTCGAAGGACCCCAGGTTGATCTTGCCGAGCTGGCCCGTGGCCTTCAGCGCCTTCAGCGCCGGCTCGCCGGCCACCATCGCGGCCGTGGAAAGGATCGTGTCGATCTCAGGGTCGGCCTGCAGCGCGGCGCGCACCTTGGCTTCGATGTCCGCCGGGTCCATTGAGGTCTGGAGGACGTTCACCGCCCCGCCGAACCCTTCGGTGAAGCTGTTGCAGCGGATGTCGATCGTCACGTTGCCGGGCTCGACGTTGATGCAGATCGCCTTCTTGCCTCCGGCCTCCTTCAGGCGCTCGCCCGCCATTCTCGCGGCGAGGGCCTCGTCCTGGCCCACGAATGCCAGCGCGCCGAGCGTCTTGTAGGCGTCCTGTCCCGAGTTCACGGCGATCACGGGGATACCGGATTCGACGGCGCGCTTCACGGCCGGGCCGAGCGCATCCGTGTCGGGAAGGGTGACGACGATGCCGTCGGGACGCTGGTTGACCGCCGCGTCGATCAGTTGCCCCATCGCGACCATGTCGAAGGTCTCCGGCGCGCGGTAGTCGACGCTGACGCCCAGGTCCTTCCCGGCCTGGAAGAAGCCGTTCTTGACGATGCCGTGGAAGGCGTCGGCCGCCTGCCCGTGGCTCACCATGATCACACGCATGTCTTCCGCTCCGGCCAGGCCCGGTGCGAGCAGGAAGCCGAGGCCGACTGCCAGTGCGAATTTCCTCAATGCCTGTTTCATTCCATCCTCCCGATATTAGGTGCGGGATACGATCATCCACACCGGTAACGCCTCAAGCATGCCAGTAAATGCATTGCTATGCAAATTATAGAGAACTGAAATTTTTTCAAATCGCTATCTTATTGTCATAATGATGATTCTAATAATCAATGTTTATCAAATAGTTATATGAAGAGCCTGTATGGCGTGAAATGAAAAATCCAGTGCGTCGCCATATGGATAGCATTGCAAGCGCATCGCTAGACCGTACCGGCGAGCGATCCCTCGAGAGCCTCGAGTTCCTGGCCCCCGGCCATGAGATTCTGGAGCTCCTCCGCCGTGATCTCGCCGCGCTTCGCGGTTCCGTGGGTCCGGCCGCGGTTGAGAACGGTGAAGCGGTCTCCCACGGCCATGGCATGGCGTACGTTGTGCGTGATGAACACCACGCCGACGCCGCGTTTCCGGACCTTGTCGATGGTCGCCAGCACCTTCGCCGTCTGCCGGACGCCGAGCGCGGAGGTCGGCTCGTCCAGGATGAGCACCTTGGCGCCGAAGTGCACGGCGCGGGCGATGGCGATGGTCTGCCTCTCGCCGCCGGACAGCGTGCCGACGGCCTGGTCGGCCTCGCGGAGATTGATGCCCATGGAACGCATCGATTCGATGGTGATGCGTTCGGCGTTCTTGACGTCGAGCCGCCTGAAAGGCCCCCAGCCCTTCGTCGGCTCGCGGCCCATCCAGAAGTTGCGGGTGACGCTCATGAGCGTGATCATCGCCAGGTCCTGATAGACCGTCGCGATCCCCGCATTCATCGCCTCGCGCGGGTTCCTGAAGGTCGTCGGCTGCCCCTCGACGAAAATCTGGCCCGCTGACGGCCTTTGAACACCGGACATGATCTTGATGAACGTCGACTTGCCGGCCCCGTTGTCGCCGAGCAGGCAGTGGCATTCCCCCGGCACGACGTCGAAGGAGACGCCCGCCAGTGCAATGATGTTGCCGAAGTGCTTCTCGATCGCTTCCATGCGGACGATGGGTGCGGTCATGTCGGATCTCCTATCGTTCGCCCGTTACGCGCCGGCGGATGGCATTGTTGAAGAGCACGGCGATGAGAAGCATTCCTCCGAGGAAGACCTGGTACCAGTCCTGGTCGATGCGGGTGTATGTCAGGCCGATCATGACCATTCCGAAAATGATGGAACCGAGGAAGGCGCCGATCGCGGAGCCGTAGCCGCCCGTCAGGAGGCATCCGCCGATGACGGCGGCGATGATCGCCTCGAATTCCTTCTGGAAGCCGCGGCGGGGGTCCGTGGAGCCGGCATCGAGGACGGTTATGACCGCGACCAGGGCGGCGCAGCAGGCGGTGATGATGAACAGGTAGGTCTTGACGCGCCGGACCGGGACGCCGGAATTGGTCGCGGCCGCGGCGTCTCCGCCGGACGCGAAGATCCAGTTGCCGAAGCGCGTGCGCAGCAGCACCCAGGTGGCGATGGCCGTCAGGGCGAGGAACCACACGAGCTCGATCGGAACGCCCGGCGCCATGGGGGCTCCGTTCGGAAATTTCGCGATGACGTCATGGTCGGCGAGCCATTGGAAGAAGCCGGAGAATGCGTCGCCGGCGAGGAAGGGCAGAAGGGGGTCTTCGGAGACGCGGTCGGCGATGCCGCGCAGCTGCGTCGAGCCGCCCGTTGCCCACTTCACGCCGACGAGCGCCAGTCCGCGCAGGATGAACAGCAGGGCGAGGGTGACGATGAAGCTGGGCAGGCCGGTCCGCAGGACGATCTGGGCATTCGTCGCGCCGATCGCGATTGCCGTCAGCATGGTCACGAGAACCGCGACGAACAGCGGCATATCGAGAACCGTCACCGTCGCGCCGAACACGAGGCCGGCGAAAGCCACCATCGATCCGACGGAGAGGTCGAACTCCCCGCCGACCATCAGCAGGCTGGCGCCGATGGCAAGGATGCCCACCTGCGCCGCCGGGCTGAGGAAGTTGAGGATGCCCGACAGGCTGAACATGACGGGATCCGCCGTCAGGGCGAAGAATACGGTGACGAACGCCAATCCGGACAGGGCGCCGAGCTCCGGACGCTTCATGAGCTGCGCGATCCAGGAAGTATGCCTCAACCGCTCGTCCTGGGCGGTTGGCTTTGCGGTCGTCTCGTTCATTCCGAAGCCTTTTCGTCATCCGAGGTTTGAACTGCGGCGCCCGAAGCCTGCGGGCCCGGGCGCGTGTGTGTCTTGAACCGGCAGCGCATCACGACGGGCGATGGCCGCGGGCGGGTGAGCGGATCGCTCCCATGGCGATCCCGTTGCAAGGTTGCATTCCGGGTTCTGGGCTGGTGCCGGGGACGCGTCCGGCGGTCTTCGGGTTGCCGAAAGCCCGCGCAGGAAGCATTTTCCGCAGACGCATGGCCTCTACCGTGTTCGGCAGCGTCCATCTCTCTCCTCCGTTCTCCTTATATTGCATTGCTATGCAATTTTCCGTACGGCACATTCCGGGTGTTGTCAACGATCCCGTCGCCGTATGCGGGCCGGCCGGCAATGACGGTGTTCAGGATTTCCGGGTCAGCCGGCAGGGACGGCGCGCGCCGTGGAGCCGCGCTCCACGAGCGGAGCCGCAATCAGGTGCAGGGAGTTGCCCGCAAGCTGTTCGCCATCGATCATCTTCGAAAGCAGGTCCATCGCCCGGCGTATCATGGCGTCGCCGTCCTGCCTGATGGTGGTCAGGTCGAAGCTCGGCCACGATGCGGCGGGAATGTCGTCGAAGCCGGCGATCAGCACGTCCTCGGGGATGCGCAGCCCTGCCGCCTTCGCCGCCTCCATCGCGCCCAAGGCCATCAGGTCGTTCGCGCAGAAGATCGCGTCGGGCGGCCTCTTGGCGGCAAGAAGCTTCCTCGCGGCCTCGTAACCCTCATCATGCCGGAAGTCGCCGTATGTCACGGCCACATCCGTCACGCCCTCGCGCATCAGGCCGGCGAGATAGCCGGCGAAGCGGTCCTCGCTCGCGAGGTTCCCCTTCTTGCCGCCGATATAGGCGAAGCGCTTGCCGCCGCGCTTGAGGAATAGCGATGCAATCTGCCTGCCGCCTTCGACGTTGTCGCTGCAGATCGAGGCGACCCATTCGTTCGACAGCTTGTTGTTGAAGAGGACAACCGGCGTATGCATCTTCGCGCATCGCTCGGCGGCCTCGGGAGATACGATCGACAGCGCGGAAATGATGCCGTCCACCCGATAGCCCAGGATGTCCGGGATGATCTCGTCGATGTATTCGCCGTGGTTCACCGAGAAGAACATGACGTTCGACCCGGACTTCTGGATGGCCTGCGCAAGCGCCTCCACCACGCTGGCATAGAACGGATTGTAGAGCCCGCCGCTGACGATCGCGATCAGGGAGGAGCGATGTGTCAGCATAATCCGTGGGATAATGCTTGGACCGTAGCCGAGCTCGTCGGCCGCCTTCATGACCTTCGCGCGCGTCTTGGGCGAAACGCTGGCCCCTTCGGTGAAGGTGCGGGACACCGCGGATTGGGACACGCCGGCCAGTCGCGCGACATCCATGGACGATGCATATTTCTTGCGAAGCTGCCCGCCGCTCGGGTCACTGGGATTGTTCTTTTTCAAATCGAAGGTCCCATCCAGCCCGTCGAGGCGTCAGATCCATCACCATGCGCGGAAAATATCACAGGCCGGCGAAATTCCTAGTGCGCATCCATTTGCGGCCCGGCAATATTGCATTGCTATGCAAAAAAGGTTAGTGCTTCGGACAGCCGGCCGCATCGCGGGCGGGCAAAGGGAGATTTTCAATGCATGTGAAACTGGCGAACGCTCCGGTGTCCTGGGGCGTGGACTATGCTGACGACCCCAAGAATCCGCTGTGGCGGAAGGTGATGGACGAGATCGCCGAGGCCGGTTACCGCCACACGGAGCTCGGGCCCTACGGGTTCTATCCGACGGATCCGGCCGTCCTGTCGACGGAATTCGCGAAACGGGGGCTCGCCGTCGAAGCCGGGTTTGTTTTCCAGATCCTGCACGACCCGTCCAAGACCGAGGCGGTTCTCGAGAATGCGCGGCGGACGGTCGAGCTCCTCGCGGCGGTCGGCGGGCGTCACCTGGTGACGATCGACCATATCTCGGAGGAACGGATGGCGACCGCGGGCCGGCGGGATCTTGCAGGGAAGCTGGACGCGCCCCGCTTCGACCACATGATCGGGCTCATCGATCAGATCGCCGACATCGCGCTTGCGAAGGGCGTGAAGCCGGTGATCCACCAGCACGCCGGCTGCTACATCGAGTACGAGGACGAGCTCGAAGCCGTTCTCGATCGTCTCGATGCCGAGCGGGTGGGCATCTGCGTCGATACCGGGCACATGGCCTATGCCGGCATCGATCCCGTCGCGTTCTACGAACGTCATGCGGATCGCGTGCTCTACTTCCACTTCAAGGACATCGATCGCGGCGTCCACGAGCGGGTCCTGGCCGAGAAGGTTCCCTTCCTGGCGGCAATCGAGCAGAAGATCTTCTGCCCGATGGGAAGCGGCGTCGTCGATTGGCCGACGCTGGCCAAGGTGCTCAGGTCGCACGGTTACGACGGTGCTGCGAACATCGAGCAGGACATCGACCCGACGATTTCGTTCGATCCCCTTGGCGACGCCCGCAAGAGCCTCGCCTATCTGAAATCGGTCGGGTTCTGAACGAGGGCGGGCACGGCCGGGCGGAACAGCCGCCCGACCGCGCCGCATCATCCGAAAAGGTGAGGCGGCAGCCCGCGCACCCCCGGCTCGACAACGAAGATGTCGCCGGAATGCGGCTGGGATTTTCGCGCTTCCTCGTCGAGAAGCCGCTTCGTCGTGATGATCACGAGCCTGTCCAGGTCCGGCCCCGCGAAGGCGCAGGACGTGACCTGGGTGGCGGGGAGGCGAACGCTCCCGATGAGCTTCCCGTCGGCGGAATAGTGATGCACGGCGCCGCCGCCGAATTCGGCGATCCACAAGCCGCCTTCCGCGTCGACCGCGATGCCGTCGGGAATCCCCCTGTAGCCGCCGACGTCGATGAACACCTCGCGATCGGATATCCCTCCCGTTTCCCCGTCGTAGCGGAAGCGCCACACCTGTTTCCTCACGCTGTCGGCAAAGAGCATATGCTCGCCGTCCGGCTGCCAGGCGAGCGTGTTCGGGACGCTGATCTCGTCGAGGACCCGTGTCACCCTGCCGTCTTTCTCCAACCGGTAGAGGCAACCCGTCGGAAAACGGCCGAGGGTGGAGATCGACCCCACCCAGAACCGGCCCTGCGGATCGCATTTTCCCTCGTTGAGCCGATGGTCGGGCTTGTCCGGTTCCGGGTCGACGACCAGTTCGAAGGCGCCGGAATCGGGATCGACCATGTGAATGCCGCTTTGAAGGCCGGCGATCAGGCGGCCGTCCCCGGCAAGGGCGAGCGCGCCTCCGAGGGCCGGGAGCGGCAGGGCGCGATCCTTGCCCGACGCCCATTCGTAGGCATGCAGCTTCCGGCCGATGATATCCATGAAGAACAGCGTGTTCCGACCGCCGTCCCAGACGGGGCATTCGCCGAGCTCCGTCTGGGCGGCGAGCAGCAATTCGGGTTCCAGCCTCGTCATGGCGCGCCTCAACCGAGATAGCGCTGATGACGCACGCCGGAGCGGAACCGGGCGGTCGCGGCACTCACGGATTGCGTGCCGGTGACCTCCGCGGCGCCGACATCCCACCAGACGCCCGAGCCGATCGACCGCCCGCGCTTCTCGGCCTTGACGACGATGACGCTCGGGCCCGCGGTGCGTCGCGCGGCGGCAAGCGCCGCCTTGAGCTCAGCCTCGTCCGCCGCGGAGAAGACGGTCGCGCCCATGGACCTCGCATTGGCCGCGTAATCGACCTCGAGATAGGCTCCGTTCGGCTGGAGCGCGTCGTTGTCGCGCGCGCGGAACTCGTTTCCGAGGTTGTCGATGCCGGTCGAATTCTCCTGCAGGTCGCGGATGCACTGATAGCCGTAGTTCTCGATGACGACGACGGTGATCTTCGCGTTCTCCTGCACGGCCGTCACGATTTCCGTTGGGCCCATCAGGTAGGTGCCGTCGCCGATGATGGCGAAGACCTCGCCGGCGCCGCTGTCGCCAAGTCTGGCGCCGATGGCGGCGGGAATCTCGTGGCCCATGGTGGAAAAGCCGAACTCGATGAACGTCTTCGATCCGTTCGAATTGTCCCAGGCCTTGTGGATCTCGCCGGGCGGCGTGCCCGCTGCCGCGATCACGATATCTCCCGGCGACGTCGCCTCGTTGACGGCCCGGACGATCGTGCCCTGGCTGAGGGGTGCGCCGGGCTCGACGGCGATATCCGCGCGATAGGCGTCCTTCCACTCCGCCTGCCTTAGGGCGATCTCGGCACGATAGCCGCCCGCGGTCGCGTATTTTCTTGCTTCGAGGCCGCGGCCGATGCGCTCGAGCGCAAGCCGTGCGTCGGCAACCACCGGCAGCCCGCGCAGCTTGTGGGCGTCGTAGCTGTTCGTGTTGATCGAGATGAAGGTGGCGTCCGGATTGTGGAAGGCGGAGCGGGAGCCGGTCTGGAAGTCCTGAAGCCGTGTGCCGATGGCGACGACGACGTCGGCCTTCTCCGCGATCCTGCCCGCAGCCCCCGTGCCCGTGACGCCCATGCCGCCAAGGCAATAGCCGGTGTCCAGGCTGACCCCTTTGCCGGCATGCGTCTCCGCGACGGGGATGCCGAACGTGTCGGCGAAGTCGCGCAGCGTGCCCTCGGCCGCCGAATAGCGCACCCCGCCGCCGGCGATGATCAGCGGCGCCCGGGCGTTGGCGAGAATAGCGATCGCCTCGTCGATGTCGTCCGGCGAAGGCTCGCGCCGGCGGATGACCCAGTTGCGCTCGCGGAAGAACGCGACGGGATAGTCGAAGGCCTCGCCCTCCACGTCCTGCGGGAACGCGATGGTGACGGCGCCCGTCTCCGCCGGGTCCGTGAGAACGCGCATCGCTTCCGGAAGGGCGGTCAGGAGCTGCTCGGGCCGGGAAATCCGGTCGAAGAAGCGGCTGACCGGGCGGAGGCAGTCGTTGACCGTCAGGTCGGCCTCGATCGGATGCTCCAGCTGCTGAAGGACGTTGCCGGTCCGGCGGTGGGCAAACGTGTCGGAGGCGAACAGCAGGACGGGGATCCGGTTGACCGTCGCCGCCGCGGCGCCGGTGATCATGTTGGTCGAACCCGGGCCGATGGAGGCGGTGCAGGCAAGCGTCGCGCGGCGGTTCTTCGCCTTCGCGTAGCCGATCGCCGAATGGACCATCGCCTGCTCGTTCTTCGGTTGGTAGTAGGGCAGTTCCTGGCCGTATTCCTCGATCGCCTGGCTGATGGAGGCGACATTGCCGTGGCCGAAGATTCCGAAGATGCCGCCGATCAGGCGTTCCCGCTCCCCGTCCAGGATCGAGAATTGCTTCTGCAGGTAGATGATAGCCGCCTGTGCGGCGGTCAGTCTCATGGTGCTCGACATGGGTCCTCCCTGGGCGCCTTCGCGTTGATATTTTTTCAAATAGACAAAATTGCAAAGCTATGCAAACTAGATCTTATGCGGTATACGCAAAAATCATCATTTATAACAGGGTGCTTAAGTGCTCTGTCGCGTTCCAGTCCTGCGAGAGCAAGCTATGCAAAGATTCCTAGGAAAAGTCGCGCTGGTCACCGGCGCATCGACGGGTATTGGATTCGAAACGGTCAGGCGCATGCGGGACGAGGGTGGAACCGTATACGCCGCCCACCGGCGCGGCGAGCTTGAGCTCGAAGGCGCAAGATCGGTTCGCCTGGATGTCACCGACGAAGGCAACTGGGAGCGCGTCGTCGCGGACATCCTCGCCGAAGCCGGGCGCCTGGACATCCTGGTGAACAATGCCGGCGTGCGCGAGAGCGGCCTGGTGGAGGAGACGAGCCTGGAGCAATGGCATCGCCTCATCGATACCAACCTCACGAGCATCTTCCTCGGCTGCCGTGCCGCCGTTCCTGCGATTCGCCGGTCGGGCGGCGGCGCGATCGTCAATGTCGGCTCCATCACCGGCATTCGCGGCACCGAGAACATGGCCGCCTACAGCGCTTCGAAAAGCGGCGTCACGTCCTTCACCTCCTCGATGGCGCTCGATCTCGCCCCCGGCAACATCCGCGTCAATGCCGTATGCCCGGCCGCCATCCGCACGCGCATGGTGACCGGCTGGCTGGATTCGACACCCGACAGCGAAGCCCTCGAGGCCGCCGTCGTCGCGAAGCACCCCATCGGCCGGATCGGCAGGCCGGAGGAGGTCGCAAGCGTCATCGCCTTCCTGGCGAGCGACGACGCATCCTTCATGACCGGTCTGTCGATCCCGGTCGATGGCGGCCGAAGCATTCGCTAAAAGAAGAACCCCGGGAGAACTTCATGGACAGAATTCGGTTCGGCATCGTCGGATCCGGCTACATGGCCAAGCTGCACAGCCTGGCCCTGCGCAACATCGGCTGCTATCTCTGGCCGACGCTGCCGCGCATCGAAATGGTCCGCATGGCGGACATCGTGGCGGACGCTGCGCGCGAGGGCGCGGCGCGCTGGGGCTGGCAGGATCACACCGCCGACTGGAAAGAGGTGACCCGCGCTCCGGACATCGACGTCGTTATCGTGATCACGCCGAACGACAGCCATGCGGAGATCGCGATCGACGCATTCGACCACGGGAAGCACGTGTTCTGCGAAAAGCCGCTCTCGAACACGGTCGCCGCCGCCGAGCGGATGGCCGAGACGGCGCGGAAATCGGGCAAGGTCAATATCGTCAACTTCTCCTATCGCACCTGGCCGGGCGTCGAGCTTGCAAGACAGCTCATCCGCGATGGCGAGCTGGGTGATCTGCTTCATTTCGAGGGGCATTTCTTCCAGGATTATGCCGCCGATCCGGGCCTGCCGTTTTCCTGGCGGTTCGACAGGTCCGTTGCCGGCGGGGGGGCGTTCGGCGATATCGGCTCGCACATCATGGATATCGCATGCGCGCTGATGGGTCCGGTCGAGGCGATCGCCGCGCGCTCGACACGGCTCTACGACAGGCGGCCCGCCGAGGCGCCGGATGGACGGGAGGTGACGGTCGACGATCTGACCGCCTCGCTCGTCCAGTTCTCGAACGGGGCGCTGGGCTCGGTGCATGCTTCCTGGGCCGCGACCGGACACAAGTCCGACCTCAGCTTTTCGGTGACCGGAACGAAAGGCTCGCTGTCGTTCAGCTGGGAGCGCAATAACGAGCTGCACTTCTTCAGCGCCGCCGACCCCCAGCGAACGGGAGGCTTCCGCCGCATCATGCTGGGAGGCATCCATCCGGAGGCCGATCCCTTCTGGTATGCGCAGGGGCAGGGGCTCGGCTACGGCGAAGCCTTCGTCGTCACCGCCCGGCGCGCCATCGAGGCCGTGATGCGCAACGATCTCAACGCCACCCCCAATTTTCAGCAGGCCTTGCACATCAACCGGGTGATCGCCGGAGCGTACCAGTCCGCCGAAGAGGACCGTTGGGTCAGGATTCCCGAAACCGCGGCCTTCGGCTGAACCTGGTGTCGGGGTCGGCAGCGGGCGAAACCGCGGAGCTTAATGCATAGCTATTCATCGGAGGGAGAGATGACGCGTTACGAATTGATAGGGGGCTTGCCGGCGGGTGCCGGGCCGCTGCCCGCCACGAAGATCGAGGGCCCGCCGGTCTCGCTTTGCGCGCCGTCGCCGGCGGCCGGTCATGGATCAAGGGCCGGATTCCGGGCCTTGGAAAGCGCGAGGTCTTAGCCATGGGACGCATCTTCGTAAGCTGGCCGGGCTATAGTGCCCTCGATCCGGAAACGGGAGCCAGGCTCGCCGCCGCGGGGCACGAGCTCGTCCTGCAGCCGAAAACCGGAAACCGCTCGCCCGAGGAGCTCGCTCTCCTTCTTGAAGATTGCGATGCGGCGATCGTCTCCACGGACCCCTTCACCCGGGAGGTCCTTGCCGGCAACCGGAACCTGAAGGTGATCGCGCGCGTCGGCGTCGGAACGGATTCGATCGACCACGAGGCGGCGCGGGAATTCGGCGTGGGCATCTCGATCACCCCCGGGATGAATGCCGAGACCGTGGCCGATCAGGCGCTCGCCATGATCCTCGGCCTCATCCGGCGGGTCGTCAGCCAGGACCAGGCAGTCAAGGCGGGCCGTTGGGACAGGGTGGGCGAAGCGATGCCGGCGGAGCTCTACAAGAAGACGGTCGGCCTCGTCGGTGCCGGAAACATCGGCCGGGCGGTCATCCGCAGGCTTCTCGGTTTCGGCACGCGCGTCGTCTATTTCGATGCCCTGGTCGAGCATGTGGAGGGGGCGACGCGCTGCGTCAGCCTGGACGAACTGCTGGAGACGTCGGACATCGTTTCGCTTCATGCGCCGCTTCTGGCCGAGACGCGCAATCTGATGAATACGGCGCGCATCGCGCAGATGCGCAAGGGCGCGTACCTCGTGAACACCTCGCGCGGCGGGCTGGTCGACCAGCCCGCACTGTTTTCCGCGCTGCGGTCGGGCCATCTCGCGGGTGCCGCGCTCGACGTCTTCGAGGTCGAGCCTCCGGGGGCCGAGGCCCTGGCCGGCGTGCCGAACCTGCTGACATCCGCCCATATGGGCGGCATCAGCCACGAGTCGGTCGCGAGGATGACGCGATCGGCGACGACCTCCGTGCTGGCGGTGCTGGCAGGCGAGATCCCGGACACCGTCATCAATCCTGACGCGCTGCGGGCGCGTTTTGCGGGGGGCTGAGCCATGCAGAGAACGCTGGCATTCAAGGAGCGCATGCGCGCTCGCGCGCTGACGGTCGGGACGTGGGTCAAGACGCCCTCCCGCATCGTCACCGAGGTCCTTTCCGGCTCCGTGCTGGACGTGCTTTGCCTCGACGCCGAGCATGCGCCGTTCGACCGCATGGACCTCGACGGGGCCGTCCTGTCGGCGCGATCCCTGGACATGCCGGTCCTGGTACGCATCCAGGCGCCGGAGCCGACGCAGATCCTCAATGCGCTCGACCTGGGCGCCACCGGCATCGTGATCCCCCATGTCCACGACGTCGGCAGGACCCGTGCGCTCGTCTCCTCCTGCCTCTACGGACCGGGAGGGCGCGGCTATGCGGGCTCGACCCGCGCGGCCGGATATACCAAGGCGAAGATGGCCGACCACATACCGGCGTCGAACCGGCTGACGACGATCGTCGCGCAGATCGAGGATGCCGAGGCGCTCGCCGTGCTCGACGACCTGATGGCCATCGACGAGATCGACTGCTTCTTCATAGGGCGGGCAGACCTTGCGGTGGCGCTCGGTGCGCCATCGGCGGCGGCTCCCGAGGTGATCGAGGCGTCCGTCAGGATTTGCGAAGCCGCGTCACGCTTCGGCAAGGCCGTCGGAATGTTCGTTCCCGACCTGAGCGAGATTCCGAAGTGGAGCGGCCTCGGCGTCAGCCTCTACCTCCTGGAATCCGACCAGGTCTTCCTGCTGAACGGCGCGTCGCGCCTCAGGCAGGCCGTCTACGACGCCAGCGGTCTGTAAAGGGCAGCGACGATCGCTTCCCGATGGAAGCGGCATGTATGAGGCGCGGCCGGCAATGCCGCGCCTCTTATTGTGTGAGATTCCGACGTCGTCCCGATGATTGGCGTGACCTGTGCCTGCCTGACGCAAAACGGAAGCCTCGGCGGAACGCGTATCCAGCCGTCAAATGACGTTCCGGTGTCGGTGAGTGACCGTTGGAAGTGGCTACGGCAGCTTTATCAATTGCCACGCATCATGCATAATATGCAATAGAGGCAAAGCAGCGCTTAACCTGAACGCTGTGTGCATTCGAAAATCACCCGATTTTATGCGGTTTCCTCGATGAATCGGAATAATATCCAAAAACATAATCGTCGCTTCAGTTTTCCTATTTACATAATATGCAAATTGATGTTGGCTGTAATCACTCGGTGGGAGGAAACTGTGATCAAGATCGCTCTGATGGGGGCCGGCCGGATCGGCGCCCTGCACGCCCGAAATATCGCTGCAAGCGATGAGGCCCGGATCCATGTCGTCTACGACACCAGCGCCGCTGCCGCGCAGGCGCTGGCCGACCGTTACGGCGCGACGGCCGTCGACAGCGCCGACAGGGTGTTCGAGGACGCGCAGGTCGATGCCGTGTTCATCTGCTCGCCCACGGACACGCACGTGCCGTTCTCCGAACGCGCGGTGCGCAGCGGCAAGGCGGTGTTCTGCGAGAAGCCGATCGATCTGAACCTCGAAAGCGTGATGTCGATCGTCGCGCTGCTCCGGGAATATCCGGTCCCGTTCATGACGGGCTTCCACAGGCGGTTCGACGCGAGCACCCGCCGCATCAGGGAGCACGTCGATACCGGCCGTGTCGGCGAGCTGGAGTTCATGCGGGTCATGTCCCGTGACCCCGGTCCGCCGCCGCCGGCTTACGTCGCGCGCTCGGGCGGCATCTTCCGCGACATGACGATCCACGATCTCGATCTCTGCCGATGGCTCACGGGCCGCGAGTTCACCCGCGTCTTTGCGCGCGGCTTCAACCTCTTCGACGCGGGGACGAAGGCCGAGGGCGATTTCGACACGGCCACCGCGACCCTGTGGGACGACAAGGGCTTCAGCGTGGTGCTGCAGAACAGCAGGCGGTCGAACGGAGGGTTCGACCAGCGTATCGAAGTGATGGGCTCGGCCGCATCCGTCGGCATGGAGAACGTGCCGTTGACGCAGACCCGCCTCATCCTTCCGGACGGCCTCAAGTGCGATGCGCTGCCGGATCATTTCCCGCAGCGCTACGGCGGCGCCTATGTCGCGCAGCTCGCCGAGTTCCTGTCGGCCGTGAAGGAGAGGCGCCAGCCGATGACGACGGCGGTGGACGGCGTCGCCGCCCTGCAGCTTGCCGACGCCTGTGCCCTGTCGGCCGCCAACCAGACGGTCGTCGGGATCGAGCCGATCGCCTTATCGCTCGGCGTGAAATGAGGAGTTCGAGCCCCGCCGACCAGGCGAGGCCATGCGGTTCCCAGGTGGGAAATTGGAGGAGGATGAAATGAAAGCCTACAAGTATTATGCTCTCGCATCGGTCGTCGTCGGCGCGTTCGGCATGGCCTCTGCGCATGCCGAGACCATCTCCGTCGTGGTCAAGGATACGACCAGCCCCTACTGGCAGACGGTCATGGCCGGCGCCTGCAATGCCGGCAAGGAGCTGAACGCCACCGTCAACGTCACCGGACCGACGAGCGAGGCCGATATCGCCGGCCAGATCTCGATCCTGGAGAATGCGGTGAGCACGGGATCGCAGGCCATTCTTCTCGCCCCGTCGTCGTCCGACGGGCTCGGGGCCGCCGTCGACGAGGCGGGCGCGAAGGTGCCGGTCTTCCTGATCGACTCGGCGGCGAACTCGACGGCGTTCAAGTCGCTTATCGCGACCGACAACAAGGCGGGCGGCGTGCTGGCGGGCAAGGCCCTGGCCGAGGCGATCAAGAAGAAGAACGGTGCCGCCAAGGGTACGGTCGCCATCATCTCCTACGGCCCGGGCATCAACACGCTCGACGAGCGCATCGCGGGCTTCAAGGAGGGGCTCGCCGAAACCCCCGAGATCGAGATCGTCACCACGCGTGTCGGCGATTTCCAGACCACCACAGCGCTGAACCAGGCCAATGACGTTCTGTCGGCGTTCCCGCAGCTCGATGGCATCTATGCGGATGCCCTGTTTACCGGCATCGGCTCGGCCCAGGCGATCTCCGAGGCCGGCCGCAAGGGAAATCCGGTCCTCGTGACGTTCGACAGCAGCGACACCCTCGAGCAGAATCTGCGCGACGGCGTCGTCCAGGCGCTGGTCGTCCAGAATCCCTACAAGATGGGATACGACGGCATCGCCAACGCGCTCAAGAGCCTGAAGGGCGAAGACGTCCCCGCGCGGATCGATACCGGTGTTACGGTGATCACGTCGGACAACGTCGATTCGGCGGAGGCCAAGTCGCTGCTGCATCCCGACTTCTCCTGCCTTCAGCAATAAGCCGGGACTGGCATGATGAACCGTGTTGAACCTCTCCCAAGCGCAGCACGGCAAGAGCCGCTCGTGCGGCTCGAAGGTATCGGGAAGTCCTTTCCCGGTACCGTCGCCCTCGACGGGATCACGCTCGAGATCTTCCCGAGCGAGGCGCTGGCGATCGTCGGCGAGAACGGCGCCGGCAAGAGCACGCTGATCAAGATACTGACGGGCGCCCATACCCCGACGGCCGGCAGAATCCTCTTCGAGGGCGCCGAGGTCGATCTGCGCACGCCCGCCCAGGCGCAGGCGCTCGGCCTCAACGCGGTCCACCAGGAGGTCGTTCTCTGCCCGCACCTCTCCGTGGCGGAGAATATCTATCTCGGCATCGAGAAGACCGAGCGCGGCATCCTGGACAAGGCATGGATGCAGGAGCGTTCCCAGGAGCTTCTCGACGAGCTCGGTTTCGACATCGACGCATCGGTCGAGCTCGGGTCGCTTTCGATCGGCCGCCAGCAGCTCGTCGCCGCGGCGCGCGCCAAGATCCGCGCGAGCAAGCTCATCATCTTCGACGAACCCACGGCGTACCTGACGCGGCAGGAAACCGAGCAGCTGTTCAGCCTTATCCGGCACCTCAAGGAGGCCGGCGTCGCGGTGCTCTATATAAGCCACCGCATGGAGGAGATCTTCGAGCTTTGCGAGCGGGCCTGCGTGCTGCGCGACGGCAAGCTCATCTCGACCAGGCTGATCGCGGAAACCGATCAGGAGCAACTGATCCGGGACATGGTCAACCGCGATCTCGGCGACGTCCATTACAAGGAGGAGATCGACCGCGGCGAGGTGCTGCTGGAGGTCCGGGACCTTTCCGGTGCTGGCTTCGAGGACTTGAGCCTGACGGTGCGCCGCGGCGAGGTGGTCGGCCTGTTCGGCCTCATCGGCGCCGGGCGAAGCGAGTTCGTGCAGACCGTTTTCGGCCGGCACGGCGCGTCCGCCGGCTCGATGGTCCTGCATGGCCGCGACTACAATCCGAGGAACGTCGCCGAGGCGATCCGCAGGGGCCTCGCCCTCATTCCCGAGAGCCGGAAGCTCCAGGGCCTCTGCCTCAACCAGACCGTCGAGTTCAACCTCAATCTCAACCTGTTCAAGCGGCTGACGCGGCGGTGGCTGGTCAGCGACGATCTGGTCCGCGCCTCCGCGGAGAAGATGGTCGGGTCGCTCGAGATCCATCCGTCCGATCCGACGGTGGAGGTCGGCAATCTTTCCGGCGGCAACCAGCAGAAGGTGGTGATCGGCCGCTGGATGAACCACGGCGCCGAGATATTCATCTTCGACGAGCCGACGGTCGGCGTCGACGTCAAGACCAAGCGGCAGATCTACCTCCTGCTGGCCGAACTCCTGAAGCAGGGGGCAGGGGTGATCCTGGTCTCGTCCTATTTGCCGGAGGTCTACGACCTCAGCGACAAACTGATCGTCATGTACCGCGGGAAAATGGCGCGCGTCTTCGACCGGCCGCGTGACGTCTCGCACGAAGTGGTCCTTGCAGCCGCGCTCGGCGAATAGATACAGGGAGGAACGGCATGTCCGCCATCGCCGAAAACAAGCGAGCCTCGGTGAAGAAGAAGGGGGTGAGGTTCGGCGTCCTGCTGAACCTGACGCTCTTTTTCCTCCTGCTCGCGATCTGGGCTATCCTGGCCTTCACGACCGAGAGCTTTCTCACCGAGAACAACATCACGAACCTGATGCGGCAGTTCTCGCTGCTCGCGATCATTGCGATCGGCCAGACGTTCGTCATCATCACGGCCGGCATCGACCTTTCCGTCGGGGCGGTCGTCGGCCTGACCAGCGTCATCGTCGCGATGCTGCTGGCCGCGGGTGTCCCCATCTGGCTCGCCGTCAGCCTCACGCTGCTTGCCGGCGTGTTGATCGGCGCGGTGCACGCATTCGGCGTCTCCTACATGAAGCTTCCCCCGTTCATCGTCACCCTCGCCGGCCTGACGGGCTGGCGCGGTCTCGGCCTCCTGATGACGAACGGATTGGGGATTTCCGGGCTCCCGCCCGAGTTCAACGCTTTTTCCCGCGGGTTCGTCCTCGGGCTGCCCACCCTGTTCTGGATGGTCGTCGTCGTCGCGGTGCCGGCCTATGTGCTTCTCCACAAGGCGCGGATCGGCAAGTACATTTTCGCGGTGGGCTCGAACGCGGAGGCTGCCAGGCTGTCGGGGATCGATGCCCGTCAGACGATCTTCGTCGTCTACATCATCTCCAGCACCTGCGCCGCGCTGGCCGGGATCCTCGTGACCAGCCGGCTCGGCCTGGGGATCGCCACCACGGGCGACGGTTGGGAGCTGCAGGCGATCGCGTCGTCCGTGATCGGCGGCACCAGCCTGTTTGGCGCGATCGGCAGCATCATCGGCCCGACCCTGGGGTCTCTCCTGCTCTCGACGATCAACCAGGGCGCCAATCTTCTGAACGTCAATCCATTCTGGCAACGCATCATCACCGCGCTGCTGATCGTCGTCGTGGTGTTCGTCGACCATCTGCGCCGACGCCGCAGCTGAAGGAGAAAACCGTGATCGAGGCCCCGAACTTCAGGAACAGGATCTGCCTGGTCACCGGCGGCACCCAGGGTGTCGGCGAGGCGACCGCCCTGATGATGGCGTCGGCAGGCGCGGAAGCGGTCGCCATATGCGGGCGGCAGCAGGAGGCCGGCGAGCGCGTCGCGGACAAGATCCGGGCGCTGGGCGCCAAAGGCATATTCGTTAAGGCCGACCTGGCCCGCGTGGACGAATGTTTCCGGGTCGTCGATACCGTCGGCGACCAATGCGGCCGTCTCGACGTCCTGGCCAACGTGGCCGGGGTGACCGATCGCGGAACGATCGACGACACCAGCGTGGAGACATACGAGCGGCTGTTCGCGGTGAACACCCGGGCGCCGTTCTTTCTCATCCAGCGCGCGCTTCCCCTTCTCCGGAAGGGCACCGGCAGCACGGTGGTGAACGTCATCACGATCGCCGCGCACGGCGGGGCGCCCTTCATCGCGGCCTATGTCGCGTCGAAGTCCGCCCTCGTCGGCCTTACGAGAAATCTCGCCCACGCGCTGCGGCACGATCGTATCCGGGTGAACGGATTGAACATGGGCTGGACCGCGACGCCCGGCGAAGAGAGAACGCAGCGCACGGCACACGGCCACGGAGACGACTGGCAGGAGGAAATCGGCCGGACGAGGCCCTTCGGGCGCCTCCTGAAGCCGGAGGAGGTGGCGCGGGCGATCTGCTTTCTCGCCAGTTCCGAGAGCGCGCTGATGACCGGCTCGATCGTCGATTTCGACCAGACCGTCATGGGCGCATACGATTAGGAAAGAGGAGATGTCGATGAGCTTCGACAGAAGGGTAGCCGTCGTCACCGGCGGCGCGAGAAATATCGGCCTTGCCACGGTGAAGGCGTTCCTTGCGCGCGATGCGCGGGTCGTCCTCGTCGATCGCGACGACGAGACCGTCGACAGCGCGGTCTCCTCGCTCGGGGTCGCAGGCGATCGCCTGATCGGCGTTTCGGCTGACGTCTCGTCCGAGGAGTCCGTCAAGGCGCTCATGGACAGGGTCGGCGCCGCCTTCGGGTCCGTCAGCTACGTCGTCAACAATGCCGGCATCTGCACGCTGAACCTCGCGGTCGATCTCAGCGTCGAGGAGTGGGATCGCGTCCTGGCGGTGAATCTCAGAGGCCCCTGGCTCTGCGTGAAGCATGCGCTTCCCCTGATGAAGGACGGCGGCGCCGTCGTGAACATCGCGTCCCAGGCGGCACAGCGCGCGCAGCGGTTCACGGCCCACTACAGCGCTTCGAAAATGGGTATTATCGGGCTGACGAGGGCGCTCGCCGTAGAACTCGCGCCGAAGATCAGAGTAAACGCGGTGTCACCCGGCACCGTCTATACGAACATGATCGAGCATGAGATCAACTGGCGGATCAGCAAAGGGTTCGACAGCGACGGAGAAGCCGTGAAGAAAGATTGGCTTGACCGAATCCCGATGAAAAGATTTCAATCGGCCGATGCTATCGCGAAGGCAATTCTGTTCCTTTGCTCGGACGACGCGAGCGAAACGACCGGCGAGACGCTGAACGTGAGTGGCGGTGCGGTAATGGTTTGAGATGAAAAAGAGACAGCAACCCTCTTCCATCGACGTCGCACATCATGCCGGGGTTTCGCAGTCAGCGGTGTCCAGGACGTTCTCGGGACGGAGCGTTTCGGAAGAGACGCGGCGGAAGGTGCTCCGGGCGGCGGACGAGCTCGGCTACCGGCCCAATGCTCTTCTCAGGGTGATCACCCAGCAGTCGAACCTCATCGGCGTGGTGATGGGTGAGATCACCAACCCGTTCTATCCCGAAGTCCTGGAGGCCTTCCTGGTGGCCCTCGAGGAGCGCGGATACCGCGTCATGCTGAAGCACCTGAACGGTGCGAAGGACGCGGACGCGGCGATCGAGGAAGTCCTGGCCTACAAGGTGCGTGGCATCATCGTCACGTCGTCCTATCTCGGGCCGGAGATCGCCGAGCGCTGCGCGAAATCGGACGTGCCCGTCGTTCTCTTCAACCGCCTGATCCACGGCGTCGACGTCTCGGCGATCTCCTGCGACAATGTCGACGCCGGGCGGATGGTCGCCAATCTCTTCATGGATTGCGGCTTCAGCAGGCCGGCCTTCATCTCCGGAAGCCTGGCGGCGAGCTCGAACCTCGACCGGAAGAAGGGCTTCTTCGACCGCCTCGCCGAGAGGGGCGGACGGGAGCCGGTCGTCTTCGGCGACGAGCACAGCTACGAGGTGGGCGCGCGGGCCGCCGCCGATCTGCTCGCGCAGCCCGAGCGGCCCGATTGCATTTTCTGCGCGTCGGACGTGCTGGCGTTCGGGGCGATGGATACGCTGCGGGCCGCGGGCTGCCTGGTGCCCGAGCATGTTTCGATCGTGGGTTTCGACGACATCCCCATGGCCGCTTGGGGAGCCTTCAACCTCACGACCCTGCGGCAGCCGAGACGCCGCATGGTGAAGGAGGCGGTCGAGATCCTCCTTTCCCGGATAGACGGCTCCTCGGCCAAGCCCGTGCGCCTCGTTCCCGCGGAGCTGGTGATGAGGGGAACCCTCAAGGCCATGGCCTAGGAGCGTTCCTGTCGAGGAAGACGCCCGATCCCCGATCGCGGTTCACGACGCCTTGACGATGCGAAAGCCCTCGACCTCCTTGACGAGCGGCAGGTGCGCCCAGCGGTCGTTGTCGTGCATCATGATCAGCCGGGAGAGGTCGCCGGCGATCTCCTCGTTGATCCGGTCCATGGTCTCGAGCTGCTTCCAGATGCTGCCGATGCCGTTGTTGAGGGGCGCGAAGACGCCGTCGTGCCTGTGCCCCGTGAGGTTCAGCCGCGAATAGACGCAGTCGCCCGCCGCCACCAGCCGGCCGCGTCCCGTCTCGATGATGGTGAATTGCTGGCCGAGCGTATGGCCCTCGCCGAGCCGGACATGAATGCCCGGAATGAGGTTGTCCCGGTCGCCGTCGACCAGCGTCAGCCGGTGCTCGACCGCCGCGTCGAAGGCCGAGCGCATGTCGTCCGGATTGATGATCGCCGTGAGGAAGCCGTATTGCGGCGGCAACGCCATCGCCTCGTTCCAGGACAGCCATTCCCGCTTCTGGATGTAGATGCGGGCGTTCCGGAAGGCCGAGATCGAGCCCATGTGGTCGAAATGCGCATGGCTCAGCACGATGTCCGTCACGTCGTCGGCCTTCACGCCGAGCTCCGCCAGCATCCGGACCGGCGAGATCCAGTCGGGGATGCCGAACTTCTTCGAGAATTCCGCGCCGCTGCCCTCGTTGAGGAAGCCGGTGTCGACGAGCACGTTGCGCCCGCCGTTCTGCGCCAGCACGAAGCCGAAGGGCAGGTCGAGCACGCCCGCGTCGTGCGCGCCGTTGACGAGGTCGATCAGCGGCTGGTCCTTCGACCGGGCGAACTCGATGACGTGGACGTCCCAAAGGGTCGACATGGGCGGCCTCCTATCGCTGGGAGAGAATGCGGCCGAGGCTCGAAAGGCCGACGGCGATGATGAGGATAGCGCCCTGGAAGATATATTGCGAATAGGTGGGCGCGCCGAAGATGCTGAGGCCGTTGAAGCCGAAGGCGATGATCAGGGCGCCGATGAAGGTGCCGAAGACGTGGAACTCGCCGTCGCGCAGCGTGGCGGAGCCGAGGAAGACGGCGGCGAAGGCGGTGAGCAGATAGGGGTCGGCCGCGCTCGTCGTGCCGCTGCCGAGCCGCGAGGCGAGCAGGATGCCGGTCAGCGCCGCGCACATGCCGGAGCCGACGAAGCCGAGGATCTTGATGCGGTCGACGTCGATGCCGGCGAGCCGCGCGGCGGCATGGTTGCCGCCGACGGCCTGAATCTCCTGGCCGAGCGGCGTGCGCTCGACCAGGACCCAGAGGCCGCCGAGCACGGCCGCCATGATGACGATGTTGTTGGGAATGCCGAACAGCCAGCGGCCGAGCGAGACCTGGAGGAAGGCCTCCGGCACACCCGCGGTGATCGGCACGCCGGCGGAATAGGCGAAGGAGAGGCCGGTCAGGATCGTGCCGACGCCGAGCGTGCCGATCACCGAATTCACCTTTATCTTCGTGACGATCACGCCGTTGATCAGGCCGATCAGGCCGCCGAGCGCGATCACCAGCAGGATCGCGACGGGGATCGGCAGCCCGCTGGAGACGATGAGGCCGGTGACGAGGACGCCGTGCATGCTCGCGGCAAAGCCGATCGACAGGTCGAGCTCGCCGACGATGACGGCGAGCGTCAGCCCGCCGGCGATGATCATCGCCAGCGACGCCTGGTTCAGCACGTTGGTGAAGTTGTAGACCGTCGGAAAGGCGCGCGGCGAGAGCAGCGAGAAGGCGGCGATCATCGCAAGCAAGCCGATGATCGTCCCGTAGCGGGCGAAGACGGCCAGCACGGACTTCGTCCCGGGCGACAGGCGTCGGACGAAAACAACCTCGCTCATGTCTGTTCCTTTCCTTGGCCGTCGAAGGCGTAGCTCGCCTCGACGACGGCGTTGCGGGTGATGCCGGGGCCGGTAAGCTCCCGGACGATGTGGCCCTCGGCCATGACAAGCACGCGGTCGCACAGGTCGGGCAGCTCGTCCGGCTCGGAGGAGACCACGATCACGGCCATGCCGCGCGCGGCGAGGCTGCGGATCAGCCGGTGGATGTCGCCGCGCGCGCCGATGTCGACGCCGCGGGTCGGCTCGTCGAGGATGAGGATCTTCGGTGCGCCGAGCAGCCAACGGCCGATCAGCACCTTCTGCTGGTTGCCGCCCGACAGCAGGCCGACGGCCGCCTCGATCGACGGCGTCTTGACGGCGAGATCGCGGACGATCCCCTCCGAGAGGGTTTTCCGCCTGCCGTAGTCGATCAGCGGCAGGGCGGGGCTGCGGACGATGCCGGAGAGGTTGGCGAGCTGCAGGTTGAAGGCGACGCTCTTCGTCAGCAAGAGCCCCTCGGCGCGGCGCTCCTCCGGCACCAGGCCGAGGCCGGCCTTCACCGCCTGCGCCGGCGTCTTCGGCGAAAACGGCTTGCCGTCGAGCGTCATCGTGCCGCCGTCCGGGCGGTCGGCGCCGTAGATCAGCCGCATGAGCTCGCTCCGCCCGGCGCCGACGAGGCCGCCGATGCCGAGGACCTCGCCCTCATGCAGGTCGAAGGAGACGTCGTCCACCTTCGGCAGGCGCGTCAGGCCGCGCGCCGAGAGCACGATGGGCTTGTTGACGACGTCCCGGTGCGGGGCGAGCGCCTCGACCGCGCCGCCGACGATCGCCTCGACCAGGCGCGGCCGCGAAAGCGCATGCCGCTCCATGACCGACACGGCATTGCCGTCGCGGAAGACGGTGACGCGGTCGCAGAGCCGGAGGATCTCGTCGAGGCGGTGCGACACGTAGAGGATGGCGACGCCCGAGCGGCGCAGGTCCTCGATGATGGCGAAGAGCTTTTCGCTCTCCGCCGCCGAGAGCGAGGCGGTCGGCTCGTCCATGACGATCAGGCGGGCCCGGCGGACCAGCGCCCGGCAGATGTTGATGAGCCAGTTTTCCGCCGTGGAGAGGCCGTCGACCTCGGCCGAGAGCGGCGCGGTGATGCCGACCCGGCGGGCGACCGGCTCGACCTCGCGGGCGATGGCCGGCCAGTCCACCAGGCCGAAGCGCGTCTTCTTCGGCAGGCCGAGCATGATGTTCTCGATGACCGTCATGCGCGGCACGAAGGCGAGCTCCTGATGGATGAAGCTCATGCCGAGATCGGCGGCCTGCGCCGGGCTTGCGATTAAGGCCGGCTTGCCGTCCACGGCGATCCCGCCATCGTCGGCATGGGCAAGGCCGGCGAGAATGCGGATCAGCGTCGACTTGCCCGCGCCGTTGGCGCCGACGAGGCCGTGCACCGTGCCGGCCTCGAGCGTCAGCGATACGCCCTTCAGCGCCTGGGCGCCGCCGTAGGACTTGCGGATGCCGCGGACGGCAAGGAAGGGAGGCGTCGACGACGCCTCCTTTTCCGGATTGGAAGCAAGCATGGGTCCGTCCAGCGCTATTGGGCAGCCTCCGGATGCTGTTTCAGGAAGTCCTCGACCGTCTCCTTCGTCACGAGCACGGCGGGGATCTCCACGGCCTTCGGCTGCCAGTCCTCCTTCTTGATGTCGGCGAGCAGCTTGACCATGTTATAGCCCTCCGAGAAGCTGTCCTGCCAGGCTGTGGCGTTCATGTGGCCGTTCTTGATGTTCTCGAGCGCCTGGGCGTTGCCGTTCACGCCGTAGACCATCACGTCGTCGCGGCCCTGCGAGCGCAGCGAGCCGATCGCGCCGATCGCAGGATCGTCCCAGCAGCCCCAGATGGCGAGCTTCTCGTCGCCCGGAGGCCGCGAGGCGAGCCAGGCATTGGCATGTTGGGCGCCGTCCTCGAAGTAGCCGGGGATGCGCACCTCGTTCTTGGTGACCTTGATGTCGGGATGGGGCTCCAGCATCTTGTCCAGCAGGATCTCGCGGTCGCGGCAGACCTCGCCGGTGCGATAGGCGAGCACCAGCAGCTCGCCCTTGCCGCCGAGATCCTCGATCAGCTTCTCGATCACCGGCTCGGCGATCGGCGCGCCCGAGCCGTTGGTCGCGGCGACCGAGAGGCCGAGGCCGCCGCCCCATGTGACCACCGGAATGTTCGCCTGCTTGGCCGCGTCGAGGCCCGCGCCGATCGACGAGGCGGGAAAGACGAGGTCGACGATCGCATAGGCGCCGCGCTGCGCGAAGTTCTGGATCGCGGCATTCGCCTGGTCGGCGCTGCCGGCCGCATCGACGACCGAGATCTCGTAGCCGAGCTCTTCGGCCGCCTTCTTCGCCCCGTTGATGTAGCGAACGTTGTTCGCCTCGGTCGCGGCGATGGAGACGAGCCCCACCAGTGGCTTTTCCTGTGCATGGGACGGCGATGCGGGTGCCGCCATTGCCGCGGCCAAAAGGCCTAGTGAAATAAGCTTCATGACGTTTCTCCTCCCAGTTGCGATCCGCTGCACTCTCAGTGAACAGAACTAACCGTTTTGCTAGAGTTCTCGATTTCGGCGGATATCGCAAGTAATTTCTGTGATCTCTCTAGACATTTCAGGCTTTCTGCCGCTATTTTCATGGCGAAACGATTAGCTGGAGTATGAATGGCGACGATCCGGGATGTGGCGAACCGCGCGCAGGTGTCGACGGCGACGGTCTCGGCGGTCATCAACGATTCCGCCTATGTCAGCCCGGAGCTGCGCTCCCGCGTGCTGGCGGCGATCAGCGAGCTCAACTACACGCCGTCGCTTGCCGCCCGCAGCCTGAAGCATGGCCGCAGCCAGCTGATCGCGCTCGTCGTCGCCGACCTCGCCAATCCGTTCTTCGCCCGGCTCGTCTGGGCGGCGGAGGCGGCGGTGGCCGCCTGGGGCTACTCGCTGGTCCTCTTCAACAGCGACGAGAAGCCGGAGAACGAACGGCGCATCCTCGCCCGCATCCGCATGCTGTCCTGCGACGGCATCATCCTCGTGCCGGTCGACGTCGCCTCGACCATCCCGCAGCGCGACAGCGAGGGCGAGCCGATTCCGACCGTGCTGTTCGGCCGGACGGTGGAGGGGCAGCCGACCGACACGATCACCATCGACAATGTCTCGGCGGCGCGC
This sequence comes from Shinella pollutisoli, assembly GCF_024609765.1. Taxonomy (GTDB): domain Bacteria; phylum Pseudomonadota; class Alphaproteobacteria; order Rhizobiales; family Rhizobiaceae; genus Shinella; species Shinella pollutisoli. The sequence continues at coordinate 75,947 of NZ_JANFDG010000024.1, forward strand.
CAGGTCACCAACTACCTGATGGATCTCGGCCATACCCGGATCGGCACGATCTGCGGCCCCCAGCATCTGTCGACCGGGCGGGAACGGCTCGACGGTATGCTGCAGGCCATGCGCGCGCGCGGGCTGGAGCCGTCGCCGCAGCACATCCGCCCCGGCGAGTTCCGCGAGGACACTGCCTATTCGGTCGCGCGCGACCTGCTCCTCCAGCCGGATCCGCCGACCGCGCTCTACGTGGCGAACGGGGTGATGGCGCTCGGCGTCATGCGGGCGCTCGCCGATCTCGGGCTCAAGTGCCCGGACGACATATCGATCGCCTCGACCGACACGATCCCCGGCATCGGCGCCCTTCGCCCGCGGCTGACCCGCACCGAACATCCCGTGGTCGACATGACCAACGAGGCGCTTCGGCTGCTGGTCGACCGCATCAATCGCGGCGTGCGGATAGATCCCCGCAACGTCGTCTTCCAGCCCTCGCTGGTCGTCGGCGAAAGCTGCGGGCCCTGTCGCGGTCAATGACGCCGCGCTTGCCGGTTCTTCTCTCTCTCGGCGAGGGCGGTTCTAGGAGAGCGGGTGCTTCGTTACAGGCTGCGAGCTCCAAGCGGATCGGGCTCCGCCCGGAACCGTGCGCAGATCAGGCATTCGCGATATTGGCGACGATCGCTTTCGTCATGCCGCTGGTGCTTGCCGTGCCCCTGATGTCGCCGGTTCGCGACTGCGGGTCGGCAAGTGCCGCCGTGATCGCACGCTCCATCACGCGTGCCGCTTCCACGGCTTCGGGAATGTTCCGGTTGTGCCCCAGCCACTCCACCATCATCCGGCCGGATTCGATCATGGCGAAGGGGTTGGCGATGTCGCGGCCGGCGATGTCCGGCGCGGAGCCGTGCGTCGCCTGGGCCATGGCGATCGCGCCCTCGCCGATGCACAGGCCCGGCGCCATGCCGAGCCCTCCGACGAGGCCGGCCGCCTCGTCCGTCAGGATGTCGCCGAACATGTTGGTGGTGACGATCACGTCGAAGTTCTGCGGGTCGCGGATGAGCCGCATGGCCATCGTGTCGACGATGACCTCGTTGACCGCCACGTCGGGGAAGTCCTGCGCGACCTTGAGGCATTCCTCGACGAACATGCCGCATCCGAGCTTGAAGACCGTGTTCTTGTGCACGACGGTGAGCTTCTTCTTGCGCTGGCGGGCGATCTCGAAGGCCGCGCGGGCGACGCGGGCCGAGCCGGCGCGCGTGATGACGCGCACGGAGATCGTCGTGTCCTCGGTCGGGCGGAACTCGCCCGAGCCGGCGGCGACGTTGCGGTCCGGCTGGAAGCCCTCGTTGTTCTCCCGCACGATGACGAGGTCGATGTCGTCGCGGACCGCGCCGAGCCCGGGATAGGAGCGGGTCGGGCGGACGTTCGCGAACAGGTTGAAGCGCTTGCGCAGGATCGGGTGCGGGTTGATGGCGCCCGGAACCTTCGGATAGGCCTGATGGCCGATCGGGCCGAGGACGAAGCCGTCCATGCCCATCAGCGCCTCGATCGTCCCCTCGGGGAAGGTCGAGCCATGGCTGTCCAGCGCCGTGCGGCCGATCGGCATCGGCTTCCAGTCGATGACGAGGCCGGTCTTCTCCGCCGCCGCGGCGACGACCGCGACCGTCGCCGGCACGATCTCGTGGCCGATGTCGTCTCCGTTGAGCACGCCGAGGGTGAGGTGAGCCTTCATGATGATCTTTCCCTTGTGTCAGTTCGAAGCGGCGCTCAGGCGGGCGAGTGCGGAGACGTCGTCTAGGCTTTCGAGTGCCCAGGCGGCCTCCAGGAGCGCCGCCGTCGGGCTCTCGCCGAGGACGGGCTCCGACTGCCGGCTGAATTTGCGCGAGATCTCGGTGTCGGACAGCGGCCGCGACAGGCTGCCGATGGCGTGCTCGACATGCAGATCGGTCGTGGAACCGTCCTCGAAGGTGACGCGGATGTGGACGGCGTCTTCGTGCACCGTGCCGTCCGCCTCGGCCGTCACCTTGTCGCGCAGCGCGATGATCTCGCCGTCGCGCACGATCTCGTCGGTGAATGCGGTCGGCGAGCCGTCGCCGCGCAGCAGGGCCGTCGCGGCGGCGTGATAGACGCTGAACTTGCCCTCGAGACCGGTCGAGGGCGTGCGCTTGCCGGTCAGCTCCAGCACCAGCGGATGGGTGCGCAGCGCTACCGAGCGGATGGAACGCACCCTGTCGCCGAGCTTCTCGCGCAGCTGCTGGCAGCCGTCGATGGTCGGATGGATGACGATGCCGCAGGCGAAGGGCTTGTAGCTGTTGAGCGCGGCCTCCCAGGTCTTGCCGAGGCCGCCGAGGATCTCGGTGTAGTCCTGCTTGGTCGACATGACGTTGGCGAAGCCGCGCGGGGCTTCGATGGCGCGCTCGGAGCTGTCGAAGCCGGCGGCGGCGAGGAACGCCGCCATCGCGCCGTTCTGCGCAGCGCGGCCCGGATGGAAGCTCTTGCACATGGTGCCGAACATCTCGCGGAAGCCCGAGGACTGGGTGGCGGCGATGCCGTAGGCCCAGGTCATCTGCCGGGCGTCGAGGCCGAGCAGCCTGCCGGTCGCGGCGGCCGCGCCGAAGACGCCGGCCGTCCCGGTGATGTGCCAGCCGCGGTCGTAGTGGTCCGGGTAGACGCTGTTGCCGATCCGGCATTCGACCTCGACGCCGGTGACGAGCGCCGTCAGGAAGTCCGCCCCGCTGACGTTGCGGCTTTCGGCCACGGCAAGGATTGCGGAGGCGACCGGGCCGGCCGGATGGATGATCGTCTTCAGGTGGGTGTCGTCATAGTCGAGCACGTGGGACGAGATGCCGTTGACGAGCGCCGCGTGCAGCTCGTCGAGCCGGACGTCGCGGGCGATGATCTGGGCGCGCTTCTCGCCGGAGAAGGGCCGGACGGCCGCGAGTGCCCGGTCGACGGTCTCGTGGCTGCTTCCCCCGACCGCGCAGCCGAGCCAGTTGACGAAGGTCCGCACGCCCTCGGCGCGGACCGTTTCGGGAATGTCGCTCCCGGTCAAGCCCACCGTCCATTCTGCCAGTTCTCGCGTTACAGGTGCTTCCATCGTCAGTCTCTCTTCTCGATGTCCGGGGTTAGGTGTCTTTGGCGTCCAGGCGGTCCGAGCACCACTCGAACAGCCGGTAGGTCAGGGGCAGCATGATCATCACGGTCGCGATGCGCATCATCTGGAAGGCGGTGACCGTCGCGGCGTCGAGGTGCAGGGCGGCGGCCGTCAGCGACATCTCGGTGACGCCGGCGGGCGCGACCGCGAGCAGCGCGGTGTTGAAGGGAAGGCCGGCGACCGCCGCGAGCGCAAGCGCGACCAGGCAGGCGAAGGCGAGGAGCAGCGCCGTGGTGGCGAAGGCGGAGACCGTCACCCGCGGCATGCGCGACATGACCTCGCGGCGGAAGCGGCAGCCGATCCACACGCCGATCACGACCTGCGCGGCGATCAGCAGCGGGCCGGGAAGCCTTTCCGCGACGAGGCCGGTGCCCGCCGCAAGCCCGCCGACGGCGGCCGGGACGAGCAGCCAGAGATTGGGCACGCGGAGCGAGCGCAGCAGCCAGGCTGCGAGACCGGCGGCAAGGAGCAGGAGGAGGACCACGAGGAGATGGTCTCCGAGCGCCGACCGGACATCCGGCACGTGGCCTTCCGTTCCGGCATAGGCCGCAAGCAGCGGCGCGATCATCACGATGCTGGTCACGCGGATGAGATGGACGACCGAGACGATGTCGGCATCCGCGCGCTTCCTGTGCGCGACGACCGCCATTTCCGCGAGCCCCGCCGCCGATGTCGCGAAGAAGGCCGTCCGGCGGTCGATGCCGCCGATCCGCGCAAGCAGGAAGGCGGCCAGCATCGTCGCGGAGATCGTCAGGAAGGTCGCGGCGACCATCAGGGGAAGGAGAGCCCCCGTGGCGATCGCCACCTCCGGCAGGAAGCGCAGGCCGATCGACAGGCCGATGACGACCTGCGCGGCCTCCCGCCCGAAGGGAACGACCTGCAGCGGCAGGCCGGCGAGGCCGGCCGCCGCCGACAGGATCAGCGGCCCGAGGAGGAAGGGCAGCGGCATGCCGGCGAGCTTCGCGAGAAGGGCGCCGGCGGCGCCGATGCCGAGCGTGGCGGACATTCGAAAGGAACGGTTCGCCGTCATGTTCCGGGTCCTTCGCTCGGCATCGGTCATCAGGGGAGGCTGGTCAGGCGACGGAGATCAGCAGCCCGGAAAGCCGGTCGAGCGACGGCAGGCCCTCGACCTTGCGGACCAGTTCCACGATCTCGTCGGCGCGGTCGGCGGCCATGCCGGCGAACGCGACGTTCTCGCGGAACTTGCCGGCCACCTCGTCGTAGCTCATCGGGAAGGCCGGCGAGCCCTTGCCGAAGTCGGCGCGGCCGGAGATCTTGCGGCCGTCGGCAAGCTCGATGTCGATGATGGTGGTCATCAGGTGGTAGCCGGCGGCTTCGGCATCGGCGTCGACGACGAAGTCGATCTTCTCGATCATGGCCTGGACATCGGGGCGCACCACGACCTCGTCGGTGAACTCGCTGAGGCCGGCGCGGCGTTCGAGCAGCAGGATCGCCATGCAGAATTCCATGGAGAACTTCGCCTGCAGCTCGTCCTTCGGCCGGTGATGGATGAGGGCGTTCGGCATGTTGGAGTTGGTGCCGACACGCACGCGCCGGACGTCCTCGGCCTTGATGTCGTGCTCGGCGATCAGCCGCAGCATCTCCGTCATGCCGGGATGGGTGAGCGAGCCCGACGGATGCGGCTTGATGGAGACGCCCGGATCGGCGAAGGTCCAGGGTGCACCGAGCTTCTCGTAGATCGCGTTGACGTCGTAGCCGCCGCCGGCCGCGCTGAAGAAGCCGCGCGGCGCTTCCAGGATCCGCGAGGTCGCGGTCCAGCCGTAGGAGGCGAACTGCGCGGCGGCGACGCCGCTCTCCGAGGCCCGGCCGGCGTGGAAGGGCTTCGTCATCGTGCCGAAGTTCTCGCGCAGGCCCGCCGACTGGCTGCCGGCGATCGAAAGCGCGCGCTCGGTCGTCTCCCGGTCGAAGCCGAGGAGCTTGGCGGCGGCCGCCGCGGCGGCGAAGGTGCCGCAGGTCGCGGTGGCGTGGAAGCCCGTCTGGTAGTGGCGGGGATTGATCGCCTCGGCGATCTTGCACTCCACCTCGATGCCGAGATGATAGGCGAGCATGAAATCGAGGCCGTTTGCCTTGACGAGCTCCGAGACTGCGAAGGCTGCGGGAAGGGCGGGCGCGGTGGGATGCGTCAGGAGGCCGTAGACGCGGTCCTTCGCCACGGCGAGCTGGGTGTCGTCATAGTCGTCCGCGTGGATGCCGACGCCGTTCGCGAAGGCGGCGAAGCGCGGCGCCACCTTGCGGCCGCCGCCGATCACGGTCGCGACACCCTCGGCGAGGTCGAGGTCGCCCAGATGCTGGCGCACAAGCTCGCCGCTCTTGGCCACCGAGCCCGACACGGCAAGGCCGAAACCGTCGAGGATGGACTTCTTGCCGATTTCCACCACCTCGGCAGGCAGGTCTTCCGGCCGCGCATTGACGATGAAATCGGCTACGTACCGGGTCAGCTCGACGTCGAGTTTGGTGGTCTGATTCATAAAATTCTCTCCAAGGCTGGCGTTACGGCTGGATAACTGCAAAGTTATCTGTAGATTGTCAACAGTTTTCTATTTTGCCTTTTTGGATGCGTGGCAGAAGTCGAAGCAAAAAGGCAGAGCAGGCGCGGCGTCCCGATTGCCAGGTTCGTATGCGAGATGACGATAAATTGTTGACAGTCTACAATCAATACGATTTCTTTGGGTCGATCGGAAAAGCAGGGGAAAAGGCGCTATGCAGGCGGAAGACTTCAAGGGGCGCGTGGCACTGGTGACGGGCGCGTCCCGCAATATCGGGCGGTCGATCGCGCTTGGTCTGGGCGCGCTCGGCGCCTCCGTCATGGTGCACGCACTGAAGGATCGGGCAGCGGCGGAAGAAGTCGCCTCGGCGGTGCGCCTAGCCGGCGGCGAGGCGGAGGCGATTCTCGGCGACCTTGCGGATCCCGCCGTTCCGGCGCGCCTGTTGCAGGGAACCCTCGAGCGATTCGGCCGGTTGGACACGGTCGTCGCGAATGCCGCGGTGCGGCCGCATGCCGCCCTGCAGGAGATTTCGTACGAAGATTGGCGCAATGTGATGGCAATCGCGCTCGACAGCGTGTTTCTCCTGGCAAAGGCGTCGGCGAGCGCCCTGGCGGAAAGCGACCGGGGAGCCTTCATCGCGATCGGCGGCCTGACGGCGCATACGGGAGCGAAGGACAGGATCCACGTGGTGACGGCGAAGGCCGGGCTGACGGGGCTGACGAAGGCGCTGGCCCACGAGCTGGGCGGGGCGGGGGTCACGGTCAATTGCGTCGCGCCCGGCCTCATCGAGACCGCCCGCGCGGGCGAGGCGCCGGCGCACCATGCGTCGGTCACGAACGTGCTCGGGCACCTCGGCACGGCTGACGACGTCGCCGGAGCCGTCATAAACCTGGCCGGCCCGCGCATGCGCTACGTGACCGGCCAGACGCTTCACGTCAATGGCGGCGCCTTCATGTCGTGACGGATATTTTTGTCGACAGTAATCTGTTGACAATTTTCAGGACGACCCATAGCGTAGTCTCAACAAACGGATGCTGCAGGGAGGAGTGATGTCGTTTTTGGAATTGGCAGGTCTCGTGAAGAGCTACGGGGCGGTGACTGTCGTGAAAGGAGTCGATCTGTCCGTCGAGAAGGGCCAGCTCGTCTGCCTGCTCGGGCCTTCGGGATGCGGAAAGACGACCACCCTCAGGCTCATTGCGGGCTTCGTCGCGGCGAGCGGCGGCGAGATCCGCGTCGGCGGGCAGGTCGTCTCCTCGGCGGCCGGCACGGTGCCGCCCGAAGGGCGCAACATGTCGATGATCTTCCAGAGCTACGCCCTCTGGCCGCACATGACGGTCTTCCAGAACGTGGCCTACGGGCTGAAGCTGCGCAAGATGTCGTCCGAGCAGATCAACAAGCGGGTGCGGGAGATCCTGACGGTGACACAGCTCCTTCCGCTGGAAGGACGCTATCCCGGAGAGCTCTCGGGCGGCCAGCAGCAGCGCGTGTCGCTTGCGCGCGCACTGGTCGTGAAGCCGGAGATCCTGCTCCTCGACGAGCCGCTGTCGAACCTCGACGCCAACCTGCGCGAGGAGATGCGCTTCGAGATCCGCCGGCTGCACGACGAGTTCCGCTATACGACCGTCTATGTCACGCACGACCAGTCCGAGGCGATGACGACCGCGGACGTCATCGTGGTGATGAACGACGGCCGCATCGAGCAGGCCGGCTCGCCGGAGGATATCTATGCGCGGCCCGAATCGGAGTTCGTCGCCCGCTTCATCGGCGGCACGAACATCCTGAGCGGCAAGCGGATTTCGGACGACACGGTGCATTGCGACGGCGACTTCATCCTCAACTGCGGCAGCGGCACGCTCGCGCCCTCCGGCAGGGCGATCGTCTCCGTGCGCCACCACGACATCGAGATCAGCGAGAACAGGCGCTGGGAGACGAATACCGTCTCGGGGCGCGTCGTACGACAGATCTATCTCGGTTCCCACCGGGATTATCTGGTTTCCATACCGGGCGGCGAAACGGTGCGTGCCCTGTCCCCGGTCGACGTGCGTCTGCCCGTCGGCTCCGAGGCCTGGCTCCATTTCCCGCCCAACGACTGCCGGGCGCTGGCCCGGTAAGGCTCATCCGGAATTCAACTTGTGGAAGGGAGGAACTACGCATGTGGAATAAGGTGTTTGTTACGGCAGCGCTCGTCGCCGGCATGGCGACGGCAACGATCGCGAGGGCGGAAGCCCCTGCGCCCTACAATGTGACGCCCGAGCTCGAGGAGGCGGCGAAGGCGGAAGGCAAGGTGGTCTTCTACACGGCCACGGACGTGGCGGTCGCCGAGAAGCTCGCCGAGCTCTTCGAGAAGACCTATCCCGGCATCGACGTCCAGGTCGAGCGCGCGGGGTCGGAACGCGTCTTCCAGAGGATCGGCCAGGAAATCTCGTCCGGCATCAACAATGCGGACGTGATCGAGACCTCCGACGCCGTGCATTTCGAGTATTTCAAGCGGCAGGGCTGGCTGCAGGCGGCGGTGCCGCAGGAGGTCGCGGACAAGTGGCCGGCCGACGAGCGCGATCCCGACGGCTATTTCGCCGCCTATCGCGCGCATCTCTCGGTGCTGGCCTACCGGACGGACCTTCTGAGCGAGGCCGATGCGCCGAAGACCTGGACCGACCTTCTCGATCCCAAGTACAAGGGCAAGATGGTGAAGGCGCATCCCGGCTACAGCGGCACGGTGATGACGGCGACCTACGTGCTGAGCGAGCTGCTCGGCTGGGACTATTTCGAGAAGCTCGGCCAGCAGGACGTCATGCAGGTCCAGTCGTCGACGGAGCCGCCGAAGAAGCTGGCGCAGGGCGAGCGCCCGCTGGAGGTCGACGGGAACGAGTACAACATCTTCCGCCTGCAGGAAGAGGGCGTCCCGATCCGGATCGTCTATCCGGAGGAAGGCACGCCGCTTGCCGTCGGCAACGCCGGCATCCTGTCCAAGGCGCCGAATCCGAACGCCGCGAAGCTCTTCTATTCCTTCCTCTTCTCGCTGGACGCCCAGCAGCTCAACAGCGATTTCGGCGGTCTCCGCTCGTTCCATCCCGAGGTTGTGGAGAAGGCCGAGCGCACGCCGATGTCGAAGATCAAGCTTCTGCATTCCGATCCCGTGAAGCTCGAGCCGCTGATCCAGGAGATCAAGACGCACTACGAGCAGTATTTCGGGACCTGAGCGAGGATAGGATATGAGTGCAACCGTAGTTGAGGGTCGGCGCGCAAGCGTCGACCTGTCCGTTCCGATCTTCCTCATTCTCGGCCTGCTGCTGAGCGTGCTGGTCATCCTGCCGCTGTTCTGGATCATCTGGTACAGCTTCACCAGCGACGGCGGCGGCGGCTTCACGCTCGCGAACTTCGCGGCCCTCGTCACGGACCCGACCCTCGTGCGCGCCTATGCGATCGCCATCGGCATGGCCTTTGCCGTGGGCGTGCTGTCGTGCCTCGTCGCCACGCCGATGGCATGGCTGGTCGCACGGACGGACCTGCCGGGCCGGCGCTTCTTCCGGATGCTGATCACGGCCTCGTTCGTGACGCCGCCCTTTCTCGGCGCCATCGCCTACGAGATCCTCGCCGCGCCGAACAGCGGCATCGTCAACGTGGCCTTCCGCTCCCTCTTCGGCCTGGATTCCTCGACCGTGCTCGTGAACATCTACACGTTCACCGGCCTGGTGTTCGCGATCGCCTGCTTCACCTTCCCCTACGTCTTCACGCTGGTCGCGAACGCGCTGGACAAGGTTCCCTCGGACCTCGAAGACGCGTCCGCCATCCTCGGGGGCGGCGCCATGACCACGCTGCGCAAGGTGACGTTCCCGCTCGTGCTGCCGGCGATGCTCGCCGGGACGCTGATTGCCATCCTGCAGTCGCTGACCATGTTCGGCTCGCCGGCGATCATCGCGCTGCCGGCCGGGTTCCACGTCATCACCACCAAGATCTGGAGCCTGTTCCAGTTCCCGCCGCGCCTCGGGCTCGCCGCCGCCGCCGCCATCCCGCTGCTCGTCATCACGGTCATGCTGCTGCGCGCGCAGAAGGCGATCCTCGGCCGCAAGGGCTACACCGTACTCGGCGGAAAGAGCGGCACGCCGCGCATCAACACGCTCGGTAACTGGAAATGGGCCGCCATGGCCTTCGTGCTGACGGTCCTGTCGCTGACGATCTTCCTGCCCTACGGCGCGATCCTCAAGACCGCGTTCACCAACACCGCCGGCGATCCGATCACCTGGGAAACGCTGACGCTCCGGCACTGGAGGTTCGTGCTGTTCGAATTCTCCGCGACGCAGCTTGCGCTGCGCAACACCTTCCTGCTCGGCATCCTGACGGCGACGATCGTCACGGCCATCGCGCTGGTCACGGCCTACCTGGTCACCCGCCGCTCGATTGCCGGTGCCGGCTATCTCGGCGTGCTGGCGACGGCGCCGGTCGCCATCCCGGGCATCGTGCTCGGCGTCGGCCTGTTCCTCAGCTACGCCAACCCGACGTTCCAGCTCTACGGCACGCTCTGGATCCTGCTAATCGCCTTCATGACGATCGAGCTTCCGGCCGGGTACCAGCAGATGTCGTCCTCCTTCGCCGGCGTCCATCCCGAGCTGGAGGAGGCGGGCCGGATCATGGGCGCGTCGCGCCTGCGCACGCTGTGGGACATCACCGCGCCGCTGCTGCGCACCAGCGTCGTCGCGGCCTGGTGCTTCGTCTTCGTCGGAACCATCCGCGAGCTGTCGGCGACGATCCTGCTCACGACGGCGAACACCAAGCTCGTCTCGGTGATCATCTACGACCTCAACGAGAGCGGCGACCTCGGCGCCATCTGCGTGCTCGGCATATTGCTTCTGGTTGCTTCCTTCGCGGTCGTCTACATTGCCAACAGGGTGCCGGTCCTCGGCGGTTCCCAGATGAACGCCAGAGGATGACGATGGGACGGACGTATGGCAAAAAACAGCGTCTGCTGGTATGGCAATCCTCGGAACGGCGGCGCTCCGGCGCCGCCGCAAGACCCCAATGCGAACGGAAGTGACCCGACATGTCGAAAGTGCCAGAGCGCCCCCAGAGCCTTGCCGCGATCGATTTCCTTCGCACGCGCTCGTTGAGCAATGTCGTTCAGGCGGAAATCGAACGCATGATCATCGACGGCGAGCTGAAGCCGAACGAGCGCGTGAACGAGAACGGGCTCTCCCAGCGCCTCGGCGTGAGCCGCGGCCCGATCCGCGAGGCCTGCAGCGCTCTCGCCGCCATGGGCCTGATCGAGATCGTCCCCAACCGGGGCTTCTTCATCAAGGCGCTGAGCAACGAGGAGGCGCTGGATCTCTCGCAGGCGCGGGCGGGCGTCTTCGCCTGCATGGTCATGCTCCTGGCCGAGCGCATCACCGACGAGCAGCTCGCCGTGCTGGAGGACCTGCTTCGCCGGATGGACGCGGTCGTCGAGACCGGGGACGTCCATATCTACTACCCGATCAATCTGGAGTTCCACGGACAGCTCGCCCACATGGCCGGCAACAACCGGCTGGAGGCGATCTACCAGAGCTTCGTGCGCGAGCTCCACATCCAGCGCTATCGCGCGCTTTCGAGCCCCACGGTCCTCGCCGTCTCCAACAGGGAGCACCGGGCGATCTATGACGCGCTCAAGGAGCGCGATCCGATGAAGGCCTTCGTCGCGGCCAGGAGCCACATCCTGAACGGCATCGTGCGCACCCACAAGGCGGGCGAGCCGCACGGATAAGGCGGCATCGGCGGTAAAAGATCGGGGGCGACCGCACGCGGGTGCGGTCGCCCTTTTCGTTCCTATCCCTTCCGGGCGTCGAGGCGCAGGTAGTCGCGCTTGCGCGGGCCAGTATAGAGCTGGCGCGGGCGGCCGATGCGCTGCTGCGGGTCCTCGACCATCTCGCTCCAATGGGCGATCCAGCCGACCGTGCGGGCGAGCGCGAACAGCACCGTGAACATCGTCGTCGGGAAG
>NZ_JANFDG010000025.1 GCF_024609765.1 Shinella pollutisoli
TGATCAGCAGGTCGTCAGACGTTATATCCGTAATCAGGAAAAGGCCGACAAAGCTTCCGACTTTGCCGACCTCTTTAATCGTAGCTACTAACTTATAACAAAACCGCTTCTAGCGGTTCAAGCGCAGCGTTTCAAACCTCCACCTCTGGTGGAGGTCATGACTTTCGGTGCGGACGGCGGCTCAGAGCAGGAAGTCGCTCTCGAAGTAGCGCACGAGGCCGGCGTCGATGTGGAAGTCGCCGCGGCCGTCGCCGTCCACGTCGCCGGCGATGATCGTGCCGGAATAGCGCAGCTCGCCCGCCGTGCCCGAGAAGGCCGCCTTGCCGATGAAGTCGAAGGCGTCGTTGCGCGACGTGTTGACGTCGGCGTCGATGCCGCGCAGGTCGATCACGTCGCCCTGGCTGTCCGGCTTGAAGTCTTCGATGACGTCGCGCTGCGAGCCGGTCCGGCTGTCGGAGACCTTGGTGAAGCGGAACACGTCGGCACCCGAGCCGCCGACCAGGAAGTCCTTGCCGGACCCGCCGACCAGCAGGTCGTTGCCGGAGCCGCCGACGAGGTCGTCCTTGCCGGACCCGCCGTAGAGCCGGTCGTTGCCGCTGTCGCCGTAGAGGTCGTCATTGCCGCTGTCGCCGTAGATCACGTCCTTGCCGGCGCCGCCATAGAGCCGGTCGTTGCCGCCGAGGCCCTCGAGCTGGTCGTTGCCGCCGCGGCCCTTGATGATGTTCGACCCGTCGGTGCCGATCAGCGTGTCGCGGAAGTTCGTGCCGACGACGTTCTCGATGCTCTCGAGCGTCTCCTCGCGGCCGGACAGGGCCTCGGCGAAGCCCTTGTCGAGGTCGACATAGATGCCGCGGCCGCGCTCGCCGGAGGTCGAATCCTGCAGCGAGTAGTTGATCGTGTCGCGGCCCCGGCCGCCCTTGAACGTGTTCTCGTAGCCGACCGAGTAGAACGTGTCGTTGCCGCTGTCGCCCTTGTAGACGCTGTGCAGCGTCTTCACCTTGAAGATGTCGTTGCCGGAGCCGCCGCTGACGACGTCGTACTCGTCACCGAAGCCGGCCGTGCCGGTGTGATGGTAGATGTCGTTGCCCCTGCCGAGGAAAATGTCGTTGCCGCCCTCGAAATAGTTCTTGACGAAGTCGTTGCCGCTGCCGGCGTCGACGTAGTTGAGGCCGCCGTACTTGTCGGTCCGGTTGAGCACGATGTCGTCATTGCCGCCGTAGGCGTAGACTTCCAACTTGATCTTCCTGTTCTGGACGATGTAGTCGGAGTATTCCGAACCTTCGATGAGATAGGTCATTCCCTTTTCCTTTCCGGATCAGATTGCCTGTTGACGGGACTTTGCCGGCGTCTTGCTTAACGCGGGCTGAACGGATCGCACGAACCGGAGGCGTCTTCGCGGCGATTTGCGGGAATTTTGAAGGCGGCCGCGGTTGCCCCGATTGACGGAGGCCCGCGAATGCGATCTTCTTAAATTAGCTCCGGTTGCATTTCCCCACATTGACAGAACCGCGCGCGAGGAGAATAACTGCTCGGTGAGCAGATGCGCGCCCTCCGGTCCGGCCCGCGTGCTCGACGGGAGGACGACATGGCGATCGCATTCACCGGCAACCTCGGTCCGGAATGGACCAAGGTCGTCATCGACGAGGACTCGGGTGCGATCGTCTGGACCAACTTCGAGAACGAGGCGGTTCCGGGCGCGGGCGACGACGTCGAGATCGGCGTGAAGGACGTCGTCATCTCCAGCTACATCTTCGACCATCATTCCGCGCCGAACGGGCTGGTGGCGACGAACGACCTGCACATCCTCGCAGGCGGCTCGCTCAAGGCCGACTATTCCTTCATGACGGTCAACGGCACGCTGACCAACGACGGCGACTTCACGATCCTGACCGACAGGGTCGCGGTGCTGGACGGCATCGTCAACAACGGCGTGATGACGATCGACGGCGCGAGCGACAAGGCCTATCTCCTGATGGGGCCAGGCGCGTTCCATCTCGCGGGGACGGGCGACCTGCGCCTCGCCAGCAACCAGGACGGCCTTGCCTATCTCACCGGCCGGGACGGCCTGATAACGGACTTCCACAACGAGGGCCGCGTCTCGGGCGCGGGCTATATCGGCTGGAGCAACGAGATCTACTATCCGGGCGGCTACGTCCACATCGTCAACAGCGGCATCATCGACGCCAACGAGGGCGGCCACGACCTCCGCATCATCCAGGAGACCTCCGACGCCAACCCGCTCGAGAATTCCGGGACGCTGATGGCGAGCGGCGGCGGCCGGCTGATCGTCGACGGCGCGCTGCTGCTCCAGTCCGGCGAGGGCAAGGTCGGCGCCTACGGATCGGGATCGGTCGTCGTGCTCAACGCCGTCACCGTGCGCGGCGGCGTCCTCGACACCTCCGGCGGCGGCGCGATCTATCTCAGCAACACATTCGGCTACGGCGGCAGCGCCGGTGCGCAGCCGGGCATGCTGGACGGTTCGACGGGCTACGGCGCCGTGACGATCACCCGCGACAGCCTCGTGCGCCTCGGCTTCGCCGGCCAGACCGGCGCCGACGCGGGGATCAGGGGCGACATCGTCAACCACGGCGAGATCGGCCTGCTCGGCTACTGGACCGTCCTGCGCATCGTCTCGTCCGCGACGCTCACCGGCGGCGGCGACATCCTGCTCAGCTATGCCGCCGGCGGCGCCGACGAGATCGGCGGCGCCATGCTGCAGGGCGCGAGCGACAGCGTGGTCTCCACGCTGGAGAACGTGGACAACCACATCCACGGCGCGGGCCACATCGGCCGCTACGGCTATTCGGGCTACAGCGAGAAGCTGCTCGCCGTGATCAACCGCAGCGGCGGCGTCATCGAGGCGGACAATCCGGATGCGCCGCTTGTCATCAACCGCACCGCGAGCTTCGCCAACGAAGGCGTGCTGCGCGCCTCGAACGGCGCGGAACTGTCGATCGGCGGCAATATCGGCAATCCGGACCACACGACGGCCATCGACAACGGGGGCGGCCGGATCGTCGCGCGCGGCGAAGGCTCCGAGGTCGTCGTCCTCGGCGGCACCGTCCGCGGCGGCACGCTCGACACCGACGACGGCGGCGTGATCCGCCTCGTCAACCATACCTATTCGATCCTCGACGGCGGCACGGACGAGGGCGCCGTGACGAACCAGGGGGTGGTCCGGGTCGACGCCGGCCTCTTGCGGGGCGGCATCGTCAACGACCACCGGATCGTCCTCGACCGCGAGGCGGGCTCCGTCCTCTATATGGACAGGGACGGCGTCACCCTGTCGGGCGACGGCATCCTCGAGATGGCCGGGCCGGCCGTCGTGACGGGATCGAGCGGGACGGACGCGGCCGAGCTGGTGAACCGCAGCCTCATCGAGGGTACCGGCTTCATCGGCGGCGATGCCGGCATCCACGGCCACCGGAACCTGCTGACGCTCGACAACCGCGCGGACGGCGTGATCCGCGCCACGGGCGGCGACACGCTGGTGATCGACACCGCCGGCACGATCGGGAACGCCGGCGTGCTGGAGGCGGATGGCGGCACGCTCGACATCCGCGACGCGATCGGCGGCGCGGGCACGGTGGGGGCGACCAATGGCGGCACGCTCCTCGTGCGCGGCGACTGGAGCGGCACCGTCACCTTCTCCGGCGCCGGCCAGGAGACCGTCGGCTACACGCAAAATGCCGGAAGCTGGGGCGACGGGGCCAGCCTGACGCTCAAGGGGTTCGGCGTCGGCGACCGGCTCGATCTCGGCCCTGCGAGCGGCCTCTCGCTCGCCTCGCCGGACGGCTTCGAGTGGGAGCAGACCGGCAGCGACGGCGTGTACCGTCTCCATGCCTATGGCGACACCCACGACTTCGTCTTCAAGGGCCTGACGCAGACCCATCTGGACGTGGTCGACAACGGCAGCGGCGGCTTCGCGCTGGTCCGCCGGCCGACCGTCGAGGGCGGCAGCGGCAACGACACGCTGCACGGCACGGCGGGCAGGGACCGCATGGTCGGCTACGGCGGCAACGACACCTTCCTTGCGACGGCGGGCGACGACATCTTCGACGGCGGCGCCGGCAGCGACACCGTCGACTACGCCGCCGCGACCGGCCGCGTCACCGCCGCCCTTTCCGCCGGGAGCGGGCAGGCGGTCGGCGGAGGGCAGGGCAGCGACCTGTTCCGCTCCATCGACAATCTCTCCGGCGGCGGCTTCGGCGACGTGCTGTCCGGCACGCAGGCCGCCAACGTGCTGAGCGGGCGGGCCGGCGCCGACACGCTCTACGGCTACGGCGGCAACGACACGCTCGACGGCGGCACCGGCGCCGACCGCCTGGACGGCGGCGCCGGCGACGACGGCTATGTCGTCGACAGCGGCGGCGACGTGGTGGTCGAGGGCGCAAGCGGGGGAACCGACACCGTCCGCGCCTCCGTGAGCCTGATGCTCGCCGCGCATGTCGAGAACCTGGTCCTGACGGGCAGCGCCGGCCTCTCGGGCACGGGCAACACGCTCGCCAACAGCCTCGCCGGCAACGCGGGCGCCAACACGCTGAAGGGCGGTGCCGGCAACGACCGGCTCGCGGGCAACGGCGGCAATGACACGCTCGACGGCGGGACGGGCGCCGACCGGATGGAGGGCGGCACCGGCAACGACAGCTATGTGGTCGACAGCGGCAGCGACACGGTGGTCGAGCGTGCGGGCGAGGGTACGGACACCGTCGGCGCCTCCGTGAGCCTGACGCTGGGATCGCATGTCGAGAACCTGGCCCTGACAGGCAGCGCCGGCCTTTCGGGCACCGGCAACACGCTTGCCAACAGCCTCGCCGGCAACGCGGGCGCCAACACGCTAAAGGGCGGTGCCGGCAACGACCGGCTCGCGGGCAACGGCGGCAACGACACGCTCGATGGCGGCACGGGCGCCGACCGGATGGAGGGCGGCACAGGCAACGACAGCTATGTGGTCGACAGCGGCAGCGACACGGTGGTCGAGCGCGCGGGCGAGGGCACGGACACCATCCGCGCCTCCGTGACCCTGACGCTCGCCGGGCATGTCGAGAACCTGGTCCTGACGGGCAGCGCCGGCCTCTCGGGCACCGGCAACACGCTCGCCAACGTCGTCACCGGCAATGCCGGCGGGAACGTCCTCCGGGGCGGCGCCGGCAACGACCGGTTGGACGGCGGCGCGGGGGCGGACACGCTGCTGGGCGGCACGGACGCGGACCGGCTGCACGGCGGTTCCGGCGCCGACCGATTCGTCTTCGCGGGCGCGCGCGATTCGACGGCAGGCGCGTCGGGCCGGGACGTGATCGACGATTTCTCCCGCGCCCAGCGCGACAGGATCGACCTGACGGGGATCGACGCCGACACGAAGGCCGGCGGCAACCAGGCCTTCCGCTTCATCGCGGACGACGCCTTCCACCGCAGGGCCGGCGAGCTGCGCTACGAGAAGAAGGGCGGCGACACCCACGTGCAGGGCGACGTCGACGGCGACGGCCGCGCCGACGTCTCCGTCGTCATCGACGCGTCGCTCGATCTGCGCGGCTCCGACTTCCTGCTCTGAGGCGCGGATTCGCCCGCGGCGCGCATTTCGTGCGCGCCGTCAAAAAAGCCTTGCAATCGCAAGCTCCGCCGCATAGTGAAGCCGCGAGCGGAGAGGTGGCCGAGTGGTCGAAGGCGCTCCCCTGCTAAGGGAGTATACCGGAAACGGTATCGAGGGTTCGAATCCCTTCCTCTCCGCCACGTTTCCCTCGGATTTCCAGAGCCTTGCCGCAGCGCCGCACGCGACGCTGAGCCCTTTCGCCCGCCCCCGGTCCGCAACGCAGGCGCGTCCGTTGCGGGCGATGCGTCTGCGGGCGTGCCGCGGTCGCGGTCGCCCGCCTCCATTCCGGATTCGCGCATGCTGATTCCCGTCCGGGTGCCGGCCGCGATTCGGCGGGTCGTCCGCCCGCGACGCGGCGGCCGTCGTGCGGCGGGCGGGATTCGGGCGGGCGAAACCGGCTTTCCGCCGCCTTTTCGCCCCGCATCGGGCGGCGGACGGCAGGGGTTGCGCCGCGCTAAGTGCCGGCCCTATAAGGGATTTTGTTAACGTTCGATAAACTTTTAACGGTCCGGATCGCGAATTTGTGTCGTTTGGGCAACAGGACGGGGCGAAGGCTGCCACAAACGCGCTCCGCGTTCAGTTTGGTGATTGCGTACCGAACCGCGTCTTGTATTTTCAACTCCGGAAGCAGGGGCGGTTGATCGTCCGCTTCCTGAACCAAGGGGATGGGGCAGGGAACGCTGTCCTTCAGCAAAAAACCCAGACCCGCTTGAAACGTTTTGACTGGAGGTCAGAAATGAACATCAAGAGCCTTCTCATCGGCTCCGCTGCGGCCCTCGTCGCAGTTTCCGGCGCTCAGGCTGCCGACGCCATCGTCGCCGCCGAGCCGGAACCGCTGGAATACGTCCGCGTCTGCGACGCGTTCGGCGCCGGCTTCTTCTACATCCCGGGCACCGAAACCTGCCTTCGCGTAGGCGGTTACGCTCGTGTCGAACTCGGCTTCAACTCGGAAGGCGTCAACCTCGCTGGTGGCGACAACCGTCTGAACACGCTGGCCCGCGGTCACGTATTCTTCGACGCCCGCAACGACACCGAATACGGCACGCTGCGCAGCTTCATCTCGTTCCAGGGCAACGCCGTTAACAACGACAACACCCAGGTCGAAGTCGACGAAGCCTACATCGACATCGCCGGCCTCCGCGTCGGTTACTTCATGAACTGGTGGGACGACGGCTTCGTCGGTGAAACCGACTCCATCGGCTTCCTGACCGAAGGCACGGCTGCTCGCTACTGGTACGACGGTGGCCAGTTCGGCGCCGGTCTGGCTGTTGAAGAGCTCGACGTCTACAACACGATCGACACCGACCACGTCGGCCTGTCTGGCAAGATCCAGGCTGCCTTCGGTCCGGCCACCTTCGACGTGATCGGCTCGTACGACACCAGCTTCGAAGAAGGCGCCGTCCAGGCTCGTATCTCGGCCGAAGTCGGCCCGGGCACGTTCCAGGCTGGTATCGCCTACTTCTCGGGCGTTTCCAACTACTCGGGCGCTCTCGGCGACGAATACGAGTGGACCGCTGTTGTTGCCTACGAAGCCAAGGTCACCGACAAGTTCACGGTTACCCCGGCGTTCCAGTACGCCTGGGATCGCTTCGGCGGCGGCGTTCTGCCGGCTGGCGGCGACGACTGGAAGGTTGGCGTAACGGCCGGCTACCAGATCACCGAAGGCCTGTCCACGCTGGCGACGATCAACTACCAGGACGAGCCGGACGCTGTCACGGGCTTCCTGCGTCTGCAGCGCGACTTCTAATCTGATCTGGCGTCCGCCAGTCAGGAAGAGCCCGGCCGAAAGGCCGGGCTTTTTGCATTCGGGGCATGGCGCGGAACTGCGAGCCGCCGGCCCTGCGGGCCGGTCAGACCCCGTCGAGGAAGGCGAGGACGGGGCCGAGGACCTCCGGGCGATGGAGGAGGGGCGCGTGCCCCTGGCCGGGTGCCGTGAGGGTGCGGGCGCCGGCGGCCGCCATCCGGTCGAACGTCGCCGGCGAGAGAAGCCGCGAATGCGCGCCGCGGATCGCAAGCACCGGCCTTTCCGCCAGAAGCGCGAATTGCGGCCAGAGCGTCGGCAGCGGCTTGCCGAAATCGATGGCCTGGAGCTGCGCCGTCAGCGCCGGGTCGAAATCCGGCACGATCCGGCCGTCGCGCTCCGCGTGGATCGCCTGCGCCATCTCCAGCCAGTCTTCCCGCGCAAGCGCCGGAAAGGTCGCGCCGTGGATGCCGGCGAGCGCGTCGGCCGCCGCCTCGAAGGAGGGATAGGCGCCGGACCGGCCGAGATAGTCGCGGATCTCGCTCAGGCCGGCGCCTTCGATCTCGGGGCCGATGTCGTTGAGGACCGCGGCGGCGATCAGCTCCGGTCGCATCGCGGCGAGCACGTGCAGGATCAGCCCGCCGCGCGAGGTGCCGACGAAGACCGCGCGCGCGATGCCGAGCGCGGCGCAGACGGTGAGGAGATCGCGGCACTCGACGGCGACGGTGTAGTTGGCGGGATCGGGATCCCAGGCCGAGCCGCCCCGGCCGCGATAGTCGAGCGCGACGACGCGGCGGTCCGGCACGGCGCGCGCGAAGCGGTGGAAGTCGCGGGCGTTGCGGCTGAGCCCCGGCAGGCAGACGAGGGGAAGACGCGCGGCATCCGTGCTTCCGTAGTCGCGCGCATGCAGCCTCAGCCCGTCCTCGGCGGTGAAGAAGAGATCGCGGAAACCGTCGTCCATGGCGCCTCGCTGGTGGTTGCGGGGACGATCATGGCGATTTTCGCAAGGGAGGGAAGGGGTGTCGTTCGGCTGCCACCCCCTCTGCCCTGCCGGACATCTCCCCCGCAAGGGGGGAGACTGGTTGAGGCAATGTCCCGCCCATCGCTGGCGGAACAGTTTGAGTGACGTTTCTGCGTCCTGCCGATCTCCCCAAGGGGAGATGTCCGGCAGGGCAGAGGGGATGGCGCAGCCGACCCTCACCGCCCCATGCGCAGATCCTGCACGATGTCGGCCTTCTGGCCGAGGCGGGTCTTGTAGACTTGGTAGTTCTCCATCACGCGCTGCACATAGGCGCGCGTCTCGGAGAAGGGGATGCGCTCGATCCAGTCGACCACCTCGTCGATCGGCTTGCCGCGCGGGTCGCCGTAGCGGGCGATCCATTGCGGCACACGGCGCGGGCCGGCATTGTAGGCGATGAAGGTGAGCACGTAGGAGCCGCCGAAGCCGCTGATCTGCTCGCCGAGATAATGGGCGCCGAGCGTGGCGTTGTAGGCGGCGTCGGTCGTGAGCTTCTCCGGCGAATAGGCAAGCCCGTAGCGTTTCGCCACCCCGCGCGCCGTGCCCGGCATCAGCTGCAGCAGGCCGCGCGCGTCCGCCGGCGAGACGGCGGCCGGGTTGAACGCGCTCTCCTGCCGCGCGATCGCATAGGCGAGCGCCTTGCCGGAGCCCGCGATATCGGCGCTGTCGGGGATGACGCCGATCGGGAAGGCGAGTGCCGCGACGTCGATGCCGCGGCTGAACGCGATCTTGCCGACCTGCAGCGAGAGCTGGTGGTTGCCGTCCCGCTCCGCGTCCGCCGCAAGCAGCGCCAGTTCGCCGGGGCTCGTCAGTTCCTCGGCGAGCGCCCGGTAGAGGCTGCCGGCGCGCCGCGCGTGGCCGGCTTCGGCCAGCCGGCCGATCGCCTGCACCGCCTCGCGGGCGCGGAACCGGTCGCGCTCCTCCGCCGTCGGCTTCGGATAGGCGACGTTGAGCGTGGTGCGGCCGAGCCGCGCGGCGGCGAGCTGGCCGTAGAAGGTGCCGGGGAAGTTGGCGGCCTTGGCGAAGAATTCCGTGGCATCGCCGGGGCCGCCCTTCTCCGCGGCGCGGCCGAGCCAGTACCAGGCGCGCGACAGCGACAGCGGCCGGTCGGAGGCCTGGAGGATCTTGCGGAAATGGCCGGCCGCGGTCGCCGGGTCCTTCAGGTCGCGCAGCGCGTACCAGCCGGCGTGGAATTCCGCCTCGACGATGTCCGTCTGCTCCTCGGCATGGTGGCGCGCGGCGATGCGGTAGGCGTCGCGGTGGTCGCCGAGGTCGGCGAGGCCGCGGCTGACGATGCGGCTCTCGTTCCACCAGGCGCCGGGATCGACGAGGCGCGCCGGATCGTCCGGCATCCCGGCGAAGAGCTTTCCGGCGGCGCGATAGGCCTCCTTGTTGCGCAGGTGCCGGATGCGCAGGAACGTGTAGGCCGGGTCCTTGTGCCAGCTCGGGTCGACGGCGGCGATCAGCGCGTCGGCGGTCTTCGCCTTGCGGATGACGGCGGCCCAGGCGCGGAACAGCGACTGCGCCTTGCCGAGGTCGCCGAAGCGCGCGGCCTGGTCCACCCGGTCGCGGTAGAGCAGCATCTCCATGCGCGCCTTGTGGTCGGCGGGCGTCAGCAGCGTGCCGAAACGGTCGAGGATGGCCGTCTCCAGCCCCTTCGACAGCGGCTCCTTCAGCCAGAAGGCGCGCAGGATCTCCGCCGCCCGCGCCGTGTCGCCGGTGGCGATCAGCGCCCGGCAGAGCGCCATCGCCCCCTCCGCCGTCTCCGGCAGCGTCGTGCCGAAGGCGGAGAGCACCTCGTCGGTCGGCGGGTTCTCGCGCGCGAGCGCCCGCTCGGAATGGGCGCGCAGCGATTTCAGTCCCGGCCAGCCCTTGAGCTCGCGCTGGGCGCCGGCGATCTCGCGCGACGGCACGCCGGCCTGGCCGGAGACGGCGATCGCCCAGGTGAGGATGTGCCGGTCGAGGCTTGCCGGGGGGAGGCTGTCGCGGGCGGCGAGCGCGGCGGCGGCGTCTCCGCCGGAAAGCGCGTCGAGCCCCGCCTTCAGCGCGGGGTTCGCCTGCGGCAGGCGGCCCATGCGCGGGATCGCGCCGGTCGCCTCGCGCGACGGCAGGCCGGCGGAGAAGCCGAGCGGCTCGATCCGCGTCTCGCCGCCGTCCGCCTCGACGGGCGAGGGGCGCAGCGACAGGCCGGTGAGGCCGGCGAGCATCAGGGCGGAAAGGAGGAACGCGCTTTTCGAGATCATGTCACATCCCGGCTGCCGACGCGGCCGTGCGTGCTGGCGGCCTTTCCCGCGCGCCGTGCGGCCCGATCTTCGACAATCATTAACCCTTCCCGACCTTAACGAAAGATTACCCGCCGCCCTCACATTCCGGTGAGGGCGGGGCCCCGGGGAGAGGACGGCCCGCGCGCGCCGGATATTCGTGAATTTCCGGCCTGCGCCGCGCTTGCCGCCCGCCTGCCACATGATTATTGTGCGGCAGCTTTTAACCATGGAATACGGCCAAAGCTGGGTGCCCGCCGGGCGGCTCTGGTCTCAGGAGTTCTCGATGTTCAAGGGATCCATTCCCGCTCTCGTCACCCCCTTCACCGCTGCCGGCGCCGTCGACGAGGAGGCCTTCGCCGCCCATGTCGAATGGCAGATCGCGGAGGGCAGCCACGGCCTCGTGCCGGTCGGCACCACGGGCGAATCGCCCACGCTCTCGCATGCGGAGCACAAGCGGGTGGTGGAGCTGTGCATCGAGGTCGCGAAGGGCCGCGTGCCGGTGATCGCCGGCGCCGGCTCCAACAACACGCGCGAGGCGATCGAGCTCGCCCAGCACGCCGAGAAGGCGGGCGCCGACGCGATCCTCGTCGTCACCCCCTATTACAACAAGCCGACGCAGAAGGGCCTCTTCGCGCATTTTTCCGCCGTCGCCGAGAGCGTCGGGCTGCCGATCGTCATCTACAACATCCCCGGCCGCTCGGTGATCGACATGAGCCCGGAGACGATGGGCGCGCTTCACAAGGCGCATCCGACCATCGTCGGCGTCAAGGACGCGACCGGCAGGATCGAGCGCGTCTCCGAGCAGCGCATCGCCTGCGGCAAGGATTTCGTGCAGCTTTCCGGCGAGGACGCGACCGCGCTCGGCTTCAACGCCCATGGCGGCACGGGCTGCATCTCGGTGACGGCGAACGTCGCCCCGCGGCTCTGTGCCGAGTTCCAGCAGGCCACGCTTGCCGGCGACTACGCGACGGCGCTCGCCTACCAGGACAAGCTGATGCCGCTGCACAAGGCGATCTTCCTCGAGCCCGGCGTCTGCGGCGCGAAATACGCGCTGCACCGCCTCGGCCGCGGCAACCGCGTCGTGCGCTCGCCGCTGCTCTCCACGCTGGAGCCCGCCACGGAGGCCGCGCTCGACGCCGCCCTCGTGCATGCGGGGCTCCTGAACTGACCATGGCGACCAAGGCGCGCCCGACGACGGTGAAGAAGGTCGTGGCGGAGAACCGCAAGGCCCGCTTCAACTACGAGATCCTCGACACCTACGAGGCCGGCCTGGTGCTGACCGGCACCGAGGTCAAGTCGCTGCGCGAGGGCAAGGCCAACATCGCCGAATCCTACGCCTCCGACGAGGGCGGGGAGATCTGGCTGATCAACTCCTACCTGCCGGAATATCTCCAGGCGAACCGCTTCAACCACGAGACGCGCCGCCGCCGCAAGCTGCTGCTGTCGAAGCGGGAGATCCATCGCCTGCGCAACGCCATCAACCGCGAGGGCATGACGCTGGTGCCGCTGCGCATCTATTTCAACGATGTTGGCCGCGCCAAGCTCGAGCTCGCGCTCGCCAAGGGCAAGAAGCTGCACGACAAGCGCGAGACCGAGAAGGAACGCGACTGGAACCGCCAGAAGGGGCGGCTGCTGCGCGAGAAGGGCTGACCGGATCCGGTCCGGCAGACGGGCGGGGCGCTTGCCGAACGGCCGGTCAGAACTGGCCGTAGAGCTGCGCGACGACCGAGCGGCCCGCGGCGGCAGGTGCGGCCTCGCCGGCCTGCGCCGCTTCGCCTGCATCCGCGGCGGGGCGCATCAGCGAGGTGAGGAAGGCGGTGAGCGTGTCGCTGGTCATGGCGAGCCGGCCGCTGCCCTGCGGCTCGCCGCTTGGCCCATAGAGAAAGTCGAGGTCGCCGACGTCCGCGGCATCGGCCTGCGGGACCGGTGCGGCCGCCGGGGTCGGCGCGGGCACCGCCGCGGGGCGCGTCTCGGCCGCAGGCCGGGGCCCGGCCACCCCGAAGCCGTTTCCTGAAAGCGATACCGCGTCTACCATCGTCCCGAATGTCCCCAGGGAATGAACCGCCCGGACTTCGCAATAGCAGAGGAGTGTTGAGAAAGGCTGAGCCGATCCCGACGCCTTTCAATCGATGTTTAACGAAAGGTTCAGGAGGCTTCCTCGACCGGCTCGGCGGCGCGCACCGGGCGCTCGGACGGATCGCGGCCGATCTCGGCCTTCAGCGAGGCGAGGTCGATGAAATAGTCGGCCTGGCGGCGCAGGTCGTCGGCGATCATCGGCGGCTGCGTCTGCATGGTCGAGACGACGGAGACCTTGCGGCCCTTGCGCTGCAGCGCCTCGACCAGCGTGGTGAAGTCGCCGTCGCCGGAGAAGAGCACGAGGTGGTCGACCGTCTCGGACTGCTCCATCGCGTCGATCGCCAGCTCGATGTCCATGTTGCCCTTGATCTTGCGGCGGCCGAGCGAGTCGGTGAACTCCTTGGCGGGCTTGGTGACGACCTTGTAGCCGTTGTAGTCGAGCCAGTCGATCAGCGGGCGGATGGAGGAATATTCGTGGTCCTCCACGAGCGCCGTGTAGTAGTAGGCGCGCAGCAGATAGCCGCGGGACTGGAAGGACTTGAGCAGCTTGCGGTAGTCGATGTCGAAGCCGAGCGTGCGGGAGGCGGCGTAGAGATTGGCGCCGTCGATGAACAGGGCGATCTTCTCGCGGGGATCGAACATCTCAATCAATCCTTTGAAATGGCTGGACGAAAAAGGCTCACGCTTCCCAAATCGGCGGCCGGAGGGAATACGCGGCCGCTTGCATTATGTCTTCGTGATATATACCCCATTTAGGGCAGATGCGGCATTTTTCCAAGCAAATCTGGGTTGCGAAACGTTTTTTCGCTGCACCGTCGCGCCGCCGCCGGCGGCGGGCCCGGCAAGGAAAAACTTGAATTTGCCGTCCGTTCCCTGTATCGGGCATGCAAACTCCTGAAAATTCTCGATCACAAAGGACAGGCAATGGCCCGTGTCACCGTTGAAGATTGCATTGACAAGGTAGACAACCGTTTCGAGCTGGTTCTCCTTGCAAGCCATCGCGCCCGCCTCATCTCGCAGGGGGCCGCCATCACCGTGGATCGCGACAACGACAAGAACCCCGTCGTGGCGCTGCGCGAGATCGCCGACGAGACGCTGTCGCCCGGCGACCTCAAGGAGGACCTGATCCACTCGCTGCAGAAGCACGTCGAGGTCGACGAGCCGGAACCCGATCCGGCGAGCCTGATCTCCGCCGACGCGGAGACCGGCATCGTCGTCGCCGACGAGGACGAGGACCAGCCGGAGACCATCGCCTTCGACCGCATGTCGGAGGAGGAGCTGCTGGCCGGCATCGAGGGCCTCGTGCCGCCGGAAAAGAGCGACGACTATTGATTTTCGGCGCATTTGCCGAAAACGTCGTGGACGAGACTG
Source organism: Shinella pollutisoli (assembly GCF_024609765.1). Classification (GTDB taxonomy): domain Bacteria; phylum Pseudomonadota; class Alphaproteobacteria; order Rhizobiales; family Rhizobiaceae; genus Shinella; species Shinella pollutisoli. The sequence continues at coordinate 14,061 of NZ_JANFDG010000025.1, forward strand.
CCGGTGCGCCCCCGATGATCGGGGCGCACTTTTTCTTTGCCCCGTAAGCGAAGGCGAGGGAGCCGACCTGGGATGATGCGCCAATATGAACTCGTCGAACGGGTTCAGAAATACAAGCCGGACGCCAACGAGGCCCTGCTGAACAAGGCCTATGTCTATGCGATGCAGAAGCACGGGCAGCAGAAGCGGGCGAGCGGCGACCCCTACATCTCCCATCCCCTCGAAGTCGCCGCCATCCTCACCGACATGCGCCTCGACGAATCCACCATCGCGGTGGCGCTCCTGCACGACACGATCGAGGACACGAGCGCCACCCGCGCGGAGATCGACGAGATCTTCGGCGAGGACATCGGCGCGCTGGTCGAGGGTCTCACCAAGATCAAGAAGCTCGACCTCGTCTCCAAGAAGGCCAAGCAGGCGGAGAACCTCAGGAAGCTGCTGCTCGCGATCTCCGACGACGTGCGGGTGCTGCTCGTCAAGCTCGCCGACCGGCTGCACAACATGCGCACCCTCGACCACATGTCGCCGGAGAAGCGCGCCCGCATCTCGGAAGAGACGATGGACATCTATGCGCCGCTCGCCGGCCGCATGGGCATGCAGGACATGCGCGAGGAGCTGGAGAACCTCTCCTTCCGCCACATCAACCCCGAGGCCTACGAGACCGTCACCCGCAAGCTCAAGGAACTGTCGCAGAGGAACGAGGGCCTGATCCGCAAGATCGAGGAGGAGCTCGGCGAGCTGCTCGTCGCCAACGGCCTCACCGGCGCGCAGGTCCGCGGCCGCCAGAAGACGCCCTATTCGGTCTTCCGCAAGATGCAGTCGAAGTCGCTCTCCTTCGAGCAGCTCTCGGACGTCTACGCCTTCCGCATCATCGTCGACGACATCCCCTCCTGCTACCGCGCGCTCGGCATCGTCCACACGCGCTGGCGCGTCGTGCCCGGCCGCTTCAAGGACTATATCTCGACGCCGAAGCAGAACGACTACCAGTCGATCCACACGACGATCGTCGGGCCCTCGCGCCAGCGCATCGAGCTGCAGATCCGCACCAGGCGCATGCACGAGATCGCCGAATACGGCATTGCCGCCCATTCGCTCTACAAGGACGGCGAGGGGGCGAACGGCGAAGCGGCCTCGCCGCGCTCCAACGCCTATGCGCTGCTGCGCCGCACGATCGAATCGCTCGCCGAGGGCGACAATGCCGAGGAGTTCCTGGAGCACACCAAGCTCGAGCTCTTCCAGGACCAGGTCTTCTGCTTCACGCCGAAGGGCCAGCTCATCAACCTGCCGCGCGGGGCGACGCCGATCGACTTCGCCTATGCCGTCCACACCAATGTCGGCGACACCTGCGTCGGCGCCAAGATCAACGGCCGCATCATGCCGCTCGTCACCCGCCTCAACAACGGCGACGAGGTGGAGATCATCCGCTCCGGCATCCAGGTGCCGCCGCCGGCCTGGGAGGAGATCGTCGTCACCGGCAAGGCGCGCGCGGCGATCCGCCGGGCCACCCGCGCCGCCGTGCGCAAGCAGTATTCCGGCCTCGGCTACCGCATACTGGAGCGCACCTTCGACCGGGCGGGCAAGTCCTTCTCGCGCGACGCGCTGAAGCCGGTGCTCCACCGCCTCGGCCAGAAGGACGTGGAGGACGCCATCGCCGCCGTCGGCCGCGGCGAGCTCTCCTCGCTCGACGTGCTGCGCGCCGTCTTCCCCGACTACCAGGACGAGCGCGTGACGGTGAAGCCGAGCCCGGACGAGGGCTGGTTCAACATGCGCAGCGCCGCCGGCATGGTCTTCAAGCTGCCCGGCCGGGCGCGCGCCGACGGCGAGAGCGGCCCCGAGGCGCTGCCGATCCGCGGCCTCTCCGGCAATGCGGACGTGCATTTCTCCGCCGGCGGCGCCGTGCCGGGAGACCGCATCGTCGGCATCATGGAGAAGGACAAGGGCATCACCATCTATCCGATCCAGTCGCCGGCGCTGCAGAAGTTCGACGACGAGCCGGAGCGCTGGATCGACGTGCGCTGGGACCTCGACGAGGCCAACAACACCCGCTTCATGGCGCGCATCCTCATCAACGCGCTGAACGAGCCCGGCACGCTCGCCGAGGTGACGCAGGCGATCGCCACCGGCGACGTCAACATCCGCTCCATGTCGATGACGCGGGTGGCGGCCGACTTCACCGAGGTGCAGATCGACCTGGAGGTCTGGGACCTGCGGCAGCTGAACCAGCTCATCGGCCAGCTGAAGGAGCTCTCCTGCGTCTCGACGATCGCCCGCGTGTTCGCATAGGGGCCGTCATGCGCTTTCGTGGGCATTCTGCCCCGATCGAGGCAGGTTTGCCCAAGGTTTGACCAGTCGATATGCGCTGAACGCATGGCTGATCCCGGATAGAAACGCTGGTTTTCCGGGGGTTCCGCCACTATCTTCAGCGTCGGGAGGTCAACCGACAGGGGTTCGACACATGCTGAAGCAGTTCAAGAATTTCGCCCGCGCGCTGCGCGTTCCCAGCACCGAAGAGCGCGAGATGGCCTATCTCAACGGCTCGATCGACCGGATCGATCTCGAGTACCGCCAGCGCCAGATCGACCGCGGCCTTTTCCGCAAGTTCTGAGTGCCGCACCGATGGCGCCCCGGCCCGATGCCGCAAGGGCGCCATTGAAATGTTCCCGTGGCGCCGTCCGGGCGCCATTGAAATGCCATCGCCGGATCGGCTATGTCTGACCCATGTTGTTCAGACGCCGAAAGAAGGCCTCCTGGCCCGAGCGGGTGCGCGAATTCTTCTGGCCGCGCAAGGGTTTCACGCGTCCCGCGCGCTATCTCGCCAAGCGCATCCTGCGCCTTTCGGCCACCCCGCACGCCGTCGCCACGGGGGTTGCGGCCGGCACCTTCTCGGCCTTCACCCCGCTCCTCGGCTTCCATGCCATCCTGGCGCTGGCGCTTGCCTGGCTGCTGGCCGGCAACCTCGTCGCCGCGGTGCTCGCGACGGCCATCGCCAATCCGCTGACGATCCCGGTGATCGCGGTCGGCACGCTGAGGACGGGCGAGGGCCTGCTCGGCGTGCATGCGGCGCAGGCCGTCACCGCGGGCGAGCTCTTCGACATGCTGGAGCATCTCGAATTCTCCGAGCTCTGGCAGCCCGTGCTGAAGCCGATGCTCGCGGGCGCGGCTTTGCTCGGCCTTGCGGCGGCGCTGCTGTCCTATGCCGTCACGCGGCTTGCCGTCGGCGGCTTCAAGGCGCGCCGCCGCGCCCGCCTGCATGCGGCCGCCTCCATCCTCTCTCACGGAGACCGTCCCTCATGATCATCGGCATCGGCAGCGACCTCATCGACATCCGCCGGGTCGAGAAGTCGCTGGAGCGCTTCGGCGAGCGGTTCACCGCCCGCTGCTTCACCGACATCGAGCGGGCGAAGTCCGACGGGCGGAAGAACCGCGCGGAATCCTACGCCAAGCGCTTCGCCGCCAAGGAGGCCTGTTCCAAGGCGCTCGGCACGGGGCTGGCGCAGGGCGTGTTCTGGAAGGACATGGGCGTCGTCAACCTGCCCGGCGGCAAGCCGACCATGCGGCTGTCCGGCGGCGCGCTGGAGCGGCTGAAGCATATGCTTCCCGCCGGCCACGAGGCACGCATCCACGTCACGATCACCGACGACTACCCGCTCGCCCAGGCCTTCGTCATCATCGAGGCGCTGCCGGTGGAAAATGTGGAATAGTCTTGCGCCCGCCCCCTCATCCGGCCCTTCGGGCCACCTTCTCCCCGCCGGGGAGAAGGGAGGGTCGCCGACGTTTCGTTTCTCCTTCTCCCGGCGGGAAGAAGGTGCCCGAAGGGCGGATGAGGGGGCTGGTGCTTGCACCCGGCCTCTTTTTGGCCGATGCGATTTCCATCCGCCGTCCTTTGATCTATAGAGGGCCCCATGTTTGCAGATAAGGAAAAGTCCGGCGTGGCAGAGAAGACTGAAAAGGCGCATGGCGGCCTGTGGGAAAACGTCAAGGTCATCATCCAGGCGCTGCTCTTGGCCGTCGTGATCCGCACCGTCCTGTTCCAGCCCTTCACCATCCCCTCCGGTTCGATGATGCCGACGCTGCTCGTCGGCGACTATCTGTTCGTCAACAAGTTCTCCTACGGCTATTCGAAATATTCGCTGCCGTTCTCGCCCGACCTGTTCTCCGGCCGCATCTTCGCGAGCGAGCCGGAGCGCGGCGACATCGTCGTCTTCCGCTTTCCCCCGAACCCGGACATCGACTACATCAAGCGCCTCGTCGGCCTGCCCGGCGACCGCATCCAGGTGAGGGACAGCGAGCTCTACGTCAACGGCGTGCCGGTCAAGCGCGAGCACAACGGCTTCTTCCGCGCCGACGACCAGTACGACACCGGCGACGACGTGCCGGTCTTCCGCGAGACCATGGACAACGGCGTGACCTACGACACGCTCGACACGCGCCCCGGCACGGTCGGCGACAACACGCGCGAGTTCATCGTGCCGGAAGGCCACTATTTCATGATGGGCGACAACCGCGACAACTCGGCCGACAGCCGCTTCGACGTCGGCTTCGTGCCGGCGGAGAACCTGATCGGCCGCGCCAGCCTGATCTTCTTCTCGCTCGGCAACGACACCGCCTTCCGCGAAATCTGGAAATGGCCGACGAACCTGCGCTGGGACCGCCTGTTCAAGGTCGTGGAATGAAGGGCGCCAGACCCCTCGACGAGGAGAACCGCGCGCTGCTCGAAGGCCTGATCGGCTACGCCTTCACCGACAAGGAGCGGCTCGACCGGGCGATCACCCATTCGAGCACGCGCCCCGGCAAGGGCGTCGACTACGAGCGGCTGGAGTTCCTCGGCGACCGGGTGCTCGGCCTCTGCGTCGCCGAGCTCTTGTTCCGCACCTTCCGCGAGGCGAAGGAGGGCGAGCTCTCGGTGCGCCTCAACCAGCTCGTCAGCGCCGAGAGCTGCGCGGCGGTCTCCGACGACCTCGGCCTGCACCGCTTCATCCGCACCGGCGCGGACGTCAAGAAGCTCACCGGCAAGGCGATGCTAAACGTGCGCGCCGATGTGGTGGAATCGCTGATCGCCGCGATCTATCTCGACGGCGGGCTGGAGGCGGCGCGCGGCTTCATCCTGCGCAACTGGGAGGAGAGGGCGGTGCGTGCCGAGGGCGCGCGGCGCGACGCCAAGACCGAGCTGCAGGAATGGGCGCATGCGAAATTCGGCGTGACGCCGTTCTACCGGGTGGACGAGCGCTCGGGTCCGGATCATGATCCGCGCTTCACCGTCACGGTGGAGATCCCGGGCGTTCCGCCCGAGACGGGCACGGACCGCTCGAAACGGGCCGCCGAGCAGGCGGCCGCGACGAAGATACTGGAACGCGAGGGCATCTGGCGGAAAGCCTGACACGCCCCGGATTGACGGATGCCATGACGGAAGAAAACGCAAAGCCCACGCGCTCGGGCTTCGTCGCCCTGATCGGCGCGACGAACGCCGGCAAGTCGACGCTGGTCAACCGCCTCGTCGGCGCCAAGGTGACGATCGTCAGCCACAAGGTGCAGACGACGCGCGCCATCGTGCGCGGCATCGCCATCCACGACAACGCGCAGATCGTCTTCATGGACACGCCCGGCATCTTCAAGCCGCGCCGCAGGCTCGACCGCGCCATGGTGACGACCGCCTGGGGCGGCGCCAGGGACGCCGACGTCATCCTGTTCCTGATCGACAGCGAGCGCGGCCTCAAGGGCGACGCCGAGACGATCCTGGAGGGCCTCAAGGAGGTCCGCCAGCCGAAGATCCTCGTGCTCAACAAGATCGACCGGGTGAAGCCCGAGGACCTGCTGAAGCTCGCCGCCGCCGCCAACGAGGCGGTCCCCTTCGAGCGCACCTTCATGGTCTCCGCGCTCACCGGTTCGGGCTGCGACGACCTGATGGACCATCTTTCGGCCACGCTGCCGGAAGGCCCCTGGTACTATCCCGAGGACCAGATCTCCGACCTGCCGATGCGCCAGCTCGCCGCCGAGATCACCCGGGAGAAACTGTTCCTCAGGCTGCACCAGGAGCTTCCCTATTCCTCCCACGTCGAGACGGAGAAGTGGGAGGAGCGCAAGGACGGCTCGGTGCGCATCGAGCAGGTGATCTACGTCGAGCGCGACAGCCAGAAGAAGATCGCGCTCGGCAAGAACGGCGAGGCGATCAAGGCGATCTCGATGTCCGCGCGCAAGGAGCTGTCGGAGATCCTCGAACAGCCGGTGCACCTCTTCCTCTTCGTCAAGGTGCGCGAGAACTGGGGCGACGACCCCGCCCGCTTCCGCGAGATGGGCCTGGATTTCCCGACGTCGTGATACCTTAAGCGCTATCGTCCTGGATTGACGACGGTGCCTTGTGCCCCTTCTCCCCGCCGGGGAGAGGTCGCGGCAGCGGGATGAGGGGGACGCGCGCCAAGCGAAATCAAGATAGTGACGGCGTGCGCTTTCACCCCCTCGTCCGCCCTTCGGGCACCTTCTCCCCGCCGGGGAGAAGGGGAGGCGGCAGCGTCACGTTTCCTAAGCCCGCGCCCGCCGTTCCGGCGTCTGCGCCGCCTCGCGCGCCTTCTCGACGAGGCGCTGCATCGCCCACACGCCGACGTCGTCGAGCGAGAGCGGCGGGGTGATCAGGTAGCCCTGGTAGAAGTCGCAGCCGGCGGCGGCGAGCAGGCCCATCTTCTCGGTCGTGTCGACGCCCTCGGCGATGACGGACATGTCCTGCGCGTGGCAGAGCGCGATCAGCGCGCGCAGCGTCGGCAGGGCCGCGGCGACCGTGAGGCTTTCCACCAGCGCCCGGTCGAGCTTGATGGTCTCGGCCGGGTATTCGATGATCTGCTGCACCGAGGTGTAGCCCGCGCCGAAATCGTCGATCGAGATGCGGAAGCCCCTGGCGCGCAGCACGTCGATGTTGCGGCGCAACTGCTCGCCGAGCTTGACGGCGAAGGTCTCCGTCAGCTCGATCTCGATGGTGCGCGGGTCGACGCCGTGGCGCTCGGCGCATTCGCAGAAATGGTCGGAGATCGAGCGGGTGTAGAGCTCGGCCGAGGAGATGTTGATGCACAGGATCATCTCGGGGCCGAACAGCTTGCGCAGCTGCCCGCTCTCGGCCATGGCGCGGTCGATCACCCACCAGTCGATCTTGCTGAACAGGCCCGTCGTCTCGGCGATCGGGATGAACTCGTCCGGCGTCACCCGGCCGAGGGAGGGCGATTCCCAGCGCAGCAGCGCCTCGCAGCCCGTCACCTTGCCGCGCCCGTCGACGATCGGCATGTAGACGAGGCGGAACTCGCGGTCGGGATCGAGGACGCGCAGCTCCTCCTCGATGCGGCGCTGGCGGTTGCGTTTCTCGTGCAGGGAGCGCGAGTAGCGCGCCGAACCGTTCTTGCCGCAGGATTTCGCCTGGTACATGGCGGCGTCCGCGTTGGCGAGCAGCTCCGGCAGCGTGCGGGCGTCGTCCGGATAGACGGCGATGCCGATGCTGGCGGTCACCGGATAGGCCTTGTCGAGCACCTCGAAGCCCTCGGCGAACAGGGCGAGGATCGCGTCGGACACCTCGGCGATCGTGCCGTTGCCGGGCTGGCTGCGCAGCATGATGGCGAACTCGTCGCCGGAAAGCCGGGCGAACAGGCCTTCCGGCAGGCCGCGCGCGGTGACGGTGCGCTCGACGATCGCGGCGATGCGCGCGGCGAGCGTCTTCAGGAGCTCGTCGCCGACCTTGTGGCCGTGCTTGTCGTTGACGAACTTGAAGTTGTCGACGTCTATGAACAGCAGCGTGCAGCCGGCGCCCTGCGCCTCGGCCTCGGCGATGATCTGGGTCGAGCGGATGTTGAAGTGCTCGCGGTTGCTGATGCCCGTCAGCGTGTCCGTCCAGGAGGCGTTGCGCACGAGGTCGAAGGAGCGCAGCGAATTGTCGTGCAGCCGCTTGACGTTGGCCGAGAGCCGGCCGATCTCGCCGGCCTCGCCCATGTCCGGCAGCGCGCTGAGGCTGCCGTTCATCACGTCGGTGAGGCGACGGTCGAGGCGGGCGATCGGCTCGGTGATGTAGCGGCGCAGCAGGAAGAGCACGAGGCCGATCGAGCACAGGCTGAGCGCGATCGCGCCGAGCGCGAGCAGCGTCTTCAGCGTGCCGAGCCGCTGGTCGAGGAAGTCGGGCCGCGGCGTCAGCCGGGCGAAGAGCGACGGGCTGAGCTTGGCCGTCGCCGACAGCGCGCCCTGCGCGAGCAGCGGATGGCGCGAGATCTCGAGCCGCGCGCCGTATTCCTTCTCGAGCGTCTGCTTCATCTCCAGGAACGGCGCGGGGCGCACGGCGGTCTGGACGAGGATGGCGCTCTGCTTGGCGGTCGGCAGCGGCCGGTTGAAGGTCAGCGGGTCGATGAACTCCGAATGCACGATCAGCGGCTCGATGCCGTCGACGTCGAGATAGGTCCAGGAGGAGAGGCGCGGGCTCTCGATGACCGCGCGGGCGTGCTTCAGCTGCTGCGGCGTCAGCTCGGCGAAGGGATCGTCGCTGTTTTCGTAATAGTAGTCGACCGACAGCGGCGGGCGGATGATGGCGACCGAGACGAATTTCTGCTTCTCGTCGGAAAGCGAGGTGATGCTCTGCTGCAGCCGCGCGCCGAGCGCGTTGCTGCGGTAGCTGGCGTCCGTCTCGTTGACGAAGAGGCGCACCGCGTTGCCCTCGACCAGCGAGTAGATCAGCGAACGGTTCTGCGTCACCTCGTTCTGGAAGACGGCGGTGAGCAGGCCCATCTGCTGCCACAGCCGCGCCCTTTCCAGCCCGAGCACCGAGGAGCCCTGGACGAAGTAGATCAGCGAGGCCGCTAGCACGTAGCCCGACAGGATGACGGGGAAGATGAGGGCGAGGGCGCGTTTATCGAGCGTCACTGAATTGGGCCAGACTGCTGATGATGCGACGACGGGCCTGGACCGACTGGACGGTCAGTTCTTCCTGGAACTGGCTGCGGGCGAGGATTTCCGGCGCGGTATAGATTTCGGGATTGGAGCGCATCTCCTCGGGAAGCAGCGCGAGGGCGGCGGTGCTGGCCGTGGGCATGTTGAGGCTCTGGGCGTTGCGGGCGGCGTTTTCGGCGTTGGTGATGAAATCGAACAGCTTCAGCGCCGCCTCGCGGTTCTGCGAGCGCTCGCTGACGGCGATGCAATCGAGCCAGGAGAGCGTGCCCTCCTTCGGCACCACGTAGCGCCACAGGCCGGGCGCGGAGACCTTCTCGTTCAGCACGTGCTGGTCGCCGCTGTAGCCGAGCGCCATGTAGATGTCCTGACCGTGCTCCGGGCTCTGGATCGAGGTGATGATGTAGTCGTAGGTGAGCACGTAGGGCGACTGCGCCTTCATCACCTCGTAGGCCTGCTTCAGCGTCTCGTTGTCGTTGGCGTTGACCGACTTGCCGAGCAGCATCAGCGGCGCCACGAATGCTTCCGCATGGTCGTCGTACATGGCGATGTGGCCGCGCAGCGGCTCGTCCGGCGCCATCAGGTCGGACCAGGAGGAGGGGGCCGCCGTCACCTTGTCGGAGCGGTAGAGGATGCCCATCGTGCCCCAGAGATAGGGCAGGCCGTAGCCGCCGCAGCGGCGCGTCCAGCTTTCCGGATAGTCGGCGGCCGACGGCACGGCGGCGGGGTCGAGCGGCAGGAGCACGCCGCGGTTGCCGTAGAGCTTGGCGCCGTTCTCGCTGGTCACGACGAGGTCGACATTGCTGTTCGGGTCGGAGAGGATCTCGTCGCGGGCATCGCCGCTGTCGTAATAGGTCTGGTGGACCTCGATGCCGGTCTTCGCCTTGAAGTCCTCCAGGATCGAGCCCTCGATATAGGCTTCCCAGATGAGCAGGTTCAGGGTGATGGCATGGGCAGGTGCCGCGGCCGTGAGGGCCGTCAGGGAAACTGCTGCGAGAAGCGCACCGCGCATGACCTTGGCCCCGTTGCCGTTACGTCAAGAAAGATTAGGCGGCAAGGCTTTATGAATGGTTACGGGGGGCGGCCGAATTCTCGCTATGGGTGGGGGAATGCGCCCTCTGGTTGCCGGAAAACATGTGGACGCGGCGGGGCCTTGCGGTTGGCGCGCGCGAGCCGCCGCATTATGGTCGCCGCCCGCGCGCAAACCGCTGAAGGACACCGACATGACCTCGACACCGCCCAAGATCGCGAACCTGATCGCCGCCGAGATCAAGGCGACGCCGGCGCAGGTTTCCGCCGCCGCCGATCTCCTCGACGGCGGCGCGACGGTGCCCTTCGTCGCGCGCTACCGCAAGGAGGTGACGGGCGGCCTCGACGACACGCAGCTGCGCGTGCTCTCCGAGCGGCTGACATATCTCCGCGAGCTGGAGGCGCGCCGCGCGGCGATCCTCGAATCGATTTCCGGCCAGGGCAAGCTGACGGACGAGCTCTCCGCCCGCATACACGCCGTCTCCACCAAGGCGGAGCTGGAGGACATCTACCTTCCCTACAAGCCGAAGCGGCGCACCAAGGCCGAGATCGCCCGCGAGCGCGGCCTCGGGCCGCTCGCCGAGCGCATCCTCGCCGACCGGTCGGCGGTGCCGGCGGACCTTGCGGGGGGATTCCTCTCGGCCGAAGTGCCGGACGTCAAGACGGCCCTCGACGGCGCGCGCGACATCGTCGCAGAAGGCATCGCCGAGAATGCCGACCTCCTGAAGCGCCTGCGCGAGCACATGAAGCAGAACGCCTTCCTGCGCTCCCGCGTGGTCGAGGGCAAGCAGGCGGCCGGCGCGAAGTTCTCCGACTATTTCGACCACACCGAACGCTGGGCGACGGTGCCCTCGCACCGCGCGCTCGCCATGCTGCGCGGCTGGAACGAGGAGGTGCTGTCGGTCGACATCGTCGTCGACCAGGACAATGCCGAGCCGGTGAAGCCGGTCGAGCGCATCATCGCCTCCTTCTATTCCCTCGGCACGAAGCCCGGCGATAAGTGGCTCGCCGAGGCGATCGGCTGGACCTGGCGGGTGAAGCTGTCGCCGTCGCTCTCGCTCGACCTGATGCGCGAGATGCGCGAGCGCGCGGAGGAGGAGGCGATCCGCGTCTTCGCCCGCAACCTCAAGGACCTGCTGCTTGCCGCACCCGCCGGCACGCGGGCGACGATGGGCCTCGACCCGGGCATCCGCACCGGCGTCAAGGTCGCCGTGGTCGACAACACCGGAAAGCTCCTCGACACCACGACCGTCTATCCCTTCCCGCCGAGGAACGACGTGCGCGGCGCGCAGGCGGAACTCGCGAGCCTCGTGCGCAAGCACAAGGTCGAGCTGATCGCCATCGGCAACGGCACCGGCAGCCGCGAGACGGAGAAGCTCGTCGCCGACATGCTCGCCGCACTCCCCGCGCCGAAGCCGACCAAGGTGATCGTCTCGGAGGCGGGCGCCTCGGTCTATTCGGCCTCGGAGACGGCGGCGGCCGAATTCCCGAACCTCGACGTGTCGCTGCGCGGCGCCGTCTCCATCGCTCGCCGCCTGCAGGATCCGCTCGCGGAACTGGTCAAGATCGAGCCGAAGTCGATCGGCGTCGGCCAGTACCAGCACGACGTCGACCAGGGCAAGCTCTCGCGCTCGCTCGACGCCGTGGTGGAGGATGCGGTGAACGCCGTCGGCGTCGACCTCAACACGGCCTCGGCCCCGCTGCTTTCCCGCGTCTCCGGCCTCGGCAAGGCCTCGGCGGAAGCGATCGTCGCCCACCGCGACGCGAACGGCCCCTTCGCCAGCCGGCAGGAGCTCCTGAAGGTGCCGCGGCTCGGCGCGCGCACCTTCGAGCAATGCGCGGGCTTCCTGCGCATCCCGAATGGCCGGGAGCCGCTCGATGCCTCCGCCGTGCATCCGGAAGCCTACGGCGTCGCCAAGAAGATCGTCGCCGCCTGCGGGCGGGACCTGCGCACGCTGATGGGCGACAGCGCCGCGCTGAAGACGCTCGACCCGAAGGCCTTCGTCGACGAGCGCTTCGGCCTGCCGACGGTGAAGGACATCCTGTCGGAGCTGGAAAAGCCCGGCCGCGACCCGCGCCCGGAATTCAGGACCGCGACCTTCGCCGAAGGGGTGGACGACATCAAGGACCTGAAGGTCGGCATGCAGCTGGAAGGCACGGTGACGAACGTCGCCGCCTTCGGCGCCTTCGTCGACATCGGCGTGCATCAGGACGGGCTCGTCCACGTCTCCCAGCTCGCCGACCGCTTCGTCAAGGACCCGCACGAGGTGGTGAAGGCCGGCGACGTCGTGACGGTGCGCGTGACCGAGGTCGACGTGCCGCGCAAGCGCATCGGCCTTTCCATGCGCAAGGACGGCGGCGGCACCGCACCCCGCGACCAGGCCCCGCGCGAAAAATTCAGGCAGCCCGCCGCAAAGCCGCAGGCGCCCGCGCAGGGCGCGCTCGGGGCCGCGCTCGCCGAGGCGATGAAGCGGAAGTGATTCAGATCGCCGCGGGCGGCGCGAAGCCGTCGGCGGCCGCAACCGGCACGGCCTCTTCCGCCGCCGGCGCCGCGTGCTGCAGCACGACGACGCGGCTTCCCGTCGGCACGCGGCCGTAGAGGTCGATGATGTCCTGGTTGAAGAGGCGGATGCAGCCGCTCGACACCGCCCTGCCGATCGACCAGGCCTCGGTCGTGCCGTGGATGCGGAACAGCGTGTCGCGGCCGTCCTGGAAGAGATAGAGCGCGCGCGGCCCGAGCGGGTTGGTCAGCCCCGGCTCCATGCCGCCCGCCCATTGCGCGTTGCGCTCCGGCTCGCGGGCGATCATCGCCGGCGTCGGCGTCCAGCGCGGCCATTCCGCCTTGCGGCCGACGCGCGCGGCACCCTCGAACTCCAGCCCCGCCTTGCCGACGCCGATGCCGTAGCGCATCGCCATGCCGTTCTCCTGCACGAGGTAGAGGAAGCGGTTCTGCGTGTCGATGACGATGGTGCCGGTGGGTTCCGCCGTCGGATAGGCCACCTGCTGGCGCAGATATTTCGGATCGACGCGGGCGATGTCGGTCGCCGGCAGCGGGAAGCGCTCCTGCGGATGCGCGCCGTACATGGCGACATGCACCGGGTCCGGCCCCCTTTTCACCGGCTTGGCGGTGGCGGCGCAGCCGGCAAGCAGCGCGGCGAGCGCAAGGAGGGCGAGGGGGCGGAGCATGGACACACACATGAGGGGGCACCTGTCGATTCGCATTGCAGTGTCGGCCTTCGGCCGTTGCGGGCTCCATCGGCGGCAAAGCGGGCGACGGCGGGGCGGGAAGAAAGCGAAATTGCGGCAAGGCCTTGGGTGTGTCCGCCGCGCCACAGCCGCGCTTGCCGGAGAGGAGGCGAGGGGGTAGAAGCGGGCGGTGGCTTTTGCCCCTCACCTGCCTGCCGGCATCCTCCCCGCAGGCGGGGAGAGGAGGGAAGCCGTGCCGTTTTCCCCTTCTCCCCGCCTGCGGGGAGAAGGTGGCGGCAGCCGGATGAGGGGCGGCGCCCCTGCGGTGGAACGAACGGGAAACCCTCCATGCAATGGAGCGACGAGGCCATCGTGCTGGGCGTCAGGCGCCACGGCGAGACGTCGGTGATCGCCGAGGTAATGACGCGCGGCCGCGGCCGCCATCTCGGCCTCGTGCGCGGCGGCCGCTCGCGCAGCATGCAGCCGGTGCTGCAGCCGGGCAATTCCGTCGAGGTCACCTGGCGGGCGCGGCTCGACGAGCATCTCGGCGAGTTCCGCGTCGAGCCGCTGCAACTGCGGGCAGGGCGGCTGATGGAGACGGCGACGGCCGTCTACGGCGTGCAGGCGATGGCGGCCCTCCTGCGCTTCCTGCCCGAGCGCGACCCGCATCCGCATCTCTTCGAGGCGCTCGCCGTCATCCTCGACCATCTGCACGAGCCGGCCGATGCGGGCGAGCTCTTCGTGCGCTTCGAGCTCGCCGTGCTGAACGACCTCGGCTTCGGCCTCGACCTCGCCGAATGCGCGGCGACCGGCAGCCGCGACGATCTCGCCTACGTCTCGCCGAAATCCGGCCGCGCCGTCTCGCGCACGGCGGGCGCGCCCTGGGCGGAGCGGATGCTGCGCCTTCCCGCCTTCCTCGGCGACGACAGCGGGCATGCGGCGGATGCCGACGCGCTCGCCGACGGCTTCCGCCTCACCGCCTTCTTCCTCAACCGCCACGTCTGCGAGCCGCGCGGGCTGGAGCTCGCCAGCGCCCGCGACGGCTTCGTGCAGGCGGCGCTGAAGGCGCTCGGCGCGGGCAAGGATCCTGTGTGACGACAAGACCATCGTCTGTGAAATGATGATGGTGCGTCTTGCCCCCTTCTCCCCGGCAGGGAGAAGGTCGTGGCAGCGGGATGAGGGGGGACGCGCGCCAGGCGATCATGGCCGCTCAGGCGCGCTCCACCCCCTCATCCGACCCTTCGGGCCACCTTCTCCCCGGCGGGGAGAAGGGAAGTCGGGGCGCCGCGTTCCGACGCCGAATGGCTTGGAAAGGCCGGTTTGAAACGTCAACGGCTTGGCCTTTGCGCAAAAGCCTTTAATCTCGCCCGTCCCGGGCCCGTCCCCCGCGCTGGAGTCGCCATGTTTGAAATCCTCCCCCTCGTCGCCGTCGCGCTCGCGCTCTACACCCTCCACGCATCGCGCGAGAACGCCCGCCGGCTCGGCGAGGAGATCGTTCGGCTGCGCCGGGAGATGGAGGCGCTGAAGGTTGCCGGCGTGGTGCCGCCCGAGCCGGCCGTCGCCGTCGCCGCCGAGGAGGAGCCGGCTGCCAAAGCCGAGCCGGGCCCCTGGACGCGGCCGGCGGCAAGCGAGGAGGATATCGGCCGGGCCATCTTCGGCGGTGCGCCGGCGGAAGCGGCCGCGGCGGAGGAGGAGCCGGCCGAGACGGCGCCCGTCGCCGCGCGGGAGAGCTTCGAGAGCCGCATCGGCGCGCGCTGGGCCGTCTGGGTCGGCGGCATCGCGCTGGCGCTCGGCGGCATCTTCATGGTGAAATACTCGATCGAGGCGGGGCTCTTGAGCCCGGCGGTGCGCCTGTCGCTCGCCGCCCTCTTCGGCCTCGTGCTGCTCGCCGCCGGCGAGGCCGTGCGCCGCCGCGCCCAGCCGGTGATCGCCAACGCGTTCCGCAACGCCATGATCCCCGGCGTGCTGACGGCGGCCGGCGTCATCACGCTCTTCGCCGTCACCTATGTCGCCTATGCGGTCTACGGCTATGTCGGCCCGCTCGCCGCCTTCGCGCTGCTCGCCGCCGTCTCCTTCGCCACCCTCGGCCTGTCGCTCCTGCACGGGCAGGCGCTCGCCGGCCTCGGCCTGCTCGCCTCCATGGCGACGCCCGGGCTGGTGGCGACCGGCGAGCCGCGGCCCTGGCCGCTGTTCGGCTTCCTCGCCGTCGCCTGGCTGGCGACGCTCGCCGCCTCGCGGCTCAGGCGCTGGCAGGTCGTGCCGGCGCTCGCCAATGCCGGCCTCGCGCTCTGGGCGGTGCTCTATCTCACCCAGGCCGGGACCGTCGAGACGCCGCCGGTGCTGCTTGCCCTCCTCGTGCTCGCCGCCGGCCTCGG
Source organism: Shinella pollutisoli (assembly GCF_024609765.1). GTDB lineage: Bacteria > Pseudomonadota > Alphaproteobacteria > Rhizobiales > Rhizobiaceae > Shinella > Shinella pollutisoli. The sequence continues at coordinate 29,555 of NZ_JANFDG010000025.1, forward strand.
TCTCCTCTGGCCCGGTGCGGCAGGCGAAGGCGAGGAGGAGCGGGCCACGACGGACGCCTGGGAGCGCCTGTTGTCGCCGCCGGCCGCCGCCGTCTCGCTCACCGGCGCGCTGGCGCTCCTGTTCCCGGCCCTCGTCTTCGCCACGCAGGTGCCGGGCCTCGCCCTTGCCGATTATGCCTTCGCGCTCGTCGTGCTTTCCCTTGCCGCGCTGGGGGCGGCGCGCGGCTGGGCGGTCTATCCGGCGATGTTCTCCGCCGTCGCCCTCGTTCTCGGCACAGCGATCCTCGCCGTCATGCCGGGCGTCACCCTCCTCGACGGCTTCGGTCTCGTTGCTCCGCCGCTGCCGGAGGGCGCGACGCCCGTCTCCCCGCTGCCGCTCGCCGCCGCGGCACCCGTGAACCTGCTGCTTCTCACCGCCGCCGCCTATGCCGCCCTCGGCATCGCCGGCGCGTGGCTGCGCGGGCGGACGTCGCGCGAGTTCGCCGCGCTGTGGAGCGTGCTCGCGCCGGCCGTCCCCTTCGCCGTGACGGCGGCGAGCCTCTTCGTCTTCGGCAACCTCGCCTTCGACCTGAAGCACGGCCTCGTCGCCCTCGTCTTCGGCCTCGCCTTCCTCGCCGCCGCCGAGCTTTTCTCGAGCGGCCGGGCGGAGGGGGAGGCGGTGTTCGTGCCGCAATGGACGTTTGCGGCCGGCGGCTTCGCCTTCCTCGTGCTTTCGCTGCATGCGCTCACCGAAGGGCTCGCCACCACGCTCGGCGTCGCCGTCCTCGGCGCGCTCGCCGTCTTCGCCACGCGGCTGCGCCATTGGCCCGTCCTGCCCTGGCTGATGGCGGGGGCTGCCGCCGTCGTCGCCGGCCGCATCGCCGTCGAGCCGACGATCGTCGGGGCGGCGAACCTCGCGAAGACGCCGGTCTTCAACCAGCTCCTCGCCGGCTACGGCATTCCCGCCGCACTCCTCGCGCTCTCGGCCTTCGAACTGCGCCGCTGGCCCGGCGAGCGGGTGCGCAATCTCCTGCAGGCGCTGGCGAGCCTGTTCGTGCTGCTCACGGCGGCGATCCTCGTCCGCCACGCCATGAACGGCGGCGTGCTCGACAGCGCCGTGCCGACGCTCGGCGAGCAGGCGATCTACACGCTCCTCGTCATCGGCGCCTCGGCGGTGATGATGACGCTCGACCTGAAGTCGCCGAGCCCGGTCTTCCGCTACGGCTCGATGACGGTCGGCGTCCTCTCCGTGCTGTCGGTGGCGAGCGCCCATCTCGCCGGCCTCAATCCCTATTTCACCGGCGAGCTGCTCGGCCGCTGGCCGGTCTTCGACCTGCTCCTGATCGGCTATCTCCTGCCGGGGGTGGCCTATGCGGGGCTCGCCCGCTACGCCCGCGGCCGCCGGCCGATGCCCTACGTGACGATGCTGGCGCTCGCCGGCGTCGTGCTCGCCTTCGCCTGGGTGACGCTTACCGTGCGCCGCTACTGGCACGGCGAGAGCATCGCCGACTGGAAGGGTTTTCTGCAGGCCGAGACCTATACCTATTCGGTCGTCTGGCTGCTCCTCGGCGTCTTGCTGCTGGCGCTCGGTTCGAGGTTCGATTCGAAGAGCATCCGGCTCGCCTCCGCCGGCCTCGTGCTGGTCGCCGTGGTGAAGGTGTTCCTCATCGACATGTCGAACCTCGAAGGCTTCCTGCGCGCGCTCTCCTTCATCGGGCTCGGCGCGGTGCTGATCGGCATCGGCCTGTTCTACCAGCGGATTCTTTCCGGCAAGTCCGTGCCGCAAGGGTGAAATCCGAGAAAGAACATGCTTTTGTGCCGGCCTGCTGAATCGCTTCGGCAGGTCGTTGAATCGAAATCCGAGGACGGTGCCATGCATGTCGAAGGCCTGAACATCCATCCGCTGAAGAGCGGCCGGGCCATCGCGCTCGAAGAGGCCGCGGTCCGCCTCGACGGCTTTTCCGGCGACCGCCGCTTCATGATCGTCGACGGCGGCGGCCGCTTCATCACTCAGCGCGAGATGCAGGCGCTCGCCCGCGTCGCGGCGCGGGAGGTGGCCGGCGGCCTGCTGCTCGAAATGGAAGGCCGCCGGCTGCAGGCGCGCTTCGACCCCGACCGCCGGCTCGCCGTCACCGTCTGGGACAGCACGGTCGACGCCGCCGTCGCCGACCCGGCGGTGAACGCCGTCCTCTCGGACTGGTTCGGCCGTCCCGTGCAACTCGTGCACATGGACGGCCGCGCCCGCCGCGCCGAGGGCGCGGAATGGGCCGGCGCGCCGGTGCCGGTCGGCTTCGTCGACGGCTTTCCGGCGCTGATCACCACCACCGGCTCGCTCGCCGACCTCAACCGCACATTGATCGCCAATGGTCAGGAGCCGGTCGGCATGGACCGCTTCCGCACCAACGTGCTGATTGCCTGCGACGAGCCCTGGCGGGAGGATCTCTGGGCGGCGGTCGAGATCGGCGGCATCCGCTTCGACCTCGTCAAGCCCTGCGCCCGCTGCATCATGACCACGCAGGACCAGCGGACCGGCGAGCGCATCGGCGGCAATCCGATCCAGGGCCTGGCCGAGAAGCGCATGTCGGCCGACCGCCGCGTGCCGGGCGTGCTGTTCGGCTGGAACGCCGTGCCGCGCGGGGAGGGGACGATCCGGCTCGGCGATGCGGTCCGCGTGGTGGCCGAGCGGGCGGAGCGCTGGCCGATGAAGGTCCGCGCCTGAATCGGCAAGCCGTTGCCGCTTTCCCCTTCTCCCCCGCGGGGAGAAGGTGGCCCGAAGGGCCGGATGAGGGGGGCGAAGCCAACGAAATTCCTTGATTCTACGCCTTCGGCGTCCCCCTCATCCCGCTGCCGCGACCTTCTCCCCGCGGGGGAGAAGGCGCCATGACGGAGCGCTGCGGTTCATACGCGATGCCCTGGATATGATCCATCAATCGCGCTGATCGCCCGGTCAAATTAATTCGCTTTCGCGCATCGGCCGGCAAGCGTATTTTACGCTTCCGCAAATCCGGAGTAGCCCATGTCCCCGACCTCCCCGACGCCGGCCGCAGCCCGGCCGATGCCCTGGCTGATCATCATCGCCGGCTCGCTGATCGCCATGCTGACCTTCGGCCCGCGTTCGGCCATGGGCTTCTTCCAGCTGCCGATGCTGCAGGACACCGGCTGGGACCGCACGACCTTCGGCCTCGCCATGGCGCTGCAGAACCTCTGCTGGGGGATCGGCCAGCCCTTCTTCGGCGCCGTCGCCGACAAGTACGGCACCTGGCGCGTCCTGCTGGTCTCCGCGCTGCTCTACGCCGGCGGCCTCGTGATGATGTCCTCCGGCGCCTCGCCGCTCTGGCTGCATGTCGGCGGCGGCGTGCTGGTGGGCCTCGGCGTCGCGGCCGGCTCCTTCGGCACGCTGCTCTCCGCCTTCGCCCGCAACGTCACGCCGGAGCAGCGCTCGCTCGCCTTCGGCATCTGCACCGCGGCAGGCTCGGCCGGCATGTTCCTGTTCGCGCCGCTGTCGCAGGGGCTGATCTCGGCCTACGGCTGGTCGGACAGCCTCGTCTGGCTCGGCGTGATGATGCTCGCCGTGCCGCTGCTGGCGATCCCGCTGCGCGGCAATTCCTCTTCCGGCATCACGTCCAGGAGCGAATACCAGCAGTCGATCGGCGCGGCGCTGAAGGAGGCTTTCGGCCATCGCAGCTACCTGCTGCTGACGGCCGGCTTCTTCGTCTGCGGCTACCAGGTCGCCTTCATCACCGCCCATTTCCCCGCCTATCTCGGCGACCTCGGCATCGATGCCCGCTATGCGGTGATCGCGCTGGCGCTGATCGGCTTCTTCAACATCATCGGCTCGCTTGCCGCCGGCGTCATCGGCCAGCGCTACTCGAAACCCTATTTCCTCGCGTTCATCTATCTCGCCCGCTCCGTGGCGGTGACGGTGTTCGTGCTGCTTCCGGCCACGCCCGCCTCGGTCATCCTCTTCGCCGTCGTCATGGGCCTGCTCTGGCTGTCGACCGTGCCGCCGACCAACGCGCTCGTCGCCATCATGTTCGGCACGCGCCACCTCGGCCTGCTCGGCGGCATCGTCTTCTTCTCGCACCAGGTCGGCTCGTTCCTCGGCGTGTGGATGGGCGGCTACCTCTACGACCGCTTCGGCACCTACGATCCGGTCTGGTGGCTCGGCGTGGCGCTCGGCGTCTTCGCCGCGGTCGTCCACTGGCCGATCGAGGAGCGCGGCGTCGCCCGTCCGGCGATGGCGTGAAAAATCGGGGGCGCCGCCGGACGGGAAATCGGGCGGCGCTTCTTGCAAAGCGTCACAAAAGTTTCTAAATCAGTTCCACCGGCAATGCCGGTTTTGTTTTACGGCTATTATGCTCAATATGAGCAAAATGGCGGCGCCGCGGGAAGCGGCGGGAAGGAGGGGTTCATGACCATTGCGACCCAGCATGCGGCAGGGGCCGTTGCCCAGCGCCCGCTCACGGCGGCGGAACGCTTCGGCGTCATCGACCGGCCCGACCTTTCCTTCACCCCCGCCGTCGCCCGCGAGACCGAGCATCTCTACGAGCGCGTCAAGCAGTTCATCCCCGCCTTCGAATGGCCGGTCTACGCGCCCTATGTCGCCGCCATCAACCGGCTGAAGAAGGAGCGCGGCGCCGTCATCCTCGCCCACAACTACCAGACGCCGGAGATCTTCCACTGCGTCGCCGACATCGTCGGCGATTCGCTGTCGCTCGCCCGCGACGCCACCCGCGTCGACGCCGACATCATCGTCCAGTGCGGCGTGCACTTCATGGCCGAGACCTCGAAGCTGCTCAACCCGGAAAAGACCGTGCTGATCCCGGATTCGAAGGCCGGCTGCTCGCTGTCGGATTCGATCACCGGCGCCGACGTCCGCCTGCTCAAGGAGCGCTATCCGGGCGTGCCGGTCGTCACCTACGTCAACACGTCGGCCGACGTGAAGGCGGAGACGGACATCTGCTGCACCTCCTCCAACGTGCTCGCCGTGGTGGAAAGCCTCGACAGCGACACCGTGCTCTGCATCCCGGACGAATATCTGGCGATGAACGTCGCCAAGCAGACGAACAAGAAGATCCTCACCTGGAAGGGCCATTGCGAGGTGCACGAGCGCTTCACCGCCAACGAGCTGCTCGCCTACAAGGAAGCCCATCCCGGCATCGAGATCATCGGCCATCCGGAATGCCACCCGGACGTCATCGCCGTCTGCGACTTCTCCGGCTCCACCTCGGGCATGATCAACTACGTCAGGGACCACCGGCCGCAGCGCGTGCTGCTCGTCACCGAATGCTCCATGGCTTCCAACATCCAGGCGGAGCTGCCGGACGTCGATTTCGTCAAGCCGTGCAACCTCTGTCCGCATATGAAGCGCATCACGCTGCCGAAGATCCTCGACAGCCTGGTGACGATGACGGAGGAGGTGACGGTCGACCCGGCGATCGCCGATCGCGCCCGCCTAGCCGTCGAGCGGATGGTGAACCTGAAGCAGTAACATGGCGGGCCGTCCGTTCTGCGTGGCCCCTCATCCCCCTGCCGGGACCTTCTCCCCGTAAACGGGGAGAAGGCGGAAAACGGCAAGGCTGTCGTTTCTCGCCCCGCTTGCGGGGAGAGGATGCCGGCAGGCAGGTGAGGGGCCTTATCGGCAGGCAGGCGCGTCGGAGGAGTAGCACATGCCCCTGGAAAGTTTCCGTCCGCAATCGTGGAACGGCATCGACGACATCGTCATCGTCGGCGGCGGCCTCGCCGGCCTGTTCTGCGCGTTGAAGCTCAGCCCCCGGCCCGTCACGGTGCTGGCCGCCGCCCCCATCGGCCAGGGCGCCTCGTCGGCCTGGGCGCAGGGCGGCATCGCCGCGGCGATGAGCCCCGGCGACACCTTCGACAAGCACGTCGCCGACACGCTGGAGGCGGGTGCCGGCATCGTCGACGAGAAGATGGCGCGCTTCATGGTCTCGGAAGGCCCGGCGCGCATCCACGACCTCCTCGAATACGGCGTGCCCTTCGACCGCGACCTGGAGGGCAAGCTCCTGCTCTCGCGCGAGGCCGCCCATTCCGAGCGCCGCATCGTCCGCGTCAAGGGCGACATGGCCGGCAAGGCCATCATGGAGGCGCTGATCGCCGCCGTGCGGAAAACGCCGTCGATCCGGGTGCTGGAGGGCTACGTGGTCGAGGAGCTGGTGCGCGAGGGCCGCTTCATCTCCGGCGTCGTGGCGCGGCCGGATGCCGGCCAGTCGAAGAAGCGCGTGCATTTCCCGGCCCGCGCCGTCGTGCTGTGCTCGGGCGGCGTCGGCCATCTCTACGCCGTCACCACTAATCCCTGGGAGGCCTGCGGCCAGGGCGTCGGCATGGCCGCGCGCGCCGGCGCCATCATCGCCGACCCGGAATTCGTGCAGTTCCACCCGACCGCCATCGACATCGGCCGCGACCCCGCGCCCCTTGCCACGGAAGCGCTGCGCGGCGACGGCGCGCATCTGGTCAACGCCGCCGGCCACCGCTTCATGCTCGACATCCACGAGGACGGCGAGCTCGCGCCCCGCGACATCGTCTCGCGCGGCGTCTTCGCCGAGGTGCAGGCCGGCCGCGGCGCCTTCCTCGACTGCACCAAGGCCGTCGGCAGCCATTTCCCGGACATGTTCCCGACCGTCTACGCCTCCTGCAAGGCCGCCGGCATCGATCCGGTGACCCAGCCGATCCCCGTCGTGCCCGCCGTGCACTATCACATGGGCGGCATCCTGACGGACGCGGAGGGCCGCACCTCGATCGACGGCCTGTGGGCGGCGGGCGAGGTGACGTCCACCGGCGTGCACGGCGCCAACCGCCTCGCCTCCAACTCGCTCTTGGAGGCCGTCGTCTTCGCCGCGCGCATCGCGGAAAACATCAAGGGCATCCTGCCCGAGCCGAAGCTCAACGACTGGGGCAAGAACGCCGGCGAGAGCGACGACCTCGTCACCATCGAGGACAGCCCGGCGCTGAAGCACCTGCGCCGCGTCATGAGCGATCATGTCGGCGTCATCCGCAGCCGAGAGGGGCTGACCGTCGCGCTGCGGGAGATCGCCCGGCTGGAGCGCGAGAACAGCCGCATGCGCTTCCTGAACATCGTCACCACCGCCAAGCTGATCGCGGCCGCCGCCTGGCTGCGCGAGGAAAGCCGCGGCGGCCATTTCCGCGCCGATTTCCCCGAGCAGAAGCCCGCCTGGAAGCACCGCACCTTCCTGACGCTCGCCGACGCCGAGAAGGTCGTCGCCGAGGTGGCGGAGACGGCGGCGGCGTGAGGTGCCTTGGCAAAAATTGACAACGGCGCATGCCGACCTATGATCAGGGCGAAAGGAGCGTGACATGCCGACGCTGAACGTGAGCCTGACGCCCGAATTCGCCGACTTCATCGAGGAGGCCGTGGCCAGCGGCTCCTATGTCTCGGCGAGCGAGGTCGTGCGCGACGCGCTGCGGATGATGCGGCAGGAGCAGGAAAGTGCCGCGGCGAAGCTCGCCCTCCTGCGGCGCGCGGTCGACGAGGGGCTGGCGCAGTCGGAGCGCGGCGACCTTTCCGATCGCCCGGTCTCCGACATCTTCGCCGCTGCCGTGCGCGAGGCATGATCCGTATCCGGCTGACGCGCGAGGCGGAGCGCGATCTCGTCGAGATCGCCCGCTACACGGTCGCGACCTTCGGAGCGGAGCAGGCCATGCGCTATGCGGGATTGATCGAACGGGCGCTCGGCCTGCTGGCGGCCGATCCGGGCCTGCCCGCGTCGCGCAACCGCGACGAGCTTCGCCCCGGCGTGCGGTCGCTGCATCTGTCCCGTGCCGCCGCCCGTCGCCATGCGGCCTCGCACGTCCTTTACTATCACCTCCGGACCCGGCCGGACGGCGGGCGCGATCTCGTCCTCCTCCGCGTCCTGCATGAACGCATGGAGCCGCTGAAGCGGCTCGTCGACGCCACCAGCCCCGAGAAGGATCGAGCGCCATGACCACCCCCCATCTCCCCGTCCTGTCCCCGTTGATGGTCGAAGAGCAGGTGCGCGCGGCGCTTGCCGAGGATCTCGGCCGGGCGGGCGACATCACCAGTCAGGCGACGGTCGCGCCGGGCATGACCGCGCGGGCGGAGCTGAACGTGCGCGAGGAGGGCGTCCTTGCCGGGCTCGATCTCGCACGCGCCGCCTTCCGCCTGATGGACCCGGCGATCCGCTTCGAGGCCTTCTTCGCCGACGGCGACCGGCTTGCGTCCGGCACCGCGATCGCCCATATCGCCGGTCCGGCGCGCGCGGTGCTGTCGGCCGAGCGGGTGGCGCTCAATTTCCTGATGCACCTTTCCGGCGTCGCCACCCACACGGCGCGCTTCGCCGCCGAGATCGGCCACACGCAGGCGCGGGTCTGCTGTACCCGCAAGACCATTCCGGGCCTCAGGGCGCTGGAGAAATACGCCGTGCGCATGGGCGGCGGCTCCTCGCACCGCTACGGCCTCGACGACGCGATCCTCATCAAGGACAACCATATCGCGGTCTCCGGCGGCGTGGCGGGCGCGATCCGCGCGGCCCGCGCCTTCGCCGGCCACCTGGTCAAGGTCGAGGTGGAGGTGACGACGCTCGCCGAGCTGGAGGAGGCGCTGGAGGCCGGGCCCGACGTCGTGCTGCTCGACAACATGGGGCCGGAGCTCCTGCGCCGCGCCGTCGAGATCAACCGCGACAGCGCCGGCCTCAACGACCGGACCTATGCGGGCGACCCGCGCCGGGCGAAGCTCGAAGCCTCGGGCAACGTCAACCTCACCACCGTCCGCGCCATCGCCGAGACGGGCGTCGACTACATCTCCACCTCCAAGATCACCATGGCCGCGCCGACGCTCGACATCGGCCTCGACGTGGTGCTGGACTGACGACCGGGACCGGGAAGGGGAACACCCCGGCGGGCGATGCGTTCCTGTCCGAATGAGCAATCGGCAATCGGAAGGATGCATCATGTGGAAGCCATTCGCGCTCGCCGCCGCGACGGGGGCTCTTGTCCTCCTCGGCGGTCCGTCCCTCGCCCAGCAGGCCACCGACACGGCGCGGGCGGATTTCGTCGACCGGTCGGGCAAGGAGACCGGCCGCGCCCAGCTCACCGCCGGCCGCGGCGGCGTGCTGTTCGAGGTGGAGATATCCGGCCTGCCGCCGCGCAAGTGGGTGGCGCTGCACGTCCACGAGACGGGCACCTGCGACCACGCCTCCGGCCATGAGTCGGCCGGCGGCCATTTCAACCCGGACAACAAGGAGCACGGCTTTGCCGCCGCGAACGGCCCGCATGCCGGCGACCTGCCGAACCAGTACGTCGCCGAGGACGGCATCCTGCGCGCCCAGGTCTACTCGACGCTCGTCACCCTCGACCAGGGCGACCGCGGCATCCGCGGCCGCGCGCTGATCGTCCATGCGAATTCGGACGACTACCGCAGCGATCCGGCCGGCGGCGCCGGCGAGCGGCTCGCCTGCGGCGTGATCCGCTGACGGTGCGTCGTTCCTCCGCCTGCTCGCCGGAGGCGGAGGGGCGCCCGTGACGAAGCGGATCGTACCGGCCGTCGGCGTGTTCCTGTTCTTTAACCGGCGCGGATATACGGGTACGGAGACCCGGCCAGATAATGTTTCCAGACGGACCCTATGGGTCTCCACGGCTGCTTCGGCGTCCGGCAGGTCTGTGCCTGATCGTCCGGGCCGCCACGCCGGCGGGAGCCGGCCTCGTCCTCCGACCATCCGCGCCCGGCGGCTGCGCGCGGAGGCCTGACGCTCAGCGGACCCCGACCTTCAATCCCGGCGCCGGTCGTTCTTCGAGGATGCGGCGGCGGAAGCGGAAGAGCGCGGCGGGGCGCCCGCCGGTCGCCGAGGTCGAGGCGCCGGTGGGCTCGACCAGCTCCGCCCCCTCGACGAGGCGGCGGAAATTCTGCTTGTGCAGGTGCCGGCCGGAGATCGCCTCGACGGTCGACTGCAGCTCCGTCAGCGTGAATTCCGGCGCCATCAGCTCGAAGATCACCGGGCGGTACTTTATCTTGCCGCGCAGCCGCGCCATGGCGGTCGCGACGATGCGGCGGTGGTCGTGGCGCATGGCGACGCCGGGCGAGGGCAGGCCCGGCCGGGCGCGCCCGTCCTGCACCGCCTCCTCGGCCAGCCCCGCCTCGTAGAGCAGCTCGTAGCGGTCGAGCACGCGCTCCTCGTCCCAGGGAAAGTCGTCGAGGCCGAAGGCGAGGCGAAGCCGCGTGCGCCGCGCCGGCATCGGCAGGCTGCGCTCGTCGCGCGGCGGCTCGCCCGCCCAGGCGGCAAGCGCCGGCAGGATCATCTGGTCGAGCACGGCCGGCCGGCCCTGCCGCCAGTCCTCCCAGGGCAGGTAGGCGTACCAGTCGCGCCAGTGGGCGCCGGCCTCGGCCAGCCGGTCGTTGGCCTCGGCGTCCGTGCGCGTCAGCGCCAGGTAGCCGACGGAGACCATGTGCGTGCCGGCCTCGTCGGGCAGCTTCTGCCGGCCGCGGTCGCCGAACGTGTAGAGCTGCTCGATATAGCCGAGCTTCAGCGCCGTCTGCGCTTCCACGCTCGCGCGCAGGCTCGTCTCGAAGGTGCGGTGCTGGTGCGGGTCGAACGGGCCGAAGGGCAGCGCGTCGCGCGGGTTCGCCGCGTCGCCGGCGATGGCGAGGATGCACGGGCTGCGGCCGGAAATGGCGACCACCGCCGCGTTGAGCCCGATCTCGACCGGCGGCCGCGCGCGCGTCTGCGTCATGGCCGGCTGTCCTCGGGCAGCGCTGGGAAGGAGAAGGGGCTGTCGCCCGCATAGTCCGCGCCCCGCCCGATCTCGCGGACGGCGGCGACGAGCCGCCCGCCGCGGCAGAGCAGCCGGTCGCCGATCTCGACGAGCCGTGCGTTCGGCGTCGCCTGCGGCGAGGCGCGGCGCAGGCGCGCGGCGAGCGCCCGCTCGTCCTGGTCCGGATGGACGGCGAGCGCGGCGATCAGCGCGGCGGCCGGCGAGCGCGAGACGCCCATCATGCAGTGGACGAGGAGGGGGGACGCGCGGTTCCAGCCCGCGGCGAAGCCGATGATGGCGGCGACGTGCTCCTCGCCGGGCGCGACGAGGTCGCCGGTGGCGGCGAAGGCGATGTCGTTGACGCCGAGGATCAGGTGGCGGGAGGCGTCGATCACCGCCGGCCGGTGGAAATCCTGCTTCGGCGCGACGAGGCTCAGCATCTCGCGACAGCCGTGGCGCACGGCGAGCTCGGCGATCTTCTCGAGCGGCGCGACAACGATCGTGCCCATGCTCACACCGCCGCGGCGAGGGCGCCGCGTTCCCGCTCGATCGCCGTGAAGCGCTCGGCGAAGCGCCTCTGCGCCTCGACGGCCGGCAGCGGTGCGATCTCGATCATCTCGCGCGTGATGCCGCGCGGCGCGCCGAAGAATTTTGTCGCCTCCGCATGCGAGAAGCCGGCAAGCTCGGTCGCCTCGAAGAAGGCGGCCACCCGGTCGGCCTTCTTGATCTTCGCCTTCAGCGCCGCGGGGGTCGCCGGCGGCAGGCCGAAGCGCAGGTGCACGGCCGTCTCCAGCCGCTTCTCCACCGTCTTGTAGCCGCCGCCGACGACGGCCTTGAAGGGCGAGATCATGTCGCCGATCACGTATTCCGGCGCGTCGTGCAGGAGCGCCATCAGGCATTCGTCGGCATTGCAGCGGTTCTGCCGGCGGAAGATCGTCTCGACGACGAGCGAATGCTGGGCGACGGAAAAGGCGTGGTCGCCGGCCGTCTGCCCGTTCCAGCGGGCGACGCGGGCAAGGCCGTGGGCGATGTCGGAGAGCTCCACGTCGAGCGGCGAGGGGTTGAGGAGGTCGAGCCTGCGGCCGGAGAGCATGCGCTGCCAGGCGCGCGGCTCCGTCTTCGCCCCGCTCATCGGATGCCGCGATCGCCGATGGCGATCCCTCCAATGCGCCGCGCGATACCCCCCTCTGCCCTGCCGGGCATCTCCCCCTCAGGGGGGGAGATCGGCAAGACGGAAGAACCTTGCTCCAATGGCACCGTCCAAGATGGGCTAGACGATGCCCCATCCGATCTCCCCCCCTGAGGGGGAGATGCCCGGCAGGGCAGAGGGGGGTGCGGCCCGTGAAGCACGCTCATGGCGCGGCGGCCTCGGCAGCCTCGTCCGGGAAGGTAAGGCCGGTCCAGGCGGGAAGGGCGAGCGTCACGGGCACCTCCGCCGCCGTGACCGGCGTGCCGGCGCGCATGGCGTCGGCCGCCCGGTCGAGGCGGACGATGGCGAGGCCCGTGCTTCCGGTCACGGTGCCGAGCGCGCCGACGGGCTTGCCGCCGGCAAGGAGCTCGGTGCCGGAGGGCGGAAGCGCCGCCGCGCCGGTGACGATCACCGGCCGGCGCCGCGCCGTGCCGCGATGCTGCATGCGCGAGACCACCTCCTGCCCGACATAGCAGCCCTTGCGGAAGGAGAGGCCGGCGGAGAGGTCGAGCAGCACGTCGTGCGGGAAGGCGTCGGACAGTGCATAGTCGGCGCCCGCCTCGGGAAGGCCGGCCGAAATGCGCAGCGCGTCGTAGAGGGAAGGATCGTCCGTGCCGCCGGCACCCGGCCGGCGCGAGACGGCGATGCCGGCGGCCGCGAACCGGGCGTCGCGCGGCGCCTGCGCATCGGCCGGCTCCCAGGCGACGGCGACGCTGTCGCCGTCCACGGCGGCGATCTCGACTGCGGCGCGCAGCTTGTAGAGCGTCAGCCGCTTGGCGAGCGCGTCGCGCTCGCCCGCGCCGGTCTCTAGGAGGAAGGCGCTTTCCCCGTCGCGGACGATCAGGAAGGCGAAGAGGATCTTGCCCTGCGGCGTCAGGAGCGCGCCGGGGCGAAGCTCCCCCTCGGGCAGGGAGGGAAGGTCCGTGGTGATCAGGCCCTGCAGGAAGGATTCGGCGTCCTTGCCGGAAAGGCGGAGAAAGGCGCGGCCGGGAAGCGTGACGGATGGCATGGTTCGGTCCAGGTTGCTCGCGAGGCCCCAGAGGTAGAGCGCCCCGGCCGCTTTCGCAAGACGAGGCCGTCAATCGCCGGCGACGAAGAACCGCCACTGGCCGTCCGGCGTGATGCCGACGCGGTAGAAATTGTAGCTGCCGAATTCCAGCATGTCGGCGACGTCGCCGGCCGTGACGATGCGCAGCAGTTCCACCTTCTCCGGCGGCGTCAGCGCGGCGAGCGGCTTTTCGGCGAAATAGGGCCAGACATACATGTCGTCGGGCGTGCCGGCGCCGACATGGACGAAGCCGGTCGCCAGCACGTCGAGCAGGATGGCGAGGATCTCTATGCCGTCCGGATCGCCCGAAAGGCCCTTCAGCGTCTCGACCGGGCCCTCGTTCGTCTCGACGGCGGAGACCTGCGTCTCGGTCACGCCCTTGCCGAGCAGTGGGCGCAGGCGCTCGATGTCGCCCGAGGCGGCGGCCTCGATGATCAGCTCGCGCATCCGCCGCACGGGCTCCGGCGCCTTCCCGATGTCGTAGAGGACCTCGGCCGGCTCCTCGGGCTCCTCCGGCGCGCCGTCCTCGACGACGGGCGGCGTCTCCGAGGGCTGCCCCGTCACGCTCCCGTCCCTGCGGATCAGCGGGTCGGGCATCGGCAGGCGGAGATCCTCGCCGCCGTCCTCCTCGACGGGCTCGCGCGGCTCGTCCTTCTCCGGCGTCTCGCCGGTCCGGTCCGGAAGCTGCTTCAGCTCACTGAGCGCGAAGGCCGGGCGGAGCGGCAGCGTCAGCGCCGTGGTGGAAAACAGCGCCGACAGCAGGACGATGCTGCCGAGGAACAGCCCTTTACCGCCAGACACGCGCATGTTCCGTCTTTCCAGCTATTGCAGGATGCGCTCGGGGGAGAACTCTCCGGCGAGCATGCGGGTGCGCAGCGATTCGAGCATCGCCTCCGCGCCGCTTTCGCCATGGATGCGGATGGTCTCGCGCATGGCGAGCGCGATCGCCGCATCGGCGATGATCTCCGGCTCGATGCCGTCCGCCATGCCGTCGGCCCAGGCCTCGTTCTGGTATTCCAGCGCGGCCTGCATCTTCTCATGCACGATCATCTCGTCGATATCGGTGAGAGTGGGTTCCATCGGTCGGTCCATGCCGGCATCGGTCCTTACTGTACTGTTAACGACTTTAGCAGCCTTTTCCCAAAACGGCACCGGGTCCCGCGAAAAGAGGTTAATTAAACGCTAATTTCCAAAGCGGGCGGTAATTTCCGCGGCGAGTGTTGCGCCTTCGGCACGGTAGCGCTCCTCGGCGACGATCGCCGGTTGCGTGCAGGCCGTGTAGATCGCCGCGAAGGACCGGTAGCCGCGGTTGAAGGCGGCCGTCAGTTTCTCCTGCCGTTTCGGCTCGTTGGCGGCTTCGAGCTCGATCAGCCTCTGCATCGAGGCGCGCCAGGCGTCCTCCGGCGACCCCGCGCAGAGGTTGCGCAGATAGTGGACGGCGCCGAGGATCTCCGAGAGCCGTTCCAGCCGCTCGTCATAGGGCGCGGGCTTCTCCTCGACCGCCGTTTCGGCCGGCTTGTCCGCCGCCTGCTGGGCGAGCGCGGGGACGCCGGGCAGCACGAGGAGGAAAAGGAGGGCGAGGCGAATCGCTTTCATGCCCGTCCGTCCTTCCGGTCGTCCTCCAGGCGGCGGATGCAGTCGCGCACGCTGTCGGGCGCGGGCATCCGGTCGATCTCGACGGCCGAGTACCAGCCGACGCCGGCCGCGTCGTCGGCGGCGACGGCCACGGCCCCGGCGTCCGCCTCCACCCGGAAGACGGACAGGAAGAAGTCCGGCCCGCCGGCGCCCTCGCCGCGCCGGCCGGGCAGGTCGTAGGTGGCGTAGAGGCGGGGATTGCGGGCGCGGATGCCGGTCTCCTCGAAGAGCTCGCGCAGCGCGGCCTCGGCCGGCGTTTCGCCCGGCTCGGCCCGGCCGCCCGGAAAGGCGTACATGTCGGCGGCCGGCGGGTTGCGCCTCAGCACGAGGAGATAGCGGCCGTCGCGTTCGAGGATGGCGGAGGAGGCGGGCTGGGCGTTGCGCGTCATGGGTCCGTTCACTGCGGTTCGATTGACCCCTTATAGGCAAAGTGCGATGACGACGCCATGTGCGGACGATTTGCCCTGATCGCCAAGAGCGACCTCTTGCGCGAATTCCTCGACGTGGCGGACCTCGACGATCCGCCGCCGCGGTACAACATCGCGCCGACCCAGCCGATCCTCGTCGTCGTGGCGGGCGAGAAGCGGGCGCCCGGCAGCAACCTGCCGGAGCGCCGGGCGATCCTGGTGCGCTGGGGCTTCCTGCCCGGCTGGGTGAAGGACCCGCGCGACTTCCCGCTCCTCATCAACGCCCGCGCCGAGACGGCGGTCGGCAAGGCCTCGTTCCGCGCCGCCATGCGCCACCGCCGCATCCTGGTGCCCGCCTCGGGCTTCTTCGAGTGGCGGCGCCCGGCGGAAAAGGGGGCGAAATCGCAGGCCTACTGGATCCGCCCGAGGCACGGCGAGATCGTCGCCTTCGCCGGCCTGATGGAGACCTGGTCCTCGCCGGACGGCTCCGAGGTCGACACCGGCGCGATCCTGACGACGGCGGCGAACGGCGACATCGCCCATATCCACAACCGCATGCCGATCGTCGTCCGGCGCGAGGATTTCTCGCGCTGGCTCGACTGCAGGACGCAAGAGCCGCGCGACGTGGCCGATCTGATGACGCCGGTGGAGGAGGGGTTCTTCGAGGCGGTGCCGGTCTCGGACCGGGTCAACAAGGTCGCCAACATGGGACCGGAGATCCTGGAGCCGGTGGCGGAAGAAACGCCGCAGGAAATGCCAGGGGGCGCCGGGGCGCCCGACGGATCGGGGCAGGGGCCTGGTGGATCCGACGAGGGGCCAGGCCAGCTTTCGCTCTTCTGAGCTCAGTCGTCGAAGGTATGCAGCACGGCCGGACGGTCGCGCTTCTGCGCGTCCTTCTTCGCCTTCCCGGCGTCGTTCCGGCACTGCGTCGCGGCGACGACGGCGCGCAGGCCGATCGGCTTGTACTGGGCCTGCAGGTTCTCCGCGGGCGCAGCGTTCTTCGGCCTCTGTTTCGTCGTTGCGGTCGGCATGATCACTCTCCTCTATCGCCTTTCCTCGTCCGCCGCGCCTGGCGTTCCCCGTTGCGCTGCGGCCGCCTCCTATTGCCTATTGGTTTTGGTCAAATTCTGCCGAAAATTTGATCACTATGGGGCGGATGCCGGAAAATCCAAGCCTGGCCCGTTCAAGAATTGTGACGGGTTCTTAACAATCATTTCCCGGGCAGCCGGCGGACCTTCACGAGCATCGCGGCCGCGATCACGGCGCGGATGCCGAGCGGATTGTAGCGCACGGCAAGGTCGATGCGTTCGCGGCTGTCTTTCTTCGGTGCGGTCATCGTCGTTCTCCTTGGTTGGGACCGCTCTTTTCTGGCACGGGCCGGGCGTTCATCCTGTCACCGCGGGAACAGCGCCGGCTCGACGTTTTTCGCGTTTCGCCCGCCGCTGCCGGCTTGACCGGGCGGACGGAGAGCGCGATAAAGCAGGCCATGAAAACGGTACTCTGCATTCGCCGGAGCATTATTCGCTAGCGCACGCGCTGGCCTGGCCGTTTTCGTCCCTCGAAATCCCCGGATGACAAACGACCCGGCCAGCCGGGTGCATGCATTTCGGGAGATCTTCATGGCCGACACGCCGGTCCTTCAGCTCTACAACACGCTCACCCGCTCGAAGGCGCCGTTTGCGCCGATCGATCCGGACAATGTGCGCATGTATGTCTGCGGGCCGACGGTCTACGACTTCGCCCATATCGGCAATGCCCGGCCGGTCATCGTCTTCGACGTGCTCTACCGGCTGCTGCGCCATCTCTACGGCGCAGACCACGTCACCTACGCCCGCAACATCACCGACGTCGACGACAAGATCAACGCGCGGGCGCTGCGCGATTTCGGCGCGGAGATTTCCGACGGCCGGCTCTCGCTCAACGAGGCGATCGGCCGCGTGACGGAGAAGACGGCGAACCAGTTCCACGCCGACGTCGCGGCGCTGGGCTGCCTGCCGCCGACGCACGAGCCGCGCGCCACCGATTTCGTCCGGCCGCGCCGGGACGGCAAGGCGGACATGATCACGCTCATCGAGCGGCTGATTTCCCGCGGCCACGCCTATGTCGCGGAGGGCGAGGTGCTGTTCGACACGGCGTCGATGGAGGACTACGGCCAGCTTTCGAAGCGCAACCTCGAGGAGCAGCAGGCGGGTGCGCGCATCGCCGTCGACGCGCACAAGAAGAACCCCGGCGACTTCGTGCTCTGGAAGCTCTCCTCGCCGGAGGAGCCCGGCTGGGAGAGCCCCTGGGGCCGCGGCCGTCCCGGCTGGCACATCGAATGCTCGGCCATGTCGGCCGCCTATCTCGGCGAGACCTTCGACATCCACGGCGGCGGCCTCGACCTCATCTTCCCGCACCACGAGAACGAGATCGCCCAGTCGCGCTGCGCCCACGGCACCAAGGTCATGGCGAACGTCTGGATGCACAACGGCTTCGTGCAGGTCGAGGGCCGCAAGATGTCGAAGTCGGAGGGCAACTTCGTCACCATCCACGAGCTCCTGCACGAGGAGAGGTTCGGCGGCCGCGCCTGGCCGGGCGAGGTGCTGAGGCTCGCCATGCTGATGACGCACTACCGCGAGCCGATCGACTTCTCCGTCAAGCGGCTGGAGGAGGCCGAGCGGCTGCTTGCGAAATGGCCGGCCGGGGGCGATGCGGAGAAGGGCCGGATCGACGAGACGGTGCTGGCGCCGCTCCTCGACGACCTCAACACCGTCGCCGCCGTGCAGGCGCTGCACGCGCTTTCCGGCCGCGCCGCGCCGGACGATTTCGCCGCCAGCGCCGCCCTCCTCGGCATCGCGCCGAAGAAGGCGTCGCTGTCCGGCGCCCTCGAAGCCGAGATCGCGGCGGCCGTCCGCACGCGTCTCGACCTCCTGAAGGCGCGGAACTTCGCCGAAGCCGACAAGATTCGCGACGACCTCCTCGCCAAGGGCATCCAGCTCAAGGACGGAAAGGACCCCGCGACCGGCGAGCGCGTGACCACCTGGGAGGCGAAGCGATGAGCACGCCCTTCTATACCGGCGGCTGTCAGTGCGGGGCGGTGCGGTTCCATGTGGAGGGCGCGCTCGGCGATGCGTCGGTCTGCCATTGCCGCATGTGCCAGAAGGCGAGCGGCAATTTCTACCTGCCGCTCGTCTCCGTCCGTGACGCGAAGCTCACCTGGACGCGCGGCGCGCCGAAGAAATTCCGTTCCTCCAGCGTCGCGCTCCGCGGCTTCTGCGGCGACTGCGGCACGCCGCTCACCTACGAGGCGCCGGACGGCGTCGCGCTGACGATCGCCGCCTTCGACGATCCGGCGGAGATCGCGCCGCGCATCCAGTGGGGCGTCGAGGCGAAGCTGCCCTATGTCGACGCGATCCACAGGCTGCCGGGCGAGGACACGATGGCCGACCAGGACGCCACCTCCTTCCTCGCCGACCTTGTCTCCTACCAGCATCCCGACCACGACACGGACGACTGGCCGCCGGAGGGAAAGCCGTGAGCATCGCCCGCATCTATACCGGCGGCTGCCAGTGCGGCGCGGTGCGATACCGGGTGGAGGGCACGCTCGGCCATCCGCATCTGTGCCATTGCCGCATGTGCCAGAAGGCCTCCGGCAACTATTTCCTGCCGCTCGCCGGTGCGGCGCGGGAGGCCTTCGCGCTGACGCGGGGCGAGCCGGCCTGGTTCCGCTCCTCCGACATCGTGCGGCGCGGCTTCTGCCGGGACTGCGGCACGCCGCTCTTCTTCGACGAGACGGCGGCGGCCACGCTCGGCATCGCGCTCGGCTCGCTCGACGATCCCGACGACGTGCGTCCCGTCGAGCAGTCGGGCGTGGAATCGCGCGTCGTCTGGTTCGCGCACCTGCCGGAGCTTGCCGAGAGCGAGTGCAATTCCGGCGAGGGCGGCGAGGCGCGCCATCTCGCCATCCTCGCCTCGAACCGCCAGCATCCCGACTACGACACCGACCACTGGCCGCCGGAGGAGGAGCCATGAGCACGCAGCGACCGCAGACGGGCATCCCCCGCACCTGGCTCTATCTCTTCGCCGGCAAGCTGGTCCTCGTCGCCGCGGTGGTGATCGGGGTCGTCGTCTACGCGTCCTATCGCTGAGGAGAGCGCCATGAGCAACGGACGGAGCGAAACCAGAAGCGGCGGCTGCCAGTGCGGCGCCGTGCGCTTCCGCAGCAGGGGCAGGCTCGGCCGGCCGTCGATCTGCCATTGCCGCATGTGCCAGAAGCAGTTCGGCGCCTTCTTCTCCGCCCTCGTCACCGCGCCGGAGGGCGGCGTGGAGTGGTCCCGCGGCGCGCCCGCCTGGTTCCGCTCCTCGATCAACATCGAGCGCGGCTTCTGCCGCGATTGCGGCACGCCGCTCGCCTATCGCCATCCGGGCGGGCTGGAACTGTCGATCGGCGCCTTCGACATCCGCGACGACCTCGCCCCGCAGATCCAGGTGAACCATGCCGCGCGCCTGCCGTGGGTCGAGACGATCTTCTCCGCGCCGGTGCTCGACGACCCGGATTTCTACGCCCGGCAGGAAGAGATCATCTCCTTCCAGCATCCCGACCACGACACGGACCAATGGCCCGAACACGGACTGAACCTATGAATGCCTCCCTGCGTACCCTCTATCCCGAGATCGAACCCTATGCGTCCGGCCACCTCGACACCGGCGACGGCCACAGCGTCTACTGGGAGCGCGTCGGCACGCCGGGCGCCAAGCCCGCGGTGTTTCTGCACGGCGGGCCGGGCGGGACGATCTCGCCGAACCACCGCCGCCTGTTCGACCCGGCGCTCTACGACGTGACGCTGTTCGACCAGCGCGGCTGCGGCCGCTCCAAGCCGCATGCCGAGCTGGAGGCGAACACGACCTGGCACCTCGTCGACGACATCGAGCGGCTGCGCGGGATGGCGGCCGCGGAAAAATGGCTGGTCTTCGGCGGCTCCTGGGGCTCGACGCTGGCGCTCGCCTATGCGGAGAAGTACCCGGAGCGCGTGAGCGCGCTCGTCGTGCGCGGCATCTACACGCTGACGAAGGCGGAGCTCGACTGGTACTACCAGTTCGGCGTCTCGGAACTGTTCCCGGACAAGTGGGAGCGCTTCCTCGCCCCCATCCCGCCGGAGGAGCGCCACGAGATGATGCTGGCCTATCACCGCCGCCTCACCAGCAAGGACCGCGCCACGCGGCTCGCCGCCGCCAAGGCCTGGAGCCTGTGGGAGGGCGAGACGATCACGCTGCTGCCGGAGCCCGCCACCAGCGACCCCTTCGGCGAGGAGGACTACGCCCACGCCTTCGCCCGCATCGAGAACCACTATTTCGTCAACGCGGGCTGGCTGGAGGAGGGGCAGATCCTGCGCGACGCCCATCGGCTCCGCAGCATTCCCGGCCTGATCGTGCACGGGCGCTACGACATGCCGTGCCCGGCGAAATATGCGTGGGCTCTGCACAAAGCCTGGCCGGAGGCGGAGTTCCACCTGATCGAGGGCGCCGGCCACGCCTATTCGGAGCCCGGCATCCTCGACCGGCTGATCTACGCGACGGACAAGTTCGCGGGGAAGGTTTGAGGGATGCCCCTCACCCTGACCCTCTCCCCGTGAACGGGGAGAGGGGACCTGCCCGAAGCCCCGGTCGGCGAGGGCTGAAAACGGTGCGGCATCCCCTTCTCCCCGCTTGCGGAGAGAAGGTGGCGGCAGCCGGATGAGGGGCAAGAACGAGGAGAAACCCGTTCATCGGGAGAGACGAGATGAAGAAAGACCGCATCCACCTGTTCGACACGACGCTGCGCGACGGCCAGCAGACGCCGGGCATCGACTTCTCCGTCGAGGACAAGATCGCCATCGCCGCCATGCTGGACGAGTTCGGGCTCGACTATGTCGAGGGCGGCTATCCGGGCGCGAACCCGACGGACACGGCCTTCTTCGCGAGGAGGCGCACGCGCCGGGCGAAGTTCGTCGCCTTCGGCATGACCAAGCGCGCCGGCATCTCCGCCTCCAACGATCCGGGGCTCGCCGCACTCCTCGATTCGCAGAGCGACGCGATCTGTCTCGTGGCGAAGAGCTGGGACTATCACGTGCGCGTGGCGCTCGGCTGCAGCAACGAGGAGAACCTCGAGAGCATTTCCGAATCGGTGAAGGCCGTCGTCGCCTCCGGCCGCGAGGCGATGGTCGACTGCGAGCACTTCTTCGACGGCTACAAGGCGAACCCCGCCTATGCGCTCGCCTGCGCGAAGGAGGCGTTCGCCGCCGGCGCCCGCTGGGTCGTGCTCTGCGACACCAACGGCGGCACGCAGCCCGCCGAGGTCCGCGATATCGTCGCCGCCGTGATCGCCGAAGGCGTGCCGGGCGGGAACCTCGGCATCCATGCGCACAACGACACCGGCCAGGCCGTCGCCAATTCGCTTGCGGCGATCGAGGCCGGCGTGCGGCAGGTGCAGGGCACGCTGAACGGCATCGGCGAGCGCTGCGGCAACGCCAATCTCGTCACGCTGATCCC
This sequence comes from Shinella pollutisoli, assembly GCF_024609765.1. GTDB lineage: Bacteria > Pseudomonadota > Alphaproteobacteria > Rhizobiales > Rhizobiaceae > Shinella > Shinella pollutisoli. The sequence goes on from NZ_JANFDG010000025.1 coordinate 51,063, forward strand.
GACGCTTGCGCTGAAGCCGGTCTATGCCGATCGCTTCGAGACGGGCATCGATGCGGAGAGGCTCGCAAGCCTCACCAAGCTCGCCCACACCTTCGACGAGCTGCTCAACCGCTCGCCGGACCACCAGGCCCCCTATGTCGGCGTCTCCGCCTTCGCCACCAAGGCCGGCATCCACGCCTCGGCGCTGCTCAAGGACCCGCGCACCTACGAGCACGTGACGCCGGAAAGCGTCGGCAACCTGCGCAAGGTCATGGTCTCCGACCAGGGCGGCAAGGCGAACTTCATCAACGCGCTGAAGCTGCGCGGCATCGACGTGAAGAAGGACGACCCGAAGCTCGACCGGCTGATCCAGATCGTCAAGGAGCGCGAGGCGACCGGCTATGCCTACGAGGGGGCGGACGCGAGCTTCGCGCTGCTCGCCTACCGCACGCTCGGCAGCGTGCCGGACTTCTTCCACGTCGACAGTTTCCGCGTCATGGTCGAGCGCCGCTACGACGCCAACGGCCAGCTCAAGACGGTCTCGGAGGCGGTGGTGAAGATCGTGGTCGACGGCGAGACGATGATGTCGGTCGCGGAGGGCCACGGCCCCGTCAACGCGCTCGACCTGGCGCTGCGCAAGGACCTCGGCCGCTACCAGGCCGAGATCGCCGACCTGGAGCTCGCCGACTACAAGGTGCGCATCCTCAACGGCGGCACCGAGGCGATCACCCGCGTGCTGATCGAATCGACCGACGACAGCGGCGCCCGCTGGTGGACCGTCGGCGTCTCCGACAACATCATCGACGCGTCCTTCCAGGCGCTGATGGATTCCATCGTCTACAAGCTCCTGAAGAACCGCGGCGAGGCGGGACGCGTGGCGGCGGAGTAGGGCGATAACGTTCAGCCCCGCCCGACCATCATTTCACCCGAATGAATTGGTGCATTCATTTCCGTTGGGGTACCACGGCGGGATATCCTCGAAATGACGGGAAAAGGGCCGATGGCCGACGAGAACACCTCCAGCGGGCTGCAGAACGGCGATTCGCCGCGCGGCTTCGCCTTCGCGCTGACGGCCTATCTGCTCTGGGGTTTCCTGCCCTTCTTCATGAAGGCGGTGGCGCATATCCCGGCGGCGGAGGTGGTGGCGCACCGCATCGTCTGGTCCGTGCCGGTCGCGGGCCTGGTGCTGGTGTGGTTCGGGCGCACCGGCGACATCAAGGCGGCGCTGCGCTCGCCGCGCATGCTGGCGATGGCGACGCTGACGGCCGTGCTCATCACCGTCAACTGGGGCATCTACGTCTGGGCGATCGCCGCCGACCGGGCGATCGAGACGGCGCTCGGCTATTACATCAACCCGCTCTTCTCGATCTTCCTCGGCGCCGTGCTCCTCAAGGAGAAGCCGAACCGCGCGCAGACCGTGGCGATCGCGCTTGCGGCGGCCGCCGTCGCCATCCTCGCCTTCGACGCCGGCGGCCTGCCCTGGGTGTCGATCGGGCTCTGCATCTCGTGGGGCTTCTACGCCTTCTTCCGCAAGACGCTGCCCGTCGGCCCGAACCAGGGCTTCTTCCTGGAGGTGCTGCTGCTCAGCGTGCCCGCCCTCGGCTACATCGTCTGGCTGGAGGCGAGCGGGCAGGGCCATTTCGGCGATACGGGGCCGGTCGACATGCTGCTGCTGCTCTCCTGCGGCCTCGTGACGGCGGTGCCGCTGATGATCTACGCCAACGGCGCCAAGCTGCTCAGGCTGTCGACCATCGGCATCATGCAGTACATCGCCCCGACGATGATCTTCATCATCGCCGTCTTCGCCTTCGGCGAGCCCTTCGGCACGACGAAGCTCATCGCCTTCCTCTTCATCTGGGCCGCCCTGTTCCTCTATTCCGGTTCCATGCTGCAGTCGGCGCGCGCGCGCCGCGCCGCGGCGCTGAAGCCGGCAGAATGAACGCGGCATTTTGATTTTCCCGTCCCCGGCGTAGAATCGCCCGCGGAGGGATTCGCCGAGTCAAGCCGACGGCGGATTCCGCGGCGGGCGCGCCTGTGGAAAAGTCTAACAGCGGGCTTAACCGCAGGGCCTCCCGCGAAGCGCTTGACCCTCCGGCGCAAACGACCCAAACAAGCGCCCTTGTGAAGCGCGAAGGGAGAGATTCGGGACGATGAACGACGCCGTGCGCAAGCTCAGCCAGCCGGTCCGCGACAGCGCGGAGCCGCATCATCGCGAGGCCCCGAACAACGTCGAGGCGGAGCAGGCGCTGCTCGGCGCCATCCTCGTCAACAACGACGCCTATTACCGCGTCTCCGACTTCCTGAAGCCGATCCATTTCCACGAGCCGCTGCACCGCAGGATCTTCGAGCTCGCCGGCGACACGATCCGCATGGGCAAGATCGCCACGACCATCACGCTGAAGACGCACCTGCCGGCCGACGGCAAGGTCGGCGACCTGACGATCCCGCAATATCTCGCGCGCCTCGCCGCGGAAGCCGTGACGATCATCAACGCCGAGGACTACGGCCGGGCGATCTACGATCTGGCGCTGCGCCGCTCGCTGATCACCATCGGCGAGGACATGGTCAACATCGCCTATGACGCGCCGCTCGACATGCCGCCGCAGAACCAGATCGAGGACGCCGAGCGCCGCCTGTTCGAGCTCGCCGAGACCGGCCGCTACGACGGCGGCTTCCAGTCCTTCAACGACGCGGTGGCGCTGGCGATCGACATGGCGGGCGCCGCCTTCGAGCGCGACGGGCATCTTTCCGGCATCTCCACCGGCATCCATTCGCTCGACAGCAAGATGGGCGGCCTGCAGCGCTCGGACCTGATCATCCTCGCCGGCCGTCCCGGCATGGGCAAGACGTCGCTTGCCACCAACATCGCCTACAACATCGCCGCCTCCTACGAGCCGGAGGTGCAGGCGGACGGCTCCTTCAAGGCGAAGAACGGCGGCGTCGTCGGCTTCTATTCGCTGGAAATGTCGTCGGAGCAGCTCGCCACCCGCATCATCTCCGAGCAGACGGAGGTCTCCTCCTCGAAGATCCGGCGCGGCGACATCTCCGAGGCCGATTTCGAGAAGCTCGTCGCCTGCTCGCAGATGATGCAGAAGGTGCCGCTCTACATCGACCAGACCGGCGGCATCTCGATCGCCCAGCTCGCCGCCCGCGCCCGCCGCCTGAAGCGCCAGCGCGGCCTCGACGTGCTGGTGGTCGACTACGTGCAGCTGATGACCGGCTCGAAGAAGGCGGGCGAGAACCGCGTGCAGGAGATCACCGAGATCACCACGGGCCTGAAGGCGCTCGGCAAGGAGCTGAACGTGCCGATCATCGCGCTCTCGCAGCTCTCGCGCGCGGTGGAAAGCCGCGAGGACAAGCGCCCGCAGCTCTCGGACCTGCGCGAATCCGGCTCGATCGAGCAGGACGCCGACGTGGTGCTCTTCGTGTTCCGCGAGGAATATTACGTGAAGAACCAGGAGCCGCGCGACGAGTTCGACCCGAAATACGAAGAGTGGAAGATGCAGTTCGAGAAGGTGAAGGGCACCGCGGACGTCATCATCGCCAAGCAGCGCCACGGGCCTACCGGCACGGTCAAGCTCGCCTTCCAGTCGGAGTTCACCCGCTTCAGCGACCTCGCCGACCCGTCCTTCACGCAATACGAGCATTGAGGGGCGTACGATACGCCGCCCTACATCCGCGCGATGATCTCCGGCTCGCCCTCGCGGTCGACCTGGCTTGCCCAGTGGTCGAGCAGGGTGGAGACGACCTCCTCCGGCTCGTCGATGACGAGCGGCTGGACGAGGTGGGCGGTGTGGATGAAGCCCTCGTCGGCCATGTGGCGGATCAGCTTCAGCATCGGATCCCAGAAGCCGCCGATATTGGCGAAGATCATCGGCTTGCGGTGGCGGCCGAGCTGCGCCCAGGTCATGACCTCGACGATCTCCTCCAGCGTGCCGATGCCGCCGGGCAGCGCCACGAAGGCGTCGGACCGGTCGAACATGCGGTGCTTGCGCTCGTGCATGTCGGGGGTGACGATCAGTTCGCTCAGCTGGCCGAGCGAATGCCGTGTGGCCTCCATATCCACGAGGAATTGCGGTATGATGCCGGTCACGCGGCCGCCGTTCGACAGCACGCCGCTCGCCACGGCCCCCATGATGCCCTTCGTGCCGCCGCCGTAGACGAGGCGCAGGTGGTTCTCGGCCATCGCCTTGCCGAGTCGGCGCCCGGCCGCGACATAGTCGGAATCGCGGCCCGGCTGGGAGCCGCAGTAAACGCAGACGGATCGAATCGGCATGGTTTGTTCGTTCATGGCCGGATTCAGCCATCGGGGTACGGGGCCGTCAAGGATAATGACGGAAAAAGCGCCGCAGGGCCGGCGCTTCCCCTCCCGGCAGCTTGTGCGGACCCTTGGGAAACGCTAGCAATTTCGGGAGGGATCGCCCGGGAATCCGGGAACGGAGAAAGAGTTGACGATGAAGAACAAAACGGGTCTCGTGGCCTTGGTCGTGCTGGCGGCGGCGACATTGCTGATGGTTTTCTTCGTGCTGCCGAACATGAACCGGCAGAAGCCGGCCGAGACGCCCGCCGCGACCGGCACCGAGGCCGCCGCCGAGGGCGGCGAGACGAAGACGGCCGACGGCAAGCAGGCGCGCAGCACGCAGGCCGGGGGAGAAGCGGCGACGCAGCCCGAGGCAGGCTCCGCCGCGGACGCGACGCCGCAGGCGGCCGAGGCCGAGCAGGACGCCGCCCGGACGGAAGCCGCCCAGACGGAAACGGCACAGGCGGAAGACGGCGCGGCCGCTGCCGATGAGCCCGCGACACGGGAGGCGGCAGGCCAGGAAACGGCGGCTGCGGACGCTGCGGCCGGGGATGCCACTGCCGGCGCGGCGTCGGCCGATCCGGCGGCCGGCTGGGTCACGCCCGCCTTCGATCTTCTGCGCGTCGAGCCGGACGGGTCCACCGTCATCGCCGGCCGCGCCCAGCCGAACACCAGGGTCGAGATCCGCGACGGCGAGACGGTGATCGCGACGGCCGACGTCGGCCCGTCCGGCGACTTCGCCGCCGTCTTCGACCAGCCGTTGAAGGCCGGCGACTACCAGCTGACGCTGAACGCCAGCGACGGCAAGGGCGCCTCCAAGGCCTCCGAGGAGGTGGCGACCGTTTCCGTGCCGACGGACGCGGGCGGTGAGGTGCTCGCCATGGTCTCCGAGCCGGGCGCCGCAAGCCGCCTGATCACCGTGCCGGACGACGCCGGCGCCTCCGCCGCGGCGGAGGAGAAGCCCGCGGACGAGCCGGTCGCCGAGACGGCGGCGGCCTCCTCCGAGGCCGGCACCGCCGCCGGGGAGAGCGCGGCCGCGGCCGCCACGGCGGAAGAGGGCGGCGCGGCGACGACTGCCGGCGATACGCCGGCGACGCAAGGCGCCGCGACCGCCGATGCCGCCTCCGGCGTGGCCGGGAAGGCGGCGCAGGTGCGCGTCGCCGCGGTGGAGCTCGAGGGCGACCGCATGTTCGTCGCCGGCAATGCCCGGCCCGGCGCGCTCGTGCGCATCTATGCCGGCGACCGGCTGGTCGGCGAGGCGAAGGCGGACGAGGGCGGCCGCTTCGTTGTCGACGGACGGATCGACCTTGCGGTCGGCCGCCACACCATCCGCGCCGACGTGATGGCGGCGGACGGCAGCCGGGTGGAGCTGCGCGCCTCCGTGCCCTTCGACCGGCCGGAAGGCGAGCAGGTGGCCGTGGTCGCCCAGGACGATCCGGCATCGGCCCAGGCGACGCCGGCGCTCGGCCTCGTCGGCGGCGGCACCTTCGACAGGCTGAGAAGCGAGGCCGCCAAGGCGCTCGGGCTGCTAAAGGGGCTCTTCGCCGAGGGCCGCCTGCCGACGGCCGAGGAACTGGCCGCCGCCCGCTCGGCGACGGAGATCGCGCTGAAGTCGCTCGCCGAGTTCAAGCCCGGCGCCGAGGAGGGCGAGGTCGCCCGCGACATGTCCGCCAGGGCCTCCGCCGCGGCCGCCGACGCGCTCGCCCGGCTGCAGGCCCTGCCGAACGACGCCGTCGGCGTCGGCGCGGCGCTCGGCTCCATCGAGACGGCCGTGGCCGCGGCGCTTGCGCCCGCCATCGAGACGGCGGAAGGCGCCGCCGTGGCAAACGACACGCAGGCCGCCCCCGCCGAGGCCGCCGCCGAGACGCAGACGGCGTCGGACGACGCGGCCCCGGCGACGGACGGCGTCGTCGCGGCGACCCCGTCGCAGACGGCGGACGGCGGCGCGGCCGCCGACACCCAGGCCGCGGCCTCGGGGAGCGCCGGCGACACGGCGGCCGGCACCGAGGAAGGGGCCGCCGCCGCGGACGCGGGCGCTGCCGCTGCCGGCACCGGGGGTGCCGCCGCCGCGGTGGAAGGCGGGCAGGCCGCTGCCGGCACCGAGGGGGTTGCCGCCGCGGCGGAAGGCGGGCAGGCCGCGGCCGGGGAGCCGGAGACCGTCGAGCAGGCACCGCTCCAGCAGAGCAAGACCTCGGTGATCATCCGCCGCGGCGACACGCTCTGGCAGATCTCGCGGCGCATCTACGGCAAGGGCGTGCGCTACACGACGATCTACCTCGCCAACCAGGACCAGATCCACGATCCGGACCGGATCATCCCCGGCCAGGTCTTCGGCGTGCCGGACCAGGCGACCGAATCGGACGCCGACGCCGAGGCGCTGCACCGCAGGCACCTGCGCGGCGAATGACCCGCACTTTTTCCGCCGCGGCCGGTTGCGAAACCGGTCGCGCGGACCTATCTCCGGCATGCGGCGCTCCCCGGGGCGCCGCATTTTCATTGCAGGCAGGACGGCAATTCCGGCAAAGGCGCGTAAGCGGTTTTGCCTCCGGAATTGCGTAGAGCAGGACGACAGAGGCGCGCGTGGCAACAGACACGAACAGGACGGTATCGGCCGACAGCAGCAATCCGTTGCGCACCATCGTCAACCTCTGGCCCTACATGTGGCCGTCCGACCGGGCGGACCTGAAGATGCGGGTCGTCTGGGCGACGGTGTTCCTCATCGCCTCCAAGGTCGTGCTGCTGCTGGTGCCCTATTTCTTCAAATGGGCGACGGACGCGCTGACGGGCAGGGCGGACGTGCTCCTGCCGGCCTTCCTCGCCGGCGCCGTCATGCTGGTCTTCGCCTACAACGCCGCGCGCATCCTGCAGGCGGGGCTGAACCAGTTGCGCGACGCGCTCTTCGCCAGCGTCGGCCAGTACGCCGTGCGCCAGCTCGCCTACCGCACCTTCGTCCACCTGCACCGCCTGTCGCTGCGCTTCCACCTGGAGCGGCGCACCGGCGGGCTCTCGCGCGTCATCGAGCGCGGCACGAAGGGCATCGAGACCATCGTCCGCTTCACCATCCTCAACAGCGTGCCGACGCTGATCGAGTTCCTGCTGACGGCGGCGATCTTCTGGTGGGGCTACGGCTTCGCCTATCTCGCGGTCACGGCGGTCACCGTCTGGCTCTATATCTGGTTCACCGTCAGGGCGAGCGACTGGCGCATCTCCATCCGCCGCGCCATGAACGACAGCGACACCGAGGCCAACACCAAGGCGATCGACTCGCTCCTCAATTTCGAGACGGTGAAATATTTCGGCAACGAGGAGATGGAGGCCCGCCGCTTCGACCAGTCGATGGCGCGCTACGAGAAGGCGGCGACCGAGGTCTGGACCTCGCTCGGCTGGCTGAACTTCGGCCAGGCGGTGATCTTCGGCGCCGGCATGGCGGCGATGATGGCGATGTCGGCGTTGGCCGTCCAGCGCGGCGAGCAGACGGTCGGCGACTTCGTCTTCATCAACGCCATGCTGATCCAGCTCGCCATCCCGCTCAACTTCATCGGCTTCGTCTATCGCGAGATCCGCCAGGGACTGACCGACATCGAGCAGATGTTCGCTCTCCTCGAGGTGGAGGAGGAGGTGCAGGACCGGCCGGGCGCGCCCGACCTCGTCGTCACCGACGGCGCCATCGTCTTCAGGGACGTGCATTTCGCCTACGATCCGGCGCGCCCCATCCTCAAGGGCGTGAGCTTCGAGGTGCCGGCGGGCCGCACGGTGGCGGTGGTCGGCCCGTCGGGTGCCGGCAAGTCGACGCTGTCGCGCCTGCTCTACCGCTTCTACGACGTGCAGCAGGGGACGATCACCGTCGACGGGCAGGACGTGCGCGACGTCACGCAGAAGAGCCTGCGCAGCGCCATCGGCATGGTGCCGCAAGACACCGTGCTCTTCAACGACACGATCGCCTACAACATCCGCTACGGCCGCCCGGGCGCGAGCGACGCGGATGTGGCAGCCGCCGCCGAGGCCGCGCAGATCGGCAGCTTCATCCGCCACCTGCCGGAGGGTTTTTCCGCGATGGTCGGCGAGCGGGGCTTGAAACTTTCGGGCGGCGAGAAGCAGCGCGTGGCGATCGCCCGCACGATCCTGAAGAGCCCGCCGATCCTCATCCTCGACGAGGCGACCTCGGCGCTCGATACCCGCACCGAGCAGGAGATCCAGGCGGCCCTCGACGTGGTGTCGCGCAACCGCACGACGCTCGTCATCGCCCACCGGCTCTCCACCGTGGTCTCGGCCGACGAGATCATCGTGCTGAAGGACGGCATGATCGCCGAGCGCGGCACCCATGGCGAGCTGCTGCAGCGCGAGGACGGCCTCTACGCCTCGATGTGGAACCGCCAGCGCGAGGCCGTGCAGGCCGAGGAGCGGCTGCAGGCGGTGCGCGAGAGCGACGAGCTGGGCATGGTGGTGCGCCATCCGGCCGCCGGAGAGTGAGCGAATTGCGAATGGCGGATAGCGAATAGTGATCGGAGTTTTGCCGCTATTCGCCATTCGCTACTCGCCATTCGCGCCATTTCGCGCTAACCCATCCCCCCGACGTCAAGGAGACACCCGAAGATGAGTTTGGTCGATACGATCCGCAGCACCCTGGTCCCGATCCATCGGGAAGGCTGGAAGTTCGTGGCCGGCTTCTTCCTCGCCTCGCTGGTGCTGGGGCTCCTGTGGAAGCCGCTGATGTGGATCGGCTTCGTGCTGACGGTCTGGTGCGCCTATTTCTTCCGCGATCCCGAGCGCTTCACGCCGCAGGACGACGACCTCGCCGTCAGCCCGGCCGACGGGCGCGTCTCGGCGGTGGGGCTGGTGACGCCGCCGGTCGAGCTGGAGCTCGGCGCCGAGCCGATGCTGCGCATCTCCGTCTTCATGAACGTCTTCAACTGCCATGTGAACCGGGCGCCGATGCGCGGCCGCGTCTCCTGGGTCTCCTACCGCCCGGGAAAATTCCTCAACGCCGATCTCGACAAGGCGAGCGAGGAGAACGAGCGCAACGGCATCGTCATCGACACCGCGCACGGCTCGATCGGCGTCGTGCAGATCGCCGGCCTCGTCGCCCGCCGCATCCTGTGCTGGACGTCGATCAACACGCATCTGGAGGCCGGCGAGCGCTTCGGCCTCATCCGCTTCGGCTCGCGCCTCGACGTGTTCCTGCCGGCCGGAGCCCAGCCGCGCGTCACCGTCGGCCAGACGGCGATCGCCGGCGAGACGGTGCTCGCGGAGTTCAAGTCGGACAAGGGGCCGGTGGTCAGCCGCCGCGGTTGACATGAGGGCCGGTTGACATGAGGGGTAGGGCGACGTAGCGAGGAACGATGGAAACGCCATTTCCGCCCTATGAGCCGAACGGATCGAACCACGAGGCCCGTGGGCCGCGCCTCAGGGAAATCCCGCTGAGGCTGCTCGTTCCGAACGTCATCACCGTGCTTGCCATCTGCGCCGGGCTCACCGGCGTGCGGCTCGCCTTCGAGAACCGCTATGAGCTCGCCGTCGGCATGGTGCTGCTCGCCGCCTTCCTCGACGGCATCGACGGCCGCGTCGCGCGCCTCCTGAAGGCGACGTCGAAATTCGGCGGGCAGATGGATTCGCTCGCCGACATCGTCAATTTCGGCGTCGCGCCCGCGCTGGTGCTCTACGTCTTCATCCTCGACCAGGCCCGCTCCTTCGGCTGGATCGCCGCGCTGATCTACGCGATCGCCGCCGGCCTCCGGCTCGCCCGCTTCAACGTCATGTCGGAACGGGAGACGAAGGCGAGCTGGCAGACGGAATATTTCGTCGGCGTGCCGGCGCCGGCGGGCGCCATGCTGGTGCTGCTGCCGGTCTATGTCGGCTTCCTCGGGCTGGCGCCCTCCGCCGCCTTCGCCTATCTCGCCTCCGCCTATACGGTCCTCATCGGCTTCCTCTTGGTGAGCCGCCTGCCGGTCTGGTCCGGCAAGTCGGAGGGAAGCCGCATCCGCCGCGATCTCGTGCTGCCCGGCATCCTGCTCGTCGTGCTCTATGTCGCGACCCTGATGAGCTTCACCTGGGAGACGATGGTGGTGACGGTCGCCGCCTATCTCGCGAGCCTGCCCTTCGGCGCGCGCTCCTGGCAGAAAAAGTACGGCGGCTGGACCGCGCCGCCCGCCACCTCCACCGCAAGCGAATTCCCCGAGGAGAACGACGGCGCCTGAGGCGCTTCGCGTTCCTTGCGAATACAATTTTGGAAAGCCCCGTCCATGCCCCGGACGGGGCTTGATTTTTCGCATGCGTTCCACTAAGTAGCGAGCAAATAGATAGCAAGCTAATAATAATGGAGCCTATGCGATGAGTGCGACCCCGCCGCGCGATCGCCTTCTCGACGATCTCTCCCGCGTCCAGCGCAAGATGCGCGCGCTGTTCGACGCGCGGGTGAAGGAGCAGGGGCTGACGCTGCCGCGCGCCCGCGCGCTGCTCGTGCTGGGCCGCGGCGCGGCCCTCAACCAGCGCGAGCTCGCCGAGGAGCTCGACATCGAGACGCCGACGCTGGTGCGCCTGCTCGACGGCATGGAGAAGCAGGGCTTCATCGAGCGCCACGCGGTCGAGGGCGACCGGCGGGTGAAGCAGATCGTGCTGACGCCGCACGGCACGCACATGGCCGGCGGCGTGCGCGATCTCGCCCGGTCGCTGCGCGGCGACATCCTCCAGGGCGTCTCCGCCGAGGACATGGCGACGGTCGTGAAGGTCTTCGCCGCCATGTCGGACAACATCGCCCATGCCTGCCGGGAGAGCGTCGTCCTATGAGCGCCGTGCCCGCCGTCACCGGGGAAGGGGACGAGGCGCCGGCGGCCGCATCCGCCCCTCCGCCCGCGCCCATGCCGCCGCGAAGGGCCGCCGCCTATATCGCCGCCTCGACGCTGCTCGCCATGACGCAGGGGTTCGGCATGAACCTCGTGGCGGCGAACATCCCGCAGCTCCAGGGCCCGCTCGGCGCCACCGGCACGGAGGCGCTCTGGCTCGTCGCCGCCTACATGGCGCCGAACGCCTCGCTCTCGCTCGCCCTCATCAAGATCCGCAACCAGTACGGCCTTCGCCATTTCGCCGAGCTCGGCATCGCCGTCTTCCTCGTCGTCTCGGTGCTGCACGTCTTCGCGACCGATCTCGGCTCGGCGATCGTGCTGCGCTTCTTCGCCGGCATCGCCGCCGCGCCGATGTCCTCGCTCGGCTTCCTCTACATGCTGGAGGCCTTCGGGCCGGCGCGCAAGCTGACGGTCGGCCTGTCGCTGGCGCTCACCAATATCGGCCTCGCCGCGCCGCTCACCCGGCTCGTCTCGCCGCCGCTGATCGACATGGGCGGCGTGCCGGCGCTGTTCCACTTCGAGATCGCGCTCGCCATGCTCTCCTTCGGCGCGATCTACCTCTTGCCGCTGACGGCGCCGCCGCGCGTGAAGGTGATCGAGCTGCTCGACATCCCGAGCTACCTGCTGATCGCGATCGGCTTCGGGGCCGGCGCCGTCGTCCTCGTCACCGGCCGGCAATACTGGTGGACGGAGGCGCCGTGGATCGGCGTCGCCCTCGTCGTCATGATCGCCGCGCTGACGGCCGCCGCGGCAATCGAGCTCAACCGCAGGACGCCGCTCGTCGACCTGCGCTGGCTGACGAGCCCGGAGGTGCTTCACTTCGCGGCAGTGCTCATCGTCTTCCGCCTGATCCTCGCCGAGCAGACGGCGGTCGCCGGCAATTTCTTCCAGGTCATCGGCCTGTAGAACGAGCAGCTGACCGGCCTCTACGGCGTCGTGGCGCTGGCGACGGCGGCGGGCGGGCTGTTCTGCGCCGCCGTCATGAAGCCCGGCCGCGAGCCCGGCATCCACATGCTGGCGCTCCTGCTGATCGCCGCCGGCGCCTGGCTCGACAGCCGCGCGACGAGCCTCACCCGGCCGGAGCAGATGTATGCGAGCCAGGCGATGATCGCCGCCGGCGGCAGCCTGTTCCTGCCGCCCGCCATCGCCTCCGGCTTCACGCTGGCACTGAGGAAGGGGCCGCAATACATCCTGAGCTTCATCGTCGTCTTCCTGCTGACGCAGAGCCTCGGCGGGCTGGCGGGCTCGGCGGTGTTCGGCTCCTTCATCACGCTGCGCGAGAAGTTCCATTCCAACATCCTCGCAAGCTCGCTCACGCTCTCCGACCCGCTCGTCGCCGCCCGCGTCTCGCAGCTCTCCGGCGCCTACGGCCGCACCATCGCCGACCCGGCGCTGCTGCAGGCCGAGGGCGTCACGCTGCTCGGCCAGCAGGTGACGCGCGAGGCGAACGTGCTCGCCCACAACGACGCCTTTCTGCTCATCGCGCTGCTGTCGGCCGCGGCGGCGGCGGCACTCGTCGTCCACATCCTCGTCCTTCGCATCAGAGAGGCCAGAGCCCGCCCGGCGGGCGAAGCGGCCGCACAAGGTTGATCCCATGCAGAAATACGTCCGCAACACCGCGACGGCGCTCGCCGTCGCCCTCGGCCTCGCCGGCATCGGCGCCGTCCTCTACACGTGGCGGCTGCCGCCCTTCTCGAGCGCCGTCGAGACCACCGACAACGCCTATGTCCGCGGCTACGTCACCCTGATCAGCCCGCAGCTTTCGGGCTACGTGACGGAGGTTCCGGTCAAGGACTACGAGACCGTGAGGAAGGGCGACGTGCTCGCAAGGCTCGACGACCGCATCTATCGCCAGAAGGTCGAGCAGGCGCGGGCGACGCTCGCCAGCCAGCAGGCCGCGCTCGCCAATTCCGAAGAGCAGCAGAAGGCGGCCGAGGCGCGCATCGCCGCGAGCGCGGCGGCGGTCGACAGCGCCCGCTTCGCCCGCCTCCGGGCGGAGGAGAACTGGAACCGCGTCGAGACCCTGTCGAAGAAGGGCATCGTCGCCGAGAGCGACCGCGAGCAGGGCCGCACCACGCTCGACCAGGCGAAGGCGGCGCTCGCGCAGGCCGAGGCGGCGCTGGAGGTCTCGCGGCAGGACCTGCAGACGCTCATCGTCGGGCGCGATTCGCTGCGCGCGGCGGTGGCGGGCGCGGAGGCCGCCGTGCGGCTCGCCGAGATCGACCTGTCGAACACCGTCGTCACCGCGCCGCGCGACGGCACGGTCGGCGAGGTCGGCGTCAAGCTCGGCCAGTACGTCGCCGCCGGCAGCCAGCTGATGGCCGTCGTGCCGGCGGAGACCTGGGTGATCGCCAATTTCAAGGAGACGCAGCTCGCCCATATCCGGCCGGGCCAGAAGGTGGTCGTCACCGTCGACGCGCTCGGCCATGCCGCGCTTGCCGGCCATGTCGAGCGCTTCTCGCCGGCCGCCGGCTCCGAGTTCAGCGTCATCCGCCCCGACAATGCCACCGGCAACTTCACCAAGGTCGCCCAGCGCGTGCCGGTGCGCATCGCCGTGGACGAGGGCCAGGCGCTGGCGCAACGCCTCGCGCCGGGCCTGTCGGTCGAGGTGACGACGGTGGTGGAATAGCAGCCCGACCCGGCATTCTCCTGCCTCTCCCGTGATCTAGGGTAGGGCTATCGCCTGTGGTTCTTGCCCCTCACTCCTAGCCCTCTCCCCGCAAGCGGGGAGAGGGGACCTATCCTGCGAAACGGCGAAGGTTTGGGAAAGCGATGCAGTACTTTCCCTTCTCCCCGCTTGCGGGGAGAAGGTGGCCGGCAGGCCGGATGAGGGGCAAGAGCCCGCCCGTCAAGGGAGGAGGATAAGGTGCCCGCTCACTCTGGCAGGCGATAATCCAGGAGGCGGCGCTGGCGCATGTCGTAGAGCTTGCCGGTCTCGGAGAAATCCGGGGAGACGAGCGTGAGGATCGCCTCGGCCACCACCGAGGGATGCTGCACCGTCTCGGGGTCCTCGCCGGGCATCGCCTGGGCGCGCATGGCGGTGCGGGTGGCGCCGGGGTCGAGCGAGGTGATGCGCAGCGCCGTGCGCCGCGTCTCGCCGGCCCAGGTGCGCGCGAGCGCCTCGACGGCCGCCTTGGAGGCGGAGTAGGGACCCCAGAACGGCTTGCACTTGTGCGCGGCGCTGGAGGAGACGACGACGGCGCGGCCGGCGTCGGACTTCATGAGCAGCGGCTCGACCGAGCGGATCAGCCGCCACGTCGCGGTGACGTTGATCGTCATCACCTTCTCGAACACCTTCGCCTCGACATGGCCGATCGGCGAGATCGTGCCGAGCACGCCGGCATTGGCGACGAGGATGTCGAGCTTGCCCCAGCGCTCGAAGATCGAGCCGCCGAGCCTGTCGATCGCCTCCATGTCGGCGAGGTCGAAGGGCACCAGCGTCGCCGAGCCGCCTTCGGCCCTGATGGCGTCGTCGAGCTCCTCCAGCCCGCCGACGGTGCGCGCGCAGGCGATGACATGCGCGCCGGCCTTCGCCAGTTCGAGCGCGGTGAAGTAGCCGATGCCGCGCGAGGCGCCGGTGACGAGCGCGATGCGGTCCGTAAGGTCGATGCTCATGCTGTTTCGCTTATCCGTTGCTGGCCAGAACCGAGACCTTCCGTCCCATCGTCTCGCCTTCCTTGTCAAGGAGGCGCGTCGGATAGTCGCCGGTGAAGTAGTGGTCGGTGAACTGCGGGCGGGCCGGGTTGCGGTCTTCGCCGCCGACGGCGCGGTAGAGCCCGTCGATCGACAGGAACGCCAGCGAATCGGCGCCGATGTACTTCGCCATCGCCGTAACGTCGGCATACTGGTTGGCGAGCAGCTTGTCCTTGTCGGGCGTGTCGATGCCGTAGAAATCCGGGTAGAAGATCATCGGGCTCGCCACGCGGATATGCACTTCCTTGGCGCCCGCGTCGCGGATCATCTGCACGATCTTCAGCGACGTCGTGCCGCGCACGATCGAATCGTCGACGAGGATCACCCGCTTGCCGGCGATCATCGCCCGGTTGGCGGAGTGCTTCAATTTGACGCCGAAGGCGCGGATCTGCTGCGTCGGCTCGATGAAGGTGCGCCCGACATAGTGGTTGCGGATGATGCCGTATTCGAAGGGGATGCCGCTTTCCTGCGCGTAGCCGAGTGCGGCCGGCGTGCCGCCGTCCGGCACCGGCACCACCACGTCGCCCTCGACGGGGGCTTCCCTGGCGAGGTTGCGCCCCATGTTCTTGCGCGCGACATAGACGCTGCGCCCGCCGACGACCGAGTCCGGCCGTGCGAAATAGACGTATTCGAACAGGCAGAGCCGCTCCGGCTGTGCGTTGCCGGACTTGCGCTCCTCGATGGTGATCGAGCCGTCCTGCTGGATCTCGCAGATGACGATCTCGCCGTTCTCGACGTCGCGGATGTATTTCGCGCCGATGATGTCGAGCGCGCAGGTCTCCGAGCAGAAGATCGGCTTGCCGTCGAGCTCCCCCATGACGAGCGGGCGGATGCCGGTCGGGTCGCGCGCGGCGATCAGCTTGGTGCGGGTGATGCCGAGCATCGAGTAGCCGCCCTCCATCTGGCGGATGGCGTCGATGAAGCGGTCGGTGGTGGAGGTGTAGCGCGAGCGGGCGATGAGATGCAGGACGACCTCGGTGTCGGAGGTCGACTGACAGATGGCGCCGCCGGCGATGAGCTGGCGGCGCAGCGTCAGCCCGTTGGTGAAGTTGCCGTTGTGGGCGACGGCGATGCCGCCCACCTCCAGCTCGGCGAAGAGCGGCTGGACGTTTCTCAGCGCCACCTCGCCGGTGGTGGAATAGCGCGTGTGGCCGATTGCCAGCGTGCCGGGCAGCTTCGCCAGCGTCGCCGGGTTCGTGTAGTGGTCGCCGACGAGGCCCATGTGCTTCTCGGTGTGGAACTGCCGGCCGTCGAAGGAGACGATGCCGGCCGCCTCCTGGCCGCGGTGCTGGAGCGCGTGCAGGCCGAGCGCCGTCAGCGTCGCGGCGTCGGGATGGCCGAGGATGCCGAAGACGCCGCATTCCTCGTGAAGCGTGTCGCCGTCGAGGTCGTCGTCGTGATGGCCAACGGGAAACTGGAAGTCGCTCATTGCTGCAAGCCTTTGCTCGGGACGGTATGCGGGTTGCACGGGGTCTTGGCACATATGGATATGGCCCAAAGCCTTTGCCACCGAGACGCGGGAGCGTCGGTGGCGGTCGTCTTCATCCTATCAAAGAATCGAGGCGCCCGCCTTCGCCGATTCCGGCGACGTGTCGCATCCCGTCCAGTCTCATCCGTTCGTCGCCGGCTCCTCGTCGGCGGGCGTCTGCTCGGTGCCGCCGGTGCCGGCGTCCGGGTCCTCGGTGCCGGCGGCGGGCTTGCCGCGCAGGCGGTCGAGGATCGTCGCGTCCGCGTCCTCGGGAAGCAGCGCCACCAGGCGCGCGCCGAGATTGTCGAGGAGCGGCTTCGACTTGGCGGTCGTCACCCAGGAGGGCTGCTGCTGCGGGGCGACCAGCCAGTTGAAGAACAGCATGGCGACGACGACGAGCAGGATGCCGCGTGCGGCGCCGAACAGGAAGCCGAGCGTGCGGTCGAGCGCGCCGATGCGGCTGTCGATGATGAAGTCGGCAATCCGCATGGTGATGAAGGAGATGACGATCAGCGCGACCAGGAAGACGGCCGCCGCCGAGCCGACCATCGCCACCGTGTCGCTGGTCGTGTAGTCCTTCGCGTAGGGCAGGAGCACGGGATAGAGGAAATAGGCGGCGGCGGCCGCGCCCACCCAGCTCGCCACGGAGAGCACCTCGCGCGAGAAACCGCGCACCATCGCCAGCACGGCGGAGAACAGCGCGACGCCG
Source organism: Shinella pollutisoli (assembly GCF_024609765.1). GTDB lineage: Bacteria > Pseudomonadota > Alphaproteobacteria > Rhizobiales > Rhizobiaceae > Shinella > Shinella pollutisoli. The sequence continues at coordinate 68,051 of NZ_JANFDG010000025.1, forward strand.
ATGACTATACCGTCGAGAATCGTGATGGGCATGTTCGTCCTAACTCCAAACCGGTATCCGCCGGCGCGCGGCGTCAATCGTCCCCGTCGTCCCGCGTGAAAGCGCTCCTCGAACCGGCGATGCGCGCGACCAGATCCGGCAGGCTGTCGATCTCGCTCCAGCGGCCGCCAGCGCCTTTCGGCAGGTCGGCGGAACCGGCGGGCAGCACGGCCTGCGAAAATCCCAGCTTTTCCGCCTCCTTGAGGCGCTGGGCGGTGTGCGCAACCGGTCGGACGGCGCCCGACAGGCTGACCTCGCCGAAATAGACGCAATCGGCCGGAAGGGCAAGACCGGCAAGCGAGGAAACGAGCGCGGAGGCGACGGCGAGGTCGGCGGCCGGCTCCGAGATGCGGTAGCCGCCGGCGACGTTGAGATAGACGTCGTGGCTCCCGAGCCTCACGCCGCAATGGGCCTCCAGCACCGCGAGGATCATCGAGAGCCTCGCCGAATCCCAGCCGACGACGGCGCGGCGCGGCGTGCCGAGCGAGGTCGGCGCCACCAGCGCCTGCACCTCGACCAGCACCGGCCGCGTGCCCTCCATGCCGGCGAAGACGGCGGCTCCGGGGGATTTCTCGTTGCGCTCGCCGAGGAAGAGCTCGGACGGGTTGGAGACCTCGCGCAGGCCCTTGTCGGACATCTCGAAGACGCCGATCTCGTCGGTCGGGCCGAAGCGGTTCTTGACGGTGCGCAGGATCCGGTAGTGATGGCCGCGGTCGCCCTCGAAATAGAGGACGGCGTCGACCATGTGCTCGACGACGCGCGGGCCGGCGATCTGGCCTTCCTTGGTGACGTGGCCGACGAGCACCATCGCCGCGCCCGTCTGCTTGGCGAAGCGGATCATCGCCTGAACGCCGGTCCTCACCTGCGTCACCGTGCCGGGCGCGGCTTCGGCCGTGTCGCTCCACAGCGTCTGGATCGAATCGATGATGACGAGGTCCGGCCGCCGGCCTTCGCCGACGGTGGCGAGGATGTCCTCCACGTTCGTCTCGGCGGCGAGCAGCACGTCGGTCTCGGCCGCCTGCAGGCGCTGGGCGCGCAGCCTCACCTGCGCCACCGCCTCCTCGCCGGAGACGTAGATGACGCGCTGGCCCTGCCGGGCAAGGGCTGCGGCCGACTGCATCAGGAGCGTCGACTTGCCGATGCCGGGGTCGCCGCCGATCAGCACGGCGGAGCCGCGCACGAAGCCGCCGCCGGTCGCCCGGTCGAGCTCGGCGATGCCGGTGTGGATACGCGGCGCCTCCTCCGTTTCGCCGGAGAGCGCCACCAGCGCCACGGGCCGGCCCTTCTTCGGCACCTTGCCGGGGCCGGCGCCGATGCCGCCCATCGGATCCTCCTCGACCACGGTGTTCCACTCGCCGCAGCCCTCGCACTTGCCGACCCAGCGGTTGTGCACGGTGCCGCAGTTCTGGCAGACGAATTGGGTGCGGGCTTTCGCCATGGGGCCTCGCTCGGGCTTAGAGGGAATCGTCGGCAAGCCCTAGCACAAAACGGGAACGAAACCCAATCCCCTCCGCTGCGATTGCCGCCCTTCGCGCGGGGGACTATGCTGAAAGAAAAAAGCGGCCGGGACCCGGCCGCGGGGCCTTCTAGGGACAGTCACGATGCGACATTGGACAGGGGCGGCGGCACTTGCGGCCGCGTTGGCGCTTGCGGCCGGCCATGCCGCGGCCGGGGAGCGGGAGGACGCGCTGCGCGAGGCGCATGCCGTGCTGCTCGGCCTTGCGACCGACGGCGAGAAGCCGGGCCACGACGGGGCCGCCGACATCTACTATTCGATCATCGACAACCCGGACGCCCCGCGCCTCGTCACCCGGCTGGAGCTGGCGCTGGAGCCCTGCCGCTCGCGCACGATCTCCGCGCTGCAGTTCCCCGGCCGCTGGGCGAACCTCACGCTCACCATCACCGATCTCGGCCGCATCGCCGCCGTCGCGGCTTACGCCTCGGTCGACGACATGATCGCCGAGACGAACGCGATTCCCTTCGACGACCCGCGCGCCGAGCAGGTGGTGCTGACGGGCGAGGGGGTCTCCTGCATGAGCCGGCTGTCGCTTGCCGGCGAGGAGCAGTCGAAGCCCACCTCCTGCGGCGACCGGCTCGACCTCGCCATGACGGACGACGAGCAGCGCGAGCGGGGTCTGAGGGCGCTGTCGGCCGTCGCCCGCCTCTGCAAGGTGGCCGTGCTCCAGCCGAGGCAAGACTAGATCGACGCCTCCTGCGGGAACTGCCGCGCGCCGCGCCGCTCGCCCTTGGGATTGGCCTCGTGCGCGCGCAGGCAGTCCTCGTCGCGGCCGATATAGTCGCGCGTCAGCGGCACCGCCTCCTGGTCGTGCACGAGCTGGAGCTGGAAGACGACGAGGTTCTGCCAGCGGAAGGCGCTTTCGGAGGCCGCGAGGTAGAATTCCCAGATGCGGCAGAAGCGTTCGTCGTAGAGCGCCTTCGCCTCCTCGCGCCGGGCCATGAAGCGCGTGCGCCAGTGGCGGAGCGTCTGGGCGTAGTGGAGCCTGAGGATCTCGATGTCGGTAATGGCGAGACCGCTCTTCTCCACCGACTGCATGATCTCCGACAGCGCCGGGATGTAGCCGCCGGGGAAGATGTACTTCTCGATGAACGGGTTGTTGGCCGCCGGCCGGTCGGTGCGGCCGATCGTGTGCAGCAGCATCACGCCGTCGCGCTTCAGGAGGGCGGCGCTCTTGCGGAAATAGGTGAGGTAGTTCGGCCGGCCGACATGCTCGAACATGCCGACCGAGACGATGCGGTCGAACGGCCCCTCGGTGTTGCGGTAGTCCTGCAGCAGGAAGGAGACCGTATCGTCGAGGCCGGCGTCGCGGGCGCGCTTCTCCGCCAGCGCATGCTGCTCGTCGGAGAGCGTGACGCCCGTCACCTTCGCGCCCATGTGGCGGGCGAGGTAGAGCGCCATGCCGCCCCAGCCGCAGCCGATGTCGAGCACCGTCTGGCCCGGCCGGTTGATGTGGAGCTTGGCGGCGATGTGGCGCTTCTTGGCGAGCTGCGCCTCGTCCAGCGTCTGGTCGGGTCGCTCGAAATAGGCGCAGGAATATTGCCGGTCCTCGTCGAGGAACAGGTCGTAGAGCGCGCCGGTGAGGTCGTAGTGGTGCTGGACGTTGCGCCGCGAGCGGACGATGCCGTTCTTCTGGCGGAACCAGCGCACGAGGTAGCGCAGCCGGTCGAGCATCCGGTTCCAGCGCGTGTCGTAGTACTTGAAGTCCGGATTGCCGGTGAAGACGGTCTCCAGCAGGTCGTACATCTCGCCCTCGACGACGTCGATGTCGCCGGTGCCGTAGTAGTGGCCGAGATAGTAGGCCGGGTCGAAGGCGAGGCCGAAGAGCGCCTTCCTCGTGTTGACGCGTATGTGGACCCGCCGGCCCTTGCGGTCCCCATAGGTTCCGGCGCTGCCGTCGGGATAGGTGATGGTCAGGTCGCCCGTCTGGACGAGGCGGGACACGAGGCTGTCGACAATGAATTTCATCCGCTGAACTCCGTCACGCAACAGCGGCGGAACGGGTCTGGTCGGAAACCGGCCCTCGGTAGCGGCCCGACCGCCAATCCAATTTAACAAAGTTAAGATAATAGCGGAAAATCGGGGATTTCAACCCGTGCTTTTTGGCCATCGGCCGGAAAAGCGGAAGGGCCGGCGATTGCCGGCCCTTCGAGTGGTCTATCAGGCTTCCTCGCCGTCGCGGTCGGCGTCCGGGTCGAAGAAGTCTTCCGGCTTCAGCGCGTCCTCGTCGACGCCGTAGATGGCGTCGGCCGACGTCAGGCTCTCGCCCTTGGCCTGGCGCTCGGCCTCGTCGGCCGAGCGGGCGACGTTGATCTCGACCTTGATCTCGACTTCCGAGTGCAGGTGCAGGACGACGGCGTGCAGGCCGATCGCCTTGATCGGCGTGTTGAGCTCGACCTGGTTGCGGCCGATGTTGAAGCCTTCGGCAGCGAGCGTCTCGACGATGTCGCGGGCGGCGACCGAACCGTAGAGCTGGCCGGTTTCGCCGGCCGAGCGGATGACGACGAAGGACTTGCCGTCGAGCTCTTCGGCGACCTTCTGGGCCTCCGACTTGCGCTCGAGGTTGCGGGCTTCGAGCGTGGCGCGCTCGGCCTCGAAGCGCTTCTTGTTGGCTTCGTTGGCGCGCAGCGCCTTGCCGAGCGGCAGCAGGTAGTTGCGGGCGAAGCCGTCGCGCACCTTCACCGTCTCGCCCATCTGGCCGAGCTTGGCGATGCGTTCGAGGAGAATGACGTCCATGGATCTTTCCTTTCGTTGAGTTCAGGTGTTCCGGTTGTTGTTGGCCGGGCCGGCGGGCGTCAGCGCGATGGTGCGCCGCGTGTCCGCAAGACCCAGGATGAGGATGACGAGGATCGGCACCGTGAAGAGCAGCACCGAGATGTAGACGAGCCAGAGGGCGGCGAGCCGCCAGGGCTTGCCGCGCGTCCGGTAGTGCAGGCTCGCGAAGCCGGAAAGCACGAAGCCGGCCCCGAATGTGCCGCAGACGAGCGCGCCGATGATCGCCGGCACGCCGCCGAGGAAGGCGAGGACGAGGCCGGCGAGGAAGAAGAAGATGCCGTTGCGGTGCATGCGCAGCGAGGCCGGCATGTCCTCGCGCGGCCGCAGGCCCTTGCCCGAGACGCGCACGATGAAGGTCGCAAGATAGTAGGCCGCGAACAGCAGGAACACCCAGAGCGCGCCCTGCACCAGCGGCAGCGCCAGCGCGAAGACGGACTTCAGCTGGGCGACCGCCGCGGCATCCGGATTGTAGAGCGGTTCCTGCGCCTTCAGCGCCTCGACGACGATGTCGACGAGCTGGCTCGCCATGGCGCTGTCGTAGCCGACGATAGCGCCGACCGCGATCATGCCGAGCGTCACCATGACGGCGAGGTGGGCGAGGATGTTGGAGAGCGGATACCAGGCGAGCGCGTCGTCCGGGCCGCCGAGCTCGGCGGCGGGGCGGGCGAGGTTGGCGAGGTGGCTGAGCCAGCCCGCCGGGACGAGCGTGATGATGACGATCAGAAGCGCGAAATGTGAGGAGACCGTGAGGGCGGCGGTGACGGCGGCGGCGGCGATGGCGACGACGGCGCTGGCATTGCCCCAGCCGAGGCCGGCGATCAGGATCGGCAGCGCCGACGCCGCGTAGAGCACGATGGCGAACGACGACTGCGCATTCGCGCTCAGCGACAGCAGAGCGGCGGTCACTCCGGCGACGAGGCCGGTCGCAATCGATGTCGGCGTTAGCGTCTTCACGTCTCGCTGTCCTGTCCGGTCAGACAGTTAGAGGAGTTTCCCGGGAAAAGGATTCGGGAACGGCTCCCCAACATGGGGTTTGTCGGTTCCGATCCGCGCCCATCGCGGAAGGGAGGCGGGAAGGCGGCCTGCGCCGTCTTCCCCTTGAGTCGGGACCCGCGGGCCTGACGTCGAGTCATGCCGCAGGGTCATTCCCCGGAGTCATGCCGCCGGGAAAGCCGCCTTTACGCGACGACGTAGGGCAGCAGGCCGAGGAAGCGGGCGCGCTTGATCGCCTTGGCGAGCTCGCGCTGCTTCTTCTGGGAAACGGCCGTGATGCGGGAGGGCACGATCTTGCCGCGCTCGGAAATGTAGCGCGACAGCAGGCGCACGTCCTTGTAGTCGATCTTCGGGGCGTTGGCGCCGGAGAACGGGCAGGTCTTGCGGCGGCGGTGGAACGGACGGCGGGCCGGAGCGGAAGAAATATCAGCCATTGTCTTTGTCTCCTTCTGCTTCGATTACGCGCGGTCTTCGCGCGGCGGGCGCTGGTCGCCGTCGCGGCGCGGGCCGCGGTCGCCGTCGCGGCGCGGGCCACGGTCGCCGAAGTCGCGGCGCGGGCCGCGGTCGTCGCCGTCGCGGCGCGGACGGTCGTCGCGGTCGCGCTTCTGCATCATCGCGGACGGGCCTTCTTCATGGGCCTCGACGGCGATGGTCATGTAGCGCAGGATGTCTTCGTTGATGCGCATCTGACGTTCCATCTCCTGCACGGCGGCGGCCGGAGCGTCGATGTCCATCAGCGCGTAATGCGCCTTGCGGTTCTTCTTGATGCGGTAGGTCAGGGACTTGAGGCCCCAGTTCTCGACCCGGCCGACCTTGCCGCCGTTCGCTTCGATGACGCCCTTGTACTGTTCGACGAGAGCGTCCACCTGCTGGGCGGACACGTCCTGGCGTGCCAGGAAGACATGTTCGTAGAGAGCCATGTGGCTTTGCCTTTCTTGCGTTTGATCCTACACCCGAAACCGGCGCCAAGCCTCAACGACAGTTCTCAAGGGCGGCAAAGCCCGAAGCAAGAAAGCGTATCATCAGACGGTCGAGAGCGGAGACACGGGAGGCTGGAGCCCTCGGCCCCGATCGGCGTTCCCCTGCGGGAAGCGCCGGCCCTCCGTTCAGCCACCAGCCGGAGACCCGGGTGTTTTGAACAGCGCGCTTATACGGATTTTTCGCGCCAATGCAAGGGGCGGGGAACCGGAAGGCTCCACACGCGTTGTCCTGCCGGAAGCTAACGTGCAATCAGATGGGAGTGCAAGACATGCCAGACTATACGCCTGACAACCGTCCGCCGGAAGAACGCGGCCCGACCGTCGTCCACAGCCGCAGCACCGGAACCGGCGGCTGGGCCGTTGCCGTGATCGTCGCGGTGCTGGTCGCCGTCGGCGCGATCTACTTCGCCACCAGCGGCCCGTCCGACGGCATCGACCCGAACGCCAACACCTCGTCGATCGGCACGCAGGACACGGCGCCGGCCGGTGGCGGCACGACGGATGTCCAGCCCACCACGCCGGGCGGCACCGCCGACGACGGCGCGGCAGGCACCCAGCAGCCGCTCCAGACGCAGCCCGAGGGCGGCGCGCAGTAATCGCGGCAATGACGCAGAAAGACGGCCCTGGACGATCATCCGCGGCCGTCTTTCGTCGTTAAAGCCGCCGCAGGCTGCGCAGCGTCAATCCCGGCCCGGCGCCGAACGCGTCGGGCCGTGCCATGTCCGCATCGGCCGCGAGGAAGGTGAACGTCGTCCCGTCGAGCGTGTAGATGGCGGGAAGCGGCTTGCCGGCATCCGCGCCCGTCGCATCGGTCCAGGTGATGGACTTCGGCACGGTGGAGGCGTCGAGAACGAAGCGTCCCTCGAGGATCGGCGCCGCGCCCGGCACGGCGACGCGGAAGGCCTGTCCCCGGATGGTCAGGATCGCGCCCGGCGCCGAATGCTCGTCCGGCGCGTCGGCGACGCCGTTTTCCTCGAAGCGGACCTGCATCCATTCGCCCTGCAGCATGCGCAGGTCGCGTGCGGTGCTGTTTTCGGCGGGCTCCTCCATGCCGTCAGATCGGCGCCGGATAGAGCCGGTGGATGCGGCGGATGCCGTTCGTCACCTCCTGCGGGAGCGTCACGCCCGCGGCGGCGATGTCGGTCTTCAGCTGCGCCATCGTCGTCGCGCCGATGATGACCGACGTCATGAACGGGCGCGCGAGGCAGAAGGCGAGCGCCATCTGCGCCGGGTCGAGCCCGTGCTCGGCCGCAAGGTCGACATAGGCGCGCACGGCCGGTTCCTGGTGCGGCTGGTAGCGGCCGCCGAGGTCGTGGTTCCTCGTCAGCCGCGAGCCCTCGGGCCGGGCGCCGTCGAGGTACTTGCCGGTGAGCAGCCCGGCGGCGAGCGGCGAATAGGCGAGCAGGCCCACGTCCTCCTGGTGCGACAGCTCGGCCATGTCGAGGTCGTGGCTGCGGTAGAGCAGGTTGTATTCGTTCTGCACCGAGGCCATGCGCGGCAGGCCCCTGGCCTCGGCGTGCTTCAGGAACTGCATCGTGCCCCAGGCCGTCTCGTTGGAGAGGCCGACGGCGCGCACCTTGCCCGCCTTGACGAGCTCGTCCAGCGCCTCCAGCAGCTCGACTATGTCGTCGACCGCCTTCTGCCGGTCGTTGCGCGAGGGCGTGTAGCCCCAGGCGCCGCGGAAATGATAGTGCTCGCGGTTCGGCCAGTGGAGCTGGTAGAGGTCGAGATAGTCGGTCCGAAGCCGCGCCAGGCTGTCGTCGATCGCCTTGAACATGCCCGCGCGGCCCGCCGGCGCGCCGCCGCGGATGTAGGAGCGGCCGGGGCCCGCGACCTTGGAGGCGAGGACCACCCGGTCGCGGTTGCCGCGGGCGGCGAGCCACGAGCCGATGAAGCGTTCCGTATCGCCGTAGGTCTCGGCGGACGGCGGCGTGGTCGGGTAGAGTTCGGCGGTATCGATGAAGTTGACGCCCTGGTCGAGCGCGTAGTCGAGCTGTTCGTGCGCCTCGTGCTCGCTGTTCTGCGAGCCCCAGGTCATCGTGCCGAGGCAGATTTCCGACACGCGGATGCCGGTCCGGCCGAGCGGATTGTATTTCATGGACGGGAATTTCCTTTTGACAAGAGCGGCGCGAATGTAGGCCGCTCGCCGGGAAGTGCAAGACGGCACGGCCGGGCCGGCGGCGATTCCCTGTGCACGGCGCCGGATTCGCCGCGCCGTCGCCACGCGCTGCGGCCGGCACGCCTTGACTCCGGCGGAGGGAATGTGAATGGAAAAGGAAAACGAGAAACGGGAGAAACCCTCAAGATGAGCGTTGCATTCACCTTTCCGGGCCAGGGCAGCCAGGCCGTCGGCATGGGCAAGGACCTCGCAGAGGCCTTTTCCGAGGCGCGCGCCGTTTTCGCGGAGGTCGACGAGGCGCTCGGCGAGACGCTCTCCGCCGTGATGTTCGAGGGGCCGGAGGAGACGCTGACGCTGACGGCGAACGCCCAGCCGGCGCTGATGGCGGTCTCGATCGCCGTCATGCGCGTCCTGGAAGCGCGCGGCCTGTCGCTGAAGGACAGGGTCTCCCACGTCGCCGGCCACTCGCTCGGCGAATATTCGGCGCTCTGTGCCGCCGGCACCTTCTCGCTTGCCGACACCGCGCGGCTCCTGCGCATCCGCGGCAACGCCATGCAGTCGGCCGTGCCGGTGGGCGAGGGCGCGATGGCCGCGATCATCGGCCTCGACGAGGCCGAGGTGGAGGCGGTCTGCCGCGAGGCGTCGACGGGCGGAAGCTGTCAGGTGGCCAACGACAACGGCGGCGGCCAGCTCGTCATCTCCGGCTCGAAGCCGGCGGTGGAGATCGCCGCGAGGCTCGCCACCGACCGGGGCGCCAAGCGCGCGCTGATGCTCTCCGTCTCCGCGCCTTTCCATTCCGCCCTGATGGGCCCGGCCGCCGACGCCATGCGCGAGGCGCTCGCGGGCGTCGCCGCCAGGGCGCCGGCCGTTCCGCTTGTCGCCAACGTGCGCGCCGCCCCCGTCAGCGATCCCGACGAGATCGTCCGCCTGCTCGTCGAGCAGGTCACCGGCCGGGTGCGCTGGCGCGAGACGGTCGAGTGGTTCGCGGCAAACGACGTGACGACCCTTTACGAGATCGGCTCCGGCAAGGTGCTGACGGGGCTTGCCCGCCGCATCGACAAGTCCGTCACCGGCATCGCGGTGGGGACGGCGGTGGATATCGACAATGCGCTTTCCGTGCTGATTTGAGGGCGAATAGCGAATAGCGAATAGCGAATAGCGAATAGAAACGGGCGCTGCATTCCTTCTTTCTTTCTCCATTCGCTACTCCCTATTCGCTACTCGCCATAGTGAGAGGAACCAACCCCATGTTCGATCTTTCCGGCCGCAAGGCCCTCGTTACCGGCGCATCCGGCGGCATCGGCGAGGAGATCGCCCGCGTGCTGCATGCCCAGGGCGCCGTCGTCGGCCTGCACGGCACGCGCGTCGAGAAGCTGGAGGCGCTGGCGGGCGAGCTCGGCGAGCGCGTCCACATCTTCCCGGCCAACCTCTCCGACCGCGCCGAGGTGAAGGCGCTCGGCGAGAAGGCCGAGGCCGATCTCGGCGGCGTCGACATCCTCGTCAACAATGCCGGCATCACCAAGGACGGCCTGTTCGTGCGCATGAGCGATGAGGACTGGGACGCCGTGCTGGAGGTCAACCTCACCGCCGTCTTCCGGCTGACGCGCGAGCTCACCCACCCGATGATGCGCCGCCGCTACGGCCGCATCGTCAACATCACCTCCGTCGTCGGCGTCACCGGCAATCCGGGCCAGGCCAACTACTGCGCCTCCAAGGCCGGCATGATCGGCTTCACCAAGTCGCTCGCCCAGGAGATCGCCACGCGCAACGTCACCGTCAACTGCGTGGCGCCCGGCTTCATCGAGAGTGCGATGACCGGCAAGCTCAACGACAAGCAGAAGGAGGCGATCATGGGGGCGATCCCGATGAAGCGCATGGGCACCGGCGCGGAAGTCGCCTCGGCCGTGGCCTATCTCGCCTCCTCGGAAGCCGCCTACATGACGGGCCAGACGCTGCACGTCAACGGCGGCATGGCGATGATCTGAACGGGCGGAAAGGCTTGGTCCGAAAGGCTGAAATAGCATGTTGACCACCGGCTTGCCGGCCATTTTCGGACTTTGCGGCAGGCCTAAACCGTGTTAATCGGGCCATGACTGCCAGCAGTCGGCCGAGATAATGTCCGCGTGATCGGGGGTCAGGGAACCGCATCGCCGATGCCGCATTGCCGGTTGTAAAGGGATTGCCGGACGTGCCTTGCGGCATGTCGGGTAGCGTTGAGTGTCCGGCGCCCGTGAAACGGCGCCGATCAAAAACAAAGGTCGAGGAATCCGACATGAGCGATATCGCAGAACGCGTAAAGAAAATTGTCATTGATCATCTGGGCGTTGACGCCGAAAAGGTCAGCGAAGGCGCGAGCTTCATCGATGATCTTGGCGCGGACTCGCTCGACACCGTCGAACTGGTCATGGCCTTCGAGGAAGAGTTCGGCGTCGAGATTCCGGACGATGCGGCCGACTCGATCCTGACCGTCGGCGACGCCGTCAAGTTCATCGAGAAGGCCCAGGCCTGATCGACCGACATCCGGCGGGCCGCCGCAGGCGGCCCGTCCCGGTCTCCGTCCGGGGAGGCCGCACCACCTCGTTCAGAGGGAAGAGATAACAGAACAACAAGGGTGGATCACGGACGATGAGGCGTGTCGTTATCACGGGTACCGGCATGGTATCTCCGCTGGGCTGTGGTACCGAGGTGACCTGGGCCCGGCTTCTCGACGGCCGGAGCGGTGCGGTAAGGGTGACCGGCTTCGAGGTCGACGATCTTCCCGCACGCATCGCCTGCATGATCCCGACCGGCGACGGTTCCGACGGCACCTTCGATCCCGACCAGTGGCTCGAGCAGAAGGAGCAGCGCAAGGTCGACCCCTTCATCATCTACGCGATCGCCGCCGCCGACATGGCGCTCGAGGATGCCGGCTGGCATCCGAAGACCGACGCGGACCAGATCGCCACCGGCGTCCTGATCGGCTCGGGCATCGGCGGGCTGGAGGGCATCGTCGAGGCCGGCTACACGCTGCGCGACAAGGGCCCGCGCCGCATTTCGCCCTTCTTCATCCCCGGCCGCCTGATCAACCTCGCCTCGGGCCACGTCTCCATCCGCCACAAGCTGCGCGGGCCGAACCATTCGGTCGTCACCGCCTGCTCGACCGGCGCGCACGCCATCGGCGACGCGAGCCGCCTGATCGCGCTCGGCGACGCCGACGTCATGGTGGCCGGCGGCACGGAATCGCCGATCTGCCGCATGTCGCTCGCCGGATTTTCCGCCTGCAAGGCGCTGTCGACGGCGCGCAACGACGACCCGACCGCCGCCTCGCGCCCCTACGACCGCGACCGCGACGGCTTCGTCATGGGCGAGGGCGCCGGCATCGTCGTGCTGGAGGAGCTGGAGCACGCCAGGGCGCGCGGCGCGAAGATCTACGCCGAGGTGGTCGGCTACGGCCTGTCCGGCGACGCCTTCCACATCACCGCGCCCTCCGAGGACGGCGACGGCGCCTATCGCTGCATGACGATGGCGCTGAAGCGCGCCGGCATCTCGGCGGACGAGATCGACTACATCAACGCCCACGGCACCTCGACCATGGCCGACACGATCGAGCTCGGCGCCGTCGAGCGGCTGGTCGGCGATGCCGCGCCGCGCATCTCCATGTCGTCCACCAAGTCGGCGATCGGCCACCTGCTGGGTGCGGCCGGCGCCGTCGAGGCGATCTTCACCACGCTGGCGATCCGCGATAACATCGCCCCGCCGACGCTGAACCTCGACAATCCGGACGTGGAGACCGAGATCGACCTCGTGCCGCACAAGGCGCGCAAGCGGACGATCGACGTGGCCCTTTCCAACTCCTTCGGCTTCGGCGGAACGAACGCCTCCCTGGTCCTCAGGCGCTACGCCTGAGCCCGAAAGGTCGGCCGGTCCCCCATCCGGCGGGACGACAGGCTCGATCCTGCTTTTTGCCGTATTGCTCTGATGCAAGGACATCGAAGCAGTGACGGAGCAATTCCCGCGGAATGTGAGTGGTTTTGCGTTCGGAATTGCGTAAGAACAAGAATGGACACGAGGACAGCCTGTGAGCGACACGAACGAACCCGGCGAGACGCCGTTTGGCCGCGGCGAGACGGGCGGCAGGGGACCGATCATCCCGAAATCGGCCAATGAGGCGCTGCGCCCGGAGCGCGTGCCGCAGCCGCCGCGCCGCTCGCGCAAGGCGCGCAGCCAGGTCGTCATCTTCCTGAACTTCGTCATGACGGTGATCGTCTTTTCGACCATCGCCGCCGCCGGCATCTTCTACTACGGCGTCAAGAGCTTCCAGGAGCCGGGGCCGCTCGCCGCCAACACCAACTTCATCGTGCGCGGCGGCGCCGGCCTCAACGAGATCGCCGCCAACCTGGAGCGCAACGACATCATCACCGACAGCCGCGTCTTCCGCGTGCTGACGCGCGTCTATCTCGACGGCGAGACGCTGAAGGCCGGCGAGTACGAGATCAAGGCCGGCAGTTCCATGCACGACATCATGGAACTGCTGAAGTCCGGCAAGTCGATCCTCTACAGCGTCTCCGTCCCCGAGGGGCTGACGGTCAAGCAGGTCTTCAAGCGGCTCGCCGACGACCCGGTGCTGGAAGGCGACCTGCCGGAGGAGCTGCCGGTGGAGGGCTCGCTGATGCCCGACACCTACAAGTTCTCGCGCGGCACCAAGCGCGCCGACATCCTCCAGCAGATGCTCGCCGCGCAGAAGACGCTGATCGACCAGATCTGGGAGAAGCGCGACGACGACCTGCCGATCGCCACGCGCGAGGAGTTCGTCACGCTCGCCTCGATCGTCGAGAAGGAGACCGGCCGGGCCGACGAGCGGCCGCGCGTCGCCTCGGTCTTCCTCAACCGGCTGGAGAAGGGCATGCGGCTCCAGTCCGACCCGACCATCGTCTACGGCATCTTCGGCGGCGACGGAAAGCCGGCCGACCGGCCGATCTTCCAGTCCGACCTCGAAAAAGAGACGCCCTACAACACCTACATCATCAAGGGCCTGCCGCCGACGCCGATCGCCAATCCGGGCCGCGCGGCGCTGGAGGCCGTCGCCAATCCCTCGCGCACCGCCGACCTCTATTTCGTCGCCGACGGCACGGGCGGCCACGCCTTCGCCGAGACGCTGGACGAGCACAACCAGAACGTCCGCCGCTGGCGCAAGCTGGAGGCCGAGAAGGCGAAGCTCGAAGAGGAAAAGGTGCAGTCGCAATAGCGGGCGGCGGGAGCGATGCGCGCGATCCCGCGCTTTGATGTGGATCGCCGCGCTTTGTCCGCGCCGGGCCGTTTCCAACCCCGTGAAACTGCTGCACTTTGAACGGCGCGTTCGCGCGGAGGCCGGGGGGCCGCGCGCGGATGCCGATGGAGGGGAGAGATGGCACTGCAATCGATGACCGGCTTCGCGCGGGTCGAGGGCACCAGCGGGCGCACGCGCTGGGCCTGGGAGCTGCGCTCGGTCAACGGCAAGGGGCTGGACCTCCGCCTGCGCCTGCCGCCCGGCTTCGAGGCGCTGGAGACGGACGTGCGCCGGCTCGCCGGCGAGACCTTCTCCCGCGGCAACATGCAGGTGGGGCTCACCGTCGCCGTCAGCGAGCCGCAGATCGAGGCGGTGGTGAACGAGGGGGCGCTTGCGGCCGTCCTTGCGCTGCGCGACCGGCTCGCCGGCATCGTCGACCCGGCGTCGCCGCGGCTCGACACGCTTCTTTCGGTGCGCGGCATCGTCGACTTCCGCGAGGCGGAGGAAAGCGAGGCGGAGCGCGGGGCGCGCGACCGCGACATCCGCGCGGGCCTCGAGAAGGCGCTGGCGCGGCTTGCCGGGATGCGCCGCGGCGAGGGCGAGGCGCTCGCCGGCGTGCTGCTCGGCCAGGTCGAGCGCATCGAGCGACTGACGGCGCAGGTCGAGGCCGATCCGTCCCGCAGCGTCGCGGCGATCGCCGAGAGGCTTGCCGGACAGGTGGCCGCACTCCTGCAGGGAGCGACGGCGCTCGACCGCGACCGGCTGCACCAGGAGGCAGCACTCCTTGCCACCAAGGCGGATCTGCGCGAGGAGGTCGACCGGCTGAAGGCGCATGTGGTGGCGGCGCGCGAGCTCATCGCCGGGGGCGGGCCGGTCGGGCGCAAGCTCGACTTCCTCGCCCAGGAATTCAACAGGGAATCGAACACTATCTGTTCCAAGTCCAACGCCGCGGCGGTCACCGCCGCCGGCATCGAGCTGAAGGTCGTCATCGACCAGTTCCGGGAACAGGTCCAGAATCTGGAGTAGGGCATGGCCGAGGGGTCGAAACACATCCAAATCGAGCGGCGCGGGCTGATGCTCGTCATCTCCTCGCCCTCGGGGGCGGGCAAGTCGACCATCGCCCGCAACCTGCTGGAGGCCGATCCCGGCCTCAGCCTCTCCGTCAGCGTGACGACGCGCCAGCGCCGCCCGAGCGAGATCGCCGGCCGCCACTACCATTTCATCAACCAGCGCGAGTTCGAGCGGCTGCGCGACAGCGACGCCCTGCTCGAATGGGCCGAGGTGCACGGCAATTTCTACGGCACGCCGCGCGAGCCGGTGGAGGAGGCGATGGCGGCGGGCCGCGACATGCTGTTCGACATCGACTGGCAGGGCGCCCAGCAATTGCAGGAGAAGATGCCGGCCGACGTCGTGTCGATCTTCATCCTGCCGCCGTCGATGACCGAGCTGCAGTCGCGCCTGCACCGGCGCGCGGAGGACACGGAGGCGGTGATCGCCACGCGGCTCGCCAATTCCCGCGCCGAGATCGAGCACTGGCGCGAATACGACTACGTCATCCTCAACGACGACCTCGACGTCGCCTTCGATGCGGTGCAGAGCATCGTCAAGGCCGAGCGCCTGCGCCGCGACCGCCGCCACGGCCTGTTCGACTTCGTGACGAAGCTGGTGACGGAGACGCCGGCCCTTTCCTCCTGACCTCCGGTCTCAGGGGATGAGGAACAGCGGCGTCAGGTAGCCCGCGGCCTGCGCGGCCTCCAGCCCCTCGAAGAGCGGCAGCAGCGCGATGAGGAACAGGCTGTCGAAGAAGGTCGTGGCGAGCGCGGCCGGCGAGAAGGTGACTTCGGCCGGGCCGCAATAGAGGCGCGGATCGGGAACCAGCATCGGCGTACGCGCGGCGTAGCCGTCATAGGCCTCGCCGAACAGGCCATGCAGATAGGCCGCCTCGCGCCGGGCGGTATAGAGGAAGACGCCGCAGCAGACGGCGGCGAGGGCGAAGGCGAGAAGCAGCGAGCCGAACATCAGGCCGATGCCGAAGATCCCCGTCAGCGAGAAGAAGTAGAGCGGGTTGCGGGTCATGGAATAGGGGCCTGTCGTCACCAGCGCGCGGTTCTTCTGCGTGCCGATATAGAGGATGCTCCACAGCCGGCCGCCGATGGCGACGAAGACGAAGCCCAGGCCGGTGATCTCCAGGAACTCGTGCAGGCTCGTCTCGTACCCGATCGCCGGCCTCGACGAGACGGCGACCGCGAGGAACAGGAGGGCGAGCAGCCAGAGCGCGACGATGCGTTTCTTCTGGTTGAAGGCGGTGACGAGCAAGGCGGCCATGGCGATGTCCCGGAATGGAGGGTTTCTCCGCACCTGCGCGCCGACTGTGGCTTATTCGTGGAGCGGCGCGGCGCCGGCCGGCGTCAGAGCGCGTTCGCGAGCCTGACGAATTCCTCCACGCTCAGCGTCTCCGCCCGCCGCTGCGGATCGATGCCGGCGCGGGAAAGCAGCGCCTCGCCGCCGAGCGGCTTCAGGCTCTGGCGCAGCATCTTCCGGCGCTGGCCGAAGGCGGCCTGGGTGACGCGCTCGAGCGTGCGGCTATCGCAGGAAAGCGGCTCGGCGACGGGCTCGAGATGGACGACGGTCGACGTCACTTTCGGCGGCGGGGTGAAGGCCTGCGGCGGCACGTCGAAGGCGAGCCGCGCGCGCGTGCGCCAGCCCGCGAGCACGCCGAGGCGGCCGTAATGGTCGTCGTTCTCCTGCGCCACGATGCGCAGGCCCACCTCGCGCTGGAACATCAGCGTCAGCGAATCCCAGAAGGGCGGCCACCGCTTCGGCAGAAGCCAGTCGACGAGAAGCTGCGTGCCGACATTGTAGGGCAGGTTGGCGATGATGCGCACCGGCTCGCCGGGGGCGAGCGCCTCGAAGTCGGTCTTCAGCGCGTCGCCCTCGATCACCGTCAGCCGGCCGGGGTAATGCTCGGAAATCTCGGCGAGCGCCGGCAGGCAGCGCGCGTCGCGCTCGATGGCGATCACGCGCTTCGCGCCGAGCGCGAGGATCGCCCGCGTCAGCCCGCCCGGGCCGGGGCCGACCTCGATCACCGTGTGGCTGGCGATGTCGCCGGCGGTGCGGGCGATCTTCTGCGTCAGGTTGAGGTCGAGCAGGAAATTCTGGCCGAGCGCCTTCCTCGCGTCGAGCCCGTGGCGGGCGATCACCTCGCGCAGCGGCGGCAGCCCGTCGAGCGCCGCCATCACGCGGCCCTACCAATGAAATGCGTTTCGACATCTGCCTTTCGGGCACTGTGTTTATGGCCGAGGATG
>NZ_JANFDG010000026.1 GCF_024609765.1 Shinella pollutisoli
GTTCCAGCGCTCGATCGTCGGCAGTGACGGCTTCTCCGGCTTCGTCCAGGGGCAGGGCGAGCTCGTCATCTCGAATGCGGACGGCGCTTACGATTTCCTGCCGCAGTTCTATGCGCTTGACGGACGGGACCAGCAGGTGCGCCTGGGGCGCGCCGACCTGCCGTTCCGGCAGTGGCATGTGATCTTTACCGGCACGGCGACGGATTCGCACATCGACGAGACGGACTTCCGGATCTCGCTGCAGGACTATGGCTACAAGCTCGACGTGCCGCTGCAGACGGCGACCTATGGCGGGGGAGGCGGCGTCGACGGCGGCGCCGACCTTGCGGGCAAGCGTAAGCCGCGGTGTTTCGGCTACGTCTCCAATGCAATGCCCGTGCTGGTGCGCGCGCAGGCGCAGCTCTATCAGGTCAATGACGGGCCGGTGCGAGCGGTCTCGGCCGTCTACGCCAACGGAGCTGCCCTTGGCCATGATGGGGACTATCCGTCAGCTTCGGCGTTGCTCGCCGCGACGATCACCGAGGGGCGCTATGCCACCTGCCTCGCCGAGGGACTGTTTCGCATCCGCTTCCTGCTCGATGGGCAGGTCATCACATGCGATGTCGAGGGGGACGCAAGCGGATCGGGCTTTGCCGCGACCGTCGGGCAGGTCGTACGCAGGATCCTGTCGCTTGCGACGGTCATCGCCGATCCGGACGGCCTCTACCTGCCGTCCTTCGCGGCCTTCGACGCTGCCTACGGGCGAGACTGCGGCTACTACGCCGACCAGGGTAGCAGCGCGACCGTCTCGGAGGTCCTTTCCCTGCTGGTTGGTTTCGGCGGCTATATAGGCTTCCGGCGGAACGGCAAGCTGCAGATCGCGCGTTTCGCGCGGCCTGTCGGGCCGCCGGCCATGCGCTTCGACGAGACGCATATCCGCGATATCCGCCGGGAGAAGCTGCCCTCGGGGCTTTCCCCGCCGCCGTGGCGCTGGCGTGTCGGCTACGGGCGCAACTGGACCGTCCAGGACAGCGACGTGGCCGGCTCGGTCTCCGCCGCGCGACGGGCCTTCCTGAAGGAGGAGATTCGCTTCGCGATTGCGGAGAGCAACGGCGTGAGGACGAACCATCCCTTCGCGCAGGAGCGCGAGGTGGGCGGCTATCTCCGCAACGAGGCCGACGCGCTTGCGGAGGCGCAGGCGCTGCTCGCCATGCATGCCACGTCCGCCTCGCTCTACCGCCTGTCGCTCGACGCGCAACCGTTCGGGCTGGAGATCGGCGACGACGTGTTCGTGGCGTTTCCTCGCTTCGACCTGGCCGCCGGCAGGCTGCTGACCGTCGTCGAGATCAACGAAAACGCCGCCGAGGATGCGGCCGAAATCGTGGGGTATGGCTGATGCCCGCCGCTGTCGTCTTCGAAAATCTGGCGGACGCCGCCTCGGTGCGCGCCTCGTCGAGCATCCTGCTTGCCCAGCCGACGCTGGTGCAGCAGGTCCATGTCGAGCGGCGTTGGCGCGCGCTCAACAATGTGGCCTGGCTCGTCCTCGACCTCGGCGCGGAGACCCCGATCGACACGGTCGCGGCGATGGGGCTGACGGCGACCGCGGCCCGCGTGCGCGTCTCAGTGGCCGATCCTTCGGGTGCGGCCGGCGAGCTCTTCGACAGCGGCCAGCTCACGGTGGATCAGGCCTATCTTGCGCTCGTCGTGCTGAGCGAGGCGCCGGTCTCCGGGCGGTATGTGCGGATCGACCTCTCCAACGAGGGAGCGCCCTATGTCGAGGCCGGACGGGTCTGCATCGGGCTCCGGTCGACCTTCGCCTACAATTTCGACTACGGCTGGAGCTACGGCTACGTCGATCCCTCGACGCGCTCGAAGACCCGCGGCGGGCAGACGCAGGTGACGCCGCGCCGGCCCTATCGGACGATCGACGTGACCTTCCCGCGCGTGACGGCGGCCGACCGATATTCTTTTGTCGAGACGATCGAGCGTGAGAATGCCCTGCAGCGGGACGTTCTCTTCACCACCGATCCTGAAAGCGACAATCTCGCGCGGGACACGATCTGGGGCCTGATGAGCGAAACGACAGCGATCGTCCAGCCCTTCATCGAGGATTTCACCAAGCAATACCGAATAGAGGAGCGGCGCTGATGGCGTTGAGATTTCCTGACATGGTGGCGGAGACCTCCGTCACCACCGGCACGAACGACATGGAGCTCGCCGGCGCCGTCGCCGGCTTCCGGGCGTATAGCGACGTATTGTCGGACGGCGACACGGTGCCCTATGCGATCTCCTACGGCGACGAATTCGAGACGGGGCTGGGTACCTGGAACGAGACGACGGGCCGCCTTGAGCGCACGACCGTGTTCCAGTCGAGCAACAACAACAACAAGGTGTCGTTTTCGTCCGGCACCAAGAAGGTGATCGTCGGCCCTCTCGGCAGGCACATCAATCCGGGCCTCGCCAGCAAGTCGGCCGACTACACGGTGGTTGCGGCCGACTTCGGCGCCGTCATCGCCGTCGACGCAAGCGGAGCGGCGCGCACCGTCACATTGCCGCCGGCCGCAACGGCTGGTGCAGGCTTCAGGATCGTCGTCAAGAAAACCGACGGCTCGTTCAACACCGTGACGATCGTTGCCGACGGTTCGGAAACCATCGATGGCGCGGCGACCTTTGTCCTGCGCCTGCCTAACCAGAGCGTCACTCTGATCTGCGACAGCACGAAATGGTATGTCCTCGATGAGGCCGGGACGGAGTATCGCGGCAGCAACGGCAACGGCTCCTACGTACGCTACGCCTCCGGCGTGCAGAAGTGCTGGGGGACGATCACATTCACCGGCGGAGATACGGCTACCGTGTCGGCCACGTGGAACTATCCGGCGCCGTTCTCGGCCGCGCCGTTCTCGACGTTCCGGTCAACCGCAGCGCCAGCCGCCGGCGCCCGTGAGCGTTCGTATTGGGGCAATGCGCCCGGAACGTCGAGCAGCTTGTTCGCCATGTCGATGAACGCAAACTTTCCGAGCGGCTTCTCCGAAACGGCCGTCTGCTCTGCAGAAGGGGTGTGGTTCTGATGATTATCTCTTTCTCCCCGGCCATCATGGACGGCGTTCTGGCGGTCACCAGGTCCGGCGACGCGCTGACCATCGATGGCGAGGCATACGATTTTTCCACGCTGCCCGATGGCGCGACGATCCCGGCCGGTGAGGTGCCGTCCGACTGGATCACCGGCCCGGTCGAGCGGATCGACGGCGATCTGCACCTCACGCTGCTGCTGCCTTGTCGCTACGACGCGCCGCACGAGAGGCTCTATCCGCAACCCATCGTCGATCCGGCCGACGGTCCGATCGTGTTCCCGGGAGATTGATCATGTGGACTGTTGATCCTGCAAAAATCATCACCGCCGAGGCCAAGGCCGCCGCTGCCACCGCGGCAACCCTGCACGCCTTTGAGGAGGCCATCCAGGCGCACGTCGACGCCACGGCGCGAGAGCGGACGTTTCGCGACGGCGTGACGCTCGCCTCCTATGTCGCCTCGACCAATCCGCAATGGGCGGCCGAGGCGCAGGCGTTCGTCGCCTGGCGGGACGGCATCTGGGCGTACGCCTACGGCGAACTCGCGAAGGTGCAGGACGGTATTCGCGAGCAGCCGGCCATCGAGGACTTCCTGACGGAGTTGCCGGCCATCGTGTGGCCGACGGCCTGAAACGAATGAGACCCGGGAGCGCCTCGTACGCTCGACCGGGTCCCCCTCACGGTCACTGGAGGGTGCTGTGACCGTGCCGGCGTAACGGCCGGACGGCATTTCTGTTCCAACACCAAAGGACATCACCATGAACCGCGCAGCATTTTATGCCAGCGTGCGCTCCCGCACGTCTGGGGTCTTCGGCACGTCTCTATCTGAGGGGCAGGTAGATGGCACCGAGGCCATCCTGAATGAAGCGGAGAGGAGAGGGACGTCGCTGAAGCAACTCGCCTACATCCTCGCCACGGCCTACCACGAGTCCGCCCACACCATGCAGGCGGTGCGGGAAACGCTGGCCAAGACCGATGACGGCGCGATCAACGCGCTGGATAAGGCGTGGAAGGCCGGGAAGCTCAAGTGGGTGAAGACGCCTTACTGGCGCAAGGACGCGGAGGGCAAGTCGTGGTTCGGCCGCGGTCTCGTCCAGATCACCCACAAGGCGAACTACCAGAAGCTGGGCCTCATCATCGGCGTTGATCTCGTCAAGGACCCGTCCAAGGCGCTCGACCTCGGGACGGCCGTCCAGATCCTGTTCGAGGGCATGGAGCTTGGCAGCTTCACGGGTAAGAGCCTTCGCGACTACATCGTGGACGGCCGCGCCGACTACGAGGGTGCCCGCCGCATCGTCAACGGCACGGATAAGGCCGCGCTGATCGCTGGTTACGCACGAGCCTTCGAGAAGGCGTTGACGGACGCCGGCTACAAGGCCGTGAAACCGGCTGCCCCCGGCGCTGAACCGACTTCAGCGCCGCCTACGCCCGTCACACAGGTCGCTCCAGCGCCGGCCATCCCCGCCGTGCAGCCCACACCAGAGCCGCCGGCCACCCCCGCCACCATCGAGCAAGGACCGGTTCCGTCCGGCAACTGGCTCTCCGCCTTCTTCATCAAGCTCGCCAACCTCCTGAAAGGAGCATGACCATGGGAAACTACGAGCAACTCATCCGCATCGCCCTCTACACCGTCGGCGGCTTTGTCCTCGGTGACGGGATCGCCAACAGCGCAGAGTACCAGGCGGCCGTGGGTGGCCTGATCCATGTCGTCACCTTCGCGTGGTGGCTCTACCGGAACCGCAGGGCGGCATGATCTCGCCTCACATCCTCTTCGCGGTGGCCTGGATCACGGCCGCCGCTTCCCTTCTCCTGTGAGGCCAGCATGAAAGACCAAGCAGAACCCGTACGCGCAATGGCCGAACTTCCCGAGGCGACAAGGGAGTTCTTGGCGCGCCTCCGGCCTGAGGATCTGCAAACCCTCGAAAACGGCCTGCGCCTCATCAACTCCGTCCTGACCGTGGGCAAGTTCGTCAAATGGCTGGTGGTTGGCATCCTCGGCCTGGTGGTCGGGGTCCAGATGTTCTGGGATTCCGTGGTCAAGCTATATGGATGGGTGAGAGGGTAGGGTCGATCTCGCCTCTGAGGAGAGGAGCCGCCGGCCGCCATCACCTCCGCCTAACAAGGTTGCTCGACATCGGCCCCTCAAATATCGGCGACACGATGCTGTGCCCGAGCCCTCCGCATTGGCTACACCGGAACTTCACGCCAATGGCTTTCCCCTCCGGCGGGAATTTCGTCAGATCTAGCTCGACACTGCGATTGCATGGCGTGCAATAGACTGTGACACGCATTCGCAGCGCTATCATCCCAGCCCAGGTGGAGTTCGACGTGTGCTTACGTTCTTCGGACATGCGGCTTCTCCAACACGAAGGCCGCACCCTTCGTTCTCTATGTGTTCACGTTCCCCTGTGGGGTAGATGATCCGGGTAAGAGGAAGAGTCAAGGGGTGAACGGCTAGAGAACAGCGCTGTGTCGCTGGTGTGTCGCCAACCGAATATCGTTCGCGCATCGTTCTGCATGAACTTGCAGAATCTCACAGCTATCTCATTTTCCCTATTGCCAGATTTCCGGCGCTTCCGTATATGCGGCGGCGGGACACCCTTCCCCAACGAAGGGCTTTCTATCTGGAAGGATAGCCATCATGACGAAGACCGTCACCCCGCCGGACGTGCGTCCGAACAATACCCGTTTCTCCTCAGGTCCCTGCTCGAAGCGTCCCGACTGGTCGCTCGATGCCCTTGCCGATGCCCCGCTCGGCCGCTCGCACCGCGCCAAGGTCGGCAAGGCGAAGCTGAAGCAGGCGATCGATCTCACCCGCGACATCCTCGAAGTGCCCGCCGACTACCGCATCGGCATCGTGCCCGCCTCCGATACCGGCGCGGTCGAGATGGCGCTGTGGTCGCTGCTCGGCCCCCGCGGCGTCGACATGGTCGCCTGGGAGAGCTTCGGTTCGGGCTGGGTCTCCGACGTCGTCAAGGAGCTGAAGCTTCCCGACGTGCGCAAGATCACCGCCGGCTACGGCGAGCTTCCGGACCTTTCCACGATCGATTTCGACCGTGACGTGGTCTTCACCTGGAACGGCACGACCTCCGGCGTGCGCGTGCCGAACGCCGATTTCATCCCCGCCGACCGCAAGGGCCTCACGATCTGCGACGCCACCTCGGCGGCGTTCGCGCAGGACCTCGATTTCGCCAAGCTCGACGTCGCCACCTTCTCCTGGCAGAAGGTTCTCGGCGGCGAGGGCGCGCACGGCATGATCATCCTCTCGCCCCGCGCCGTCGAGCGGCTGGAGAGCCACACGCCCGCCTGGCCGATGCCGAAGATCTTCCGCATGACCAAGGGCGGCAAGCTGATCGAGGGCATCTTCCAGGGCGAGACGATCAACACCCCGTCGATGCTCTGCGTCGAGGACTATATCGACGCGCTCCTCTGGGCAAAGCGGATCGGCGGCCTCAAGGCGCTGACGGCGCGGGCCGATGCGAACGCGAAGGTGATCTTCGATTTCGTCGAGAAGAACGACTGGATCGCCAACCTCGCACGGGATCCGGCGACGCGCTCCAACACCTCGGTGTGCCTCACCATCGCCGACAAGGACGTTCTCGCCCTCGACGCCGAGGCGCAGGCCGCCTTCGCCAAGGGCATGGTGGCGCTCTTGGAAAAGCAGGGCGTGGCCTATGACATCGGTGCCTACCGCGATGCACCGTCCGGCCTGCGCATCTGGGCCGGGGCGACCATCGACACCGCCGATCTCGAGGCGCTGATGCCCTGGCTCACCTGGGCCTTCGAGACGCAGAAGGCGTCCCTTTCCAAGGCTGCGGCCTGATCTTTCGCGACCGGCTTCGTCCCCGGGGCGAAGCCACCTTTGATCTCATCTTCCAGGACTTATTGAAGGAGGCCTATCGTGGCACCTCGCGTACTCGTATCCGACGAACTCTCGGAAACCGCCGTCCAGATTTTTCGCGATCGCGGCGTCGAAGTAGACTTCCAGCCGAAGCTCGGCAAGGACAAGGAAAAGCTCGCCGAGATCATCGGCAATTATGACGGCCTCGCCATCCGTTCCGCCACCAAGGTCACGGAGAAGCTGATCGCCGCGGCGAAGAACCTCAAGGTCGTCGGCCGCGCCGGCATCGGCGTCGACAATGTCGACATCCCGGCCGCCTCGCGCCGCGGCATCATCGTCATGAACACGCCCTTCGGCAACTCGATCACCACGGCGGAGCACGCCATCGCGCTGATGTTCGCCGTCGCCCGCCAGCTTCCCGCCGCAGACAGCTCCACCCAGGCCGGCAAGTGGGAGAAGTCGAAGTTCATGGGCGTCGAGATCACCGGCAAGACGCTCGGCGTCATCGGTGCCGGCAACATCGGCTCGATCGTCTGCGCGCGCGCCATCGGCTTGAAGATGCACGTCATCGCCTTCGATCCGTTCCTGTCGAAGGAGCGCGCCGAGGAGATGGGCATCACCAAGGTCGAGCTCGACGAACTGCTGGCGCAGGCCGATTTCATCACGCTGCACGTGCCGCTCACCGACAAGACGCGCAACATCCTGTCGGCCGAGGCGCTGGCGAAGACCAAGCCCGGTGTGCGCATCGTCAACTGCGCGCGCGGCGGCCTCGTCGACGAGAAGGCGCTCGCCGATGCCATCAGGTCGGGCCACGTCGCCGGCGCCGGCTTCGACGTGTTCGAGGTCGAGCCCGCCACCGACAGCCCGCTCTTCGGCCTGCCGAACGTCGTCTGCACGCCGCATCTCGGCGCATCCACCACGGAGGCGCAGGAGAACGTCGCGCTGCAGGTCGCCGAACAGATGTCGGACTATCTCGTCAAGGGCGCTGTCTCCAACGCCATCAACATGCCGTCGATCACGGCGGAGGAGGCGCCGATCCTGAGGCCCTTCATCCGGCTCGCCGACGTGCTCGGCGCCTTCGTCGGCCAGGTCACGGAGAGCGCGATCAAGGAGATCGAGATCCTCTACGACGGTGCGACCGCGGCGATGAACACCAAGGCGCTGACGAGCGCGGTGCTGGCAGGGCTCATCCGCCCGCAGGTGGCGGACGTCAACATGGTCTCGGCGCCGGTGATGATCAAGGAAAAGGGCATCATCCTCTCCGAGGTCAAGCGCGACAAGTCGGGCGTCTTCGACGGCTACATCCGCCTCACCGTGAAGACGGCGAACCAGACCCGCTCGGTCGCCGGCACCGTCTTCTCCGACGGCAAGCCGCGCTTCATCCAGATCAAGGGCATCAACCTCGACGCCGACGTCGGCAGCCACATGGTCTACATCACCAACACCGACGTGCCCGGCATGATCGGCTTCATCGGCACCATGCTCGGCGAGGCGAAGGTCAACATCGCCAACTTCCAGCTCGGCCGCGAGAAGGAAGGCGGCGACGCGATCGCGCTCCTCTATGTCGACGGCCCGGTGTCGGAAGAGGTGCTCGCCAGGCTGCGCGAGAACCCGGCGATCCGCCAGGTGAAGTCGCTGGTCTTCAACGTCGACTGAGCAACTCCCGGACAGGCGGGAGCCGGTATTCCGCGGGGAATTGCGGGAAACAAATACGCGTTCGTCCTCCCAAGACGGAAGATGCGAGGGCCCGTCCGGTCTGCCGGGCGGGCCTTCGTCATCGCGCCGTCTTCGGCCGCCCCCATTCCGCCACCGCGATGCCGCCGAGCACGAGGACGAGCGCGATGACGTGGAACATGTGGAGCGTCTCGCCGATCATCAGCACCGAGAGCAGCGTGCCGAAGACGGGGATCGCGTTGATGAAGAGGCCCGCGCGGTTGGCGCCGATCAGCTCGACGCCGCGCACATAGAAGATCTGCGAGATCAGAGACGGGAAGAGGCCCGCATAGAGCACGACGAGCCAGCCGGTCGCGTCGGGGTATATCACGTCGCCGCGGGCTATCTCCCAGGCGAGCAGCGGCAGGGCGCTGATGAGCGCGCCGAAGGCGGGCGCGGCGATGAAGCTCTGCCAGTGGATGGCCGGCTTCCAGCGCAGCGAGATCGTGTAGAGGGCGTAGACCACGGCGGCGACGAGCATCAACGCATCGCCGAAATTGAGCTCGAGGTTGCGCAATGCCGAGAAATCGCCATGAGAGGCGGTTAACAGCACGCCGACGAAGGTGATCGTGAAGCCCGCGACCTGCGCGAGCGAGGCCTGCACGCGGAAGAGCAAGAAGTTGAAGACGAAGATCAGCATCGGGATGCCGGCCTGCACGATGACGGAATTGATGGCGCTGGTGTAGTTGAGCGCCGAGTAGAGAAGCGCGTTGAAGCCGGTGAAGCCGGCCGCGCCGTAGAGGAAGAGCAGCAGCCAGTGGCGGCGGATCTCGGTCCAGTCACGCCGCACCTGCGGCATCATGAAGGCGAGGATCACGAGCAGTGCCGCGGCCCATCGCAGCGTCGTCAGCGCCAACGGGCTGATATGGCCGACGGCGATCTTGCCGGCGACGGCGTTCGCGCCCCAGAAGAGCATGGTGACGGTGAGATAGGCATAGGCTCTTCTGTTCACGGCGGATCATCCGGAGAAGGCAAGGTTGCGCAGGGCGCGCTGGCGGGCCGCGCCACATAGGCCCAAAAACGGCGGAATGTCATGCAAAAAGAAAAGATGGCTTGCCGGACGGAGTCGCTTTCCCGGGAGCAACACAGTATAGATGCGCGGGTTTGTGTCAGGCGCACGGCGATGTGCGCGAAAACGGGAAAGACGAAATGACGAATGTCGCGGTGATCGGATCGCAATGGGGTGACGAAGGCAAGGGCAAGATCGTCGACTGGCTGTCGGAGCGCGCGGACATCGTCGTGCGCTTCCAGGGCGGCCACAATGCCGGCCACACCCTGGTGATCGACGGCATCAGCTACAAGCTCTCGCTGCTGCCCTCCGGCGTCGTCCGCCCCGGCAAGATGGCGGTGATCGGCAACGGCGTCGTCGTCGATCCGCATGCGCTCATCGCCGAGATCGACAAGCTCGCCGGCCAGGGCGTCACCGTGACGCCGGAGAACCTGCGCATCGCCGACAACGCGACGCTGATCCTGTCGCTGCACCGCGAGCTCGACGGCATCCGCGAGGACGCGGCCGCCGCCACCAATTCCGGCATCAAGATCGGCACGACGCGCCGCGGCATCGGCCCGGCCTACGAGGACAAGGTCGGCCGCCGGGCGATCCGCGTCATGGACCTCGCCGACCTCGACACGCTGTCGGCCAAGGTCGAGCGGCTTCTCACCCATCACAACGCGCTGCGCCGCGGCCTCGGCGAGGCCGAAGTGGAGCACGAGGCGATCATGCAGGAGCTGACCTCGGTCGCCGACCGCATCCTGCCCTTCCGCGACACGGTCTGGCTGATGCTGGACAAGGAGCGCCGCCGCGGCGCGCGCATCCTGTTCGAGGGCGCGCAGGGCTCGCTGCTCGACATCGACCACGGCACCTATCCGTTCGTGACCTCCTCCAACACCGTGGCGGGCCAGGCGGCGGCGGGCTCCGGCATGGGGCCCGGGGCGGTCGGCTACGTGCTCGGCATCACCAAGGCCTATACGACGCGCGTCGGCGAGGGACCGTTCCCGACCGAGCTCACCGACGAGATCGGCCAGTTCCTCGGCGAGCGCGGCCGCGAGTTCGGCACCGTCACCGGGCGCAAGCGCCGTTGCGGCTGGTTCGACGCGGCGCTGGTGCGCCAGTCGGTGGCGACCAACGGCATCACCGGCATCGCGCTTACCAAGCTCGACGTGCTCGACGGGCTGGACGAGCTGAAGATCTGCGTCGGCTACCGGCTCGACGGCGAGCAGATCGACCACCTGCCGGCGAGCCAGGGCCAGCAGGCGCGCGTGGAGCCGGTCTACATCACGCTGGAAGGCTGGAAGGAATCGACGGTCGGCGCGCGAAGCTGGGCGGACCTGCCGGCGCAGGCGATCAAGTATGTCCGCCAGGTCGAGGAGCTGATCGGCGCGCCGGTGGCGCTTCTGTCGACCAGCCCGGAGCGGGACGACACCATACTTGTGACCGATCCCTTTGAAGACTAATCTCAAGCTCAACACCAGTTCCGTGCCCTATCCCAGCAGAAAGACGGCCGGACACGACGGAAAGTTCTGATGGCGGATTTTGTAGCAGTCATTCGGAGGGCCGTGGACGGCCTCTCGGACAACAATCCCGAGATGCGGTCGAAGGTCTACGAGAAAGCGCGCGGCGCGGTGCGCCGGCAGCTCGAGGCGATGAACCCGCGCCCTTCCGATGACCTCATCAAGCGCCAGCTCGACAAGCTGGAAGCGGCGATCGGCAGCGTCGAGAGCGAGCATGCCGAGGCCCTGCCCGCCGAGGAGGCGACGCCCGAGCCCGTCTTCGAGGCCGTGGAGCCGGAGCCCGCCGAGCCCGAACCCGTCGAGGCGCAGGCCGAGGAGCCGCAGCCCGTCGAGTCCGAGCCGGAACCGGTCGAACCCGAACCGGAGCCCGTCGCCGAGGAGCCGCAGGCCTGGGAAGAGCCCCGGTCCGTTCCGGAACCCGAGCCCTACGAGGAGCCGGTACGATACGAGGAGCCCCCGTCTTACGAGGAACCCGAGCCCTACGAAGAGCCCGCACGATACGAGGAGCCTGCGTCCCACGAGGAGCCTGCGCCCTATGAGGAACCCGTGCCGGTCGAGGCGGAGCATGCCGCGCCCGAGCCGGCCGCGGAGGAGAGCGCTGCGGAAGCCTATATCGAGCCGGAAGAGCCGGTAGCCCAGGCTTACGCCGAAGAGAGCCTTCCGCCGGAAGAGGCCGCTCCCGTCGAGGTCGAGGCGACCGCCGAGCCCGTCTGGCATGCGGAGCCCCAGCCGGCCGACGATTACGTTCCCTCCTGGCAGACTGACGAGGAGCCCGTCGCCGCCGCGCCGGAGCCGGAGGCCCAGGCCTCCGATCGCGACCATGCGGACGAGCCGGCCGCCGCCGAGGCGTCGGGGCCGGAGACGGACGAGCATCTCTACTGGCAGGACCCGGCGCCCGAGCCGCCGCCGGCGGAGGAACAGCCGCAGGAGGCCGCCGCGCGGCCCGTCGAGGATTTCAGCTGGGACTGGCCGGAGGAGAAGCCCGCGCCGACCGAGGCGCGGCAGGAAATGCCGTCCGCGGGCGCCAGCGAATGGGGTGATCTCGACGATCTCCTCGGCGCGCCGCAGAAGGCCGTGCCGGCGGATGAGCCGGCATCCGCCGCGGCGGATGCCGGCCTTGCGGAAGGCGCTGCCGCGGCCGCGGTGGCGGAAACGGCCGCCCGCGGGCCCCAGCGCTCCTTCCGGGCCGAGCCGCGCAAGTCGCGGCGCAACCTCGGCGCGGCCGTGGCGCTCGTCGCGCTGCTCGCCGTCGTCGGCGGGGCAGGGGCGGCCTACTGGTTCAACCGGGACAAGGTCGACGCGTGGGTCGGCGAGCTGGTGGCGTCGGCCACGGGACCGGCGACCACGACGACGGAGACGGCCGACACGACGCCCGCCGACGATGCGGGCGCCGACCGCAGCCTGCCTTCGGCCTCCGCCGACGGGCAGCAGCCGGCGGCCGGCGGCACCGAGGTCGCCGCCGTGGCGACCGGCCAGGACAGCAGCGGCAAGTTCACGCAGCGCCTGCTTGCCGACGGCACCGAGGTGGACGAGGGCCCGGCCCCGTCGCTCGACGCACAGGCGGCGGAAGGCAAGTCCGTCTCCCCGCAGAGCGACGAGACGGCGGCGCTCGCGACCGAGGAAACCCCGGCCGTGACCGACGGTGCCGCCGGCGGGACGGACGTCGCGCAGGACGGAGGCACCGGTGCGGCGTCCTCCGGCACGACTGACACGCAGGTGCCGGCGGCGGATGCCGGCCAGGCCGCCCTCGGCGTGGCGCAGAAGATGTTCCTCTACGAGGAGCGGCTCGGCCAGACCGGCCCGACGGCGATCGAGGGAACGGTGATGTGGTCGCAGGCCGAGGAATCGCCCGGCGCCGACGCGCGGGCGGAGCCGGTGGTGCGCGCGCAGATCAACGTGCCCGCGAGCGGGCTGACGGCGCTGATCACCTTCCGCCGCAACGCCGACCAGTCGCTGCCGGCGAGCCATATCATCGAGATCGTCTTCTCGCTGCCGGCCACCTTCGAGGGCGGCGGCATCGAGAGCGTGCAGCGCGTGGCGATGAAGCGGACCGAGCAGGACCGCGGCGACCAGCTCATCGCCGTGCCGGCGAAGATCACCGACGACTTCCACATGATCGCCCTCAACGACTTCCCGGAGGCGATCGCCAAGAACACCGAGCTCCTGCGCACCCGCGAGTGGATCGACATCCCGATCACCTATCGCAACGGCCGGCGCGCGCTGATCACGCTCGACAAGGGCGCAAGCGGCGCGGAAGCCTTCGACACCGTGATGAAGGCCTGGGGGACGCAAGGCTCGCCGAACAGCCAGTGACAAACGAAAAGGCCCGGCATCGCTGCCGGGCCTTTCTCTTTCCGTCTCTGTCTGTCCCGCTTCAGGCGTCTTCGATCACGCGCAGCGACTGCGCCTGCTCGAGGGCGTATTTCTGCACGGCTTCCTGCACCTTCTCGAAGGCGCGGACCTCGATCTGGCGGACGCGCTCGCGGCTGATGTCGAACTCGGAGGAGAGTTCCTCCAGCGTCACCGGATCCTCCGACAGGCGCCGGGCCTCGAAGATGCGGCGCTCGCGCTCGTTCAGCACGCCCATGGCGCGCGCCAGCATGGCGCGGCGCGTCTCGAGCTCGTCCTGCTCGATCAGCGTCTCCTCCTGGCTGTCGTGCTCGTCGACGAGCCAGTCCTGCCACTGGCCGGATTCGCCCTCGCTGGCGCGGATCGGCGCATTGAGCGAGGCGTCGCCGGAGAGCCGGCGGTTCATCGACACGACCTCGTCTTCGGAGACGTTGAGCTTGGTCGCGATCTCCTTGACCTGGTCGGGCCTGAGATCGCCGTCGTCGATCGCCTGGATCTTGCCCTTCATCCGGCGCAGGTTGAAGAACAGGCGCTTCTGGTTGGCGGTCGTGCCCATCTTCACGAGCGACCACGAGCGCAGGATATATTCCTGGATCGAGGCCTTGATCCACCACATCGCATAGGTCGCGAGGCGGAAGCCGCGTTCCGGATCGAATTTCTTGACGGCCTGCATCAGGCCGACATTGCCCTCGGAGACGACCTCGCCGATCGGCAGGCCGTAGCCGCGATAGCCCATGGCGATCTTCGCCACGAGCCGGAGGTGGCTGGTGACGAGCTTGTGGGCGGCGTTGCGGTCGCCGTGCTCCTGGTAGCGCTTGGCCAGCATGTATTCTTCCTGCGGCTCAAGCATCGGAAATTTGCGGATCTCGTCGAGATAGCGGTTGAGACCGCCTTCGCCGGCCGTGATCGACGGCAATGTGTTTCGGGCCATTCAGCACCCCTTTCTGAGACGGCTTCCATTCCGGCAAGCCTTGGCCGGGAGCCTGATCCAGAGCGGACCCCGTGTGCAACCATGCTCCCCGTGGGTCGTTGCGACCCCACCGAGCTTACAGATAGGTATGGCGAAACAATGATTCAAGGTTCGCGGGCTTCACGATGCGCGTGAGAGCGGGCGAGGCAGACGGTCCTGCGGCGATGTCCCCATAATCTGGGGATCGGCCGGCGCAAATCAAGGGTCGGCGGTTTCCATCGCCCGCAGCGCCTCGATCAGCCGGGCCATATCCTTCGGCGGCGGCGTCTCGAAATGCAGGGTCTCGCCGGTCGAAGGGTGCTCGAACTGCAGCAGGAAGGCATGCAGCGCCTGGCGGCGGAAGCCGTTCACCACGGCGCGGGCGGCCTCCGGCAGGCGGTTCGCCTTGGTGCGGAAGGCGGCACCATATTCCGGGTCGCCGATCAGCGGATGGCCGATATGGGCCATGTGCACGCGGATCTGGTGCGTGCGGCCCGTCTCCAGGCGGCATTCGACCAGCGCGGCGAGCGCGGTGCCGTCCGAAGCCTCGCCGTAGCGCTCCACCACCTCGTAATGGGTGATTGCCTCGCGGGCGTCCTCGGCGTCCTCGTGCTTGACGGCGCGCCGGACGCGGTCGGCGGAGCGGCCGAGCGGTGCGTCGATGACCCCGCGCAGCTGCCGCGGCCTGCCCCAGACGACGGCCTGATAGGCGCGCTCCAGCGGCCCGGTGCGGCCGTGGTCGGCGAACTGCTCGGAGAGGTGGCGGTGCGCCGCGTCGTTCTTGGCGACGACCATGACGCCGCTCGTCTCCTTGTCGAGGCGGTGGACGATGCCCGGCCGGCGCACGCCGCCGATGCCGGAGAGGCTCGCGCCGCAATGGTGGATCAGCGCGTTGACGAGCGTGCCCGTCCAGTTGCCGGCGGCGGGATGGACGACCATGCCGGCCGGCTTCACCAGCACGATCAGGTCGTCGTCCTCGTGGAGCACGTCGAGGGGGATCGCCTCGCCGCGCGGCTCGGGATCGCGCGGCGCGGGCATGGTGAACTCGACGACGTCGCCCGGACGCACCTTGCGCTTCGGCTCGCTCATCGGCTCGCCGTTGACGAGTGCCGCCCCTTCCTCGATCAGCGTCTTGATGCGGCTTCGCGAATGATCGCCGGCGAGCGTCGCGGCGAGCCAGGCGTCGATGCGGCCGCTGGCGTCCTGCGGCACCGTCAGGACTTTCCTTGTCGCCTCGGCTTCTTTAAAGGGGTCGTTCATCGTTCGATCAAACCTGGTTTGCGGAAGGGCGCTTCATGACCAACGTCGACAACGAAGATCAGGAAGACAAGCCGCTCGATCCGGTGATGGAGAATGTCCGCCGCAAGCTGATGCGTCTCCAGCTCGTCTCCGGCGGCCTCATGCTGCTCATGTTCATGGCGGTGCTCGCGGCCATTGTCTACAAGGTCACGACGCGGGATGGCAAGCCGGTCGCCGACGCCGGCAGCACGCTCACTATCCCGAGCGACGCGCCGCTCACCGCGACGGCGACGCTGCCGGCGGGCTTCGCCGTCTCCGCCGTCTCGCAGGACGGCGGGCGCATCCTCTTCTACGGCGTGATGCCCGACGGCGGCCGCAAGGCGCTGCTCTTCGACATCGCCGCCGGCCGCATCGTCGCCGACGTCGACGTCAGGGGCGACTGAACCCGCCATGGCGGCGCTCGCGATCCGTATCGACGATCCGTCGGACCCGCGCATCGCCGGCTTCGTCGCGATCCGCGAGCGCGACCTGACGGGCCGCGAGGGCCGCTTCGTCGCCGAGGGCACCGTGGTCCTCCGGGTGCTCGCGCAGGCCGGGGCCGGGGGGCGGGGCTTCGAGGCGGAGGCGATCCTGCTCCTCGAAAACCGCGTGGCGGGGGTTGCGGACATCCTTGCCGGCTTCCCCGCAGACGTGCCGGTCTACGTCGCCTCGGCCGCCGTCTTCGATGCCATCGCCGGCTTTCACATGCATCGCGGCGTGCTGGCCCTCGGTCGCAAGCCGGAGGGGGTGACGGCCGCCGACCGGGTCGCGGCCTTGCCTTCGGAAAGCCTCGTGCTCGTCGGCTGCGGCCTGTCGAACCACGACAATGCCGGGGCGATCTTCCGCAATGCCGCCGCCTTCGGCGCGGATGCGGTGTTCCTCGACGAGACCTCCTGCGATCCGCTCTACCGCAAGGCGATCCGTGTGTCGGTCGGCTCGGTGCTGATGGTGCCCTTCTCGCGCGGCCTCCCGGCGGAGGAACTGCTGGCGACGCTCGCCGGTGCGGGCTTCGAGATCTGGGGCCTGTCGCCGCGCGGGGAGGTCCCCGTCGGCGCCATTCCGGCGGCGCGGCGCATCGCGCTCGTCGTCGGCGCGGAAGGCGAGGGGCTGCCGCAGGCGATCCTGTCCTCCTTCCGTACCGCGCGCATCCCGCAGAGGCCGGGGCTCGACAGCCTCAACGTCGCGACGGCGAGCGGCATCGCGCTCTACCAGATCGCCCTTGCCATGGGCCGGATAGACTGAGCGGTGCCCGTCAGGCCTCGTCGCCGAGCCGCTCGCGCGCGCGGCCGGCGAGGCTCTTGCCGTCGCCCTCGAGCGCCGGGTCGATGGAGCCGATCAGCGTGCGCACCGGCGAGGACGGCCCTTCGCGCGTGGCGGTGAGCACGATCATCTTGGTGGCGATGTCGGCCATCTCCTCGCGCAGCGCCGCGTCGTTGCTGCCGTCCGCCGCGGAAAGCAGCCGCTCGGAGAGCGCCGTCGCCTGGTTGCGCACGTCCTCCTCGAGGGCGTTCACCTCCACGAGCGGCGGCGCCTTGACGGCGTTGCGGCTCGTGCGGGCGGTCTTCGCCGGTGTCTTGCCGTCCCCCGTCAGCGCCTTCACCTTGTCGCGCAGGCGAGCGATCTCGGCGGTCCGCCGCTCGATCACGCTGTCCCTGTCGGCATTGCCCGCGACGGCGCGGGACAGGCGGCCTTCGAGCCGGCGCACGCGCTCCTCCTCGTTCGACAGCCGGATCTCCAGCGCCTTCGCCTGCTCGGCGGCGGCCTTCAGCTCCTCGCGCAGGCGGTCGCGCTCGTCGCGGAGGCCAGCGAGCCGGCTCTTCAGGTTCTCCTCGGTCGTGTCGTGGGTGGCGAGATCGATGCGCATGTTGTCGATGTCGGCGACGAGATGGTTCGCCTGGCCGGTCAGCCGCTCGATCTCGAGCAGGCTGTTGCGGTTCTCACGGTCGGCGGCATTGAGGGCGGTCTTGAGCTGGACGATGGTGAGCTCCGCCCGGCGCAGCGCCGAGCGCATGTCGGCGGCCTCGATGTTCATGTCGGCGATCTGGGCGTGCAATTCGGCGTTCTCGGTGCCGATCGCTGCGGCCTGGGCGAGAAGCTTCTCGTTGCGCACCCGCTCGAGCGTGTGCTTCTCGCGCTCGCGCGCCACGCTCTGGGCAAGGCGCGCGTTCTCGGCGGCGAAGGCGGCACGCGCCATGTCCTTCTGCGCACGCACCTCCTGGGGGCTCAGCGGCATGGTCGCGAGAAGGCGGCTTTCCGTGAAGCGGACGATGCGCTTGTGCACGGCCGGCGCGACCATCAGGCCGGCGAGCGTGGCGGCGAGGAAGCCGAGCGCGAAGAGGAGGGCGTACTCGATCACGGTCAATTCGTTCCAAAACGGTCCGCGGACGCCCGCACTATAGCGGCCCCGCCGCGATTGCACAGGGGGCGTGCCCGCGTTTTCAACTCTCGGTTAACCGGACGGGCGAGGGCGGCCTTTCATTCGCCCGCCGATGCGAAACGCGCTCAGAAGGGATTCCAGGTGGGCTGCTGCGTGAGCTTCAGGTAGCCGGCATTGATGCCGAGGCGGGCGCCGACGCCGGTGCGGATCGGCACCAGCACGAGGTCGTCCTTCACCAGCACCGTCATGCCGACGCCGGCGACGACGTAGGCCGAGCCCGAGACGCCGGCGAAGCGGTCGTAGAGGCTGTTCACGTCGGGAAGATTGTAGACGAGCATCATCGCGCGGCTGCCCTGCCCGCCCCAGTCGAGGCCGAGGGAGGGGCCCTGCCAGAAGACCTGGTGCTGGCCTGCGTTCTTGGTGTTCAGCGTGCCCTCGCCGTAGGTGAGGCCGGCGACGAAGGCGCCGGAGCCCTCCTGGCCGAGGATGTAGCCGTTCGGCAGGCCGTAAGATTCGAAGGCGCGCTCGACGACCTTGGCAAGCCCCCCCGAGGTGGAGCCGAAGAAGCCGTGGCCGGCGTCGACGATCTCCTGCATCGAGTACTGGTTGCCGCCGGAGGATTGCGCGGAAGCCGGAAGGGCCGCTGCCGCGATCAGGGCAAGGGCCGCCACGAGCCGGGCGGCCGCCGTGAACAGTTTCGAAACACCCATGTCCCGTTCGCCTTCCTTCTGTTCCGGACGCGGTTCCATGCAGCAATTTGACCTCAGGGTCTTAACAATCGGTTTACCAAATGTGGTGTCATTATGGCTGTCTTCAATTCGGGCACGCCGCGGATTCGCGCGGCGTGCTATGCGTCGCGCCGGTTGGTCGCGCGGCCTTGGGAGAAACCTTATGGCGAAGAATCCGAACCTCACGTTGACCGGTCCCGATCTGGCGGCGCTCCTGTGCAGCCGGGTCTGCCACGACATCATCTCGCCGGTGGGCGCCATCAACAACGGCCTCGAACTGCTCGACGAGGGCGGCGCGGACGCCGAGGCGATGGACCTGATCCGCACCAGCGCGCTGAACGCCTCCGTCCGCCTCAAGTTCGCCCGGCTCGCCTTCGGCGCCTCCGGCTCGGTCGGCGCGTCGATCGACACCGGCGAGGCGGAGAAGGCGGCACGCGATTTCGCAGCCGCCGAGAAGAAGACGGAGATCACCTGGACCGGCCCGCGCGCCATCGTCGCCAAGAACCGGGTGAAGCTGCTGCTCAACCTGTTCCTCGTCGCCTACGGCGCCATCCCGCGCGGCGGCTCGATCGACGTGACGCTGGAGAACCCTGAATTCGACGCGACCTTCCGCCTCGTCGCCAAGGGGCGCATGCTGCGCGTGCCGCCGAAGTTCACCGAGATCCTCTCCAGCACGCCGGAGGAGGCGGTCGACGCCCATTCGATCCAGCCCTACTACACCGTGCTGCTGGCCGAGGAGGCGGGCATGGCGCTCGACGTCGAGACGGGCCCGGAGGAGATCGTCTTCTCGGCCCGCTCCGTCGCGACCGGGGACGCGGCGTAACGGAGCGTTAGGCATGTCCGCTAACGGTTTGTTTTCCAGACGTCGGTAGAGTCGCCTGTCATATCGTTCCCGTCCTGCGTGCGGGAGACCTAGGAGCAGACAATGCAGCGACTGATGATAGCCGATGGTTCCGATGTCGTCCGCAAGGTCGGCAAGCGCATCCTCTCGGGCCTCGACTTCCTCGTGCTGGAAGCCTCCAGCGCGCTCGAGGCCCTGGCCCGCTGCGAAGCCGAGCTGCCGAACATCCTCATCGTCGACGCGACGATGGACGGCGCGCTCGAGCTCATCTCCAACGTCCGGGCCATGCCGCAGGGCAAGTCGGTGCGCATCTACTACTGCGTGGTCGAGGCGGACCTCAGGAAGATGATGATGGGCAAGCGCGCCGGCGCCGACGACTTCCTGCTGAAGCCCTTCGACCGCAAGATCCTGACCCAGGTGTTCGGCAGCCTCTCGGCCGCTGCCTGAACGCCGGACATCCCTAAACCCGACGCGGCCCGCTTCCCGACCGAAGCGGGCCGCGTTTTCGTTTGCGGGGCGATATCCCGGCAAAACGAAACCCGCCGTCGCCGGCGGGTTCGCGATTGCATGGGGCGGGGAAGGGAGATCAGGCGCTTTCGAGATAATCGCCGTCGGGCTCGCGCAGCACATAGCCGCGGCCCCAGACCGTCTCGATGTAGTTCGCGCCGCCGGCGGCGTTGGCGAGCTTCTTGCGCAGCTTGCAGATGAAGACGTCGATGATCTTCAGCTCCGGCTCGTCCATGCCGCCGTAGAGGTGGTTGAGGAACATTTCCTTGGTGAGCGTGGTGCCCTTGCGCAGCGAGAGCAGCTCGAGCATCTGGTATTCCTTGCCGGTCAGATGCACGCGCTGGCCGCCCACTTCGACGGTCTTGGCGTCGAGGTTGACGATGAGCTCGCCGGTGGCGATGACCGACTGGGCATGGCCCTTGGAGCGGCGCACGATCGCATGGATGCGGGCGACCAGCTCGTCCTTGTGGAAGGGCTTGGTCATGTAGTCGTCGGCGCCGAAGCCGAGGCCGCGCACCTTGTCCTCGATGCCGGCCATGCCGGAGAGGATGAGGATCGGCGTCTTGACCTTGGACAGGCGCAGCGTCCGCAGCACCTCGTACCCGGACATGTCGGGCAGGTTCAGGTCCAGCAGGATGATGTCGTAGTCGTACAGCTTGCCGAGATCGACACCTTCCTCGCCGAGGTCGGTCGTGTACACGTTGAAACTTTCGGACTTGAGCATCAGCTCGATGCTCTGCGCCGTCGCGCTGTCATCCTCGATGAGTAGAACCCGCATATCTGTCCCCTTTTCCGCCGCTAAAGGTCCCTGGCCCCCTACGCGATACGGATCCAGTCGTTGCCTGATTTGGAGGCTGCCACGGAATGGTTAACAAATTCTGATTCCCTCTGGCAAGGTGTATCGGAATGTTAAATATTTTAGGCAGACTCCTGATTTCATACATGAATTGGAAACGGAATTCTTAATCTTATAGATTAGGAAACGCCGCTAACCGACTCTTTCGACTCATCAATGGGAGCACCTGTTTTTTCGTGCCGACCATTTACCGAGCCTTAAATCATCGCACCTATGATTAACGATGCCCGTAAACGAAAGGTTACCAGCGGTAGGGTTTTATTAATATCGCTAGATTTTTTGCGGTCCGGCCCGGAGGGGAACGGTCCGCGGGCGAAAATGCCGGCCATCGGCGATGCGGCAACAGGCCGCGCGGCGAGGGCCGTTCGAATGCGGGGCATGCGGTTGCCGTCCATCGGGCGTCGCCTGCCCGAATGCCGGGGTCTCGCTATCCACGGGAGTATTGCGTATGAAGTCGCGTGAGAGCCTAGTCCGCCTGAAGGAATTTCAGGTCAAAGAAAAAAGACGGCAACTGGCCCAGCTCCAGCTCATGATGTCCGAGTTCGAACGGATGTCGAAGGAACTGGAAAGCCAGATCGCCGTCGAGGAGAAGAAATCGGGGATCACCGATCCGAACCACTTCGCCTATCCAACGTTCGCCAAGGCCGCGCGCCAGCGCTCGGACAACCTTCAGGTCTCGATCCGCGAGCTGAAGGTCCAGCAGGATGCCGCGGAGCTGGCGCTGGAGGAGGCGGAAGCCGAATACAGCAAGGCCGCCGCCCTCGAGGAGCGCGACAACGCGGTGCGGATGCGCGCCTGAGCGTACGGGTTTCATGAGGCGAGGAGCCTCGCGGGCGATGGCTGACCGCCCGCGAGGGTTCCTTGCGTTCTAAAGATCGACGATGTCCTGCCAGTCCTTGTGGCGCATCGCCTGGGCGCGGAAGAAGGGGCAGAGCGGCATGATCTTCCAGCCGCCCGCCCGCGCCGCCTCGACCGCATGGGCCGCGAGCGCCTGGCCGACGCCCTTGCCGCGTAGCGCGTCCGGCACGCCGGTATGGTCGACGATGACGAGCTTCGGCGAGGTGCGCGAATAGGTGATCTCCGCCTCGTGCCCGTCGACGATCGCGTAGTAGCGCCCCTTGGCGCCGTTGTCTTCCGTCAGGATGTCCATTGCCGTTTCCGTGGCTTCGTTGCGATCCGGCCATCCTTCCGCTTTCGCGGCGCCGGCGCAAGGCGCAACATGCGCGGGCGGCGGCGGGATGCTATGGAGGAGCGAATCGAAACTCCGGCGCGCCCATGGTCCTGATCGTTCCCGTCCTCCTCGTGCTTTCGGCCTTCTGCCTGGCGCTCGGCCTCGTGCTGCCGCTCGTCCGCTTCGAGAAGCTCTACGTCTTCAAGGAAACGCCCTCGCTCATCGACCTGATGCTGTCGCTCTGGACCGGCGGCAACGCGGGGCTTGCCGCACTCGTCGCGCTGTTTTCCATCGTCTTTCCGGCGGTGAAGCTGGTGGGGATCGCCGTGGAGGCGACCGCGAGGGACGGGGAGGGCGCGCTTCTGCGCCGCCTGCTGCCGCTCCTGTCGAAATGGTCGATGATGGACGTGATGCTGGTGGCGCTCGTCATCGTCGCGGCGAAGACGAGCGGCATGGCGACGGCCTTCACGCAGCCGGGCCTGTGGTTCTACGCGGCGTCCGCGATCCTCGCCGGGCTCCTGCAAATGCGACTGCGGCCGCGCGGGTAGCGCGGCCGCAGGAGCAGGATAACGAAGCTGTCAGTGGCGGTACTGCTGGATGCGCGTGGTGCGCAGGCCGGCAAGGCCGTGGTCGTTGATGGAGGACTGCCAGGAGAGGAATTCCTCGACCGTCAGCGTGTAGCGCTCGCAGGCCTCCTCCAGGCTGAGCAGACCGCCGCGCACGGCGGCGACGACTTCCGCCTTCCGTCTGATCACCCAGCGCCGCGTGTTGGCGGGCGGCAGGTCGGCGATCGTCAGGGGGCTGCCATCGGGGCCGATGACGTATTTCACGCGGGGTCGTATCAGGTCGGTCATTGGACTCTCTACATAAACTCAAGACCATATGCCGGCACTCTAGCCCGCCACATTTAAGATTTGCCTAAGCCCGGCGTAACAATTTTCTAATCATTTGAGCAGCTTCGCTCCCCGCGGCCCGGCGCGCCAAGCCCCGGCTTTCCCGCGTTCCGGCGCATTATTGACGGCGCGCAGAAATAAACGGTTCCAATTTTAGTCGAACTCTGATAGGAGCAGCGCAAAATCGGAGGCCGGCATCGGTTCGATGCCACCGGAAGCCTCCAGGACGCATCCACAAGTTCGTGCCCGATACGCCGTTTTCCAAAAGAGGGGAATGGCGTAGGCGGTGTTTTTGACGTTGTCGATTCCGTACGGGTGCTCCTGAAATTTTCCGGACCGGGAATGCACATGCGCCGGCGCGCCGCGCCGGCTGTTGGAAACGGAAAATGAGAGACCCAGACAAGATGCTCATGCAGCAGGGCTGGTCGCCGGACGTCCTGACTACAGCCAATATCGAAGCCGTGCAGACCGAATATGAGGTGCTCCACCTCATGCGCCGCTGCGCCGCCCATTTCAACTTCAGCCATTTTCTCGTCTCGCGCCACCCGGGCAGCGGGCAGCATCGCTTTTCCGAGCGGCTCCTCGTCAGCAACTGGCCGGCCGACCTCGTGCGCAAATATGATTCGGCGGAGATCTTCCATCTCAGCCGGCTCGCGCTGGAGGCCGGCGCGACGAAGCTGCCGGTGCATGGCGGCACCGCGCTGCTTGCACCGGCCGATGGCGGCGGCGAAGAGGTACGTGCGGCAATAGCCCTTGCCGACGGCTACGGCCTCGACCGCTTCACCGCCTTCCTGCTGCATTCGACGGCGGCCGATCCCTACCTGATGGTCTTCGCCGGAACGCGCCCGCCGCTGGAGCGGCCTGAGCTTGCCGACCTCTACTATACCTCGGTCCAGCTCTTCGAATGCCTGGAGAAGACCTTCTCCACCGGCACGGCCAGCCGCGAGAAGCTCTCCAGCCGCGAGATCGAGTGCCTGCGCTGGGCGGCGGCCGGCAAGAGCAGCGACGAGATCGGCATCATCCTCGGCATCTCGGCCTACACGGTGAGCAGCTATTTCAAGAGCGCGACGCGCAAGCTGCAGGCGGTCAACCGCATGCAGGCGATCGCCTGTGCGCTGCGGCTGAAGCTGATCTGATCCTTCCCGATCGCGCGGAGCCGTTTCCCTTCCAGGCGGACCGGGAGGGCGGCGCGTTCCGTGCCGCCGGAAGATCGAGGCTTCCGGCCTTCTCTTGCCCTCGGGGCGGCAAGTTTCTATATGTCGCCCCGAAGGCGCCAGCAGGCGCCGCGGCCGCTTGCGGCCCCAGCGAAAAGGTGCCCGTGCGACCGCCCGTGACGGCGGCGGGCGGCGCCGGAACGGACCCCGCGTGAACAGTCTCGATTTCGACCGGAAGCCAGAAGATACGCGCGTCGTCGTCGCCATGTCGGGCGGCGTCGACAGTTCCGTCGTGGCCGGGATCCTGAAACGCGAGGGCTACGACGTCCTCGGCATCACGCTGCAGCTCTACGACCACGGCGCCGCCGTGCACCGGGCCGGCTCCTGCTGCGCGGGGCAGGACATCGACGACGCCCGCCGCGTCTGCGAGACGCTCGGCATCCCGCACTACGTGCTCGACTACGAGAAGCGGTTCCGCGAGACGGTGATCAATCCCTTCGCCGAGAGCTACGTCGCCGGCGAGACGCCGATCCCCTGCGTGGCCTGCAACCAGACCGTCAAGTTCGCCGACCTGCTGGCGACCGCTAGGGAGCTCGGCGCCGACGCGCTCGCCACCGGCCACTACATCCGCTCGCGCCCGAACCCGACGCCGGACGCGCCGCATCGCCGCGCGCTCTACCGGCCCGTCGACGCGGAGCGCGACCAGAGCTACTTCCTCTTCGCCACCACGCAGGAGCAGATCGACTACCTGCGCTTTCCCCTCGGCCATCTCTCCAAGGCCGAGACGCGGGCGCTTGCCGAGGAGATGGGCCTCGTCGTCGCGAAGAAGGCGGACAGCCAGGACATCTGCTTCGTGCCGCAGGGTAAGTATTCCGACATCGTCAGCAAGCTGAAGCCGAACGCGGCCCTTTCCGGCGACATCGTCCATATCGACGGGCGCTTGCTCGGCCGGCACGAGGGCATCCTGCACTACACGATCGGCCAGCGCCGCGGCATCGGCATCGCCACCGGCGAGCCGCTCTACGTCGTCTATCTCGACGCGCGCTCGCGCCGGGTGATCGTCGGCCCGAAGGAGGCGCTGGAGACGCGCCGCCTTTATCTGCGCGACGTCAACTGGCTCGGCGACGGCGCCATCGAGGCGGCGGCCGAGCAGGGCTTCGACTGCTACGCCAAGGTGCGCTCGACGCGCCCGCCGCGCCCCGCGCGCCTGCTGTCCGGCCACGGCGGCCTCTATGTCGAGCTCGCCGAGGGCGAGCCCGGCGTCGCCCCCGGCCAGGCCTGCGCGCTCTATTCCGGCGAGGGCGAGGACGCCCGCATCTACGGCGGCGGCTTCATCCTGCGCTCGGAGCGCGAGCCGGCTGCCGAAGCGGCCCTGAAGCGCATCCTCGCCGCGCCCGCCGCCGCCTGAAGCCCGGCGCCGGAGGCGCCTGCGGAGGCGCGATTTTTGTGCGAAACGTCGCTTGACACCCCTCCGACCGCCATCCTATAAGCCGCCCACCCGGACGGCGAACGGCGACGTTCTCGAACCGTCCAGCCCGGCGGCGGAGTAGCTCAGTAGGTTAGAGCAGAGGAATCATAATCCTTGTGTCGGGGGTTCGAATCCCTCCTCCGCTACCATAAGCTTCCTTATAAACTAGATGTCTGCGGGCTTTATGAATGTAGCTTGCCGCGAAATTTCGGAATTTTGACACGAGAAATCGGAATTTTCGTTTTTCCGATCGGGGTGTCAAAATCACTCGCTGGCCATCGAGTAGCCTAATGCCCGAGAAGATGTCCGGGTGTCCTGATTTCCCGCGACACTTGATACCGCTCAATGATGGCGTCGGCCGCCCGCAGACCTATCTCCTTCCCCGCCCTCCGGGACGCCTCGCCGTCTTTGCCTGCGAAGTCCTTGCTAAGATCGTCCGGCATGCCATTGAGGACGTCGGCCAACCAAGGAACGAAGCAGGGCTTCGTCACCCGCTCGCCATCTCGATCGGCGACTATCCAAATCTTGAGGAGGGTATCAGCGAGGCGCTCCGCGATCATCAGGCCGGATGACGGTTCGCGCCTTCGCGACGTGCTCGTGCCGCCGTACGCCCTGATGAGGGTCCTGGGCGCGGTCAGCATCCGGATGTAAAGATGTTCGGCAAGGTCGTCTCGCACGGGGCACTCCCTTTGTGTCTGTGGCTAGACACGAATTCGCGTGTCGGAGTTGAAATGCGGTTTCCCGGTACTTCCTCCCTTATATGTCTCTCCAGGCTCATGATAAGGTACGCCCCTTCTGGAGGAGGAAAACATGGCCAAAGTTATCCGTGATCATTTTAAGGTCGAGAGTTCCGTCTGCGTTATCCATCTGCCCAGCGGAACTAAAATATCTACCTATCCGTACAAGGATAAGAAAGACGTCGGCGATCTAAAAATCCGTAACCTACACGACAACGATCATGCGGATGAATATGATCCCGACGAGGTGAGGGCAATGGCTCTTGAGCTGCTCAAGGAGCTCGCCGAAGATAACAACGATTGAGAGGGGCAATCGCGAGCTTGCTGTCAGCATCGTATCGACGCGGCAGCTTATTGCGATGGCCAAGGCACAACAGCTGCGGCCTTCGCTTCCTCGGCCGTCGTCGCCGCTTCCACGGCCGCTTTCGCACCGAGCCTAGCCGCCTCGATCAGTGCGCCGACGACGAGCCACTGCCCGTAGGCGGCGGAAACGACCTCCGCGACGCCGGTCAGCGTCTCCGCGGTGATGCCGATCTCGCCGGCGAGCAGCGGATAATGCTCCGGCTGCGGATCCTCGGCGGCGAGGCACTGACGTGCCTGCGCGGCTTTTTCCGCGTAGGTCATCGCCTGGCCGGCGCCGGGTGTGATGTATTTGAGGCGCTCCCGTTCGGCCGCCTCATCGATCGTGCGGCGCAACTGCGCCTTGACCTCATCAAGGCCAGGTGCCCAGAGCGAGAGCCCATAGGGCGCGAGCACCTCGGTGAGCGCTGCATCCGTCTGCTCGCCTTCCCCGTCGATAGGCCAGCGCGTCGGACGGTGCTCTTGCGACCACTCCATATACGCGGGTTCATCGGAATCGAGCAGCGCCTGCGCGGCCGACGAATAGAGCCGGCCGTCGTCGGCCAGCCAGTACCAGTCTCGCGGATTGTAGGTCATCATATGTAATTCCCCGCTGTGGTGACGACGCCGGCTGCATTGCCCGGAAAATAGTTTTCGCCGGAGCCGGCGGTGTAGATCAGGCCGTTGAGTGCAGTGCGATAACGGACGCCGGAGGTGCCGGCGAAGGTGCAGCCGGATGACATGATCGTGCCGTTGTTCGCGAATGCGAAACAATTCGAGAATGTCAGGCCGGCATTGATGCCCACATTGACGTCGAGGATGGACAGCAGGCCGTAGGCGCTCGCGCTGAGATGCAACGGAGCCGCGCCGACGATCTGGTAATTGGATCGCGCCCAGACGGTGCTCAGGTTGATGCAGTAGATGTGTGCCCGGACGGCCGTCCCGAAGCGGAGGTTGGCGAATTCGATGCCGGCCCGGTCGGATGCGGCGAGGCAGTCATTGTTGCCGGCCGCGTTGATCTGAAATCCGTCTATATATAACGATCCGCCGCGGGTGGCATAGACCGTGCCGTTGATGGCGCACAGCGCAGGAGACGCGGGATTGCCCTCCAGGATGACGCGCAGCATCGAGCCGAGGACGGTCACATTTTCCGCGTAGGTGCCGC
The DNA here is from genome assembly GCF_024609765.1 of Shinella pollutisoli. GTDB lineage: Bacteria > Pseudomonadota > Alphaproteobacteria > Rhizobiales > Rhizobiaceae > Shinella > Shinella pollutisoli. Next base: position 27,925 of record NZ_JANFDG010000026.1, read on the forward strand.
TGCCGACCTTGATCTTGACGGCAAAGCCGGCCGCGACGAACCGGCGCTGCGCGAAGTTGATGGCCGCCTGGATGGTCTTGAATGCGGCAGCGGCGGAGTCCGTGCTGCCGTCGTTGAGATCGCTGCCGTCGGTACGGACGTAGAGCGTCGTGTCGGCGCGCAACGGCGTGGGCGATGCATCAGCGAGCAGGCCGGTGAACACCCAGGCCGTGCCGGTGCAGACCAACTCGACAATACCGTCCGTCGGCAGCGCCGCGGGAAGGAGCGGCTCTCCATACATGCTGAGGACAGGCAGGACGCCCGCGCCGAGGTCGAGCGTCACGGGTCCCTTGTTGGTGACCGCGCCGGTGCGTACGCGCACGACCATGCCCGGCGTGTTTGCGGAGGGTGCTGGCGTGAGCGCCCCGGTGAGGGCCTCCGATGTGCCGCCGGCGACCACATAATTGAGGGCGCTGCGCTGTAGCGCCTTGCCGAGCTGCGTCCAGTCGGCGTTGGATAGCGGCAGGCCCGCACCCTCGATGATGGAGGCCAGCTCCTCCTGGATGGCGTTGAGCCAGAGTGCGTCCGCGACGGTGCCGAGAATGCCGTTCGGGAGGTTCTCGTCGCGAAACCCCCGGCGGCCGCCGCCGAGGTCGATCCAGTCTGCTGCGTTGATGCGATCCATCAGGGCGCTCCATAGTTAAAGACGACGTGGGTGTGCGCGGGCTTGATCCGGCGCAGCTCGCACTCGATGGGGGACAGCTCAAAGGTGCCGAGCCTGTGGCCTGCGCGGCTGACACCCGCCCGGAACTTGGTGACGGTAATGAAATCCGAGCCGATCCCACCGATGAGGGAAGAACCGAGCCTGTGGCCGGCGCGGCCAACGCCCGCACGGAACTTTACGGGCGTGAAGCGACCGGGCAGGTTGACGCGCCAGACGAACTGGCTGCCCTCGGGCCGAAGGCGCTGGCCGGCCCGCATGCTGCCGGCCCTGGACGGCCAGAACTCGTCGATCGTGATGGCGCTGCCGAGCCTGGAGGCTGTCTCCACCATGTAGGGGATCGACTGTCCGCCACGGGCGGTCCAGCGCTGGTGGGCGAGGCGCTGGCGTTGCTCGATCGTCAGGGTCTGCCGATCCCGGCCGCAGGGGTCCGGCCCGAGCACCCGCTCGAAATCCGGTAGGAGAGCCTTTGCCGTGCGCGGGTCGATCTCGTCCATCATCCGTTCGGCAGCACCCTCTGCATCATGCAGGAGACCGCCGGCCGCGCCAAGCACCGTGTCCAGGACCCCGTCGCGGCGGCCGAGCGCAAAGCCGGTCGGCAGCTTGCGGATGAGGCTTTGGCTGATCGTCCGGAGGTCGCGGGCCATGTCAAACTCCGAAAACCGGCTCGCCGGCCACCGGATACTCGGTGCGGGCGAGCGTGTAGGTTGCGGCCGGCGTGATCAGATCGTGCGCATATTCGCCCGCGGCCGCTGAGATCGCTTCGCCGATGCGCGATTTCTCGATGCGTGCGCCAATGGGGCCAGCGTTCTCCTCGTCCTCCGCGTCGCCGATCGTCGCGACGAAGCGCTTCCATGCCTCCTTGACCGCCGCGCGGGTGAGCGGCGTGTCGGGACGCACGCGGACTGTCAGCGGCAGTTCGACGATCTCTCCGGCGACGACGACGACACGGGCCGTGACGGGGCGCACGCCGGTCTGGCTGCCGGGCGCGCCGAGAAAATCCTGCATGGCCTCGACCTCGCCTGCGGACGGTACGCGGGGCGAGCCGTCGGCGTCCCGCATCATGACGACGATGCCGACCGAGCCGCGGCCGATCCAGTCCTCGACGACGTTGACGGCGGCGACGGGAAACCGGGAGGCAAGCCATGTCGGATAGTCGAAGGCGGCGCCGCCGTGCGGGCGCTGGCGGATATGGGCGAGCGTGGCGGCGGCGAGCTCCTCCATGGTCCACTCGCCGACGCCGCCGACGAACGGACCGTCGACCGAGGCGCGAGCGATCCTCGGCTCGGCCACGACTGTCGTCAGGCGGATGCCGGCCTCCAGGTTGCCCTCGGGACCGGCCTCCACCGCGACGGCTGCGACCGTCACCGTTCCAGCGGGTCCGATGACGGCCGCCTCGGTGGTGCGATAGAGCACGCCGTCGCCGGAGGAAAATTCCGTCGAGACCGGGATCGGGAAGCCGGGGTCGCCCTCGAGGAGCACGGAGCCGATGGCGGCGACCGGCGTACGCTGATCGATGCCCCATATGCCGGCATGCCGCAGCACGTGCTCGTCCTCGGCGGTGTCGGGGAAATATTGCCGCGCCCAGTAGGCGACATGCTCGTGGATCTCGGAGACGACCAGGACGACGGCCCGGCCGAGCTGGGCGAAGACGCCGCGCGGCGAGCGGACGGCGCGCGACAAGGCCACCGGGTCGAGATCCGGCCGGATGGCGAGGAGCCCGTCCTCGACGGATGCCGCGAAGCGCGCGGCGAGTTCCCTGGCTTTGGGGATGATCAAGCCCATGTCAGGCGTCCAGTCTGCGCGAGAGCGACAGCGTGGCGTCGGCGATCCGGACGCGGTAGGCGAGGCGCGCGCCCTCCCGCCATTCCACCTCGACCTCGGCGGCCGTGCCGGTTTCGCGCGCCACCCAGCCGAGCCCCTCGTCGAGCCAGAACCTGTAGAGCTGGCGCGTCGTCTCGGTTTCCTTGGCGCGGTCGAGCAGCCAGGTGCGGCAGCCGGTGAGATCTCCGAACGGGTCGAGGGCGTCGCCCGGGCAGCCGCGACGCTCGGAAAAGCTGACGGGCGCCAGGAACGCGGAGCGGCCCTCGGGAAGCTCGTCGTCGGGAGCGGCGCGGCGTTCGAGGCCGACGGACATCAGCATGGCCGTAACGGGTGTTTCGTCGATCAGGAGGTCGCAGTCGTCGCCGAGCGCGAGATCGCACCGGCGGGTGTCGGGGTCGAAGACGAGGGCGAGATCGAAGAACATGCGGGCCAACCTATCGCGCGCGCGAAAGAGCGTTCATGCCCGCCATGGCGGGCATGTCGTCAGCCTCCAACCGGTGGACCGGGCGGCCCCTCGGGTGCGGAGACGTGCCCATGGGTCTTGTCGATGATGACGCCGTCGTGGGTTATCGTGCCGCCGGAAAAGGCGAAGCCGCCGCCGGACATGGTGAGCGTGCAACCGCCGGCCTTGAACGTGATGGAGCCAGCCGCGACGACTTCGATCCCGCCGCCCGGCAGGACCACGACCCTGTCGCCCTTGGCATTGGCGATGCCGACCGTCCCGGGGTCCGTCTTGCCGGTGCGCGTCGAGGGGTTGCCTATCGGCAGGATGACCATGTCGCCCTGGTCGCCGCCGAGCGACAATGCGATCGCCAGCCCGCCGTCCTCCGGCGCGTGCGACACCTGCCCGAAAGCCTGGAGCACCTCGACGTCCTCGCGGACGATGCCGTCGGCGACCTCGACGGAGGCCGTCTGCATCTCCCCGTCATCGTTGATCTTCTTGATCGTCACGCGCCGCGCGATGCCGCGCAGGGCGTCCGCCGTTTCCTTGTCCATGCTCAAAGCCTCTCTGCTGTTCCGTCGAGCGCGCCCGAAGACGAAGCCCGGCGCGTGCCGCGCGACGGTGCGTTGGCGCGGCGGGACCCCGTGCTGCCCTTGTCGAAGGCCTCCGGCGAGGTCACCGTCAGCGTGGTCGTCCGCCCGCCGTCGTCCTCGCGCATCTCGACGCGCGAGATCAGCATGTCGCGGTTGATGCCGTTGTAGACGTCCGAGACCGTCGTCAGCTCGTTGATGCGCCACGGCCGCCCGCCGACGCCGAAACCGTGTACCGTGTAGGAGAGCTGCTCGCCCTTGGCGCGGGCCGTGCGCATGCGCCAGTCGGCCTCGTCCCGGGCGCTCATCTGGTCGGCCTTCGACCTGGCGAGATGCGTGATGGGCCGGTAGCGCGTGATCTCGCCGTCCTCGGCAATGCCGGTGGCGGCCGTGCCCTTGCGCTCGCGCTCGGTGGCCGAGCCGTCCGTGGGCTCGCGGTCCTCGACGGAAACCGGCTCTGCCGTGACATCGAGGGGCGCGGCGCGGCGCTCCTTCGAGGCGCGCTCCGACTGGCCGCGCACGATGGTCTTGGAATAGCGGCCGGAATGGTCGAACTCGCCTTCAGCCGAGAGCACGTTGCCCGGCAGGGACAGGTCGGCCGGCGCCCGGGTCGCGCCGGTACGGGTGATTACGATGCCGCCGATGCCATCCGACAGGATCAGCGCGTGACGGGACCGTGCGCCCTTCTCGATCGCCGAATGCGCAGTCTCCGAAAGGTCGATCGAGTAGCGTTGGAACGGCTCGCCGGTATCGATCTCGCAGTTGACCGACAGCCCGAAGGGGCTTGAAATGCGCTTCACGGCCTCTTCGAGCTTCACGTTTTTGAACTCGGCGACCTTGCCGTCGCCGATCGCATCGCAGTCGACCAGGTCGCCGGTCTTGTCCCGTCCGGTGATGGTGACGCGCGCCTCGCCCTCGCCGATCGACGTGCTGACCTTGTCGACATAGCCGACGAGCACCGGCGCGCCGTCGGCCGAGATCGTCGCGTCCATGCCCGGCCGCGCGAGGATCGCCGCGGCGTAGGTCGAGTTCGGCAGCGCGGCGTTGATCCGGAGATCGCGCAATTCGATCGTGAAGGAGCCGGAGAGGTCCTCCATGTCCCGGCTCACCTCGCAGGACGTCCAGGCCGTGAACGGTCCGCCGCCGATCGAGACCGTGAGGCCGGTCATCTGAGCACCTCGACTGGCCCGTCCATATGGGCGGGATGGCGCGGCCGGTTGCGGCGGACGATGTCGCGGAAGGCCGGCTCGACGCTCTGCGGATCGTCGCCGAAGAGATGATGGGCGACCTGCCAGGCCTCCACCGGCATGTCCGGCCGGATGAAGAGGACGTCGGGGAGACGGCCGATCCGCTCGTTGATGTCGGCGGCGATCGCCGCCTGCAGCGTGGCGAGCTCGCGGCGCAGGCTGCCGGTCTCCCCGGCGTAGGCGGAGGCGCTCATCGTCTCAAGCGCAGCCACCACGTTGCCGATCGCCCCCCCGAACCGGCTGCGGTAGGAGAGTGCCTCGCGGCGGCTCTCATAGGAGGCGTAGATCGACTGGCCCGCGCCCGCCGCCAGCGCCCGCACGCTTGCGGCCGCCAGCAGCACCGCATCCGGCGGCGACGGCGCCAAGAGGATCTGTGTCGTCAGCGCCTCGCCGAGGTCGAGCGCCATCGTCATCAGGGCGAGCGGCGACGGCGATGCCTCGACGGCGGCGCCCGCTGCGGGAGAGACGGCCGGCGTCAACGCCGGCGCCGCGAGAATGGCGACGGCCGAGGAGACCATCACGTCATAGCCGTGCGCGCCCGTGGGAGCGACGGTCGGGATCGACGCCAGCAGACGGGGCAGCGCCCGCCGTGCACGGGCCGGAGGGGCGAGCGCCGCGGCGGCCGAACGGAAGATGCGCGTGGCGCGGTTGACCGATCTTTGCCTTGCGGCTGAGATCGTCCGCCGGTCGTGGGCGGCGGCGAGCGTGCCGACGACGGCGCCGATCGACGTGACGGCGGCGGTCAGCGCCGACAGGCTTCCGGCGAGGCGGCCGAGCCCGCCGAGCCCGCCGAGGGGAAGACGCTTGAACTGCACCGAGAAGCGCGTGACGCGCAGCTCCCGGTCGGAGAAGAAGACCTGCCCGGGCTCCTCCAGCATGACGGTCATCGGCCCGAGCCACGGATGCACGAGGGTCGCCGGCCCCGGCATCTCCATCGCCGCGATCAGCGCGGCGCCCTTTGCCGCATAGTCGTCGCCGACGATCAGGCCCTCGATGGAGACGATCGCCGGCGCCGTCCCGAAGTCGTCATAGGCGGGCAGGTCGACGCCCGGGAAGAGCTGCTCGGCAATCCGGCGGCCGGCGGCCGTCGACGTGTCCGGAACGTGGAACCCGACGCCCCGCCAGAAGCCGGGCAACAGGCCGGGAAGAAGCGCGCCGTCGTCGCCGAACACGCCTTACACCCTCCCGACGCTGCGGCCGGTATTGCCGGCGGCGATCGCGACCTTGCGATTGTCGCTCTCGGTGCTCACGACCTTGCCGGGGCCGTCGACGACGATGCGCACCGTTCCCCCGACATCGACCTGCTGGCGCGGAACGGCCTGGGCGAACCGCGTCGCGGCTGTGTTGGAGTTGGCAGCGGCCTTCTTGAAGGGGATTTTGGGCGGGCCACCCATATAGTCGTCATGGGCGGCATCGCGGTCACTGCCGTCCTCGCTGGAGCCGGCCGTGCCGCCGTTGGGCAGCATGTCGCCGGGCGCGGCATTGCCCCTCAGGCCGGAGAGCGCGCTCTTCACCCGTTCGATCGCGCCGGCGAAGCTGTTCCAGGCGTCGATGATCGTCTGCGGCAGCAGGCTTTCCCACTTGATCCCCTCCGCGACGGTGGCGGCGAGATTGCGGTGGAGCGCGATCACCTTGTCGATAAGCCCCGTGAAGTCCCGCCACAGGTCGATGACCGTCTGCGGCAGCAGCGCCGACCAGTCCGGCTTGCCGTCGCGGACGCTCTCGATGAAATCGGCGAGCGCCTCCGCGCCGCTCGCAAGCCCGTCGGCGAAGCCGCTGACGAGCTGGGTGGCGAGCGCGATCGAGCCGCCGGCGAGGTCGCCGATGAACTTGAAGAGCCCCGTGCCCTTGCCGCTGTCGAGGCCGTAGATCGTGTCCAGGGCGTCGCCGATCCGCTTGAACGCATCGGCGAAACGGCCGATCGACTTGAACGTGGAGCCGACGTTCTCGCCGATCCTCTCCAGCCAGGGCGCGAAGCCGGAGCCGAAGTCCTTCAGCGCGTTCCACGCGTCGGCGATCCCCGTCAGTGCCGTCTCCAGCACCCTGAATGCTCCGATCTTCACGTCGTCGATCGTGATGCCGGAAAGATCGACGTCCAGGTTGAGGCCCCTGCCGAAGCCCTCGAAGAGCCCTCGAAGGTTCTTCAGACCGGCCTTCACGTCCGTCCAGGCGCTGGCCAGTCCCCGCCGCACCGTCGGCCCGTACCGCTCCCATGTCTCCCGGCCGGCCTGGACGATGCGCCGCCCGCGGGCGCGCATGTCCTCGGCCAGGCTGCGGAAACCCTGCTTTGCGCGATCCCATATCCGCATGACGCGCGGACCGTAGGTGTTCCAGTTGCGGTAGACGTGCAGGCCGGCGGCCGCGATCAGCCCGAGCGCGATCCCGACCGGCGAGATCAGGGCGGCAAGCGCGGCGAACCCCGCGCCGATGATCGGCAGAGCGATGCCGAGCGCGCCGAAGGCCGCCGCCAGCATGACGCCGCCGCCGGCAAGCGCGACGATGCGGGTGCCGAGCCCGCCGCTCTCCTTGTTCCACGCCCGATACCACTTGAGCCCGTCCATCAGGTAGCCGTTGATGGTCGGCAGCCACGTGCCGAAGCCGAAGCCGACCTCGCGCGCGGCCTGCGTGCCGATCTCCCGGAACGTTATGAGCTGGCGGTTCATGCCGGCCATCTGCGTTTCGAAGTCCTCGTCGATGATCGCGCCGCTCGCCTTCGCGACCTCGTCCTTGATGCGCTTGTACTCGTCGACGTTGGTGAGGAACGGGATCAGGAAGTCCATGACCTGCTGGTCGGAGAAGAGATTGCCGAGGGCGCCGGCGCCGTGGATCGCTTCGAGCTGCTCGCGCACGAAGCCGAGCGCATCGGCCCCTTCCAGGCCGTTGGCCTTGGCCTTCTTCATCAGCTTTTCGATTTCGCCGCCGGACACGCCCGTCAGCTTGACGATCTTCTGCATGACGGCCTCGATCGGGTTGATGCCCTTCACCGCCGCGTCGGCCATGACCGCCTGGATGTCGACGCCGGCGTCCTTGAAGTTCTTGATCGTCGCGGGCGCCGCGATCTTCGACAGGAAGTTCTTCAGGTTGTTGGCGGCCTCGCTCGGGTCGGCCGTGCCCTTGCGGGCGATCTGCAGCGCGGCGCCGAGGAAGTCGACGGCCTCACGGCCGACCACGCCGTACTTGGCCATCTGGCTGGTCAGCGTCGGGAAGTAGCGCGCCATGTCCTTGAGCTCGAAGGCGCCCTCCTTGCCGGAGACGACAAGGGCGCCGATCGCATCGTTAAGCTGGTCGGCGGGAAGCTTCAGCGTCTGGAGCATGGAGGTCGCGACCTTGGACATGTCCGAGAATTCGGCGTTCGCCGCCGTCGCGGCCTTGCCGATCGTGCCGATCGACTGGTCGATCAGCGCGCGGTCGAGGCCGGCGGCGATCATCTCCCCGGCGCCGGCGGCGATCGTGTCGGAGACCTGGCCGATCGAAAGCGCCAGTTCCTCGTATTCGGAGCGTGCCTGCGCCACGAAGCTGAAGGCGGCCTTGCCCGACAGATTCGCCGTCGCGGCGATGTCGATCAGCTTCTGCTGGAACGCGGCCGCCTCGTTGATCGGGCCCATGAAGGAGATGGCGGCGACGGCCGTGCCGAGCACGCCGATCTTGGTGGCAAAGGACGCGAGCCCCTTGAGCGTGCCGGTGAGCCGGCGCAGCGGGCCGGTCAGCCGGTCGCGCAGGCGCACAAGGACGTCGAGGTTCATCGACCGTGCCATGTCAGTCTCCCTTCGAGAGCTCCAGCTCCTCCGCGCGCCACGACATGACGCAGTTCCACCAGAAGCTCAGGCGGTCGATGTCGAAGCTTTCGAGCTCGGCCGCGCTGAAGCCGGTGGCGCTGGCAATCGCACCTAGGCGCGTTTGCCAGTCCTCTGGCCACTCGCCAAAAAATGGTTGAGCACCTGGCCGGCCGCCGTGATGTCGGCGGCATCCATCTTGTCGTAGAGCTTGTTCATCACGGCGAGGTTGGTCTTGGTGGACTGGCCGATCGCGACGACGGCCATGTCCGCGTCCCCGGCCGCCGCAATCGCCCGCTGGTCGGCGCCCGTCAGCCGGTGGAAGACCAGCTCGCGATACTCCCGCTCGCGGATCTTGCCGTCCTTGCGCGACGTGATCGTCTGCGGATAGAGGAGCGGCAGCGTCACGGACCCGTCGCGGTTGCGCACGGCGCGGTCCGGCAGGCGGTCCTCCGGATAGAGATCCTCGTCCACGATGTCGGGGTCGACGAGGTCGCCGGCGGGCAGCTTGGCGTCCTCCTCGACGATGTCGGTGTCTGCCGTCCGGCCGGGCTTGTCCTCGTCGAGGTCGATGGTGACGTGGGTGTTCGGCTTCATCCGACGATCTCCTCTGCCGCCGAGCCTTCCCACTTGAGCTCGATCTTGCCGCCTTCGCCGCCGGTTACATCGGGGATGTCGTCGGAGAGGAACGCGTCCGGGATGACGAAGGTCTGCCCGGTGTCGCAGAGCACCTGCAGCTCGCCTTCGCCGGGCGAAAGCAGGTTGCCGAGACGCTGGCCGCGTTCCAGGTTGGTGGTCGCCGTCACCTGCGAACCCTGGAACTCCTGGGCGCGGCCGACCTTGCGGCCGTAGGTGACGGGGTTGTTCTTCATCCCGCCCTTGCGCAGCTTCGCGCCCTTCTCGACCGGCAGGTTGCGCCCCCGCCAGACGATGTCCACGATGCCCAATACCTGAGCCATGACGTTTCCTTTCTCCTTCAGCCGGCGGCGCCGGTCAGACCTGGAATTCGAGCGAGCCGGCCGAGACCATCAGGGACCCGACGATCATGACCTGCTGGCGCGAGTTGAGGCGATTGCGATCGTCCGCGTCGACCTCGAAGGCGCTCTCCTTGATGGTGCGGTCGACGTCGGTGATCCAGGCACGCTCGCCGTAGAGCCGGCAACGCGCCGCCCAGGAGCCGTGCACGCGGCGCGGCGAGGCGACCGCATTGCCGGTCTCCTCGTCGTCATCCTCGCGAGTGGCGAAGGCCGCCTCGTGCTCGTCCTCGATCAGCTTGGCGCGCGGATACATGAGCGACATGTAGCCCCGCCAGTCGTAGCGGATGCGGCTCATGGTCTTGGGCACCATGATGTCCAGCCAGGCGCGGTCGGCGATGTCGAGCGCCGATCTGCGATAGGTGGTGATCATGCGCCCGATCGTCACCGTGCCGTCCGCGAGGCATTCGAGCATGGTGACGCCGGTGCGCAGCAGGAGTTCGCTTTCGAGGTCCGAATACTGGTCGGCCGGGTCCGGGGCGACGACGCCGGGCAGCACGAGCGAGCGGAGCTGGCGGGCCGGATCGTTGGTGAGATGGAAGGCGGCGATGCCGTGTGCCGCCGCCGCGATCTCCCAGCTCGACGTCGGCGAGGCCTTGAGCGCCAACGCCGAAAGGAACGGGCAGTTGGTGAGCTGGCCGAAAGTGCCGGCCTGGCCGTAGGTTGCGCGCTTGGCGACATAACCGTGCACGTCGAGCCGGGCGAGCGCCGCGAAGCGGCCGATCGCCCAGGCCGCGAAGGCCTGCACGTTGGTCGCGTCGTTGAACGGGAAGGAGACGTCGGTGTACCAGGCGCCCGGCAGCAGATCGAGCGCGTCCTCGATGTCCGGATTGCCGGTCCCGCCCGCCATGGCGGCGACGGTCACCGTCAGGCCGGCGGGCACCGCCTGGGCGGCGACGTCGACGCGCAGGTCGATGTCGTTGCCGACCTCGCCGCCGTGACGCGCCGTGCAGGTGACGACGCCGAGCGCCGAGGCGGCGGTGGCGGCGCAGGCCGTGTCCGCGTTGATCGCCGCGGCAAGCTTGGTTGCGAGCTGGGTCACCGTGTCCGCCGGCGCCGCCGTGATGCGGACCTGCCGGCCGCCGACGCGGAAGCGCAGCACGACCGGCTGCGGCACGGCGCCGGCGAAGGTGAAGGTGCCGGTCGCCTTGACGGAATCGACCGCGTCGGCCAGTGCCGTGACGAAGAGCGGCTGGGTCTTGTTCGCCTTCCTGAAGGCGGAGACCATCTCCGCGCCGATCGAGCCGAGGCCGAAGAGCGCGATCGCCTCCTCGGGCCGCGTGATCTCGACGATCTGGCCCGGCGCGAGCGTGCCGGCGGCGAGCTTCTGGCCGATGATCAGGTTGCGCACCGGCCAGGGCAGGACGCCTACGGTGCGGTAGTTCGGCTTCACCTCCATGAAGGTGCCGGGGGCCAGCCAGTCGGCCGGGATTTCGTCGAACGTGAACGTCATTTCTCACTGGCCTCCTTCGGCGCGGGTTTCGGGGCTGCGGGGACAAGGTCCTCGTCCCTGATCCGGCGGCGCACGAAGGCCGTGTCGGGCGCCTCCATGCCATCGGCCGGCCAGGGCGTCCCGTCCTCCTGGAGGACGGTGCGGCCGGGACCGGGTTTGAGGGTGCGGGCTTTCTTCGCCATCTCGGGCCTCTCAGGGTTGTGTAAGGTCGATGTCGTCGGCGGGCGACGGCGCGCCCTCGACGGCGGGATTGACGATCCAGCTCGCGCCGATCGCCGCGAAATCGGCGAGATCCACGAGCTTGTAGACGGCGGGCGTCGAGGTGAAGCGGACCTCGAAATCCACCTGGGCGATGACCAGGGCGTCGTCGGTCCAGCCGTCGGCGATGACGCTGTTGGCGAGCGTGACATGCGAGGTGCCGATGCCCGGAAACTCCGCGCCGTTCATCAGCACGATCGACACGTCGACCATCGCGTCGAGGCCGAGGCCCCTCGCATCGCCCTTGAAGCGGGTTTCAAGGGAGCTCGACGCCTTGAAAATCAAAATGAGCCGCCAGAGCATGACGCCCTTGGTGATGCGGTTGTTGTCGCCGTCCGGCTTGAACCCGGTCCAGGCAAGACCGATGAAGGGCGACAGCCGCGAGAGGCGCTCGAATTCCTTCAGCGTCAGCACCTGCGGGATACGCTCGATCGTGAAGTCCTTCTCCGGGAAGGCGAGCCGCAGGCGCTCGACGATCTTCGGGGCCATGGTGCGGATCGGCTGGCGGGCGAGGTCGAGCGCCATCAGAAGCCCCGCAAGGTTTCGTCGGTGAAGATGCGCGGGCGGTCCGACATGCGCGGACCGGAGCCGACGGCCGGACCGGCCGGGGCCGCGGCGGGCAGGTCGAGATGCACCAGCTCCTTCGCGATGTTCTCCAGCCAGGTGATGATGTCCTTGCGGCCCTTGCCCATCTCCTCGGACGGGTCCGTATGCTCGCCCTGGGCGAGGTCGTATCGGGCGAGGATGCACGCGGCGCGGACGATCTCCTCCGGCGGGCTGGCGATCGGCACGTGATAGCGGCCGCGCACATAGCCGTTGATCACGCCCGTCGCATCGGCAAGCGCGATCTCGACCTTGGCGACGTCGACGGTCTCCGCCGTCCGGTCCTCGGGCCGGGACAGGCGGATGATCTGCGTCTCGCCGAAGCGGGCGATCATGTCGGCGACGGTGGCGTACATTGACGTTCCTGTTTCAGAAAATGCGGGAGGCGGGATGAACCCCTACGTTCGTAACGTCCCCTAACCGGACCTCTGGCCTCCGGATCGATGGGTGCTGACGGCCTCGCGAGCCGGACCAGACCTCCCTCTCGGGGTATTCCTACTTCTTCGCGCCGGCCTTCGCGGCCGACGCCTTCAACTCGGCGGAAAGCTTCGTTATCTCCTTGTTGGCCGCACCGAGCTCGGCCTGGAGATCGAGCAGCTTGCCCTGGTACTCCTTCACGGCCTTGTCGGTGGCCTCGTCGAGCTTCTCCGCAACCTTGTCTTCGACGGCTTTGTCGAACCGCGCCTGGAGGTCATCGACCGCAATCTTCACGCGGGCGGCGACGGCGGCTTCGATGTCCGCGCCCTCGACCTGGACGCCGGCTTCGGCGACCTTCAGGACCGTGAATGCCGGGTCGGCCTTGAATGCCTCGATCTGGTCTTCCGTCCAGCGGCCGGCTTCGTAGATGGCCGAGGAGGGATGCACGATGCCATGGCGACGCATGCCGGGCGACGAGCAGATGATCTGGATTTTCGACATGGGAGCTTCTTCCTTCAGGTTGCGCTGCGGGTCTTGAGAAAGCGGCGGCACCGCCGTTTTCCGAAGACCCGCCGCCGGCTGGGAGGAGCGCCGGCGGCGGTAGGGCGGCGCGCGGCCGCCTCCCGGGATCACGCGAGATGCGGGATGACTTCCACCCTGGCCGTCTTCGCCCAGACGTTCGTCTCGCCGCCGTTGATGAGCGCGGCTTCGACGATTTTGCGAGCGGGAGCTTCGAGCGTCGGAGGCACGAACAGCGTCGTCGGACGGATCGGCATGATGGTGCCGTCGCGGCGCCGGATACTCTGCATTGCCGTGCGTGCTGCCGAGAAATTCGTGTCCGTGAGCTCCAGCTTCGACTTGTAAGCCATCTGCCAGAGGCCGTAGCCGGCATTGCCGCGGGTGTCGGCGCCCCAGACGTATTCGTCACGCCAGAAGACGTTCGGGTCGGTCTCGGCGAACATCTGCGTCAGCTTGATCGGCTTACGGCTCTGCCAGATCATCGGCTTGACCACCTGGGTATCGTCGACGAGATACCAGGCCGGCTGCGCGCCTGCCGCGTAGTTCGACACCGAAATCTGGTTGCCCTGCTCGTTGTAGCCGGGGTGGTCCGTGTCGAAGTAGTACTGGCCGTCATAGCACTTGGTGAGTTCGCCCTTCTTGAAGAGCGGCCAGACGAGCGTGTCCGGGAAGGCGGCGCCGTCCTGCCCGTACTGCGCCGCGATCGGGGTGAAGATGCCGATCTGATCGTCCTCGATCATGCGGCGCCTGATGGCGATCGTCTTTTCGAACGAACGGTTCTGGATCGAGTAGAGCGTGGCGCCGACGTCATGGGCAATGCGATCGCCGATCCACTCCCGGAAGCCCGGCAGATCGTCGAGGCGCGGGTACTCGTTGGCGAACGTCGTCGACGGCACGGTCATTGCGATCTTCTGATAGAAGGAAGGCGTCGCCGCCATCGCCGTGTTGAAGAGCGTCGAAAGCGAGGTGTAGATGCCCCGCAGGTTGGCAATCGTGATATCCATTTCGCTCCCTCAGCGCGTCTTGAGCCAGACGCCGTCCGCGTCGATGGCGTCGATGGTCCCGGCGACAAGCAGCGAGCCTGCCGTCAGGGTGAACGTATCGTCGGCCGAGGCGTAGACGGTCGCGCCGATGTTGGCGGGCGTCGCTCCGGCAAGCGGAATGTGCGTGATGCCCTTCCGGAGGGTCACTGTCTGGTCGCCGGTGGCGCCGCCGACGTTGTTCACGCTCTCCTCGGCAAATCCGACAAGAGCCACGGCGTCCGCATGGCCGGCCGGCACGGCCGCGAGCGCGGCCGTCACACCGACCATGGTGCCGCCGAAGATGCGGACGTTGGCGAGGACCGGGTAGCCGTAGCTATCCCCTTTGCGCCACTTGCGACGGATGTCTGCGCTTGCCGCCATGTCACTGCCCCTTTCCGAAGAGAGCCTTGTGCTCTTTCTTGAACGCCTCCGGGTCGACGCCCATCACGGCGGCAACGGAGAGCTCGTCGCTCGTTGCGGTATCACCGCCCTCGGGTGGCTTGCGGCCGCCGAGCCCGCCGGCGTTGATGGAGACCAGATGCTGGATCTCCGTCTCGACCTCGGCCGGTGCCTTCATGTGGCGGGCGATCATGTGGTCGCGCAGGGCCGGCACGATCTTGCCGTCCTTGATCGCCTGGTCGACGGTCGCCTCCGCCTTCTCGCGCGCGGTGGACGTCACGAGCGTCGAGATCTGCGACTGCAGCGAGACGACCTGCGCCTTGAGCTCGGCGTTCTCGGTCTCGGAGGTCGGCGAGGCGCCGCGTGCCTGGACAGCCTTGACCAGGTCGTCGGCGGCAACGTCCTTCGCGACCCCGGCCGCCTCGGCGATCCGCGCCATCAGCGCGGCGTGGCTGGTGGAGGCGGCATGCGCGGCGGTGACGGCGGTCATCACCGCCGCCTCGTCCGCCGTCTCGGGAAGGCCGAGCGCCTTCCGAAGCTCTTCAAGCATGGTTTGATCCTCTTTTGAGTGGAGTGATTTCAGGAAAGGGAGGTTCGGATCGTTCGTCAGCGCGACACGCTCGATGCTGCCGATCCGGTGGGGTTTCGAGCGCGAGTGGAAGAACACCGGCGAAACGAAGCCGTAGGACTTGCCGGCGACCAGGCTGCGACCTTCCTCGGTCCACTCGACCTTGCCCCACACGCCGTCGGCACGGGCCTGCAGCTCGACGATCCAGCCGCGCGCCGGCGACGGGTGACCGGCCTTGCCGGCGAGGTCGATGGAATGGTTCTCGTCGACGGGGAGCCGGCGTCCCTCCGCCTGAAAGCGGGCGACGATCGCGGCCGCGTCCGGAGCCGCATAGGGGCCACGGCCGTCCGCACCGACGAACGATGCTGCCGGCAACAGCTGCAGCCACTCGGGCGCATCGGCGCCGGCGGCGTTGAGGGCAAGGACATGGGTTCCGAGAACATTCGACATGGCCGGAAACTGCCATGTCGGCGCGGCCGCGTTCATGCCCGCCAAGGCGGGCATGAGAGAGGGTCACGGTGAGGAGGGGACGTACCGTTCGAGGAAGTCGATGATCGTCTCCGCGATCATGGTCTCGTCGTCCGCACTAATACCGAGGTACGGCCGCGCCGGCAAGGTGACGCTGTCGGCCCGGACGAGCGCGCCGCCGAAGCGAAACCAGAGATGCGAGGCGTTCTTCGGCTTGATCGTCCCGCCGAACTGGTGGATCGCGGCATAGATGACGTTGGTCCCGACGCGGACTTCCCGAGGACCAGGCCGTGAATTGATGCTGTCGCGCAGCCGACCGCTCTCGGTGAGGATGCGGGTGTTGCGCTTGCCTTGCGCGTATTCCGGATCGAGCGCCGCCCACGCTGCGCCGTCCGGGTCCGTCTGCCGCACGAACCGCATGTGTGTCGAGCCGACGAGGCCGGTCCCGATCGCCGACATCACCGGCGTCGTGGTCTCCATCGCGCCTTCGAGGCGGCGGAAACCCTCAAGAGCCGGACCGCTGACGGTGACCGAGATGCTGGCGCCGCTCATGTTTGCCTTTCCGCCCTGCCGGGCCTATATTCGAAGGGTCGCGCCGACCAGGAAGGACCGCCTTCAGGTGGATTGGGATCAGCATTTCCGGCTCCCCGGCGCGTCATCTCCCCTTCAGCCGCCTCAACTGGTCCTTGTTCGTCCGCCTGAGCGACGTGAGATAGATCTCCGTGCGCTTCTCCCGCCGCACGATCTTGACCGCGGCGAGATAGGCCTGGCCCTCATGTTCCCCGACCATCGACCAGCGGCCGTCTGCGTCCTGGATCAGCTCGCCATGCTCGGCCAGCCACTTGGGCAGCACGCCATAGGCATCGGGCGTGGCGATCGCGTGCTTGACGTGACTGCGGATCGTGTCGGCCGACAGACGCACCTCCGTCCCGGCCGGCACGTCGAGCAGGGCGGCCTGCGCCTTGGAGGTGACGGCGACCGGTGTCCAGCTCCCGTCCGGCCATTTGCCGCGGAGTGCCGATCGTACGAAAGCGGCAACGGTCGCCTCGCTGGCGCTGACCGCCACCGGCCCGGGCGCCGTCTGCTGCAGCCAGGCCATGCCGGGATTGTACGCAAAGGACGGATCGACGCCGCGCGGTTGGTCGGTTCCGAGCTGGTCGAGATCGGGCATGGTGTCCGGGCCGGCCTTGCCGCGGCGTCGCAGCTCTGCGCGCGAAACCGGTGTCACGAAACAGCCGCAGCCGAAGCCGTTCGGCGGATACATCACCGACCAGGCGGGGTCGTCGGCTGCGAACACCTGGCCATCGAGGGCCTTGTGATCAAGGCGGGGATGGAGCGCGCCGGAATGGTTGTATTGCCAGTACGGAAAGGCCGAGAGCGTGTCCGGCGCTGTCATCTGCGCGTACCGCCCGGCGGCATAGGCGGTGCGCATGTTGGTCTCGAAGATCGTACGGGTCCGCCATCCCCGCTCACCGCGATAGCTCCAGCCGTGTTTCTTGACGATCGCGTCGAAATCGCCCCGGAACGTCTCCAGCGTGGTGCCTTGCTCCAGCGCCTTGGCGATCGCCTCCTGGAAGTCCTCGACGAGCGCCACTGTGTTGGCGCCGGCCACCATGAACGACTTGGCATGCGCCGCATCCCAGACGTCGCGCCAGCTCTCCGTCGGCACGGCGGCTTTTTCGCGCAGGAACGCGATCGCCTCGTCGAACGGCAGGTCGAGCGCCGAAACCGCCGAAGCCATCCGAGCAAGGAAACCCCGGATCGATTTTGAAGATGGTTTGAAGCCCGTGGAGAGGCTTTCAGGGGGGCGGACGGTTGATGCCCCGTCCGGGGGCGTCAGGCGCGCCGTGTGGACGCTTCTATGGCCTTTTTTTTTAGCTCGTCCATGAGGCTCGCCTGGCCGGCGAGATGGGCGAGCGCCATGCCGCGGGCCATCGCCTCGGCGAGTTCGTCGGCCGACAGGTCCAGCGCCGCCAGCCGGCCGGCCGCGTCGCGCAGGTCGGTCGCCGCCATCAACGCGGCGCGGACCTCTCCGACCAGGCCGTCCATAGCGTCCGCCGCCTCTTCCTCGAGGCGGGCGGTGAGACGATCGACGGGGTCCGGATCGGCGGAGGCATGGAGCGAGAGCCTCGGCTCCGAGAACAGTCGATCGAGGGCCTGGCGGGCCGTCTCGTCCTTGGGCTTCGGTGGTTCGCCCCCATCGCCGCCGGTAGCTGCGGCCGACGGCGCTTTCCCGCCCACCAGCTCGTCGCCCTTTTTCGGGGCCGGGATGCCCATCCGGTCGCGCAGGTAGCTCGCAGACGCGGTCAGGCCCTGCGGCGCCAGCTTGGCGAATGCATCGGCGAACTTGTCGAGCGGCACCTCGTCCGGCCGGCCGATATGGACAGTAGGATAGGCATCCTGCGGCCCGAAATTGAATGCGACGATATTGTACACCACCTGCTCGTTGACGCTGCCGGCGACATCGCCGGCGTCTGCCCGCTCGATGTCCTCCTGTACCAGGCGGTGCTCCTGGCTGACGGCGTGTCCGCCCGAGATCGCATCCGTCGTCGTCGTCTGGCCTAACACGAGCTTGGACACCTGCCGATCGAGCCAATCGGCGCGCCGTTCGAACATGTCGGTGGAGCTGCTCTTCGATCCGACCTCGTGGAACTCGATCAGCATCTCGCGGGGAACGATGGCGGCGCAGTCCCCGGCGATGCCCGTGACCGCCCGCCAGAGGACGTCCTTCTCCGCCTCCGTCGCCCCGCGGCCGTACTTGCCGATTCGGATCGGCTGGCCGTAGTTCTGGACGAAGATCGCCCAGTCCTTCGTCGTGAAGCTCTTGAACATCCATGCCCACAGCGCGACGCGGGCGATGCCGCTGCGGATGGTGAGACCTGACTTCGTCTTGTGGCGGTGGACGATGAACTTGTGCGGTAGCAGCGGTACGCCCGAAGCACCCTCGCGGAGCAGGACGGTCTCGCCGTCATCGGGATCGAAGGTGAACCAGCGCGGCGTCCGCCAGATCAGCTTGCGCGGCAGGAGATGGCCGCCCTGCGCCTGCCAGTCGATCTCCATGACGGAGATGCCCTTGCCGATCGCATCCAGCATGTCGAAGAGCGAGGCGCGCAACACGCCGCTGTCGATCCACGTCTGCACGAGCTCGGCGTGCTTCTTGTGCTCCGGCTTGTCGGAGGCGGCCTTCACCGTGATCGGCAGCTGCGCCACCGAACGCTTTCGGGTCGCCATTACGGCCGCATAGTGCAGGTCGCGCTCCTCGATGTCCTCGGCGAGCTCGAAATATGCCTCCGGCTCGCCCTGGGCCGCAGCGCGCAGGATCGAGGCCAGCCTCTGCGGCGTCAGCCCTTCTGCCGGGTGCCCGGAGATCACCTGGCGAACGCCGCCGATCTTCGGTCCGGCGATCATCTCCTTCAGGCTCGACGCGTTGACGATGTGGTTCAGCCAGTCGCGCAGCGACGCCATCACAGCGATCCTCTCAGGTAGACGTCGACCGACCGGCGGGGCTCGTCATCGTGACGCCGGCGGGCGGCTTCTGCCTGCGCTGCGGCTGCTCGCGTGGTTTCGTAGGCGTAGGCGATGAAGTCCTGATTGCTCGCGAAATACATCAGCGCGCCGGCGGGCGCGGTGTCGCCGTGCCGCTCGTATCCATCAGCTCCAACAGTCCTGTGATCGTCGGGCACTCTGATGATGCCCTTGACATAGGCAAGCCCCTGATGGTCAGCGAGCACATCGGCATCCCGCGGCAAGAGGATGGTCTTGTCGCTGAAGGCCTCGATATAGGCCGGCATATTCAGCGAATACCATTTCTGGCTCAGCCACACCTCGACGATGCACTCGCCGTAACGCTGGCGTGCTTTCTCCGCGAGGAAGGCACCGTTGCCCGTGGCATCGAGCGCACCGCCCATCAAGCGCGGCAGACGATCGACGATGTAGAAGAGGATGTCGCGCTGCTGATCGAAAGGGACGTTCTTCAGCTCCAGAATGAAGCATGCGCGGCGGACAAGGTCCGTGCCGATCTCGGCGGGCATGAAGGCCGTCTTGTCGCCCTTACGCGCAAAGTCTCCTCCCAGGCAGTGCTCACGCTCCGGATCGAGACGGTCTAGAAGTGGTCTCAAAACCGTTTCACAAAACTCCAGCGCCTGTTCTTCGCGCTCGAAATCCTCCAAGTCCTTGAATTCGTCCGGCCGATCCCACCGGATGACGGGAATGTCTGCCGACATGCAGCTCTCGATCAGTACCCGCGTCAGCGCCGCGCCCTCGGCTTCGGCCGGGATGGCGTCCAGCTCCTGGCGCATCTTGGCGGTTCGGTTGCCGTAGGCGCTGCGGATCTCCGCCTCCCACGCCTGTTCCTTCTCCGCGCTCCAGTCTTCGCCCTTCATCAGGCAGACGCGCCGGTAGAGGCCGTTGCGGACCGCATCGTGGAAGCTGTAGGTGTGGACCTTGAAGCCGTTCTTCCCGGCCTCGGCCTCCTTGATCAGCTCGTTGAAGGGATTGGAAACGCCGTTGTGGGACGAGATGATGCGGATTTTGCCGCCCCAGATGAGGAGCGCGCCCACGGCATCGATGACATCTCGGACGTCGCGGTGGAAGGCCGCCTCGTCGATGACGACGGTGCCCTGCAGGCCGCGGATGTTCTCCGGCCTGGACGAGAGCGCCTCGATGCGAAAACCCGAGGCGAAGCGGATGATGTAGCTGGAAATCGCTTTCGTCGACCCGTCGGCCTTCTGGTCGAAAAAGATACCGTCCTCGATCGTGAGCAGCTCGCCGGCCACCGTCTTCGCGAAATGCGCCGCATAGCCGATGAACTCGCGGCCCTTGGGTTTGGTGTCGGGAATGTAGAAGACGTTCTGCCCGCCGGCCGAGCGCTGCGCTGCGGCGATCAGGGTGCAGTCGAGCGCCTCGGCGAAGGTGATGCCGGTACGTCGCCCCTTCGCGCAGATCTTCAAGGTGCTGTCGTCGCCGATCCACTCAGCCTGGTGCGCCATCAGGACGCCTTCGGCCAGCGGATCGAGATCGTCCGGGATGTCGGCGCCGCGCGGCAGCTCGGCCGGCAGTTCCTCCGGATCCATCGCCATGACCGGAGGATCACGCCATTCGCCTCGCGGCAGCTCAGTCATCGCCACTCTCCACCTTCTTTTTCTTCGGGCGGACGCCGAGGAACTTCTCGCGGGCACGCTTGATCGCTGCCTTGGAGACGCCGGGTTCGCTTTCCAGCAGGTCGAGCGCCGCCTCCGCCTTGGCCTTCATGTCGGCCTCGATCTGTTTGGCCTTCTGTGCTGCCTCCAGTTTCAGACGGCGGTTCGACGACGTGATCTGCGCGGCCGATGCGGCGCGCAGCGCGTTCGCCAGCTCCATCGCGCCCTTCGGGCTGATCCCTGCCTCGCCGCTCGACTGGAGCACTTCGAAGATGAGCGTCTTGATCGCCTCGGCCGCGATCAGGGTGAGATCGTCGGACCCGGCCGCATCCATCCGATCCGACAGGGTGGCGGCGATCTCGCGGGTCTGCTCCAGCCGGCGCGAGAGCATGGCCAGGCGGATCGAATAGCGGTTGAACGCAGAAAACGAAGGGATGTCGAAGGCAAGGCCCTGCTCGCCCTGGAGCGCGATCAGCTTCTCCTTGAAATCGCCGTAGATATCGACCTGTGAACGTTCGCGGCCGGCCAACTCCTGCTGGGCCCAGGCAACGATATCGTCGCACTCGTCCGGCAGCATATCGATTGCGGTGAGACGGCCGCGCCCCCTGGCCATGCTACACCCGATCGCGAGCGCTGGGGGGCTGCACGCCCGGTATGGTGACGATGCCTTGGAGATGGTATTCGCCCCGCTCCGCCAGTCGGGCGATCTTGACGGTATCCGCCTGCAGCAGGGTGACGGCGTTCATGTCGCGCAGGTAGAGGTACTGGACTTCCACCCACTCACGCGGCTTGTCGATCCAGAGCTTCGTCAGCAGGATCTTCTGCATCCTGGCCGACGACATGGCCTTGTTGTCCTCGTTGGCGAGTTCCCTGAGGATGGCGAGACGGGCTTCTTCTTCCATGATGCTCTCCAAGCTCACTTCTGCGCCTGTTCCAGCAGGAATTCCTGCAGCCGGCCGCTGGTCGCGGCGATCGGCTTCAGCCGCTCGTCGAGCGTGTCGAGGCGGCCGGAGATCTTCTCCATCGTCAGTTCCAGGCGGTGCGCCGTGTCCCGGTCCGGCATGTGGCGCATCTCGCTCTCAAGCGTCTGGACGCGGCGGTCGTATTCGACGAGCTTGCTCTCGGCCTTCGTCAAGCGCTCGTCGAGCTTCTTCTCGCCTGACGACAGGATGGATCGGACCTGCGTGCCGAGTGCGATGAGGGAAAGCACAAAGGCGACGATCGGCGTGGCGGTCGCGATATCGAAATTCATGGGAAGGTATCCGGCGCGAATGTCAGGACGAGCGTGGCGGCGAATATCATCGCCGCCACGACGAGAAGGGCTGCGATCCGCATCACAGCACCTTGAGGGCCGCCATGTGAGGCCGCAGCAGCTCTTCGATTCGCTGTCGGGTGCTGATCCCGAACGCGTCGAGCGCATCCGGAGCCGCCTTGCGGACATAGATCACCGCCTCGTCGATCGAGCCGCCGGCAAGCATCAGCTTGGCCGCATTGCCGAGCGCGCTCTGAAGCGTCGCCATATGCTTGCCTTCAATTTGGACGCCGGCATAGCGCCGAAACGTGACCAGGACGAAGCCGATCAGCACCGGCAAGAGCAGGTCGATGAGAAGTGGAAGGACGTGGATCAGGAAGAGGTCGCGCATGTGCGCTTTCCTTTCTACCGGGTTGCGGCTGCGCCGGAGATCTTGACGGCGGAGCCCTTGAGGGCCGGATAGGCCTTGACGGGATAGGACCGTGGCCAGCGCCACCCGATGAAATCCGAGCGTGCGAAGGTTGCGACGGTGATGGCGTTGGACTGGTTGCCACCGAGCAGATGGACGGTCGAGCCGGTGAAGCCGGCGACGATGCCGACGTGGCCCGAGGACGGATCCCACCGGATCACGCCGATCGAGCCGACGATCGGGTCCTTCACGTCGACGCCGAAGGTATTCCAGGCCTGCGCCCAGAAGGGATTGGACGGTACGGGCTCGCTCGGCAGGGTCTTGGCGATGCAGGTCTCGATCGCGTCGCCGCACCAGGGTAGCTTCGCCGGGTTGCCCAGGAACCGGCCGAAGCGCAGCCATTCGGCGAGCGTCTTGTTGTCCCGCACCTCGTGCAGCCCCATGCGGCGGTGCATCTCCGCCATCCAGGGCGGCATCGTCTCGGCGGGCGCCGGCGCGGCCGGCACGCCCTTGGCGACGGCGGCTTTGAGAGCGGCGATGGTGGCTGCGTCGGAAACGCAGGTGGCCGGCAGGCCGTAGGCGATCTGGAACTGCTTGAGCGCGGCGACGGACAGGGCGCCCCAGTCACCGTCGATCTCGGCCTTGTAGTAGCCGAGCTCCTTGAGCCGGGTCTGCAGCCAGATAACGAAATCCATGAGAAAACCTCCGGGAGGAAGCGCCCGCAGATGGGCGGCATCGGAGGCAAACTACCCTCGCAGAGGGTGCAGGGTTCATGCCCGCCATGGCGGGCATGTGGCTATTCTTCGTCGCCGAGCAGATCGAGAAGACTGGTTTGTCGCGGGTCCTTCGGCCTTGCAAAGGCCTTGGGTGAGCGCCTTTTCCCACGCCGAACAATCTTGTCGACCGAGCTTTCCGTGCAACCGAGCGCCTTGGCGATGTCGCGGTTGCTCATGCCGGCCTGCCTATACCGGCCGGCCCGGAGCTCGCGGGCGAGCGGAACCCGTATATATCCGCCTGGATATCGCTTGGAAAGCCGGGTGGCGATGTCGGAACCGACGATGGTGGTCAGCTCGGATCTGGCGATGTCGCCGGGCACGAACAGGCGCAGCCCGCCATAGTGCTCGACCAGCGTCACGAAATCGGCTTCGCCGAGAATGTCCAGCAGCTCGTTAGTGAGGTCGGCCATGCCGGCCTCCACCCAGTTGCGTCTCCAGGACGATGAGACGTAGCGTCAGCACGCGCAGCCGCTCTTCGAGCGAGATCCGCTTGTGGGCATGAGGGCGGAGTCTCGCTATCCGCTCGCGTAGGCGCTCGCGATCCTGCAGTGCCCGCTCGTGCTCTGCCTGGAGCTGCCAGTTGAAAAGCGGAAGCGGAGTCGTCATTAGTTGAGTACTCCGTTTGCAAGCCGAGAGAATGATCGATGAGAATCGCCGTTGTCGCCTGCACCCTCGTCCTCTCGATCACGGCAACGGAAGCGGCGGAGGAAACCCGATCGCGGGCGGAGATCATCTCCAGCGGCCTTGGTATCTTGGCCGCTTTGACTGCTAGATGCGGAGACTTTTCTATCGACGAAGACCGTCTCGCGGCGTTCTTGCAGAGTGAGGAGATGCCGGACCCGCGGAGGAACGCCGACCTCGATGAACACTGGTCCAGCGGTTCGCTCAAAATGGAGCGAGAATTCAAACTTCTGGAATACGAAGGACGGGATGACAGGCAGATATCGGCATGGGCCTGCGCCAGTGTTCTCAAGGGGCTCGCGGACCCTGAGAACATCTACCGTGATGTGGTCGTCAGAAACTGACGCATGCTCAGTCACGATATGGGGCAGCGTCGTCATCTGCCACCTCCTGGGCGCGTCGGCCACGTGGCCTTGAGCGCGGTGATGACGGTGGTGTCTCCGTCCCTGGTGGCGAGGACGAACTTGACGTGCTCGACCACGACGCCGATCGCGCCGAGCTGCGCACCGGTCGCGCACTGGCCGGCGATGTGACGGCGGATCGCCTCCACATCAAGCCCGTGGGCGCGCTCCAGGTAGCGCAGGACGGCATGGTCGGTGACCTGGACGGGAGGAGTCATCCGAACAGCCCCCCGAAATGATCGGGCCTTTCGCCCTGCTTGCGCAGTTTCGCGCGGCGGGCGGCCTCGCCCGGCGTGGCAAGCGCGAGATCCTCGATGCGGGAATATTTCCGCGCCATCCCGGGCGGCAGGTGGAAGACGGGCTGCGGCGCCATGCCCTTGATCCACACGAACCAGGCGTAGTCCGTCGCGCTGGAAGCCTCCGGGTCCCAAGCGCCCTCGATGAGCGAGACACGCTCGGCGAACGCGCAGAGATAGGTGACCGGCTGCGGCCGGTAGATGCTGGTGTAGCGGTCCTGCCCGGCAAGGAAACCGAGCCGGCAGAAGAAGGCCACGCCCTCGGCCGCGATCGTTATGGCCCGCTCGAAGAAGGTGGAGGCCACGTTGAAGGGCGGGTTGGTAATGATCCAGTCCGGCCGCTCTATGCCATCGGCTGCCAGCGTCGCCGGCGTCTCGAAGAGAAAATCGCGGATCGGCGGATTGATCCCCCAATCCGCGACGTCCGAATAGTCGACAGCGCCGAACACCTCGCCGAGCGGTCCGAGCAGGTGCCCGCCGCCGGCGGCCGGGTCGCGCACGCGCTTTCGGCCAAGGTCGAGGCCGAGGGGCAACAGAAGCTCGTGCAGAGGCGCGCGCGCCGCCCAGGGCGGCGTCGGGAAATAGTCCAGCGCATCCTTTGGCGATGTGCGGGACTGCATCACGGCACTGGACTGGCGGGCGCTGGAGGTCACGGCGTCGGGACCTCCTGCGCGGCGAGCTCGTGAAACTCCAGCGCCAGCTCCGCAAGCCGGTGCGCGGCGGCCAGCGGGCCCACCCTGTGGGCGAGGATGGCCGCGGCCGACGCAAGTTCCTCCTGGGCAGCCGCAACGGTCCGCTCGGCATCGTCGATGATAGCCTGCAGGGTGGAGATGTCCGACATGCCTCACTCCATCATCTGCATGCCGCAACCGCCGTCGCAGGCCATGTGCAAGTGATTGCGCGCGCCGGCAAGCGTGGCCCGGATGGTGCCACCGCAGCGCGGGCAGACGCAGCGGGCGCGCTTCAGGCCCTTCTTGTTCATCACGCTCTTGAGCTTCATGCCGGTGGCGAGGACCTCGGCGATCCCCTTCGTGTCGATTTTTTGCACTGGCCTGGTCATGTCCGCTTTCCCTTCTTCGCCGCGCGGACCTCTTCGCCGAGCGCGTTCATGACTGCCTGCCAGTCCTTGGGCTTCAGATCGCCGAGCCACGCACGGCGAACGCCGAGGATCGAATAGACG
This sequence comes from Shinella pollutisoli, assembly GCF_024609765.1. Taxonomy (GTDB): domain Bacteria; phylum Pseudomonadota; class Alphaproteobacteria; order Rhizobiales; family Rhizobiaceae; genus Shinella; species Shinella pollutisoli. Next base: position 53,375 of record NZ_JANFDG010000026.1, read on the forward strand.
ACCTCGTCGAAACCGCGGCGCAGGATCAGATCGACGCCCGGATGGAGGATGCGCCATTGCGCCCAGGCGATCTTGGCGCCATCGGCTGCGAGCCACTCCTGGCCGCAGGTCGTGCCGAACCGGACACCCGCCTCCCGCTTCAGCCACGCCTTGAGCCCCTCGACGGCGGCGCGGCCATCGGCCGGGTCGTGGAGGAAGCGCGTATCGTCGACGCCGGTCTGATCCTTGACGAAGCCAAGCATGGCCCTGTCGTCGCGGTCGTGGATGACGCCGAGGTTCCAACCGGCGATCCAGAGCGCCTGCAATTTTTTCGCGTATTTGCCGGTGAGCTGGCGTCGGCCGGCCGGCCGAGCGTCGGCCGAGGCAAAGCCGAGCCGGCGCAGCTCCGCCAGCACGGCGTCCTGCTGGGCCGGCTTCATCAGCGACAGCCGCGGCTCGCCCGTCACGCGGACATAGAGCGACCGCTTGTCATCGTCCTCGGTGATGCCGAGTTGGCGGAAGCCGGTATGGATGGCACGAATTGCGGTGCTCACAGTCCCGCCTCCTCAAGCAAGGTTGCCGCCTGCTCCGAGATCTCGGGCCGGAAAAAGCCGAGCCGGATTTCCAGCGGAGACGAAAAGCCACCGACCTCGTCCCGGCCGGTCAGCAGCGGCGTGTCGATGCAGGCTGCGAGGCAAGTTGCCAGCCGGCGCTCCAGCGGCTCGACGGTCGGAACGTCGACGCCCATCTCGCGGTCGATCGCGCGATCCAGGTCCTCGCCGCCGAGAATCCGGTTTTCCGGTATCTGGCCGGCGAATATCCCCCCGCAGGCAATGTCGATCGCCCGCGTCTGGCGGTCGCGCAGGTGGCGATAGCGGGCGGCATCCTTCACGAGCTGCTCGTGCAGGTAATCGGCACATCGAGAGCAAAGGTCGTTATCGTGCCAGCAGAGGGGCTGACCGTCGATCTCCATCCCGGGTTCGATATGGTCGATGCCGCACTCGCGGCATTTGCGAGCCGTGGCCGTCATGCGCGGTTTTCCCTGTCTTTGAGCCTGTAGCCCTGGCCCCAGACGGTCTCGATAGCGACACCGTGGAGCTGAAGCTTGCGGCGGATTTTGCAGACGAGGACATCGACGATCTTCTCTTCGGGTTCCTCCATCCGGTCGCTGTAGAGCACGGACATCAGGTAGCTCTTTGTGGCGAGTTCCCTCTTCATCAGGGCGCCGACCAGCCGGCTTTCGGTCGGCGTCAGCCCCCACTCGACCGGGGGATGCCACTCGGCCACGAGCAATTCCTCCAACTGGCGGACGCGTTCGGCGAGGCTCTCGTTCTTGGCGATCAGGGCTGCGACCATTTCATCCATGGCTGGCCGCCTTTCGGCGATAGCTTTGCCGATCGGCAAGCCGATAGCCCACGAAACGCTCACCGGTGATCACGACACCGAACGGTCCCACCTTGGCCCGAAGTTTGCTTACGTGGCTCTCGACGACGGAGCTCGCAGGAGACTCCCCGAAGAGGAGCCGGTCGCCATAGAGCGCTTGGTAGAGCATGTCCTTGGTGACGATGTCGCGCACTGTCAAAGCGGCGAAGACGCGCCGTTCGGCGTTGGTGAGGCTCCACTCGACCGGAATGTTGACATCGTCGGGAACGAGGAGAGCTTCCAGCTCCCTCACACGCTGACGCAGAACCTCAATCTCGTCCTGCTGTGCCTGAATGAGGTCATCCACGGGCCTTCCTCCTGTTCATGAAGAGGACGGAGGCGTAAGCGCGCCAGAAGGGAACCTTGCGCTCGATCGCGAAGCGCTTGGCCTCCCTTTCCAGCTCCTCCCCTTTCACCCTGATGATCAGCGAAATGCGGTCGTCGTCGATCTCGCCCGCATACTCTTTCGCGAAAACAAGGCATTCGACGCCTCGGATCATGTGGGCGGAAACGGGTGCGGCACCCGATCTCACGCAAATGTCCAGAACACGGCGGGCGCCTACCGCGTAGCGCCGGCTCACCAGGCTGGCGATGGTGGAGATCGCCATCGTGTCGCCCGGGCGAAAGCGGGAGTACGGCGGTGGGTTCTTGAGGATGGTGACACCCGCTCGCTCGCAGACTTGGGCGATCGTCATCGCGTCCTCGTCACCGGCGGCGACGAGGGCGGAATGGAGCTGCGTCGGCGTCACGGAGATGCGGTCGCGGTTATGCCGAACGAACGCCCCGGCCCGCTTCTCCTCTTCCGGGGCTGCGACGACCAGCACAGGTATCAGCGGGATACCGCCGTGCGTGACCGCGGCGATCGCCGTGTGCTGGCCGTCGAGCACGTCGAGCCGCTCGTCGACGCGCGCAACGACCGGCGGCTTGAAGGCCGTCCAATCCCATTCCGAGACGATTTTGCGGATGAGACGGATCGACCGTTCGGAGAGGTCGCGTTGGTAGCGCGGATCGATGAAGAGCGACGCGGGCGGCACGATCTCGATTTCCGGCGGTGTTCCGGGCGCAGTCGCCGGTACGAGGTCGCCGAGCTGGAGAGGAGCGATCTGTCTCATGGCTGCCTCCCGCCCGTGGATAGGGCGGTGAGGCGTTTCGCCAGTTCGGCCATGAAGCGACTGAAGTCCGGATCAAGCTGCTCGCGGGATTGTGCGCGGCACTCAGCTGCAAAATCCATCAGTGTCCATGCCTCGAAACGCCCTCCATCGATGCGGCTGGCATCGGCTGTCTCGACGGCGGCAATTCTCCACCGCAGCAATTCGCTCGCAACGTCGCCAATGTCGTCTTCCGACAAAGGGGGAACATTCGCCCAGTTGCGGGTGGCGCATTCAAGGAAATGCACCGCTTCTTCGCGAGAAACGCTCATGCCTGATCCTTTCCGGAAGTGTCGAGGGCGTAGCCACCGCAGGTGTTAACAGCCAGGGCAATCCAGAGAGCGATCTTGCAGGCTTCGTCGTCGGAGCGCTGGCGGTGAAGGTCGACGGTCAGAACGTCGCGGCCGTCGGCATCGACGAGCGTCGCATGGCATTCGTCGGAAACCGTCAATGGGAGACGGACGCCCACCTTGAGGAGGTCTGCCGCGTATCGAGCGCGGGGTGCATTGGTTTCGCGGTTCATGGCGCACCTGCCATTTCCCGCACGGCCTTGAGAGCCTGCTGGTTGAGCGCGCGGGCGGCGACGTAGGAGCCGGACGGGCAGACGCTGATCGGCATGACCTCGGCATTGGCGTCGAGGCCGAAGACAGCGTTGCATGCAAAGGCGACGGCCGCGGCCCGGCCGCCGGAGGAGGAGACGCGGCCGGCGCCGCAGCACGGGCACCGCGTCAGCTTCAGGAGAGCGCTTTCGCGCGCGGAGACGAGGGCGCGGGTCACAGGACAAACCTCGCGTCGATAGCGGCATTTCTGGCTCTCAAGCCGAGCTTGTTCGCCTGATCGGGGAACTTTCCGACGAACCAATCGACGGCTCGGTCAAAATCCTCGGCGGTGGCCTCGATCCACCACTCGCGTTTTGGTGACCGCCCTTCCAAGCTGCAGGCGGAAAGCATTCCCACCCGAGCGGCGCAGGTCATAAAGGCGCCGATTTCGACCTGGCAGGCCAGCACCTTCTGCACGCCGATCGCCTCTAACTGTTCGGCAAGGCTGAACATCAACGGGTTGGACCATGCGCAGATCATCCGCGCCGCCTCGGCGCGGATGGCGGAAGGCAAGGTGAAGATCTTCTCCATCGTCCCGCCCCTCACGCCTTGGCGAGGTCGATCGTCACCGGGCGCCACCCTTCGGTGACGCTATCGCGACGATAGAACCGCATGTACTGCTTGGTGCCGGTGACGCGCATCGAATCGCGGATCGCGTCCATGGCCCGCTGCCAGCGCTCGTCGGCGATGTCCTGGCGTAGCAGCATGAAGATCTCGGCCCGGTTGATCCTGCCCTCCTTGTCGGTATTGAAGGCACGCGTCACGATTGACTGGATTTCCGGCCGGGCCTCGGCCGACCATTCGTTGAGGCACTCGTCGATCAGGCTCTTGGCGATATGCAGCTCCGGCCCGAAATCGATCTGGTCGGCAACCTGCACCTGGACCTTCATGAGGCCGTCGAAGGTCTGATAGGTCCGGTTGCCCTTCACGCCGCCGATCCTCGCGCCGTATTCCTGCGCGAGAAGCGCGTCGAGGTCGCCGAGATCGACATTGCTGTAGCCGAGGAAGCGGCTGATCTGTGCGTTGAGCGCGATGGCATGCCCCATGATCTTGCGCACCACCTCGTCCTGCAGCTTGTCCTGCGGCTTGATGAGGGAAAGCGGCACCAGGGCGCCCTTGGCGTCCGGCATGTATTCCTTGCCGTTGACGATGACGACGCCGGTTTCGGGCTGTTCTTCGAGAATGCAGGTGTCCATGGCGCAGATCCTTCAGCGTTTCGTGAGGTGGGGGAGAGTTGGCCGGAAGGCGGTCACGTTGTCGCTCGTGCCGACGTCCGTGATGTCCGCTGCCGCCTTCCGGTTTCTGAGAGCGTCGTTGCCGACCCTGAGGCGATGTTCGAGGATGCGGTTCTCCTCCTCGATCTCCTGGGCGAGTGCGACGGCCGTGTTGAGCTTTCCGGCGATGACAAGGGCCTCGCCGTATCCGACGGCGCGGCCCGGCTGGAGGGCCGCTACAACGGTCCTCCGCAAATCTGCGAGGTGGTCGGAAAGGAGGGAGGCGAGGTTCATGACTTCCTCCCCTTGTCGAAATCGACCTGGACGATCTTGCTTTCCAGGGCGGCCGTCGCCTCGCTTTCGAGCGCGCGAGCGATTGCGTTCGCTTCTCCGGAACGAAGGATGGCGATCTCGCGCTCCAGGAGGGAGGCGAGCTTTAGGGCGTGCGAAAGCTCGATGACGATGTCCCGCGCCTTGTGGGCCGGCAGCGCCTTGCCTTCTGCGGTGTACGGCAGGATGCTGCCGGTCACGTTCATGATGGTGGCGCTGAGTGTGGTGTCGTAGACGGGGGACATCATGCCAGTTCCCCCATGTCGCGGTTGCGCCAGGCCGCCGTCAGGTGCTTGAGCGAGATATCCTCGCCGGCACCGAGGGCGGACACGGCGGCCGCCCGGACCGTGCGGTCGATGTTTCGCAGCGCGCCCGGCTTGGAAGCGATGCCCGAAAGGAACCTGACGCAATCGGCATCCTCGATCCCCCAGGCGTCGATCAGCATACGGGCGTCTCCCGCAGGATCGCGTTCCGTCGCCAGGCGCAGGTCGAAGCGCGTCAGGACCTGGGCGCGGCTGGCGATCGAGCCGCGATCCTTCAGGAAAGCCGTGCCTGTGTCCTCGTTACCGATCAGGGTGACGCCGCACTTGTAAATGTCTACGAAGTGCCGGAGCTGGTTGATCGCCTCGGGAACGAGATTCTGCGCCTCGTCGACGATGAGCAGCGAACCTTCGCCGATCCGTTGGAGCTTGCGGCCGATGGCCCGCACGAGGCGGGCCGGATTGTGTTCGTGCACGTCGAGTTCCATCGCCAGCTCGACCAGCATGCCGTGGACGGTTTTCGTATGGGGGCTCACCGTCGCGATCCAGCAATGCGGGCGTGTGTCGACGAAGTGCCGCGCGGCGGTCGTCTTGCCCGCGCCGGAGGGCAGCACGACCATCGTGAAACCCGCGGTAAGCTGCGACTGGAGCAGAACGTTGTAGACCTCGGCGCCGGTCGCCGTGCGAATGAACTTCGGCGATACGGGCAGGCTGGCGGCGATGCCCGCGCTCTCCTCCAGTGCATCCAGCCAGTTGTTGACGTCGTCGTTGACGTTGGCGAGCACACCCGGATAGTTCCCGTTGGACCATTGGCTGAAGGTGCCGTCTTTCACGCCGGTACGGCGGCTGACCTCGGCCTTGTTCCAGCCGTGTTCGCGGGCGACGTCGATGACGCGGGAAAGCAGCTTCCGCCACCGCTCGATCTCGGCGGGACCGTGCTTGGATACGAAGTCCTGCGCCGGGGCGGGAAACTTCCATTCCGGAATTGTGTTCATAGGCTTTTTCATTTAGGGTTCCTTCTGTTTCATTGGTGCGGGCCTTTTGGCCCGCTATTTTTTTTGGAACCGAACGCACTACTTCTCGGCCCTGTGCTTGCGGCCCGGCGCGATAGCTGCCGGTCGATCCCCTTGCGGGAATGGGAGGATGGCGGCGTCGCCGCCTGCCAGGCGCGCGAGCCCCCGGCTTAAATTGTCCTGGTATTGATGCGCGTCGATCGTCTCGACCGGAGCGGCCTGCCGGCGCGTGATGAGGCGCGTGACCTTCGGCCGGGCGGTTTTCGGCGCCGGGGCGTCGGCGCGCTCGCCGCGCCTCATCAACTCCTTCAACTGCACGTCGCCGAGCCGGCGCGCAGCGTCCTTCTGCGCCTTCAGGGACTTCGCGGCCGCGCTCTCCGCACGGGCTGTCTCTCGGGCGGACGCCTGGCAGTCGAAGCCGGTCTTGGCGACGCAGGCAGCGTCGCAGATAAACCGATCGTCCTTGTCGTAGACCTTGACCGTCCCGTGCAGATCGGAAGGATCGAAACGCACCGTCAGCTTCCTGCCGATCCACTCGTTCAGCTCGCGCGCGTGGTAGCGGTTGCCGAAGAGATGGACGGCGCCTGCGGGCTTGCGTGCGGTCACGGTCTCGGCGGTGAGCATCCAAAGGGACCGCTGCATGGGGCTGGCGAAGCGCACGAGGTTTGCCGGATCGGCCATGCTCTCCGCGAAGGTGGCGTCGAAGCTGCGGCCCCTGGCGGTCTCGGTCTCGCGGCCGATGCGGGCATTGTGTTCGGCGATCCGGGCGGCGACGTGCTTTTCGAGCTGCTCGATCGGCACGGCCCACTTGCCGTAGTTCTCCGGCTTGTGCGCCGGACTGCGCCCCGTATAGGCGCCGGCCATGTCGGGATGTTTGCAGATTTCCTCGGCGAGGTCGCGCCAGGCGCGCTCGATCGGCTTGGATCGGCCGGAATAGGGCTTCACGAAGCGGCCCTCGATGCCGAGCGTCTTCAGGAGGCCCGAGACCTCGTCCTCCGTGATCTTGAAACGGAAACGGCGTCCTGTCTTTCCCGATATCTTCTTCGAGGCGAAGGCCTTTCCGTTGTCCATGTAGAGACGCTCGGGAATGCCGTGTTCCTCGACCATCCGGCCGACGATGGTGCGGACCGCCTCCCAGGTCTCGGCCTCGGTCAACGTCCATGAGAGGATCTTGCGCGAATAGAGGTCCTGCGTCGCCATGAGATAGACGCGGGTCGGCTTGTCGCGCCCGGGGAACTGCACATGCAGGTCGAGCTTGTGACCGTCCGTATTGACATACTGCATCGCCATCAGATGGGCGACCGAGCGCTGCTGGGCGGGGAGGAGCTTGCGCGCCTCCTCCTTGCCCTTGCGGGCGAGGATCTGTACGGCGCGGGGAACCTTGACGTTCATTCGCCGGCGCAGGGCCCACTCGGCGGGGATCGGCGCCCAGCCCTTCTCCTTTGCAACCTCGACCATGCGGCGGTAGCAGGAGGAGAACGTCGCCCCCTCTGGCCGCAGATAGTCGGAGGCAAGCACATCCCAGGCGTCGGGATGGCATTCCGCCGTCTGTGTCTCCTCGCCGTTCGCGGCTGCGCTCTCTGGGGCCAGCGCGGCAAGCCAGTCCTGCCGCGCCTTTCCCTCGACCTTCTTTCGCCATTCGTAGAGCGACGAGCGGGCGATCTCGAACTTGTCTTCGCAGAAGGCCGTGGCCTGCCTGGCGCTGATACCGGCCGCGCGCATGCCGTCCCAGGCGGTCAGCACGTCGAGACGCCTCTGGCAGACGGCGCGCTGCGCATCCGTCAGGGCTTCGAAGCGCCGCCAAAGCAGGTTTGAATCCGCCTTTTCGGGGATGGCGGGTGCGGCTTCGAGAAAGGCAAGCTTCGAGCGCGCCGCCTCGGGCAGCAGGGAATAGTGGTACTCGTAGCCGCCGCCACCATCCCGGCCTGAGAGCTTCCGGCATTTTGTCGTGTTCAGGCGCCATCCCTCGCGGATGACGATCCTGGCGAGGCTTGGCACCGCTGCCGGCAGGCCGGGCAGCTTCGCGGCGGCAAGCTCCGCGAGGGTGAACCACTCCTTCATACCCGGCCGCCCTTCTTCTCGGCCATCCAGGCACGAATGTCGGCCTCGTGTTCGCGGCAGAACATCAGCGTGGCCCGGATCGCGATGATGCGGTCCATGAGCATGACGCGCTGCTCTTCCTTCATCCGGCCCTCGCGCACCAGGCGTGGATAGAGCTTCTGCCGCTCGGCGATTTCCCGGTCGACCTCGGCGATCTGTCCGATAATGGAGATTTTCCCGGCCATCAGCGTTCTCCGCGCCGGATGCGGACGGGCGTCGCCGTCAGCTTGCGGATCTCGGCGGTGATGGCCCGTTGCTCCTGGCGGAGCCGCTCGACTTCCGCGAGCCGTGCCTCGTCGCCCTGAAGCAGGAGAAGGCCGTCCTCGGAAACGATGACGTCCCAAAGCCACACGGCGCCCGTCGCCCGCACGAAGGCCTTGAACCGCACCAAACTGACGTCGTGGCCTTCCTTGCTTTCGGCCGTATAGGCGTCGAGCGAGGCCTTGGAGATGGAGGGCAGGCCGAGATAGGTCGCCATGCGGGCCGCGATCGTCGGGCGGTCGAAGGGGCATTCGCGGATGGCGCGGGCCATCTCGCGCCGCAGGCGGCTGCGGAAACGCGCGATGTCGATCCGCTCGACGGGCGAGCGGGTCGGATAGACCGGCTCGGCGAAGAAATCGGCCTGGGCGGGGTCGGGCTTTGTCATGCCGCTTTCCCTTCCCGCTTGATCTCGCCCATGAGGTCGGCAAGGCCGGTATCCGGCTCGACGCCGATATGGACGAGGAATTCGTGCCGCGTCTGCTCGCTGGCGCCATCCCAGGCGGCGATGAGCTTGTTCAGGAGCGCCGCCTGCAGGTCGACCGCCGGCTTCTCCGGCTTCAGCCAGGAGAGCGCCAGCTTCAGGTCCGGCTTTTCCTTCAGCGCGGCGGCGATGCGCAGCTGGTCGTCGGCCGGCAGCTTTGCAAGCTTCAGGAGCTTCGACTGGTCCGTCTCCGCTTCCGTGCCGCGCACGGCCGCGCGTAGGATCGGGTGCAGGTTCTGGCCGATGCGGTTGGCGCGCTTATACTTGTCGGGACTGAAGCCGAGGCGCTCTTGAACGCTCTTTGCAAGCTCGCGTCCGTTGGAGAATACCGAAGGGGCATAATGCCCCTTCGGGTCACGATCACTGTTTTTCTCGATCTTTCCGTGCTGATCTTCCCAAAGCTCACGGTATTTCAGCACGAAGATGGCGCGGTCGAGGGCGGAAAGCTCGTTGCGATAGAGGTTCTCAGCAATCTCCATCATCTGCGCCTCGGCGCCGTCCGCCTGCACCACGAGCGCGTCCAACTCCTCCCAACCGATAATGTCGGCGGCGGCGCAGCGGTGCCCGCCTACGATCAGGGTGAAGGGCGTGGCGCCCTTGTTCTTCGCGGGCGTGCGGCGCACCGTGATAGGTGAAATCTGCCCGCGCTCCTCGAAGGATGCGCCGATGGCGGCCGCTACGTCCATGTCCACCGGGCGCAGGCGCTCGCCGCGGAAGAGGTCTTTCAGTTTCAGTCGGATGAGTTCGGCCATGCCTATGCGGCCTCCGCGTCTTCGGCCAAGGCCGTCATGAAATTGTCCCTGGCCCGCGCGGCGATGCGCTCGTAGGCCCGCTCGAAGACGGGTTCCAGCCGGCGCGTGTCGACCGTGCGGATCGACTGCAGCACCATCGCCCGCCCGACGCCGATGAGCTTTGTCAGCCGGCGGCGCGGGATGTCGAACTCGACATTGAGGATGTGGATCGTGATCTGCCGCGCGAGCTTCGCGTCGAAAAGCTCGACGGGTGGGTCGATGAGAAACCGGATCGGCAGGTGGTTGAAGTGCGAGCGGGTGGCGCGGAAGGTGGCGCTCACCATCGCCGTCAGCCGTTCGTCTTCGGAATAGGGATTACGCAAAACAAAAACTCCCTTTGGTTGTGCCGCGAGACTCATGACAAGCTGGCGGCGCCAGGTGGGGCGGCAACCCGACCTGGCGCCTGGCATCCCCAAGCGAAGCGACCACTTGGAGACGATTGAAATGGATGAAGAAACGGACGAGCTGATTTTGGCTACGCAATCCATGCTGGACGGGCAGCAGATGGCGATCGCAGCGGTTGCTCTCGCACTCATCGACAAAGGCTCGATCGACCGAGCGAGGCTGCTAGGCATCATTGAGAGCCTCCACGGAATTTTGGCTGCTGACTACGTCGGCGCGCTTGGCGATGTTGGTGACGCAGAAATTGGCCTGTCCCGTCTGCGTGAATGGCTAGACGTTTCTGACTGGAAAGAGGGACAGGTGCTGGAAGAACTCCACAAACTAGAGAGCGCAGAGTTTCTTCGCAGCCAGCTGAAACTAGCAAACTCGAAACGTAAGCGGCCACCACCGGCGCAGAGAACCGATTGAAGGGGTCGAAGTCCGAGGCGTGCCCCATCACATCGCCCTCTGCAGGACGATGGCGAGCACCGCCGCCAGCGAGGCGAAGGGCACCCCGCAAAGCAGCAGCGCCTCCGCCCTGCGGCAGAACGCCGAGTGCGAAGGCACAAAAGGAACGACGTCGATTTTGGCCGCATGTTTTGCCCTATCGGCAGCGGTCGCCCTCTGCGATTGTCCGGATGTGGCGTCGGCGGAGCGGGTCTGACGGCCGGGACCGGTGGAGGTCCTGCGGTTCGTACCGCGCAAGGCCAGAGCAGCGTTCTTGTCGGCGCCACGCATTAGGCTGCCTCCCCGCCGATTGCCGCCTCGGCGGCCTGGCGGCGGTCCCGTTTCGTGAAGCGCTGGTAGTTCTCGGAGGGCTGCGGGCTCTTGCGCCGGCCGTCCGCGTGATAGCGGGAACGCCAGATGAGGTGAGGGCGCGTTTTGAGCAGGGCCGCGATGGCCCGCTCCCCGGCCGCGTTCGGTTCGCGCAGCGTCGTTCCGGCCGTGCCGCGGGGCAGGTTGAAGCGCCTGTCGACATCGAGCAGGGAGAAGCCGAGCTCGTCGAGCCTGTTCTTGACGCGGGTGGCCTCGTCAAGGCGCGCTTTCGCGGCCTTGCCCGCGATGCGGTCAGGGTGCATAAGGATTCCTCGTATTGGACGGGGAGGCTCTGCAAAGCCTCCCTTTTCAAAGGTGATTTGGTCCGTATTTATGGGAAAGGGATATCACAAATTGGTAGATTGTAAATACCAAATTGTGAGATCAATGACCGTTGGGGAAAAAAACGAAGCCGTCGAAAACACCGCTGGGCGACCGGCTCATCCAAATTCGAGAGAAGCTGGGGTTCCCTAATCAGCGAGCGGTTTTTGCTGAAAGTGTAGGCCTCACGGAGCCAATGCTGGGCTACTATGAGCGAGGTGATCGAAAACCCGAAGCCTCGGCTCTTTCTGGGTTCCGCACGAAGTATGGTGTAAGTCTGTCGTGGCTGATTACAGGTGAGGGAGAAATATTCGACGATCCGTCGAAGGCACCTGCGCCGGCTGTCGCCGTCGATCCGCAGTTGCTTCGCAGGCTCCACCGCGCTGCGAGGCTTGCCTACAAGGATGCCGGGCACCTGGTGCCCGATGAGGACAGTATCGCGGTCGAGGCCGGCAATCTGTACAATTCCCTCCTGCAGGAGGTCTCGGATATCCGTCAGGCCCGGATCGTGGACGCCGTCATTCCCGTCCTGGTCGACGATTTGAAAGCCCGCCTGCGGGAGGCTGTCGCTGAGCCGGGCACCGGCAAACCCTCGGCTTCATCCTTGTGAAGTCGACCACCCTATGGCTGTTCCTTAATGGGACGTTAATGCCGGCCGCGCCGATCTCAATCTGAAACTTGGGGTATAGTAAATGGCGGAAATCAACTGGAGGCTTGCGCCGAAGAGCGCCCGCTGGTGGGCCGTCGATGCCGATGGTAAGGCGCACTGGTATTGCACGCCGGACGTCGCAGCCTTTACCGATTTCTGGCATGCTGAGATGATCAAGGCCCCCGATTTCGCCTTCACCGGCAACTGGCGCGAAAGCCTCGTCGAGCGGCCGGGGCAGGAGAAACCTTGAGGCGACTGAAAATGATGCCGTTTTTCAAGGTTTATCCATTGTTTTCAGCGCTTTAGTGTGGTTTCAGCGGCAAGGTTTCTCAAGGTGAGAAACCTCAAATTGGAATTTGCTGCAGTTTCGGCCCGCCGCCGAGCGCATCTGGCACCGCCGCCCCGCCATCTCCAATCTATGTTTTTCAATGGTTTGAAGACGCCTCGAACGCCTTTCGACGATTTTTGAGGCCTCCCTTGAAGCCCGGGGCATTTTTAACGATACTATCGCCTGCGCCGCGATTTTCCTCGTTTCCACTGTTGCGATCCGGAATCGACAATCGCGCTCGGTTCTCCCTTAACCCCCTGAATTATCGCGAGTTCCCGGATATTCCCGGATATTCCCGCCTGTCCGGATATATGTGTCAGACAACAATGAATTGCTGATTCCTGATGCAATCACGCTTTTGCGGCAAATCCATACCGCTTCTTGAATTGAGTATGCGGTATGGGGTTTGTCAACAAATTCGCCCTCGATAGAGATACCATTAGTCTATGGCGTCGAGGTGGAGTTCGCCGCGGGCAGGAGCGCCGGCACGGTGGTGCTTCCCGTTTCGGCGTCTGCCTGATCGCGTTCGCCGATTCCGATCCTCCGCAATGGGGCGTTAAAAACTTCGAGCCGCGACGGGAAGATGCCTTTCAGATCGGCGAGAATCACCGCGCACGATCGCGCGGGAACCCGGCGCGGGGAATGAGGAGGACGAATGGTCAGTCAGCCGCAGGATGGAGCCATCCGCTACAAGCCCGGCGGGTCTGAAGGCGTCGATTCGGCCTATGCCTGGCTGCGCCTCGTTCTCACCCTCGTCCTCGGGACGGTCGCCTGCGTCGGCAACTGGTCGGTCGTGGTCGTCCTGCCGACGCTGCAGGTGGAGTTCGATACGCTGCGTGGCGGGGCGTCCCTGCCCTATACCTGCACGATGCTGGGCTTTGCCGTCGGCGGCGTCCTGATGGGGCGCCTCGCCGACCGGCGTGGCATCGTCGTGCCGGTGCTGATCGGTGCGGCGCTGCTGTGCGCGGGCTATGTGCTCACAGCGTTCACCACCAGTATCTGGCAATTCGCCGCGCTTGCGGCGGTGATCGGCCTCGGTTCGGCGGCGGGCTTCGCGCCGTTGATCTCCGATCTCTCGCATTGGTTCCGCAAGCGCCGGGCGCTGGCGGTTGCCTTTGCGGCCTCCGGCAGCTATCTCGCCGGTGCGGTCTGGCCGCTGGTGATCGAGCATTTTCAGTCCGCCTACGGCTGGCGCGCGACCCATGTCGGCATCGGCTTGTTCGTGCCGGCCGTGATGGCACCGCTGGCGCTTGCGCTCATCCGCCGGCCCGCCACCACTACCTACGCGGCCGCCGAGGCCGCCACGGCGGCCGCGCGCGGCGAACTCGGGCTTTCGGCCAGTGCGCTCCAGACGATCCTGGTGATCGCCGGCTTTTCCTGCTGCATGGCGATGTCGATGCCGCAGGTCCATATCGTCGCCTATTGCGGCGATCTCGGCTACGGCGTCGCCGTCGGCACCCAGATCATCGCCCTGATGCTGGGGCTCGGCGTCGTCAGCCGGCTTGCGTCCGGCGTGCTGGCCGATCGCATCGGTGCCGGGCCGATGCTGCTGGCCGGCTCGGCCATGCAGGCGCTGGCGCTGCTGCTTTACCTCATCTTCAACAGCCTGTCGTCGCTATGGGTGATCTCGGGCCTGTTCGGCCTGTTCCAGGGCGGCATCGTGCCGATGTATGCGGTGATCATCCGCCAGTTCCTGCCGCCGCGCGAGGCCGGCACGCGCATCAGTCTGGTGATGATGGCGACCGTGCTTGGCATGGCCTGCGGAGGCCTGGCCTCGGGTTTCATCTATGATGCCACGCAATCTTACCGGCTTGCCTTCCTGCACGGCTTCCTGTGGAACTTGGTGAACCTGGTTCTGGTCGGCTGGCTGCTGATCTGGCCGAGGTGGCGCCGTCACGGTAAGGTGGCGATGGCCCGCTGAGGCATGGCAACGCCGAGTGTCTGCGTCTCGGTCACATCAAGATCGACGAAGAGCGTGTTTTCCCGCTCAATCGACCGCCCATACCAGTCTGCACCGGCAATCGTGTCGTTGGTTTTTCGGAGGCGCTTCGCCGTATCGCCGAAGTCGGCGGTAGGCGTCATCGGCAATGATCAGCTCCATTGGTGCTTCAATATCTGCCCAGTCGATACATCTGTGCCATCATGCTGAGGCAAGCCGACACAATCTCAAATAGAAAGGCCACGAACGAGAGGAGAAGCGACGCAATAGCTCCAGAAAAGAACCAGAACAGTGTGGCTTCGCTCAGCTCTCTTCCGATTGCTCCGCCGAGCAGCGCCAAGATGGATATGCAGGTGCAGAAACCCGAAAATGTGGCTAGGATCACCGCGACTTCGAGCGCAAGCGTGCGCCTCTGAAGATATCCAAAGTGCCGCAAGTCTTGAGAAGAAGGCAAGCTCCCGTTTGGCACCTGTTCGTATTTCTGCTCGACCGTGTTGACTCGGTCAGCCACTCTCGTCAGACGTGCAGTGTATACACTGAGAAAGGCTGCGGTTCCCGCCAGCAGGAAGACAGGTGCCAGCGCTGTCTGTATAACACCCACCACGTCGGACAGCATTCTCATTCTGCTTTTATGGTCTGCCCTGTAGCATCGGTGCATCGAGAACCGGCTGAATCTCTTCCTCCAGCCTCCGTGCCTCCGTACGAAGCATCTCGACGAGACTTTCGCGGCGGGGCGCGGCAACTCTCTGCGTTATGGCGGTGAGGTGGATGGCGCCGGCCGGCTGTCCGTCCGAGCGCCTCAAGGCCACCGCGATGGCGGCCATGCCGGTGATGTCGGCCATTTCCTTGTAGATGTGCGTGTCGTTGTAGCTGTAGCCCTGCTCCCGGGTCGCGGCGATCATGGACCGGATCTGGTCGTCGCTGAACGCAAAGCGCGATCTTTCCATCTTCTGCTGAACGAGCACCCGTTCGATTTCGGCGTCCGTCATGGCGGCCAGCATCGCCAGGCTGCCGGCGCCGACACCAAGCGGCCGCCGGTCGCCGATGTTGAGGGTCAGCACCCGGATCGGGAAGGCGCCCTCTCGTGCATCCAGGCAGACCGCGTGATCGCCGGACCTGCCGATCAGGTAGATCGTGTCCTGCGTCTTGCGGACCAGCCGGGATAAGGACGGCTCGGAAAGCTTGGCGACGGAAAAACGGTTGCGCGCCGCCGAAGCGAAGCTGAGCAGCTTGATGCCCACGAAATAGCGGGCCGTCTCCGGATCGAAATCGACGAGGCCATGGTCGCACAGGCCATTGACCAGGCGATGCGCGGTCGTCTTCCCGAGCGATGTGGCCTCGACCAAGTCGGCCAGACGCAGTCCCTGCGTGGACGCCCGCGACAGCGCGTCCAGTATGATCATCAGGCGTTCCGCGCTGCGCGGACTGTCGCTCGCCGACTGCTCGGGCAGATCGTCCTGCTTCTTCACCCTGTCATCCCTTGTTCCGCTCGTACCAACGGCCGTCCGCAGAAGAAAATATTTCGGAACGGCCTCGAACCTTCAGTTTGATAGCGTCTCGACAATTTTGCCGCAAGCAGCCATGCGAACAGATTTTCCATGCGGAAGTCACTTGACGATGTTCCGTTTTATGTGTTTTAAATTATAAAAATTGGAACAACATGAGGCTGAACACGATGCCAGAGCCCGTCGCCTACGTGAATGGAGAGTTCCTTCCGGAGTCTCGCGCCTCCATTTCGATCCTCGATCATGCGGTTCTTTACGGAGACGGCGTGTTCGATACCGTCTTCGGCTGGCGGGGTCGCATCTTCAGGCTCGACGAGCATATCGAACGCACCTTCCAGTCGATGGCGGCGATCGCCCTCGATCCGCCGTTCTCCCGATCCGAACTGAGGGCGCTCGTGCTGGAGGCGGCCCGGCGCAACGGCTTTGAGAACGCCTACATCAAGTGGATCGTCACCCGCGGTGTGAACGGGCGTCCGCTGATGGATCCGCAGGGTTGCGTTGCGAACCTGATCATCATCGTGCAGCCCTACCTGCAGCGCGTCTCGGCGGAGCGGGCCGCCCGCGGCATCGTCCTGAAGACGGTCGCATGGCGGAGGCCCTCCGGCCAGGTGCTGGCGCCCCAGGTCAAGAGCCTCAACTACCTCAATCTCGTCATGGCCAAAATGGAGGCCAAGGCGGCCGGAGCCGACGAGGCGCTGTTGCTGACGCTGGATGGCCAGCTTTGCGAGGCGACCGGCTGCAACATCTTCCTCGTCAAGGGCCGGCGGCTGCTGACGCCCAACCGCGACATCCTGTTCGGCATCACGCGGGCCGCCGTCATCGAGCTGGCGCCTGGCCTCGGATTTGCGGTCGAGGAGGGCGATCTCGGCCTCTACGACGCCTATACGGCCGATGAGATTTTCGTCTGCAGCACCGCCGGAGGGCTGCTGCCCGTCCGCGGCATCGACGGGCGCGCCGTGGGCGGCGGCGCGCCCGGCCCCGCCTTCGCGCGCCTTTCGGCCGCCTATGCGGCCCTCATCGATGGGCCGGAGGCCGGGCCGGCCTATCTGGCCGCCGCCTGAGCCGCAACCGCACACAACAAAGCAAGGGGAAGATCATGAAACGCAGTGCATTTTCAGCAGCGATCGCATTCTCAATGCTCGCGGCTCCCGCGGTCGCGCAGGAGCCCAAGCGCGACCTCGTCGTGGCGACGTCCCAGGCCGACGCCGGCAGGCTCGATCCGCATCTGGCCTCGGCCGGCGCGGACAAGGGGGGCCTGAACTGGGTGTTCAACGCGCTGGTGCGCATCAAGCCGGGCGAGACGAGCCCTGAATTCATCGAGCCCGACCTTGCGGAAAGCTGGACGTCGAGTGCCGACGGAACGGAGTGGACGTTCACGCTGCGCCAGGGCGTGCAGTGCCATGGCGGCTACGGCGAATTCACGGCGGAGGACGCCGTCTACTCGATCAGGCGGGCGGCAAGCAAGGAGACCTCCGCTTTCTCCGGCGACTTTGCCGTATTCGACAAGGTCGAGGCGCCCGATCCGTATACCGTGAAGGTTACGCTCAAGAACCCTATCCCGAGCCTGCTCGGCCTGTTGTCGAACTATCATGGCGGCCTGATGGTCTGCGGTAAGGCGGCCGAGAAGCTCGGCGCGGATTTCGCCAAGCATCCGATCGGTACAGGGCCGTTCGAGTTCGTCGAGTATCTGCCGCAGCAATACATCAAGCTGAAGGCGAACACGGCGTATTTCCGCGGCACGCCTCAGCTCGACACCGTCACCTACCGCTACATACCGTCCGACGCGACGCGCGATCTGGCCTTCCAGTCCGGCGAGGTCGACATGATCTTCGGGCGACAGAACAACCAATGGGTGGAACGGACACTGGCGGTCCCCGGCGCGGTGGTCGTCGGAATGGAGCCAGCGGAGCTGAATGCGCTTTATCTCAACAAGACGGTCAAGCCGCTCGATCACATTCGTGTCCGTCAGGCGATCGCGCATGCCATCGACCGCAAGCTGATGGTCGCCTTCACGGGAGACAAGGTGGCGCGCGAGGCGATATCCGTCGTGCCGGACGGCAACCTCGGCGTCGTGAATGCCGGGCTGCTTCCCCATGATCCCGAAAAGGCGAAGGCGCTGCTCGCCGAGGCCGGCTATCCCGACGGCATAACCCTCAAGACGATCCAGTCGAGCCTTCCGGTCCTGCTCAAGATCATGGAGACGCTGCAGGCGGAGTTGAAGAAATCCAACATAACCCTGGACATGCAGGTCGTCGACCACCCGACCTACATGGCCGACATCCGCAAGGATCTGTCTCAGGTCACGCTCTACCAGGCCGCCCGCTTCCCCGTGGCCGATGTCTACCTGACGCAGTTCTTCCATTCCCGCTCGACGGTCAATACGCCCGGCGGCGTGGTCAATTTCTCCCACTGCGACGTTGCCGATGCGGAGATCGACGCGGCGAAGCGGGAACTCGATCCCGCCAAGCAGAAAGAACTGTGGAAGATCGCACAGGAGAAGATCGTCGCGGATGTCTGTGCGGTTCCCTTCTCCGAGCAACTGGTCGTCTGGGCCTGGAACGGCGCGCTCGATCTCGGCTACGACCTGCAGGGCTCCCTCAACCTCGTGCCGCAACTGACCGAACAGACGCACTTCACCAAGTGACTGCGACAACCGAGGTCCGTCCTTCCGCGCCGGCGGGTGCGGAAGGCCATGCCTGCAAGGCGGAAATTCATCATGCTATCATTCCTCATCCGCAGAATTGCCCTGGCGCTGACAACCGGCTTCGTGGTGCTGACGCTGGTCTTCGCCGTCGTCCGCATCCTGCCCGCGCAGACCCGGCGCAGGTGATCCTCGGCGACATGGCGTCGGAAGAGAGCCTGACGGCGCTGCGCCAGCGACTCGGGCTCGACCGTTCGCTGCCGGCCCAGTATCTCGACTTCGTCGGCAGCGCGCTCTCCGGTGACTGGGGCGAGTCCATGGTCACCGGCCGTCCCGTCGTCACCGAAATCATGACGGTGCTGCCCTGGACGATCGAGCTGACCGCGGTCTCGCTCCTCCTCGGCGCGGCCGCCGGCATTCCGCTCGGCGTCTGGGCGGCCGTCAATCGCAATCGCGCGGTCGACTATGCGGTGCGGGTCGCCTCGTTGCTCGGCCTGTCCTTTCCGGCCTTCGTTTCGGCGGTCATCCTGTTGCTGGCCTTCGCCATCCAGCTTCGCTGGTTTCCGGTGATCAGCGCCCGGAGCGGCAGCGTCGGAGCCTGGTTCCAGTCGATCACGCTGCCGGCCCTGAGCCTCGGGCTGATCATGGCCGCCTACATCACCCGCGTCACCCGGTCGGCGATGCTGGAGGTGCTGTCCGAGGACTACGTGCGCACGGCCCGCGCCAAGGGCGTGCGGTGGCCCGTCGTGGTCAGGCGGCATGCCCTGCGCAATGCCCTTCTTCCCATCATCACCGTGGTCGGCCTGTTCCTCGGCATCCAGATCGGAAACTCGGTGCTGACGGAGATCGTCTTCAACCGGCCGGGTCTCGGCAAGCTCATCGTCGGCGCGCTCAACCAGCGCGACTACACGATGCTGCAGGGGATGATGGTCATCTACACGCTGATCGTCGTCTTCGTGAACATGCTGACCGACATCGCCTACGGCCTTGCAGATCCGCGAGTGAAGCTCCAATGACCCATGCTGTTCTTCCCGGCGCGCCGCGCGGCGCCTTGCACGCCATGATCCGCGTCTTCAACGTCAACAAGACCTCCTGGGCGGGGCTTGTCATCCTGCTTGCCGTGATCGTGATCGCCGTCTTCGCGCCGCTGTTCACGGCACATGATCCCCTTGCCCAGGACGTCACGCGGCAGCTTTCCGGCCCGTCAATGGAACATCTCTTCGGCACGGACGAATATGGCCGCGACACATGGGCGAGACTGATCTACGGCGCCCGCGTTTCGCTCGCCATCGGCATTGCCTCGACAGTGATCGCCATGCTGGTCGGCTCGTCCATCGGTCTGCTGGCCGGCTGGTACGGCGGCCGTTTCGACGCCGTCATGATGCAGGTCATGGATGTGCTGCTCGCCTTCCCGTCGCTCATCCTCGGGCTGGTCATCGTCGCCATGCTCGGCGCATCGACGCCCAACATCGTCTTCGCCATCGCGCTGACCTCGATCCCGCCCTTCGCGCGGATCGCGCGGGCGCCGACCATCGCGCTCAAGGAGCGCGAATATGTCGAGGCCTGCCGGTCGCTGGGCTATTCCGACGCGCGCATCCTGCTCGTGCATATCCTGCCCAACATCGCCGCCGAGATCGTCGTGATGGGCTCGCTCTGGCTGGCCAATGCCATCCGTACCGAGGCGTCGTTGGCTTTCATCGGGCTCGGCATCAAGCCGCCGACCCCGACCTGGGGCGGCATGATCCGCTCCGGCTTCGAGAACATCCTCGACAGCGCCTGGCTGGCCGTCGTTCCGAGCCTTGCGATCCTGATCGTCATCTTCGCCCTCAACCTGCTCGGCGACGGCCTGCGCGACGCAGTCGATCCGAAGCTCAAGAACGAGGCGTGAAAATGGGCGAACCCGTGCTTTCCGTCAGAGATCTGACCACGTCCTTTCGCGGGCCGCAGGGATGGACTCCCGTCGTCAAGGGACTTTCCTTCGATCTCGGGCCGCGCGAGACGCTCGCCATCGTCGGCGAGTCCGGCTCCGGCAAGAGCGTCACCGCGCTGTCGCTTCTCAAGCTGGTGCCGGCGGCCAACGGCCGGGTCGAGGGCTCGGCCCTGCTCGGCGGACGCAACCTCCTGTCCCTGCCGGAAGGAGAAATGTGCCGTATCCGCGGCAACGAGATCGCCATGATCTTCCAGGAGCCGATGACCAGCCTGAACCCGGTGCTGACCGTCGGCGACCAGATATCGGAGGCGTTGATCCTGCATCGCGGCATGGACAGGGTCGCGGTCCGGGCCGAGTCGTTGCATATCCTCGACCGGGTTCGCATACCGGCGGCGCGCGAACGCCTGGACGAATACCCGCACCGCTTTTCCGGCGGCATGCGCCAGCGCGTGATGATCGCCATGGCGCTCGCCTGCCGGCCGAAGGTCCTCATCGCCGACGAGCCGACGACGGCGCTCGACGTGACCGTGCAGGCCCAGATCCTCGATCTGATCCGCTCCCTTCAGGACGAGTTCGGCATGGGCGTGGTCTTCATCACCCACGACATGGGCGTGGTCGCGGAAATCGCCGACCGCGTGCTGGTGATGCTGCGCGGCGACAAGGTCGAGGAAGGCGAGACGGCCCGGATATTCACCGGGCCGGCCCACGCCTATACGCGGCGGCTGCTCGCCGCGGTTCCCACGCTGGGCTCGATGCGCGGCGAGGCGGCGCCGAGAAAGATGCCGGACTTCACGGAAGGGGGCGAAAGCGCCGGCCCGTCCGCCGCGCCGGATCGCTCGCCGGCCTACCACGACGAGCCGCTTCTTGAGGTGAAAGGCCTGACGACCCGCTTCGAGATGCGCAGCGGGCTCCTGCGGCGCGTCTCCGGCCGCGTGCATGCGGTGGAAAACGTCTCCTTTTCGCTGGCGCGGGGCGAGACGCTCTCGCTGGTCGGGGAGTCCGGTTGCGGCAAGTCGACGACCGGGCGTTCCATCCTCAGGCTGGTCGAGCCGCTGTCCGGTTCGGTCCGCTTCGAGGGGCGCGAGGCGATCGGCATGGGTGGAGCGCAGCTCAAGGCGCTGCGCCGCGACATGCAGATGATCTTCCAGGATCCCTATGCCAGCCTCAATCCGCGCATTCCCGTCGGCAGGGCGATTGCCGAGCCCATCGTCGTGCACGGGCTTGCCGGCCGGCGCGAGGCGGAGGAGCGCGCAGCCGATCTGCTGGAGAAGGTAGGGTTGGAGCCCGGCATGGCGACCAGGCTGCCGCACGAATTCTCGGGCGGCCAGCGCCAGCGGGTCTGCATCGCCCGCGCGCTCGCCCTGTCGCCCAAGCTGATCGTTGCCGATGAGGCGGTGTCCGCCCTCGACGTCTCGATCAAGGCCCAGGTGCTCAACCTGATGCTCGACCTGCAGTCCTCGCTGGGGCTCTCCTACCTGTTCATCTCGCACGACATGGCGACCGTCGAACGGGTCAGCCATCGCATCGCGGTCATGTATCTGGGGGAGATCGTGGAGATCGGCCCACGCGCGGCGATCATAGAGAACCCGCAGCATCCCTATACGCGCAAGCTCCTGTCCGCCGTGCCGGTGCCGGATCCCGCACGGCGCGGCACGCGTCCGCCGCTTCCCGCCGAAGACCTGCCCAGCCCCGTCCGCGCGCCGGACTTCGTTCCGCCCGAACGGATCTGGCGCACCGTTTCCCAAGGCCATCTGGTCCAGGAGCCGTCCTAACATGCACAACCGTTCTGCCGTCTTCTACCGGGACCTCAACGCGGTCCCGCCATCCATCGTCAGGGGCGAGGGCTCCTATCTGGAGGATGCGTCCGGCCGCCGCTATCTCGATGCGTCGGCAAGCGCGGGCGTGGTCGGCATCGGCCACGGCCGCTCCGAGATATGGGATGCCCTGGCCGCGGCGGGGAACAAGGTCACCTTCGTCTACAACGCGACCTTCACCCACCCCTGGCAGGAGGAGCTTGCCGGCCGCATCCTTGCCATGGCGCCTTCCAACATGGCCGGCGTCTATTTCACCTCGGGCGGGTCCGAGGCGAACGAATCGGCCTGGAAGCTCGCGCGCCAGTATTTCGTGGAACGAGGCAAGCCCCAGAAATACAAGGCGGTCGCCAGGTGGCTCAGCTATCACGGGGTGACGCTCGCCACGCTGTCGCTCTCCGGCCGCACCAGCTGGCGCGAGATCTATTCGCCGCTGCTCCTGCCCGTCGCCCGCGTCGCCCCGCCCTACGAATACCGTTGCAGGATATGCGGCGGGGGCCGCTGCACGCTGGCCTGCGCCGACGATCTCGAGCGCACGATCCTGATGGAAGGGCCCGAAACGGTCGCGGCGTTCTTTGCCGAAACCATCGTCGGAACGACGGCCGCCGGCCTCACGCCGAACCCGGGCTACTATCGCCGCATCCGCGAAATCTGCGACCGCTACGACGTGCTCTTCGTCGCCGACGAGGTGCTGTGCGGCTACGGCCGCACCGGTCACCCCTTCGCGATCTCGGCCTGGGATGTCGCGCCGGATATCGTCACGCTCGGCAAGGCGATCGGCAGCGGCTACGCGCCGCTGGGGGCAATGGTCGTGTCGGAAAAGATCCGCGGAGCCTTCGCCGCCGGCAGCGGCCGCTTCGTCCACGGGCTTACCTACAGCGGTACGCCCTCCGCATGCTTCATCGGGAACCGCGTGCATGAAATCATGTCGCGCGAGGGGCTCTTCACGCGCGGTGCGGAGATCGGGCGCTATCTGGAGGCCGGATTGCGTGCGCTTGCGGATCGCCATCCGGCGATCGGCGATATCAGGGGACGGGGCCTTCTCTGGGGCGTCGAGTTCGTGGAGGACCGCGAGACGCGACGGCCTTTCGATCCGAAGGCCGGCTTCACCGCGAAGATCGTCAGTCACATGCGCGCAAACGGGATTCTCGTCGCCGCCGGCATTCCCGGCATCAATTACGGGCAGGGTGGCGACCACATCCAGATCAGCCCGCCCTTCACCATCACTGAAAACGAGATCGACATCCTGCTCGAAGGCCTGGGCGAGGCGCTGGAGCAGCACGGGAGCGTTCCGGCATGATCACGCTGGGTTCCGTGACGGACCTTCGCCCCGAACATGCCGGCCGGGCCGTCCTGGTCGGATCGCATGGCGGCCGTGCGACGGGCGAGTATGCGCTCGCATTCGGGATAGCCTCGCTGACGTGTCACGACGCCGGCATCGGGCTGGACGAAGCCGGGGTCGAAGGGCTGGCTGTCCTCGAGAACCGGTCGGTCCCGGCCATCGCGGTCGATTACCGTTCGGCACGCATCGGCGATACGCAGGACATGCTGGCCCGCGGCCGGATCAGCCGGGCGAATGCACCTGCCGTCGAACTGGGCATCTCTCCCGGAGGTCGGGCCGCGGATGCGGCAACGTTGCTATCCGATAGGGCAGGGCAGGCAACGGCGCCCTCCGGAGCAACCGGTGACGCCATCTTTCGTCGCCGGAAGCTCTCGCTCAGCCTCGGTCGACGCCTCGTCCTCCTCGACAGCGCATCGTCGATCACGCCTTTCGATGACGGAGCAATCGTCGTTACGGGATCGCACGGCGGGCTGCCGGCCGGGTCGGTGGACCGCGCGATCAAGGCACGCCCCTTGATCGCCATCTTCAACGACGCCGGCGTCGGTATCGACGACGCGGGTATCGCGCGCCTGCCCGTGCTGGATCGGCAGGGAGTGGCCGCGGCCTGCGTCAGCACCGGGTCGGCCCGGATCGGCGATGCGCGGTCCACTTTCGAGACGGGCATCGTCTCCTTCGCCAACGAAAAAGCGCTCGCCCTCGGTGCAAGACCCGGCGTGCGGATACGTCACCTCATCGGCAGCCTGACCGGCATCGCCGCTGACCAATTTCCAACATGGGACACATGACAATGACCGAAGCAAAGCTGGCCACGACACCGTCCGACGCAACGATCCGCCTGACGGGCGGGGAGGCGATCGTCGAAATTCTCGAACGCGCGGACGTCGGGCCGATGTTCGGCATGGGCGGGTTCCAGCTCCTGCCTTTCTACGAAGCCGTCCGGCGCAAGGGCCTGAGCCATCATCTGATCAACGACGAGCGTTGCGGAGCCTTCGCCGCCGACGCCTGGGCGCGGATGTCCGGACGGCCGGGCGTATGTGACGCGACGCTGGGACCGGGCGCCACCAACCTGGTGACGGCGCTCGTCGAGAGCTTCAACGCCGGCATTCCCCAGATCGTCTTCGTCGGTGATACCCACCGCGATCATTCCTGGAAGAACATGACGCAGGAGACGCGGCAGCTCGATATCCTGCGCCCGGCGGTCAAGGAGGTGATCCGTATCGAGCGGTCCTCCCGGGTGCCGGAGGCGGTGCGCCGCGCCTTTGCTGTCGCCACCTCCGGCAGGCCCGGCCCGGTCGTGGTCGATGTGCCCGAGGACGTTGCACATGAGAGCTTCGACTATCCGGTCTCGGACCTCTGGATCGATGCGGCGACAACCCGATTCCCGGCCTATCGTTCGCGACCCGACGCGCGCGATGTGGAGCGCGCCGCCGCCGTCGTCGCGGCAGCCAGACGGCCGCTCCTGCTGGTTGGCGGCGGTGCGCACATCTCCGAGGCCTACGAAGCGCTGCGGACCTTCGCCGAAACCCACGCGATCCCGGTCGCCCACACGCTCTCCGGCAAGGGCGCCATCGCCTGCACGCACCCGCTTTCGGCTGGCCTGTTCGGCCGCTACTCGCGCATCGCCAACGAATTGATCGAAGCCAGCGATTGCCTGATCGTCGTCGGCTGCAAGCTGGGCGAGATCGCCACCAGGCGCTTCCAGCTTTTCAACGGCCATGCCCCCGTCATCCATGTCGAGGTGCTTCCGGAGGAGATCGGACGGACCACCCGGACGGACCATGCGCTCGTCGGAGATGCGCGGCTGGCGCTGGAGGATCTGTCCGCCGCCCTGCATGGCGAAGCCGTCCGGGCACGCGCTGCTCGCGCGGACTATGCGGCGGAGATTCCCGCACGCATGCGCAAGTGGCGGGACGGAGCTGCCGACCGTCTCCTCTCAAGCGAGATGCCGATCAACATGGGCCGGATGCTGCATGAATTGAATGCGGCGATGCCGGCGGAATCCGTGCTGGTCGTCGATGGCGGCTTCGCCGCCCACTGGGGCGGGCTGCTCTACGATACCAAGGCGGCAGGCCGGAGGTTCGTAGCCGACCGGGGTTTTGCCTCGATCGGCTATGGCCTTCCCGGAGCCATGGGCA
Organism: Shinella pollutisoli; assembly: GCF_024609765.1. Lineage (GTDB taxonomy): Bacteria > Pseudomonadota > Alphaproteobacteria > Rhizobiales > Rhizobiaceae > Shinella > Shinella pollutisoli. The sequence goes on from NZ_JANFDG010000026.1 coordinate 78,771, forward strand.
CCCAGCTCGCCGTGCCCGGTCAACCGGTCGTCGCCATCACCGGCGACGGCGGGTTCAACATGACGATCGGCGAGCTGGAGACCGCGCGCCGGGCTGGCACGCCGTTCACGCTGATGATCGTGAACAACGCTGCCTCCGGCTACATCAAGGCGTTGCAGCATGCCATGTACGGCGCCTATCAGTCGTCCGATCTCGTGGAGATGAATTATGCCAGGATCGCCGAGGACTTCGGTTGCCACGGCATCCGGGTCGAACGGCCGGACGACCTTGGTCCTGCCATCGTCGCGGCCAATCAGGAACGCAACCGCCCCTCCGTCATCGACGTCGTTGTCACGCGCGATCCCGCAAGGATGCTCCCGGGTGTTGATAACCGCACCCTAAAAGTAACCAAAGGAGACAGGCCGATTTGAGGACAGGCGGCAGCGATAGGGGGGAAGCCGTCTCTCCACCCATGCCGGTTCACGCAGCCTTGGTCTTTCCTTCGCGGCTGACCTTCGCATCCGCAAGCTGCGTCAGGGCTGGTCCACTTTGCCTTCCTCGGCGAGCGTCTGGTCGAGCTGGATGGCCCAGGACTTCAGGGTGCCATAACGGGCGATCCCACAGCGTGCGACGGCCTGAGCGGCGGCGAGAAGGCCGTCGATGGCGGGACAGATCTTGCCGCCGGCCGGCTTGCCGAGAAGCTCGAACACCTGCACGGGCCGCCCGACCTGTCCCTCGCGCCGGATTGGCGGGCGCGATCGCGCGGGGAATCGACAGGCCTTCCGGGCCTCCGTTCCCCGCATGTATGGCGAAGCGCACCGTCCCGTTACTGGGGCGGAACGGAGGCCTTGCCGAGCTTGACGGAAGGCTCGCGCGCCCACAGGCGCAGCTTGCCGAGTTCCGTGACGAAGGCCGAAAGGCCTCGCTCGCCTGGCAACTCGATTACGCCTTCATCGAGCCTGTCAGCGATCCCCGCCATCCGCATGAGCGGAAGGGCATCGGCGACATAGCCGATGAACTTGCAATGCTGGAAGGCATCGGCGACGAAGTCGCGCGCCGTCGCCTCCTGCAGGAGATCGTCAGCGGCTTCCTTCGCCGGCAGCAGCGCGACCGCGTCGAAGAGCACCGAAGGGCCGCCGTCGATCATGAAATGCGCCGGCACCCACGACCCGTCGGACGCTGTCACGCCGCCGACCTTCGGCGCGATCAAGGCCACCTCCGCCTTCTCCGCGAGAACGGCGTCCTGAAGGCCGGTCAAAAGGTCGATGTCGACGCCGTCCGTGACGAGAATGCCGAGCTTGCGCCCCTCGAAGCGTTTCGGTCCCCGTTGCACGATGCTGAGCGCGGGCGACGGATCGAGGTCCTGCCGCGTCGGCACGGCGGCGTCGGCGGGCTCCGGCATCGACCGGAAACCGAGCTTTGCCGCCACGGTATTGGCCAGCGTCTCGTCGATGTTCATCAGATGCGAGACCATCCGCTCGCGGATGACGGGCGTCTCGACCTTGCTGAGCTCGAAGGTCAGCGCCGCCGCGATGTGCCGCTGCTCCGGCGGGGTCTGGCTTATGTAGAATTGGCGCGCCTGGCTGTAATGGTCGGCGAAGCTCTCGGGGCGCAGCCTCGCCTTCCGGCCCTGCTCTTCCGCGGGGAAATGCGGGAAGCCGTCGGCCGGCGATTCCCGCGGTCCTTCGCCCCAGGAGTTCGGCTGGTAGTTGGCCCGGCCGACGGGGTTGCGCATGGCCATGTGGCCGTCCTGCTGAAAATGGTGGAACGGACATTTCGGCGCATTGATGGGAATGTGCGTGAAGTTCGGGCTGCCGAGGCGCTTGAGCTGCGTGTCGAGGTAGGAGAAGTTGCGCCCCTGCAGCAGCGGGTCGTTGGAGAAGTCGATGCCCGGCGGCACGCTCTGGGTCATGAAGGCGACCTGCTCGGTCTCGGCGAAGAAGTTATCCGGCATGCGATCGAGGACGAGGCGGCCGACCGGCTTCGCCGGAAGCACCTCCTCCGGGATGATCTTGGTGGGATCGAGGATGTCGAAATCGAAACCGTCGGCGAAATCCTGGTCGAAAAGCTGGAGACAGAGCTCCCATTCGGGAAAGTTGCCGGCCTGGATCGCGTTCCACAGGTCGCGGCGGTGATAGTCCGGGTCCGCGCCGTTGATCTTCACCGCCTCGTTCCAGGCGACGGATTGAAGGCCGAGCTTGGGCTTCCAGTGGAACTTGACGAAGGTCGTTTCACCTTTGGCGTTGACGAGGCGGAAGGTGTGCACGCCGAAGCCTTCCATGAAGCGGAAGGAGCGCGGGATGGCGCGGTCGGACATGATCCACATGATCATGTGCATGCTCTCGGGCGTCAGGCTGATGAAGTCCCAGAAATTGTCGTGCGCGCTCTGGGCCTGCGGGAAACCGCGGTCCGGCTCCTGCTTGACCGCATGCACCATGTCGGGAAACCTGATGGCGTCCTGGATGAAGAAGACCGGGATGTTGTTGCCGACGATATCCCAGTTGCCCTCCTGCGTGTAGAGCTTGACGGCGAAGCCGCGGACGTCGCGGGCAAGGTCGAACGACCCCTTGTTGCCGGCGACGGTGGAAAAACGCACGAAGGCCGGCGTCTTCTCGCCCGCGCGCTGGAAAATATCCGCCCTGGTATAGGCGGCCAGCGACTCGTAGGTCTCGAAGAAGCCGTGCGCGCCGTAGCCGCGCGCATGCACGACCCGCTCGGGAATACGCTCGTGGTCGAAATGGAAGATCTTCTCGCGGAAATGGAAGTCGTCGACCAGCAGCGGCCCGCGCGCGCCGACGCGCAGCGAATTCTGGTCGTCGGCGACCGGGCCGCCCTGCGCGGTGGTCAGGACGGGCGTTCCGTCTCCGGCGGTCTGGTGCAGTTCGCCGCCATTGCCGCGCATCATTTTCTGGTCGTGGATACCTGCGGCTGCCGCGGTGGATTTCTCGGGTTTCGACGCTTTTGGCGAGGTGTTCTTGGCCATGGGTTCGCTCCTTGTTCGCGAAGGACAAACCAGACATGCGGCGGAAAGTTCCGGTGCGAAGCAGGTGCAGGCCGCGTCTGTCCGAAGGCATTCAGAAACGTCGTACCGCCGCTGAATTCCGGTGGCGGTCCGACGAAGGGCATTTGTCGCAGCCGTTTCAGGAATACGAGGAGCAGCGTGGGCCGGACGATACAGGGAAACCGAACAATTCGACGACTTTGTCGGCCGAAGCTCGGCTGACCATGTCTTGATGAGCCGGAGCAGGACAGCAGTCGTCCTTTCGATGCCGGCACCTTGCCTTGGGCTTGGCAAGGCGGAAGGGAAGGATTTGTTTCGCCAGGAACATAGCGTTGAGGGCGGCGTTAACCATCTTTCTCGAGGAGACGGGTCGATGGCGTCGCTTGCACCGCGGGTGGAACAACTCCTGCCTCGCCTTCGCGCAATCGCACGGACGTGGACGAACTCGCAGGTCGAGGCGGATGACATCGTCTGCTGCGCGCTTGAGATGGCGTTGAGGAAGCTTCCGCCCGATGGCACGAACATCGAGGCCTGGCTTCTCGACCTCCTCGATGCGGCTCGTGACGAGCGATCGGTCGCGTCCGAGGAGAAGCGTCGGAAGCGTGCAATGGATGGGCGCCCCAGCCATCTTCATTGAGCGAGGCAAGCCGGGGTTCTTTCTCGGGCCTGGGCGGAGATATCCTTGGGATCATGAGTGCGCCACCCGGCTGCTTCCGAACGGCGCACTCCCATCAGTCTCTGGTCGTCAATCCGATCCGTGGCTAAAGAATGAAGTCGCCTTCGACCAGGCCGTATTTGCCGTCGAGCTTGAAGAAGAAGTCGGCCTTCTTGTCGCCGTCGATGTCCCCGGAGACATAGGTGTCGCCACCCTTGATCTTGTACTTCAGTTCGTCGCCTGCGCCTGAAAATCCCTTCCGGCCGATGAAGTCGAAGTCCGCGACGCGCGATACGTCGATCCGATCGCCCTGCTTGCGCGAGAAGTCCTCGATCGTGTCGAGCTTGGAGGCGGTGGAGTGCTTCGAGGAGAGGAACATGAACGTGTCCGCTCCCTTGTCGCCGCCGAGCCAGTTCTTTCCGGTTCCTGCAACGATGGTGTCCTTGCCCGCGCCGCCCCACGCCCAGCCATCGGCCTTGCCCAAGATGATCTTGTCGTTGAACCGCGAGCCTTCGATATTCTCGATACTCTTGGCGGTTTCCTTGTTGCCGAAACCGTCGTTGAGGATGTTGCCCACGCTCTTGCGCAGATCGACGACCACGCCCCGCTTTTGTCCAAGCGTTTCCCACCATTCGAAGCTGACGGTGTCGCTTCCGGCCCGACCGTCGAAGCTGTCTTTCCCGCTCAGCCCGCGGAAGTAGTTGTCGGCACTGTTCCCCTTGAACACGTCCTTAAAGAAGGTGCCGTAGACGCGCTCCACACTGTTCACGCTGTCCGTCGTGCCGAAGCCGTCGCGGATCGTGCCTTTGGCGAGATCGACCTTGATGCCGAGCTTGCCGCCGTAATCGACGTCGCGATGATATCGCACTTCGTCAAGGCCTTTTCCGCCTTTGATCACGTCGGCACCCTTGAAGCCTGTGAAGACGTCGTTCCCCTTGCCGCCCAGGAATGTGTCCTTCAGATAGGTTCCCGAGAACTGCTCGATGTTCTTGAAAGTTTCCGTCCCGCCCCAAGGATTTTCGATCTTTTTCGTCGCGATGTTGACGGTGATGCCGGACACGACGCCGTCATTGTCCCAGTTTGTGCTCGTATAGGAAATCTCGTCGAAGCCGCTGCCGCCATCGATGTAGTTGTGGCCCGGCGAGCCTCTGATGTAGTCGTCGCCGCCCAGGCCGTAGATCTTGTCGTTCCCGCCATTCGTGCCGACGAGGATGTCGTCCCTGCGATTGGTTCCCCTGATAATGTCTAACCCTGCAGTCAGGCCACTCATCAGGTTCCAGAAATCCTTGGCCTCGATCAGCGTCGAGATGCCGGATGCGTCGAACGACGTGTTGGAGATAGCCAGATAGGCCTTGCCGGATTTGTTGAGAAACTGGATGGCGGTCAACGTTCCGCTTGTCACGGAACTCCCGCTGTAAGAAAGGCCGCTGCCGGATAGCACGATCTGGTCGCCGCTATTATCGCGATAGATTGCCTTGCCGCCCTGTTTCGAAATCAGCGTCAATCTATCCATGTTATAGAAGTCTTCCAGCCAGCCGTCGTTTCCGAGCGCGCTGCCGTAGTTGATCCTTGTTACCATCTCCCGCTCCTCCACTTCCGCCATCCGGCTCCATCCCAAAGCCAGCATGCAGTGAAACGGCCGCCGGTTGCAACTTCTATTTGGGATTTCGCCACCCTGGCGCGGTTGGCATGAAAAAGCAACGGTGTTAGGCCGCAAGCGTTTTTGTGAGATGGTCTCTCATTCTTGCGTTGAGG